>NZ_JADCSA010000001.1 GCF_015070385.1 Nocardioides malaquae | reverse complement strand
CACGTACCTCGAACGAATACGCCATCGACAACAACTCCTCGAACCTCGAGGTGTTGCGTGACTACCTAGAACCCGCCCGGCGATTCACGACCATTGTGGTTGGTACGTCAGTCCCCGAGGCCGCGGGCGTGCAGGGCGTCGCCGGTGTCGCGGGCATGGGCGACCGAGCGGATGACGAAGGGGGTGAGCCAGGCGCGGGGTGAACGTTCGAGGCCGCGCGCGCGGGCGGCCTCCCGGGTCTCGCGGGCCAGGGTCAGCAGGATCGGCACGGTGCGCAGCACCAGGCTGAAGGCGAGCGCCACCTTCTCGGGAGAGGCGCCGAAGCGCCGGAAGGGCTCGAGGCAGCGGACGATCACGGCGACCAGGTCGTCGACGCGGGTGCTGGAGGTCAGCACGGTGGCCAGCAGCACCATCGCCACCAGGTCGCCAGCCTGCTCGGCGGCCCGCGCGTAGTTGCCCTGCAGCAGGTTCCACGCGGAGATCAGCACGACGGCGAGCAGCAGTCCGCGCAGGGCGCGCCACGTACGGCCCACCGACACACCGGCCACCCCAAGCAGCACCGTCGCCACCGCGACGCCGACGAGGCCGGGCGACGGGCCACGCAGCAGGACCAGTGCCGTGCTCAGGAGCATCAGGGCCAGCATCTTCGCGCCCGCGGGCAGCCGGTGCAGCCAGGAACGGCCCGGGACGTACGACCCCAGCAGCAGGTCGGCGCCCGTGCTCATCCCACGCTCGCGCGGTAGGCGGCCACCGTCGCGGCGGCCGGTCCGTCGTGGCGCACGGCCCCGTCCTCGATCCACAGCGCTCGGTCGCACCGTTCGGCCAGGTCGAGGTCGTGGGTGCAGACGACGACCTGCTGCGGCAGCGACATGAGCAGGTCGCCCACCCGGCGCGCGTTGGCGAGGTCGAGCAACGTGGTGGGCTCGTCGGCCACGACCACCTCCGGCTCGCAGGCGAGCACGCCGGCCAGCGCCAGGAGCTGGCGCTGGCCACCGGAGAGTGCGTGCACGCTGCGGTCGGCGAGCCCCTGGAGCCCGTACGTCGCCAGCACGCCCATCGCGGCCTCTCGGCGCTCGCGGGCGGAGCGGTGCGTCCGTCGCAGCGAGAGCATCACGTCCTCGACGACCGTCGGCATGATGAGCTGGGAGGAGGGATCGGTGAACATGAAGCCCACCCGGCGCCGCACCTCGCGTCCGTCGGTCGCGACGTCGAGGTCGTCGAGCGTGACCCGCCCGCTCGCGGGACTCACGAGTCCGTTGAGCAGGCGGGCCAGGGTCGACTTGCCCGACCCGTTGGGCCCGACCAGGGCGATGCGCTGCTCGGTGAGCGTCAGGCTCGTCTCGCGCAGGATCGTGATCTCACCCTCGACCGTCGGGGCCGTGACGACCACTCGGTCGAGGCGCAGGGTGCTCACGCGTCGATGGTCTCGCGCTCCTGCGGAGGCGCAGCGGCCGGGGTGCGGCGGGTGGGACGCAGGTCCGGGAAGGCGCGGTGCACCGAGACGGCGACGAAGGCCATCACGACGTTCTTGATCACGTCGCCGGGCCAGAAGATGACGTCGGTGGCCCAGGCGGCTGCCCAGGAGTAGTCGGCGCGCAGCACGAGGCCGGTCATGCCGAGGGTGTGGATGAAGACCGCGGAGCTGCTCAGGCCGGCGGCGAAGACGAGGGCGACGTGCAGGGCGGGACGCGAGGTGCGGACCAACGAGACGAGGAAGCCGCAGAGAGCGGCCGCGAGCGGGAAGCCGAGGAGGTAGCCCGACGTGGGTCCGACCAGGACGCCGGGACCTGCGCCGCCACCGGAGAAGACCGGCAGGCCGACGGCACCGACCAGCAGGTAGAGCGCCACCGCGAGGAAGCCCCGCTTCGGGCCCAGCACCGCGCCGGCGAGGAGGACGCCGAAGGTCTGCAGGGTGATCGGGACCAGGCCGCCGGTCTTGATGGCGGGCAGGATGGCGCAGACGGCGATGATCGCGGCGAAGATGACGATCAGCGCGAGGTCGCGCAGCGAGTTGCTGCGGGTGTCCATGGGGAGTCCTTGCTCTCGGGGCCGACGGGCCACGCGGATGAACCCGGCGGAAGAAGGGGCCGGCGGTGACCTGAACAGTGATCAGGTGAACGGCGTTCAGGTTAGGATGGCGCGCAGATTCGCGTCAATCGGTTCAGTGCCGCCCGGCACTGTGATCCGCATCTCAGGAGGTCCTGTGCGTCATCACCGTCACGATGTCGTCGAGCGCGCCGTCGCCGTGCTCGACGCGTACGGCCTGGCCGACCTCACGATGCGACGTCTCGCCGCCGAGCTCGACGTGCGGCCGAGTGCGCTCTACCACCACTTCGCCAACAAGCAGACCCTGCTGGCCGCCGTCGCCGACGCCCTGCTGGTGCGCAGCCTGCCGGCGGCTCGGGCGGGCGAGGGCGAGTGGCACGTACGCCTGACCGCCGCCGCGACGCAGCTGCGCGACGCGCTCCTCGCCTGGCGCGACGGGGCCGAGCTCGTCGCGACCGTGCACGCCTTCGGTCTGGGGGCCCGGCAGGCCCACGACCATGTGGCGGCACCGCTGGAGGACAGTGGTCTGGACGCCCGGTGGCGGGCGGCCGCGGCCGACGCGGTCTTCCACCTCGTGGTCGGCCACGCGACCGCCGAGCAGACCCACCTCCAGGCCAGCAGCGCCGGTGCCATCGACGCCGGTCCCCAGGACGGCCCGCCCGCGAGCGCCTTCGCCGACTCCCTGGCGTTGGTCGTCGACGGGATCAGGGCCCGGTCACTGCGCCCGGTCTGAGACGTCCGACGCCCGCCGCGTCCCGAGCGGCCAGCGTCGCAGCAACCGGCAGCGTCCCGCCTCGTACCAGGCCAGGTCGAGGAACTCCGCGCGCGAGACCACCGGCAGCAGGTGCGCCACGAGGGCGTGCGTGGAGTCCTGGGTGACGTCGTCGTGCACGAGGTCGAGGGTGAGGTGCGGCGCCGGCGGGAACTCGCCGCCGTAGGGCGGGAACTGGGGAAAGGCCTCCATCAGCAGCGCGGTCAGGCGGTCGAATCCCTCGGCCGGCTCCGGCACCAGGTGCACGATCCCGGTGGTGAAGGTGCCGAGACGAGCGAGTCGGAAGTCGAAGGGTGCCACCCGGGCCGCGATCGCGGCGACCTGACGCTCGGTCGCCTCGTCGAGCGCGTCGACGAAGGGGCCCAGAGCCGTGACGTGGGCGTGCACGAAGTCGGGGTCGGGGGAGAGGTAGTCGGTGTCGTAGTGCTCCGTCCTCGCCCGGACCCACGCCTCTATCGCCGGGACCGGCACCTGGAGGACGCTGTGGCCCGGGTGGTGGCCCGAGTGGTGGCCCTGGCGCCGACCCGGCTCGGCACCGTCCGCGCCGTGCCCACCACTCATGCCGGCGTCGCCACGCCGTCGGCGGGCACCACGGCCAGCAGACGGTCGACCTCGGCCAGCAACCGACGACGCAGCGGTGCGGCCCGCTCGGCGAACTCGCGCTGGAGGGCGGCGTACTCCGCCTTGCCCTCGGCCGTCTCCACCCGCACCGGGGTGAACTCCTCGTCGTCGAGCCACAGTCCGGTGAGGTCGTAGGGCGCCGCCCGCATGTCGAGGATGCGGATCTCGCGGGCCAGCTCGAAGCAGTCGGCCACCAGGTCCGAGCCGATCATCGGGCTGAGCCGGAAGGCGTGCTTGTAGAGGTCCATCGACGCGTGCAGGCAGCCGGGCTGCTCGAAGTCGGCGCGGTCGTCGCGCCCGGGAGTGAGCGTGTTGAGCCCGCGTGCCGGGGGCGTGAAGAAGCGGAAGGCGTCGAAGTGGGAGCAGGTGATGCGGTGCGACTCGACCACCCGGTCGGTCGCCTCGCCGCCCAGGCGCAGCGGCCACGACGAGTGCCGCGTCTCGCCCTGCTCGAGGCGGTAGACCATCGCCCACTCGTGCAGCCCGAAGCAGCCGAAGTGACCCGCGCGGCCCAGGGTGGCGCGCAGCAGGCGCTGCAGGGTGGTGAGCAGCACGCGTTGCGTGGCGACGTACGCCGGTGTCACCGCCGCGACTCCGTCGGTGACCTCGTAGCCCTTGAGGCCGGCGTAGGCCTCCGCGTCGACCAGGGCCGTGCCGAAGCCCGGGTGCCAGCGCCGCAGCGCGGCCGGCTTGTGGGAGTAGTAGACGAAGAGGAAGTCGTGCACCGGGTGCTTCACCCGGGCCGTACGCCGAGCGAGGTGCGCGTCGAGGAAGGGCGCGAGGCGGGCCTCGTGCGCCGCGGCGCGCGCCTGCCACTGCGCGGGGACGAGCGTGTGCACGGGGCTCACGGTAACCAGCGCTCGCCGGCACTCCCAACCGGCGCGGCCCCGCGTGGGTGCAGGCGGATAGTGTTCAAGCGTGCGCATCGCAAGATTCACCACAGGCGAAGAACCCATGTACGGCGTCCTCACCGGCGAGCTCGACCAGTTCGGGCAGCCCGACGAGGAGGCGCGGATCGTGGCTCTGGCCGGCGACCCGCTCTACGTCGGCCTCAAGCTGCTCGAGCAGGAGTACGCCGTCGGCGACGTGCGGCTGCTGGCCCCGGTGCTGCCGCGCAGCAAGGTGATCGGGGTGGGGCGCAACTACGCCGCGCACGCGGCCGAGCTCGGCCACGACCTGCCCGCCGAGCCGATGCTCTTCATGAAGCCGAACACCTCCGTGGTGGGCCCCGGCGACCGGATCTTCCACCCCCCGCAGTCGCAGGACGTGCACTACGAGGGCGAGCTGGCGGTCGTGATCGGCCGGATGTGCCGCGACGTCCCCGCGGAGCAGGCCACCGACGTGATCCACGGCTACACCATCGCCAACGACGTCACCGCTCGCGACCTGCAGGCCCGCGACGTGCAGTTCACCCGGGCGAAGTCCTTCGACTCCTTCTGCCCCCTGGGCCCCTGGATCGAGACCGACCTCGACCCGCAGACCTTCGCCGACGGCCTCCGCATCCAGACCCACCTCAACGGCGACCTGGTGCAGGACGGCACCACCGCCGACATGGTCTTCGACGTGCCGACGCTCGTCGCCCACATCTCCTCGGTGATGACGCTGCTGCCCGGCGACGTCATCCTCACCGGCACCCCCGAGGGTGTCGGCCGCATGCAGGTCGGTGACGAGGTCGAGGTCTCGATCGCCGGTCTCGGAACCCTCACGAACAAGGTGGCCCAGCGCTGATGAACTCCCCGACCCCTCGCCCGGTCCGCGTGCGCATGGCGCCCAGCCCCACCGGCAGCCCGCACGTCGGTCTGGCTCGCACGGCCCTCTTCAACTGGGCCTTCGCCCGCCACCACGGCGGCACCTTCGTCTTCCGCATCGAGGACACCGACAAGGAGCGCAACACCGAGGAGTCCTACCAGTCCCTCATCGAGGTCATGCAGTGGCTCGGCCTCGACTGGGACGAGGGCGTCGTGGTCGGTGGGCCCTACGGTCCCTACCGCCAGTCCGAGCGCACCGAGATCTACACGGACGTCCTCGCCAGGCTCCGTGAGTCGTCCTGGACCTACGACTGCTTCTGCACGACGGACGAGGTGACCGCGCGCCGCAAGGCGTCCGGCTCGAAGGTGATGGGCTACGACGGCTTCTGCCGCGACCTCACCGACGACCAGCGCGCCGCCTTCGAGGCCGAGGGCCGCAGCAGCGTCGTCCGCTTCCGGATGCCGGACGGCGAGATCACCTTCACCGACCTGGTGCGCGGCGACATCACCTTCCAGACCGAGTTCGTGCCCGACTTCGCCCTGGCCCGCGCCAACGGTGACCCGCTCTACACGCTCACCGCTCCGGTCGACGACGCCACCATGAAGATCAGCCACGTCCTGCGCGGTGAGGACCTGCTCTCCTCCACTCCGCGCCAGATCGCCCTCTTCGAGGGACTCAAGGCGATCGGCGTCGCCGACTTCACGCCCGAGTTCGGCCACCTGCCCTACGTCATGGGCGAGGGCAACAAGAAACTCTCGAAGCGTGACCCCGAGGCCCACCTGCTGGCTTACCGCGACCAGGGCTACGTGCCCGAGGGCCTGCTCAACTACCTGGCGTTGCTCGGATGGTCGATCGCCGCCGACCGCGACGTCTTCACGCTGGCCGAGATGGTGGAGGCCTTCGACCTCGCCGACGTGCAGCCCAACCCGGCCCGGTTCGACGCCAAGAAGGCCTCGGCCATCAACGCCGACCACATGCGCATGCTGACCCTGGACGACCTGACCTACCGGGTCATCCCGTTCCTCAAGGCCGCCGGCGTGGTCACCGACCCCGTCAACGACGCGGACGCCCGGATGCTGGAGCTGGCGATGCCGTTGGTGGCCGAGCGCATGAACAAGCTGACCGAGGCGCCCGAGCTGCTCGGGTTCCTCTTCGTCGACGACGCCGACTTCGCGCTCGTCGACACCATCGACGAGGCGGGCAAGGAAGTCGTCCAGGCCTCCTACGCCGCGCTGTCGCAGCTGGAGACCTGGTCGACCGCCGCCATCGAGGAGGCCCTGCGTGACGCGCTGATCGAGAAGCTCGGACTCAAGCCCCGCAAGGCGTTCGGTCCGGTGCGCATCGCGGTCAGTGGTCGCAAGGTGTCGCCGCCGCTCTTCGAGTCGATCGAGCTGCTGGGGCGTGAGCGCACCATGGCTCGGCTCCACCACGCGTTGCACGCCGGCTGACCCGTGGGCGACCTCGCGCTGCAGGAGCACCCACTCGAGTACCACCAGCTCCACCGGGCCCGGAACTACCGCGTCTGGAAGCCGCTCGTCGGCATGCTGCTGGTGGCGCTCCTCGGCTTCGGTGTGGTGCCGATCGCCTGGATGTTCGTCTTCATGGTGGTCGCGGTCCTCATGGGGCGGCAGCCCGACGAGCTGGTGGACGGCATCGTCGGTGGTGAGGTCACCCCCTGGGCGCTCGCCTACCTGATGGTGACCCTGATCAGCCTGATCCCAGCGGTCTGGGTGGTCAGCCGCCCACTGCACGGGCTGCGCCTGGGGTGGGTCACCTCCGTCTTCGGGCGCATGCGCTGGACCTACACGCTGGTGTGCGTCGGGCTCTCGGTGGTGGCCCTCGGCGCCACGCTGGCGGTGGGCGCGTTGACGCCGCAGGAGGCCATGCCGACCGACGACCTGGGGCTCAACGACTTCACCCGGACCACGGCGGCCTACCTACTCATCGTGGTGTTCCTGGTGCCCTTCCAGGCGGCGGGGGAGGAGTACTTCTTCCGCGGCTACCTCACCCAGGCGTGCGGCGGACTCTTCACCCGTCGGTGGGTCGCGCGTAGCGTCGCCGTGCTGGTGCCGGCGTTCCTCTTCGCCCTGGCCCACGGGGCGCAGGACCCGCCGATCTTCTTCGACCGACTCGCCTTCGGGGTGGTGGCCGGCGTGCTGGTGCTGGTCACCGGTGGGTTGGAGGCCGCGATCGCGATGCATGTGCTCAACAACCTGCTGGCCTTCGGGATGGCCATCGCCTTCACCGACATGACCTCGGCCCTGAACCCCACGGCGGGCACGTGGTGGACACTGCCGAGCACGCTGACCCAGTCGCTGGTCTACCTCGCCCTAGCGTGGTGGGCAGCGCGGCGGATGGGCCTGGCCAACGCCGTCTGGGGGGCCGTTTTGTCGCCGCCTCAGGTGCCCGTGTATGGTTCTTCAGGTCGGGCGCCCAGCGCCTGAAGCACCTTGGGATATGGTGTAATTGGCAACACAGCTGATTCTGGTTCAGTCGTTCTAGGTTCGAGTCCTAGTATCCCAGCGAAGTTCCGAGCCCAGCTCGTGGACTCCTGCCCCGGTCGTCTAGCGGCCTAGGACGTCGCCCTCTCACGGCGGTAGCGTGGGTTCAAATCCCATCCGGGGTACAGATCCGAAGGGTCCGGTCATCGACCGGGCCCTTCTGTCATGTGCGGGGCTGTCGGGTGGGGCCTGCGTGACGTACGCCTCGCGGGCCCCGGTTGGGAGAGCCCGGCCCGTGGGTGTTACTGTTTTCCCCGTCGAAAGCGCCGCTCGGTGCTGGAGATGATGCCCCGGTCGTCTAGCGGCCTAGGACGTCGCCCTCTCACGGCGGTAGCGTGGGTTCAAATCCCATCCGGGGTACAGAGTCGAAGGGTCCGGCCACACGGCCGGGCCCTTCGTCGTTCCCCACGCTTGACCCCGTGCTTGCCCGACACCGCGCTCGTTCGACTGAGTGCTGCCGTGTCCGAATCCCGCCAGCCGAGGTGCCCCGGGGGGCGCACACTGGTGTCATGACGACCACGGTCTGGCCCCAGCTCGACCCCGAGAGCTGCTACCGCGCCGTCGCCAGCCGGGACCGACGTTTCGACGGCGTCTTCCTCACCGCGGTGCACACCACCGGCATCTACTGCCGTCCGTCCTGCCCCGCGCGCACCCCGGGAGCCGATCGCGTCTCCTTCCACCCCACGGCCGCCTCCGCCCAGGCGGCAGGGTTCCGCGCCTGCAAGCGGTGCGCGCCGGACGCGACCCCCGGCGCGCCGGGGTGGGACGTCGTTGCCGACGTGGCCGGTCGCGCAATGCGCCTGGTCTCCGACGGCGTCGTGGAGCGCGAGGGCGTCACCGGGCTCGCGGCCAGGCTGGGCTACTCGCCGCGCCACCTCACCCGGTTGCTGCGCGAGGAGCTGGGGGCGGGCCCCCTGGCGCTGGCCCGGGCCCGCCGGGCGCAGCAGGCCCGGACGCTGGTGGAGGAGACCGACCTCGCGTTCGCGGACGTCGCCTTCGCCGCCGGCTTCGCGAGCGTGCGGCAGTTCAACGACACCGTGCGCGAGGTCTACGCGCTCACCCCGACCGCCATGCGGGCTCGGCGGGCGGCCCGCCGACCCACCCCCCGGGAGCCGGGAGGCACCGGCGACGGGCTCCCGGCTGGACGGGTGGACGTACGCCTGCCGGTGCGCACGCCGTACGACGGAGCGTGCCTGCTCGCGCACCTCGAGGCGCGGGCCGTGCCCGGCGTCGAGGTGGTGCGGGAGGGCACGTACGCCCGCACCCTCGACCTGCCGCACGGCCCCGGCACCGTGGTGCTCCGACTGCCGCAGGAACAGGCTGTGGGCGTCCGGGCCCACGTGCACGCCAGCTTCGCCCTGACCGACCTGCGCGACCTCGGCGCCGCGGCCGAGCGCGTACGTCGCCTGGTCGACGCGGACTGCGACCCGGTCGCCGTCGCCGCCGCTCTGGAGGCCGATCCCTTGCTCGGCTCCACGGCAGCGCGCCACCCGGGGCTACGGGTGCCGGGCCACGTGGACGGCCATGAGGTGGCCGTGCGCGCCGTGCTCGGGCAACAGGTCACTCTCGCCGCCGCGCGCGGGCTCGCCGGTCGCCTCGTCGCGGACCACGGGCCGCGGGTCGCCACCGGCATCGCGGGGCTCGACCGACTCTTCCCCCGACCCGAGGCCGTGGCCGCGCTCGTCGCCGGCGACCTCCCGGTGCCCGGCTCGCGGGTGCGGGCCCTGGCTGCACTCTGTGCTGCCGTGGCCGCGGGTGACCTCGTGCTCGACCGGGGCGCCGACCGTCAGGCTGCGCACGCCGCCCTGCTCGCCCTGCCCGGCATCGGCCCCTGGACGGCCGACTACGTGGCGATGCGCGCGCTGGGCGACCCCGATCGGCTCCTCCTCGCCGACAGCGGCACCCGTGCTGCGTTCGGCCGCTGGGGAGTCGGCGCCGGCGACGTCGCCGGCGTGGTCGAGAGCTGGCGACCGTGGCGCTCCTACGCCCAGCACCTGGTCTGGCGCAGCCTGCACGACACCGACGACCACCCCGTGAACGAGGAGCGATGATGGCACCCATGAAGGTCTGGACCGTGGTCGAGAGCCCGATCGGCCCGCTGCGGGTCGTCGGGGGTGGCGAGGGAGTCACGGCGATCGAGTTCTCACCGTTCGACGAGGAGGCCCAGGTGGGGGAGCGCAACGACGAGGCGCCCCTGCTCGTGGAGGCGGCTCGCCAGCTGCGGGCCTACTTCGCCGGGGAGCTGACCGACTTCGACCTCCCGTTGGCGCCGCGCGGCACCGACTACCAGCACCGGGTCTGGGCGGCGCTGCGCGAGGTGCCCTACGGCCGCACCGCGACCTACGCCGAGATCGCGGCCGCGCTGGGCCAGCCACGGGGCGCCTCCCGCGCGGTGGGGTCGGCCAACGGCCGCAACCCGATCCCGGTCGTCGTGCCCTGCCACCGGATCGTGGGAGCCGACGGCTCCCTCACCGGCTACGCGGGGGGACTGGAACGCAAACAGGTCCTCCTCGACCTGGAACGGTCGGAGGAGGACCTGCTGTTCTGAGCGCGGGCGTGGCTAGCGACGTCAGTCGGCGGCCGCGCGGCGCAGCGACTCGCTCAACCGCTCGGCGGCGGCGAGCACCGCGGGTGCGTGCATGCGACCAGGCTGGCGCGAGAGACGCTCGAGCGGGCCGGAGACGGAGACCGCGGCGATGATCTTCCCGCCGGGGGAGCGGACCGGGGCGGAGACCGACGCGACGCCCTGCTCGCGCTCGCCGACGCTCTGCGCCCACCCGCGACGCCGGATGCCGGAGAGGGCGGTGGCGGAGAACGCGGCGTTCTGCAGGCCGCGGTGCATGCGCTCGGGGTCCTCCCACGCGAGCAGCACCTGGGCCGCGGAGCCGGCGCGCATGGTCAGCTGGGAGCCCACCGGGATGGTGTCGCGCAGCCCGCTGGGACGCTCGGCCGCTGCGACGCAGACGCGGTGCTCGCCCTGACGACGCCACAGCTGGGCGGACTCGCCGGTGATGTCGCGCAGGCGCGCGAGCACGGGGCCCGCGGCGGCGAGCAGGCGGTCCTCGCCGGCGGCCGCGGACAGCTCGGCCAGGCGGGGGCCGAGCACGAAACGTCCCTGCATGTCGCGCGCCACCAGCCGGTGGTGCTCGAGGGCCACGGCAAGACGGTGGGCAGTGGGGCGCGCCAGCCCGGTGCCGGCCACGAGGCCGGCCAGGGTGGCCGGTCCGGCCTCCAGGGCAGCGAGCACGAGGGCGGCTTTGTCGAGAACCCCGACTCCGCTAGAGTTGTCCATATGGCAATACTGCCGTCTCACTTGCTGGGATGCAAGGGGTAGATTGCAAATGGTCCTGACCCGGACCGTTTCGCCGAGAGAGGAGCAGGTCGTGGGCAAAACCCTGGCCGAGAAGGTGTGGGACGAGCACGTCGTCCGCAGTGCAGACGGAGAACCCGACCTCCTGTACATCGACCTCCACCTCATCCACGAGGTGACCAGCCCGCAGGCCTTCGACGGCCTGCGCCTTGCCGGACGTACGGTACGCCGTCCCGACCTCACCCTGGCCACCGAGGACCACAACGTCCCGACCCTCAACTGGGACAAGCCGATCAAGGACCCGGTCTCCCGGGCCCAGATCAACGCGCTGCGCGCCAACTGCGAGGAGTTCGGCATCCGGCTGCACCCGCTGGGTGACGTCGAGCAGGGCATCGTCCACGTCGTCGGACCACAGCTGGGCCTGACCCAGCCGGGCATGACGATCGTCTGCGGCGACTCCCACACCGCCACCCACGGCGCTTTCGGCGCGATCGCCCACGGCATCGGCACCTCCGAGGTCGAGCACGTGCTGGCCACCCAGACGCTCTCCTCCAGCCGCCCCAAGACCTGTGCGGTCACCGTCACCGGCGAGCTCGCCGAGGGCGTCACCGCCAAGGACCTGATTCTCTACCTGATCACCCAGGTGGGCACCGGCGCCGGCATGGGCTACATCGTGGAGTACCGCGGCGAGGCCATCCGCAAGCTCTCGATGGAGGGCCGCATGACGGTCTGCAACATGTCCATCGAGTGGGGCGCCAAGGCCGGCCTCGTCGCTCCCGACGAGACCACCTTCGAGTTCCTGAAGGGCAAGCCGCACGCTCCCCGTGGCGCCGACTGGGACGCCGCCCTGGAGCACTGGAAGACCTACTACACCGACGAGGACGCGGTCTTCGACAAGGAGATCGTCATCGACGCCTCCGAGGTCACCCCCTGGGTCACCTGGGGCACCAACCCCGGTCAGGGCGCCCCGCTGGGCGGCACCGTGCCGCGCCCGGCCGACTTCGACGACCAGATCGAGCGCACCGCCGCGGAGAACGCCCTCGCCTACATGGGTCTGGCCGGTGGCGAGACGCTCAAGGAGATCCCGGTCGACCACGTCTTCATCGGCTCCTGCACCAACGGACGCCTCGACGACCTGCGCGCCGCCGCCGAGGTGCTCAAGGGGCACCGGGTCGCCGACGGCGTCACCATGATCGTGGTGCCCGGCTCGGCACGCGTACGCCTGGAGGCCGAGGCCGAGGGCCTGCACGAGGTGTTCATTGCCGCCGGCGCCCAGTGGCGCGGCGCGGGCTGCTCCATGTGCCTGGGCATGAACGACGACAAGCTGGACGGTCCGGTGCGTACTGCCTCGACCTCCAACCGCAACTTCGAGGGTCGACAGGGTGACGGGGTGCGTACGCACCTGGTCTCGGTGCCCGTGGCCGCCGCCACCGCCGTGCGCGGCACCCTCTCCTCCCCGGCCGACCTGGCGTCGGTCCTGGCCTGAACGGAGCACTGAGATGGAGAAGTTCACCACCCACACCGGCGTGGCCGCTCCGCTGCGCCGCAGCGACGTCGACACCGACATGATCATCCCGAGCGACTTCCTGAAACGGATCACGCGCACGGGCTTCGAGGACGGCCTCTTCTTCGGCCTCTTCCAGGACCCCGGGTTCGTGCTCGCCCAGGAGCCCTACACGGCCTCGACCGTGCTGGTGGCCGGCCCCAACTTCGGCACCGGCTCGTCGCGTGAGCACGCCGTCTGGGCGCTGCAGGACTTCGGCTTCAAGGTCGTCGTCTCGCCGCGCTTCGGCGACATCTTCCGCTCCAACGCCGGCAAGTCGGGTCTGCTCGCGGTCGAGGTCGCCGAGGCCGAGGTCATCGCCCTGTGGGACCTGCTCGACGCCCACGTGGGCCTCGAGGTCACCGTCGACCTGGAGGCGCGCGAGCTGCGGGCCGGCGACTGGTCGGCCCCCTTCCAGATCGACGACTACACCCGGTGGCGCTTCCTCGAGGGCCTCGACGACATCGGCATCACGCTGGGTCACGAGGCGGAGATCCTCGCCCACGAGGCGTCGCGACCGTCCTGGAAGCCCGCGACGCTCTGAGCCTGCGGCGCGCCACGATCCCTGCGAGTGGCGCAGGTCACCCACGGAGTAGCCTCTGCTGCGTGGTGCAGCGGAGCTCGACGAAGGTGGCGTGGAGGCGTCTCGTCGCCCAGAAGCCGGGTTGGGGCTTCTGGGTCGGCACGACCCTGCTCCTGCCGCCGGTGCGCGCGCTCAGCGCCCGCACGTGGCTCGACGCGCACCGTCTGCCGGCGTCGGGCGGCTGCATCGTGGTGTTCAACCACCTCTCCTACCTCGACCCGCTGATGACCGGAGACCTGCTGTGGTCGCGCGGACGCATCCCGCGCTACCTGGTCAAGGAGGCGTTGTTCCGGCCCCCCTTCTTCGGAGCGGTGCTGCGCAACGCCAAGCAGATCCCCGTGGCCCGGCTCACCACCCACGCCCAGGACGCGTACGGGGCCGCGGTCGACGCGGTCAGGGCAGGGGAGTGCCTGGCCGTCTACCCGGAGGGCACCCTCACGCGCGACCCGGACCTGTGGCCCATGCGAGGCAAGTCGGGGGCTGCACGCATCGCCCTGGAGACGGGCGCGCCGGTGATCCCCGTCGCGCACTGGGGCGCCCAGGACACCCTCGGGCCGTACGCCCGGTTCCCGCGGCTGTGGCCCCGGGGCCGGGTGACGCTGCGGGTCGGGGAGCCGGTCGACCTCGCCGACCTCCTGGAGCAGGAGGTCACCCCGCAGGTGATCCAGCAGGCGACCGACCGGATCATGGCCGCCCTGGTGGCCCTCCTCGAGGAGTTGCGGCAGGCTGAGGCGCCGGCCGAGCGCTTCGACCCCCGTGACCGCGGGATCCAGCAGATCGGCAACCCGCGCAGGCGCAGGGCGCGCCTGGGGCGTACGAGCAGGAAGAAGGGCGACGCGAGATGAACAAGGTGGCAGTGATCGGGGCCGGCTCCTGGGGGACGGCCTTCGCGATCGTGCTCGCTGACGCCGGCAACGAGGTGACCCTGTGGGCCCGCCGCGAGGAGCTGGCCCAGGCGATCACCACCTCCCACGAGAACCCCGACTACCTGCCGGGGATCGAGCTGCCCGCCACCATCTCCGCCACCAGCGACGTCGCGGCCGCCATGGCCGGGGCCGAGGTGGTCGTCTTCGCCACGCCGTCGCAGACCTTCCGCGAGAACCTCGGCCAGTGGGCCGAGCACGTGCCGGAGAAGGCCGTGATGGTCAGCCTGATGAAGGGCGTCGAACTCGGCACGCTCGAGCGGATGAGCGAGGTCATCGCGGAGGTCACCGGCGCGGGCCCCGAGCGGATCGCGGTGATCAGCGGCCCCAACCTGGCCAAGGAGATCGCCCGGCGCGAGCCGGCCGCCTCGGTGGTCGCCTGCGCCGACGAGAGCGTCGCGAAGTGGCTGCAGGACATGTGCCACGGACCTGCCTTCCGGCCCTACACCTCCACCGACGTCGTGGGCTGCGAGCTGGGGGGCGCCTACAAGAACGTCGTGGCGCTCGCGGTCGGCATGGCGGTCGGGTTGGGTTTCGGCGACAACACGACCGCCTCGGTGATCACCCGTGGGTTGGCCGAGACGGCCCGTCTCGCGGTCGCCCTCGGCGCGAACCCCCTGACGCTGATGGGGCTGGCCGGTCTGGGGGACCTGGTCGCGACCTGCTCCTCGCCGTTGTCGCGCAACCGGACCTTCGGCGAGAAGATCGGGCAGGGCATGACCACCGAGGAGATCTACGCCTCCACCCGTCAGGTGGCCGAGGGCGCCAAGTCCTGCTCGTCGCTGCGGGCCCTGGCCGAGAAGCACGGCGTCGACGCCCCGATCGCGACCGCTGTCGACCTGGTGGTCGCCGGCAAGATCACCGCCCAGGACATGATCCAGGCCTTCATCGCCCGCGACACCAAGGCCGAGACCGACTGAACGTCGAGTGGCCCCGGCCCGGGGGTCGGGGCGTCGGGGGTCAGAGGACCAGGTCGTCGAGCGCCCGGACGAGGTCGTCCCAGAGGTCCTCGACGTCCTCGATGCCGACCGACATCCGCACCAGGCCGTCGGGGATCGTGGCCGGCTCCACCTTCCAGCGACGCCGACGCTCGAAGGTCGACTCCACCCCGCCCAGTGACGTGGCGTGCACCCACAGCTTGGTCTTGCGGGTCAGCAGGTCGGCGGCCATCGCCCCCTCGGCGAGCACCGCGGAGATGATGCCGCCGAAGCCGGGGTAGCGGACCTCGGCGACGGCCGGGTGCTCGGAGAGGCGGCGGGCGAGCTCGGTGGCGTTGGCCTGCGCGCGCTCGACCCGGAGCCCGAGCGTACGCAACCCTCGCAGCGTCAACCACGCCTCGAAGGCGCCGGGCACCGCACCGATGAGCTCACGCCGGCCCTTCAGCACCCGGTGGAGCTCGTCGTCGCGGGTGACCAGCGCGCCCATCAGCACGTCGCTGTGCCCGGCGAGGTACTTGGTGGCGGAGTGCACCACGATGTCCACGTCGAGCTCGAGGGGACGCTGCAGCAGGGGAGTGGCGAAGGTGTTGTCGACCACCACGTAGGCGCCGGCCTCGTGGGCCGCCGCACGGATCGTCGCGATGTCGGCGACCTCGAGCGCCGGGTTGGTCGGCGACTCGAGCCAGACCAGCACGGCGTCCTGGCACGCGGCGACCACGGCCTCGGTGTCGGTGATGTCGACCAGCTCGCAGACGAGCCGGCCCCGCGACTCGAGGTCGGCCAGCTGCATGACCGTGCCGTTGTACGCGTGGCGCGGCGCCACGACCTTGCCGCCGGTGCCGACGAGGTCGAGCACGGTGGCGACGGCCGCCAGTCCGGAGGCGAAGGTGAGGCACCGTCCGCCCTCCAGACCACCGATGGCCTCCTCGAGCGCGGTCCAGGTGGGGTTGCCGTAGCGGCCGTACTCGACGTCGCCCCCGGCCACGTACGTCGAGGCCATGGTGATCGGCGCGTTGAGGGGTGCGTCCGGCTCCTTCGCCGGTCGTCCCAGCGTCACCGCGAGGGTGTGCGGGCGCAGCACGGGGCCAGGGGCGGGGCCGGGGGTGGCGGCGGACGGGTCCTCGGGGATGTCAGGTGCCATGGCCAAGAGCGTAGGCCGATAGGGTGCGGGGCGATGAACGCACCTCTCAGCCGCAAGCCCCGCGTCGCCGTCGTCTTCGGCGGACGCTCCTCCGAGCACGCCATCTCGTGCGTGACGGCGGGCGCGGTGATGGACGCCATCGACCGCGACACCTACGACGTGGTGCCGGTCGGGATCGCCCGCGACGGACGGTGGGTGCTCGAGTCCGACGACACCGCCCGGCTGCGGCTGACGGGCGGGGAGCTGCCCGCCGTGGACGGGGAGCGGCCGGCCGTGTCGCTGCTGCGCGAGGAGGGACACGCGGCCCTGGCGGTCACCGAGCCGCACCGGCCGCCGGTGACGCTGGGCGAGGTCGACGTGGTCTTCCCGGTGCTGCACGGTCCGTGGGGCGAGGACGGCACCATCCAGGGGATGCTCGAGATGGCCGGCGTGCGCTACGTCGGCGCCGGTGTGCTCGCCTCGGCGATCAGCATGGACAAGGCCTACATGAAGGTCGTGCTGGAGGCGGCCGGCATCCCGGTGATGCCGGGCGTGGTCGTCACCACCCGCCGCTGGGCCCGCGAGCCCGCGCAGTGCCGGGCTGAGATCGAGGCGCTCGGCTACCCGTTGTTCGTCAAGCCGGCCCGTGGTGGATCCAGCATCGGCATCTCCAAGGTCCACGACGCGAGTGAGCTCGACGCGGCGATCGCGCTGGCCCAGGCCGAGGACCCCAAGATCCTCGTCGAGGCCGCGGCCGTCGGCGCCCGCGAGGTCGAGTGCGGGGTGCTGGAGTCGCTGGAGGGCGAGGTCCTGACCTCGCAGCCGGCCGAGATCCGGATCAGCGGCGACCACGAGTGGTATGACTTCGAGGCGAAGTACCGCCCCGCCGAGCACACCGAGCTCGACATCCCCGCGGTGCTGCCCGACGAGGTCGCGGCCCGGATGCGCTCGCTCGCCGCCCAGGTCTTCGAGGCGGTCTCGGGTGAGGGGCTGGCCCGGGTCGACTTCTTCGTGATGCCCGACCACTCCCTGGTGGTCAACGAGCTGAACACGATGCCGGGCTTCACCCCGCTCTCGATGTATCCGCAGATGTGGGCCGCCGCAGGCGTCTCCTACGGCGAGCTCGTCGACCGGCTCATCCAGCTCGCGCTGCAGCGCGACACCGGGCTGCGCTGAGTCCGAGCCTCAGCGGCAGGGCTGCGTCTCGGTGAGGTGTCGCCCCAGCACCTCGCCGATCGTCTTCAGGTGGGTGTCGGGACCGTTGAACCGGTGAGCAGCGGGGATCGCCAGGCTCACTCGGGGGGAGTGGCTCTGGGCGGTCATCACCACGTCGCTCTCGGCGTCCTTCATCTGGGAGTCCGGCACGTACCACCCGATGCCGGCTATCTCGCTGCAGCGGGCCCACGCGTCGAACTCCTCGGGGTCCCCGGCGCCACAGGTGAGCACCACCGGCGGGTCGCCCCAGGCGGCGCCGATGCCGTCACCGGAGGTCTCGACCCGCTCCTGGTCGAAGAGGGTGTCGGGCAGGTCGGCCACGAGCGCCTCGCACGCAGCGCGTTCCTCCTCGGAGAGTCCCGTCGAGGTGATCTCGACGTCCGACCCGCAGGCGGCGAGGGCGGCGAGGGCCGCCACGGAGACGAGCAGCGACGGGGTGCGCAGCAGGGGGGACCGACGCGGTCCCGGCCGGCGGCGTGGGCGGTGCGACACCCTCAGATGTGCACGACGGGACAGGTCAGCGTGCGGGTGATCCCCTCGAGGCTCTGCACCCGGGAGACGACCATGCGCCCCAGCTCGTCGACGTTGCGCGCCTCGGCGCGCACGATGACGTCGTAGGGGCCGGTGACGTCCTCGGCGCTGGTCACGCCGTCGATCTCGGCGATGGCCGCGGCCACCTCTGCCGCCTTGCCGACGTCGGTCTGGATCAGGATGTAGGCCTGGACCATGGGGACTCCTCCGTTGGGGCGACGACGAGCCCAACCTACAGGCCCCTGCCACGCGCCGGAAGGCTCACGGGTGCCACGACCCCGCGGCCCGGTCTGGTGAGATGGAGCCATGGCGTTGTCTGAGCAGTCCCCCCTGTCCGAGGTCGGCGAGTTCGAGCTGATCGAGGCGTTCATCGGTCTCTACCCGCAGGGTGACGACGTCATCGTGGGCCCCGGCGACGACGCCGCTGTGCTGCGCATCCGCAACGGCCACGTGGTGGTCTCCACCGACGTGATGGTCGAGGGGCGTCACTTCCGCCGTGACTGGGTCCAGGGGGGTGACGTGGGCCGGCGGGCCGCGGCCCAGAACCTCTCCGACATCAACGCCATGGGTGGGCGGGCCCACTCGATGACGGTCGGCCTGACCCTTCCCGGCGACCTCGAGGCCGGGTGGGCGCTGGAGTTCGCGCGCGGGTTCGCCGAGGAGTGCGCCAAGGTGGGCGCCCAGGTCGTCGGTGGCGACACCACCCGCGGCGACCAGGTGGTGGTGGCGGTCACGGCCATCGGTGCCCTCACCCACGCCCCCGTGCTCCGGTCGGGAGCTCGCGCGGGTGACGTGGTCGCCCTGTGCGGGCGCCAGGGCTGGGCGGCGGGTGGGTTGGCCGTGCTGACCCGGGGCTTCCGTTCCCCGCGGGTGCTCGTGGAGGCCTACCGCAGCCCGCAGCCGCCGTACGAGGCGGGCGTCGTCGCGGCCGCCGCGGGGGCCACCTCGATGATCGACGTCTCCGACGGGCTGGTCGCCGACGCCGGTCACCTGGCCGCGGAGTCCGGGGTCGCGATCGACCTGCACGCCGGCGCCTTCGAGGTGGCCGAGCCGTTGCACGCGGTGGGGGCTGCCCTCAACGCCGACCCGATGCAGTTCATCCTGGGCGGAGGTGACGACCACCCGCTGCTGGCGACCTTCGCGTCGACCGGGGCCGTGCCGCAGGGGTGGCGCGTCGTGGGTGAGGTCGCCGAGGGCTCGGGGGTGACCGTGGACGGGAGTCCCTTCGAGGGGCCCGCGGGTTGGGTGCACTTCTAGGAGTCGTCCGGCGGGGACCTCGATTTCTCCGGTCGAGGGATCTCGGCTACTCTGGTGCGGTTGCTCCGGGCCAGGACATCGGCCGGCGCGAGCACACATTCGAGGAATCCAACGAACTGATCGGAGTGCACGGTGGCTGCCGTCTGCGACATCTGCGCCAAGAAGCCGGGCTTCGGCAACAACCGTCCTTGGTCGCGCAAGATCACGAAGCGTCGCTTCAACCCGAACATCCAGCGCGTGCGCGCCACGGTGAACGGTTCGCCCAAGCGCGTCAACGTCTGCACCGGCTGCCTGAAGGCCGGCAAGGTCACGCGCTGACGCGGACGTACGCCGCTGGCAACAGCGACGAAGACCTCGGTGAGCAGTGCTCCCGAGGTCTTCTGCATTTCCGGTGACCCGGCGGTGGTGCCCGGGAGAGCCGCACTAAGGTGTGCTGGACGTCGAGGACCGCAGGAGTGGATGCATGGAGCAGGTGCCGCACGGGATCACGCTTCCCACGGTGCTGCGCTTCGTCGACGTGGCCACCGACGCGCTGAGTGCGGCCCGCGAGGAGATCGACGCCCTCAACGTCTACCCGGTGCCCGACGGCGACACCGGCACCAACATGTTCCTCACCTTCTCGGCGGCCCGCAACGCCGTCCGTGAGGTGGCCGACGACGGCGGGGGGCTCCTCGAGGGGCTCGCCGCCTTCCGTCGAGCCGCGCTGCTGGGAGCACGCGGCAACTCCGGCGTCATCCTGAGTCAGATGCTCGGCGCCGTCGCCCAGCGCATCGAGCGAGCAAGCCCCGACGACGACGTCGCCACCGTGGTCGCGGAGGCGATGGCTGCCTCGACCCGGGCGAGCTACGACGCCGTGGCCACGCCCGTCGAGGGCACCATCCTCACCGTCGCGCGCGCTGCCAGCGAGCGCGCGATGTCCCTGGTGCACGAGCCCGAGGGCCGGGTGCGGGCCGCTGACGTCATCGTCGTGGCCGCCGCTGCCGCTCGCGAGGCGCTCGAGCTGACCCCCACCCAGCTGTCCGTGCTCGCCGACGCCGGCGTCGTCGATGCCGGCGGTCGCGGACTCTGCGTGGTCCTCGACGCCGCCGAGCGCGTGCTCACCGGCCGGCACCCCATCGACGAGGGCCGCCAGCGCGCTCCGCGCGTCCCCGTCCGCCTCCCCGCCGCCGAGCACGACCTCATCGAGGGGGGCCCGGGCTACGAGGTGATGTTCCTGCTCGACGCCGAGGAGGCAGCGGTCGCCGTCCTGCGCGAGGAGCTGGCCGGCCTGGGTGACTCACTGGTGGTCGTCGGCAACGAGGACCTCTGGAACGTCCACGTGCACGTCGACGACGTGGGCGCCGCCATCGAGGCCGGCATCCGGGCGGGGCGTCCGCACCGCATCCGGGTCACCCACTTCGCGGAGCAGATCGCGCAGCAGCTCGCCCAGCAGGCCGAGGGGCGTCGCCGCGACGCCGGCCGGAGCGGCCGGCGCGTGGTCGCGGTCGCGATGGGTCCGGGGTTGCGCGACCTCTTCACCGAGGCCGGCGCCGTCGCCGTCGAGGCCGAGGTCGGGCGCCGCCCGTCGACCGGTGAGATCCTGGCGGCGATCGAGGCGAGCGGGGCCGCCGAGGTCGTGGTCATGCCCAACGACCCCGACTCCGTGCGGGTGGCCGAGATCGCAGCCCGGACCGCCGAGGAGTCCGGCGAGGTCCGCGTCGTGGTGATCCCCACCCAGGCCCAGGTGCAGGGCCTGGCCGCCGTCGCCGTGCACGAGCCCGGACGTACGCTCGAGCAGGACGTGCTCGAGATGACGGCCACCGCCCGCCACGCCCGCCACGGTGCGGTGACCGTGGCGGCGAAGCAGGCCTTCACCAGCGCCGGGCCCTGCGAGCCCGGTGATGCCCTGGGCGTCATCGACGGCGACTTCGCGGTGATCGGCACGGACCTGTGCGAGGTCGCCGGCGACGTCGTGCACCGCCTGCTCGGCGCGGGTGGCGAGCTGGTGACCCTGGTGACCGGTCGCGACGAGGGTTCGGCCGACCTCGCGGCGCAGTGTGCAGCGGCCGTGGCCGAGAGTCACCCGCTGGCCGAGGTCGTGGTGCACGAGGGCGGCCAGGACCGGTACCCGCTCCTGGTCTGCGTCGAGTAGCCCCGTGGTCGCGATCACGCCGGACTCGCCCGTCGCGACCGTCTTCGGGCGGTCGACGACGAAGCGCAAGGCGGTGGAGGACGGGCTCGGCCTGCGGACCGTGGGCGAGCTGCTGCACCACTTCCCGCGGCGCTACGTGCGCACCACCGAGCTGAGTGAGGACGTCACTCCCGAGGAGGGGGAGATGGTCACCGTCGTCGGCGAGGTCGCCTCCAGCCAGCTCAAGACCTTCACCAACCGGCGCACCAACAAGCCGGGGCACCGGGTCGAGGTGAGGGTCGTGACCCAGGGGCCCGAGTTCACCGCCACCTGGTTCCTGCCGCACCGCACGATGGCCGAGCGGGAGCAGGCCCGGATGGCCGTGGGGTCGCGCGGCCTCTTCAGCGGCAAGGTGCAGCGCTTCAACAGTCGTTGGCAGCTCGCCCAGCCGCACGTGGTCATCTTCGGGCGCGGTGACGGCGAAGGGGGGCCCGACGAGACGCTCGCCGCGAGCCTCAAGGGTCTGATGCCGGTCTACCCGTTGACCGCCAAGCTCTACTCGTGGGACCTGCAGAAGACCGTGGCGGTGGCCCTCGACCTCGTCTCGGGGGTGGAGGAGGAGCTGCCCGAGGAGGTGCGCGGCAGGCACGACCTGCCCGACGTGATGACGGCGCTGCGCTGGATCCACGCGCCCGACGACATGGACCAGGTGCACGCGGCCCGTCGACGGTTCCGGTTCGCCGAGGCCCTGGTGCTGCAGCTGGTGCTGGCGCGTCGCCGCGCCGCCCAGCGCAGCCTCGGTGCGCAGGCCCGGACCGGTGGTCAAGGCCGGTTGCTGGAGCACTTCGACGCGCGGCTGCCCTTCGACCTGACCGCCGGGCAGCGGAAGGTCGGTGCGGTCCTCGAGGCCGAGCTCGCCCGTCCCCACCCGATGAACCGCCTGCTGCAGGGTGAGGTCGGGTCGGGCAAGACGGTCGTCGCCCTGCGAGCGATGCTGCGCGTGGTCGACTCGGGCGGCCAGGCCGTGCTGCTGGCCCCCACGGAGGTGCTGGCCCAGCAGCACCACCGCTCGATCACCGCGATGCTCGGAGACCTGGCCGGCGGCGGGATGCTGGGTGGTGCCGAGGACGCCACCCGGGTCACCCTGCTCACCGGCTCCATGGGACGGGCGCAGCGCCAGGCGGCCATGCTCGACATCGCGACGGGGGAGGCGGGGATCGTGGTCGGGACCCACGCGCTCCTCGAGGACGAGGTCACCTTCTTCGACCTGGGCCTCGTCGTGGTCGACGAGCAGCACCGGTTCGGGGTGGAGCAGCGCTCCGCCCTGACCGGCAAGGCGAGCTCGCCGCCCCATGTCCTGGTCATGACGGCGACCCCCATCCCTCGGACCGTCGCGATGACGGTCTTCGGAGACCTGGAGACCTCGGTGCTGCGCGAGCTCCCGGCGGGACGGGCCCCCATCGCCACCCACGTCGCCCCCCTGGCCGAGCAGCCCCACTGGGAGGAGCGGGTCTGGCAGCGCGTCGCGGAGGAGGTGGCGGCGGGCCACCAGGCGTACGTCGTGTGCCCCCGCATCGTCGGCGACGAGCAGGAGGTGGGGGAGAGCGACGCGCCCGCCGACCCGGACTCCGGTGCCGAGGGTGCGGCCCCGCGGGCGCCGGCCCAACCCCTGACGGCGGTGGAGGACCTGGCGCCGCAGCTGCGGGCTGGACCGCTCGCCGGGGTGCGCGTGGAGGTGCTGCACGGTCGGCTCTCGCCCGAGGAGAAGGACACGGTGATGCGCCGCTTCGCGGCCGGCGAGGTCGACGTGCTGGTGGCCACCACGGTGATCGAGGTGGGCGTCGACGTGGCCAACGCGACCACGATCGTCGTCATGGACGCCGACCGGTTCGGCATCTCGCAGCTCCACCAGCTCCGTGGCCGGGTCGGCCGGGGTGGTCTGCCCGGGCTGTGCCTGCTGGTGACCCGTGCGGAGGCGCAGACGCCGGCGCGGGAACGCCTGGCCGCGGTCGCCGCGACGACCGACGGGTTCGAGCTCAGCCGGGTCGACCTCGAGCAGCGCCGCGAGGGCGACGTGCTGGGGGCCGACCAGAGCGGGTTCCGCTCGAGCCTCGTCACGCTGCGGGTGCTGCGCGACGAGCGGACGATCGTCGCGGCGCGCGAGGAGGCCGAGCGCCTGCTGGAGGCCGACCCCGACCTCGCCGCCGCGCCGGTGCTGGCGCAGCGGGTGACGCAGATCGAGGCCAGCGCGAGCTCGGACTACCTGGAGAAGGCATGACACGCATCATCGGAGGCCGTGCCGGTGGGCGGCGCCTGACCACGCCTCGCGGCCAGCTGACCCGCCCGACGAGCGACCGGGTGCGCGAGGCGCTCTTCTCGGCCGTCGAGGCGTGGTGCGGTCCGCTCGACGGCCTGCGCTTCCTCGACCTGTACGCCGGGTCGGGCGCCGTGGGGCTCGAGGCGTGGTCGCGGGGTGCGGGCGTCGTGACGCTGGTCGAGCAGGACCGGCGGACCGCGTCCCTCATCCGGTCCAACGCCGGCGCGCTGGACTTCGCCCACGCCGACGTGCGCGCCGCGTCGGTCGCCGCCGTCCTCGGGACGCCGCCGGCGGCCCCCTACGACGTGGTCTTCTCCGACCCGCCCTACCCGCTGGAGACCGCACGGGTGGAGGAGGACCTGCTGGCCCTGGTGCGTCACGGGTGGTTGGTGCCCGGAGCCCTGGTGGTCGTGGAGCGGGGCTCACGCTCGCCCGGACCGGTCTGGCCGGCGGGCCTGGTGGAGCGGCGCCGGAAGAAGTACGGGGAGACCGTGCTTTGGTACGGTCACGCCGACGAGCGGGACGAGCCGGAGGGCGAGCCCGAGCACCTCACCGCCCCGACCGTCGAGGAGGAGTGAGCGTGCGTCGTGCTGTCTGCCCCGGGTCGTTCGACCCCGTGACGAACGGTCACCTCGACATCTTCCGTCGGGCGGCGGGGCTCTTCGACGAGGTCGTGGTGGCGACCGGCACCAACCCCTCCAAGAGCCGCCTCTTCGACCCGCAGGAGCGCATCGAGATGCTGCGCGAGGCGGTCGCCGACCTGCCCAACGTGCGGGTGGCGGGGTTCACCGGTCTGCTGACCGACTTCTGCGTCGCCGAGGACGTGCACGCGATCGTCAAGGGTCTGCGCGCCGCCGGCGACTTCGAGTACGAGCTCCCGATGGCCCAGATGAACGCGCACCTCGCCGGGGTCGAGACGGTCTTCGTGGCCACCGACCCCCAGTACGCGTTCGTCTCCTCCAGCCTGGTGAAGGAGGTGGCCGGACTGGGTGGGGACGTGGCCGCCTTCCTGCCCGCCTTCGTGCTGGAGCGGCTGACCGCGCGCCTGGCCGAGCGGGGCTGAGGCCACCCAGTTTTGCCCCGTCGCGGTGGGGACGGTTAGGCTTGGCTGGTTCTGTTGCGCCGAAACGAAAGTGGTCAGTGAGCAGTCTGGACCCGAGAGCGCCGCTCGTGCTCGACACTCGCGAGCTCGGCCGCCGCCCGGGGGTCCAACGTGAGCTGGTCCGCGACGTCGAGGCGCCGACAGAGCTGGGCATCGAAGTTCTCCACGTCCCCCCCGGGGAGCAGGTCCACCTGGACCTGCGGCTCGAGGCGGTCATGGAGGGCGTGCTGGTGACGGGCACGGCGCAAGCCACGCTCGTCGGCGAGTGCGTGCGCTGCCTGGAGTCGATCGAGGACGAGATCGTCGTCGACCTCCAGGAGCTGTACGTGTACGACGACATCCGGCACGACCAGTCCGACGAGGACTTGGACGACGAGGTCAGCAAGCTCGAGGACGACCTGCTCGACCTCGAGCCCCTGCTGCGGGACGCGGTGGTGCTTGCACTACCCTTCCAGCCGCTGTGCCAGGACGACTGTCCCGGGTTGTGCGTCGAGTGTGGCGCCCGGCTCGCGGACGACCCCGACCACGGGCACGAGGCTGCGATCGACCCGCGATGGGCCGGCCTGCAGGCCCTCCAGCAGGACGAGCAGGACGAAGACTGAGACCGGTCGACCGACCGGGCGAGAAGCAAGTGGCCCTCGCGGCCCAGGCATGAGGAGAAAACAGTGGCTGTTCCGAAGCGGAAGATGTCGCGCAGCAACACGCGCCACCGTCGCTCGCAGTGGAAGGCTGTCGCCCCTGTGCTGGTGAACTGCGCCAACCCGGCGTGCGACGCCAAGCACCTCCCGCACCGTGCGTGCGGCGAGTGTGGCCAGTACGGCGCGCGTGCCGCGCGTCGTCAGGTCCTCTGACCGGCCGAAGGTCCTGAGCACCGAGCGTCTGCGCGAGCAGCTCGGGGATCCAGTCCTGGACCCCGAGCTGCTCGACCGCGCCCTGACCCACCGCTCGTACGCCTACGAGAACGGCGGTCTGCCGACCAACGAGCGCCTGGAGTTCCTCGGCGACTCGGTGCTCGGCGTCGTGGTCACCGAGACGCTGTACACCACCCACCCCGACCTCTCCGAGGGACGGTTGGCGAAGCTGCGTGCCGCCGTGGTCAACGCGCGCGCCCTGGCCGAGGTCGCCCGCTCGATCGGGCTGGGTGAGCACATCAAGCTCGGGCGGGGTGAGGAGTCGACGGGCGGTCGGGAGAAGGCCTCGATCCTCTCCGACACCGTCGAGGCGGTCATCGGCGCCATCCACCTCTCCGGCGGCATCGAGGAGTCCTCTGCCGTCGTGCACCGCCTCTTCGACCCGCTGATGGAGGCGGCCGCCGACATGGGCGCGGGCCTCGACTGGAAGACGTCGTTGCAGGAGCTGGCCGCCTCGCACAACCTCGGGGTCCCGGAGTACGTCATCTCCGACGAGGGTCCCGACCACCAGAAGACCTTCACCGCCCAGGTGCGCGTCGGCGGTGACCTCTACGGGCACGGCACCGGTCGGTCGAAGAAGGAGGCCGAGCAGGCAGCGGCCCAGACGGCCTACGGCGAGATCACCGAGGCCCACGCGCTGCGCGACGCCGAGGAGACCGCCGCCTCCGACGGCGTCCCGGCTTCCTGAGCCGTGCCGGAGCTGCCCGAGGTCGAGGTGGTCCGACGGGGCCTGGAGGCCCACGTCGTCGGCGCCCGGGTGACGGGCGTCGAGGTGCTGCACGCCCGTCCGCTGCGCCGCGACCCCACGGGGCCCGAGGGATTCGCGCGGGCGGTCACCGGGCGTACGGTCACCGCGGTGTCGCGCCGCGGCAAGTACTTCTGGCTCGCCCTCGACGACACCGACGCCGTGCTCGGCCACCTCGGCATGAGCGGGCAGATGCTCGTCAAGACCCCGCACGCTCCTGCGGAGCGGCACCTCCGGGTCCGGTTCGCCCTCGACTCCGGGGCTGAGTTGCGTTTCGTCGACCAGCGGATGTTCGGCGGTCTCTCCTTCGCCCCCGGCGGCGCCGAGCTGCCCACCGAGATCGCGCACATCGCCCGCGACCCCCTCGACCCCGCGTTCGACGCGGAGGAGGTGGGTCGGCGGATCCGGCGGCGGGGGAGCGCGGTGAAGCGGCAGCTGCTCGACCAGACCCTGGTCTCGGGGGTCGGCAACATCTACGCCGACGAGGCGCTCTGGCTCGCCCGGGTGCACGGGGAGCGGCCCGGTGACCGGCTCACGCGGGCCCAGGCGCTGGAGGTGCTGGACCGGGCGCGGTCGGTGATGCTGCAGGCGCTGGAGCAGGGCGGCACGAGCTTCGACGCGCTCTACGTCAACGTCAACGGCGAGTCGGGCTACTTCGACCGCAGCCTGCACGCGTACGGCCGTGAGGACGAGCCGTGCGAGCGGTGCGGCACGGCGATCCGGCGGGTCGCCTTCATGAACCGCTCCTCCTACTTCTGCCCCACCTGCCAGCCGGTCCCGCGGCGTCGGCGCAGCGGGACGGGCTGAGGCTGCGCGGCGACGCGACGCGGAATTGACCCCGCCCGTCGACGGTGGGACTCTGGAACACGGCCCTGTCGGGCCCAGCCCTCTTCCTGTGAAAGGTTCCTGATGGCCAAGGCCCTCCTCGGACACCTCCCTTCCGACACGCGCGGTGTCCACCGACTCACCTCCGAGAACGCCCGTCTGCGTCTGCGCGTCAGCGAGCTGGAGACCCTCGTCCTGCGACTGCAGCAGGAGAACGACCGCCTCCGCGACATCGAGACGACCACGCTGATGGAGCAGGAGATGCTCCCCGCCTGAGACGTCGCCCTTCTCCGCCGCCCCACGGGGGAGGCGGAGCGGTAGTCTCTGACCCGCGCCGTGCCGGCGTCGGGACGTGGAGGAGACACGGGTGTACCTGAAGAGCCTGACCCTGAAGGGGTTCAAGTCCTTCGCGTCCGCCACGACCCTCCACCTCGAGCCCGGCATCACCTGCATCGTCGGACCCAACGGGTCGGGCAAGTCCAACGTCGTGGACGCCCTCGCCTGGGTGATGGGCGAGCAGGGCGCCAAGTCGTTGCGCGGCGGCAAGATGGAGGACGTCATCTTCGCCGGCACCTCCGGTCGCCCGCCGCTGGGCCGCGCAGAGGTGCAGCTGACCATCGACAACTCCGACGGCGCGCTGCCGATCGACTACTCCGAGGTCACCATCAGCCGGACGATGTTCCGCAACGGCGGCTCGGAGTACGCGATCAACGGCACCGCCTGTCGGCTGCTCGACGTCCAGGACCTGCTCAGCGACTCCGGCATCGGCCGGGAGATGCACGTCATCGTCGGCCAGGGCCAGCTCGACTCGATCCTGCACGCCACCCCGGAGGACCGGCGCGGCTTCATCGAGGAGGCCGCCGGCGTCCTCAAGCACCGCAAGCGCAAGGAGAAGGCGCTGCGCAAGCTCGCCTCCACCGAGGGCAACCTGACCCGGCTCGCCGACCTGCTGGTCGAGCTGCGGCGCCAGCTCAAGCCGCTCGGGCGCCAGGCCGAGATCGCCCGTCGCGCCGCCACCGTGCAGGCGGAGGTGCGGGACGCCCGCGCCCGGATCGCTGCCGACGACCTGGTGACGGCTCGCACGGTGCTCGAGCAGGAGCTGGCCGACGAGACGGTCCTCGTCGAACGGCGCGCCGAGGTCGAGGCGGAGCTGGCCCGGGTGCGCGACGTCGAGGCCCAGCTCGAGGCCTCCCTGCGCGAGGACCTCCCGATGCTGGCGGCCGCCCAGGAGACCTGGTTCGCTCTCTCGGGCCTGCGCGAGCGCCTCCGCGGGACCCAGTCGCTGGCCGCCGAACGGCTCCGCAACGCCCAGGGGTCGACCGACGTCGAGGTCGACACCGGCCGGGACCCCGACCGTCTGGAGGCGGACGCGCAGCGCGCGAGGGAGCAGGAGGAGGCCGTCGCGCTCGAGGTGCAGGAACTCAGGTCGGCCCTGGAGCAGGCGGTCACCGCACGCCGCGAGGCCGAGGACGCGGCCGGCGAGGAGGAGCGGCGCCTCCACGCACTGCAGCGCGCGGCTGCGGACGCCAGGGAGGGCCTGGCCCGTCTGACCGGTCAGGTCAACGCGGCCAGGAGCCGCGCGACGGCGGCCGGCGAGGAGATCGGACGCCTGGCTGAGGCTCGCCGCGAGGCGTTGGTGCGTGCCGAGCGGGCCGAGGCCGAATTCACCGCCCTCGAGACGAAGGTGGCAGGGCTGGACGCCGGCGAGGAGGGCCTGGACGCCGAGCACGAGGCGGCCGTCGACGACCTCGATGCCGTGGAGGCGGAGCTGACCCGTCTGCGCGAGGCCGTCACCCAGGCCGACCGCGACCGGACGGCGTTGCGGGCCCGGGTCGACGCCCTCGCCCTGGGGCTCAACCGCAAGGACGGGGCAGGTGCCCTGCTGCTGGCCGAGGTCGACGGGCTGCTGGGCGCCGTCTCGGGTCTCGTCACGGTGCACCCAGGCCACGAGGCAGCGGTCGCCGCCGCCCTGGGTGGGGTCGCCGACGCCGTCGCGGTGGCCGACGCCGCCGCCGCGGTGCGTGCCATGGAGCTGTTGCGCGCCGAGGACCTCGGCAGGGCGTCACTGCTCGTGGGCGGCCCCCCTGCCCCTGAGCGGGCGTGGCCCGCACTGCCCGGTGGAGCGGTCTGGGCGATCGACGTGCTCACCGCGCCGACGCAGCTGTCCGGGGCGCTCGAGCGGGTGCTCGACCGGGTGGCCGTGGTCGACGACCTGGCCTCCGCGCGACGCCTCGTCGAGGAGCTGCCCGAGGTCGTGGCCGTGACGCGCGAGGGGGACCGCCTCGGGCCCCACCTCGCCCACGGCGGCTCCGCCAGCCAACCCAGCCTCCTGGAGGTGCAGGCCGCCCACGACGAGGCCGAGCAGCAGCTCGCCGAGGCGACCGCCCGGGGCGAGCGGTTGGGATTCGAGATCTCGGGGGTCGAGGCCCGCCGGCTCGAGGCGCAGAAGCGCGTCGACGTCGCCCTGGCCCGGCTCCACGAGTCCGACGCCACCCTGGCCGCCATCGCCGAGGAGCTCGGGCACCACCACTCCCAGGCCCGCGCCGCTCGCGGGGAGGCCGACCGGCTCGAGCGGGCGATCGCCACCGCCACCGAGGCCCGGGAGCGGGACCAGGCGGGGCTGGTGGAGCTGGAGAAGCGTCTCTCCCTCGCCGAGGAGGCGCCCGAGGAGGAGCCGGACACCACGCGCCGCGAGGAGCTGGTGGAGGCGGCACGGGCCGCCCGACAGCACGAGATGGAGGCCCGTCTGGCGTTGCGGACGGCCGAGGAGCGCGCGCGAGCAGTGCACGGGCGCGCCGACGCCCTGCTCCGTCAGGCCCGCAACGAGCGTGAGAACCGGGCCAAGGTGGCGGCGCGACGCGAGCGGCTGCTGCGCGAGGGTCGCGCGGCGGAGGCGGTCGGCACCGCGGTGGCGGTGGTGCTCCACGCCCTCGAGTCGTCGGTCAACGAGGCCGCCGAGGAGCGTGCCTCCGTGGAGCGCGCTCGCCACGAGCGGGAGGAGCAGCTGCTGCGCGTCCGGTCCCGCTTGCGTGATCTCACCCGCGAGCACGACGAGCTGGTCAGCTCGGTGCACCGCGACGAGCTGGCGCGCGCCCAGCAGCGCATGCGCGTCGAGCAGCTCGAGGAGAAGGCGGTCGACGAGCTCGGTCTCGACCCTCAGGTGCTCGTCGACGAGTACGGCCCGCACGTCGCGGTCCCGTTCTTCGGCGAGGTGCCCGAGGGCGAGGAGGCGCCGGAGCCCGAACCCTTCGTCCGCGAGGTGCAGGTGAAGCGCCTCCGGTCGGCCGAGCGGGCCCTCGCCCAGCTCGGGCGGGTCAACCCGCTCGCGCTCGAGGAGTTCGCGGCGATGGAGGAACGGCACAAGTTCCTGACCGAGCAGCTCGACGACCTCAAGCGCACCCGCAAGGACCTGATGGAGATCGTCAAGGAGGTCGACGCCCGCGTCGAGCAGGTCTTCACCGAGGCCTACGCCGACGTGGAGAAGGCCTTCGACGCGACCTTCGCGCGTCTCTTCCCCGGCGGGGAGGGGCGACTGGTGCTCACCGACCCCTCGTCGATGCTGACCACGGGGGTGGAGGTCGAGGCGCGCCCGCCCGGCAAGAAGGTCAAGCGGCTCTCGCTGCTCTCCGGCGGTGAACGCTCGCTGGTCGCCGTGGCCTTCCTGGTCGCGCTCTTCAAGGCGCGCCCCTCTCCCTTCTACATCCTGGACGAGGTCGAGGCAGCCCTCGACGACACCAACCTGGGGCGCCTGCTGCAGATCTACGAGGAGCTGCGGGAGAACTCCCAGCTGCTCGTGATCACGCACCAGAAACGGACCATGGAGGTCGGGGACGCGCTCTACGGCGTGACCATGCGCGGAGACGGCGTCTCCGCCGTGATCAGTCAACGGCTGCGCGACGCCGAGCCCGCCTGACGCACGCGCACCCGTGGGCCGTCGCGTGGGTGCGTGATGGGAAGATGATCCCCATGGAAGCTCTCGTTCCCGCCTGGACCTACGTCCTGATCGCCCTGGCGATCCTGGTGGTGCTGGCCGTCGTGGCCGCGGTCGCCCTCGCCCTGCGCACTCCGCGCGGCAAGGCGACCCCGCCGGCCGCCCCGACCCGCGACGTCACCCCGCCGCCCGAGGTCGAGACGGCGCCTGAGCGCGAGGACGCCGCCACCGCCCCCGCGGAGGCCCCGGAGGTCGCGCCGGAGGTGGCCGCCCCGACGCTGGAGCGTCCCGAGGGCACGGCCTCACGCCTGGTCCGGCTGCGCCAGCGGCTCTCCCGCTCCCAGGGCGCCCTGGGCAAGGGACTCCTGGCGCTGCTGTCGCGCGACAAGCTCGACGAGGACACCTGGGAGTCCATCGAGGACACCCTCCTCACCGCCGACATCGGGGTGGCGCCCACCCAGCAGCTCGTCGACAACCTGCGTACCCGTCTGCGGGTGGAGGGACTCGACGCCGGACAGGTGCGCGAGGTGCTCGCCGAGGAGCTCCTGGCGCTCGTCGACCCCGAGCTCGACCGCCGCCTGCAGGTCAGTGGCGAGGACGGCAAGCCGGGGGTGGTCCTCGTGGTCGGCGTCAATGGCGTCGGCAAGACCACCACCGTCGGCAAGATCGGCCGGATCCTCGTGGCCGAGGAGCGCTCGGTGCTGATGGGGGCGGCCGACACGTTCCGCGCCGCGGCCGCCGAGCAGCTCGGCACCTGGGGCGAGCGCGTGGGCGTCGAGGTCATCCGCGGGCCGGAGGGCACCGACCCCGCCAGCGTCGCCTTCGACGCGGTGAAGCAGGGCATCGAGCGGGAGGTCGACACCGTGCTGGTGGACACCGCCGGTCGCCTGCAGAACAAGGCCGGCCTGATGGACGAGCTCGGCAAGGTCAAGCGGGTCATCGAGAAGCAGGCCCCGGTCACCGAGGTCCTGCTCGTGCTGGACGCCACCACCGGCCAGAACGGCATGATGCAGGCGCGGGTGTTCGCGGAGGCGGTCGACGTCACCGGCATCGTCCTCACCAAGCTCGACGGCTCGGCCAAGGGCGGCATCGTCGTCGCCGTCCAGCGCGAGCTGAAGGTGCCCGTCAAGCTGGTCGGGCTGGGTGAGGGTGCCGACGACCTGGCGCCCTTCGACCCGCGTGCCTTCGTGGACGCACTGCTGGGCTGACGGCGCACGTGGCCCGGGACGCCGCGGACCTCCTCCTCTCCAGCCCGCTCTTCGACGCCGAGTGGTACGCGCTGCGTACCGGCGCCGAGGGCGACCGCGCGGCCCTGGTCAGGCACTACCTGGACACCCCCCTGGAGAGCCGGGTCTCCCCGCACCCCCTCTTCGACCCCGAGTGGTTCCGCGAGCAGAGTCCGCTCGACCTGCGGGGCAAGGACCCGTTCCTGGTCTACCTGCGGCGACGGCTATTCGGCACGCCCACCCACCCGGCCTTCTCGACCGTGCACTACCGGCGCACGGTGCCGGGAGCCAAGGAGCACCCCCACGGTCCGATCGGTCACTACGTCGAGGTGGGGGCCGCCGAGGGCGTGCCCGGTCACCGCTTCCTGCCGGTGGACGCCGAGGGGCGCGGTCCGGACCTGCGGGCCTGGCACCTCGACCGGCACCGGGAGCTGCTCCGCCTGCGGTCAGCACGCCCGGACGACGCCGTCACGCCCCGGGCTCCCGCCGCGCGCTCCGCCGACGTGGTGAGCGTCGTCGTGCCGGTGCCGCCCGGGAGCGGGACCTGGCGTGACGCCTGGGAGACCGTCACGCCCCTGGTGGAGGCCGGGGCCGCAGAGCGTGAGCTCCAGGTGCTCGTCGTGGACGGTGGCGTTGCCGCCGACGACGCGGTCCGGCTCGACGTCCTCGGGTTGCGGCACCCCGAGGTGGAGGTGTGGCACGGCCCGGTCGACGGCAGCGGCTCCACTCCCGCGGAGGCGCTGTCACGCTGGGCACCCCAGATCCTGGCCCGGGCCCGGGGGACGGTGAGCGTGCTGCTCGACCACGGTGTCTCGGTGCGCGGAGCGTGGGTGACCCCGCTGGTCGAGGCGCTGGGGGCCCAGGACGTACGTGCGGTCCAGCCCGTGGTGCTCGGGCGTGACGGCACCGTGCTGAGCGCGGGCCGCGTGCGTCCCCGGGGGCAGGCGGCCTACTCCTTCCTGGCCGGTCTTCCCCTCGAGGACGCGCGCGGCGTCGAGCGCCACGACTTCTCCGGGCTCGAGGCGTGCGTCGCCCTGCGCACCGACGACGTGGCCGAGCTCCTCCGATCCGGCGCCCCCGACGTCACCCCCACGACCGCGGGCGGTCGATGGATGGTCACCCCGGACTCCGTCGTGGTCCGACGCCGCGGCGGAGCCGGCCTGGCGCTGGAGGGTGGCCGCACCGTGTCGGGGCCGGAGGAGGCAGAGCTGTGGGCCGCCCACGGTTTCGACGCCGTCGCCCCTCCGTCCCGGCTGCGCCGACTGCGCCTCGAGGTGGACGAGCCGTCCCCGCGGCTGCGCTGGGCGATCAAGAACCCGGCGCCGGCCGGCGCCGTGGGGGAGCGGTGGGGTGACACGCACTTCGCCTCCTCGCTGGCCGCAGCCCTGCGTCGTGTGGGTCAGGAGGTGGTGGTCGACCGTCGGGAGGCCTTCGACCGCCCCACCGCTGAGCACGACGACGTCGACCTGCTGCTGCGGGGGCTGCAGCCGTTGCGCCCCGTCCCCGACCGCGTGACCCTGGCCTGGGTCATCTCCCACCCCGAGGCTCTCGACGAGGCGGAGGCCCGGGCGTACGACCGGGTGCTGGCAGCCTCGGTGACGTGGGCCGAGGAGCACACCCGACGGTGGGGGACTCCGGTCGAGCCCCTCCTGCAGGCCACCGACCCCGGGCTGTTCCACCCCGACAGCGCCCTGCCCGACACCGGCGAACGGGTGCTCTTCGTGGGCAGCGCCCGTGGGGAGTACCGCCCGATGGTGCGCGACGCCGTGACCCACGGTGTGCCGCTCGCCCTGTACGGCACCGGGTGGGCGGAGAGGGTGCCGCCGGGAGTCCTGCGGGGCGAGTACGTGGCGAACACCGAGCTGTCGGCTGCCTACCGGAGCGCCGGGGTGGTGCTCAACGACCACTGGGAGGACATGAGGCGCGAGGGCTTCCTCTCCAACCGGCTCTTCGACGCCGTGGCGAGCGGCGCCCGGGTGCTGACCGACGACGTGGCGGGCCTCCGTGACCTCTTCGGCCGCTCGGTGCAGGTGGTGCGCACCCCTGACGACCTGGTGCGGCTCAGCACCCTCGCCGACCCCGACGAGGTCTTCGGCGACGACGCCGAGCGCCGACGGGTGGCCGAGCGCGTGCGGCGTGAGCACTCCTTCGACGCCCGGGCCCGGCGCCTCGTCGAGGTGGCCGTCGAGGCCCGGCTCCGGCGCATCGGCGCCTGAGGCCAGCGGTGTTCACACGGACGTAACACGTCCCGCCCCAGACGTTGCACGGGTGCAACACGTGGAGCCGGGTCCGGAAACTTCGCGGACGGATCGTTCTTCCATCACAACCCGAAGCAATCTGGAGGTCCGATGGACACCGGCTACCACGCCTGGATGCTGATCGCAGCGTCCCTGGTGCTGATGATGACCACGCCCGCGCTGGCGTTGTTCTACGGCGGCATGAGCCGCTCGAAGTCCGTGCTCAACATGATGATGATGTCCTTCTCGGCCATCGGCATCGTCGGCATCGTCTACGTCCTGTGGGGCTGGTCGATGTCCTACGGCGACCAGGACGTCGCCATGCTCTTCAACAACCCGTTCGAGACCTTCGGCCTCAAGGGCATCGAGGGCGTCGACTACATCTTCGTCGGCTTCCAGCTGACCTTCGCGGTGATCACCGCCGCCCTGATCAGCGGAGCGGTCGCCGACCGCCTCAAGTTCTCCGCCTGGGTCGTCTTCCTGCCGATCTGGGTCACGCTCTCCTACTTCCCGCTCGCCCACATGGTCTGGGGCGGCGGCTTCCTGAGCCACGCCGAGGGCGGTCTTGCCGCGCTCATCTTCGGCACCACCGAGGCCGCTGGTGAGATCGTGGCCAACGTCGCCCCGGTCGACTACGCCGGTGGCACGGTCGTGCACATCAACGCCGGTGTCGCCGGCCTGGTCCTCGCCATCCTGCTCGGCAAGCGCCTGGGCTTCGGCAAGGAGCCGATCAAGCCGCACAACCTGCCGCTGACGATGATCGGTGCCGGTCTGCTCTGGTTCGGTTGGTTCGGCTTCAACGTCGGCTCGATCGTCTTCCCGGCCGACGGCTCGGAGGAGTCGAACGCGACCTTCCTGGCCGAGACCTCGCTGGTCTGGCTCAACACCACCGTTGCCACCGCTGCCGCGATCGTCGGCTGGATGGTCGTGGAGAAGATCCGTCACGGCAAGGCCACCTCGCTGGGTGCCGCCTCCGGTGTCGTCGCGGGTCTGGTCGCCATCACCCCGGCCTGCGGGGCGCTCTCGCCGGTCGGCGCCATCCTCCTGGGCCTGACCTCCGGTGCCCTGTGCGCCCTGGCCGTGGGCCTCAAGTACAAGTTCGGCTACGACGACGCGCTCGACGTGGTCGGCGTCCACCTGGTCGGTGGTCTGGTCGGCACCGTCGGCATCGGCCTCCTCGCGGTCTCCGGCGGCCTCTTCTACGGTGACGGCGTCAAGCTGCTCGTCGTCCAGGTCGCCATCGCCCTCTTCGCGATGTTCTGGTCGGCGGTCGCCACCCTCGTGGTCGCCCTGGCGATCAAGGCGGTCATGGGTCTGCGGGTCGACGAGGAGAACGAGATCGACGGTCTCGACTTCTCCGAGCACGGGGAGTCGGGCTACGAGCTCGGCACCTCCCGCGGCCGTGGCCGCAGCTCGGTCGCCGGCACCACCACCGACAAGGTCAAGGAAGGAGCGGGCGCATGAAGCTCGTCACCGCGGTCATCAAGCCGCACAAGTGGGAGGACGTCCGTGAGGCGTTGGAGACCTTCGGGGTCGCCGGCATGACGGTCTCCGAGGTCAGCGGCTACGGCCGCCAGAAGGGCCACACCGAGGTCTACCGGGGCGCCGAGTACGACATCGCCCTGGTGCCGAAGATCCGGATCGAGATCGTGGTGGAGGACACCGACGCCTCCGACGTGGTCGACATCATCGTCAAGACGGCCCAGACGGGTCGGATCGGCGACGGCAAGGTCTGGGTCATGCCGGTCGACTCCGTGGTCCGGGTCCGGACCGGCGACAAGGACGAAGCCGCTCTCTGAGCGACCTCACCCGCACCTCACCCGCTGTGACACTCCTGGTCAGGCCCACCCCCAGTGCGGGGGTGGGCCTGACCCGTACCCCTCACCGATCCGGAGGACCTCCTCGTGACTGCCGAAGAACGCGCCGCCCGCACCGAGGTCGCGGACCTGACGTGTCGTGCCGCGTACGCCGCCGTCGACGGACCCACGACGGGCGTCGCCCTGGTGGCGGTCGGGGGCTACGGGCGCGGAGAGCTGGCCCCGCGCTCCGACCTCGACGTCGTCCTGGTGCACGACGACGAGGTGGAGGTCGGCACTCTCGCCTCCGACCTGTGGTACCCGCTGTGGGACTCCGCCTTCAAGGTGGACCACGCCGTGCGCACCCTCTCCCAGATGAGCTCCGCCGCCGACGCGGACGCCCGTGTCGCGCTGGGGCTGCTCGACCTGCGTCACCTCGCGGGCGACCCGAACCTCACCCTGCGGCTGCGCACGACGGTGCTGGCCGGGTGGCGGCGTACCGCCCGCGAGCGGCTCGGCCACGTGCACGACCTGGTGCGTCGTCGCCACGAGAGCGTCGGGGAGCTGGCCCACGCCTCCATCCCCGACCTCAAGGAGTCGGCGGGTGGCCTGAGGGACGCGGTCGTGATGCGTGGCCTCGTCGCCTCCTGGCTGGTCGACGTGCCGCACGCCGACCTCGAACGCAGTCGACGTGGCCTGCTGGACGTCCGCGACGCGCTGCACGCGGTGGCCGGCCGCGCCGGTGACCGGATCGGCCCCGAGGCCTGGCGTCCGCTGGCGGCCGAGCTGGGGCTGGAGAGCGCGGAGGAGGCACAGCGTCACGTGCGTCGTCTGGGCCGACGGCTGGCACACCTCAGCCGCCTGACCTGGCACCGGGCCGAGGCCGTGCTCGCCACCGGCTCGGGGCCCCGGGACCGACGCCCGCACCTCACGCCGCTCGCCACGGGGGTGGCCGAGTCCGGGGGTGAGGTCGTGCTCGACGGCAAGGTCGCGCCGGCCGACGACCCGGTCCTGCTGCTCCGGGCCGCGGCGCACGCCGCCGAGCGCGGCCTCGTGCTCTCCCCGGTGAGCACCGCGCGCATGGTGGCGGAGTGTCCCGCGCTGCCGGACCCGTGGCCGGCGGAGGCGCGTGCCCTGCTCGTGCGCCTGCTCGCCTCGGGTCGGCCGCTGCTCGGGGTGTGGGAGACGTTGGAGGAGACCGGCGCGCTGGAGCGCGTGCTGCCGGAGTGGGAGGAGATCCGGCTGCTGCCACACGCCTCGGCGGTGCACCGCTTCACCGTCGACCGCCACGTGGTGGAGACGTGCATCGAGGCGTCACGGCTGATCCGCCGGGTCGCGCGCCCCGACCTGTTGCTGGTCGCCGCACTCCTGCACGACCTCGGCAAGGGCAGCACGCTCGACCACAGCGTCGCCGGCGCGCAGATGGTCGAGCCACTCGCCCGACGCCTCGGCTTCGACGCGGCCGACACCGAGGTGCTGACCGCCGTCGTGCGCTGGCACCTGCTGCTGGCCGAGACCGCGACCACCCGCGACCCCGACGACCCTGTGACCCAGAAGGATGTCGCGAGCAAGGTGCGTACGCCCCTGGTGCTGTCGATCCTGGTCGCCCTCACCGAGGCCGATGCCCTGGCCGCCTCGGCCAAGGCGTGGTCGACGTGGCGGGCCCAGCTGGTGCACAGCCTGGCCGCTCAGGTGCAGGGCGTGCTGCGCGCCCGGGGCGACGAGGTGCCCCCGGATGACGGGAGCCCGCGGGAGCGGGTCGAGGTGCCCGCAGCCCTCGCGGAGGGGCGGGTGCCCCTGCACGTAGAGGTGGAGCAGCACGCGACCGGGTGCACCGTCACGGTGGTGGCGCCCGACCGGGTCGGTCTGCTGGCCGACCTGGCCGCCGTGCTGGCCCTGCAGAAAGCTCCGGTGCGGGCAGCGCGCGCCTGGTCGCAGGGCGCCTGGGGCGTCTCGGTCTGGGAGGTCAGCCACGAGGCGCTCGACCCGGCCCTGCTGCGGCACCGCTTCGACCTGGTCGTCGCCGGGGCGGGTGGTGTCGAGCGGTTGGCCCCGGTGGAGGCCGACCTCCTCGAACCCACGGTGCAGGTGCACCCGGAGGCGTCGCGCCGGGCGACCGTGCTCGAGGTGCGCGCCGGCGACCGACCGGGCCTGCTGCACACCGTGCTGGGCGCCGTGGCCGGGTTGGGGATGACCGTCAGGTCGGCGCACGTCGACACCCTCGGTCCGCAGGCGGTGGACGTCTTCTACCTCTGCGAGTGGGGAGCGGGTCCGTTGGGGGAGCGGCGCTCCGCGGAGGCGGCGCACGCGGTGCGCCGCGCGCTCACCCCCGCCGCGGCTGCTGCCCGCCCCGTGGTGGCCGGATAGTCTGGCGTCCGTACGTCCTGCACCGCCACTACGCCCCCGAGGGAAGAGCACCTTGTTCGCCACACTCTCCGACCGCCTTGCCGACACCTTCAAGAACCTGCGGGGGAAGGGCAAGCTCTCCGAGGCCGACATCGACGCGACCGCGCGCGAGATCCGCATCGCGCTGCTCGAGGCCGACGTCGCCCTGCCGGTCGTCAAGGAGTTCGTCGGCGCGGTCAAGGAGCGGGCCCGGGGCGAGGAGGTCAGCCAGGCGCTGAACCCCGCCCAGCAGATCGTCAAGATCGTCAACGAGGAGCTCGTCACCATCCTCGGCGGCGAGACGCGTCGCCTGCGCTACGCCAAGAGCGGACCGACCGTCATCATGCTCGCCGGCCTCCAGGGTGCCGGCAAGACGACGCTCGCCGCCAAGCTGGCGCTGTGGCTCAAGGAGCAGGGCAAGACCCCGATGCTGGTCGCCGCCGACCTCCAGCGGCCCAACGCCGTCAAGCAGCTCGAGGTCAACGGTGGCCGGGTGGGCGTGCCCGTCTTCGCGCCCGAGCCCGGCAACGGCGTCGGCAACCCGGTCGAGGTCGCCCGCTCCTCGATCGAGGAGGCCAGGCGCAAGCTGCACGACGTGGTCATCATCGACACCGCCGGACGCCTGGGCGTCGACGCCGAGCTGATGCAGCAGGCCGCCGACATCCGCGACGCCGTCCAGCCCGACGAGGTCCTCTTCGTCGTCGACGCGATGATCGGTCAGGACGCGGTCACCACCGCCCAGGCCTTCCTCGACGGCGTGGGCTACGACGCGGTCGTGCTCACCAAGCTCGACGGTGACGCCCGCGGTGGTGCGGCGCTGTCGATCGCGTCGATCACGGGCAAGCCGGTCATGTTCGCCTCCAACGGCGAGAAGATGACCGACTTCGACCTCTTCCACCCCGACCGGATGGCCTCGCGCATCCTCGACATGGGTGACGTGCTCACCCTGATCGAGCAGGCGGAGAAGGCCTTCGACGCCGAGCAGTCCGCGAAGGCGGCCGAGAAGCTCCTGTCGGGCAAGGGTGACTTCACCCTCGAAGACTTCATGGAGCAGATGAAGCAGCTGCGCAAGCTCGGCTCCATGACGAAGATCCTGGGGATGCTCCCCGGGATGGGGCAGTACCGCGAGCAGCTCGAGAACTTCGACGAGCGGGAGATCGACCGCATCCAGGCCATCATCTCGTCGATGACGCCGGCCGAGCGGGCCAACCCGAAGATCATCGACGGGTCGCGGCGCGCCCGCATCGCCAAGGGCTCGGGCACCAAGGTCAACGACGTCAACCAGCTCGTCGACCGGTTCTTCGAGGCACGCAAGATGATGCAGCAGGTCGCCAAGGGCGGCATGCCGGGCATGCCGGGCATGCCGGGGATGCCGGGGGCCGGCGGCGGCAAGAAGGGGCGTCAGGCGCCCAAGAAGGCGAAGAGCAAGAGGGTCTCGGGCAACCCGGCGAAGGCCGCTGCGCAGAAGAAGGCCCTCTCGGAGAAGCCCAAGTCCCCCGCGAACCCGTTCGGTGGGGACGAGGTCGACTACGAGGCCGCGGCCGCCAACCTGCAGCTGCCGAAGGACTTCTCGAAGTTCCTCAAGTGAGGCGTACGGTCCTGGTCGTCGACGCGGCCAACGTGGTGGGCTCGCGCCCGGACGGCTGGTGGAAGGACCGCGCCGGCGCGGCGCGGCGCCTCCACGAGGAGCTGCTCGTGGGCGACACCCCGCACGACGAGATCGTCCTCGTGCTCGAGGGTGCGGCCAAGGGCGGCGTACGCCCCGGGCGCGACGCCCACGTGCGCACCGTGCACGCGCCGAAGGACGGTGACTCGGAGATCGAGCGTCAGACCCGCGCGGCGTTGGACGCCGGTCACGTGGTCACCGTGATCACCGCCGACAACTTCCTGCGGGCCCGGGTCCAGGGGATGGGCGCGATGGCGATGAGCCCGAGCTGGCTGCTCGACCACCTCTGACCCGGTGGTGGCGGGACGGGTCAGGTGGGCGGCAGCAGGTCGCCCTCGCCGACCTGGAGGCGGTGGCTGCGCACCGAGGAGAACGTCCAGAGCTTGTGCAGCACGAACGACAGCGGCGTGACCGCCGCGATCACCGCCAGCTGGGCCCAGTAGAGGCGGGTGCGCAGCAACGACGAATCGTCGAACAGCGTGGTCGACAACGCCACCGGGGAGTGGTCGTGCATCAGCAGGGTCAGCAGCCCCAGGCCGACGAGGTGCCCCAGCATGCCCACGGCGAAGAAGGGGCGGAACTCCGTCCACCAGGTGGCTCGTCCGACCGAGTTGAAGGCCCAGGAACGGTTGAGCTGGAAGTTCCACAGCACCGCCACGCTGAAGGCCACCGACGAGAAGACGTGGTACCAGCGCACGTTGAAACGCGTGGCCGGCAGGTCCCAGAAGACTCGCTGGGCGTCGGGTCCGAGGCGCTCCACCAGCACCAGGACGACCAGGTTGACCAGGACGCCGGAGGCGCCGACCACGGCGAAGCGCCCGAAGATCGCCAGGTTGCGGCGGTTCCGCGCGGCGGTCGTCGGGTTCACGGGGGAGAGGCTACCGCTGGCGGCTAGGGTCGGCGCATGGGTGCGCACAGGTTCTCCGGACCGCTGCTGCCCGACGGCGAGGCGGCCGACCTCTACGTCGTCGAGGGCCGCATCACCTTCGAGCCGCAGCCGGGTGCCGACACCGTCGCCACGGGGTGGATCGTGCCGGGACTGGTCGACGCCCACTGCCACCTCGGGATGGACGACCACGGTGCCGTCGGGGTGGAGGAGACCGAACGTCAGGCGGTGGCCGACCGCGACGCCGGCGCGCTGCTGATCCGTGACTGCGGGTCGGCGGCCGACACCGCCTGGGTGCGCGGACGTGAGGACCTGCCGCGACTGCTGCGCGCGGGACGCCACGTCGCGAGGACGCGGCGCTACCTGCGCGACTACGCCCACGAGGTCGAGCCCGACGAGCTGCCCGCCGCGGTGGCGACCCAGGCGCGGCGCGGCGACGGGTGGGTGAAGCTGGTGGGCGACTGGATCTCCCGTGAGGAGGGCGACCTGGCTCCCTCCTTCCCGCCGGAGGCCTTCGCCGCGGCGATCGAGGCCGCCCATGCCGAGGGCGCCAAGGTCACCGCGCACTGCTTCGGCCCCGACGTGCTGCCCGGCCTGCTGGACGCCGGGATCGACTGCATCGAGCACGGCACCGGTCTCGACGAGGCCCTCGTCGACCAGATGGTCGCCCAGGGCACCGCGTTGGTCCCCACCGTGATGCAGCTGCAGAACTTCCCGCTGCACGCCGCGCAGGGGCGCGCACGGTTCCCGCGGTACGCCGCACGGATGGACGACCTGTACGCCCGCCACCGGCGTACGTTGATGGCCGCCCACGAGGCGGGGGTGCCGATGTACGCCGGGTCGGACTCCGGGGGCGTTGCCCGTCACGGCAACCTGCCCGGGGAGGTGGTCGCCCTGCACGAGCTCGGATTCAGCCGCACCGAGGCGCTCGCCGCCGCGTCGTGGCGGGCGCGCGAGTGGCTGGGACTGCGTGGCCTGGAGGAGGGGGCCGAGGCCGACTTCGTCGTCTACGACTCCGACCCGACCCGTGACCTCGGGGTGCTGGCCCGACCCGCCTGCGTGGTGCTGCGCGGCCGCGTGGTGGCCTGAGCGGACCGGGCGTGGGGCCGGATTGGTGGGTCGCGCTCGTCGTCTGGCACACTTGATCCTTGTGTCCTGTCTGGACGGACCCTCTCACCCGGACTGACAGAGCCCATGCGAGTGACCCGACCCGGTCCCCACCTGGTTGCGGGGCACTCATCCACCACGACTTACGAGGAGACACCACAAACGTGGCCGTCAAGATCCGCTTGAAGCGCCTGGGCAAGATCCGGGTGCCGCAGTACCGCATCGTCGTCGTCGACTCCCGCAAGAAGCGCGACGGTCGCGTCATCGAGGAGATCGGCAAGTACCACCCCAAGGAGGAGCCGTCCTTCATCGAGGTGACCTCCGACCGCGCCCAGTACTGGCTCGGTGTCGGCGCCCAGCCGACCGAGGCCGTCGAGGCCATCCTGAAGATCACCGGTGACTGGCAGACGTTCAAGGGCCTGCCGGGCACCGAGGGCACCCTCAAGGTGGCCGAGCCCAAGCGCGACAAGCTCGAGATCTTCAACGAGGCCCTCAAGGACGCCGCCAAGGAGCCCAAGGGCGCCGCGGTGACGAAGAAGGCCGAGAAGAAGGCGGAGAAGAAGGACGAGGCTCCTGCCGAGGCCGACGCTCCCGCCGAGGAGGCCCCGACCGAGGCCCCCGCCGACGAGGCTGCTGAGAAGCCGGCCGAGGACGCCTGAGCATGCTGGCCGACGCGCTCGAGCACCTGGTCCGTGGAGTGGTCGACAACCCCGACGACGTCACGGTCAAGGACAAGCAGCTCCGCCGCGGATCGATCCTCGAGGTCCGGGTCCACCCCGACGACCTCGGCAAGGTGATCGGCCGCAACGGCCGCACGGCGACCGCCTTCCGCACCGTGGTCTCGGCCCTGGCCGGGCGGGGCGGAGCACGCATCGACTTCGTCGACGTCGACCGCCGGCGCTGAGCCGGAGCGGGCGCACAGCACTGCACGCCGCGGGCGTCACCCCACTGGGGTGGCGCCCGCGGCGGCGTTTCAGGAGGGCCCGCATCGGGCACCTGTGGAGCGGCCGACCTCGGCGGCCACGGTCCTGATGTCGCCCGAAAGGCCCGCCCGTGACTTCCGCAGCCTCCTCCGACTCCGCTCCGAGCCCGGTGCGCTACCGGGACCTCGCGCGTCTCGTGTGGCGTCACGGCCGGTCCGACCTCTGGGCCGACAGCGGTCTGGGCGACTTCACGTTCGGTGACGAGGACGCGGTCCACGGTGATCGCGACAAGGCTGAGCAGCTCGCCACCGACCTGGAGCGGCTCGGGCCGACCTTCGTCAAGCTGGGTCAGCTGCTCTCGACCCGCTACGACCTCCTCCCGGCGGCCTACACCACCGCCCTGGCGCGTCTGCAGGACGAGGTCGAGCCGTTCGACTTCGCGCTCGTGCGCGAGATCGTGGAGTCCGAGCTGGGCGGCGAGCTGCGCCACCTCTACGCCGACTTCGATCCCGAACCGCTGGCCGCCGCGTCGCTGGGGCAGGTGCACCGGGCCACCCTGCGCAACGGGCGCGAGGTGGTCGTGAAGGTCCAGCGTCCGGGCGTGCGTGAGGTCGTCCGCTCCGACATGGAGGTGCTGGGCAAGCTCGCGGCGACGGCCGACAAGCGCACCGAGGCGGGGCGTCGCTACGGCCTGGAGAAGCTGCTCGCCCAGTTCTCCCGGTCGTTGGCCGGCGAGCTCGACTACCGGCGTGAGGCCCGCAACCTGGTGAAGTTCCGCGAGATGGTGGCCGAGCACGACCTGCTGCTGGTGCCCGAGCCCGTGCCGACCCACACCAGCGGGCGGGTGCTCACCATGGACCGGGTCCATGGCCGGAAGGTGACCGACGTGGGGCGCCTGGGCCTCCTGGACGTCGACACGCGACCGATCGTGGAACAGCTCTTCACGTTCTACCTCACGATGATGCTGCGCGACGGCGTCGTGCACGCCGACCCCCACCCCGGCAACCTCCTGCTCACCGACGACGGTCGTCTGGCGCTGATCGACTTCGGGATGGTGGTGTCGGTCTCGAGCCGGCTGCAGGAGCAGGTGCTCAAGCTGCTGCTCGCGATCAGCGACGGCGACGGCGAGGAGTCGGCCCGCGTGCTCGCGGGGATGGGCCATCCTCTGCCCGACTACGACGCGGCCGCGTTCCGCGACGACGTGACGCACCTGGTCTCCGAGGCGATCAACGCGGGCACCGACCTGCAGGTCGGCACGGTGCTGGTCGAGCTCAGCCGGGTCTCCGGCGCGCACGGGCTCCGGCCGCCGGCGGAGATGTCGATGATCGGCAAGGCGCTGCTCAACCTCGACGAGGCGACCCTGCACCTCGACCCCGACTTCCAGCCCGCCGACGCCCTGCGCGACAACGTCGGACGCATGATGTCCGGCGGGCTGCAGGTGAGTCCCGGTGGCCTGCTCGCGGCCGCCGTCGAGGCCAAGGAGTTCGCGGCCATGATGCCCAAGCGGGCCAACCGCATCATGGAGAACCTGGCCGAGGGCGAGTTCCACCTCCAGGTCCACGCCATCGACGAGGCTCGGCTGCACACCGTGCTCCAGCGTGTCGCCAACCGGATCACCCTCGGCATGGTGATCGCCGCCACCATCCTCGGGGCCGCACTGCTGGCTCGCGTCCCCGGTGGCACCCAGGTGCTGGGACTGCCGGTCGTGGCGTTCTCCTTCTTCGTCTTCGCGGTGGGTGCCGGTGTGGCCCTCACGGCCTGGATCGTCGTCACCGACCGCAAGGTGGCCGCCACCGAGCGCGAGCGCACCAGCCGCAACCCACTGGGACGCGACTGACCCCGGCGCCGCCCGGGCCCGGGTGAGGGTGGCCCTAGGCTGGGGCCCGTGAAGAGCATCGATGTCGTCGTCGGTCGGATCGGCAAGCCCCACGGGATCCGGGGCGAGGTGACCGTCGAGGTCCGCACCGACGAGCCTGACGCCCGCTTCGCGGTCGGCTCCACGATCGACGTCGTGCCACCGAAGGGCTCGACAGCGCCCTGGCGCACCCTCACCGTGCGTACGGCCCGTTGGCACCAGAGCGTCCTGCTCCTCGGTTTCGAGGAGTGGGCCGACCGCAACACCGCGGAGTCCGCGCGCGGCATCCTGCTGCAGGTCACCCTCACCGAGGAGGACGTGCCGACCGACCCCGACGAGTTCTACGACCACCAGCTCGCTGGTCTGGAGGTGCGCAACCTCGACGGCGAGGTCATCGGAGAGGTCAGCAACCTCGTCCCGGGCGCTGCGCAGGACCTGCTCCGGGTGCGTGCCACCGACGGGCGCGACACGCTGGTGCCGTTCGTGCGTGCCCTGGTGCCCGAGGTCGACGTCGCCGGCGGCTTCGTGGTGGTGGCCGACCGACCCGGCCTGGTCGCCCCGTTCCCCGACGACGCCGAGGACTGAGTGTGCGCGTCGACGTCGTCTCGATCTTCCCCGACTACCTCGCACCGCTGGAGCTGAGCCTGCCGGGCAAGGCGCGCGCGAAGGGGCTGCTCGACGTCCGGGTCCACGACCTGAGGGACTGGACGCACGACCGCCACCGCACGGTCGACGACTCGCCCTACGGTGGTGGCGCCGGCATGGTGATGAAGCCCGAGCCCTGGGGCGAGGCCCTCGACGAGGTCACCGCCGGCAGCGACCCCGTCATCGTCTTCACCACCCCCAGCGGCGAGCCGTTCACCCAGAAGGTGGCCCGGGAGCTGGCCGCGGAGGAGCACCTGATCTTTGCCTGCGGCCGCTACGAGGGCATCGACCAGCGGGTCATCGACCACGCCGGAGCCTGGGGCCGCGTCCGCGAGATCTCCTTGGGCGACTACGTCCTCAACGGCGGGGAGGTCGCGGCCCTGGCCGTGACCGAGGCAGTGGTCCGCCTGCTGCCGGGCTTCATGGGCAACCCCGACTCGTTGGTCGAGGAGTCCCACGAGGACGGCCTGCTGGAGTACCCCGTCTACACCAAGCCCGCCGTGTGGCGTGAGCACGCGGTGCCCGACGTGCTGCTGGGCGGCAACCACCGCGCCATCGGCGAGTGGCGCCACGAGCAGCGGGTGCGGCGTACGGCGCGGCGACGTCCCGACCTCGTGGCCGCCAGCGCCCTGCCCGACGACACCTCGCTGCGGCTGGCGCAGCCCGCGGACGCCGGCGAGATCTACACGCTCCAGCGCGCCTGCTGGCTGACCGGCCTGCTCGACAACCCGGGGGTCGAGATCCCTGCCCTCGTCGAGTCGCTCGACGACGTACGCGCGTGGCTGGGCGAGTGGACCGTGCTCGTCGCCCACCGTGGAGGACGTCTTGTCGCCGCGGCGCGGGGTCGGGTGACCGAGCCGGGGGAGTGGGCCGTCGAGCGACTGATGGTGGCCCCGGACCTCCAGGGTCAGGGCCTCGGGAGGTGGATGCTCGAGCGGATCGAGGAAGCGGCGCCGGAGGACACCTCGACGGTCGTGCTCTTCACCGGGGCCGGGTCCAGCCGCAACCTGAAGATGTACCGCAGAGCGGGCTACCGGCCGGCAGGCGAGCACCTGCCCGGGGTCCTGAGCCTGCGCAAGCGCCGACCGATTGGCCCCTGACTCCGACGCTGTGGCAAAATCACCCCTCGGTCCACGCCGGACCAACGATCGCCCGGAGGAACGCACCGGGGAACGGCGTCCAGCTCCTGCCACAGGGGGACGGGACGCGGAGGTCGCGCGGCGAGGGACCATCCGTCTGAACACCTGATTCCGCGGCGGACCTGTGGCGGTCGCGAGGAGCAAGAATGACCAACCTGATTGCCGAGATCGGCAACGCCGTCAAGCGTGACGACGTCCCCGACTTCCGCGCCGGCGACACCGTCAAGGTCCACGTCAAGGTCATCGAGGGCAGCCGCTCGCGTGTCCAGGTCTTCCAGGGCGTCGTGATCAAGGTGCAGGGTTCCGGCGTCGGCCGCACCTTCACCGTCCGCAAGATCTCGTTCGGCACCGGCGTGGAGCGTACGTTCCCGCTGCACTCCCCGATCTTCGAGAAGATCGAGGTCGTCACCCGCGGTGACGTCCGTCGCGCCAAGCTCTACTACCTGCGCGAGCTGCGCGGCAAGAAGGCGAAGATCAAGGAGCGTCGCGAGTCCTGATCGAAGGGATCCACCGCAAGGCGGATACCATCAGCGCGTGACTTCCGAAGACCGCGATTCCACCCCACTGCGAGACGGGGCGGAGTCGCGGTCTTCTGCTTCCGGGGAGGGCCGCTCGAGTCGGACGAAGAAGGCGCCACTGCCGCTGTGGCAGGAGACCATCCTGCTCGCCGTCGTCGCCCTCGTCCTGGCCGTCGTGGTGAAGACCTTCCTGGTCCAGGCGTTCTACATCCCGTCGGAGTCGATGGAGCCGGGGCTCGTCAAGGACGACCGCATCCTCGTGCAGAAGCCCTCCTACTGGGCCGGGGAGCCGCAGCGCGGCGACGTCGTCGTCTTCAAGGACCCGGGCGGCTGGCTCGGCGGCGCGACCCGCCCGCCCGGCCTGCTCCAGGGCGTCATGACCCGCATCGGGCTCTACCCCGAGGGCGGCCACCTGGTGAAGCGGGTGATCGGCGTGGAGGGCGACGTCATCGAGTGCTGCGACGACGACGGCAACCTGATGGTCAACGGGGTGTCCCTCGACGAGTCCGACTACGTCAAGGACGACCCCGCGACCACCTGCAACGGCCCGATGCCCGGCACGTGCGACTGGAAGGCCGGCCCGGTGCCCGACGGCCACCTCTTCGTCATGGGTGACAACCGGGGGCGCTCCGCCGACTCCTCGCAGCACCTCTGCCGGCCCGACGAGACCGACTGCGTGGAGGGCAACGAGTTCGTCGGAGTGGACCTCGTGGTCGGTCGGCTCTTCACCGTGATCTGGCCCTTCGACCGGATGCGGCTCGACCGGCGTCCTGACGTCTTCGAGACGCTCGAGGACGAGTAGGTCAGACGATGGCGCGGACGACCCCGACCGGTCACCGACCCACGCTCCGGCTCGAACGCAGCCTGCTGCGCGGCGGGGTGCGTCAGCTCGCCTGTGCCGACGAGGTGGGTCGCGGAGCCCTGTGTGGCCCCGTCTCGATCGGCATGGTGGTCATCACCGAGCAGACCCGCACGGCCCCCCAGGGCGTGCGCGACAGCAAGCTCCTGACTCCCGCGGCCCGCGAGGCGCTCGCCCCCCGGGTGCGGCGGTGGGCCACGGCGTACGCGGTGGGGCACGCCTCGGCCGAGGAGATCGACGAGCACGGCATCATGGTCGCTCTCCGTCTCGCCGGCCACCGTGCGTTGGCGGGGCTCGGGACCCGCCCCGACCTGGTGCTGCTCGACGGCAACCACGACTACCTCAGCGTCCCTGAGCAGATGGGACTCTTCGGGGGACCACCAGGCCTGCTCGACGACGTGCCGCCGGTGGTCACCTGCGTCAAGGGCGACATGCGGTGCGCGGGAGTCGCCGCGGCGAGCATCCTGGCCAAGACCGAGCGCGACGCAATGATGCTCGAGCTGGCCCGGGAGCACCCGCACTACGGTTGGGTCGACAACAAGGGCTACTCGGCGCCCGAGCACGTCGCGGCATTGCGCGAGCGCGGCCCTTCTCCGGTGCACCGCCGGTCGTGGAGCCTGCCGGGTGTCTCCGCCCCCAGCGCACTAGGCTCGCTCGTGAGCGGGTCAGCGAAGGAGGGGCGATGAGCGCCGAGGACCTCGAGAAGTACGAGACCGAGATGGAGCTGACGCTCTACCGGGAGTACCGCGACGTCGTCTCCATCTTCACCTACGTCGTCGAGACCGACCGACGGTTCTACCTGTGCAACGCCGTCGACCTCAAGGCCCGCACCGAGAACGGTGAGGTCTTCTTCGAGGTCACCATGAGTGACGCCTGGGTCTGGGACATGTACCGGCCGGCGCGCTTCGCCAAGAACGTGAAGGTGCTGACGTTCAAGGACGTCAACATCGAGGAGCTCAGCCACCAGGAGATCGACCTCCCCAAGGACTGAGCGCCACTGCTCGTCCACAGCCCTGCCCGCGCTCCACAGCAGCCTCGGCCTCGGAGCGGGGACGCCGCGCCGCCGCCACGCTGGTCATCAGCCGATGACAGCAGGAGGTGGTCCCGTGGAGGGACGCAGCACGACGGACCCGCGCCCGGGGGAGCAGCCCGCGATGCGGGCCAGCGACGCGTTGGGGGAGTACGGCGAGCGGGTCGCCGCACGTCACCTGACGGCGGCGGGGCTGGAGGTCCTCGACCGCAACTGGCGCTGTGAGCTGGGCGAGATCGACCTCGTCCTGCGCGAGGGCGCCACGCTGGTCGTCTGCGAGGTCAAGACCCGCAGCTCGACGGCCTACGGAACGCCCCACGAGGCGGTCACGCAGGAGAAGGCGGCCCGGTTGCGTCGGCTCGCGGCCCGCTGGATGGTGACGACCGGGACGCGACCGACGGACGTCCGCTTCGACCTCGTGGCGGTGGTGCAGGCGCGCCGGGGCGCACCGGTCGTCGACCACGTGCGGGGAGCCTTCTGATGCTGGCGACGGCGTGGACGATGGCGCTCCAGGGCGCGGTGGGCCACCTCGTGGAGGTCCAGGTGGACATCTCGCCCGGCGTGGTGGGAGCCACGATCGTGGGTCGCCCCGACGCCTCCCTGCTGGAGGCGCGTGACCGGGTGCGGATGGCGATCACCCACGCCGCGCCGCCGTGGCCCTCCACCCGCCGGGTGACCATCCTGCTGACGCCTGCCGACCTGCCCAAGCGCGGCACGCACTTCGACCTCGCGATCGCGGTGGGCATCAAGGGCGCCGACGGCACCCTGCCGCCGGGCTCGACCGCCGACACCGTCTTCATCGGCGAGCTCACCCTCGACGGCGCCCTGCGTGCGGTGCCCGGGGTGCTGCCGATGGTCATGGCGGCGGCCGCCCGCGGCGTCCGCCGGGTCTTCGTGCCCGAGCCCCAGGCGCGCGAGGCGGCGATGGTGCCCGGGGTCGAGGTCTTCGGCGTACGCTCCCTGGCCCAGGTCGTCGCCCAGCTGCGTGGCGAGGAGGTGCCGGTTGCTGCCCCCGTGCACGACTCCCGGGGCGCCACGTTGCTCACCTGGCGTGGTGACGACCGCGCCGACGAGGTCGACATGGCCGACCTCGTGGGGCTGGACGACGCGCGGTTCGCCCTGGAGGTGGTCGCTGCCGGAGGCCACCACCTGATGCTGACCGGGCCGAAGGGCTCGGGCAAGACGAGCCTCGCCGAACGCATCCCCACCCTGCTGCCGGACCTGGGCCGCGACGAGGCGCTCGAGCTCACCGCGGTGCTCTCGCTCGCAGGTGGGGACAACCCTCCCGGGCTGGTCGTGCGTCCGCCCTTCAGGGCGCCCCACCACGACACCTCGAAGTCCAGCCTCCTGGGGGGCGGTGCCGGTCGGGTGCGCCCCGGCGAGCTCTCCCGGGCCCACTGCGGGGTGCTCTTCCTCGACGAGTTCCCCCTCTTCCGCACCGACGTCATCGAGGCGTTGCGCCAGCCGATGGAGAGCGGCGAGATCAGCGTCTCGCGAGGCGAGGAGTCGGCCGTCTACCCGGCCCGGGGCATGGTGGTCCTCGCGTCGAACCCGTGCCCCTGCGGGGACTACCACCCCGACCACAAGCAGAACAGGTGCACCTGCACGGAGGTGCAGCGCCGGGAGTACCGCCGCCGGGTCTCCGGTCCCGTCGCCGACCGGATCGACGTGCTGCGTCACGTCCTTCCGCCGGGTCGCGCCGACCAGGGCGCGCACGTCAGCCGCGAGGCGAGCGCCACGATCCGGGACCGGGTCACCGCTGCCCGACGCCGACAGGCAGACCGGTACGCCCACTCCGGGTGGCGCCTGAACGCCCACGTGCCCAGCCACCTGCTGCGCTCCCGCTGGCCCCTGGGGCCGGAGCTGGAGCGACGCCTCGAGCACGAGGTGCATGCCGGTCTCCTCAGTCGACGCGGTGCCACCCGGGTGCACCGGCTGGCGCTCACGGTGGCCGACCTGCTGGGTCTCGAGGTGCCGGACGTCGCATGTCTCGACACCGCACTGCGGCTGCGCACCGGGGAACCCCTGGTCCTGACGGCCGTCGGGAGGGCAGGGTGAGTGCCCTCGGCGCCCAGGGCGCTGTCGGTGCTGGCGGCGCAGTCGGGGAGGACGAGCGTCTCGCTCGAGTGGCCCTCAACCGTCTCGCCGAGCCCGGCGACGTGCGGATGAACCGTCTGGTCCGCGACCTGGGGGCCAGGGCGGTGCGCGACCACCTCCTCGAGGAAAGGGGTCTGTCGTCGCTGCACGACGACGTCGCCACCCGGCTCGCGGCCGTGGATCCGACGCGGGAGCTGGAGGTCGCGGAGAGGGCCGGGATCCGTTTCGTCGTGCCCGGTGACGAGGAGTGGCCGGACGGACTCGACGCGCTGGCCGGGGCGGGCGTGGTCAACGAGCGGGGTGGGGTGCCGATCGGGTTGTGGGTGCGGGGCCCGCTGCCCCTGCCGGCGACGCCGCGGGCGGTGGCCATGGTGGGGTCCCGTTCCGCCACCACCTACGGCACCCGGGTCGCCTCCGAGATGGCGGCGCAGCTCGCCGAGGCGGGACTCAGCGTGGTCTCCGGTGCGGCGTTGGGGATCGACCAGGCCAGCCACCGTGGTGCCCTGGCGGTGGACGGCCCGACCGTCGCGGTGCTGGCGTGCGGTGTCGACCGGATCTACCCGGCGGCGAACCGGGCGCTCGTCGAGCACGTACGTGACGTGGGCACCGTGGTCTCGGAGGCACCCCTGGGGGGAGCGCCGATGCGCGTACGCTTCCTGGCCCGCAACCGTCTGATCGCTGCCCTCACCGGCGGCACGGTGGTCGTGGAGGCGGCGCTGCGGTCCGGGGCGCTGAGCTCCGCGGCCTGGGCCGAGCGTCTGGGGCGTCCGGTCATGGGAGTACCAGGTCCTGTGACCAGCGCCCAGTCCCAAGGGGTCCACGAGCGGTTGCGCACGGGCGCAGCCATGGTCGTGACGGGTGGCGACGACGTGAGGGAGCTGCTCTCTGCTGCCGGTGAGAACCTCGTCGAGGACCGTCGCGAGCCACCCGGGCCGCGCGACCGACTGACCGTGCGGCAGCGACAGGTGCTCGACGCCGTGCCCGTCGGTCGTGCCCGTCGCGCCACGCACGTCGCCGCCACCGCGGGAGTGGGACTGCGCGAGGTGCAGACCGCCCTGTTCTCCCTCGAGGCCCGGGGGTGGGTCCACCAGGAGGGGGACGCGTGGAGGGTGTCGCGGAGGTCGGGGCGCGGCGGTTGACGCCGGTGAGGCGTCCCGTCGTCGTCCGTCCCGCGACCTAGCATGACGGCATGGACCACGACCCGGTGCTGCCCGAGCCCATGGCGGTGGCGCTCGGCGACTACGAACGGCACCTGGTCGCCGAGCGCAACCTCTCCGCCCACTCCGTGCGCGCCTACGTCGGCGACGTCGCCGGGATGCTCGAGCACGCGCACCGGCTCGGCATCCAGCAGCCGGCCGAGGTGGACCTGCGCACCCTGCGGAGCTGGTTGGCCCTGCAGCAGAGCAAGGGACGCTCGCGGGCGACCCTGGCGCGTCGGGCCAGTGCGGTCCGCGTCTTCACCGCCTGGCTGGCCCGCACCGGACGGGCCACGGGGGACGCAGGCGCCCTCCTGCTCTCCCCGAAGCTGGCCAGGGCGTTGCCCTCGGTGCTGCGCGCCGACGAGGCCGCCCAGCTGATCGAGGTCGCCACCAACGCGGCCGGCGAGGGCCCCGTCGGTCTGCGTGACGTGGCGGTGCTGGAGCTGCTCTACGCCACCGGTGTGCGCGTGGGTGAGCTGGTCGGGCTCGACGTCGACGACGTCGACGGCGACCGTCGGGTGGTGCGGGTGCTCGGAAAGGGGCGCAAGGAACGCAGCGTGCCCTTCGGCGTGCCGGCCGCGCGGTCCCTCGAGCAGTGGCTGCGCAATGGCCGGCCGGAGCTGGCCTCCGCGACGTCGCCCCCGGCACTCTTCCTCGGCGTGCGTGGCGGTCGCCTCGACCAACGAGTGGTCCGTGAGATGGTCCATCGCCGGTTGTCCCAGGTGCCGGGGGCTCCCGACATGGGACCCCACGGTCTGCGTCACACGGCCGCGACCCACCTCGTCGAGGGGGGAGCCGACCTGCGCACCGTCCAGGAGCTCCTGGGGCACGCCTCGCTGTCGACGACCCAGCTCTACACCCATGTGAGCACCGACCGACTGCGGCGGGCCTACTCCCAGGCCCACCCCCGGGCCTGAAGCGGGTACGCGGGCCACGGCGGAAGGAACCCGGGAAGCAACCCCGGAAGCCCCCACAGCGGCAGGAGGCGTACGCCCGTCCCGCCGACCAGGTCGAGCGGGTCGAGGTAGAGGTCCCCGAACCGCCAGCCCCAGTGCAGGCAGGCGGCTGGTGCGCAGTGCGAGCCGGCCGGGTGCAGCCACCCGATCCTCTGCCCGGCGCTGACGGGGGTCGAGACCGCCACGTCGGCCAGGACGGGTTGGTAGGTGGTACGGGTGGGACCGTGCGAGACCACCACGACGCCACGCCCTGCGACGGAGCCGGCGAAGGTGACCTCACCCGGCAGGGCCGCCAGCACCGGCTGGGCCGGCGCGCTGGCCAGGTCGACGCCGCGGTGCCCGGAGTCCCAGCGTTCGTCGGGCGGGGAGAACCCGGTGACGACCTGCGGGGTGCCGGGCAGGGGCCACACCCCGGTGCCCGCCTGCCCACTCGCGCCGTCCGGGGCGTCGGGGGCGTCGGAGCCCGCGGGCCCGTGGGGACCGGGGAACAGCACCAGACCCACGGTGGCGACGAACCGGGCGAGCTTGTGCCCGGGTCGACCGGCGCCGTGGGACGCGCGGCGTCGCGGCAGGGGAGGAGTCTTCACCCGACTCATCCTCGTGACCGGCGCGCCCGTCCTCCGGGGAGGCGACCGCGGGGTGGGGAGGGCGGGTCTCGCTGCTCGGATGTGCAGGTGTCGTGGCGGGGAGTGCGGCGGTTTCGTCAGCCCGGCCCGGGTGCCGTAGTCTGTCCGGCAGCAGCCCTCAGGGGCTGACTTCGCACGCCCACACGCCGCGACGGGGTTGAGTCAGACCCCGATCCACCGTGGGCGCGGCCCTCAGTTCCACCGCTCCACGGCGGAGGATCGGGTCGCGCGTGGGCGTCAGGGCCCCGGGGACGGGGCGACCAACTGAAACCCACGCTGGCTCCGCGCGAGCCTGCGACCGACACAGGAGAACCCCATGGCAGTCGTGACCATGCGCCAGCTGCTCGAGAGCGGCGTCCACTTCGGGCACCAGACCCGTCGCTGGAACCCCAAGATGAAGCGCTTCATCCTCACGGAGCGCAACGGCATCTACATCATCGACCTGCAGCAGTCGTTGGGCTACATCGACCGTTCGTACGCGTTCATCAAGGAGACGGTCGCCAAGGGCGGCACCGTGATGTTCGTCGGCACGAAGAAGCAGGCCCAGGAGGCCATCGCCGAGCAGGCGACCCGCGTCGGCATGCCCTACGTCAACCAGCGTTGGCTCGGCGGCATGCTCACCAACTTCCAGACGGTGCACCAGCGCATCAACCGTCTCAAGGAGCTCGACGAGATCAACTTCGACGAGTCCTCCAGCAGCCGCACCAAGAAGGAGCTGCTGCAGATGCGCCGCGAGCGCGACAAGCTCAACAAGTCGCTCGGCGGCATCCGCGAGATGACGCGCACCCCGTCCGCCATCTGGATCGTCGACACCAACAAGGAGCACCTCGCCGTCGAGGAGGCGCGCAAGCTCCGCATCCCGATCATCGGCATCCTGGACTCCAACTGCGACCCCGACTCGGTCGACTTCCCGATCCCGGGCAACGACGACGCCATCCGCGCCGTGGGCCTGCTGACCCGCGTCGTCGCCGACGCCGTGGCCGAGGGCCTCGTGGCCCGTTCGGGCGCCAAGTCCGGCGGCACCGCCGAGCCGTTGGCCGAGTGGGAGCGCGAGATCCTCGCCGGTGAGGGCACCGACGCCGCCGAGACTCCCGCTGCCGAGACTCCCGCCGCCGAGGCGACCGAGGCTCCCGCTGCTGAGGCGCCCGCCGCTGAGGCGACCGAGGCTCCCGCCGCCGAGGCTGCCGAGACCAACTGACGCGTCTCCCAGCCGACCCGACTACTTCGAGGAAGAGGATTCATGTCCAACTTCACCGCTGCCGACGTCAAGAAGCTCCGTGAGCTCACCAGCGCCGGCATGATGGACTGCAAGAAGGCGCTCACCGAGACCGACGGTGACTTCGACGCCGCCGTCGACCTGCTCCGCGTCAAGGGCACCGCCAAGGCTGCTGCCCGTGCCGCCGAGCGCGAGGCCTCCTCCGGCCTGGTCGTCACCGCCGGCGGGGCGCTCGTCGAGCTCAAGTCGGAGACCGACTTCGTCGCCAAGAACGCCGACTTCATCGCCACCGCGGAGAAGATCGCCGCGGCCGCCGACGCCCACAAGGCCGTCGACGCCGAGGCGCTCAAGGCCGTCGAGCTCGACGGCAAGACCGTCGGCGAGGTCGTCGAGGGCCTGGCCGTCACCATCGGTGAGAAGATCGAGCTCGGCCGTGTGGCCTACTTCGACGGCACCACCGTGGCCTACATGCACAAGCGTGCTGCCGACCTGCCCGCCGCCGTCGGCGTGCTCGTCGAGTACGAGGGTGACGAGGCGGCCGCTCGTGCCGCCGCCATGCAGGTCGCCGCGATGAAGGCGCAGTTCCTCACCCGCGAGGAGGTCGACGAGGACGTCGTCGCCCGCGAGAAGGAGGTCCTGACCGCCAAGACGCTGGAGGAGGGCAAGCCCGAGGCCGCCGTCGCCAAGATCGTCGAGGGTCGCCTGGGCGCCTTCTTCAAGGAGATCGTCCTGCTCGAGCAGGAGTCGATCACCGAGTCGAAGAAGACCGTCAAGCAGGTCCTCGACGCGTCCGGCACGACCGTCAAGCGCTTCGTGCGCTTCGAGGTCGGCGCCTGAGCCTGACAGGGTTCACACCAAGCACCACCACCCAGGAGGCCGGTTCGATGGATCACGCGATGACCATCGGGCCGGCCTTCTGGCACCCGCACCACCGTCCCGCTCCGCCCCGTGTCGAAAGGATCTGACGTGACCGCCTACAACCGCGTCCTGCTCAAGCTCTCCGGTGAGGTCTTCGGAGGCGGAAGCGTCGGTGTCGATCCCGACGTCGTCTCGAAGGTCGCGCGCCAGATCGCCGAGGTCGTGCGCGCCGGGGTGGGCGTGAGCATCGTCGTCGGCGGTGGCAACTTCTTCCGGGGCGCGGAGATGCAGCAACGCGGCATGGACCGGGCCCGCGCCGACTACATGGGCATGCTCGGCACGGTCATGAACTGCCTGGCCCTCCAGGACTTCCTGGAGAAGGAGGGCATCGAGACCCGCGTGCAGACCGCCATCACGATGGGCCAGGTCGCCGAGCCCTACATCCCGCGCAAGGCCATCCGCCACCTGGAGAAGGGGCGCGTGGTCATCTTTGGCGCCGGCGCCGGCATGCCGTTCTTCTCGACCGACACGGTCGCCGCCCAGCGCGCGCTGGAGACCCGGTCGCAGGTCGTGCTCATGGCCAAGCAGGGCGTCGACGGGGTCTACACCGCCGACCCCCGGGTCGACCCGCACGCCACCAAGCTGGACACCCTCTCGTTCCAGGACGCGCTCCAGAAGGGCCTCAAGGTGGCCGACGCGACTGCCTTCGCGCTCTGCATGGAGAACGACATGCCGCTGATCGTCTTCGGCATGGAGGACGAGGGCGCCATCCTGCGCATCGTGCAGGGTGAGAAGATCGGAACGTTGGTCAGCTCGCAGGGCTGACCGCCCCAGCTACCTCCCCAGCTACCAGGCACGTACCCCAGCCGTACACCGAGACGAGAGAAGGCGCCCGTGATCAACGACATCCTCCGTGAAGCCACGACCAAGATGGACAAGTCGGTGGAGTCCACGCGTGAGGACTTCACCACCATCCGCGCCGGTCGCATCAGCCCCACGGTGTTCAACAAGATCGTGGTCGAGTACTACGGCACCCCCACCCCGCTCCAGCAGCTGGCGACCTTCACCTCGCAGGACGCGCGGACCATCCTGATCCAGCCCTTCGACCAGAGCGCGGTCGACGCCGTGGAGCGCGCCGTGCGCGACTCCGACCTGGGCGTCAACCCCTCCAGCGACGGACGGGTGCTGCGCTGCGTCTTCCCCGAGCTGACCGAGGAGCGCCGCAAGGAGTACATCAAGCTGGCGAAGGGCAAGGCCGAGGACGGCCGCGTCTCGGTGCGCAACGTGCGTCGGCAGGCCAAGCAGTCGCTGGAGAAGCTCGAGAAGGACGGCGAGGTCGGCAAGGACGACGTGGCCGGTGCCGAGAAGCGGCTGGACGCGCTCACCAAGGACCACACCGACGCCATCGACGAGATGCTGAAGAAGAAGGAAGCCGAGCTGCTCGAGGTCTGATCCCCGGACCCGGCGCCACACCGAGATGACGAACCCTCCACCGAAGGCCGCAGCGCCGACGAAGGACCACGGACGAGCAGGTCGCGACCTGCCGGCCGCGATCACGTCGGGCGTGGTGCTGCTCTCCCTGATCGCCGGCACGCTCTACTTCTGGAAGACCGCCTTCATCGGGGTGGTCGCGGTCGCGATCGTGATCGGCATCTGGGAGATCGGCCGCGCGCTCCGGGCCAAGGAGATCGACGTCCCGGAGCAGCCGCTGATGATCGGGGCGGTGGTGATGATCCTGGTCGCCTACTTCTCCGGTCCTGCCGCCCTGGTCACCGCCACCGCCGTCACCGCCCTGGTCACGATGCTGTGGCTGTTGCGGCGTGGGGTCGAGGGCTTCGTGCAGAACGCCACCGCGTCGGTCTTCGTGCTCGTCTACCTGCCCTTCCTCGCCTCCTTCGTGGGCCTGATGCTCTCCGAGGGCGGGGCCGTCGACTTCGAACGGTGGGACGACGGCGTGAAGGGGATCGTCGTCTTCGTGCTGGTGACGGTGGCCTCCGACACCGGCGGTTACATCGCCGGGGTGCTCTTCGGCAAGCACCCGATGGCTCCGGTCATCTCGCCCAAGAAGTCCTGGGAGGGTTTCGCGGGCTCGGCCCTGGCCTGCGTCGCCGCCGGGTGGTTCCTGGTCACCACGCTGCTCGACGCCGAGGCGTGGGTGGGCGTCCTCGTGGGTCTCATCGTCGTGGTGATGGCGACGCTGGGTGACCTCGTGGAGTCCGTCATCAAGCGCGACCTGGGCGTCAAGGACATGTCCCAGGTCATCCCCGGTCACGGTGGCATCATGGATCGTCTGGACTCGCTCCTCGCCACGATCGCGCCGGTGTGGCTGCTCCTGCACTACCTCGCGTTCTGACGCCCCTAGGATGGTCGGCATGACCGACACGGCGGACCGGGCCGACCTGCAGCGCAGCGAGACCGACTGGTGGCACCGCGACCACCCCACCTTCACCGCCCTGACCGGCTTCTTCACCGGCATGCTCTTCGTCACTGCCGTCCCGGGCGGGTTCGCCGGCGTGCTACGTCTCCTGTTCACGTACGAGACGGCGGAGCGCTGGTTCCCCCTGGTGACGCTGGCCCTGCTGGTGCCGCTCGGTCTCCTGGTCGCACCGCGCACCCGGCGCTTCGGCACCTACATGGCCATCGGCATGGTGCTGACCCTCCTCGTGGTGCTGGGTGTGGCCTCCCTCGTGCTCTGGTTCATGGTGGAGATGGACGCCTGAGGTTTCGCGCCTCGCCCGTTGCGGTGGGAGGATGGGGACGATGTCCGAGAATCCTCCGTTGCTCCCTCTCGTCTTCGACGAGCCCCGAGGCCGCAAGAAGCCGCCGCGGCACCTGGCCGACCTCGACGAGGCCGGGCGCAAGCAGCTGCTCGTCGACGCGGGCCTGCCCGGCTTCCGCGCCAAGCAGCTCTCCACCCACTACTTCACCCGCCTGGTCAACGACCCCGCGGAAATGACGGACCTGCCCGCGGCCCAGCGCGACGAGCTCGTCGCGGCGCTCCTGCCGAAGCTGATGGACCCGATCAAGGTCCAGACCGCCGACCGCGGCACCACGGTCAAGACGCTCTGGAAGCTGTTCGACGGCGCCCTCGTCGAGTCCGTTCTGATGCGCTACCGGACGCGGTCGACGGTCTGCGTCTCCAGCCAGGCCGGGTGCGGCATGGCCTGCTCGTTCTGCGCCACCGGCATGGGTGGCCTGCAGCGCAACATGTCGACCGCCGAGATCGTGGAGCAGGTCGTGGACGCCAACCGCACGTTGGCGAGCGGCTCGGTCCCCGGCGGTCCGGGCCGCGTCTCCAACGTGGTCTTCATGGGCATGGGCGAGCCGCTGGCCAACTACAAGGCCGTCGTCGGCGCCGTGCGCCGGCTGACCGACCCCACCCCTGCCGGACTCGGCATGAGCGCCCGTCACGTGACAGTCTCCACGGTCGGGCTGGTCCCGCGCATCCTGCAGCTGGCCGAGGAAGGCATCCCGTGCACGCTCGCGCTGTCGTTGCACGCCCCCGACGACGAGCTGCGCAGCGAGCTGGTGCCGGTCAACACCCGCTGGTCCGTCGCCGAGACCGTCGAGGCTGCGTGGACCTACGCGCGTACGACCAAGCGTCGGGTCTCCATCGAGTACGCGATGATGCGCGACATCAACGACCAGGCGTGGCGCGCCGACCTGCTCGGTGACGTGCTGAACTCGTACGGCGACTGGGCCTGGGCCCACGTGAACCTGATTCCGCTCAACGAGGTGCCCGGCTCCAAGTACACCCGCTCGCGCGACGAGGACACCGACGAGTTCGTCCGACGGCTCGAGGCCAAGGGCATCAGCACCACCGTGCGCGACACCCGTGGCGACGAGATCGACGCCGCGTGCGGGCAGCTCGCCGCTGCCCCCTGACCCTCCGCAGCTGCTGCGTACGTCAGTGCTGCGTACGTCCTCAGGCGTCGGGTGCCACCCGTGAGTCGCGGGAGCCTCGAGCACCGATGACCTCGGCCGCCTCCTCCACGGTGTCGACCAGGTGCACGTGGTCCTCCATGGGGCGCCCGCGGGCCAACGTCCGCAACAGTGGCCACGCCGGCACGGTGTCGGTCCAGTGCTCCCGCCCCACCAGCACCATCGGTGCGATCGCCGACTCGTCCGCGTAGTAGTTCTCGCACGCGTCCTGGAAGACCTCCTGCAGCGTGCCGGCGGCGCCCGGCAGGAAGACGATGCCGCGGTCGCAGACCTCGAGCAGGATCGCCTCGCGGGTGGCGTTGCGGAAGTACTTCGCGATCCGGGTCGCGAACGGGTTCGGCGGCTCGTGCCCGTAGTGCCACGTCGGGATGCCGAGGGTCTCGGCCCCGTGGGGGTGGGCGTCGAGCACCTCGAAGGCGGCCCGGACCCAGGCGCCGACGTCGGGCACGAAGGAGGGCGCTGCCGCCAGCACGCCCAGGGCGGCGTCGAGTGCCTCCTGCGGCTCGCGCGAGAGGTAGGCCCCGAGGTTGGCCGCCTCCATCGCTCCCGGCCCTCCGCCGGTCGTCACCACCTGGTCAACCCCCAGCGCCCGCCCCAGCCGTGCGGCGAAGGCGTACTCCGACTGGCCGCGGCGCAGCGCGTGACCACCCATCACGCCCACCAGGTGGCGCCCCTCGATCCAGCCCGTCAGGGCCACGTCGACGGCGTGGTCGTGGAGGGCTGCAGCCAGGTCGGGGTCCACGCCCGCCCCGGCCCATGCGTAGGCGCGGGCGTCGAGCGAGGTCTGGTAGTCGGCGGTGTCGTAGAGCTCCTGAGGGGTGTAGAGCCGGCTGCGGTAGACCTCCACCGGGACGTCGGGCAGCGTGGGGAAGACGATGGCTCCCCGCGCCCGCAGCCGGTCCTCCAGCCCCGGGTCGAGTCGGCACCCGAGGAAGAGGGCGCCCGTGACGTCGGCCGTCTCCAGCTGGGCTCGGCGTCCGGTCAGGTCGACTCCGCGCAGGCGCCAGCCGGCCATGGTGCAGGTGCCTCGAGCCAGTCGCCGATCGAACTCCTCGACGGAGTCGACGTCGACCGTGCGTCCTCGTGTGTGCCTCACCCGGTCGAACCTAGCCCCCTGCGCCAGCACGGTGCCGTAGGGCGCACGAGGACCGCGTGACGGGAGTAGCGTCGGGGCATGCACATCCCGGTCGCCCAGAGCCGTCGTCCGGCCCCGAACCGCGTGGCGGGCCTGCTGGTCGTCGCGCTGGCAGTCTCGTCAGCGGCGCTCGGCGCGGGTGCTGCCGCCCGGGCGTCGTCGGACGCCTCCAGTGCGCCGGTCACGCCCCGGGCGTCGGTCATGGGCAGTGCGCCGGTCATGGGCAGCGCCGGGGTGGGGGACAGCTACTTCCCGCTCGACGGCAACGGGGGCTACGACGTACGCCGCTACGACGTGCGGGTGCGCTACGACTTCGACCGGCGCCGTCTCGTGGGGCACACCGTGCTCACCCTGGTGCCCGAGGTGGCCCTGCGCCGCTTCAACCTCGACCTGCTCCTGCCGGCGAGCTCCGTGCGGGTCGACGGGCAGAAGGCGGCGCACCGCTCACGGGCCGGGCACGAACTCGTGGTGACGCCACGTCGGCCGTTGAGGGCGGGCAGGGCGGTGCGGGTGGCGGTGCGGTACGCCGGGTTCCCCGAGCGCCACGCCTACGTCGGCGAGCGCAACTGGCTGGCCAGCGAGGGCGAGGTCGTGACCATGAACCAGCCGCACATGGCCCCGTGGTGGTTCCCCGCCAACGACCACCCCAGCGACCGGGCCAGGTTCCGGATCGCGGTGACGGTGCCGCGAGGGATGACGGTCGTGTCCAACGGCCGGTTGCTGGAGCGCCGTGCGCGCGGCGGTCAGGTGACGTGGCGCTGGGGCGCCCGGGACGCGATGGTGCCCTACCTCGCCTACTTCGCCGCGGGGCGCTTCCACGTGGAGACGGGACGCTCCCACGGCCTGCCCTGGCACAACGCCGTCTCCTCCCGGCTCGCTCCGCGGGAGCGTCGACTCTCCCTGCGGATGCTGCGGCGCAGCGCCGCGGTGGTCGCCCGGCTCGAGCGAGACCTGGGGCCCTATCCCTTCGAGACGACCGGCGGCGTGGTCACCTCCCTGCCCGCCGGCTTCGCGTTGGAGAACCAGACCCGCCCGGTCTACTGGCCACTCGGTCCTCGCAGCACCTGGCTGCTGGTGCACGAGCTCGCCCACCAGTGGTTCGGCAACCACGTCTCGGTGGCGCGCTGGCGCGACATCTGGGTCAACGAAGGAGCGGCGACCTTCATGGAGCACCGCTGGGTGGAGGCCTCCGGCGGGCGCTCGGTCGCCACGTGGCTGCGCAACGAGTACGCCACCCGGCCACCGGGGGACAGGTTCTGGCGCCGCACGATCGGTGACCCCGGGGCTGACCACCTCTTCGCGTGGCCGGTCTACGAGCGGGGTGCGATGACGATGCAGGCGTTGCGTCAACGGATCGGCGAGGAGCCCTTCTGGCGACTGCTGCGCACCTGGTCGGCCCGCCACGGCGGTGGCCACGCGTCGTCGGCGCAGTTCGAGGAGCTCGCCGAGGAGGTCAGTGGCGCGGACCTCGAGGGCTTCTTCGATGCCTGGCTCCGCACACCCGCCAAGCCCGAACGCACCGTGGAGAACGGACTGGTGCTGCCGCAGGGGTGAGCGGGTCTGCCGTTCGTCGCACCGGGCTGCCGGTCGTGGAACGGGGGCTGTCGCTCGTCGGCAGCACCCGGCACGATGACGTCATGGACTACCGCGCGGCGTACGAGAAGTCGATCACCTCCCCCGAGGAGTTCTGGGGCGACCAGGCCTCCCTCGTGGACTGGATCCGCAAGCCCCGGCAGGTGCTGGACAGCAGCCGGGCTCCGCACCACCGCTGGTTTCCCGACGCGACCCTCAACACCTGCTACAACGCCCTCGACCGTCACGTGGTCAACGGCGCGGCGGACAGGGTGGCCCTGATCCACGACTCGCCGGTCACCGGCACGAAGCGCCGCATCACCTACGCCGAGCTGCTCGCCGACGTGGCGGCCTTCGCCGGCGCCCTGCAGCAGCTGGGTGTCGAGAAGGGCGACCGGGTGGTCATCTACATGCCGATGATCCCCGAGGCCGTGGTGGCGATGCTGGCCTGCGCACGGTTGGGCGCCGTGCACTCGGTGGTCTTCGGCGGGTTCGCCGCCCACGAGCTCGCCGTGCGCATCGACGACGCGACCCCCAAGGTCGTGGTGAGCGCCAGCTGCGGCATTGAGCCCAGCCGGACCATCGCCTACAAGCCGCTCCTGGACCGCGCCCTGGAGCTCGCCACCCACGCGCCCGAGGCCGTCATCGTCAAGCAGCGTCCCGAGGTCACCGCCGACCTCCAGGACGGCCGAGACCTCGACTGGGAGGTCGCGATGCGCGCCGGACGCACCCAGCCCGCCGGCTGCGTCGAGGTCGCCGCCACCGATCCGCTCTACGTCCTCTACACCTCCGGCACGACCGGCAGGCCGAAGGGCATCGTCCGTGACAACGGCGGCCACGCCGTGGCGATGGCGTGGTCGTTCCGCCACGTCTACGACTGCGGTCCGGGTGACGTGTGGTGGGCCGCCTCCGACGTGGGCTGGGTCGTGGGCCACTCCTACATCGTCTACGCCCCGCTCATCAGTGGAGCCACCACCATCCTCTACGAGGGCAAGCCCGTCGGTACGCCCGACGCCGGCGCCTTCTGGCGCGTCGTCGAGGAGTACGAGGTGAAGGCGCTCTTCACCGCACCCACCGCGATCCGGGCGATCAAGAAGGAGGACTCGGCCGGCGAGTTCCTCTCGCGTCACGACCTCTCCAGCCTGCAGACGCTCTTCCTGGCCGGGGAGCGGCTCGACCCGGACACCTGGCAGTGGGCGGGGGAGCGCCTCGGGGTGCCCGTGGTCGACAACTGGTGGCAGACCGAGACCGGGTGGCCGATCGCAGCCAACCTGCGCGGCCTCGAGCCGATGGAGATCAAGCCCGGGTCGCCGTCGGTGCCCGTGCCCGGCTACGACGTACGCGTGCTCGACGGCGCCGGGCAGGAGGTGCCCCCGGGCACCGAGGGCGCCATCTGCCTGCGACTTCCGCTGCCGCCGGGCACCCTGACCACCGTGTGGGGCGACGAGGAACGGTTCATCTCCTCCTACCTCTCGGCCTTCGACGGTCACTACCTCTCCGGCGACGGCGGCTACGTCGACGACGACGGCTACCTCTTCGTGATGGGCCGCACCGACGACGTCATCAACGTCGCCGGCCACCGCCTCTCCACCGGGTCGATGGAGGAGGTGATCTCCCGCCACCCGGCCGTGGCGGAGTGCGCCGTGATCGGCGTGGCGGACACCCTGAAGGGCCAGCTGCCGCGCGGGTTCGTCGTGCTCAAGACGGGGGTCGAGGCAGATCCCGACGAGATCCGCGAAGAGCTCGTCGCCATGGTGCGTGGAGAGATCGGTGCGGTCGCCGCCTTCAAGGAGGTCGTCGTCGTCGGTGGCCTGCCCAAGACCCGCAGCGGCAAGATCCTGCGACGCACGATGCGGGAGATCGCCGACGGCAAGGACACGCCCGTGCCGAGCACCATCGAGGACCCGAGCGTCCTGGACACGCTGCGCCCGGCCCTGCGCCAGGAGTGACTGCGCCAGGAAGTACTGGGCCAGGAAGTAATGGGCCAAGAGTGACTGGCCCGGGCTGAGGCGTTCTGGTCAGAGGCGGGCCAGCGCCTGCTCGAGGTCGGCGAGCAGGTCACGGGAGTCCTCGAGACCGATCGAGAAGCGCACGGTCCCGTCGGTGATGCCGGCGGCGGCCCGGCCCTCGGCGCCGATCCTGCGGTGGGTGGTGGTCGCCGGGTGGGTCACCAGTGACTTGGCGTCGCCGAGGTTGTTGGAGATGTCGAAGACCTCCAGGGCGTCCATGAACCGGAACGCCTCCTCCTGGCCACCGTCGAGCTTGACGGCCACGACGGTGCCGCCGCCACCGGTGAGCTGCTGGGCGACCAGCTCCCGCTGCGGGAACGAGTCGAGGGTGGGATAGATCGTGGTCGCGACCTTCGGGTGGCTCTCCAGGAAGCGCGCGACGGTCTCGGCGTTCTCGGCCATCCGGCGCACGCGCAGGTCGAGGGTCTCCAGGCCCTTGAGCAGGACCCAGGCGTTGAACGGCGAGAGCGACGGGCCGAGGTTGCGCAGCAGGGTCACGATCTGGGCCACGTAGTCCTTCGTGCCGAGCACAGCGCCGCCGAGCACCCGGCCCTGGCCGTCGATGTGCTTGGTGGCGGAGTAGACGACCACGTCGGCGCCCTGCTCGAGCGGCTTGGAGAAGACCGGGGTGGCGAAGACGTTGTCGACGACGACCGTCGCCCCCGCGGCGTGGGCCAGGGCGGACACCTCCTCGATGTCCACCATCGCGAGCAGCGGGTTGGACGGGGTCTCGAAGAGCACTGCCTTCGTCGGCACCGAGAGCGCCTCGGCCCAGGCGTCGAGGTCCGTCGGGTCGACCAGGACGGTCTCCACGCCCCACTTCGGGAAGAACTCGTTGACCACGTAGATGATGGCGCCGAACATCGACCGGGAGGCGACCACGCGGTCACCGGACTCCAGCAGCACCGCCAGCGACGCGAAGACGGCCGACATGCCCGACGCCGTGGCGGCGCAGGCCTGGGCACCCTCGAGCGCGGCCAGGCGCTCCTCGAACATGCGCACGGTGGGGTTGGTGTAGCGCGAGTAGACGTCGTGGTCGAGCTCGCCGGCGAAGGTGTCGGCGGCGGCCTGCGCGCTGGGGAAGACGTAGCCGCTGGTGAGGTAGAGCGCCTCGGAGGTCTCGTCGAACTGGCTGCGGGTCAGCCCGGCGCGCACGGCCCGGGTGGCCGTGTGCCAGTCCGGCTGGGCGGAGTCGTCGTTCATGCTCCGAGGTTGCCACACCTGCAGCCAGGCGCTGGGTCGTGGTGCGCCACGTGAGAGGTGTGCCACCCCGGCACCGGCCCGCACCGGGTCTGGGAGACTGCGGGGGTGAAGCGACGCGACGTGGTCATCCTCGGCAGCACCGGATCCATCGGCACCCAGGCCCTCGACCTCGTGCGGGCCAACCCCGACCGTTTCCGGGTCGTCGGGCTGACGGCCGGGGGCAGCAACCCTGAGCTCTTCGAGGCACAGGTGGCCGAGTTCGCTCCGGCGCGGCGAGGGCTCGGCGAGGAGGCGTCCGTCGAGGCTGCCGGGATGGGTGCAGACGTGGTGCTCAACGGGATCACCGGCGCCGTCGGCCTGCGCCCCACGATGGCGGCGTTGGAGGCCGGCACCACCCTGGCCCTGGCCAACAAGGAGTCGCTCATCATGGGTGGCGAGGTGGTCACCCGGGCCGCCGGACCGGACCAGATCGTGCCGGTGGACTCCGAGCACTCCGCGTTGGCCCAGTGCCTGCGTGCGGGCACGGAGCGGGAGGTGCGCAAGCTCGTGCTGACCGCGTCCGGCGGGCCGTTCCGCGGGCGTACGCGTGACGAGCTGGCGCAGGTGACGCCCGCCGAGGCGTTGGACCACCCCACCTGGGCGATGGGCCCGGTCATCACGATCAACTCCGCGACGCTGGTCAACAAGGGGCTGGAGGTCATCGAGGCGCACCTGCTCTTCGGTGTGCCCTTCGACCGGATCGAGGTCGTCGTGCACCCCACCAGCGTGGTGCACTCGATGGTGGAGTTCGTCGACGGGTCGACCCTGGCCCAGGCGAGCCCGCCCACCATGCACATCCCGATCGCCCTGGGCATGGCGTGGCCCGACCGGGTGCCCGACGCGGCTCCCGCGGTCGACTGGACGACGGCCCAGACCTGGCAGTTCTTCCCGCTCGACGACGAGGCGTTCCCCGCGGTGTCGTTGGCGCGCACGGCGGGGGAGCGGGGGCGTACGGCTCCTGCCGTCTACAACGCGGCCAACGAGGTCTGCGTGCAGGCGTTCCGCGACGGCCGGCTCGGATTCGTCGACATCGTCGACGTCGTGGCTGCGGTGGTGACCGCCCACGACGTAGGCTCGGACTCGCAGCCGCTCCAGGTGGACGACGTGCTGGCTGCCGACGCATGGGCCCGGGCCGAGGCCGAGCGACGCGTCGCCGAGACGTCGTCCGACCGTCCGCGTACGCACCCGGGGAGCGACCAGCCGTGACCGTCCTGCTCTACACCCTGGGCGTGGTGATCTTCGCCCTCGCCCTGGTGATCTCCATCGCCCTGCACGAGGTCGGCCACATGGCCTTCGCCAAGAAGTTCGGCGGCAAGGTCACCCAGTACTTCGTCGGCTTCGGGCCCACGGTCTGGAGCACGCAGGTCGGCGAGACGGAGTACGGCCTCAAGGCGATCCCGCTCGGCGGGTTCGTCAAGATCGTGGGGATGCTCCCGCCCGGCGCCGACGACCTGGCCAAGCCCGCCGGCGTCGACGAGCACGGCCAGCCGGTGCACCGGATCCGCCGCTCCAACACCGGCATGTTCACCCAGCTGGTCTCCGACGCGCGGGCAGCGGAGTGGGAGCTGATCTCTCCCGAGGACGAGCCGCGCCTCTTCTACCGGATGGCCTGGTGGAAGAAGGTCACCGTCATGGCGGCCGGGCCGGCGGTCAACATCGCCATTGCGTTCGCCATCTTCCTCCCGCTCTTCGCCACCTACGGCAACACGGCCGACGTACGCATCGACCCCGTCGTCGCCGACGTGTCGGCCTGCGTGGTGCCGGCGAGCGAGAACGCCCGGGTCTGCACGCCCGACGACCCGATCGCGCCGGCCCGCGCAGCCGGCATCGAGGTCGGCGACGAGATCCTCAGCTTCAACGGGGCCCCGGCCGACGACTGGGAGGCACTGCAGCGCGTCATCCGCGACAACTCCGACGGCCGCGCCGAGATCGTCGTGCGACGCGACGGCGAGGAGCTGACCCTCACCACCAACACCACCGTCACCGCCCGGCCCACCGGGGAGGGTGCGGAGGTGGAGCAGGTCGGGTTCCTGGGTGTCACCCCGACGGCCAGCCCCCAGACCGGGGGACTGCTCTACACCGTCGAGGAGATGGGGGCGATGACCGTGCGCACCGCGGAGGCGCTGGTCGACCTGCCCGTCAAGGTCTGGGGGGTCGCCAAGGCGATCGTCGGCCTCGAGGAGCGCGACCCCATGGGACCGGTGTCGATCGTCGGCGGCGGTCGCCTGGCGGGGGAGACCGTCTCGCACGAGGTCATCGACTGGGCGGACAAGGGCGCCTTCCTGCTGATGCTCATCGCCGGCTTCAACTTCTTCATCGGCGTGTTCAACTTCGTCCCCCTCCTGCCGCTCGACGGCGGGCACATCGCCGGTGCGCTCTACGAGGCCGTGCGTCGTGGGTGGGCGAAGCTCTTCCGGCGCCCCGACCCGGGATACTTCGACGTCGCCAAGCTGCTGCCGGTGGCCTACGTCGTGGGTGTCTCGCTGCTGGTCATGGGCGTGGTGCTGATCGTGGGCGACTTCGTCGTTCCCGTCCGCCTCGCGGGCTGACGGCACAGCGCCTCGCGGGGCGGCTTGGTCCGACGCGGTCCCGCTCCCGGGTGAGCAGTAGCCTGTCGGCATGACTTCCATCGGTCTGGGCATGCCCGCCCTTCCCCCTCCGGTCCTTGCTCCGCGTCGACAGACCAGGCAGATCCGGGTGGGCTCGGTCGGGGTCGGCAGCGACCACCCCGTCTCGGTGCAGTCGATGACCACGACGCTCACCTCCGACGTCAACTCGACGCTGCAGCAGATCGCCGAGCTGACCGCGGCCGGCTGCGACATCGTCCGCGTGGCCTGTCCCAGCGCCGACGACGCCGAGGCGTTGCCCGCGATCGCGAAGAAGTCGCAGATCCCGGTGATCGCCGACATCCACTTCCAGCCGAAGTACGTCTTCGCCGCCATCGAGGCCGGGTGTGCCGCCGTGCGTGTCAACCCGGGCAACATCAAGAAGTTCGACGACCAGGTCAAGGAGATCGCGCGTGCGGCCTCCGACCACGGCACCTCGATCCGCATCGGCGTCAACGCGGGGTCCCTGGACAAGCGCCTCCTGGAGAAGTACGGCAAGGCCACTCCCGAGGCGCTCGTGGAGTCGGCGGTGTGGGAGGCCAGCCTCTTCGAGGAGCACGGCTTCCGCGACTTCAAGATCTCGGTGAAGCACAACGACCCCGTCGTGATGGTGCGGGCCTACGAGCTGCTGGCCGAGGCCGGCGACTGGCCGTTGCACCTCGGGGTCACCGAGGCCGGACCGGCCTTCCAGGGCACGATCAAGTCCGCCACCGCGTTCGGGGCGCTGCTCAGCCGCGGCATCGGCGACACGATCCGGGTCTCGCTCTCCGCCCCGCCGGTGGAGGAGGTCAAGGTGGGCCTGCAGATCCTGCAGTCGCTCAACCTGCGCGAGCGCAAGCTCGAGATCGTCTCCTGCCCCTCGTGCGGCCGCGCCCAGGTCGACGTCTACACGCTGGCCGAGCAGGTGACCGCCGGGCTCGACGGACTCGAGGTGCCCCTGCGGGTGGCCGTCATGGGGTGCGTCGTCAACGGACCCGGCGAGGCCCGTGAGGCTGACCTGGGCGTCGCCTCCGGCAACGGCAAGGGGCAGATCTTCGTCAAGGGCGAGGTGATCAAGACGGTGCCCGAGTCGAAGATCGTCGAGACCCTGATCGAGGAGGCCCTGCGCATCGCCGAGGGCATGGAGCCCGTCGAGGGCGCGGCGGCGGAGGTCCAGGTCTCCTGAGGTCAGCCGTGGACGACGACGGCATCCGGGTCCTCGGTCGCGGTGACCTGGCGGACTTCCTCGCGCTGACCGCTCAGGATCGCGTCGTCAACGTCTTCGCCGAGCACCGTGCCCGCGCGACCGCCCTCGACCCCCGCTGGCTCGGGGGTGAGGTCTGGGGGCGGTTCGAGGGCGACGTCCTCGTGGCGGCCTGCCATGTGGCCGCCAACCTGGTCCCGGTCGGCTGCGACCCCGACGACGTCCGGCGGTTCGCGCGCCACGCCCTGCGCCACGGACGTCGTGCGAGCACGGTGGTGGGGGAGCACGACCTCGTCGCCGCCTTCTGCGACGAGCTCGACGGCGCCTGGGGGCCGGCTCGTGACGAGCGCTGGTCGCAACCCCACCTGGAGTACGTGGGCCCACCCCGGGTGGCGCCCGACCCGCTCGTGCGACACAGCCGCGCTGACGACGTCGAGGCGCTCCATCCCGCGTGCGTGGCGATGTACACCGAGGAGGTCGGTGTCTCCCCGGAGGCGGGCGGGGGAGCCGAGGCCTACCTGGCCCGGGTGCGCCAGCTGGTCTCCCGAGGATGGTCGTGGGCCCGCTACGACGCCGACGGCCAGGTGGAGTTCAAGGCGGAGGTGGCGTGCGCCTCGCCGTGGGCCGCCCAGGTCCAGGGCGTCTGGGTCCGGCCGGACCTGCGCGGTCAGGGGCTGGCCGTGGCGGGGATGGCTGCGGTCGCCGAGTCCGTGCGGCGCGAGGTCGCGCCGGTCGTCTCGCTCTACGTCAATGAGTGGAACGCACCCGCGCGGGCGGCCTACGAGAAGGTCGGCTTCGTGGAGACGGCGCGCTTCGCCACCGTCATGTGGTGAGGCGGGCAGGGGCCGTCGTCCGCGGTGCACGTCCCCGCGGGAGGCGCCAGTAGCCTGCTCCCATGATCATGCGGATGTCCCAGCTCTTCGTACGCACCCTCCGTGACGACCCGGCCGACGCCGAGGTCCCGAGCCACCGGCTGCTGGTGCGTGCCGGCTACGTGCGGCGCGCCGCCCCGGGTGTCTACTCCTGGCTGCCGCTGGGGCTGAAGGTCCTGCGCAAGGTCGAGAACGTCGTCCGCGAGGAGATGGACGCCATCGGTGCCCAGGAGCTCCTCTTCCCGGCCCTGCTGCCCAGGGAGCCCTACGAGGCGACCAACCGCTGGACCGAGTACGGCGACAACCTGTTCCGGCTCAAGGACCGCAAGGGCGGCGACTACCTGCTCGGCCCGACCCACGAGGAGATGTTCACCCTCGTCGTGAAGGACCTGTACTCCTCCTACAAGGACCTTCCGCTGTCGATCTACCAGATCCAGACCAAGTACCGCGACGAGGCGCGTCCGCGCGCCGGCATCCTGCGTGGTCGTGAGTTCGTCATGAAGGACTCCTACTCCTTCGACGTCGACCAGGCCGGCCTGCAGGCCAGCTACGACGCGCACCGCGCCGCGTACGTACGCATCTTCGACCGTCTCGGCTTCGACTACGTGGTCGTCAAGGCGACCTCCGGCGCCATGGGCGGCTCTGCCTCCGAGGAGTTCCTGGCCACCGCCGAGGTCGGCGAGGACACCTACGTGCGCTGCACGCGCTGCGACTACGCGGCCAACGTCGAGGCGGTGACCACGCGCGCGCCGGAGGCGCTGGCGATCGACGGACTGCCCGCCGCGCACGCCGAGGAGACCCCCAGCACCCCGACCATCGAGACCCTCGTCGACCACCTCAACGAGAAGTTCGCCCGCGACGACCGTGCGTGGACCGCGGCCGACACGCTGAAGAACGTGCTCGTCGTGCTGCGCCACCCGGACGGCACCTCCGAGCCGCTGGCCATCGGCCTGCCCGGCGACCGCGAGGTCGACGTCAAGCGCCTCGAGGGACAGCTGGAGCCGATCGAGGTCGAGCCGATGGACGACGACGAGCTGAAGAGGCACCCGGCGCTGGTCAAGGGCTACATCGGCCCCGAGGTGCTCGGTGCCGAGTCTGCGTCCGGCATCCGCTACCTGGTCGACCCACGCGTGGTCGCGGGCACCCGCTGGGTCACCGGCGCCAACGTCGCCGGCCAGCACGTCATCGACCTCGTGGCCGCTCGGGACTTCACGCCCGACGGCACCATCGAGGCCGCCGAGGTGCGCGACGGCGACGCCTGCCCCGACTGCACCGAGGGCACCCTGGAGTCCGCTCGCGGCATCGAGATGGGCCACGTCTTCCAGCTCGGCACGAAGTACGCCGAGGCGCTGGGGCTCCAGGTGCTCGACGAGAACGGCAAGCTCGTCACGGTCACGATGGGTTCCTACGGTGTGGGGGTCTCCCGCGCGGTCGGTGCGATCGCCGAGAACACGCTCGACGAGATCGGTCTCTGCTGGCCGCGCGAGGTCGCGCCGGCCCAGGTCCACGTCGTCGCTGCGGGCAAGGACGCCGCGGTCTTCGCGGAGGCGGAACGCATCGCGGGTGAGCTCGACGCCGCAGGCGTGGAGGTCATCTACGACGACCGCGCCGGCAAGATCAGCCCCGGGGTGAAGTTCAAGGACGCCGAGCTGATCGGCGTGCCCACGATCCTCACGGTCGGTCGCGGTGTGGCGGACGGTGTGGTGGAGGTCAAGGACCGTGCGAGCGGCGAGCGTACCGAGGTCGCCCTGGCCGACGCCGTCGCTCACCTGGTGGCGCTGGTCCGCTCCTGAGTGGGCTACGCGACCGAAGGTTACCCACTGGTCGTCTTGCGCCTTTTCGCAGTGCAAGAACATGCAGTCTGAATTGTGTGGTTCCTGTGTTCCGCATGCTGCACACTCTTGTCAGTGGCAAGAATCCTCGACCCAGGTTCTGACCACAGGGGTTGTTGCTGACCAACCCCGTGCGACCCGGTGGCCCACTCGTTGGGGGAGATCTCGGGACTCCCTCACCGAGCAGTGGCCCCGGGTCGCTCCCCATTTGGGGCGTCGCTGCCCCTGTCGGCGGTCGCTGGCCTGGACGGGAGTCGCTCAGGAACGCGAGGCGTCGAGCAGCTCGGGGGCGCCCGGAAAGGGCGTGGGAGGTGCGCCCCACGCGACCTGCGCCCGGCCTGCGGCGACCAGCGCTTCCATGGCGGTGGCGCGCAGCTCGCCCGTCGTGGAGGCGACGAGCAGCGCGTACGTCTGCGCGCACCGCTCCTCCAGGTCGACGACCGCCGTCCGCACGGAGGTGGCGTCCGAGCCCGTCGGCAGCGAGTAGGCCGCCTCGGCCGGGGTGGGGGTCGCGCCGACCGAGCGCAGCGCCTCGACCAGACGGTCGCGCAGCGTGCGGTGGCGCACGTGCCCTGCGCGCAGCAGCAGGTGCTGCGCCGGATCGGTCCGTGCCGACACGACGCCCCCGAGGTGGCCCAGGAGGTGCACTGCAGCGTGCTCGGCCGCCAGCGCCTCCTGGAGGGCGGGGACGCTTGACTCGAGGGTGGGTGCGTCGGTCGTCACGGCCGGGCCTCGGTGGCTGCGAGATGCATCTGGACGCCGGCCGACATGGAGGCCAGCAGACGGGCCAGGGCGCCCGACTCGGCCGTGGCCGCCGCCGCGGCCAGGGTGGCCGCGTGCGCCCGCTCGCGGGAGAGCAGCTGGCGCAGGGCGCGCCCGGGAGACGTCGGGACCCCTGGGGGGCTCACGCTCGGCGCCGGTGTGGCGCTCGGGGTCTCGCCGGGGGAGTCGACGCGCAGCACCTGCAGGTGGCTGCGGTGGCACTCGGCCCACGCCTCGGTCGTGCCACCGAGCGCGGGATGCGCAGCGGCGACGGCCAGGGTCAGGGCCAGGAGCTCCTCGGAGTCGGCGACCGCACCGCTCACCAGGTCGTCGTCCGGGTGGTCCGCCGAGGTCCCCGGTGGTGCGTCGGAGGACGTGGTGCCGGAGGGTCCCGGCAGGTCGCAGCCGGTCAACCCGCCGGCCAGCACCGCCACTCCTGCGCCCGCCAGCACGGCGCGGCGTGAGGCGCGGAGGGGCGAGGGCATGGCGAGAGCCTAGGGCGTCGGGCCGGACGTGGAAGCCGAGGGGCTGGACGGCTAAGGTGGCCTGCGACAACAGAACAGGAGGTCCACCCGTGAGCAGTGCCAAGACAGACGCCACCAGGGCCCGGGTCGAGGAGGCCCTCCTCGGTCCGCTCGGTGAGCTCGGACTGGACGTGGAGGCGGTCGAGCTCTCGGCTGCCGGCAAGCGGCGGGTCCTCCGGGTCGCGGTCGACAAGGACGGGGGTGTGACCCTCGACGACGTCGCCGAGGCCACCCGTGCCGTCGACGTGGTCCTGGAGTCGTCCGACGTGATGGGGGAGCAGCCCTACCTGCTCGAGGTGACCTCCCGGGGCGTGGACCGTCCCTTGACCCTTCCCCGGCACTGGCGCCGCAACGCCGGCCGGTTGGTGCGGATCACCCTCGTCGAGGGTGGCGAGGTGAGCGGCCGCATCGGCGACAGCGACGAGACCTCGGCGACCGTGGAGGTCGACGGGGCCGACCACACCGTGGTCTACGCCGACGTCGTCAAGGCGCTGGTGCAGGTCGAGTTCAACCGCAGGAGCAACGACGAGGACGGGGACGACTGATGGACATCGACCTGAGCATCCTGCGAATGCTGGAGCGCGAGAAGGAGATCTCCTTCGACGTGCTCGTCGAGGCGATCGAGCAGGCGCTGCTGACGGCCTACCACAAGACCCCCGGCTCCCAGGGCCGTGCGCGGGTCGAGGTCGACCGCAAGACCGGCCACGTGGCCGTGCTGGTGCCCGAGCTCGACGACGACGGACAGGTGATCGGGGAGTCCGACGACACACCCGACGGGTTCGGTCGCATCGCCGCCACCACGGCCAAGCAGGTCATGCTCCAGCGTCTGCGCGACGCCGAGGACGAGCTGCGCTTCGGTGAGTTCTCCGGCCGTGAGGGCGACATCGTCTCCGGCGTCATCCAGCAGGGTCGCAACCCCGACGACGTCATGGTCGACCTCGGCAAGCTCGAGGCGCTGCTGCCGGTCGGCGAGCGGGTGCCCGGGGAGGAGTACACCCACGGCACCCGGATCAAGTGCCTGGTCGTGTCGGTGCGCAAGGGCATGCGGGGCCCCCAGATCACCCTCTCGCGCACCCACCCCGGGCTGGTCAAGAAGCTCTTCGCGCTCGAGGTGCCCGAGATCGCCGACGGCACCGTCGAGATCGCTGCGATCGCCCGCGAGGCCGGCCACCGCACCAAGATCGCGGTCCACTCCACCGTGCCCGGCGTCAACCCCAAGGGAGCCTGCATCGGCCCCATGGGGTCCCGGGTCCGCAACGTGATGGCCGAGCTCCACGGAGAGAAGATCGACATCGTCGACTGGTCGGAGGACCCGGCCGAGCTGGTCGCCCACGCCCTGTCGCCGGCCCGCGTCTCCTCCGTGGAGGTGGTCGACCGCGCTGCGAAGGCCTGTCGTGTCGTCGTGCCCGACTTCCAGCTCTCCCTGGCGATCGGCAAGGAGGGGCAGAACGCCCGGCTCGCGGCGCGCCTCACCGGCTGGCGCATCGACATCCGCTCCGACGAGGAGTCTCCGCAGGGCTGACCGTCGGCACCGGACCGATCAGGGGGACGGTCGGTCCGGGCCGGTGACCACGCGCCACTCCTCGTCGACCTCGAGCTCGACGAGGTCGGTGTCGCGGTGGCCACGGGACGTCCCGCCGACGATCCGCTCCAATGCGTCTCCCGGGGTGGCGGCGCCGAGCAGCACCAGGACGGTCTCCCCGCGGTGGAGGTCGGCGGCCTCCTGCAGGACCTCGCGCAGGGTCGAGGCCGCCCCCTGCCCCGGGACGCCGTCGTCGAGGTCCGGGCGGAGCTGCACGGGGCACCCCAGACGTACGGAGAGATCCCTGGCGACCGCCCGGGCCCCGGCCGAGGGGGCCGACCACACCGAGGCCACCCGTCGGTGCGCCAGCTGCGCGTACCAGTCCCGGACCACCTCGGCGGCCGACGCCTCCGCAACGGCACCGCAGGCCGCGACCAGCAGCGTGGCGGGACACTGGAGTGAGGACACCCCCACATCATGGCCCCTGCGGGTCGTGGGCGTCCCGCCACGGGCGGGTGCCCCGGCGGCCCAGTTCGGTCCTGTGGGGCCGACGGGGTAGGGTTGGCCCAGTGGTTCGCGCAACGGTCACCCCGTCCGCAGGTCCTGTCCGGACATGCGTCGGGTGCCGTGAGCGGGCCACGAAGAGTGAGTTGTTGCGCGTGGTGGCCGGTTCGGGCCCCGACGGTCGTGTGGTCGTCGTGCCGGATCCCACCGCCACCGCTCCGGGCCGAGGGGCATACCTGCACCCGACCGCCCGGTGCCATGAACTCGCCGTGCGCCGCCGGGCGTTCGGCCGGGCCCTGAGGGTCTCCGAGCACCTGGCCGGCGAGCTGGTGGGGGAACACCTCGCTCGGACCGATGATCAGTGAACCAACCGACCAGAAACTGGAGCAGCAGCTCATGAGCACTCGATGAGTACTTTCCGATGAGCCAGCACCACCACTAACGGTCCGACCCCACCGGGACTCGGGCCAGAAGGAGCAACGTTCTAACGTGGCCAAGACCCGAGTCCACGAACTCGCCAAGGAGTTCGGAGTCGAGAGCAAGTTCGTTCTCGAGAAGCTCAAGGAGATGGGGGAGTTCGTCAAGTCGGCATCGTCGACGGTCGAGCCCCCGGTCGAGATGCGCTTCAAGAAGCAGTTCGGCGACGAGCTGAAGAAGGCAGGCGCTGCGGCTCCTGCCGCCGAGAAGCCGGCGGAGCCGACCGCGGCCAAGCCGTCGGCCCCCAGGCCCGCCGCACCGAAGCCTGCGGCCCCCGAGGCCCCCGCGCCTGCCGCTGAGTCGACCGCTCCGGTCGCGCCGAAGCCGGGCCCCAAGGCTCCCAGGCCTGCGGCCGCCGAGGCGCCTGCGCAGGCAGAGCCGGCTGCACCGGAGGCCCCGTCGGCCCCCGCTGCCGCGGCCCCGAAGCCCGCGGGCCCCGGTCCCCGACCGTCGGCCGGCGCCCCGCGACCCGGCGGTGTCCCCAAGTCCCCGGCCCCCCGGCCGGTCGGCAAGCCGGGCGCCCCGCGCCCGGGCAACAACCCCTTCGCGCCGAGCCAGGGCATGGGACGTCGTCCCGCGGCCCCGCCGGCCAGCGGCGCCGGCGAGGAGAACCGCCCGCCGCGTCCCCCGTCGTCCCGTGACGGAGGCGCCCCCGGCGCCCGTCCCGGTGGCGGCATGCCGCGCCCCAACCCGGCGATGATGCCCAAGTCCCCGGCCGCCTTCGGCCGTGGTCCCGGTGGCGCCCCCGCCCGCGGTGGTGCGCCCGGTCGTCCCGGTCCCGGCGGTCGTCCGGGTGGTCCGGGTGGTCGTCCCGGCGCTGGCGCCGGTGCCGGCGCGGGTCGTCCCGGTGGCGGTCCCGGCGGCTTCGGTGGCGGCCCCGGCCGTCCCGGCGGCGGTGGTCGTCCCGGTCAGCGCGGCCAGACCCAGGGTGCCTTCGGGCGTCCCGGTGGTCCGTCGCGTCGCGGTCGCAAGTCGAAGCGCGCCCGTCGCCAGGAGTTCGAGGCCATGGAGGCCCCGACGATCGGCGGCGTGCGCGTCCGCAAGGGCAACGGCGAGACCGTTCGCCTGGCGCGGGGCGCGTCCCTGACCGACTTCGCCGAGAAGATCAACGTCGACGCGGCTGCCCTGGTGCAGATGCTCTTCTCGCTCGGCGAGATGGTGACCGCCACGCAGTCGGTCGGTGACGAGACGTTCGAGCTGCTCGGCGAGGAGCTCAACTACGTCGTCCAGATCGTCTCCCCGGAGGACGAGGACCGCGAGCTGCTCGAGTCGTTCGACCTCGAGTTCGGTGCCGACGAGGGCGACGAGGGCGACCTCGTGGTCCGCCCGCCGGTCGTCACGGTCATGGGTCACGTCGACCACGGAAAGACCAAGCTGCTCGACGCCCTGCGCAACGCCAACGTCGGCGCCAAGGAGGCCGGTGGCATCACGCAGCACATCGGTGCCTACCAGGTGCACACCGAGGTCGACGGCGAGGACCGTCGCATCACCTTCATCGACACCCCCGGTCACGAGGCCTTCACCGCCATGCGTGCGCGTGGTGCCCAGGCCACCGACATCGCGATCCTGGTGGTCGCGGCCGACGACGGCGTCATGCCGCAGACGGTCGAGGCGCTCAACCACGCCAAGGCCGCCGGTGTGCCGATCGTGGTCGCGGTGAACAAGATCGACAAGGAGGACGCCGACCCGACGAAGGTGCGCGGTCAGCTGACCGAGTACGGGCTGATCCCCGAGGAGTACGGCGGCGACGCGATGTTCGTCGACGTCTCGGCCAAGTCCGAGCTCAACCTCGACAAGCTGCTCGAGGCCGTCGTGCTCACCGCCGACGCGTCCTTGGACCTGCGGGCCAACCCCACGCAGGACGCCCAGGGTCTGGTCGTCGAGGCGCACCTCGACCGTGGACGCGGTCCGGTCGCCACGATCCTGGTCCAGCGCGGCACCCTGCGAGTGGGCGACTCGATCGTCGCCGGTCCGGCCTACGGTCGTGTCCGCGCGATGCTCGACGAGTTCGGCAACGAGATCGCGGAGGCCGACCCGTCGCGTCCCGCGATGGTCCTGGGTCTCAGCGCCGTGCCCGGTGCTGGCCAGAACTTCATCGTGGTCGAGGACGACCGCATGGCTCGCCAGATCGCCGAGAAGCGTGAGGCCCGTGAGCGTGCGGCCATGCAGGCCAAGCGTCGCGTCCGTCGCACGCTGGAGGACTTCATGGCCTCCATGGAGAAGGGCGAGAGCCAAGAGCTCAACCTCATCCTCAAGGGCGACGTGTCCGGCTCGGTCGAGGCCCTCGAGGACTCGCTGGCCCAGATCGACGTCGGCGACGAGGTCTCGATCCGCGTCATCGACCGCGGTGTCGGTGCCATCACCGAGACCAACGTCGACCTGGCTGCCGCCTCCGACGCCATCATCATCGGCTTCAACGTCCGCCCGCAGGGCAAGGCGGCGCAGATGGCCGACAAGGAAGGCGTGGAGATCCGGTACTACTCGGTCATCTACCAGGCCATCGAGGAGATCGAGGCAGCGCTCAAGGGCATGCTCAAGCCCGAGTACGAGGAAGTCACCCTCGGCCAGGCCGAGATCCGCGAGATCTTCCGTTCCTCCAAGACCGGAAACATCGCGGGTTGCATGGTCATCGACGGTGTCATCCGCCGCAACGCGAAGGTCCGGGTCATCCGCGACAAGAACGTGGTGGCCGACAACCTCGACCTCGCCTCGCTGCGCCGCGAGAAGGACGACGCCGCAGAGGTCCGTGAGGGCTTCGAGTGCGGCATGGTGCTGAAGAACTACCAGGACATCAAGATCGGCGATGTCGTGGAGTCCTTCGAGATGCGCGAGATCCCGCGCTCCTGACACCCCGTGAAGGAGTCGGCGCCGGCCTCAGGCTGGCGCCGACTCCCCATTTGCCCCGAGAGTAGGAACCATGACCAGTCCCCGAGTGCGCAAGATCGCCGACCGGATCCACGTGATCGTGGCCGAGATGCTCGAGCGTCGGATCAAGGACCCCCGCCTGGGGTTCGTGACCGTCACCGACGTCCGGGTCACCGGTGACACCCAGCAGGCCACCATCTTCTACACGGTGTTCGGTGAGGAGTCCTCGCTGGAGTCGTCGGCTGCTGCGCTCGAGTCCGCGAAGGGCCTCATCCGCTCGGAGGTCGGCAAGCAGCTCGGCACGCGCCACGTGCCCACCCTCGAGTTCATCCACGACGCCCTGCCGGAGACCGCCCGTCACCTCGACGAGGTGCTGGCGAAGGCGAAGGCCCAGGACGAGGCGGTCGCGGCCCAGCGGGTGGGTGCCGCCTACGCCTCCGACGAGGACCCCTACCGGAAGCCTCGGCCCGAGGACGACGACCTGACCGACGACGAGGCGGACGTCGAGGAGTGAGCAGCTCCGCGGCCCCCTCCGGGCTCGTCGTCGTCGACAAGCCCGGAGGGCTCACCTCGCACGCGGTGGTCGCGCGTGTCCGGCGTCTGGCCGGCACCCGCAAGGTCGGCCACGCCGGCACGCTCGACCCCATGGCCACCGGCGTCCTGGTGCTCGGCACCAACCGGGCCACCCGGCTCCTGGGCCACCTCATGCTGACCCGCAAGACCTACGAGGCGACCGCCGTGCTCGGTGTCGCCACGACGACCGACGACGCCGAGGGAGAGGTCACCGCGACCACGTCGGCGACCCACCTGTCCTCGGACGAGGTCCGCGAGGCCCTGGCGGCCTTCGTGGGCGAGATCGACCAGGTGCCCACGGCGGTCTCGGCGATCAAGGTCGACGGGAAGCGGGCGTACGCCCGGGTGCGCGACGGAGAAGAGGTCGTGCTGAAGCCGCGTCGGGTCACGATCGACTCCCTCGAGGTGCACCGGGTCGAGGCGGTGGGGGAGACCACCGAGGTCGACTTCACCGTGCGCTGCTCGAGCGGCACCTACATCCGCGCGATCGCCCGCGACCTGGGCGCTGTCCTGGGGGTGGGGGGCCACCTGAGCTCCCTGCGTCGCACGGCGGTGGGCGAGTTCGACCTCCGCCGGGCGCGCACCCTCGAGCAGCTCGAGGAGCACCTCGACGTGGTGCCGATCGAGGAGGCGGCGCGCGCGACGTTTCCCACCCTCGAGCTCACCGCGGACGACGCGGCCGCCGTGCGCTTCGGCCGGCGCCTCGACCTGGCCGTGACGGAGCTGACGGCCGTCTTCTCGCCGGAGGGCGACTTCCTGGCGCTCTACGAGCCCCACGACGGTGGCGCGAAGCCGGTGGCGGTCTTCGTCCAGTGAGTCGGCAACCGGAGGCCGACCGCCCGACGGACGGGGGCCGCGTGCACGCCGTCGCCAACAGGTGGCAGAGTTCTCGCGTGCACGTGTGGCGACAGTTCGACGAAGTGCCCCGGGACCTCGGGGCGACCGTGGTGAGCATCGGCAACTTCGACGGTGTCCACCGCGGACACCAGCACGTCCTGCGTCGGGCTCGGGCGCTGGCCGACGAGCTGGGCGTCGAGAAGCTCGTCGTGGTCACCTTCGACCCGCACCCGATCGCTGTCCTGCGGCCGGAGCACGCGCCCCCCACGCTGACCTCGATCGACACCAGGGTCGCGCTGCTCGCCGAGCACGGTGTCGACGCCGTGCTGGTGGTGCCGTTCGACCGTGAGATCGCGGCCTGGACCCCCGAGCAGTTCATCGACCGGGTGCTGACCACGCCACTGCGCAGCCGCGCCGTCGTGGTCGGGGCGAACTTCCGATTCGGCAACCGGGCCGCAGGCGACGTCGCCCTGCTGCGCGAGGCGGGCGTCGAGCGGGGCTTCGAGGTGGAGGGCGTGGCCCTCGACGGCGGACCGCAGGTCTGGTCCTCCACCTACGTGCGCCAGTGCTTGGCCACCGGAGACGTCGCCGGCGCGGCGGAGGCGCTCGGGCGACAGTTCACGGTGCGGGGGGCCGTCGTCCGCGGTGACCAGCGAGGTCGGGAGCTCGGTTATCCCACGGCCAACGTGCCCACCCCTGGCAACGAGGCCGCACCCGCTGACGGCGTCTACGCCGGCTGGCTCACCCGTCGCGACACGGGTCAGCGCTACCCGGCCGCCATCTCGGTGGGCACCAACCCCACCTTCGCCGGGGACCGCGAGCGACGCGTGGAGTCGTACGTCCTGGACCGTGACGACCTGGAGTTCTACGGGGTCGAGGTGGAGGTCGCCTTCGTCGACCGGATCCGCGGCATGGTGCGGTTCGACAGCGTCGAGGCGCTCGTCGAGACGATGCGCGACGACGTCGAGCGGGCTCGCGTCATCCTCGCGACCTGACTGGTTCGCCACCGACCTGCCCGGGGCGCCCGCGGCGGTGGACAACGACTGGGCGCGAGTCCGTCCCGGGAGTAGCGTGCGGGCCAGTGGCCGCCGAACGTGCGACCCTCCTTGAGGAGATCCCCATGGTGCGACGCCTCACTTCCTTCCTGCTCGGCGGTTGCCTGGTCGCGGGAGTCCTCTCCGCGCCGGTCGCGGCGACCGCCACCGTGCAGTCCGAGAGCGTCGCGCAGACCCCCCGCGCTGCGGTGGCCGGGGTGGTGCAGGAGCCCGCCGCGAAGCCGAAGCGCAAGCGCGTCCGTCGCGCCTACGGCAAGGCCCCGGTGCGCACCGTGCCGGGTCGCTCCTACGCCGTCGTCTTCAAGGGTCGGCGCGGCGACCTGGTGCGGATGGCGCCGATGGGTGCCGCGGGGCGTCACGGATGGTTCGGTCCCCGGCAGGTGCGCCTGGTCGGACCGGGAGGCAAGCGGATCGCTCCCGGCAAGGTCGGGTTCCATCGACTGCGCGCGAGCGGGACGTACCGGTTCCGGTTCACCGCCACCACGAAGCGCACGCACCTGGTCAAGGTGGTGGCCATCCAAGCGGCGCCCGACCGTCGCGTCACCCGGCGCGCCAAGCGCGGCATCCAGTACGCCCTCGACGTGCGGGTGCCCGAGACGGGCGCGCGCCTCGTCGCAGCGCAGGCGTTCGACCGCGCCGTGCTCGGCGGCCGACTTCTCGAGGAACCGCCCGAGCTCCGGTCCGGTGACGACGTGCTCCTGACTCCGGGAGCCCCGGTGCTGCTCGACCACCTGGAGTGGAGCGACGGCGCGGCCCGTTCCGGCCAACGGTTGCGGGCGCTCCGTCCCGTCGGCGCACGGTTGCGTGTCCGCAGTGACGACCTGCCCGTCCTCACGCCTGAGGTCGACGGGGCTCCGGTGTCGCTGCCCAGGTCGGCCGCTGGTGCTGTGGTGACCGTGACGGCTGACCGAGCAGCGGATCTTGCTGCTGGCCTCCTCGACGTGCGCCTGCCCGTGGAGTCAGGCTGGTCGGTGCTGGCGTTGGCGCCCCAGGGACAACTCGACAGCGGCGCGGGCCTGGCCCGCACGTCGCCGTCCGAGACGACCACGCTGGTCCTGCTCCCGGGGTGGACGAGGAACGACGACGACCAGGTGTCTCTGGCCTCCTTGGCGCTGCACCCGGAACGGGTGGAGCGAGACGGACCGTCCGTCACCGTTCCCGTGGCCGAGGACGGCAGGCGCGTCCTGGTGCCCGTGTCACCGGAGGAGGACGAGGAGCGATCGCGCGCCGCTCGTCTCGTCGTCTCGCGTGCTCCCGCAGGGGCGTGGCGAGCCGAGGCGGGGGTGCTCGTGACCCCGGTGTACCCGCGGGGATGCAACGGATGCGGCGAGAACGACACCGTGCGGCTGGAGAGCCTGGGGACGAGCGAGTGGCCGTTCATCAGTGCTGGCCGGGACGCCTGGGTACTTCTGACGGCGCTGGGCGAGGAGCGTACCGGCGAGTTCGACGTCGCCGTGGTGCGCGACCCTTCGTGAGGTGACGCTCCCGCGATTCGGTGTCGATTCGGTGGCGATTGGGTGACGCCCGGGCCGCGAGGTTAGTCTTGTCCGGTTGCCCACACGGGCAACACCTGCCGTACAACGGCCGCGGAACCAGAGTGCCCCGGTGAACAGGCCCGGGCGCGCCGCGCAACGAACCGAAGGGAGCCCCGCATGTCGATCGGAACTGACGCGGAGACCAAGAAGAAGATCATCGCCGAGTACGCCACGACCGAGGGTGACACCGGTTCGCCCGAGGTGCAGATCGCTCTGCTGAGCCACCGTATCTCGCACCTGACCGAGCACCTCAAGCAGCACAAGCACGACCACCACAGCCGTCGTGGTCTGCTGCTGCTCGTCGGCCAGCGCCGCCGTCTGCTCAACTACCTGCAGAAGACGGAGATCGAGCGCTACCGCTCGATCGTCGAGCGTCTCGGCCTCCGCCGCTGACGTTTCGCCTTGCCAGGCCACGCCCCTGACGTTGCTCAGTAGGTTGTGGCCTGGCTTTTGGCTATCCTGAGCCAAGCAGTACAACTGAACACACAAACCACCAGGAGTGACCCCGCATCGGCCCGGTCCTCGGTAGTGGCCTTCAGGAGACGTCACGTCTGCTGCGGGCCTCGATCGAAGACCGGCCCACGTCCCCGTCGGGGACCGGTCATCCGCGGGGGCTCCGCGTACAGAAAGGGCCCACCCACACAGTGGAACCCACCATCTCCGCCGTCGAGACCGTCCTCGACAACGGCAAGTTCGGCCAGCGCACCGTCAAGTTCGAGACCGGCCTGCTGGCCCGACAGGCCGCTGGCTCCGTCACCGCCTACCTGGACGACGAGACGATGCTGCTCTCGGCAACCACCGTCGGCAAGCAGCCGAAGGACCACTTCGACTTCTTCCCCCTCACGATCGACGTCGAGGAGCGCATGTACGCCGTGGGTCAGATCCCCGGCTCGTTCTTCCGTTCCGAGGGTCGCCCGGGCGAGGACGCCATCCTCACCTGCCGCCTGATCGACCGCCCGCTGCGCCCGACCTTCAAGAAGGGTCTGCGCAACGAGGTCCAGGTCGTCATCACCGTCATGGCGCTCGACCCCAACCAGCCCTACGACGTGCTGGCGATCAACGCCGCCTCCATGTCGACGCAGCTCTCCGGCCTGCCCTTCTCCGGTCCGGTCGGCGCCACCCGCGTCGCCCTGGTCGAGAACCAGTGGGTCGCCTTCCCGACGCACGCCCAGCTCGAGGACGCCGTCTTCGACATGGTCGTCGCCGGTCGGGTCACCGACACCGGTGACGTCGCGATCATGATGGTCGAGGCCGAGGCCACCGAGCGCACGATCGAGCTCGTCTCCGGTGGCGCGACCGCGCCGACCGAGGAGGTCGTGGCCAGCGGTCTCGAGGCCGCCAAGCCCTTCATCAAGCAGCTGGTCGAGGCTCAGGTGGAGCTGGCGAACGTCGCCGCGAAGCCCGTCCAGGAGTTCCCGATCTTCCTCGACTACGAGGACGACGCCTACGCCGCGGTCGAGGCCGCCGTCAAGGACGCCACCGCCGAGGCGCTCACCATCGCCGGCAAGCAGGAGCGCGAGGAGCGCCTCGACGAGATCAAGGCCGAGCTCCTCAGCAAGGTCGGCGCTGACTTCGAGGGCCGCGAGAAGGAGATCGGCGCGGCCTTCCGCTCGCTGAACAAGCAGCTGGTCCGCGAGCGCGTCCTGCGCGACAAGGTCCGCATCGACGGTCGCGGCCTGGCCGACATCCGGCCGCTGCACGCCGAGGTCGGCGTCGTCCCGCGGGTCCACGGCTCCTCGCTCTTCGAGCGTGGCGAGACCCAGATCCTGGGCGTCACCACTCTCGACATGCTCAAGATGGAGCAGCAGCTCGACACGCTCTCCCCGGAGAAGCACCGCCGCTACATGCACAAGTACGTCTTCGCCCCGTTCTCCACCGGTGAGACCGGCCGCGTCGGGTCGCCCAAGCGTCGCGAGGTCGGCCACGGTGCGCTCGCGCGCCGTGCCCTGCTGCCGGTGCTGCCGAGCCGCGAGGAGTTCCCCTACGCGATCCGGCAGCTCTCCGAGTGCATGGGTTCCAACGGCTCCACGTCCATGGGATCGGTCTGCGCCTCGACGCTCGCCCTGCTCGCCGCTGGTGTGCCGCTCAAGGCTCCGGTCGCCGGCATCGCGATGGGCCTGATCTCCGACCAGGTCGACGGTGAGACCCGCTACGTGGCCCTCACCGACATCCTCGGTGCCGAGGACGCCTTCGGCGACATGGACTTCAAGGTCGCCGGTACCCGCGACTTCGTCACCGCGCTCCAGCTCGACACCAAGCTCGACGGCATCCCCGCCGACGTGCTGGCCGCCGCGCTGACCCAGGCGCGCGACGCCCGTCACGCGATCCTGGACGTGATGAACGAGGCCATCGACGGCCCCGACGAGATGGCCGAGACCGCGCCGCGGATCATCACGGTCAAGGTGCCCGTCGACAAGATCGGCGAGGTCATCGGGCCCAAGGGCAAGGTCATCAACCAGCTGCAGGACGACACCGGCGCCTCGATCTCGATCGAGGACGACGGCACGGTCTACATCGGTGCCACCAGCGGTGCCGCCGCCGAGGCAGCCCGGTCGGCGATCAACGCGATCGCCAACCCGACCATGCCCGAGGTCGGCGAGCGCTACCTCGGCACCGTCGTGAAGACCACCAACTTCGGTGCGTTCGTCTCGCTGATGCCCGGCAAGGACGGCCTGCTGCACATCACGAAGCTGAAGGCCCTCAACGGCGGCAAGCGCATCGAGAACGTCGAGGACGTCGTCTCGGTGGGCCAGAAGATCCAGGTCGAGATCGGTGAGATCGACGACCGCGGCAAGCTCTCGCTGGTGCCGGTCGTGGAGACCGACGCCGCGGGCGAGGCTGCCGAGGGGTCCGACTCGGAGTGAGTTCCCTCGAGCACGAGTCGACCGGCCAGCAGGATTCTGCTGGCCGGTCGGCCGTTTCCAGCGCGGCCGACCAGCCGGTCGACGTCACCCGGACCCTCCAGACGGTCCACGACCCCGACGGCCGGGTGAGTGCCGTCGTGAAGCGTACGGTCCTGCCTGGTGGCTCCCGGGTCGTCACCGAGCAGATGGCGGGCGTGCGCTCGGCCAGCGTCGGCGTCTGGATCGCCGTCGGCTCACGCGACGAGAGCCCCGATGAGCACGGCTGCTCACACTTCCTCGAGCACCTGCTCTTCAAGGGCACGCAGGAGCGTTCAGCCATGGACATCTCGGTGGCCCTCGACGAGGTGGGTGGCGAGTTCAACGCCTTCACCGCGAAGGAGTACACCTGTTTCCACGCCCGGGTCCTGGACAGCGACATGGGCCTGGCCGTCGACGTCATCGGCGACATGATGACCAGCTCGGTGATCTCCGACGACGACGTGGAGGCCGAGCGCGAGGTGATCCTCGACGAGATCGCCATGCACGACGACGACCCCGACGACGTGGTGCACAACCTCTTCGCGGCCCAGGCGTGGGGCGACTCGCCCCTGGGCAGGCCCATCGCCGGCACCCAGGAGTCGATCGCCGCGCTGACCCGCGAGCGGATCGTCGACTTCCACCGGCGCCACTACCGTCCGGCCTCGATGGTGCTGACGGTCGCCGGGAACGTGGATCACGACGAGGTGGTCGCGGCTGCTCGTCGAGCCTTCGGGCGCAACGGGTTCCTCACCGGTGAGGAGCCACCGGTGCGGGCCACGGTGACCGCGCACGCGCAGGCGGTGACGCCCGGTCACGCGCACGTCTCGCGGCCCCTCGAGCAGGTCAACCTGGTGCTCGGGATGCAGGGCCTGACGCGCAACGACCCCCGCCGGTTCGTGCTGGGGGTGCTCACCACGGTGCTGGGCGGCGGGACGTCGTCGCGGCTCTTCCAGGAGGTCAGGGAGAAGCGGGGTCTGGCCTACTCGGTCTACGCGTTCGCCTCCCACCACGACGTGGCCGGTCTCGTCGGGGTGGGCGTGGGTTGCCTGCCCGCCAAGGTCGACGACACCCTCGCCGTGGTGCGTGCCGAGCTGCAGCGTCTGACCGAGCAGGGGATCAGCGCCGAGGAGCTCGTGCGTGGCCAGGGACAGCTGCGAGGTGGGCTGGTGCTGGGCATGGAGGACAGCGGCGCGCGCATGTCGCGCCTCGGGAAGGCTGAGCTCGTCTACGACGAGCTGTTGAGCATGGACGACGTGGTCTCCCGCATCGACGCCGTCCGGCTCGAGGAGGTCAACGCCCTGGCTGCCGAGCTGTTCTCGGCTCCAGAGGTCCTGGCCACCGTGGGGCCCTGAGGCTCACAGCAGGCGCAGGGCCAGTCCGGCGCAGGCGCAGGCCCACAGGACGCTCACGAAGGTGCCGATGAGGAAGCGCTCGGCGATGCCCGGGCGCTCCTCGTGGCGCAGCTCGGGATAGCGGCCCAGGCCCTTGATGGCCAAGGTCAGGGCAAGGCCCTCCGGCCACCCGCTGGCCAGTGAGGCGAAGACGGCCACCCGCTCCAGGGCGCCGATCCAGGCACCTCCGCGGAGCACCTCGGCGGCGCGACGGACCGAGCCGGTACGCGGCGCGCCGGGGCCGTCGACCAGGCGGAAGGTCGCGGCGGTGACGGGGCCGCCGCCGGCGACGGCCAGGACGGCCAGGGCCACCACCAGCGCCGCGGTGGTGGCCTCGCCCGGCGTCGACCGGGCCACCGCCTCCACCGGCAGGACGGCGGCGAGCGTGCTGCCGATGACGAGCGCGGCGACGAACCGGTTGCCGTGGAGGCGCCACCCGAGCGCGGCGGCCAGCAGGGCGAGGCCCAGCAGGGAGCTGGCCAGGACGGTGGTGCCGGTCATCGGTCCTCCAGGCAGAGCGTGGCGAGTGCGGTGACGAGCTCCCGGGCGCGGAGCTCCTCGGCGAGCGCGGCGGCCGAGGCGCGTTGGCTCACCGCCGACTGGCTGACGCCCAGGGTCGCAGCGACCCGCTCGTGGGTGAGGCCTTGGGCCAGCAGGTCGACGACCTGCCACCCCTTCTCCGACCGACGGTCGAGGAGGTCGTGCCACAACCACAGCGCCGACTCCAGGTGGCGGCACCAGGCGGCGTCGCCCTCGACGGCGACGTGGTGCGCGGACGTACGCGCCCGTTCGACGGCGCGCCGTGCGTCGACGTAGGCGGGTCCTCGCCCGGCGCGGGTGGAGGGTGGCAGAGGGGTCTCGGTGCGACCGACGCCCACGCCGACGTGCCAGCGACCGTCGCGCATCAGCAGGAGCAGGGCCTCGGTCAGCGCCGCGGGGGAGTCCAGCAGGCCCTGGAACTCGTCGCCTGCGGTGCGCTCCCACGACCGGAGCGTGGGCACGTGGTCGAGCAGTCCGAGTGCCTGGGGCACCGCGTCGGTGCTGGTGCGGCTGGAACGCTGGTCGGCCGTCAGCACCAGCGCGCGAAGGTGTGGCTCGGTCTGCGGGGCGTTCATACGGCGACCATAAGGATTGAACCTTATGAGGTCAATCAATCAGGTTGCAGACTTCATTTCTTGCCGATCAGTCCGATGACTGCGGGAGCCTTGTTCTCGACGATCGACACCCGGAAGCCACCGTCGACGAGGGCCTGCGAGGCCTTCTTGACGATGTTCGGCACCAGCTCGGGCCGGTTCGCCTCGTAGAAGAGGTGCACGGCACCTCCGGGCACCACTCGTTCGTGCAGCAGGGCGACCTCGTCGGCGCACTCGCGCACCCAGAAGAGGTTGACGTTGAAGGCGAAGACCTTGGTCAGCCGCTTGACCGGCACCCGCAGCGTCGCCAGGTCGATCTGGCGCACCGTGAGGCGCCCCGCCTCGACGTGCTGGGCGTTGCGTCGCTTGGTGCGGTCGACGCCGGACTCGGAGCGGTCGATGGCGAAGAGCTTCCCGGTCTGGAGGCGGGCGCAGATGAGCTCGGCGCCGGCACCGTTGCCACACCCGATCTCCAGCACCTGGTCGTGGGGCTGCACGTCCATCACGTCCACCGCCCACTTCAGTCGGGGCGGAATCGTCTGCATGGCCATGGGTACAGCCTGCCACTACCGGGGGACCGCGTCAGGCACCGCCACCGGCTGTCCTGCGCCCGAGACGCTAGGTTAGGCGCGTGAGTACGACGAATTCCCCCCTCCGTGTCGCGGTCCTCGGCAGCCGGGGCAAGGTGGGTCGCGAGATCTGCCGGGCGGTCGAGGCCGCCTCCGACATGGAGCTGGTCGCCTCCGTCGACGCGGGTGACGCGATCGAGGCCCTCCTCGAGGCGAACGCCCAGGCGGTGGTCGACTTCACGCATCCCGACGTGGTCATGGACAACCTCGACTTCTGCGTCCGGCACGGGATCCACGCCGTGGTCGGGACCACCGGCTTCGACGACGAGCGCCTCGCCACGCTGCGGGGGTGGCTCGAGGCATCGCCCGCGACCGGCGTCCTCATCGCCCCCAACTTCTCGATCGGCGCGGTGCTGATGATGCGGTTCGCCGCCCAGGCCGCTCCCTTCTTCGACTCCGTCGAGATCGTCGAGCTGCACCACCCGACGAAGGCCGACGCCCCCTCCGGCACGGCCCGCCGGACGGCCGAGCTCGTCGCCGAGGCGCGACGGACGGCAGGCTCCGCCCCGATGCCCGACGCGACCTCCACGGCACTCGACGGTGCGCGTGGGGCCGACGTCGACGGGGTGCCGGTCCACTCGGTGCGGGTCCGCGGGCTCGTCGCTCACCAGGAGGTCATCCTGGGCGAGCTGGGTGAGACCCTGACGATCCGGCACGACTCCCTGGACCGCGCCGGCTTCGGGCCGGGGGTCCTGGCCGGGCTGCGAGCGATCGACGACCACCCGGGGCTGACCGTGGGGCTGGAGCACTTCCTCGACCTGCCCTGACTCACGGGGCGCACGGGCCCCGCGGCTTGGCCGGTCAGGCCAGCCGCACCAGGGCGGCGACCAGCGCGGCCCCGAAGACCACCACCAGGAACGGGGCCCGGAGCACGAGCGCCACGGCGGCGAAGGCCAGGCCCGCTGCCCGCGCGTCGAGCGTCAGGGCCTTCTCGAGGGTGAAGACCTGCACCGCGATCAGCGCCGCGAGCAGGGTGATCGGCACGAGGTCCGCCACCCGACGGACGAGCGGGCGCTCGAGCGTGGCAGCCGGCAGGGAGAGGCCCGCCCACTTCAGGGCGTAGCACCCGAGGCCCGCCACCACGATCGCGGCCCAGGTCACGGCAGGCTCCCGGGTCCGTCGCCACGTCGCGCCCGGTCGAGGAGGCCCGCCAGGAGTGCCACCCCGCCTGCGGCGAGCACCGGGATCCCGGCCCCGGTGACGGTGGCGAGCGCCAGTGCCACGGCGGCGGCCGCGAGCGCGACCACCTGGTTGTCGCGACTGGCGAGCCGGGGCCACAGCAGCGCCAGGAAGGCCGCGCCGACGGCGGCGTCGAGACCGTACGTCCGTGGGTCGCCGATCCGGTCGCCGGCGACCGCGCCGAGCAGGGTGGCAAGGTTCCAGAGGAGGAAGATCGCCACGCCGGTGTGCAGGAAACCCGCCCGGGCAGCCGCCCGCGTGGCGCGGGTCGCCGCCATGGCTGTCGACTCGTCGATGACCAGGTGGGCGGCCCCTGCTCGGCGCAGTGAGCGCCATCCCAGGAGCGGCGCCAGGGTGAGGCCGTAGAGCGTGTTGCGGGTGCCCAGAAGGGCTGCCGTCATCGCCCCCGACCACGGGCTGCCTCCGGCCGCCAGGACGCCGACGAAGGCGAACTGGGAGGCGCCGGTGAACATGAGCAGGGAGAGGACGCAGGCCTGGGCCACCGACAGTCCGGTGGCCACCGAGATGGCGCCGAAGGAGACACCGTAGAGCCCGGTGGCGAGGCCGACGCCCCAGGAGTCCCGCACGATCGCGGCGCGAGCTGCAGGGGAGAGCGGCTGTTCGGGTGCGGGATCGGGGGCGTGACCGCGTGAGTTGTTCAGTGTTCTGGGGACCTGGTTCGAGGACTGTGCGTGACCCGCAGGGTCTGCTGGTCAGTGCTGGGGGGAGTGAGGGGGGTGTTCGCCGGACACCGAGGGTGTGTCGTGCCGCGGGGCGTGGGTGAGGAGCCAGGCGAGCGGCACCCCGGCGGCAAGGCCCAGGGTCAAACCGGCCTGGGCGAGGATCGGGACGTCGGGGTTGGCGCCGAGCCACAACCCCAGGACCACGCAGGCCCCCAGGACCAGGGCAGCGATCGAACGGCGGTACCGCTTGGGAAGCACTCCCAGCATGTCGATCTCATCCTCCCTCAGGACCCGCACGTGACGCGGGTCACCTCCATCCTGCCTGCTGCCGGGGAAAAATCAAGAACCGTCGGTCAGCCGATCGCCGTGTGGAGCCTGACCTGTCGCACGCCGCTCTCGGCGTCCTCGTCGAGGGCCAGCTCGCGGTGCGCACCGTCGGCCGCCCAGCCGGCCGACTCCAGGAACCCGCGCAGGGCGTCGTCGCGACTGTGCACCCAGGTCACCGCCGTGGTGAAGCCGTCAGCCGCCAGCGTGTCGACCGCGGCCTGCAGCAGCCTGGAGCCGTGCCCACGGCCGTGCACGTCGGGCGCGAGGGTCAGCTCCGCCATCTCGCCCACGGCGATGGGGTCGCAGTCGGGGTCCTCGGCCGGTGACGTCAGCACGAAGCCCACGACGGTGTTGCGTTCGAGCGCCACCAACGCCCGGCGCCGTGCGTCACCGGGGGAGGCGAGCGCCTGCTGCCAGGCCGGTGCCACGTCAGCGGGATCGGTGGGCAGGTGCTCGGCCGGCACCACGTCGGACAGCGAGGCGCGCCAGGCGCGGACCTGGGTGGCAGCGATCGCGGGGGCGTCGTCGGCCCAGGCGATGCGGACCGAGACGTCGGCGGTGGGGAGAGTCATGGCTCCATCCTGCCCGCCGGGGCCGACGACCGCCGCGGGGGTCCTCAGCGGTAGGTGTCGGGGAGTGACTCGCCGATCTTGCGCGTGGGCTTCGGCAGCCGCATGAACTTCATCTGCATCGCGCGCATCACGGCGTAGTAGGTCGTGCCCTTCAGGGACTCCTCGGGGAACCGCTGCGTCAGCTCACGGCGCAGCTTCAGGCGCAGGAACACCATGTCGATCACGATGAGGACCATCGCGCCCAGCAGGACGATCTCGCTGACGCCGATGAGGTAGGCGTTGCCCGACCAGCTGAGGAGCAGGCTCACGACCATGATCGGGATGAGGAGCTCGATCACCGAGAAGCGCACGTCCACGTAGTCACGGATGAAGCGACGGGCCGGTCCTCGGTCGCGGGCGGGGAGGTGGCGCTCGTCGCCCGTCTTCAGGGCCTCGCGCATGCGCTGCGACTGTTCCTGGCGCGCCGCACGTGCCGCAGCCGCCATCTCCTTGCGCGTCCGCGGAGCCTTCGCCCGGGCGCGTGCCGCCGCTTCGGCCTCCTTGCGGCTGGGCGTGGGGCGCCCCTTGGCCCCCGGTCGGACGGGGTCGGTGCTCTGCGGCTCGGCGGGGGAGGGCTGGGTGCGACGGAACAACGCGGACGACCTTCGTGACGGCTGAGCGGGGGCGGGAGTCGAGATTCTACCGGGCGTGCACGCGTGAACCGCCCTCGCCAGCCTTGGCGCATGGTCCTAGGGTTGGACCACCGTCACGGCGGCGACTGCTCGCCGCGCACCCATCACCACTGATTCCACGAGGAGGGGCCGGCCCCCATGAGTCTCATGAAGCGCATCAGCCTGATCTTCCGGTCCAAGGCCAACCGGGCGCTGGACCGGGCCGAGGATCCTCGCGAGACCCTGGACTACAGCTACCAGCGCCAGCTCGACCTCCTCAACAAGGTGCGCCGTGGGGTGGCCGACGTCGCCACCAGCCGCAAGCGCGTGGAGCTGCAGCTCAACCAGCTCCAGCAGCAGTCCGACAAGCTCTCCGGCCAGGCGCAGAAGGCCATCGACGTCGGGCGTGAGGACCTTGCTCGGGAGGCGCTGACCCGCAAGTCCGGGCTGGCCCAGCAGGTCAACGACCTCAAGGCCCAGCACGCCCAGCTGCAGGCCGAGGAGGAGAAGCTCGTCCTCGCGCAGCAGCGCCTGCAGGCGAAGGTCGAGGCCTTCCGTACCCGCAAGGAGACCATCAAGGCCACCTACTCCGCCGCGGAGGCCCAGACCCGCATCAACGAGGCCATGTCGGGCATCGGTGAGGAGATGGGCGACGTCGGCCTTGCCATCCAGCGGGCCGAGGACAAGACGGCCCAGATGCAGGCCCGCGCGGGGGCGATCGACGAGCTCATCAGCTCGGGCGCGCTCGACGACGTGACCCAGATCGGTGGTGGCGACGACATCAGCCGCGAGCTCGACGCGCTCAGCTCCGTCTCCGACGTGGAGAGCGAGCTGGCGGCCCTCAAGGCACGGAAGAACCCCGACGCCCTCGAGGCCGGCGCCGGTGGTCAGGAGTCCCTGTCGCCCGAGCAGTCCCGTCAGACGGAGGGCAACTGATGATCATCCGCATCCTAGGTGAGGGGCAGTTCGACGTCAGCGACGCCGACCTCGAGGAGCTCAACGCGCTCGACTCCGTGGTCGACACCGCCGTGCGCGCCGGCAACGAGGAAGCATTCGCCGACGCCCTGCAGGCGCTGCTCGAGGGAGTACGCCGCCTGGGCACCCAGCACGAGCTCGACAGCCTCGACTCCTCCGACCTGATCCTCCCGATGGCCGACGCCACGTTGGCGGAGGTGCAGGAGATGCTGGCCGACGACGGCCTGATCCCGGGCTGACGATGCCGCGATCCCGCTTCATCAAGGACACCGGCCTCACCGCGCGGATGACCTTGGTGATGTTCCTGCTCGGCGCCCTCTTCGTGGGATTCGTCGCCGTGCTGATGGCGGTCGTCGGTCAGACGTTCGGCGGCGTGGCCCCGCTCCTCGTCGCGGTCATCGCCATCGGCATCGCCTTCTACCAGTGGTGGCGCTCCGACGAGATGGCCATGAAGGCCATGCGCGCCCGTGAGGTGAGCCCCGCCGAGGCCCCCGAGCTGCACGCCATGGTCGACCGCCTGTGCGCGATGGCCGACATGCCGAAGCCGCGGGTCGGGATCGCCGAGATGTCGGTGCCCAACGCCTTCGCCACCGGCCGCTCGCCGGACCGGTCGGTCGTCTGCGTGACGACCGGGCTCCTGGGCATGCTCACGGCCGAGGAGCTCGAGGGTGTCCTGGCGCACGAGCTGGCGCACGTGGCCCACCGCGACGTCCTGGTGATGACCTTCGCAGCCTCGGCCGGGATCCTGGCCGGCATGGTGACGCAGGGGGCCCGGTTCGGCTCGTTGGCCCGGGGGCGCAACGGCAACGCGGCGGCGGTCATCGCCGTCACGCTGCTCGTGAGCGTCGTGGTCTACGCCGTCAGCTTCGTGCTCATCCGGCTGCTCTCGCGCTATCGCGAGCTGTCCGCCGACCGCGCCGGGGCTCACCTCACCCTGAAGCCTGCCGCCCTGGGGTCGGCCCTGCGCAAGATCAGCGGCCAGGTGGCGGCGATCCCCACCGAGGACCTGCGCGGCACCAAGGCCATGAACGCCTTCTTCATCGTGCCTGCGCTCAAGGGCCTGAGCCTGTCGACCGTCACGGCCACCCATCCTCCGCTGGAGAGACGGCTGGAGCAGCTCGCGCGGATCCAGACCGAGCTCGACCGGACGATCGGCTGAGGAGTGGGTCTCTTCGACGCCCTCCTGGGGCGCAGCCAGCCGAAACGCCCCGACCTCGACTCGCTGTTCAGCGTGCCGGGGGCTGCGCTGACCCTGCGCAGTGCGCTCGGGATGGAGCCGACCGGCACCGGCACCGTCTGCTTCCGCGCCGCCTCCGGCCCGGCGTTCGCCCGGGTGGCCGAGGACGTCCGCGCCCTGGTCGGCGACGGCGCCGACGCGCCCGACGTGGTCACGACCCAGGACGACTTCGGCTACACGTGGTTCGAGGTGCGTGGGGTCGCCGACGACCTCTCCGGCCTCTGCACCCAGCTCCACGCGGTCAACTCCACCCTCGAGTCCCAGGGGTTCGCCACCGGCCTGCTGTGCACCACGATCTCGTTCCGGGCCTCCGACGGCCGGCCCGTGGCGCTGGTCTACCTCTACAAGCAGGGCACCTTCTACCCGTTCGCCCCGGTCCCGGGCGTGCGCAGCCGGGACAACGTGCTCGAGCTCCAGGTGCGCGACCAGCTCTCCGGTGAGCTCGTCATGGAGAAAGACCTCCAGCGGTGGCTCGCTCTGTGGGATGCTCCGGGACTGTGAGCGAACACACGTCTGGACCCGTTCAGCAAGCGCCGCAGGACGACCTCCTGCGCGGCCTCGGTGTTGCCGGGGGAGCGGTGCCGGACGGGGTGCAGGGGCAGTGTGACCTGGCGCGTGCGGTCACGGGCGCCGACGTGGTCCTGCTCACCCTGGTGGGTCACGAGGACCCGTGGGTGCGCTCGGGGGCGGCCGACCTCGGCGGCGTGCCGACCACCGTCGACCTGCGTACGTCCGACGGACAGGCCTTCGGCACGCTCACGGCGTACGCACCCGCGGCGGTCGAGACCGCGCCGCTGGAGGCGGTGGCCGCGGCCGTCACCTCGATGGTCGAGCTCGAGGCGGCGCGCAGCCGGCTCTTCGACCTCGAGGAGGTCGTGGCCCGCAGCGAGGACGAGCTGTCCCGTGCGTCGGGTCAGATCGTGCACGACCTGAACAACCCGTTGGCGGCCATCTCGATGTGCCTGGAGATCGCGCGCGACGAGGTGCCGGAGGGCGAGCTGCTCGCCAACCTGCTCGACCGGGCGGCGGGCAGCGCGGCCAAGCTCAAGACCCTCGTCGTCTCCCTGTCCGACTACGGCCAACCGGCGGAGCCGGGTGCCTGCGACCTCTCGGTCGAGGTGCCGGCGCTGCTGGCCGACTACGAACCCCTCCTCGACGAGACGGTCCGGGTGGCAGGTGACCTGCCCGTGGTGGCCCTGGCGGCCAACGAGGCCCGCACCGTGCTGGGCGAGCTGTGGGAGAACGCGACCAAGTTCCGCCGCGACGACGTCGACCTGGAGATCGTGGTCGCCGCGGAGCAGGTGGGCGACAGGTGGCGGATCGCGGTGAGCGACAACGGCCGGGGCATCGACGAGGCGGACGTGGAACGGGTCCTGGCCCCTACGGTGCGCCTCGACAAGCGGGTGCCCGGGCTGGGGTTGGGCCTGGCCGGAGTCGCCCGCATCGTGACCCGGGCCGGGGGTCGCGTGGGCATCGACTCCACCCCGGGCGTCGGGACCACGGTCTGGTTCGAGGTGCCCGCGGCGGCGCCCGCCGAGCACCGCTGAGGTCCGTCGGCGGGGTGTGGCGACTAGGATCGGCACCATGACGACGATCGACCTGCCGCTGCTTCCGCTGGGCAAGGGCCGCGACCTCGACTCCGAGCGCGGCGTCGAGTGCCCCGGCGACCTTCCTGCGCCGTCGGACCCCCACCTGGTTGAGCGGGCCCGAGCGGCGAAGGAGGCGCTGGGTGACCGGCTCTTCGTGCTCGGTCACCACTACCAGCGCGACGAGGTCATCCAGTTTGCCGACGTCACCGGCGACTCGTTCAAGCTCGCCCGCGAGGCGGCCGCCCGTCCCGAGGCCGAGTTCATCGTCTTCTGCGGCGTGCACTTCATGGCCGAGTCGGCCGACATCCTCACCTCTGACGCCCAGCAGGTGATCCTGCCGGACATGGCCGCCGGCTGCTCGATGGCCGACATGGCGCGGCTGGGTCAGGTCGAGGACGCCTGGGACGCGCTGGCCGAGGCCGGCATCCAGGACTCCGTCGTGCCGATCACCTACATGAACTCCTCCGCCGACATCAAGGCGTTCTGCGGCCGCAACGGCGGCGCCGTCTGCACCTCGTCGAACGCCGAGGTCGCCCTGGAGTGGGCCTTCGACCAGAAGCCCGACGCCAAGGTCCTCTTCTTCCCCGACCAGCACCTGGGGCGCAACACCGCGGTGCTGCAGCTCGGCTTCTCCCTGGACGACTGCGTGGTCTGGAACCCGATGCTGCCCAACGGTGGGCTCACCGTCGAGGAGCTGCGCGACGCCCGGATGATCCTGTGGCGCGGACACTGCTCGGTGCACGGCCGCTTCAGCCCCGACGTGGTCGACGAGCTCCGGGCCGCGCACCCGGGGATCAACATCCTGGTCCACCCCGAGTGCACCCACGAGGTCGTCACGAAGTCCGACCTGGTCGGCTCCACCGAGTTCATCATCCAGACGATCGAGGCGGCCGCACCGGGCAGCACGTGGGCGATCGGCACCGAGCTCAACCTGGTCAAGCGGCTGGCCGACGCCCACCCGGACAAGAACATCGTCTTCCTCGACCGCAACGTCTGCTACTGCTCGACGATGAACCGGATCGACCTGCCCCACCTCGTGTGGGCACTGGAGAACCTCGTCCAGGGCACCGTCGTCAACCAGATCAGCGTCGACGCCGAGACCGAGGAGTGGGCCAAGGTCGCGCTCCAGCGGATGCTCGACCTGCCGGGGAAGACCGCGAAGGACTGAGGCTCCCGCCGCCGCGACCCGGCCCCGGGTGGCGGCTCAGAGCAGCGAACCGTGGTGGAGGTAGGGCGTCGGCGGCTTCAGACCCCGCACGCACAGGTAGCCCTCGGTGCGCACCGACAGGCCTGCCGCGAGCCCGACATCCAGGGCCCACTGGTTCGCGGCGGTGACGTGGGGCTGGCGCACGACCTCGCCCGCCGCCCCGAGCCAGGCGTCGGTGAGCAGCTCTGCGGCGGTGCGCCGGTCGCTGGCCGCGAGCAGCACCACCGTGTGGTCCTCACCGACGTAGGCGTACCCCCGTCGGTGTGCCCTGTCGACGACGCGCGACCGGTGCGTCGCCCTCAGCAGCGCGTGGTCGTCGCCACGTCCCGCGCCACGCAGACCTCGGTCGAGGGAGTCCATCCACTCGAGGTCACCTCCGGTGCCGTCCCGCACGTGACGAGACGCCTCCAGTCCGTCGACGTGGACGACTCCCTCCAGGAGCATCTGTGGATGCAGGTCGAAACCGGCCGTGCGGTAGCGCCGCACCGCCCGCGGGTCCGAGAACGAGGAGATCATCCCTCTCAGCGCTCCCCGGGCGTGGGTGCCTGCCGCCTGCAGCAGGACGTGGCCCACGCCCCGGCCCTGCCAGTCCGGGTGCACGGCCAGGGTCGCCAGGGCCCACAGCGTCTCGCGGCGCAACGAGACGGCGAGGCCGACCATTCGGCCGTCGCGGTCGGCCACCCAGCACCCTGCCCCGTCCTGCGCGAGCAGGTGTGCGGTCCGGGCCTTCCATGCTGCGGCGCGCTGGGGCGTACGCCCGGTGCTGTGCGCATCGATGCGCGAGAAGGCCAGGTCGGAGAGCCGTTCGGCGTCGTCGAGGTCGTCGGGTCGCATGGGGCGCACCACGATCCCGTCGGGCAGGAGGGGCGCCGGGGCTCGGGTATCCATGTCGGCACCCTAGCGACGCGTGGTGGTGTCGCCGGGCTCCTGCCGGCCCTGGTGGGCCGCGCGGCAGGATGGGGGGCATGCGCGTCCTGATCGCCCCCGACAAGTTCGCCGGCACCCTCACCGCCGTCCAGGCCGCCGAGGCCATCGCGGAGGGGTGGCGGCGGCGTGCCCCCGACGTGGAGGTCGACCTCGCGCCGATGGCTGACGGCGGGCCCGGATTCGTCGACGTGCTGCATGCCTCCACCGGCGGCACGATCGTCGAGGTCTGGGTCCGCGGCCCGCACGGCGGCGAGGTGCCGGGACGGGTGCTGGTCGTGGGGGAGACCGCCTACGTCGAGTCCGCGCAGGCCTGCGGCCTCCACCTGACCGGCGGGCAGGAGCCGCGTCGTGCCGGCTCGTTCGGGGTGGGTGAGCTGGTGCGCGCGGCGCTGGCCCAGGGTGTACGCCGCGTGGTGCTGGGTGCTGGAGGGTCCGGCACCACCGACGGGGGCGCGGGTCTGCTGGCCGCCCTCGGCGCCACCGCCGACGTGCCCCTCGATGCCGGCCCGGACGGCCTGGCGGGCGTCAGCCAGGTCGACGTCGCCCCGGCGCGTGCCGCGCTGGACGGGGTGGAGCTGGTCCTGGCCAGCGACGTCGACAACCCGCTGACCGGCCTCTTCGGGGCCGCCAAGACCTACGGCCCGCAGAAGGGGCTCACCGAACCTGACGTCGTGGAGGTCGACGGCCTGCTGGAGGCGTACGCCCACGCGTGCGACCGGCGTACGTCGTTGGAGCCGGGCGCCGGTGCGGCGGGGGGAGTGGGGTTCGCGGCCCTGCTGCTCGGCGCGACCAGACGACCGGGTCTCGACGTGGTGGCGGAGGCCGTCGGTCTCGCCGACCGGGTCCGGGCCGCCGACCTGGTGGTGACGGGGGAGGGTGCCTTCGACTTCTCCAGCCGGTCGGGCAAGGTGCCCTACGGGGTGGCCCAGGTGGCGGTCGAGGCGCTGAGGCCCTGCATCACTCTGGCCGGACAGGTGCTCGTCGGCTCCCGCGAGATGCGGGCCCTGGGCATGGACGGCGCCTACGCCCTCGTGGACGCCGTCGGTGAGGAACGGGCCTTCGCCGAACCTGCCGTCGCGCTGGCCGAGCTGGCCGAACGCGTCGCGCGCAGCTGGACGGTGGGGGAATAACCGCATCTGTGAGACGATTGACGTCGGTAACAACCACGAACCACTGCATGGGAGTTCACATGACCGAGCAGGTCGAGACCACCGAAGAGCGCCGCACCGACCAGATCAACCTGAGCTCGGTCGCGGCCGCCAAGGTGAAGAGCCTCCTGGAGCAGGAGGGGCGCGACGACCTCTCCCTGCGCATCTCCGTGCAGCCCGGTGGCTGCTCGGGCCTGCGCTACCAGCTGTTCTTCGACGAGCGCACCCTCGACGGTGACGTCGTCACCGACTTCGACGGCGTCAGCGTCGTGGTCGACCGGATGAGCGTGCCCTACCTCAACGGCGCGATGATCGACTTCGTCGACTCGATCGAGAAGCAGGGCTTCACGATCGACAACCCCAACGCGACCGGCTCCTGCGCCTGCGGCGACTCGTTCCACTGAGCCGTTGCTGCTGCGGCGACTCGTCTCACTGAGCCGCCCGGCCCCGAGCACGGAAGAAGCCCCCACCGAGCAGGTGGGGGCTTCTTCGCGTGTGCGTCCAGGGAGGGACGCGGAGTGGCGTCAGTCCAGGTGCAGGTGCAGAGAGTTGGCGATCCGGGTGGCTGCCGCGCTCACCTTGATCTCCTGCTTCACCACGTCGCGGGGGTAGTCCTCGAAGTGGATGCTCGGCGCCTGTCGGACTGCTGCCCTGACCGCGCGGTCCAAGCGGAGGGAGGACACGACCTCACGGCAGTCTGCGGCCATCTCGTGGGTGGTCGGCAACTCGTCGTGGGTCAGGTGTGAGCTCGGAGCGCTGTAGGTCATGACCACGACGCTAGGCGTTACCGATTGGTACTGAAACCAGTACTGAGCGGTAGTGTGCGGAAGCATGTCGTTGCTCATCGCAGGCTCCATCGCCACCGACCACCTGATGTCCTTCGGAGGCCGGTTCGCCGACTCCCTGGTGGTGGACCAGCTGGACAAGCTCTCGGTCTCGTTCCTGGTCGACGACCTGGAGGTGCGCCGCGGTGGCTGCGCGGCCAACATCTGCTTCGGTCTGGGCAGCCTCGGCCTCAACCCGGTGCTCGTCGGCGCGGTGGGCGAGGACTTCGCCGACTACCGGGCCTGGCTCGAGCGCCACAACGTCGACTGCGACTCCGTGCACGTCTCCGAGACCCGCCACACCGCGCGCTTCGTCTGCACCAGCGACACCTCCATGGCCCAGATCGCGTCCTTCTACCCCGGGGCGATGAGCGAGTCCCGCGAGATCGAGCTGAAGCCGATCGCCGACCGCGTCGGAGCCCCCGACTACGTCCTGATCGGCCCTGACGACCCGGAGGGGATGCTGCGCCACACCGACGAGTGCCGCCAGCGCGGCTACCGCTTCGTGGCCGACCCGTCGCAGCAGCTGGCCTTCGGCGACGGCGACCTGATCCGCCAGCTCGTCGACGGCGCCCACATCCTTTTCTCGAACGAGTACGAGGCCTCGCTGATCACCCAGAAGACCGGATGGAGCGAGCAGGAGGTGCTCGACCGCGTCGGCACCTGGGTCGTCACGCTCGGTGCCGCCGGGGTCAAGATCCTGGGCAACGGTGCCGAGACCATCACGGTCCCCGCGCTCTCCGAGGTCGTGGCCATCGAGCCGACCGGTGTCGGCGACGCCTTCCGGGCCGGTTTCCTGGCCGCGCTGGCCTGGGGCCTGGACCACCGGCTCGCGGCGGAGCTCGGCTGCCTGCTGGCCGCCCACGTCGTCGAGAAGGTCGGCACGCAGGAGTACACGCTCAGCCGGGACAAGTTCCTGGTGCGCTGCGAGGAGGCCTACGGGGCCGAGACCGCGGCCGCGATCGCTCCGCACCTGCACACCCTGCACTGAGGGGACCGCGGATGAGCACGTACGCCGTCGTGCTCGGGCGTTGTCGACTCACGTCAGGCGGCGCACGAGGTGGCGCGGGGCGCCGTCGTGCGCCGCGTCCTCACCGACGTACTGGTGCCCGCGCATCCTGCACCAGGCCGGCACGTCGGTCCTGGCCGCGACGTCGAGGGTGACCACGGCCACCACGTCACCCACGGCCACGTCGTCGACGTGACGGGCCAGCTCGATCACGGGCATCGGGCACAGCATCTGCCGGCAGTCGAGCTCGAGCCGGGCCGTGGGCAGGGTGCCCCCATCGGCATCCGGGCTCACCACGTGATCCGTCCCCGCAGCTCGTCGACGACCTCCGGCAGGGCTTCGAGGAAGGCCTCGACGTCGGCCTCCGTGGTGCCCTGGTGCAGGGAGACCCGCAGGTTGCCGTGCGTCAGCGCCCCCATCGCGGCCAGCACGTGCGACGGCGTGAGCGTCGAGCTGGTGCAGGCCGACCCGCTCGCGACGCCGAACCCCCGGCGGTCGAGCTCGGTGACCAACGACTCGCCGTCCAGGTAGAGGCAGGAGAAGGTCACGAGGTGGGGCAGGCGCCGCACCGGGTCGCCCACCACCTCCACGTCGGGCAAAGCAGCAGCCGCCTCTCGGATGCGGTCGACCAGGGCGTGCTGCCGTGCGGCGGTCTCCTGCCGCTCCTGCACCATGGCCTGCAGGGCCGCGGCAGCCGCGAGCGCCGCGGGTACGTTCTCGAAGCCGCACGCGCGCTCGTCGGCCCGGTCGTCGCCCGGGAACGGGTTGCGCCACCGGGCGCCCTTGCGCACGAGAAGGAGGCCGACGCCGGCCGGTCCACCCCACTTGTGTGACGATCCGGCCGCCGCGGCCCATCCCCGGGGCAGGGGGAGTCGGCCCAGGCTTGCGCAGGCGTCGACGAAGAGCGGCACGTCGCCGGCGACCTCCGCCGCAGCAGCGACGTCGTGGACCGTGCCGACCTCGTGGTTGGCCGACTGCACAGCCAGCACGCCCGCCGGGGCGGGCGCCGAGGCGAGTGCCTCGGCGACGGCGGTCGCCAGCACCTCACCCGTCGGTGTCACCGGCACCTCCACGAGGGGGTCGCCGGTCCAGCGGGCGGCGTGCACGACGGAGGAGTGCTCCACCGCGGAGTGCGCGACCGCGGGGGAGGTGCGCCGCCTCACGGCGTGGAGGCCGAGCAGCCCGCGGTGGACCGCGTCGGTGCCCGAGGTGGTGAAGGTGACCTCGTCGGCACGCACGTCGAGCGCCTCCGCCGCCGCCTCCCGGGCGTTGTCGAGCAGCATCCGGGCCCGACGGGCCTCGTGGTGCAGGCGTCGGGGATCGGCCCAGCCCTGGTCGAGCGCCGCCGCCAGGACCTCGCGTGCGCGGGGATGGAGGGGTTCCGAGGAGGCCGCGTCGAGGGGGCGACGGGGAGTGGGATCGGGCGTACTCACGACGTCGAACCTAGCCGCTGGCCACGCGGAGTGACCCTGCCTCCACCGCCCGGGCGGATTCGGATAGTGTTGCGCCTATACGTGACTGCCCAAGAGAGAGAGGCTCGTTCGTGGGTCTGCAACTCCCCTCGCGCGCAGCGGCACCCCTGAAGAGGAGTGTGCAAGGCGCTGTGCTGGGTCTCAGCGTGCTCGCACTCGGTGCGTGTTCTGCTGAGGACAAAGATCAGATCGGAAGACTCGCCATGCCTTCGCCGGCATCGGACCGGGCTCCCGAAATCTTCGAGCTCTGGAAGTGGTCCTGGGTCGCGGCGATGGCCGTGGGCGTCCTGACCTGGGGACTGATGTTCTACGCCGCGTGGCGCTTCCGCCGCACCAGTACGAACCTCGTCCCGGTGCAGACTCGCTACAACCTGCCGCTGGAGATCTTCTACACGGTCGCGCCGATCCTCATGGTGATCGTGTTCTTCTTCCACACGGTCAACACGCAGAACGCGGTGACCGAGAAGGTCGACGACCCCGACATCACCATCGACGTGGTGGGTCAGCAGTGGTCGTGGACCTTCAACTACACCGACCAGGGCGAGGGCGGGACCACGCCGTACGTCGTCGGCACCACCGCCGACCGCCCGAAGCTGGTGCTGCCGGTCGACCAGCTCGTGGAGTTCAGGCTGCACTCGCCCGACGTCATCCACTCCTTCATGATCGACTCGTTCCTCATGAAGCTCGACGTCATCCCGGGCCGGGTCAACACCTTCCAGGCCACCCCGACCGTCACGGGTGAGTTCCGCGGCAAGTGCTTCGAGCTCTGCGGCGTCTACCACTCGCGCATGCTCTTCGACGTCGAGGTCGTCACGGCGGCCGAGTACGACGCGTACCTCGACGAGCTCCAGGAGAACCCGGACAACGTTGCGCAGGCCCCCGTCCTGGGTGGCTCCGACGTCAACACGCAGCCGGGCCTCGAGACCGAAGGAGACGACCAGTGACCGTCACCGCTGACCCGGGAGCCAAGTCCATCGGCGAGCAGGTCGTCCGCCTGCTCACGACCACGGACCACAAGCTCATCGGCAAGATGTACACCGTCACGGCGTTCATCTGGTTCATGCTCGGCGGCCTGATGGCCATGCTGATCCGCACGGAGCTCGCGTTCCCGGGCCAGCAGGTCATCAACGACGAGCTGTACAACCAGATGTTCACGATGCACGGCACGATCATGCTGCTGCTCTTCGCGACGCCGCTCTTCTTCGCCTTCGCGAACCTGGTCATGCCGATCCAGATCGGTGCGCCCGACGTCGCGTTCCCGCGACTGAACATGTTCAGCTACTGGCTCTACCTGTTCGGTGGGCTCATCGCTGCCTCGGGCTTCCTGACGCCCTCCGGTGCCGCCGACTTCGGTTGGTTCGCCTACACGCCGCTCTCCAACGCGGTGCGTTCCCCGGGCGTGGGTGGCGACCTCTGGATCATGGGCCTCTACATGGCTGGTCTGGGCACCATCCTCGGTGCGGTCAACTTCATCACCACGATCATCTGCCTGCGCGCTCCCGGCATGACGATGTTCCGGATGTCGATCTTCACCTGGAACACCCTGATCACCTCGATCCTGGTGCTCCTGGCCTTCCCGATCCTGGCCGGCGCGCTGCTCTCGCTCGAGGCCGACCGACTGCTCGGCTCCCACATCTTCGACCCGTCGCACGGCGGTCCGATCCTGTGGCAGCACCTGTTCTGGTTCTTCGGCCACCCCGAGGTCTACATCATCGCCCTGCCGTTCTTCGGCATCGTGTCGGAGATCCTGCCGGTCTTCTCCCGCAAGCCGATCTTCGGCTACGTGGGTCTGGTCGGCGCGACGCTGGCCATCGCGATCCTCTCGATCGCGGTGTGGGCCCACCACATGTTCGTCACCGGCGCGGTCAGCCTGCCGTTCTTCTCGGGCATGACGTTCCTCATCGCGGTGCCGACCGGAGTGAAGTTCTTCAACTGGATCGGCACCATGTGGGGCGGTTCCGTCTCCATGGACACCCCGATGCTGTGGACCATGGGCTTCCTGACCACCTTCCTCTTCGGTGGTCTGACGGGCGTCATCCTGGCCAGCCCCCCGCTGGACTTCCAGGTCTCTGACTCCTACTTCGTGGTCGCCCACTTCCACTACGTGGTCTTCGGCACCGTCGTCTTCGCGATGTTCGCCGGGTTCCACTTCTGGTGGCCGAAGTTCACCGGCAAGATGCTCGACGAGCGCTTGGGCAAGATCCACTTCTGGCTGCTCTTCGTCGGCTTCCACACCACCTTCCTGGTGCAGCACTGGCTGGGTGTCGAGGGCATGCCCCGTCGCTACGCCGACTACCTGCCCGACGACGGCTTCACCGTCCTCAACCAGGTGTCGACCGTGGGCGCGTTCCTCACCGCCCTCTCGACCCTCCCGTTCCTCTGGAACGTCTACAAGACCCACAAGTCGGAGCAGGTCATGACCGACGACCCGTGGGGCTGGGGCCGTTCGCTGGAGTGGGCGACCACGTCGCCGCCGCCGCGCCAGAACTTCCACGCGCTGCCGCGCATCCGTTCGGAGTCCCCGGCCTTCGACCTCCACCACCCGGAGCTCGCGGCCAACGACGACGAATCGGTCGCCCAGACGACTGAGACCACCAAGAAGGAGAAGGGCCGATGAAGGTCGAAGCATGGATCTTCGCGATCTGCGGAATCTTCTTCGCGCTGGTCACCCCGGCCTACTGGGTGATCGCGAAGGACTGGACCGGCACCTCGGCCCTGACGATGTCCGCCTTCCTGGCGCTCATGGTCGCCGGCTACCTCGGCTTCCACGCCAACCGCATGGACGCGCGTCTCGAGGACCGCAAGGACGCCGAGATCGCGGAGGGTGCCGGCGAGTACGGCTTCTTCCCGCCCTACTCGTGGTGGCCCCTGTGGAACGCCCTGCCCCTCAGCCTCGGTGTCTACGGCATCGCTCTGGGGGCCTGGTGGCTCTTCGTCATCGCCCTGGGTCTCGGCATGGTGGCGCTGGCCGGAATGGTGTTCGAGTACTACCGCGGGGAGCACGCCCACTGAGGGCCGTGCATCAGTGACGAACGGGCGGGAGAGCAACTGCTCTCCCGCCCGTTCTGCATTTCCGGTGTCCCGTGGTCCGAGGGACCTGCTCTCACTCGGCGAGCAGGTGCCTGACCCGCGGCATGACTTCCTCGCCGTAGAGGCGTACGCACTCCATCAGGTGCTCGTGGGGCACGGGGCCGTTGCTGTACTTGAGGTCGAACCGCTGCAGGCCGAGCCCCCGCACGGTGGAGGCGATCTTGGCTGCCACCGTGTCGGGTGAACCCACGAAGAGCGCTCCGTGGCGCACCTCCTGGTCGAACTGGAGCCTGGTGGCCGGCGGCCAGCCCCGCTCAGCTCCGATGCGGTCCCGGTTGGCCTTGAAGTGGGGGAAGAGCAGCTCTTGGGCTTCCTCATCCGTCGCAGCGACGAAGCCCGGGGCGTGCACGCCGACAGGCAGCTGAGGCTGTCCCAGCTCCTCCAGCGCCCGGCGGTAGAGGTCGGCGTAAGGCGCGAACCTCGCGGGCTCGCCGCCGATGACGGCGAGCATCAGCGAGAAGCCGTGTCGAGCGGCGCGGACGACGCTCTCGGGCGAGCCGCCGACCCCCACCCAGGCGGGCAGTGACCCGGCAGCGGTCTTCGGGTACACCTCCGTGGGGGCCAGGGGGCGACGCGTGGTGCCGTTGAACGAGACCGGTCCTTCCGACCTCAGGGCCGCGAAGAGCTGCAGCTTCTCCTCGAAGAGCACCTCGTAGTCCTGCAGGTCCAAGCCGAAGAGCGGGAAGGACTCGGTGAACGACCCTCGCCCCAGCGTGACCTCGGCCCGGCCGTCGGCCAGGGCGTCCAGGGTGGCGAAGCGCTCGTAGACGCGAATGGGGTCGTCGGAGCTGAGCACGGTGACGGCGGTGCCCAGCTTGATCCGCTCTGTACGCCCTGCTGCGGCGGCCAGCACGATGTCGGGCGCCGTGACGGCGTAGTCGTCACGGTGGTGCTCGCCGACGTTGAAGACGTCGACACCGACCTGGTCGGCCAGTACCGCTTGCGCCAGGACGTCGCGAATCACTTGGTGGTGGGGGAGTGGTGCGCCCTCGCGGTCGACGGTGACGTCGCCGAAGGTGTCGAGACCGAGTTCGAGTTCCATGAGTCCTTCTCAGGGCAGGGGAGTGGCGGGGTGGGAGATCAGATGAGTCCGGCAGCTGCGGCCATGCGCAGGTGGGGCTCGGCCTCGGCCTGTCGTCCGGCACGCTCGAGGCTACGACCCAGCAGGAGCACGAGGTAGGTGTTGCCCGGCTCGTGCCGCAGCGCCTCGCGGGCCGCGTCCGCAGCACGATCGAGGCGAGCTGAGTGGAAGTACGCCCGCGCCAGCAGCTCGCGGACCTGGGGAAGGTCGCCGACCGGGACCTCGGGGTCCTGGAGCAGGTCCTCGAGGACCTCCGCGGCCTTGAGGTGGTCGCGGGCCTCGAAGAGCTGCTCGGCCCAGCGCCACTTCTCGTAGGGGGTCCTGGGGTGCAGCGGGAAGTAGGTCATCGTGTCTCCTCAAGCGGTTGACGACACAACTACTCGTGAGGGTCCGATGTTCCCCGACAGGACGCCAAGAAGGTCCGGCCCCCGTTGGGGGACCGGACCTTCTCATGGTTCTCTCGGTGACGAGGTCACCGGGAGGTGCGGATCAGTGGAGCTCCTTGCCCTGCTCACCGCCCTCGACCTCGTGGTCTCCGTGGTGGTGGGCGTGGGCGAAGTCCTCAGCAGTGGGCTTCTGGACCGCGGGTCCGTACCACCACTTCGACAGCTTGGCGCGCAGGCGGTTGGCCCGCGTGCCGGGAGCCGGCACGCCGTTCGCGTCCACGTCGGACTCCAGGGCGTACACCTCGTCGCGGTCGCGGGAGGTGAGCGTGAACTGCTTCTCCTCCGACCACGGCAGGTGGAGCTCGGAGTAGCCACCCTCGGGGGAGCGGCTGACGACGCCGGTCTCGTAGCCGTGCAGCAGACGCTCGTTGTCGTGACGCTGCAACGAGATGCACCAGCGGCGCGTGATGATGAAGGCGATCACCGGTCCGACGAACACGGCCACCCGCATGAAGTAGGTGATCGCGTTGATGCTCATGTCGAACCTGATGGCGATCAGGTCGTTGCCGCCCGCGGCCCACATGAGGCCGTAGAAGGTCATGAACGAGACCATCAGGGCCGTGCGGGTCGGGGCGTTGCGCGGACGCTCGAGCAGGTGGTGCTCGCGCTTGTCACCGGTGATCCAGGCCTCGATGAAGGGCATCATCATGACGAGCAGCCAGAAGACGATCGGCAGGATGAGGATCGGCAGCAGGATGTTCCACGACAGGGTGACCCCCCAGAAGTGGGACTCCCAGCCGGGGATGATGCGCAGCGCGCCGTCGGGCCAACCCATGTACCAGTCGGGCTGGGAGCCAGCAGTCACCTTCGACGGGTCGTACGGACCGTACTTCCAGACCGGGTTGATGGTCATCAGACCACCCATCAGGGCGGTGGCACCGAAGACGATGAAGAAGAAGCCGCCGGCCTTCGCCATGTAGACGGGGAGCATCGGGTAGCCCACGACGTTGCCCTCGGTGCGGCCGGGGCCAGGCCACTGGGTGTGCTTGTGGTAGACGAGCAGCATCATGTGCGCCGCGATGAGCGCCAGGAGCAGGCCCGGGATGAGCAGCACGTGGACGATGTAGAGGCGCGGGATGATCATGTCGCCGGGGAACTCGCCTCCGAAGAGGAAGAACGACATGTACGTGCCCACGACGGGCGCGGCCTTCATGAAGCCGTCGGCCGCCCGGACGCCGGTGCCGGAGAGCAGGTCGTCAGGCAGGGAGTAACCGGTGAAGCCCTCGATCGTGCCGAGCAGCAACAGCAGCATGCCGATGACCCAGTTGATCTCGCGCGGCTTGCGGAAGGCGCCGGTGAAGTAGACGCGCATGAGGTGCACCATCATCGACGCGATGAAGAGCATCGCGGCCCAGTGGTGCATCTGGCGCATCAGCAGGCCACCGCGCACGTCGAACGAGATGTCGAGCGCCGAGATCATCGCCTCGGTCATGTAGATGCCGCGCAGCTGGTCGTAGGAGCCCTGGTACTGCTGCTCCGCCATGCTCGGGGTGAACCAGAGGGTCAGGAAGACGCCGGTGATCAGAAGGACCACGAAGCTCCACAGGGCGATCTCGCCCAGCATGAAGGACCAGTGGTCGGGGAACACCTTGCGGATGTTCTTCTTCACGACGCCGCCGAGGCCGAGGCGCTCGTCGGCCCACGTGGCCGCGCCCCCCAGCTTCGAGGGCTTGGCCGGCGTGGCGGCCGTCGTGGCGTTGCTCTTCGCCACCTTGGTGGTGTCGACGCTCACTTCGAGTCACGCTCCCAGTAGCTCGGACCGACGGGTTCGGTGAAGTCGCTCTGGGCGACGAGGTAGCCCTCCGAGTCGACCGCGATCGGCAACTGGGGGAGGGCACGGGCAGCCGGACCGAAGACCACGCGACCGCTGTCGGCCAGGTCGAAGGTCGACTGGTGGCAGGGGCACAGCAGGTGGTGCGTCGTCCGCTCGTTGAGGGAGATCGGGCAACCGACGTGGGTGCAGATCTTGGAGTAGGCGACGATGCCGTCGACCGTCCAGTTCTCGCGGCCCTTGCCGTGGGTGATGTCGTCGGGCTCCATGCGCAGCAGGATCAGCGAGGCCTTGGACTTGCCGACCTGCACGTCGACACCGTGGAGGACGTGGTTGCCGTTCTCGTCGGTGGCGAGCAGGATCTCCGGCTGGCAGTTGACCAGGTCGCCCACCTCGAGCTCCGAGGCGAGGATCGGGGTGCCGATGACGTCGCGGACGATGCGCTCACCCTTCTTCCACAGGGTGTGCTCCAGGCCCTTGCCGTTCTCGGGGTCGACCACGTCCTTGGGCAGCGGGCCGAGGTCGCGCAGGAGCACGACGGCCGGCAGCCCCAGGGCGCCGACGGCACCGAGCAGCGTGTTGCGGACCAGGGGGCGACGGCCGATGCCGGACTCCTCGATGCCCTGCTGCAGCGCGGCGACCGCGTCGGCGCGGTCCTCGTCGCTGGAGGAGGCGGAGTGGCGGTACTCGACGAGCTCGTGGTCGGCCATGAGCTTGCGGGCCCACTGGATGATCCCGATGCCGATGAACATCAGCGCGAGGCCGAGGGTGACACCGAGTGCCACGGTGGAGGCACCCATGCCGCCGATGGTGTCCCAGTCCTCGCCGATCTCGAACACGAAGTAGGAGACGCAGAAGAGGACGGCCATCACGATGGAGGCGATGAAGAAGGCGGCGACCTGGCGCTCGGCGCGCTTCTCGGCCTTCGGGTCGACGTCGGTGGGACGCCAGGCGTGGGCCGGGAGGCCCGGGTCGGCCACCGGGTCGACGTGTGCGACCTCGGTGGTCTGGTTGTCGTTGCTCACGCTTCCACCTTGTCCTTCTTGGAGCGGGTCGAGTGGGCCGCGATCCACACGGCGAAGCCGACCATGCCGCCGATGCCCAGCAGCCAGGCGAACATGCCCTCGGAGACGGGACCGAGGCCGCCGAGGGTGAAGCCGCCGTACTCCGGCTGCTCCTCGATCGACTTGAGGTAGGCGATGACGTCACGCTTCTGCTCGGGTGACAGGTTGCCGTCGGAGAAGTTGTCCATCGACTGGGGGCCGGTCAGCATGGCCTGGTAGATGTGCTTCTCCTCGACGCCCTTGAGCGAGGGGGCGTAGCCACCCTCGGGCATGGCGCCGCCCTGGCCGTTGAAGTTGTGGCAGGCGGTGCAGTTCGTCAGGAAGATCTGGCCACCGCGGACGATGGCGGCCTCGCGCTCCGCCTCGCTCATGCCGTCGATGCTGTAGTCGGCCTCGGAGGGGACCGCCGGGCCGGGGCCCAGGGAGGCGACGAAGGCCGCCATGGCCGCGATCTCGTCGTCGTTGTAGACCGACTCCTTGCGGGGAGCCTGCTGGCCGGGCTGTGCCATCGGCATGCGGCCGGTGTCGACCTGGAAGTCGACGGCGGCGGCACCCACGCCCACGAGGGAGGGACCGTACTGGTAGCCCTCACGCTTGGCGTTGATGCCCTCTCCGTTGACGCCGTGGCACGACGAGCATCCGACGAGGAAGAGCTCGCGGCCCTGCTCGATCAGCTCAGCGTCGGTCTTGGCGTCCTGCGCCGTGGCAGGGGAGAAGAACGCGTACGCACCGCCGGTCATGAGCAGACCGACCAGGAGTACGGAAAGTCCCGCGAGCGGACCCCGGCGATGCCGGGAGAGCCGACCAGCGGTGCGGTTCAGGAAACGCAATTGTCTCAATCCTCTTCAGATCCGGAACGGGACTCACTGGATGAGGTAGATCGCTGCGAACAGCGCGATCCACACGACGTCGACGAAGTGCCAGTAGTAGGACACGACGATGGCGCTGACGGCCTGCTCGTGCGTGAAGCGGCGCGCCATGTAGGTGCGTCCGAGCACGAAGAGGAACGCGACGAGTCCACCGATGACGTGGATCCCGTGGAACCCGGTGGTCAGGTAGAAGACCGACCCGTAGGCCGAGTCCTGCAGCGTCACGCCGTGGTGCACGAGCTCGACGTACTCGAGCGCCTGTCCCGCGACGAAGATCGCGCCCATGACGTAGGTCAGGATGAACCACTCACGCAGTCCCCACAGCTTGACGTTGAGCAGGGAGCCGGTGCGGCCCACCTGACCACGCTCAGCCGCGAAGACACCCATCTGGCAGGCCACGGACGACAGCACGAGGATGCTCGTGTTGCCGGCCGCGAACGGCACGTTGAGGAGTGCGGTCTCCTGGGCCCAGAGCTCGGGGCTCACCGCGCGGATCGTGAAGTACGCCGCGAACAGAGCCGCGAAGAACATCAACTCGCTGGAGAGCCAGACGATCGTGCCCACGCTGACCATCGAGGGTCGGTCGTGATGCCCGTGAAGTCGGGATGCCGGAATAGCCGTCGTTGCTGTCGCCACGAGAGACATTATGGACTCACCCGGACCACAGGGCACCCCCACCCCCGTACTTTGGGCGTTCGGGGTGTCGCGGGGCCCCCGATCGCCTCGCCGGGCCCGGTGCGTTCGTCTCGTCCGTGCCGCCCGGATGCCCTCGGCGCGGGGCGGGCGGTAGAGTCGCGAGCGTGACTGACCAGACCGCCCCGAAGCCCTCCTCGCTGAAGGTCCTCGTCTACTCCGACGACATCGACACCCGGCAGCAGGTCATCCTCGCCCTCGGCCGGCGACCGCACCCCGAGCTCCCCGAGGTGGAGTACGTGGAGGTCGCCACCCAGCCCGTCGTCATCCAGAACATGGAGGCCGGTGGCATCAGCCTGGCCATCCTCGACGGTGAGGCGGTGCCGTCCGGTGGCATGGGCATCGCCAAGCAGCTCAAGGACGAGATCCACGAGTGCCCGCCGGTGCTCGTGCTGACCGGCCGCCCGCAGGACGCCTGGCTCGCCACGTGGTCGCGGGCGGAGGCGGCGGTGCCGCACCCGATCGACCCGATCCAGCTGGCCGAGACCGTGGCCGCCCTGCTGGCGCCCCGCGTCCCCGCGTCCGCCTGAGCCGTGGGCTCGACCTGGCCCGAGGTCCTCACCGCACTGATGGGTGGGACCGACCTGAGTCGTGCCCAGGCCTCCTGGGCGATGAACGAGGTGCTCGAGGGCAGCGCCACCCCGGCCCAGATCGCCGGGTTCGCCGTGGCGCTGCGCGCCAAGGGTGAGAGCGTCGACGAGGTCCAGGGCCTCTCCGACGCCATGCTGGCGGCCGGCAACCCGATCGACGTGCCGGGGCGCCTGCTCGACATCGTCGGCACCGGGGGCGACCGCTCCATGTCGGTGAACATCTCGACCATGTCGGCGATCGTCGCGGCCGCGGCCGGGGCCAAGGTCGTGAAGCACGGCAGCCGCTCGGCATCGTCCGAGTGCGGGTCGGCCGACGTGCTGGAGGCGCTGGGCATCCGGCTGGACCTGCCCGTCGACCGGGTCGCCGGCATCGCCGACGAGGTCGGCATCACCTTCTGCTTCGCCGCCGCCTTCCACCCCGCGATGCGGCACGCGGCCGTGCCTCGTCGCGAGCTGGGTGTGGCGACCACCTTCAACTTCCTCGGTCCCCTCTCCAACCCCGCGCGACCCGCCGCCCAGGCGATCGGGTGCGCGGACGCCCGGATGGCGCCGATCATGGCGGAGGTCTTCGCCCGCCGCGGCGTGGATGCCTGGGTCTTCCGGGGTGACGACGGCCTCGACGAGCTCACGACCACGACCACCTCGACGCTGTGGGCGGTCGACGGCGGTGTCGTCTCCGTCCACCGGGTCGACCCCACCGACCACGGCATCGAGCTCTCGGACGCCGAGGCGTTGCGCGGTGGGAGTCCCGCCCACAACGCCCAGGTCGTACGCGACCTCGTCGCCGGCCGACCCGGCGCCGTCCGCGACGCGGTCGTGCTCAACGCCGGCGCCGCGTTGGCGGTCTACGCCGCCGCCTCCGAGGGCACGGTCGAGGAACGTCTGTCCCGCGGCATCGCGCGGGCGCGCGCAGTGCTCGACGACGGTTCGGCCGCGACGCTGCTCGAGCGGTGGATCACGGCAACTGCCTGACCCGGCTCACAGCTCCAGGACGTACGCGTCGCCTTCTCGTCGGAAGCCGACGTGGTCGTAGTAGGGGTCGAGCGTTCCGGGGTGGGTGACGACCCGGGAGACTCCCGCGCTGCGCAGCAGTCCGCTGCGGCGCCACACGAACTCCCCGGGTGAGAAGTCCCGGAACCGTGGCGTCACGTGGTCGAGCACGACCCGCGCCTCGTCACCGACCACCCGGAGGACCACGACGCCGGCGGTCTCGTCGCCGTGCTGCACGAGGAAACAACGGCTGCCGACGAGCGTGGAGGCGTCGAAGTCGGACTGGAAGCGGGCGATGTCCCCGCCGTGGACCTGCAGGACGTGGGCGAGGTAGGCATCGCCCGGGCCGACCTCGATCACCGTGAACGCAGACTCGTCGTGGCGCTGCCGGGTCAGGCGGACGATGTACCAGAGGTTGATGAGGCTCAACGCCACGTTCATGGCCACCATCGGCCACACCTGGATGGCGGCGTTGAAGACGACCAGCAGCACGCAGGCAGCCAGATTGAGCCACCGCAGCCTCAGCACCCGTGACTGGAGCAGCGAGTAGACGAGCAGGACACTGCCGCCCCACCCGACGGCGTCGAGCCAGTGGTCGCTGACCCAGTCCATGGGCGGAGTGTATGCAGTCCGCCACACGCACAGGCGTCTCCCGCACGTCTGCCTGCCGCGTCGAGGTGTCGCGGCCTACGCTTCACCGGTGCAGAAGGACGAGGGGACGCTCCACCCGAGCGTGTGGCGCCACGCGGCGTGGGTGCTGGCGGCCACCCTGGCGTGCGCGGTGGTCTGTGACGCGCTGCTGGCCGTCTCGCTGCGGCTGGAGGAGCCCCAGCCGCTCACGCGCGGCCCGGGGCTGATCGGCCTGGGCGTGGTGTGGCTCCTGCTGTTGGCGCTGTACGGCCTGGCGGGTCGGCTGCGCGTCGTCGTGGTCGGAGCGCTCACGGTGAGCACGGCCCTGGCGGTCCTCAACGCCACCCGCATGGCGCTGCTCGACGTCCCCCTCTTCCTCAGCGACGTCGAGTTCCTGCGCGACCCGATCTTCATGGTGGAGATGGTGGGGCTTCGGGCGGTGCTCGCCGCCGTCGCGGGGCTGGCGCTCCTCGCGGGCGCCCTGTGGCTGCTGCTGCGACGCGTCGGCAGGCACCGACCCGGGATCTCCCGTGAGCATCCCCACCGTCGCTGGTGGTGGGCCTTCCGAGGCACGTGGGTCGTCGGCTTCCTGGCGTTCGCGCTCGTCGCCTCCGGCTTCAACGAACCCTTCAACCCGCTGCGGGAGGGCTACAAGCAGAGCGGGGCGCTGTGGCGGAGCTGGTCGCAGGCCGACAACTATCGCGCCAACGGCTTCGTCGGCGGTCTGCTCTACAACCTTCCCGTCTCCCCGATGGCGCAGCCCGCGGGCTACAGCGAGGAGGCGATGGCGGAGCTCGCCGCGCGGTGGCGCGCAGAGGCGGAGCGGGTCAACGCGGAGGCGGACCCCGAGGTCCTGGCCGACACCAACGTGGTGGTGGTGCTGAGCGAGACGATGGGTGACCCCAGCCTCATCGAGGACGTGACCGTGCAGCGCGACGTGCTGCCGACCGTACGCAGCCTCATGGAGCGCGACGGCGGGCACATGATGGCGCAGTTCTTCGGGAGCGGGACCTCCGCCATGGAGTTCCAGGTGCTGACCGGGCAGGCGCTGGGTCTCTTCCGTGGCCAGATCCACGCGCCCTACCAGCAGTTCGTGACCCGGCACTCCGACTATCCCAACGCGGCAGCTTGGTTGCGCTCGCTGGGACACCGCGCCGTCGCCGTCCACCCCTTCCGCAGCGACATGTACCGGCGCCCGCAGGTCTACGACATCTTCGGCTTCGAGGCGTTCCGCACCGTCGACGACATCGAGGACCCCGAACGCCTGACGCGCCGCGGATACGTCTCCGACGCCACCGCCTACGCCGAGGTGACCCGCCACCTGACGGAGAGTGACGATCCGATGCTCGTCCACCTCGTCACGATGCAGAACCACCTCCCGTTCACCAACCTCTACCGCAACCCGGTCGAGGTCAGCGGTGACGACCCCGACCGGGCCGCGACCGTGGGCCAGTGGGCCCGGGGGCTGGAGCTCACCGACCGGGCGCTCGGTGACTTCCTCGATGAGCTCGAGGAGTCCGACGAGCGCACCATCGTGGTGCACTTCGGTGACCACTACCCCTCGATCTTCGACCCGGGCACGAGGGACGAGGAGGGGCTCAACCTCTTCCGCACCCCCTTCTTCGTCTGGGACTCCGCCTCCAGCCGGTCGATCGGACCCCAGGGGCTCGTGCCGCCCACCGCGGCGCTCCCGCTGGCCCTCCGCAAGCTCGGGGCCGACCTGCCGCCGTGGTTCGTGCTGCTCTCCCGGGTCCAGGAGGAGATCGGCACGGTGCGCCACGACGGGATCGTCACCCCCGAGGGTGAACGCGTCCAGGAGCACGACCTGACCGAGGCCCAGCAGGAGCTGCTGGAGGACCTGAGGCTCGTGCAGTACGACTTCTCGATCGGGGAGCGCCACGCGCTCGACGAGCTCTGGTACGCAGCCGACGAGTGAGCCGCGGGGCGACCCACGCGGCGCCGGGCCGTGGCGGCCGGGTTCGCTACCGTGTCCCCATGATCACCGCCATCGTCTTCGTGAACGCCGAGGTCGCTCGCATCCCTGAGGTGGCGCAGGAGATCGCCGCCCTCGAGGGAGTCAGCGAGGTCTACTCGGTGACCGGCCAGATCGACCTGATCGCCCTGATCCGGGTGCGACGCCACGAGGAGATCGCGGAGGTGGTCGCCGACCGGCTCAACAAGGTGCCCGGGGTGACCGAGACGGAGACGCACATCGCGTTCCGCGCCTATTCCCGGCACGACCTGGAGTCGGCCTTCTCCCTGGGCCTCGACTGACTCGGGCCCCTCGCCGCTCACTGCTTCACACGGCAGCGACCCGAGGCTGACGCCGTTCGTCGAACGCGGTCGCCGAGAGGCGGGAGGCCTCGAGGGAGGTGACGAGGTCGCGGTGGCGTCCCGCGCCAGCGGCCGGGGAGCTCCAGGTGCCGTCGACGCGGACCAGGCGCGTCCCCGGGGTCTCCAGCCACCGCAGCACCAGGGCACTCTCCTCGCCACTCGCGCACGCCGCCGGTCCGATCGGGGGCACCACGGTCTCGGCGCCGGCGACCAGTTGGTCCACGAACCGGTGGGCGTCGGCGCCCGCCGGGATGACGCCGGCGGCCACGAGACGCCCGTGGCGGACGACGTGCACGGTCCAGCCGCGTTCCTCACGGCGTGCCGCGACGATCTCCCGGCAGGCCGCGAGGGCGGAGAGGGACTGGGAACGGGCCACCGACCGCAGGAAGGTGGCGAGCAAGTCACGGCGGCGTGACGCCTCCTCGAAGCGCTCGGCACGGGCGTACTCATCCATGACGGAGCGGGCCCGGTCCACCACGGGGCCGGGGTCGGAGGTGAGGACGTTGCGCACCTGCTCGACCACGGCGTCGTAGGAGGCCCGATCCACCGAGCCGTCGCAGGGGGAGAGACAGCGGCCGAGCTCGGCGAGCACACAGGCCACCCCGGTCGGTTCCGGGCGCAGGTTCTGCGAGCACTGGCGCAGGGGAAAGACATCGTGCAGCGTCGCCAGACACCGGTCCGCGACCTTCCGTGACGACAGGGGGCCCAGGTAGGACGCCCCGTCGTCGCGCACCGACCGGACGACGGAGAGCCGGGGCCACGGTCCGGTGGTCAGCTTGAGGAACCACTCCTTCTCGGGAAACTTCGAACGCCGGTTGTAGGGCGGCTTGTGCTGCGCGATGAGGCGCAGCTCGCGCACCTGGGCCTCGAGCGGCGAGGCGCACTCCACCGCCCGGACCTCCTCGGTCACGGCGACCATCTCGCCCATCCGACTGCGGGTCTCCGAGGCGGTGAAGTAGGTGCGGACGCGCCTGGCCACGTCCTTCGAGGTGCCGACGTAGAGCACGCGTCCCGTGGCGTCGACGAAGAGGTAGACGCCGGGGGACGAGGGCAGTCCGTCCGCGAGGTGGCGCTTGCGGCGCTGGGCCGGGCTCACCTTGGTGCTCCACGCCCGCAGCTCCTCGAGCGTGTGCACTCCCTGGCCGCCCACCCGGGCGATCAGGGCATGCAGCACGTCGACCGTCGCCCGGGCGTCGGCCAGGGCCCGGTGGTTGGGGGTGGTCGTCGCGTTGAAGAGCTGGGCCAACGTGCCGAGCTTGCAGTTCGGTGCCTCGTCACGCGGCACGAGGCGCCGCGCCAGCTTGACCGTGTCGAGGACCTCGAAGCGCGGCCACGGATGGCCCAGCTCCTTGGCGAAGTGCTTGAGGAACCCGACGTCGAAGGCCGCGTTGTGCGCCACCAGCACCGTGCCCGCCGCGAACTCCAGGAAGGCCGGCAGGACCGAGCTGATCGCCGGACGGCCCGCGACCATCGAGTCGGTGATCCCGGTCAGGGCCTGAATGGCCACCGGGATGGACGACTGCGGGTCGACGAGCGTCTGGAACTCCCCGAGGACCTCGCCGCCGCGCACCTTGACCGCGCCCACCTCGGTGATCATCGACCCGAGCGCGGGGGAGCCCCCGGTGGTCTCGAGGTCGACCACGGTGAAGGTGATGTCGCTGAGTGGACGCCCGAGGTCGTCGAACCCCTGTTGTGCCTCCCAGGCGAGAGGGAGTGCGGGGGAGAAGTGGTCGACGGCCGTGCTCATGACGACGACGCTAGGTGTGGGCGCCGACAGGATTGCCGCGGAAACGCCGAGGGCCCGCCCACCAGGTGGCGAGCGGGCCCCACGGATGTCAGGAGGTCACGGTCAGAGGACCGTCAACACGACCTTCTTCGACTTCGAGCCACCGATCTTGGTCGTGCCCTTGTACTGCACGACGAGGCGGTACTTGCCCTTCTTCCGGAGCTTCTTGGCCGGCAGGGTGAAGGTGACCTTGCCCTTCTTGCCCGCCTTGAGCTTGACCGTCTTGATCTTCTTCTTGCCCACCTTGACGATCAGCTTGCCCGTGGGCCGGGCGACGCCGGGCACCTTCACGGTGACGGTCATGCGCACCTTGGCGCCGCGCTTGACCGTCTTCGGCGAGACGGTGGCGGTGGTCGTCGACCTGGCCTTGCCCACGCTCACGGTCGAGGACGTCGCGGTGCCGGGCGCCCGTCCCGCCAGCGTGCCGGTGACACGCACCGAGACGCGGGTCGTCGCGTCCGCCGCCTGCAGGGTGTAGCTGCTGGCGGTGGCGCCGGTGATCGGCGACCCGTTGCGCAGCCACTCGTAGGTGACCTTGGTGCGGTCCGGCCACGACCCGGCCGTGGACGTCAGGCGCTGGCCGACCTGGGCGGTGCCCGAGATCTGCGGCGGCGCGGAGGCGACGACCGCCGCTCCGGGCCCGATCAGCACCGGTGCGCTGGTGACCTCGGTGTCGGCGTGCGAGGGCAGCGAGCCCTTCACCCGCACGGAGACCTGCTTGTCGAAGTCGGCCTCGGTCGCGGTGTAGGTCGACGAGGTGGCGCCGCGGATCGCGGACCCGTTGCGCAGCCAGACGTAGGACTCCCGGACGCCGGGGCGGTTCCAGGTGAGGGGGGCGACGCTGAGGACGCTGCCGACCTGGGGCCGTGCGGTGTCGTGGGCGATCACGGGCGCCGAGGTGGCGACCAGGGTCGTGTCCACGACGAAGCTGCGGGTCGACGGGGCAGCCAGCGCTCTGCCGTCGCTGTTGCGGGCGGTGACCGACCAGGTGTACCGGCCAGCGGCCAGCGACCGGACCGGCGCGTAGCCCGTCGCGGGGGTGACCTGGCTGGCCACGACACGGCCCGTGGCGTCCTTGACCTCCACCAGGTAGGTGGTGGCCTCGGTCAGGGGCTGCCAGCTCAGCAGCGGACCGTTCGGGGCCTGGGTGCTGCCGTCGCCGGGGCCCACCAGCACGACGCCGGTCGAGGCGACCCGGAAGGGCACGCCCTGGCTCCAGGTCGTGGGGTTCTTCGAGGCATCGACGCGACGCACCCGCCAGTAGTAGGGCTGGTCGCTGACCGGGAGCGGGGTGAGCGGCGTGTAGGCCGTGGCCCAGGTCTTGGCGAGGAACTGGCGGTTCACGGACGAGAACTGCGGGTCGTTGCGCGAAACCTCGACCTCGTACTCACCGGTGAACGGCAGGCCCTTCCAGCGGAACGGCGTGGTGCCAGCCACCGACGAGTTGGCGGCGGGCGTCAGCGTCGGCACGGTGGCGCTCGCCTTCACGAAGCTGCGCGTCGTCGAGGCGCTCAGCTCGTTGCCGGCGTTGTCCAGGGCCGTGACCCTCCAGTACTTCGGGCCCTCGGGGTAGAGCTTGGTGACGGCCGTGTAGGTGGTCTGGTCGACGAGCTGGTCGTCGATGACGTTGTTGAAGTTCTCGTCGGTCGCCACCCGGATGCGGTAGCGCATGGCGCTCTGGTTGCTGAGGTCGCGCGGGTTGATGAAGCCGTTGGTGGGGCGCCGGTGGTAGGTCGCGGACCAGGAGGGTGCGCCGTCACGGGTGACCCAGTGCTGCTGGTTGGTCCGGTGGTAGTCCTCCCACGCGAAGGTGACCTCGCTGGTGTCCACCGTGGCCGGGGTCGCCGTGGTCTGCACCTGCGGGGAGACCTTCTTGAAGGCGTTGACCGCGAGGCTGGTGGCCGAGGAGACGGGGTCCGGACCGCAGACGTGGGAGATCGTGCAGGGGCGCACGTGCCAGTAGTAGGGCACGCCGGAGGTGTTGTCGGCCAACGTCTGGGGCTCGGGCCCGTGCATGGTGAAGGCGTAGTTCGTGCCCGAGGTCGACGGGATGTCGTCGCGGCGAAGAGCCTTGTGCACCAGGTTGGTGAAGTTGCGGTCGTAGGAGACGTAGAGCATGTAGTAGGCCGCGTCAGGAGAGGCCTCCCACGAGAAGACCGGAGTGGTGGGCACCTCCGGGCACCGCGACATGTTGGAGGTGGTGTCCAGCAGCAGGTCGCAGCCGCGTCGCTCCGCCAGGGAGAGACCGTCGAGCGCGATCCGCAACCCGGTCACTGGCTGGGGCGCGCGCTCGGTGTCGGCGGGCGTCACGGGGGTCGTCCAGGTGAACTTCTGGGCGGGGGACCAGAGGCCGTTGATCCCGCGTCGCAGTGCGGCAGGCCCGGGACCGTCGATCGGACGGACTCGCCAGTACCAGGTGCTCGACTCGCCAGCCGTGCCGGTCAGCCGGCAGCGCTGCTCGCGACCGTAGTTCTGCAGGGTGTAGGTGGTACCCGCCGTCTGGCAGGTCACCGACTTCGCGAGGGAGAAGTTCGGGTCGGTCGAGAGGTTCAGCTCGTAGTAGCTGGCGTGCTGCACCGGCGTCCACTGCACGTAGGGCGCACGACTGTCCATCGTGGCCGGAGGCAGGGCATCGGGGTTGTAGTTGCGCTGGTAGGTCCCGGAGGTGAAGAAGGGATGGTTCCGGTGACCGGGGTCCTCGGTGTCGAAGTCGCTCGGGTACTCCGGGAAGCCCGGCTGCGCGGGAGCCACCGGCCAGGGGCGGTCGGGCCACTGCCGGTCGAAGTTGTTCGGCGACGCCGCCCACGCGGACGGGGCGCCGCCCGGGTCCACCGCCCGGACGCGCCAGTAGTACTGGTCGTTGTCCAGCCCGCGGGGCGGTGACCACCGGGTGCCACGGATGCTTCGGACGTCCTCGATGATGTCGCTGCTCTCGAAGCCGGAGTTGGTGGCCACCTGGAGCTCGTAGGACGAGGCACCGGGCACGGGCGCCCAGTCGAGCACGACGTCCTCGACCAGCTCGTTGGCACTGTTGACGGGGGAGACCAGGCGTGGTGCCGGCAGGGAGGGGATCGTGAACGAACGCGGTGTGGAGGGGGCGCTCAGCTGGTTGCCGGAGTCGACCGCGGTGATGCGCCAGTACCACCGGCCCAGCTGCAGGGCCGCGTCGGGCACCAAGGACGTGGTCGAGGTGGTCCACTTCTTCGCGCCGATGAAGTCCTCGGCGTCGTCGATCTCGACCGTGTAGGACTTGGCGCCCTGGACGGAGCCCCACTGCAGCAGCGGCGGGTCGTCGGGCTGGCTGAGGATGGCGTTGTCCGCGGGCGCCTGGAGCTGGGGCACGAGGGGGTCGGGCCGGACGAAGGAGCCGACGGCCCACTCCGAGGTGCCGTCGCGGTTGGTGGCCCGCACCCGCCAGTGGTTGGTGCCGGCCTTGAGCACGGTGCTCGGCACGGCGGAGACGTTGGTGGTCGTCTGGCTGAACTCCGGGGACCGGAAGCCGGAGTCCTCGTCGACCTCGACCAGGTAGCTCACCGCGCTGGGCTCGCGGTCCCACGAGAGCACCGTGGTGGTGCTGTTGGGGGTGTCGGCGAGCAGGCCACCGGGCTGGCCGGGCGCGGCCGCGGTGGCGGCGGGCAGTGTCGTGGCCGACGCCGCCAGTACGGCCAGCGCGAAGCTCGCGGTGAGGGTGGTGGTCCGGGCCCGGGTCCGTGACATGGGTGGGTGCTCTCTCTCATCTGGCGACACAGCGCGCCTCCGAGGTTAGGACGCGTAGCAGGACGCCGTGGGGGTTCAGGAGCAGATGGCCCGTTGTGACTAGAAGGGGCGGCCGGATGTCCGTGACTGCGAGGGCAGCGACGTCGTCACGCCCCTACCGCTGGAGGCGCCGGACGTGAGAAACAATGGGTAGAGGCACATGCAGGTGATCGAGAAGGCGATGAGCGCGAGCGTCTCTTGCCCGATCATGACCACGATCGAGGCGTGGAGGCCGAACCCGAGGAGCACGGCGAGGCGGCGTGATCTGTGAAACCAGAGCCCCCCTGCCAGGAAGAGTTCGACTATTACCGTGGCCACTGAGAGGACGAGCGCTGGCAACCAAGCCAGGTCCCACCTCATCCATTCGGCGAGCGGGTGCCCGCTGAGGAAGGCAGGGTTGAGTTTGCTCAGCGCCGCGAAGGCGTAGCAGACCGAAAGCTGCGCCTTCATCAGCGTCAGGGGCCATTGGGGGAGGGGTGCTGTGCCGGAGACACCCAGAGCACGCGGACTCGCCCCGGCGTGCGCCGGAGCGAGCAATGCGACCATGACGAGGGCGAGCCAGAGATGATTGCTGAAGGTCTGCTGGTCCCATACCAGGACAAGGCAGCTGAGCGCCGTGGAGACCACGGACGCGGTCGTCACGTGGAAGCCCAATGTGATGGCGACGGCAGACAAGATCGCCATCACCAGATAGACGGAAACAGTCGTCTCGGTGGGGGGCGGCACCCACGAGAAGACGGGCATGGCATACCGGCCTTCAGCAACGAGGCGCAGGAGCACCCAGCTCTCCAGTGCGATGACGAACGTTGCAACCCCGAGTCCCATCCGCGCGAGCTTCAGTGACCGCTGGGGACTCAGCACCTGACGCTCCGTTGGTCGTCGGCGTCCTTGACGGTGACGGTCGTCGCCCCCGCCACGCGCGTACAGAGGAATTCAGGCAGCGTGAGGCTGTAGGGCAGGTCTGCGCGTAAGGAAGTTGCCAACAAACTAGCGTCCACCGTCAGGCGTCGGCCTGCGGCGTCGCGGACCTTCACCTCCGTGCCCCCTAGACCCGAGTACATTTGGAACCCGAACCGGCTCGGAGGGTGAGTCAGGGCCAGCGCCGGAACCAGGATCTGTGCAGCGATGACCAGAGCGAGAGCCCGTTTCTTCCATGGAGTCGACGGTGGTGACGGATCCATCCGGCACTGGTCGGTGGCCCCAGGCATTTGATGTCGGTGACGCGCCACCCAGGCGTAGACCATGTCGCATATCACGCGGAGGACGGGCAGTCTTAGTAACAGGCCCAGGAGGGCCGACGCGCCACCCCGATGCCGCAAAGCCGCCGCAATCGCCGAAGCCCCCCATGCGCGGAACTCCCCGTCCACCATCCATCCGGCGGCCACCAGTGTCCGCGCGGCGTCCTGATCGGAGAGGGCCAGAGAGTGTGCCGCCCGTGCGTGGGCGTCGCCCCGGCGGGTGAGCCAGAGGGCCGACTTCGCGCAGAAGCCACAGTCGCCGTCGAAGACGAGGAGCGGGGTGGAGGAGAGGGACGCCATGCACCCAGCATGGCGGCACGACACGCCGGCTGGAGGCCGTTTCGGTCTTCCCATCAAAGGTGTCGGAGTCTGCTGCTTGAGTCGCTCCCATGACGACGCGAATCGACTGCGACACGTGTGTGGTCCGCGGACTGCACTGCCATGACTGTGTGGTGACGGTCCTGCTCGGGCCGCCCCGGGAGCTCCTTCTCGAGGATGACGAGCACGCCGCTCTCGAGGCACTTGCGGGGGGAGGGCTGGTTCCGCCGCTGCGGATGGTGCGGTCCGTGCCGGGTCCGACGGTGGAGTCCGCCTGACAGCGACATGACCCGGTGTGAGCCGAGTCACACATGTGGACAGGCTTTGGGTCGGATCGCCGGGTCGGGCTAACCTGAGTCGGTCCTCGTCCCCGTCCGGGCGGACGAGGGACCCGGCACTGCCGGGCCTGGACGACACCGAGGAGACGGACCGATCGTGACTCACGGCCGGAATCGACGCGGCAAGGCAACGGCGTTTCTTGGACTCCTGGCAGTGGCGACGGCCTTCTCGGTCGGTCCCGCCCAGGCGGAGCCCGACGTCGACGACGTCCGCGACAGGGTCGAGCGCCTCTACCACCAGGCTGAGCAGGCGCAGGAGCGGTACAACGACGCCGCGCTCCGGCTGGAAGGACTCAACTCCGAGTTGAAGGCCCTCCGAGCCGACGAGCGGCGGCAGGGTCGTCGCCTCGCCGAGGTGCAGGGTGAGGTGCGCGACCTCATCGTCCGTCAGTACCAGGGTGAGGGTGTCTCCACCCTCGGCCAGGTGGTGGTCGCGGACGACCCCAGCAGCTTCCTGGGTCAGCTGACGACGATGCAGGCCTTCGGCGACCTGCAGGACGACGCTCTCGAGGAGTTCTCCACCGAGGCCGAGGCCCTGGGGCTGCGCCAGGCGGCTGCCGGTGAGCAGCGTGACCGGATCGCGGAGACCACCGAGGCGCTCGAGCAGGAGAAGGGTGCGGTCGAGACCAAGCTCGCCCAGGCCAAGCGCCTCCTGGCCCGCCTCGAGGCCGAGGAGCATGAGGAGGTGGCTGCCTCCCGTGACCACGGCCGGGTGCCGTCCGACGTCCCCGCCTCCGGTCGTGCCGCGGTCGCCGTCAAGGCCGCCCTCGCGCAGGTCGGTGACGCCTACGTCTACGGAGCAGTGGGCCCCAACGCCTACGACTGCTCGGGGCTGACCATGATGGCCTGGGCTCAGGCCGGTGTCGGTCTCCCGCACTCCTCCTCGGCGCAGTTCTCCTCCGGCGCCCGCGTCTCGCAGGGTGACCTGCAGCCCGGCGACCTGGTCTTCTACTACAGCCCGATCAGCCACGTCGGCATGTACATCGGCAATGGTCAGATCGTCCACGCGGCCAACCCGAGCAAGGGCGTGCGGATCGACGGCGTCTTCTCGATGCCCTACGTGGGAGCCGTCCGCCCCGGCTGACCGAGGGTCCTCTCGTGCGTACGCAGCGCCGGCTCGCCGTCGTCCAGACGGCCCTCGCGCTCTGCGTGCTGGCAGGACTCGCGTTGTGGTTGGTTCCCTGGGCCTCCGGCCCGGGAGGCGTCACGGTGTCGCCTGGGGAGCTCTTCAGCCTCGACCAGATCGCCGCCGCTGAGGCCTACTCCGTCAGGGCCCGGGCGTGGAGCTGGAGCTCGTTGGCGGTCTCCCTCCTCGTTGCCGCACTGCTCGGGTTCACTGCTCGGGGACGGCGCCTCGTCGACCGTCTCCCCGGTCGCTGGGGGAGCAGGGTCGCTCTCGCGGTCGCCGTCTTCGTCAGCGCGCAGACCCTGGCTACGCTCGGACTCAGGGTCGGCGCCTGGCGCCTGCGGCGCGACGTCGGTCTCTCGGCGCAGTCGGCCGCCGGATTCCTGCGGGACGTCGCGGTCCAGTGGGCGCTCGACGTCGTCGTGCTGGTGGGGCTGCTCCTGCTCCTCCTCGGCCTGGCCCGGCGGCTGCCGCGCGCATGGACCCTCGTCGGTGGAGCGCTGGCGGCGCTCCTCGTCGTCGCGGTCTCCTACGTCCATCCGATGGTCGTCGAGCCACTCTTCAACGACTTCACCTCGTTGCCCGAGGGAGACCTACGCGACCGGATCTCCCGGGTCGCCGAGCAGGAGGGGGTCTCGATCGACGACGTGGTCGTGGCCGATGCCTCCCGGCGCACCACCACGCTCAACGCCTGGGTCTCCGGCTTCGGTGAGACCCGACGGGTCGTCCTCCACGACAACCTGGTGGCGGAGGTGGCGCCCGACGAGGTCATGGCGGTCGTGGCGCACGAGCTCGCCCACGCCCGTCACGACGACGTGGTCGTCGGGACGGCGCTGGGCGCTGTGGGTGCGGTCGCTGCGGTGGGTGCGCTGGGCATCGTCCTGGGTGCCTGGACGAGACGCGGCGGGCGAGAGAGCACGGATCCACGGGTGGTGCCGCTGCTGCTGGCCTGCCTGGCCTTCGGGGATCAGGGGGTGGCGCCGGTGCAGAGTGCGGTCAGTCGCGCGGTCGAGGTGCGTGCCGACACCGAGGCTCTCTGCGCCACCAACGACGGCGAGGCGTTCGAGAACGTGCAGGTCCGGTTGGCGACGAGGTCGCTGAGTGACCCGACACCGCCGTCATGGGCCCACCTGTGGTGGGGGAGCCATCCCGGGGTGCTGGACCGCGTTGCGCTTGCGAGGTCATGGCGGCCCGCGGAGCTCAGCAGTCGCCGTTGCCGGTGACGAACGAGGTGATGGTGCCGCAGGAATCGCCCATGAGGACGTTGAGGGCGCCGCCGAAGAGGAAGACGGCGGCCACGATGACCGCGGCGATGCCGGCGACCAGGAGGCCGTACTCGACGGCAGACGCCCCGCGCTCACTGCGCCGGGTCTCCGCGATCAGGTCGCGGAGGAAGAGAAGAACAGGCACCGGTACTCCTTCGGCTGGGGCGTGCGCAGGGGGGCCGAGACGACTCTGGCGCGGCCCCGAGGACCGGGGCCGCGCCAGGAGCGATTGATCAGTTGGCGTTGCCGCCGCCTTCGATGTCGGCCTGGGTGTCGGTGAAGATGCCTTCGACCATGCCACCGAACAGGAAGACTGCGGCCACGATGATGGCGGCGATGCCGGCGACCAGCAGGCCGTACTCGACGGCGGAGGCGCCGCGCTCGTCCATCTTGGCCTTCTGGTTGGCGAGCATGATGGTGAGGTACTGAAGCATGATGTGGTTCCTTCCGGAGAATGCTGCTGTGTGTGGTCCGGCAGGCATTCGCCTGATCCGTTGACACCATCCTGTGGCACTTTCCCCGGTGTTGCGGTCGGAGGTTCAGGCACCTTCATCTAGTCATTTCGGGCTATGCCGACCATGGGATGTTCGGGCGTCAGTGGGACCCCGGGTCCATCGACGAGAGAAGCCCGCTGCGCATGGCCGTGACCAGCGCCTGCGCTCGGTTGCTGGCGCCCAGCTTCTGATAGATCCGGGTGATGTGCGACTTGGCGGTGGACTCGCTCATGAAGAGGGTCGTGGCGATCTGACTGGCGCCCAGCCCGTCGGCCAGGAGCACCAGGACCTCGTGCTCCCGGTCGGAGAGTCGATTGGTTTCTCCGCTCATCCTGCGGATCATCGCCTCCGAGAGCCCGGCACAGAGGAACGTCCGGGGCGCCACCGCGGCGTGCTTGGCGGCCTTGACGACCTCGACGGAGGGCGCGTCCTTGCCGACGAAGGCCGACGCGCCTGCCTCCATGGCGGCGAAGATCTGCTCGTCGCCCGAGTGCATGGTGAGCACGACCAGACCGGTGCTCGGCGCGTCACGGCGCAGGGCCCGCACGATGTCGAGGCCGGTGCCGTCGGGCAGCTGCAGGTCGGTCACGACGACCTGGGGGGAGGTCTGCTCGAAGGCGTCGAGCGCCTCGTCCACCGACCCTGCCTGGGCGACGACCTCGGTCTCCGGGTCGAGCAGGAAGGCGGTGGCGAGCCCGTGGCGGATCAGCTCGTGGTCGTCCACCAGCAGGACCCTGGTCCTGGTGTCGGGTGCATCCGTCGTCTGGTTCATCTGTTCTCCTGTGTCACGCGCCCCGAGGCGGAGTGCTGGATGAGGTGCTGCGTCCCCGCGGACGAGGTGTCCTGGCGGGGGTGGAGGGAGTGGGGGAGTCGGGCGAGTGGCCCACGCGGACGCTGACCGTGGTGCCCCGCGACGGGCTGGAACGCACCTCGAGCACGCCGCCGATGAGGGCAGCGCGCTCGCGCATGATCGAGAGCCCGTGCGAGTCACGGCGGCCCGCCTGCAGGCCCAGGCCGTCGTCCGCGACCACGATCTCGGCGTGGGGCGCCTGGACCCGGCACTGCACGTCGATGAGGGTGGCCTTCGAGTGCTTCACCGCGTTGTTCATGGCTTCCTGGGCGATGCGCAGGAGCTCGGCCTCGACCTCGTGACGCAGCCGGGAGGTCCGCTCGTCGACCGTCACCGTGATCGGCGTGCCCGACACGTCACTGAGGTGACGCGCGAGGGTGGCGATGGCGGCCCCCAGGCTCTCGCTGGACCCGGCCTGGGTGCGCAACGTCATGACGGAGCGACGCACCTCGGCCACGACCCGGGAGATCATGTCGCGCAGCTGGCGAAGCGCCTGCTCCTGCTGCGGGGACGAGGCCGAGGACATCAACGCGTCGACGACGTAGCCCATGGACGCGATGTCCTGGGCGACGCCGTCGTGCATCTCGCGGGCCAGGCGCCGTCGCTCCTCCGACATGGCCGCGTCGCGGAAGGCGACGAAGAGCTGGGCGGTGTCGAGGCGCAGGGCCTCAGGACCAAGGTGCGTGGCGACCTCGTCGAGCTCGGCGACCATCGCGTCGGCATCCAGGTCGAGCCCCGGCGCCAGGCGTCCACTCACCACGGCGACGGTGTCCCCGGAGCTGATCACCGGAAACGCGAAGTCGTGGCCGACGACGCGCGTACGTCCGTCGCGGCGCACCTGCTCGGCGAGCTCGTCGTCGTGCTCGTCGTCCTCGCCCTCCGGGGTCGCCGACCGGCTCACCAGCGGCAGCAGGGCGCCGTCACGCTCCACGTGCAGCACGACGGCGGCCAACGGCAGCTCCGCGGCGATCTGGTCGAGCAGGGCGCCGCCCATGCTCATCGGATCAAGTCCACCCTCCAGGTCGCCCGAGAGGGTGTTGAGCTCGCGGATCAGGGCCCTGGCCTCGTGGTAGGCGGCGGACCCGTCGTCGGGGGTTGAGTCGTACACGAAGAAGCTCGCGACCAGTCCCAGGCCGAGGCCGGTGACCAGCCAGGTGAAGAGGTCGGCCACCTGGAGCGGGTCAGGTGCGCCACCCCCCGCGGCGACGACCGCGGCCAGCACCGTCACCTGCACCGCAAGCGTCTGGGCGACCCCGCGCCACCCGCGCATGAGGCCGTGGACGAAGGGAGGCACAGCCAGCGAGGCCAGCAGCGTCGGCGCCATGTCGAGGTAGAGCCCGGCGACGAGCGCCACCAGGGCTGCCTCGGTGAAGGCCGCCAGGGCAGGGGCCACCGCGGACCGCATGATCCACGAGCTGACCACCCAGATGGTGGCCAGCGCCAGGAGTCCGGACAGTGCGTCGCCGTCGCGGCTCCAGACGACGGCGGCCGCGACGGCGAGCAGCACGAAGGCGCGGGAGCCCTCGATCAGGCCCGCGTGCTGCAGGTCGGGCCGGTGGCGCATCAGCCGAAGGAGTCCATGATCGAGATCACGGCCGGCCCGAGCACGATGACGAAGAGGACCGGGAGGATGCAGAAGATCAGCGGGATGGTCATCTTGACCGGCACCTGCTGGGCCTTCTCCTCGGCCTTCTGGCGGCGCTTGGTGCGCATCTCCGAGGACTGCACCCGCAGCACCTGGGCGATCGGGATGCCGAAGGCGTCGGCCTGCACCATGGCGCTGACGAAGGAGCGGAGTTCCTCGAGGTTGGTGCGGTCGGCCAGCGCGCGCAGCGCCGCGCTGCGGCCGTTGCCGATCTGCATCTCCTGCAGGACTCGGGCGAACTCCTCGGCCAGGGGACCGTCGGTGTTGCGGGCCACCTGCTGGACGGCAGCGTCGAAGGCGAGGCCGGACTCGACCGAGATCGTCAGCAGGTCGATGGCGTCGGGCAGCTCCTTGGCGAGCTGCAGCTGCCGGTCGTACCCCTTCTGGTAGAGGTACATGTTCGGCCCCATGTAGCCGGCCAGGACACCGGCGGCGACGAAGACGACCCGCATCAGCAGCGAGAGGTCCAGCATGAAGGAGAAGAGCAGGAAACCCACCAGACCACCGACGGCGCCGATCACCTTGAGCGACACGACGCGGTCGACCGTCCAGCCCACGGGGTTCCCCGCGAGCTCGAGCCTGCGGTAGATCCGCTCGGCGTTGTCGGCTCCCGAGAGGCGGCGACCGATGGCGAGAGCGCGACCCTGGAAGGGCGCGAGCACCCGCTCGCTGAAGGGGGTCTCCAGCTCCTTCGTCATCTCCTCGGCCGCATCCCCGTGGCCCATGGCCTCCAACGCAGCGAGGGAACGGCCGAGACCGCCCGTCGCCTGGACCTGCTTCTGGGGCAGGGCCATGCCGACCAGCAGGAACGACACCAGCACCAGGATGGTGCCGAGCACCAGCAGCATCGTCATCTCAGACCTCCACCTTGATGAGGCGGCTCATCCAGAAGGCGCCAGCGCCCAGCATGACGGCGCCACCGACGAGCATGGCGATGCCGATGGGCGTGTTGAACATGGGGTTGAGGTATCCCGGCTGCGTCAGGAAGAGGTAGAGGCCGAAGACCGGCGGCAGGCCGCCGATCACGTAGGCCGAGATCTTGCCTTCGGCGGCGAGCGCGTCGACCTGGCGACGCATGTACTCGCGCTCACGGATGGTGGCCGCGACGGTGTCGAGCAGCTCAGCCAGGTTGCCACCAACCTGTCGCTGGATCTTGATCGCCATGACGATCCAGCCGAAGTCCTTGCTCTCGAAACGCTCGGTGATGCCCTCCATGGCGTCCTCGAGCGGCACGCCGAGGCGACTCTCCACCAGCACACGACGGAACTCGCCCGCCATGGGTTCACTGCCCTCCCGCACGATCGTGTCGACCGACTGGGCGAGCGAGAGCCCGGCGGAGAGCGAGCCGGACATCAGCTGGAGCGTGTCGGGCAGCTGGGCGTTGAACTTCTTGACGCGCCGGTTGCGCAGGAAGCCGAGGTAGAACCACGGGCCGACCACGCCGAACGCCAGGAAGACGATGCCGAGCAGCAGGTTGCCACCGCCGAGGATGATGCCGAGGGCACCGGCGAAGACCACGATGCCGGCGTGCAGCAGGAGCCACTCCGAGGCTTTGAAACCGCTGCCCGCGGCGTCGAGCCGGGCGGCGATCCGCTCCTCCAACGACTTGTTGCGCCGCAGCACCGACTCGGCCGCCCCCTTGAACTGGGCGAGCTGGTCGACCTGCGGCGCGCGGTGGTTGCCCTCCTTGGCCAGGGCATCGCCGCCGGCCGCGTAGAGGCTGACGCGCTCCTCGATGGTCAGGTCGGCCTTCTTCGGCGTGAGCACGAGCGCGAGGAAGCCGGTGAGCAGACCGAGACCCACGAGGGCCACGGCCAGGTACTTGCCCCACTCGGGCAGGGCCAGGCCGTCCGGGGTGGCGGGCATGACGGAGGCGTGGGCCGTCGCCGGATTGACCGTCAGGAGGACGGCGAGCAGACCGGCGGCGCCGGCCACGGACGTACGCCGCATCAGAAGCCTCCCGCCGTGAAGATCCGCGGGTCGACCGTCACGTTGTTGTAGGCCATCTTCTCCAGGAACTTCGGACGCAGACCGGTCGGCTTCAGTCCGCCGAGAGCCTTGCCGTCGGCGTCGAAGCCGGCCGAGTGGTCGTAGACGAAGACGTCCTGCAGGGTGATGATGTCGCCCTCCATCCGCTCCACCTCGGTGACGTGGGTGATGTGGCGTGAACCGTCCTTGAAACGGGCCTGGTGCACGATCAGGTCGACCGCGGAGGCGACCTGCTCGCGGATGGCCTTGATGGGCAGGTCCATGCCAGCCATCAGCACCATCGTCTCCATGCGCGACAGCGTGTCGCGCGGACCGTTGGAGTGCAGGGAACAGATCGAGCCGTCGTGACCGGTGTTCATCGCCTGCAGCATGTCGAGCGCGCTGGCGTCACGGACCTCACCGACGATGATGCGGTCGGGACGCATACGCAGCGAGTTCTTCACCAGGTCGCGGATGGTGACCGCACCCTTGCCCTCGATGTTGGAGGGGCGCGACTCCAGACGCACCACGTGCTCCTGCTTGAGCTGGAGCTCGGCCGCGTCCTCGATGGTGACGATGCGCTCGTCGGCGGGGATGAACGACGACAGCACGTTGAGGGTCGTCGTCTTTCCCGCGCCGGTGGAGCCGGAGACGATGATGTTGAGACGGCCACGCACGCAGGCGTCCAGGAAGTCACGCGTCTTCGCCGTCATGGAGCCGAAGCGCACCAGGTCGTCGGCGGTGAGCGGGTCGGCCGCGAACTTACGGATCGTCAGGCACGAGCCGTCGATCGCCAGCGGCGGCACGACCGCGTTGACACGTGAGCCGTCGGGCAGTCGGGCGTCGACCATGGGGCTGGACTCGTCGACACGACGACCGACGCGCGAGACGATCTTGTCGATGGTGCGCCGCAGGTGCGCCTCGTCGGTGAAGACGGCCTCGGCCTGGACGAGCCGGCCCTTCTTCTCCAGCCAGATGTTGTGCGCCCCGTTGACCATGACCTCGGAGACGTCGGGGTCACGCAGGTAGGGCTCGATGGGACCGTAGCCGAGGATGTCGTCGGTGATCTCGCTGGTGACCCGCTGCCGGTCGCTCGCGCTGATCGGGCGGTCCTGCTTGGCCAGCACGTCGGCGAGCGCGGCGCGCACCTTCTGGTCGAGCTCGCTCTGCTCCAGGTTGGAGTCGTAGAGCTGGGGACCGAGCTGACGCAGCAGCTCCGCGTGCACGGAGGCCTTCAGCTCCTCGATGCGGTCGGACTCGGACGTGCGGGCACGACGACCCCCGCCGGACTCAGCACCCTTGGCAGCCGCCGGCGTACGCCGGTCCTGCAGGGGCGACGTCGAGGCCTTGGCTCGCTTGGCGGCGGCGCCCGGGGCAGTCGCGGCGGCCGGAACCGACGGCAGGGTGGTCGTCGGGGCGGCGGCCGCGGGCGGCATGGCCGCGGGCGCAGCAGGCGCGGCGGTGGGCGTGGCCGGGGCATCGCCGGCGGCAGGCGGAGCCGGGGGCGCGGGGGCGGCGGCTGCGGCTGCGGCGGCCTCCGCAGCCCGGCGGGCGGCGAGGCGTTCGGAGAGGTTGCTCATCGGGTCATCTCCTGCTGATGCGGAAGCGCCTCGGGGAGTCCTCACGCTTGTCGGAGGACGCCGGGGCTGCGGGGGAGGCCTGGGTTCGGGGGGTGGACGGTGAGGACGTCGAGGCGCTCGAGACGCCCATCAGGCGGTCGGCCAGCGACCGGACGGCCTTGGACGACGGGTGCGAGGGCGCCGAGAGCATCAGCGGACGGCCGGCGTTCGTGGCCTTGGCGATGTCGAGGGAGGTCGCCACCTGGACGGCCACCGACATGCCGAGGATGCCCTCGACCTTGTCGGCCCCGATGCCCACCTGGTCGTCGGCCCGGTTCAGCAGCAGGTGACGGCGGCCCTCCGCCACCCCGAGCACGTCGAGGGTCTCGAGGGCCACCTTCACGTTCTTCAGCGTGGGCACGTCGAGGGTGGCGACGATGATGCACTCGTCGGTCTCGTCGAGCGCGGTCAGCGTCTGCTCGTCGAAGGCCGGAGCGGTGTCGAGCACGATGTAGTCGTAGTGCTCGCGCAACGTCTCCAGCAGGCGGTGCACCAGGGCGCCACTGACCCGTTCGCGGGCGTCGGGCTGGCTGGGCGCCGCCAGCACCATGAGGCCGCTGTCGTGGCGCGTCATGAGCTGACGGACGAACTCCTCGTCCATGTACTGCTCCCCGCCGATCGCGTGCTCGATCGTGTGGCTCGGGAAGAGCTGCAGGGTGATCGCGATGTCGCCGAAGGCGAGGTCGAGGTCGACCACGCAGACCTTGTTCTCGCCACCGCGCATCAGGGCCAGGGCGAGGTTGACCGACATCGTCGTCTTCCCCACGCCGCCCTTGGGGGAGAAGATCGTGATGATCCGGCCGCCCTCGCGCCCCTTGCCGGCCGAGCCCGACCGCAGGGCCACCGCGAGTGCGTGCGCCCGTTGGATGGCGCCGCCGACCTGGGTGAGGTCGTCGGCGGCGACCACTTCTCGCACGCCGGCGTGCATCGCCTGGGTGAGCACCGCGGTGTCGACGTCGTGACGGAGCAGCACGACGGTGGTCGTGGGCATCGTCATCCGCAGGCGCTCGGCGAGGGCCATGGCGGAGGGCACGTCGACGCTCGGACCGATCAGGACCGCGTACTCCTCGGGGTGGCTGTCGAGCCACTGGAGCAGCTGCTCGGCCGAGGCCACGACCTGGCTGTCCGGAGGAAGGACGGTGCGGAGGTGGTTCGCGACCTGGGCGTCAGCGCCGAGAAGGATGGGCATGTGCTGCTCCTCAGCGGAAGAGGTTCTTGGACTCGACGCCCGGGGAGCGACGGACCTTGGACTTCTCGGAGAGGAGGCCGAAGGAGACCTCGCCACCGAACTGCTCGGCCCAGAGCACGGCCGTCTTGAGACGCTCCGCCTGGTCCTGGTCGACCGCCACGGTGAGGAGCGTCTTGGGCAGCTGCTCCACGACCTCGCCGCCCTCGGCGTCGGTGGTGGTGGAGGCGACGAGGGTGCTCGAGCCGGCGGCCAGGACCTGCACGTCGTCCTCGACCAGACGGGTGAAGAGGTTGGCCTCCTCGTTGCCCGTCGAGGTGGCGTTGGAGGTCAGCCAGACCGCCACCCGCGAACCCGCGACGGTGAAGCCCGAGACCCGGGCCCGGTCGGTCAGCTCGAGGGTGACGGCGACCTTGTCCTCGGGGATGGGGAGCATGCTGGCCTCACCGGCACCACCGAACTTGTCGGAGACGATCTGCTCGCCGGCGTAGATGTTGGTGTTGGCCGCCAGCCCCTTCAGCGAGTCGACCGTGGAGACGGCTGAGGGCAGCAGGACCGCGCGCGGCACCCGGGAGCGCTGGAGCTTTCCGGCCTCCGCGGCCTGCGCGATGGTCTCGCCGGTGAGGATCGGCTCCACCGCGGTCAGGACCTCGACGGTCTCGTACTCTTCGGCAGCACGGTTGTCGGCGCCCTGTACGTACACGAAAACCAGGGCCGCTCCGGCCAGGGCCACGATGACGGCCATGACGAGGAGGAGCTTGCGTCGATCCATGGTGGGGGAGCCTCTCGGTCCGAGGCGGGCCGATCCGGGACGGACCGGGCGCCGGTGTCTTCTTCGCCCGTCACGATGCCCAGTGCGTGGGACGGGTGTGACGGGAACGTCAGGTCGAACGCTAGTTGTCTGGACCGGCCCCTGTACGCGTTTTGGGTCGAACTCCTCCCACCTACGACGAAGGGGCCGTCGGAGGCGTGTCGCCCCGACGGCCCCGACGGCCCCGCACCCTCCGGATCAGGGGAGGTAGAGCGCCTCCACGTCGTCGCGGAACTCGCGCATGACCACGTTGCGGCGCAGCTTGAGGCTGGGGGTCAGCTGACCACCCTCCTCGGTCCACGACGCCGGCAGGATCGTGTACTTGCGGATGGACTCGGCGCGCGACACGGCCTTGTTGGCCTCCTCCACCGCGGCGTCGATCTCGGCGCGCAGGTCGGCGTCGAACATCAGCTCGGCGACGGAACCGGTCTTGCCGTGCATCTCGGCCCACGAGGGCAGCGTCTCGGCGTCGAGGGTGATCAGGGCGCCGATGAAGGGCTGGCCGTCGCCGACGACCATGCACTGGTCGATCAGCAAGTGGGCCCGCAGGCGGTCCTCCAGGACGGCGGGGGCGACGTTCTTGCCGCCCGCGGTCACGAGGATCTCCTTCTTGCGGCCGGTGATCCGGACGAAGCCCTCCTCGTCGATCTCGCCGACGTCGCCGCTGTGGAACCAGCCGTCGCGGTCGACGGCCTCGGCAGTTGCCTTGTCGTTCTTCCAGTAGCCGGCGAAGACCTGGCCGCCCTTGAAGAGCAGCTCGCCGTCGTCGGCGACGCGCACGCTGGTGCCGGCGAAGGGGCGGCCCACGGTGCCGATCTTGTTGGCGGTGACCTGGTTGACGGCGAGAGCCGCGGTGGTCTCCGTCAGGCCGTAGCCCTCGAGCACGATCAGGCCGATGCCGCGGTAGAAGTGGCCCAGGCGCTCGCCGAGCGGAGCGCCGCCGGAGACCGCGTACTGGCAGCGCCCGCCCAGCGCGTTGCGCAGCTTGGCGTAGACCAGCTTGGAGAAGAGGGCGTGCTGCACGCGCAGTGAGAGCGGGACGCGACCCTTGTCGACCGCGCGGGACCAGGCGATCGCCACGTCGGCGGCGCGGTTGAAGATCTTGCCCTTGCCCTCGGCGGCGGCCTTCTGCGACGCCGAGTTGAAGACCTTCTCGAAGACGCGGGGCACGGCGAGGATGAAGGTCGGCTTGAAGACGCCGAGGTCCTCGACGAGGTTCTTGATGTCCGCGCTGTGACCGAGGGTGGCGCGCGCCTTGATCGACCCGATCTGGATGATGCGGGCGAACACGTGGGCCAGCGGAAGGAAGAGCAGCGTGGAGGCACCCGGGGCGAAGAGCTCCTTGATCTCGGCCTCGACGGCGACGCCGAGCTCGAACATGAAGTTGCCGTGGGTGATCATGCAGCCCTTGGGCACGCCGGTGGTGCCGGAGGTGTAGATCAGCGTGGCCAGGTCGAGGGGAGTGGCCGTCGTACGCCGAGCCTCGAGGTCGGCGTCGGAGACGCCCTGGCCCGCGGCGGTCAGGGTCGCGACCGCGTCGGCCTCGATCGACCAGACGTGCTGCAGCTCGGTGAGCCCGGCGCGCACCTCCGCCACCCGGGCGAGGTGGTCGGGCGTCTCGACGACGGCGGCTCGCGACTCGGAGTCGGCGAGGATGTGCTGGACCTGCTCGGTGGAGGAGGTCTCGTAGACCGGCACGGTGACGGCGCCGGCGAACCAGATCGCGTAGTCGAGCAGCGTCCACTCGTAGCGGGTCTTGGAGATGAGGGCGACGCGGTCGCCCACCTCGATGCCGGAGGCGATCAGGCCCTTGGCCACGGCCTGCACCTGGGTGAGGAACTCCGCAGTTGTGACGTCGGTCCAGCCCTCGCCGGTGTTGCGTCGGAAGGCCACCGCGTCGGGGGCCTCCTGGGCGTTCCTGACGACGTCGTCGGTCAGGTTGCCGCTCTGCGGGATCTCTACGGTGAGAGGTGAGGAGTACTCACGCATCTTCAAGGCCTCCAGTTGTCCGTTGTTACCCGCAGGTTACCTTTGGGAGACCGCGACCTGAGATCCGGTAGTCTCCACCGCACGTGCCGGGCCGGCCAGGGACGCCCCCGGCGACTGCGACTGAGTGGAGTTCCCCATGGCCGAGCAGACCACCTCGTCGATCGTCATCGCCGCGCCGGCGACGGCGGTGATGGATGTGATCGCGGACTTCGAGGCGTATCCCGAGTGGGCCACCGGTGTCCGGGAGGCCACGGTGGTGGATGCCGGCGACGGCCCGCGGGCCCGCTCGGTGTTCTTCTCCCTCGACGTCTCGCCGATCAAGGACGAGTACACCCTGGTCTACGACTGGGACGGTGACCGCGCGGTCACCTGGTCGCTCGCCGAGGGACGCATGCTCAAGGCCCTCGACGGTGCCTACCTGCTCGACGAGCGCGCCGACGGCACGACCGAGGTGACCTACCGCCTCGCTCTGGACGTGGCCATCCCCCTCATCGGGATGCTCAAGCGGAAGGGCGAGAAGATCCTGATCGATGCCGCCCTCAAGGGCCTGAAGAAGCGCGTCGAGTCGCTCTGAGAGAGCTGGCGCCGGTGCGGGTCCTCCTCTTCACGGGCAAGGGTGGCGTCGGCAAGTCGACGGTTGCCGCGGGCACGGCCGCGCTGGCCGCGGCCGAGGGGCTGCGCACCCTGGTCGTCTCCACCGACACGGCCCACTCCCTCGGGGACGCCTTCCAGGTGGGCGTTGGCGAGGGACCCACGCAGGTCGGGCCGCACCTCTTCGTGCAGCAGGTCGACGCCCAGCGGCAGTTCGAACGCTCCTGGAGCGAGGTGCAGCGCTACCTGCGCGAGGTGCTCGACGCCGTGGGGGTCGACCCCGTCACCGCCGACGAGCTGACCGTGCTGCCGGGGGCCGAGGAGGTGCTGGCCCTGCTCGAGCTGCGGACCCAGGCGCTCAGCGGCCACTGGGACGTGATCGTGGTGGACTGCGCCCCCACGGCCGAGACCTTGCGTCTGCTCGCACTGCCCGAGGCGTTGGGGTGGTACATGCGTCGTCTCTTCCCCGTCGAACGCCGGGTGGTCAAGGCGCTGCGGCCGGTCCTGAGCCGGGCCGCCGGCATCCCGATGCCCCAGGACCCGGTCTTCGACGCGGTCGAGCGGTTGTACGCCGAGCTCAGCGAGGTCCAGCACCTGCTCAGTGGCCCGCAGGCGAGCGTACGGCTGGTGCTGACGCCCGAGCGGATGGTCGTGGCGGAGGCCAGGCGGGCGTGGACGACGCTCTCGCTCTACGGCTACCGGGTCGACGGCGTGGTGGTGAACCGGGTCTTCCCCGACGAGGGGGCCGACGCGTGGCGCGAGGGCTGGGTGCGGGCGCAGCGGGAGGTGTTGGAGGAGGTGCGCGACTCCTTCGGTGACCTCACCAGGTGGACCTCGCCCTACCGTGCGAGCGAGCCGTTGGGCGTCGAGGCGTTGCGCGACGTGGCCCGCGACCTCTACGGCGCGACGGACGCACTTGCGCCAGCGGGGGGCGTCGATCCCTTCCGGGTGGAGGTCGTCGACGGCGGCGGGGTGCTCCACCTCGCGCTGCCGTGGGCCGACCGGGCCGACGTCGATCTCGCCAGGAGTGCGGACGTCCTGGTCATCACCCACGGGTCGTATCGTCGCGTGCTCACGCTCCCTTCGGTGCTGGCCCGCATGCAGGTCCGTGGTGCGAGCGTGAGGGACGGGGAGCTGCGCGTGAGGTTCGCTGAGGAGGAGACGTGAGCACGCACGAGCGTGAGGACACCGACGAGACGGTGGGGTCCCTCGGCGAGGAGGCGGTGCGCCTCCTGGGTGCGCTCTCTGGCTGGATGACGCACCACGGCGCTGACGTGCAGCGGCACGCCGACGAGGCCGTACGACGCACGGTCGAGGAGGTCGGGCACCTCGCGGAAGGCTTCGAGAAGCACTGTGCATCCGAGAAGCACTGTGCGACCGGCGCTCCCGAGTGCACGTGGTGCCCGGTGTGCCGGGCCGTCCACGTGGTGCGCTCGGTCAGCCCCGAGGTCCGCACGCACCTCAGCGCCGCCGTCGTGTCGTTGGGCAGGGCTGCCGCGGCGCTGCTGGCCACGCCGCCGCCCTCGCCCTCGTCTTCGCCATCAGCCTCACCGGGATCCACGGGCGACCCCTCTGCGCCCTTCGAGCGCCCCGCCGACCCGGGCCCGGAGGACGCCACGTCGGAGCGGGTGCAGCGGATCCGCCTCGACGACGACACCGATCCCTCCGCCACCTGACCGTGGACAGGCGTCCGGTCTCCGACGGGTGGGTCGGCCTCGACGTCGGCGGCACGAAGGTGCTCGCCGACCTCGTCGACGACCACGGACAGGTCCTGCGGTCGGTCCGCCTCTCTTCTCGTGACGGCGTCGAGGACGCTGCCGGACTCGAGGACGTGCTGAGCCGCGCCCTCGAGCTGGTTTGCGACGGCGCTCGACCCCGTGGGGTCGGGGTGGCGGCGGCCGGGTTCGTCGACGCGGCCGGCGAACGCGTCGTCTTCGCGCCGCACCTGCCGTGGCGTGACGACGCCGTGCGCGAGCGGTTGTCCACACGGTGGGGCCTCGACGTGGTGCTCGAGAACGACGCCACCTGCGCGACGTGGGCCGAAGTGGAGCACGGGGCCCTGGCCGGTGTAGCACAGGGCGTGTTGGTCGCCGTCGGCACCGGGATCGGCGGAGGCGTGGTGGTGCACGGCGAGGTGGTGCGCGGCGCGGGTGGCATGGCCGGGGAGTTCGGTCACACCCGCGTGGTGCCGCAGGGGCGACCCTGCCCCTGCGGGTTGCGCGGCTGCTGGGAGCAGTACGCCTCGGGTCGGGCGTTGGTCGCGCGCGCCGGCCGCGCGGGTGAGCGAGGCGGGGGAGTCGCGGAGGCCGCCCGCGCCGGTGACCGGGAGGCGGTGGCGGCTTTCGAGGAGGTGGGCGCCTGGCTCGGCGTGGGCGTGGCCAACCTGGTGGCCGTGCTCGATCCCGAGGTGGTCGTCGTGGGTGGAGGCGTCGCCGAGGCCGGCGACCTGCTGCTCACGCCGGCGAGGAGGTCGCTCGCCGAGCACCTGGTCGGCGCCGGGCACCGGGTGACCCCGCCGCTCGTGCCGGCGGTCCATGGGGAGCACGCCGGCACGGTGGGCGCCGTGGCGCTGGCCCGGCGGGCGGCTGCGGCGCGTTAGACGCGGGAGCCGTCGTCCCAGGGGTCGCGGGGGTCCCGGGGCTGACTCACCACCAGGTAGACGAAGGAGGCGGCCAGCACACCGGCGAGCAGGGCGGCCAGCGCGCCCGGGATCGTCCTGCCGGTGAGGGCGGCCAGGAAGAAGAGCAGGGGGGTGCCGAGCACGCCCGTCCACGCGACGAGGCGTCCGGTCGGGAGGTCCGGCGCCGGGGGAGCGGGTGGGGGCACGAACGCGTCGTCGTCGTCGGGGTCTCGCCACGTGGCGCCGTCCTCGGCGTCGGGCGCAGCGGGGGCGTCAGCCGGGAAGGGGGCCGGTGTGGGGAGCGGGCCCGACGCCGGAGGGAGTACCTCGTCGACAGTCGGGTCGTCGGGGCGAGTCTCCTGCAGGTCCCGCGGCTCGGAGTCGGAGTCGACCTGCTCGCCGCTCTCGCGCGGCTCCCGGACGGCGGTCTCGTCGTAGTGGTCGACGATCAGCCGCCATGCCTCGTCCTCCTCCGGCGTGGTCATGCCGATCGGGGTCCGGTGCGTCCGTTCGCCGGGTCGGTGACGCGTGCCACGAACGCGGCGGACTCGTCGAAGATGGTCTGTGCGTCGTTGTCGAGCGTGGCCACGTGATAGCTGTCCGGCAGCACCAGTTCGATGAACTCCCGCGAGGAGACTCCGGCGCGCACGATCGGCAGCGAGGAGTCGTCGACGACGTGGTCGACAGCCGACTTGAAGAAGAGGACCGGCGCCGTGACGCGTGGCAGGTCGTCACGCAGCACCTTCCACGCCTGCATCATGGAGTGGGCGGCCCGCAACGGCGTGCGGTCGTAGGCCCGCTCGTCGACCCCGTTCTTCTTCAGGTCGTTGCCGATCGCCGGCAGCGATCCGAGCACGTGCTTGGCGAAGGGCAGCACGAGCACGTCCTTGCGGCGGGTGGCGACGGCGGCATTGACGACGATCACGCCGGCCACCGCATCGCCGAGGTCGGCCGCGAGCCGCAGGGCCAGCGTCCCACCCATGGAGAGACCGGCGACCAGCACGTCGTCGTTCTCCTCCGCCAGCTTGTCGTGGGCCGCTCGGACGGCGCCGTACCAGTCCTCCCACGTCGTGGTGTTCATCTCCTGCCACGTGGAGCCGTGGCCCGGAAGCAGCGGCAGCTCGACGGCGTAGCCACGCTCGGCGAGCGAGAGCGCCCAGGGGCGCACCGAGTGGGGGGAACCGGTGAACCCGTGGCTCACCATCACCCCGATGCGACGCCCTCCGGTGAGCTCCGGGCGGGCGGGGAGGCTCAGGGGGGCCGAGGACTCGTCAGTCATGTGGGCATTCTGCCCCAGCAGTGGTGGCCGTGGCAGCGATCCGGGCGTCTCACCCGGCTCGACGCGGGCCGTCGGAGTCCGGCAGGCGTTAGGCTCGCGTCGTGCTCTACTGGTTCCTCAAGTGGATTGCCCTCGGGCCGTTCCTCCGGGTCATCTTCCGCCCCCACGCGCAGGGAGTCGAACACGTGCCCGCGGAGGGGCCGGCGATCCTCGCGTGCAACCACCTCTCCTACGCCGACTGGCTCTTCATGCCGCTGACCCTGCCGCGGCGGGTCACGTTCGTCGCGAAGGCGGAGTACTTCACCAGTCCCGGCATCAAGGGCTTCTTCCAGAAGATGTTCTTCTCCGGGGTCGGCCAGGTGCCGATCGACCGCGCCAGCGGCAGTGCCGCGGCGGGGGCGATGGCGTCGGCCGCCAAGATCCTGGGGCAGGGCGACCTCTTCGGGATCTTCCCCGAGGGCACGCGCTCGCACGACGGCAAGCTCTACCGAGGCAAGACGGGAGTGGCCCGCCTCGCGCTCTCGACGGGAGTGCCGGTGATCCCCGTCGCCGTCGTCGGCACCGACGTGGTCGCCCCTCCGGGCAAGACGTTCGGCTCCTTCACCCGGCCGCACGTGCGCTTCGGCAAGCCCCTCGACTTCTCGCGCTACGCCGGCATGGAGAACGACCGCTACGTGTTGCGGTCGGTCACCGACGAGATCATGTACGAGATCATGCGCCTCTCCGGCCAGGAGTACGTCGACATGTACGCCACCAAGGCCAAGGAGGAGTCGAAGAAGGCGGCCGCCGCGGCACGCGCCGCCGAGGCCGACGCCGAGCGTGACCGCGTCGAGGCCGAGCTCCTCGGCCAGGGCGACGAGAGGGCGTCCTGACCGTCACGAGGGGGCGGGGGCCCGAGGCGGCCGCGCGGCTCGCCGTCGAGGACCGGCTGCACCGGGCGCTCGCCGTCCTGCGGCTCGCCGTCACCCTCAACACGTTGGGTCTGACCTGGTGGCGGTGGGACAACTTCGACCGCCCGGGGTGGGCGCTGGCGGCCTTCGGCGTCCTCGTCGTCTGGACCGTGACCGCCCACGTGCTCTACCGGCAGGCGCACCGGCGTACGCCTCTGGTGCTCGTGGCCGACCTGGCCGTGTCGGTGGCCCTGCTCGCCTCGACCCCGTGGCTGAAGGGCCCCGAGTTCAACGCCTCGGTGCCGGGCTTCTGGGTGGTGTGCGCGGTGCTCGCGTGGGCGATCCACTGGAACTGGAGGGGCGGCCTCGTCGCCGGGACCGTGGTCTCGGTCGTCGACCTCTCGATCCGTGCCGAGATCACCCAGACCAACTACGGCAACGTCTTCCTGGTCCTGCTCGGCGGCGCGCTCATCGGCTACATGTGCCAGAGCCTGCAGCAGATGGCCAGCGAGCGCGCGGTCGCGGAGCGTCGTGCCGCCGTCGCCGGTGAACGCGCACGACTTGCCCGCGCGGTGCACGACGGGGTGCTCCAGGTGCTCGCGCTCGTGCAGCGCAAGGGCGGCCAGGATGACGGCGAGTGGGCCGAGTTGGCCGGGTTGGCGGGGGAGCAGGAGGCCGCGCTGCGCGCACTCATCCATGCACAGGACGTCTGGACCACGGCGTCGGTGGCTCGCCCGGTCGGCGGAGCCGATGCCGAGGGGCCGGACGTGGGTGCTGACCTGAGCGCGCCGCGCGACCTGGCCGGCGCGCTGGAGCAGGCCGTCGGTCCGACGGTCACTGTGGCCACCCCCGGCCGCGCCGTGGTGCTGCCCGGCGACGTGGTGGATGCGCTGCTGGGCGCCGTGGGCGCCTGCCTGGACAACGTACGACTCCACGTCGGGCTCGCCGCCCCCGCATGGGTGCTGCTGGAGGACCACGGCGACTCCGTCGTGGTGACCGTGCGCGACGAGGGGCCCGGCATCCCGGCAGGCCGACTCGAGCAGGCGCGTGCCCAGGGGAGACTTGGCGTGCAGTCGTCGATCTGCGGTCGGATGACCGAGATCGGCGGACGGGCCCGGGTCGAGACGGGTGAGTGGGGCACGGAGTGGGAACTCACCGTGGAACGGCGCGGCGACCGATGAGTCGTCGCACAGCACAGAGGAGGACCTGGGCGTGACGATCCATGCGGAGCATCCCTTCACCGGAGACGCGCCGAGCGACGAGGTGCGCCGGCTGCGCGCTCGGTTGGGCGGCGTGGTGACGCTCTGGACGACTGGTGGTGACGACACCCGTGCCGGCCTCACCGTCTCCAGCGTGATGGTGGCCCGCGGGGACGAGGGTCGGGTCCTGGCGCTGGTCGACCCGTTGTCCGACTTCGCGGAGGAGTTCCTGCGCAACCGGCGCGCGGTGGTCCACCTGCTGCGCTGGAGCCACCGCGAGGTGGCCGAGGTCTTCGCCGGTCTCGCGCCGGCACCCGGTGGCCCCTTCCGCGTCGAGGCCTTCGAGGAAGGCCCGCACGGCCCCCGCCTGCTCTCCGCCGGCACCTGGGCCGCGGTCGAGCTGGAGGACACCGCCGAGGTCGGGTGGTCGACCCTGGTCACCACCCGCATCGTCGAGCTGCACGTCGACGACGAGACCGATCCACTGGTGCATCGCCGAGGTCGTTACCGGCGAGCGGCCGAGGTGGACCCGCCGCTCGGCGAGTAGCCTCGGGCGCGGCAGGCAAGGCCTCTGGGAGGGGACTGGTGACCGGACAGCACGACCCGCGACCGAGCGGGCACGACGACGCGCAACCGACCCGCGTGATGGTGGTCGACGACCACCCGATGTGGCGTGACGCCGTCGAGCGCGACCTGCAGCAGGCCGGCCTCGACGTGGTCGCTGTCGCCAGCAGTGGGGCGGAGGCGATCGCCCGGTTCACCGCGACGAGGCCGCAGGTGGTGGTGCTCGACCTCCAGATCCCTGAGCCGACCGGGGTCGAGGTCACGCGGACGGTGCTGGCCCAGGATCCTTCCGCCCGGGTGCTCATCCTCTCTGCCTCCGGCGAGCAGGAGGACGTCCTGGAGGCGTTGAAGGCCGGAGCCACCGGCTACCTGGTGAAGTCGGCCTCCAGCAGTGAGCTGCTCGCTGCCGTCGAGCGGGTGGCCTCGGGGGGCACCGTCTTCACCCCGGGCCTGGCCGGTCTGGTGCTGGGGGAGTTCCGGCGTCTCTCCAGCCCTGCCCAGGTGGCCGGCGAGGTCTCGCTGCTCACCGAGCGTGAGACCGAGGTGTTGCGCATGGTGGCGAAGGGGTGGGGCTCCAAGCAGATCGCTGAGCGGTTGGTGATCTCGCACCGCACCGTGCAGAACCACGTGCAGAACACGCTGCGCAAGCTGCAGATGCACAATCGGGTCGAGCTGACCCGGTGGGCCATCGAGCAGGGCCTGGACGACGAGGACTGACGCCTCGGGCGCCGGACGGAGGGCACGTGGAGGAGCAGGAGCGCACGGAACGGCTGCTCGCGGAGGCGGACGACCTGTACGCCCTCCCGACGACCGACTTCACCCTCGCCCGAGACCGGAGGGCGGCCGAGCTGAAGGCCGAGGACGGCGCGCTCGCGGGCGCGGTGAAGGCGCTGCGCAAGCCCACGGTGGCGGCGTGGGTGGTGAACCTGTTCGTGCGCCGGGAGGCTGCGGAGGTCGACCAGTTGCTCGACCTGGGAGTCGCGCTGCGGGACGCGCAGGAGGCGCTGGACGGTGACGAGCTGCGGGCCCTGAGTCGGCAGAGACGTCAGGTCACCGCCGCGATGGCCTCGCGCGCCAGGTCCGTGGCGGCGGCCGAGGGGCAGAAGCTCAGCCAGTCGGTCACCGACCAGGTCGAGGCCACCTTCACGGCAGCCCTGCTCGACGAGCAGGCCGCCGCGGCGCTGCGGTCCGGACTGCTGGTCCAGCCGATCACCGTGACGGGCGTGGAGGTCCCTGACCTGTCCGGGGCGGTCGCGCTGGCGTCTGCCCTGGGATTCAGCGCGCCACCTCGGGAGGCGCCGCACGACGACGCGTCCGCGCAGTCGGAGGAGGTGCCGCCGCGGCCCGCACTGCGGTTGGTGCCGGACCCGGAGCGCAGCGCCAAGCAGCGGCGCGCGGCCAAGCAGGAGCTGGCCGACGCCGAGCGCGCCCTGGCTCGCGCTGCACGGGCACGTCGCTCCGCCCAGCGACACGTCGACGACCTGCAGGCGCGTCTGCTCCGGGTGCGTTCGGAGGCCGACGAGCTGCGTCGACGCCTGGCCGACCTGGAGACCGAGGCCGACGAGGTGGAGGAGGAGCTCGGGGACGCCGAGGCAGGTCGTGACGAGACCGACGAGGAGCTCGCCGTGGCCGAGTCGGAGCGTGACGAGGCGGCCGCTGCCCTGGCCCGCCTGGACGACGACTGACTCAGTCTGCCCAACCCTTCGACCGCTCCACGGCCTCCTGCCAGCGGGCGTACGACGCGTCTGCCTGCTCCCGGTCGCCCTGCGGCGTGAAGCGGGCGTCGAGCTGCCACGTGGCCTTCAGGTCGTCCGTCGACGACCAGACACCGGTGCCGAGGCCCGCCAGGAAGGCGGCCCCGAGGGCGGTCGTCTCGACGATCCTCGGCCGCTCGACGGGCACGCCGACCTGGTCGGCCTGGACCTGGCAGAGCAGCCCGTTGGCGGCTGCGCCGCCGTCGACCCGGAGCGCGGCCAGCTGCGGCATCGTCTCGAGCACGTCGCGCACCTCGAAGGCGATGGCCTCCAACGTCGCGCGCACCACGTGTGCCCTCGTGGTGCCGCGGGTCAGGCCGACGATGGTCCCGCGGGCGTGCGGGTCCCAGTGGGGGGCGCCCAACCCGGTGAGGGCAGGCACGAAGAAGACTCCGTCGCTGTCCGGCACGGTGCGGGCCACCGGCTCGGCCTCGGCGGCCGAGCCGATCAGGCCCAGGCCGTCACGGAGCCACTGGACCGCGGCGCCGGTGACGAAGATGGAGCCCTCGAGCGCGTAGGTCGTCACGCCCTCGGGGCTGCGCCATGCCGCCGTGGTCAGCAGGCCGGCCGCAGAACGTACGGGCGTGGTGCCGGTGTTGGTGAGGATGAAGGACCCCGTGCCGTAGGTGCACTTGGTCTCTCCCTCCTCGAAGCAGGTCTGGCCGAAGAGGGCCGACTGCTGGTCGCCCGCGATGCCGGCGATGGGCAGGGTGAGGCCGCAGAAGGAGGACGGATCCGTCTCGTCGATGACGCCCCAGCTCGGCACGACGTCCGGGAGGGCGTCGCGCGGGACGCCGAAGAGCTCGCACAGCTCCTCCGACCAGTCGCCCTTCTCCAGGTCGAAGAGGAGGGTGCGCGAGGCGTTGGAGACGTCGGTGACGTGCCACGTGCCGCGCGTCATCCGGGCGATGAGGTAGGAGTCCACCGTGCCGACGGCGTACCGTCCCGACTCGACCAGGGCCCAGGTGTGCGGCTCGTTCTCGCGCAGCCACGTGAACTTGGTGCCGGAGAAGTAGGGGTCCAGGCGCAGGCCCGTCAGCTCGGCGACGCGGTCCTCGTGGCCCTCCTCGCGCAAGCGGCTGCAGATGTCGGCGGTACGCCTGTCCTGCCACACGATGGCGCGGCGTGGCGACCCCAGCGTCTCACGGTCCCACAGCACGACGGTCTCGCGCTGGTTGGTGATGCCGAGCGCGGTCAGCGACGAGGCGTCGACCTGCTCCAGCACCGAACGCGTGGCGGCCAACGTGGCCTGCCAGATCTCCTCCGGTGCGTGCTCGACCCAGCCGGGGCGGGGGAAGTGCTGGCGGAACTCCTCGTAGCCCTTGGCCACGATGCTGCCGTCGGTGTCGACCACCACGGCCGTCACCCCGGTCGTGCCGGCATCGATCGCGAGAACGCTCATGGCCCCGACCCTAGTGGTGCCGCTCCCGTCACGGGCGGAGGATCGTCAGGGCGTGGGCTGTCCGATGCTGCGCAGCATCTCGACGAACCAGGGCTGGGTCACGTCGAACTCCTTGTGGCCCGCGATCCGTTCGAACTCGATGGCGCGCAGCTCGTCGTCCCGGTCCTCGTCGTGGCCGATGACTCCGGGCACCGCATCGAGCGCACTGCGCACGGCCAGGTCGCACATCTCGGCGATCAGGGCCAGGTCGGTGGCGTTGGCTGCTGCGGAGCGGGAGAAGTAGCCCGACTTCTGCACCATCTTCTTCTGGGCCCCGAGCTTCTGCGCGAACTGCTTGGCGAAGTACTTGCCCGGGTTGACGGTGTCGAGCATGACGTGGCCGAAGGGGTCACGCTTGACGGGCGTGCCGGACGCCTCCATCTCGGCCACGATCTCGGGGACGCCGGCCCCCTCGGAGAGGAAGAGGTTGACGCAGCCGATCTCGTCCATGACGCCGCGCAGGCGCTCGGCCTCCGCGTCGAGGTCGATCTCGAGCTCGGGCAGGTAGATGCCGTGGATGCTCCACCGCTCGGGAGTGAGGCCGATGCTGGGCACCCACTCCTGGCGCGCGTGCCAGTCGAGGTAGTGGCGGGCTGCGGCCGCCGTCAGCCACCCGCAGGCGCGCCCCATCACCTCGTGGACGATGAGCATCCGAGGGCTCGAGCCGTGCTCGGCGAGGACGTTCTGGGCGAAGAGGGAGGCCTGCTCCGCGGCGGTCTGGGCGCCCAGGGTCTGGCGGATCGGGACGACGTCGTTGTCGATGGTCTTCGGCAGCCCGACCACGGTGAGGCCGATCTGCTGCTCGGCCAGGTGGGCAGCCAGGTCGGCGGCAGCGGTGTTGGTGTCGTCGCCGCCGATGGTGTGCAGCACCTCGACGCCGTCGGCCACCAGTCGGTCGGCGGCGACCTCGAGCGCGGTCTGACCCTCCGCGATCAGGCCCCGCCGCAGGCAGTCCTCGTCGTTGGTCAGCTTGACCCGGCTGTTGCCGATGGGACTGCCGCCGAACCGGTCGAGCACCGGGGTCGAGCGCCTGACCGCCTCGTCGACGACGATGCTGTCGCCACGCAGCAGCCCCTCGTAGCCGTGGCGGTAGGCGATGATCTCGGTCTCGGGGGAGAGCTCGGTCCAGGTCCTGATGAGCCTGCCGACCGCGGCCGAGAGGCAGGGGGCGTAACCGCCGGCGGTCAGCAGGGCGACGCGTGCAGGTGCCATGACGTGAGTCTAGGGGTGGGCGGGGAGCGTGAGGAGGGCCACACTCCACGCGGTGACGTCTCAGCCCCCGGCCACGGATCCCTCCGAATCCTGCTCATCGCGGGGGCGGACGTACCCTTGGGAGGTGACCACCATCCCGAGCCTCGAAGAACTGAACGCCCTCGGCCGGGTCCAGCAGCCCAGCTACCCGGACGCTGCTGCACTCGAGAGTGCGGTCGCCCGCCTGCGCAGCTCCCCGCCCCTGGTCTTTGCCGGCGAGTGCGACGACCTCACCGAGAAGCTGGCCGCCGTCACCCGCGGTGAGGCCTTCCTGCTGCAGGGTGGTGACTGCGCCGAGACCTTTGCCGGCGTGACCGCGGACAACGTGCGCAACAAGCTCCGTGTCCTCCTCCAGATGGCGGTGGTGCTCACCTACGCCGCCTCCGTGCCGGTGGTGAAGGTCGGTCGGCTCGCGGGCCAGTACGGCAAGCCCCGCTCCTCCGACACCGAGACCCGCGAGGGCGTGACCCTGCCCGCCTACCGTGGCGACGCGGTCAACGGCTTCGACTTCACCCCCGAGGCCCGCCACCCGGACCCGCAGCGTCTGGTGGAGATGTACAACGCCTCCGCGGCGACGCTCAACCTCGTGCGTGCCTTCACGACGGGCGGCTACGCCGACCTGCGCCAGGTGCACGCGTGGAACACCGACTTCGTGCGCGACTCCGTCGCGGGCCTGCGCTACGAGAAGGTCGCCAGCGAGATCGACCGCGCCCTGACCTTCATGCAGGCGATCGGCGCGGACCCCGACGAGTTCCACCGCGTCGACTTCTACTCCAGCCACGAGGCCCTGCTGCTCGACTACGAGCACGCTCTCACCCGCATCGACTCGCGCACCGAGAAGCCCTACGACGTCTCGGCCCACATGGTGTGGATCGGTGAGCGCACCCGTCAGGTCGACGGTGCCCACGTGGAGCTGCTGAGCAAGATCTCCAACCCGATCGGCGTCAAGCTGGGCCCGACGTCGACGGCCGACGACGCGCTCGCGCTGGCCGAGAAGCTGAACCCGGAGAACACGCCGGGTCGGCTCACCTTCATCACCCGCTTCGGTGCCGGCAAGATCCGTGACGGCCTGCCGACGCTGGTGGAGAAGGTCGAGGCGGCCGGGCTGCAGGTGGCGTGGGTCTGCGACCCGATGCACGGCAACACCTTCGAGGCCTCCTCGGGCTACAAGACCCGGCGCTTCGACGACGTGATCGACGAGGTCCAGGGCTTCTTCGACGTCCACCGTGCGCTCGGCACGTGGCCCGGTGGCCTGCACGTCGAGCTCACCGGCGATGACGTCACCGAGTGCGTGGGTGGCGGCGAGCTGATCGACGAGGCCGGGCTGGCGAGTCGCTACGAGTCGCTCTGCGACCCGCGCCTGAGCCGCGTGCAGTCCCTCGAGATGGCCTTCCTCGTGGCGGAGATGCTGCGCAAGGCCTGACGTCTCATCCGACGTCGGCGGTGGCCCTGCCACCGCCGGCGTCGGTCATTTCGCCGGCGCCGCGACCGCGTGCGTACGCTCGGGGCATGGCTGAGATCGTCGACCTGCGCTCCGACACGCTCACCCGCCCCACGGAGGCCATGCGCCGGGCCATGGCGTCGGCCGACGTCGGCGACGACGTCTACGGCGAGGACCCGACCGTCCTCGCGCTCGAGGAACGGGTCGCTGACCTCTTCGGCCACGCCGCGGCGCTCTTCACGCCGACCGGCTCGATGGCCAACGTGCTGGCCGTGCGCAGCGTCGTCGCGCCCGGCCAGGAGGTGCTCTGCGAGAGCTCGGCCCACATCGTCCGGGCCGAGCTCGGCGCCCACGCGGTCACGCAGGGCGTCACCACCCGCACGTGGACCCATCCGCGCGGCCACGTGGACCTGGAGGCCGTCCGGAGTCTCCACGCGCCCGACATGGGCCCCTTCTTCGTCCCGACGGCAGCGGTGTCGGTGGAGAACACCCACAACTTCGCGGGCGGCACCGTCACCCCGGTGGCCGACCTGCAGGCGCTGCGGTCATGGGCCGACGAGGTCGGCTGCAAGGTCCACCTCGACGGTGCGCGGATCTGGAACGCCCACGTGGCCACCGGCACCGAGCTGGCGGCGTACGGCGGGATCGCGGACGTGCTGGCCGTCTGCCTCTCCAAGGGTCTGGGCGCGCCGGTCGGCTCCCTGCTGGTCGGATCGACCGAGGCGATCGCCGAGGCCCGCGTCTGGCGCAAGCGGATGGGTGGCGGCATGCGACAGGTGGGGATCCTGGCGGCGGCGGGTCTGCACGCCCTGGATCACCACGTGGAGCGGCTGGCCAAGGACCACGACCACGCGCGCCTCCTCGCCGAGGCCTGCGGCGTCGACCCCGCGCAGGTGGAGACCAACATCGTGGTGGTGCCTCGCGACGACGCCGCTTCCTTCGTCGCGGCTGCCGCCCAGGAGGGGGTCCGGGTCTCCGCGGTGGGTCCGCGCACGGTGCGTCTGGTCACCCACCTGGACGTGGGCCCGGAGGCCGTCCGGCGGGCCGCCGCCGTGCTGGCTCGCCTCTGAGGGCGGAGTCAGGAGCGTCGCACGAGCCGTGCGGCGTCCGTGCGGCCGACGACCGGCGGCAGCTGCCGCACCACCTGGGCGAGGTCGCGCAGGTCACCGCCGAGCAAGGCCTGGGGGCCGTCGCACAGGGCTGACTCCGGGCTGGGGTGCACGTCGACGATGACCCCGTCGGCTCCCACGGCGACCGCCGCCCTGGTCAGCGGGACCACCAGGTCCTTGCGACCCGCGGCGTGGGAGGGATCGATGATGATCGGCAGGTGGCTCAGCGCCTGGACGACCGGCACGGCCGAGATGTCGAGGGTGTTGCGGGTCGACGGCTCGAAGGTGCGGATGCCGCGTTCGCAGAGCACGATGTCGAGGTTGCCGCGCTGGGCGATGTACTCGGCGGCCATCAGCCACTCCTCGACGGTGGAGCTCATGCCCCGCTTGAGGAGCACCGGCTTGCCGGCCCGCCCCACCTCCTGCAGCAGGCCGAAGTTGGCCATGTTGCGGGTGCCGATCTGCAGCATGTCGGCGTGCTCGGCGACGGTCTCCACGTCGCGGGCGTCGACGACCTCGGTGACCACGGGCAGCCCGGTGGTCTCCCGCACGGAGGCGAGGATCCGGAGCCCCTCGATGCCCAGACCCTGGAAGGCGTAGGGCGAGGTGCGTGGCTTGTAGGCCCCTCCGCGCAGCAGCGTGGCTCCTGCGGAGGCGGCCATGCGGGCGGCGTCGACCGTCTGCTCGGGTGACTCCACGGCGCACGGTCCGGCGATGAAGGTGAAGGTGTCCGGACCGATCGGGACCTGGTGGCCCTGCGGACCCACCCACACCGTGGACCGCTGCGGGTGGTGCTGGCGGCTGACCAGCTTGTAGGGGTCGGAGATGCGATGGACGGCCGCGACGCCACGCAGCGCGCGCAGGTTGAGGTGGTGGAACGACTCGATGTCACCGATCAGGCCCACGATGGCTCGCTCGAGCCCCTTGGAGACGAAGGCCTCACCGCCGACGGACTCGACGCGCTCGACGACCTGGGCGATGTCCTCGTCGGTCGCGTCGGGCGACATCACGACGACCATGACCACTCCTCCCGGGATCCGCACGTCGGACCAGCGTGTGCCTGAACGGTAGTGGACCCCGCGGCGTCCGACGCGACCGTGCCGGAGGTCAAGACGGCCGGACGCGACGTGGCCGCCGACCTCCCCCCGCGAGGTCGGCGACCAGGACGCCTCTGCCGAGGCTAGGCGGGAGAGGCGCCGAGATCGAGCGCGCCGGAGCTTCCCGAACGTTCCCGAACGACCGGTTGCGCCGCGGTACCGTGCTCCTCCGGACGATTCACACGAAGGACCGACGATGACCGCGGACGACTCGCCGAGCACCGGCCGCTGGGACCACGTGGCCAGGCAGCTCCAGGAGTGGCGACGCGCTGCCGACGAACCCTCGTACGCCGAGATCGCCCTGCGCATCAGCCGCCGTCGCGAGGCGGAGGGTTTCGAGCCTGCCGCCGCCCGGGTCGGGCGTACGACCGTCTACGACGCGTTCCGTCTCGGGCGGTCCCGGGTGAACCGCCGTCTCGTCAGGGAGATCGCCGTGGCGCTGGATGTGGAGGCCGCCGCGGTGGAGGACCTGCTCGACGCCCCGGCCCCGGTGGTCTCCGAGCGACCGGAGTCGGTCGCGCGACCAGCGCTGGTCGAGCAGGAGCCGGTCGAGCCGACACCCGTGGCGGTGCCCCGGCCGCGGGGGATGCGGGGCGCGGTGCTCCTGATGCTCACCTGCGTGGCGCTCAACCTGCTGGGTCGCCAGTTCGTCGACCTGCTGGGTGTGCCGATCTACCTCGACATGGTCGGTACGGCGCTGGCGGCCGTCGTGCTCGGCCCTTGGCGCGGGGCCGCGGTCGGTGCCACCACGAACCTGCTCGGGGTCGTCGTGAGCGGTGCGGTCTCGCTGCCGTTCGCCGTGGTCAACGTGGTCGGGGCACTCGTGTGGGGCTACGGGGTGCACCGGTTCGGGATGGGTCGCACGCCTGCGCGCTTCTTCGGCCTCGCCGTGGTGGTGGCGCTCGCCTGCTCGGTCACCGCCGTCCCCATCCTCCATTTCCTCTACGAGGGCGCGGCGGGTCACCAGCACGTGCAGCTGATGGAGAACATCCTCGCGTTGTCGCACCGGTACGCGGTGGCGCTGTGGGGCGGCAACCTGATCGCCTCGGTGGCCGACAAGCTGATCAGCGCCTTCGTCGCCCTGGTGGGGGCCACGCTCCTGGGGCACAGCGTGGCCGGTGTCGTCGTGACTCCCCGGGACGCCTCGACCCGTCCCGGGTGGCCGATGCGTGAGGCGCACGACGTGGTCGCCGAGCCCCTCACACCGTGAGGTGGGTGACCTCGCCCTCGATCTTGCGGCGTCGAGGAGCCAGCTCGACCACCAGCATCGCCGCGAGCACGAGCAGCCCGCCGGTCAGCAGGCGGCTCGTGAGGCTCTCCCCGCCGAACCAGACCGCGAAGAGGGCGGCGAAGACCGGCTCCATGCTCATGATGATCGCGGAGCGGGTCGGGGGCAGGTGGGCCTGGGCCCAGGTCTGGACGAAGATCGCAGCCGCACCGGCCACCAGGGCCATGTAGAGCATCGACCCCCAGTCGGCGGTGGTGGAGGGCAGCACCACCCCGTCGGGCGCGGTGGCGAGACCGCAGACCACGGCGATGACGATCAGCTGCACGATCGACATGCCCATCGCCTCCTCCGGGCGTGACCAGGCTCCGAGGCCCACGATGTGTAGGGCGTACAGGGCCGCGCCGACCAGCGTGAGCGACTCCCCGTAACCCATCGTGAGACCGCCCTGGACGGTGAGCACCCACAGGCCCGTGGTGGCCAGGGCCACGGCCAGCCACGTGAGCGCGGTGATCCGGGTCCGCAGGAGCACGGCCGCGAAGATCGGCGTGAGCACGACGTACATCCCGGTCACGAAGCCGCTCACGCTCGCCGGGGTGTGGGCCAGCCCCGCGGTCTGGAGGATCTGCGCGAGCCCGTAGAGCAGTCCGAGCACGACGGCGTGGCGTCGCGACTCCCGCGAGAGCCGACCGAGGGCACGGGGCGCCACGGCGAGGAGCGCGAGGCTGGCGATCGCGAAGCGGACGGCGAGGAAGTCCAGCGTCGGGACCCGGTCGAGGAGGTCCTTGATGAGGAAGAAGGTGGATCCCCAGGAGGCCGTCATCGCGACCAGCGCCAGGCTGGCCACCACGCCGGTGCCGCGGGGACCGAGCCGCTGGATCACCGGTGGGCTGCGGCGCGCAGCGCCTTGAGCAGGGGGATGTCGGGGGTGCCCTCGTCGCGGGACCCGGGAGTCTCCAGGATGAACGGAACGCCGTCGAGCTCCGGGTGCGCGAACAGCTCGCTGAAGGCGCCGGTGCCGATGTGCCCCTCGCCGATGCGCTGGTGACGGTCCTTGAACGCCCCGCGCACGTCCATGGAGTCGTTGGCGTGCACGAGTCGCAGACGGCCGGGGCCTGCGACCTCGACGATCCGGTCGACCGTGGCGGTGGCGCCACCCTCCTCGTCCAGGGGGGCTCCCGCGGCGAAGACGTGGCAGGTGTCGAGGCAGATGCCGGCCCGGGGGTGGAAGTCGAGTGCGCTCAGGTAGGGCTCCAGGTCCTCCACCCCCGCGCAGAGGCTGTGGCCCTGGCCGGCCGTCGGCTCGAGCAGGAGCCAGGGGGAGTCGTCGTCCAACGTCTCGAGGATGGGCAACAGCCCGTCACGGACCTGTCGCATCGCCGCCGCGTGGCGTTCGGCGCTGTGGGTGGGGTCGACGAAGGAGCCAGTGTGCACCACGACGCCCTCGGCGCCGATCTCGACGGCGCGACGCAGGTTGTGCGCCACGACGCCCACGGACTTCTCGTAGGTCGCCGGCGTGGGGGAGCCCAGGTTGACCAGGTAGGGGGCGTGGACGAAGGTCCGCAGGCCCCGCTCGGCGCACTGGTCGCGGAAGGCCGCGTCGACGGCGGGGTCACCGGAGGAGTGGGCCCAGCCGCGCGGGTTGCCGACGAAGACCTGGATCGTCTCGGCGCCGAGCGTCTCCGCGGTGGCGAGGGCGCCGGCGACGAGGTTCCTGCCGACCTGGACATGGGTCCCGACGGGGTTGCGGAGCGCGGAGGGCTCCGGGGTCGCGGGCAGGGGGGAGGACTGCTGGGGCACCGGCCCAGCCTAGGTGGTCAGATCAGGTAGAGCGTCACGGTGGACCCCTTGGGGACCATCGTCCCGGCGTCGGGGTCCGTGCTCAGCACGAAGCCGAGGCCCAGGTACTGACCCGAGCGCTCGACGCGCACCCGGAAGCCCAGGGCCTCGAGCCGCTCCTCGGCGGAGTCCTTGCCCTGCGCGATGACCCGCGGCATCTCCACCAGCTCCGGTCCCTTGGAGACGGTCAGGGTCACGCCGTCGCCCCGGTAGAGCGTGCCGGCGGCGGGGCTCTGGCTGATGACGACGCCCTCGGCCACCTCGTCGTCGAAGACCCGCTCGACCGTGACCTCGAGCCCGGCTCCGGCGAGGGCCTTCTCGGCCCGGGATGCCTGGCGACCGGTCCAGTCCGTCACCTCGATCGGTCGACGCCCCTTGCTGACGACGACGTTGACTGCAGCGCTGGCCCGCACGGTCGTACCGGCCTTCGGGTTGCTGCGGATCACCTCGCCCTCGGCCACGGTCTCGCTCCAGCGTTCGACGGTACGTCCGAACTCGAGGTTCGTCTCCTCCAACGCGGCGCGCGCCTCGTCGACGGAGAGACCGGCGAGCCGCGGCACGTCGTAGCGCTCCGGACCGAGGGAGAGCGACAGGACCACCACGTCGCCGGGCAGCACCCGGTCACCCGGGGCGGGGTCGGTGGCGACCACGTCGTCGACCGGCACGTCCTCGCTGTGGGCGGCAGGGCCGACCTCCGCCTCGAGCCCGGCTTCCTCCAGCGCTGCCACCGCCTCGGCCTGGCCCAGGCCCAGCACCGACGGGGTGGTGGTGTAGCGCGCGAAGCCGAACCACCAGGCGCCCACGCCGATGCCCACCACGAGCAGCAGGGCGAGGAGGAGCAGGAGGGGGCCGCGGCGTCGGGGACGGCCGGGGGAGGTGGTCCTCGGCGCTGCACTCGGGGCCGGGAGACGACGGATCCGGTCGCCGCGCGGCGCCGGGGCGCTCGGGGCGGCAGGCTCGGACTCGGGCAACCGGATCTGCTGCGTGCGGTCGGTCACCGGGGGCTCGTCGACGATGGCGGCCAGCCCCTGGTCGTCGGCGGTGACCTCGACCGGGAGCGGTGCCGCCGGGGCGGTGGGACGCAGGTCGGCCTCGAGCTCGGCGTCCTGGCTCACGCCCTCCCGCAGGGCCTGCGCCACGCGACGCACCTGGTGCAGCAGGACCCCGGCGTCGGCGGGCCGCTGGTCGCGGTCGCGCGAGGTGGCCCGGGCGACGAGGGCATCGACGTACGCCGGCACCGACGGGACCGTCGCGGACGGCGCGGGAACGTCCTCGTGGACGTGCTTGTAGGCGACCTGGATCTGGCTCTCGCCCTCGTGGGGCTTGCGGCCGGTCAGCAGCTCGTAGAGCAGCACCCCGGCGGCGTACACGTCGGCCCGCGCGTCGGCCTGCCCGTGGACCACCACCTCCGGTGCGAGGTAGGAGACCGTGCCGATGACCACGCCGGTGGCGGTGTGGTTGCTGGTCGCGCTCACGGCCTTGGCGAGCCCGAAGTCGGCCACCTTCACGGTGGTGGTGTCGCCCTCGTCCCCGACCAGGACGTTCTCCGGCTTCACGTCGCGGTGCACCAGGCCGGCGCGGTGGGCCGCTGCGAGGGCGGCGAGCACCGGCTCGACGAGCGCCAGCGCCCGGGCCGGCGGCAGGGGAGCCTGCTCGCGCACGACGTCGCGCAGGGTGCGGCCGGGGACGTACTCCATGGCCAGGAAGACGGTGCCGTCGTCCTCGCCCTGGTCGTAGACCGCGACCACGTGGGGGTGGGAGAGCTGGGCGGCGGCTCGCGCCTCGCGGACGAAGCGGGCGGCGAAGTCACCGTCCTCGCCCAGCCCGGCGTGCATGACCTTGACGGCCACCACCCGTTCCAGGCGCAGGTCGACCGCCTCGTAGACGCTGGCCATCCCACCGCGGGCGACCCGCCGCTCGATGCGGTAGCGACCGTCGAGCACCCGGCCGAGCATCGGGTCCCGCGGGTCCACGACCGCACGCTGTCGCGTGTGTTCGTCTGACTCCACGGAAGTCCTCCGGTGGGTGGGTCGGGTGGGACGCGGCGGTGCCGCTCGCCCAATCGTAGTGAGGGCGCCCTCCGGGGGAGGTGTCGCTGTCCAGTTCGGGCGTGGCGCGACCGGGTGGCACCATGGTCGACATGAACGACGGACCCCTCGCCCAGGCAGACCTCGACGCGCTGGTGCCCACCTGGATCGACTGGGCCGGCGCGGCCTCCCAGCTCGGCGTCTCGGTCAGCCGGGTGCGCACGATGATCCGCGAGCACCAGCTGGCCGCCGCGGTGCCGCGGCCCGGCGCGGGACAGCAGGTTCCTGCCGACTTCATCCAGGACGGAGAGGTGGTCAAGGGGCTCCCCGGCCTGCTGACCGTCCTGCACGACGGTGGCTACGACGACCGTGAGTGCATCGCCTGGCTCTTCACCGACCTCGAGCTGCCCGGCCGGCCGATCGACGCGCTGCGGGAGAACCGCGGCTCCGAGGTCAAGCGTCGGGCCCAGTCGATGGCGTTCTGAGGTGGTGCGCCGGGCGCCCTTCACCCTCGTGGCGGCGCTGCTCGTCGGGCTGGTCCTGTGGTGGTCGCAGACGGGGGGCGGCTCCGACTCCCTGCCGTGGACGACCGAGACCGCCGAGGCACCTGCGCCGCAGGTCGAGGACCGAGGGCCGAGCACGATCGGGCCGGCGGACCCTGGCCTGCCGTCGGTGCGGCTGGCTGACCTGCCGCCCGAGGCCGCCGAGGTGGTCGCGCAGATCGATGCCGGTGGCCCCTTCGCCCACCCGGAGCACGACGGCTCCCGGTTCGGCAACTACGAGGGGCTGTTGCCGAACCGGCCGCGCGGTCACTACCGCGAGTACACGGTGCCGACGCCCGGGATCGACCACCGAGGCGCCCGCCGGATCGTCACCGGCGACCCGGAGGAGATGTACTGGACCGACGACCACTACCAGAGCTTCTCCCGGATCCTGCGATGAGCGACCCGGCCGACGTGCTGGCCGACCTGCTCGCCGGTCGGCTCCCGCCGGGGGTCCACCGCTGGAGCTCGGAGGCCGACGAGTCCGAGGTGGTGGCCGCCGCCGCCCGCGCCGGCTGGGCGTGCGCAGTGGTCGACGGCGCACGAGCCTCGTCGAAGTACCGTTTCCTCGCCGCCGTGGGCCGGGCGCTGCGGTTCCCCGGGACGTACGGGCAGAACCTCGACGCCCTCGCCGACCTGCTCGCCGACGTGCCCGGGCCGATCGTCCTGGTGTGGGAGGAGTGGGGCGCCCTCGCCGCGGCGGAACCGGGCACCTTCGCCGCGCTGGTGGACCTCTTCTCCGAGCGAGCAGCAGACCCGCGTCGCCCAGGCTTCGTCGTGCTCCTGCACGGTCGCGGTCCCGACGACACGGACTCCCCGGAGCGTCGACCGGACGCCTGAGGCGGCTCGTCCTCCTGGCTCGCCGTCCTCAGACCTTGCGCTGGGTCGCCGCTGCCGCCAAGGAGTGCAGCACCGCCGCCGCGCCGGGATCGAAGCCACCCGCGTCGAGCGCCGCCTCGGCCCTGGACGTCAGGGCCGTGATCATCGCCTCGACCTCGTCGCGCGCCCCGGTGCCGTCGATGAGGGCGCGCAGGCGTGCCACCCGCTCGTCGTCGAGCGCGCTGCCCAGGGCGGCATCGAGCTCGGCGGCCTCCGGCGCCTGCGCCCGGTCGAGCGTGAGCGCCACGAGCACCGTGCGCTTGCCCTCGACCAGGTCGTCACCCGCGGGCTTGCCCGTCGTGGAGGGGTCGCCGAAGACGCCGAGCAGGTCGTCGCGCAGCTGGAACGCCTCGCCGAGCGGCAGCCCGAACGCCGAGAGGGCCTCCAGCGTGGCCTCGTCCGCGCCCGCGAGCGCAGCTCCGACGTGCAGCGGTCGCTCGATGGAGTACTTCGCCGACTTGTAGCGGAGCACCGTCATGGCCGTGTCGACGTCGGCGCGCCCCCTGGCCTGCACCGAGACGTCGAGGAACTGTCCCACGATCACCTCGGTGCGGCAGAGGTCGAAGATCTCGAGCGCCCGCGACACTCGGTCGGCGGGCAGTCCGCAACGGCGCAGCAGCTCGTCGGCCCAGGCCAGCAGCAGGTCGCCGAGGAGGATGGCAGCCGCGGCACCGTACTGCTCGGAGTTGCCGGGCCAGCCCACGGCACGGTGCTCACCCTCGAAGGCCTTGTGGGTGGCGGGCCGTCCGCGACGGGTGTCGGAGGCGTCCATCAGGTCGTCGTGCACGAGGGCACTGGCCTGCAGCAGCTCGAGAGCCGCGCAGGCGCGCAGCAGGGAGGGTTCGTCGCGCACCTCGGGGTCGACGGCGCGGTGACCCCACCAGCAGAAGGCGGCCCGCAGGCGCTTGCCGCCCGTCAGGGCAGTACGCGCCTCCGCCAGGAGGCGGGCCGCGTCGGGGCCCAGGCCCGCCAGGCGGCCCTCCTGCTCGTCGAGGAAGTCGTCCAGCACTCCCTGGACAGCGGCACGGAAGGCCTCCACGTCCCAGCTCTGCTCGACGGGGACGGGGGCTGGGGTCTGGGGCGTCGACACGGTGCGAGCCTAGCCACCTGTCGCGGGGGTGCGCCTCAGGCAGGTCCCACGGACTGGGCCACGAGCGCCCCGGACAGTCCGGTGAAGGGCAGGCCCGATCCCGGGGTCGCGTGGGCTCCGGCGGCGTAGAGCCCGGCGACCGGCGTCGTGGGACCCCAACGACGGCGGAGCGTGGAGCGTCCTCGCCACTGGACGCCCAGGGGCGATCCGCCCCAGAGGGCCGTGAGGTCGGCGGGGGAGCGTTCCACCCGGGTCACCACCCGGTCGCGCAGGTCGACGCCCCGGGCAGCCAGCTCCGCCACCAGGTCGGTCCGCGCGTCACCGCGGTGCTGCACGGTGAGGACGGCGTGGTCCACCGGAGCCGTGCCGCCGTGGCGCAGCACGAGCGTGGACTCACCCCGGCCGCCGTGCAGCACGACCTCGCCGGAGTCGGCGACCCAGGGCGGCAGTGCGCCGGAGATCCCCAGGTGCGTGATCCGTGGCAGCGCCACCGGACGGGTGCCGCGGATCCAGGGGCGCAGGGCAGGGAACTGGCGGGGGTCGACGGCGCAGACGACCACGTCGGCCTCGAGCTCTCCGGCGTCGGTCCGCACGCCGCGCACCCGCGCGGAGCGCACGAGCACGTCCGTGACGGGGGTGGCGGTGTGGATCTCCACCTTGCGGGTGGTCAGTCGGCGCGCGAGGGCCTCGCCCAGGAGGGACAGTCCGCCGTCGACCGTCCAGGCTCCGAACTTCTGCTCGACGTAGGAGATCGTGCCCAGCCAGGCGGGCACCCGCCGTGGGTCGTGCCCGTCGGCGACGAAGGAGTGGGTCGCGACGGCGCGGGCGCGGGGGTCGTCGAGGTGGCGGGTGACGGCCTGGTGCAGCGTGGTGCGCGAACGCAGCAGCGCCGCGGCGTCGGGGTGGGCCAGGTCGGGGTCCCACGGGCGTTCGAGGTAGTCCTTGCGCAGCCGTTCCCAGGGTTCGGCCCACGAGTCGACGTATCCCACCCACGCCGCGCCCGACCCCGGGTGGAGCGCGTCGAAGGCGCGTTTCTGGGCCGCGCGGGAGCCGCCGGGGAGCGCCAGGGTGGCGCCGTCGGCGAAACGGTGGGTGCGAATGACCTCCACCGGAACGAGGTCGAGCTCTCGCTCGATCGGACGCCCCGACTTGCGGAACAGGTCACGGGTGACCGCCGGGAGCAGGGTCGTCGAGGGGCCGGTGTCGAAGGTGAAGTCGTCGACGGTGGTGCTGCCCAGGGCCCCACCGAGGGTGGAGGCGGCCTCGAGGAGGGTCACGGCGTGGCCGAGCTTGGCCAACCGGGCCGCGCTCGCCATGCCGGCGAACCCGCCGCCCACGACCACCACGCGCATGGGTCGAGGGTATCGGCGCGTCCGGGTCCTCGCGTCAGGGACTACTCGGCACCGATCACCCGGGCGAGGCTCTCGGCGTCGCGGCCGATCACGGTGGTGCCGTCGTCGGCGGTGATGATCGGACGCTGGATGGCACGCGGGTGGGCGACCAGGGCCTGCAGCCACTCCTCCCGGTGGTCCGGGTCACGGGGGAGGGTGATGCCGGCCTCGCGGGTCTCCCGGGGGCGGGCGAGGTCCCACGGTTCGACCCCGAGGCGGGCCACCACGTCGGCGAGCTCGGCATGGGTCGGGACGTCCTCGAGGTGGCGTCGCACGGTGTAGGCCACCCCGGCCTCGTCCAGGGTGCGGACTGCGGTGTGGCACTTGCTGCAGGCAGGGTTCAGCCAGATCTCCATGCACCCAGACTGCCAAGGAGCTGGGCAGGGTCCCGGCCGGGGGTGCGGGTGGACGCCGGTACCGTTGGCCCTGCGTCGACGGCCCGGACCCTCCAGGTCGCCGGGGTCGACGTGCCCGTGCCACCCACCCTTGGAGGACCCATGGTCGACAGGCCGTCCACGGTCGTGAACGCCCTGCGTGTCGTCGTGGCGCTCTCGGTGCTCTCCGGGGTGATCACCCTGCTGGCCTGGGTCTTCCGCACCGACCTGGTGCTCGCCTGGGCCGAGGGCAACGCCGGTGCGCGGCAGCTGCTGCGTGAAGGCGGCATCGAGGCGGTGGAGGAGAGCCTCAGCGTGCCGGGGTTCGTGCCGGTCATCGTCACCTCCTTCGTCGTGCTGCTGATGCTGCTCGGCGTGCTGTCGGTCTTCTTCCGTGAGGGCTTCACCTGGGCCCGGATCTGCCTGGCGACGATCGCCCTCTTCGGCGCCTTCCTGGCCGTGCTGAGCATCGCCAGCGGGATTCCGCCGCTCTTCGAGGTGCTCTCCGGGGTTGCGGTGCTGCTCTGCGTGCTGCTCCTGGGGCTCCTGCTCCACCCCAGCACCGGGCGTTACTGCCGCGAGACCTGACCGCACCTCCCGCTCCTTCGGGGGCGAGCACCGGGCCGACTCCGCACTCCGCGGGTCGGCCCTTCTGCATGCGTTCCTGCTTCGGGCTTGACCCGTTGTCGGTGGTCGGGTGTAGCGTTCGTTCTGTTCGAACACCTGTTCGAACTGGTGCGCGAGGAGGAGACCATGAGGCGGTACGACGACCCGGTGGAGGTCCTGCGGGCTCCCGTCCCCGACGGTGCCGGCGCGCCCGAGGCGCCTGCCCAGTTCCTGTGGCAGGGCCGACTCTGGAAGGTCCGCTCCGTGGTGGCGCACTGGGTCGAGACCGCGCCGTGGTGGCGTTCTCCCTCGGTCCGCGCCGTCGTCGACGCGGAGAAGGGGCCACAGGTGCACCAGGAGGTGCCGACCCAGCGCAGCTGGGAGGAGCTCCACGGCGAGCTGGTCGCCGAGCGGGAGCTGTGGCGGGTGGTTGCCGGACGTCCGGGCGACCCGCAGCAGGGAATGTCGAGCGGAGTCTTCGACCTCGCTCTTGACCGCGCCGAGGGCTGCTGGCAGCTCGTCGGATGCCAGGACTGAGACCGAGGAGAAGAGATGAGTTCCACGACGCGCCGTGCTCCCCACCGGCACACCCCCGACCTGCAGATGCTGCCGGCCGCCACCCACTCCTACCTGTCCCGCTCGGCCGCCTCGCTGCGGGAGGCGGTCATCGCCCCCGACGTGCCCACCCGGTACGCCTGTGCCCACGTCGCTGCCCTCCAGGCGGCGGCCGCACTGCTCGCCGCCCGGGCCCACCCCACGCCAGCTCGGCGCCGTCAGAAGAATGCCTGGATCCTGTTGGCCGAGGTGGCGCCCGAGTTCATCGAGTGGGCGACCTTCTTCGCTGCCGGGGCGGGCAAGCGGGCTGCGGCCGAGGCGGGCCTCTCCCGGTCGGTGAGCGAGCGTGAGGCCGACGACCTGGTGCGGGATGCCGACCGTTTCCTGGCGGTGGTGGAGTCGTCGCTGGGCCTGGTGCCCCACGTGTCCGAGGCATCGCAGCGGGGCTCGGCGCAGGCCGGATGGGCGGAGCGGAACGGTGTCGCGTGATCCCTTCGTCCACCTCCGGGTCGCGTCGGGCCACTCCTTGCAGTACGGCGCCTCCTCTCCCGCGGCATTGGTGGAGCAGGCCGACCAGTGGGGGATGGACCTTCTCGCGCTGACCGACCGTGACGGTCTCTACGGAGCGGTGAAGTTCGCGCGGGCTGCGTCCGCGGCCGGCATCCGTCCCGTGCTCGGTGTCGACCTGGCTGTGCGTCCGGCATCGGCCCCCACCCTGCGCCGTGGGAGGCAGCCGATCCGCGGCGGTGCCCACCGGGACCGGCGGTGGCCCCGGGTCACCGTCCTCGCGCGGGACCGGATCGGATGGGCCGCGCTCTGCCGCCTGGTCTCCGACGTCCACCTGGGGGGTGAGCGCGGGGCACCGGTGGCCGACCTCCCGACGATGGCTCCGCACCTGGCCGGTGGGCACCTCGTCGTGCTGCTCGGACCCGGGTCGGAGGTGGGGGCCTCCCTGGCGCTGCGTCGCGACGACGAGGCCCGTGACCACCTGGCCCGGTGGGCCCGCGCGGCGGGGCGGGAGAACCTGCGCGTCGAGCTGGTCTCGCACCGTCGGGGTGCCACCGAGCACGGCTGGGGTCCGGGCAGCACCCCGCACGCGGCCCGCATGGCCGGACTGGCCGAGGAGCAGGGAGTCGACACCGTGCTGAGCAACGCGGTGCGGCACGCCCGCCGCAGTGACGCCCCGGTGGTCGACGTGCTTGACGCAGCACGTCGCCTCGTCCCGCTCGACGCGCGGCACCTCGACCGGGCCAACGCGGAGGGCCACCTCAAGTCCGGCGCCCAGATGGCTGAGGTCGCTGACGAGATCTGTCGTGCCGCCGGCCACGGCGCCGACGGCGCCCGTCGTCTGTTGCGCCGGACCCGTGCCCTGGGGGAGGCGTGCGCGCTGGACCCTGCCGACGACCTGGGCATCGGTGGAGTCCACTTCCCGGAGTTCGAGGTGGTGCGCCGCAGCGACGTCACCGACCGTGGTGTCGGAGCGACCCCGGCCGACGCCCAGCTGCGCGCCCGGTGCGAGTCCGCGGTCGAGCGCCGCTACGGGGCCTCGCCCCGGCAGCGGATCTGGAAGCGGCTCGACGACGAGCTGTCGGTGATCGAGACCCTGGGCTACGCCTCCTACTTCCTCACGGTGGGGGAGGTGACCGACCTGGTGCGCGACATGGGCGTACGGTGCGCCGCCCGCGGCTCCGGGGCGGGGAGCCTGGTCAACTACCTCCTCGGGATCTCCGGTGTCGACCCCCTGCGCCACGACCTGCTCATGGAGCGGTTCCTGTCCCCGCTGCGCTCCTCGTTGCCCGACATCGACGTGGACGTCGACTCCGCCCGTCGCGCCGAGGTCTACGAGGCGATCCTGGAGCGGTTCGGGGGAGACCGGTGCGTCTGCGTCTCCATGACCGAGACCTACCGGGTGCGACATGCGGTCCGTGACGTCGGTGCCGCTCTCGGCCTCCCGCCGGGAGAGGTCGACGCGATCGCCAAGGCCTTCCCGCACGTCCGGGCGCGCGACGCCCGGGCCGCACTGCGTGACCTGCCCGAGCTCCGTTCCAGCGGCCTGGGCCACGAACGGCTCGACCTGATGTTCGCGCTCGTGGAGCGCCTCGACGGTCTGCCACGACACATCGCGGTCCATCCGTGCGGCGTCCTGCTCTCCGACGCGACACTGCTCGACCGGACCCCCGTGGAGGCCAGTGCGGCCGGTTATCCGATGAGCCAGTTCGACAAGGACGACGTCGAGGACCTGGGCCTGCTGAAGCTCGACGTGCTCGGCATCCGGATGCAGTCGGCGATGTCGCACGCCGTCGCCGAGATCCGGCGGGTCGACGGAGTCGAGGTCGACCTCGACGACGAGGAGCAGGTGCCGCTCGACGACCCCGCGACCTACGACCTGATCAGCAGTGCCAAGACCTTGGGGGTCTTCCAGATCGAGTCACCGGGGCAGCGTGAGCTCGTCGGCAAGTCCGGCATCGAGACGTTCGAGGAGGTGATCACCGACATCTCGCTCTTCCGGCCGGGGCCGGTCAAGAGCGACATGGTGACGCCCTACCTCGAGGCCAAGCAGGGGTGGCGTCCGGCGGTCTACCCGCACCCGGACCTGCGCCCGATCCTGGCGTCCACCCACGGTGTGGTCGTCTTCCACGAGCAGGTCATCGAGATCTTCGCCCGCCTCACCGGGATCACCTTCGCCGAGGCCGATGAGAAGCGTCGTGCCATGGGTAGCGTCGAGGGCGTGGAGCAGGTGCGGGAGTGGTTCCTGCCCGTGGTCCGTGCGCGCGGCTACGAGGAAGCCTTCGTCGACCGCATCTGGAAGGTCCTCGCTGCCTTCGCCTCCTTCGGTTTCTGCAAGGCCCACGCCGCGGCGTTCGCCCTGCCCACCTTCCAGTCCGCCTGGCTGAAGACGCACTGGCCTGCGCACTTCCTCGCCGGGGTCCTGACCCACGACCCCGGCATGTATCCGAAGCGGCTGATCCTCGACGACGCCCGGCAGTGCGGTGTCGGCGTGCTCCCGCTGGACGTCAACCTCTCCGCCAAGGAGTACGTCGTCGAACCCTCCGACGACCCGGCCGGGCACGCCATCCGACTGGCGCTGGGCGAGGTCAAGGGCATCAGCGACGCCGAGGTCGACCGGATCCTGGCGGCCCGTCCCTTCGTCTCCCTCGCCGACCTGTGGCAGCGGGCCAGGACCTCCCGGCCGGTGGTCGAACGGCTGGTCCTGGCAGGGGCCCTCGACCAGGTGCACGGCATCGCCGCCCCGGGGGCAGAGCTGGGTGCCCGGACCCGGACCACCCGTCGCGACCTGCTGCTGCGGGTGGCCGAGCTCGAACGGGGTGATCGCGCTGACCGCCGTCAGGGACGCGGACGCCGGACGGGGGTGCGCAGTGCGGCCTCCGCGGACGTCCGGGACCGGGCCGCTGCCCAGGTGCGTCCACCCCGGCCCGCTGCGCTCGAGTCGGTGCAGCTCTCCCTGGACGTGGAGGCCGACGTCGCCACCCCCAGCGGCCTGCCCGAGCTCAGCCTGGGCGAACGCACGGCGGCGGAGCTGGAGATCCTGGGCCTGGACGTGAGCAGCCACGTGCTCAGTGACCACGACGAGCTCCTCGACGCTCTCGGCGTGGTGCGCAGCCGCGACCTGCTGAGGTGCCGGAGTCGCAGCGAGGTCCTGGTGGCCGGGGTGAAGGTCGCCACCCAGACGCCACCGATCCGCTCGGGCCGTCGGGTGGTCTTCCTGACCCTGGACGACTCCACCGGCCCGGTCGACGCCACCTTCTTCGAGGACGCCCAGGGGCCGTGGGCCGGGACCGTCTTCTCCTCGTGGTTGCTGCTGGTGCGAGGGGTGGTGCGACGCACCGGGCACCGCGGCGTCTCGGTGCGGGCCACGGGTGCGTGGGCCCTTCCGGAGCTGCAGGCCCTCTGGTCCTCCGCGCCGTCCGCCGAGGCCGGCCTCGACGCGATGCGCGCACTGCTGGCACAGCCCCGCCGGGTCGAGGAGGGCGCTCCCAACCAGCGGCGGGTCCTGGTGCACAGCAGCGGCTTCCGGATGTCGCCCTACGCCGACATCGCTCCTGCCGACGTCGTCCTCGGTCCGGGTGGCGGCGTCCCGGCGCGCGGACTGTGGCACCGGAGCCCGGGGAGTCCCGGGTGACAGGGCGGTTCTTCGGCCTAGGGTGGAGGCCATGTCAGTCAGTGAGCGACGCAGCGCAGCCCGTTCCGCCGTCGTGTGGACCCAGCTCGAGTCCGCGCTGGCAGGTGCCGGCGCACGGGAGGTCCTCGACATCGGTGGCGGCACCGGGGGGTTCGCCGTCCGTGTGGCCTCGTTGGGCCACCGGGTCACGGTGGTCGACCCCAGCCCCGACGCCCTGGCGTCCCTGGGGCGTCGGGCGCGTGAGGAGGACGTCGACGTGGTGGGGGTCCAGGGTGACCTCTCGACCCTGGACGACCTGGTGGAGCCGGGCAGCGTCGACGTGGTGCTCTGCCACGGGGTGCTGGAGGTCGTCCCCGACCCCGTCCGGGCGCTGGGTGCCGTGGCCCGTGCCCTGCGGGAGGGCGGGACCCTCAGCGTCGTGGTCGCGCAGCGTCACGCGGCGGTCGTGGCCCGGGCGATGGCGGGTCACTTCGACCAGGCCCGTGAGCTGCTCGACGGTGACCCGAGCAGGGGAGAGTCCGGTCGTTCCCACCACCGCTTCACCGCCCAGGAGGTCACCGACCTGCTCCGGGAGGCCGGGTTCGACGTCGGTCCGGTGCACGCGGTCCGGGTCTTCGCTGACCTGGTCCCGGGCGCCCTCGTCGACCTCGAGCCCGGTGCAGGCGCAGCGCTGGCCGAGCTGGAGAAGGCCGTGGCCACGCGCCCTGAGTACCTCCCCCTCGCGACGCAGGTCCACGTCCTGGCCACTCGCTGATCCTCGCCCCGGCCACCACCGGGAGCGGTCGTGGTGAGCGGCGGTGGCGCGCACGGTGGTCGACGGGCCGCCACCCCGATCCTGCACGTCGACATGGACGCCTTCTACGCCTCCGTGGCGACCCGGGACCGCCCCGACCTGGACGGCCGCCCCGTCATCGTCGGAGGTGGGGGGCGCGGAGTGGTGCTGTCGGCCAACTACCTCGCCCGCGGCAGCGGCGTGCGCTCGGCGATGCCGATGACCCGTGCCCGACGTCTCTGCCCCGATGCGGTCGTGATCCCTCCAGACTTCGCTCTCGTGGAGCAGGTCTCCGGCTCGGTGATGGCGCTCTTCCGGCAGGTGACCCCCCTGGTCGAGGCGGTCTCGCTCGACGAGGCGTTCCTCGACGTGTCGGGCGCGGCGCGCCGTCTCGGCACTCCCGAGGAGATCGCCGAGAGGCTGCGGTCCGTCGTCCACGACGAGCAGCGCATCACCTGCTCGGTGGGGGTCGCCGCCACGCCCGTCGTGGCGAAGATGGCCAGCCGGCACGCCAAGCCGGACGGCGTGGTCGTGGTGCCTTCGGGTGAGGTGACCGCCTTCCTGCACCCTCTCGACGTGGGCGAGCTGTGGGGGGTGGGGGAACGAACGCGTGAACAGCTGCACCGCCTGGGCCTCTTCACCGTGGGGGACGTGGCCCACACCCCCGTCCAGACCGTGCAGCGCGCGCTGGGAGGTGTGCTCGGTGCCCGCGTCCACGCCCTGGCCTGGGGGGTGGACGGCAGGGTCGTGACTCCGCAGAGCGGCCCCCACGCCCCCGAACGCTCGACCGGGGCCGACCACACCTTCGACCGCGACGTCGACGACCCGGACGTGGTGGCGACCGAGCTGTTGCGGCTCAGTGCCCGGGTGACCGGACGGCTGCGCAGCGCCGGTCTGGCCGGGCGCACCGTGACGCTCAGGATCAGGTTCGCCGACTTCACCACGATCACCCGCTCACGCACGCTCCCGGAGGCCACCGACGTCACCGTCGAGGTCCATCGGACGGCCCTCGCCCTCTTCCGGGGCCTGGGTCTGCAGCGCGCCCGACTGCGATTGGTGGGGGTCCGGGTGGAGGGGTTGGTGCCACGATCCCAGGTGCACCACCAGCTGCAGCTGGGCGAACGTGAGCACGGGTGGTCCGAGGCGGAGCGTGCCATGGATCGGGCGACCCGGCGGTTCGGGGCGAGCGCGGTCCGCCCGGCCCGCCTGGTGCGTCACACCGGATGACGACGAATTTCGCCCGGCGGCTACCGTGGAGCAGAACCGCTGCCTAGACTTGATGTGCGGATGCTCCGCGCCTCGGACCATCGGGAGGAAACGTGCCACTCTCGGAAGAGGAGATGCGCCTGCTCGAGCAGATGGAGCGCGCTCTCGTCGAGGAGGACCCGAAGTTCGCGCACACGCTGCGCGGCACCGTCGCCCAGCAGGCCTCGCGCCGACGCGCCGTCATCGCCGGCGTGGTCTTCGCCGTGGGAGTCGCCGTGCTCATGACCGGAGCCGTCGCTGCCCTCCCCCTGGTGGGTGTCGCGGGATTCGTCATCATGCTCGTCTCCGCCACGGTCGCGGTGACGGCCCTGAAGTCGCCCGCCAAGGCGGCTCCCGCCGAGTTCCGCGAGACCACCCAGGGTTTCGGTGTCGTCGACGGCGGACGCCGTGGCGCCACCCGCAGCCGTCCCCGGTCCCGCTCGAAGCACTCGTTCATGGAGCGCATGGACGAGCGCTGGCGTCGTCGCCGGGACGGCTTCTGATCCACTCCCCGGTCCCGGTCAGGACCGAGGCCGCCTCATCAGTGAGCGCGGCCACCACTCGGCGCGCCAGCGGTCGAGACGCCCGCGCCGAGCGCTGAGCGCCTCCACGAGGGCGCGCAGGTCGTGCTCCGACCCCGTGGTCGCGGCGGTCATGACACCACCGCTGCCCGGACGGGCGAAGCGCTGCTCCTCCACCCCCACGACCAGGCGTTCGAGCTGCTCAGCCGCTCCGGTCCCGGACAGCGTGCTCCCGCCCCCGTCGTCCTCGGCTCCCAGCCACTCGGCCACGACTGCGCCCGTCGCGCGTGGCGAGCGTCCGGTCGGCCAGGTGTGGCCCAGGTCGACCGCGCTGTCACGCAGCTCCTCCCAGAGCTCCTCCACCTCGGCGACGGCGAGGCGTCCCGCCCTCCGGCGCCGACGCAGCCAGCGCGGAGTCACCACGACCACGGCGAGCAGCGTCAGCGCCGCGGTCCACCGCAGCACGGTGCCCCACTCGACACCGCCGTCGTCGGTGTCGTCCGCCGCCGTGGTCGGCGTGGGCTCCTGTCGATCAGGGGCCCGGGTCGGGGCGGTGGTGGGCTCGGCGCTCTCCGAGGCCGAGGGTGAGGGCGTGGTGGGGGCAGGCTCCTGCTCCTCGGTGTAGTCCGGCACCCCGGGCGCCCGCGAGGCGGGAGTCGGTTCGAAGCGCACCCATCCCGAACCGGGGAAGTACAGCTCCGGCCAGGCGTGCAGGTCGTGGGAGGAGAACTCCCACTGCGTGACCCCGACGCGTCGGGGCTCGAGGAAGCCGACCGCGACGCGTGAGGGGATGTCGAGGGTGCGCGCCATCACCGCCATGGCCGCGGCGAACTGCTCGCAGTAACCCACACGACCCTCGGGGGAGAGGAACTCCGCCAGAGCTTCGTTGTCCACCGTCTCGACCTGGTCGAGGCTGTAGTCGAACTCCGACCTGAACCAGTCCTGCAGCGCCAGCGCCTGGTCGAAGCGGTTGGTCTCGTCGGCGGTCACCTCGCGGGCCCACGTCCGTACGCTGCGGGGCAGGTCCTCGGGCAGGGAGCTGAAGACGCTGGGCACCTCGCCCACACCGCTGGGCGCCTCCTCCAGCATGGCGCGGTTGTACTCCAGGTCGACGCCGGTCGTGGTCCAGGTCTCGCCCGCCGTGGTGAGGTCGGTGTCATAGCTGGCCACGTCCGTGGTCTGCCGGTCCCACCGCCAGTCGCCGCTGACCTCCACGCCCGACGTCAGCGGCATCAGCGGCAGCCAGCGGCTCCGCAGCGCGTAGGACGCGGTGAGGACGAGCTCTCGTTCCGTGCGCTTCAGCAGGGGGTCGACACCGACCAGCGGAAGCTCGCTGCCGTCGCGGGGGAGGGCGACCGCGCTGCGCTCCCCGGCGCTCCACTCGGTGCCGTCGAACTCCGGCAGCACGGCGTGGCGGAGGTAGGTGGGCCGGCGGGGCGAGTCCACCGTGAGCAGGCTGATGTCGGCACCCCGGTCCAGGTCGCGGCGCATGTCGACCAGTGGGCTGGTCAACGAGACCGCGCCCGTGGAGCCCGCACCGGGTGTCCAGGGTCGGATCGGCGAGTCCGGCACCAGGGCCGTCAGCACCGACCCCAGCCCCATGGCGAGGACCACGGCCACCACGCCGATGCGCACTGCCGGGACCACCCCGCGTACGCCCGCTCGCTGTGCCCCCGCCCGCTGTGCCCCCGCCCGCGGTGCGCGGGCCGCCACGGGCTCGAGGGTCGCTGCTGCACCGGTCGACTCGCGGCGCCGCGCGTGGAGGCTGCCCCATCGCAGGACCAGGTCGTCGGCGTCGAGGTGCAGGAGGGTGAGGAACCCAGCGGCCACCAGGCAGAAGACCCACCAGCGCACCTCGACGGCCAGGTTGGCCGGCACGAGGTGGAGCGCCAGCACCACCAGGGCGCTCAACGCCACCCGCCGCCAGGAGAGCGCGAGCAGGTCCACCACGACCGCCGAGACCGCGCCGACGACCAGGAAGAGCGGCCAGACCGGTGGCACGTCAGGAGGCACCGGAGCGGCGTAGGTCCTGGCCGAGGTGGTGCTCTCGGAGAGGACCACCCAGAACTCCGACCACTGCGTCCCCGTCGTGAGGACGAGCACGACGGCGCCGGTGAGGAGGAAGTGCAGGAGCAGCACGCCGAGCCCGGGCACGCGGGCCCACCGGGCCGTGCCCCCGGTCACCCCGACGACGACCGCCACGAGGAGCAGGGGCAGCTCGTGGTCGGGACGCTCGAGCAACGGGCTCCACGCCAGCATGCAGGCCCACGCCGTCAGACCGGCGACCAGGCCGGCCAGCAGGGCGCGGGGGTAGGAGACGACGCCCGCACTCATCGGCACACCTGCTGCCAGATGGCGTCGAGGTCATCCCTGGGCCCCAGCGAGGCGGCGCGCCACCGGTGGCCGGTCAGGACCCGGACCCGGGAGGACGGGTCGCCGGCCGCACCCTCACGGGCTCGTCCGGAGTGCCACGCGTCCACGTCGAGCACCAAGGCACTGGGCGCGGGGTCCAGACGCTCGATCCGGGCCAACGCCTCCCGGTCCTCGCTGGCTGCGGCTCCCAGGACGGCCACCACGCGCGTGCCGTTGGGCACCTCGCGCACCCAGGTGGTGTCGAGTCGCTCGAAGGGGTCCAGGCCCACTCCGGCCAGCTGTTCGAGCACGTCGGCGATCCGGGCCCCGAAGGGCTGGTCGGAGGTGGGGGGTAACGGCAGCAGGCCGGCCGCCGTGGCGACCTGGAGCTCGTGGCCGGCGTCGGTCAGGTGGAGCGCGAGCGAGGCGGTGATGCTCACTGCCGTCTCGAAGGACGAGGCGGCCCCCCTCCCGCGGTGGGCGCCCGAGCGGGAGTCGAGCACGATCACCGTGCGGGCCTGCCAGGGCTGCTCCTCGCGCCGCACCATGAGCTCGCCGGTGCGCGCCGAGGAGGGCCAGTGGATCCGGCGCACGTCGTCACCCTGCTGGTAGTCACGCACGGTGACGTCCTCGGCCTGGCCGACCGAGAAGGAGCGCGGGCGACTGTGGCCCGAACCCGCCCAGGCGCGAGCGGGACCCTGCCCGCTCAGCGAGTAGGTCCTGGGGGTGGCGACGAGTGGGGCGGTGGTGTGGAAGGTCCGGCCGAGCTCGACCATGCCGAAGGGATCGGTGACCCGCATGGTGAGGGGGCCGACGACGTGGTGGCCGCGCACCTCCGGTCGCACCGTGTAGGTCAGGTCGCGCTGCCACGCGCCCCGCGCATCGTCGACGACGAACCGGGGCCGCTCGCCCAGGGCGTACGGCACGACCTCCTCGAGCAGGAGCGTGCCCGAGGGCAGGCGCCCGTCGTGCTCGAGGTGCAGGCGCACGGCGGCGGACTGCCCAGCCGTGACCAGTCGGGGCGTGACCTCGCGGTGCAGGGTGAGTCGGGTGGGGGCCCTCCCCACGGTCGCCGCGGCGCAGAGAGGCACCAGTGCGGCGAGAAGGCCGAGCTGGATCATCGCCCACTGACCCAGGACCAGGCCGCAGACCACCGTGGTGGTCCCTGCGGCCAGGAAGGTCCGGCCCCGGGTGGTCAGGGACGAGAGTGCGTCACGCACCGGGGGAGTCCGGGACCCTGACCTGCTCGAGGAGGTCGTGGAGGACGGACACGACGCTGCGCCCGCTGCGCGCGGCCTCGGGGCTGGGCAGCAGCCGGTGGGTCAGCACCACCGGCGCCAGGGCGCGCAGGTCGTCGGGCAGGACGTAGTCACGACCGGACATCGCCGCGACCGCCTTGCCGGCGCGCACCAGGTGGAGGGTGGCGCGCGGTGACGCCCCGAGCCGGATGTCGGGGGAGGTGCGGGTGGCGGTCGTGATGCCCACCGCGTACTGCTGGACGGCGGGGGAGACGTACACCTGGTTGACCACCGCGATCATCTTGCGGACCTCGGCGACGTCGGTGACCGGCTCGAGGAGGTCCAGGGGGTTGGCCGAGGTGTGCCCCTGCAGCATGGCGAGCTCGGCCTCGGGCACGGGGTAACCCATGGAGACCTTCGCCATGAAGCGGTCGCGCTGGGCCTCCGGCAATGCGTAGGTGCCCTCCATCTCGACGGGGTTCTGGGTGGCCACCACCAGGAAGGGAGCCTCCAGGGGCCACGTGGCGTTGTCGACCGTGACCTGGCGCTCCTCCATGCACTCCAGGAGGGCCGACTGTGTCTTGGGGGAGGCGCGGTTGATCTCGTCGCCCACCACGATGTTGGCGAAGACCCCGCCGGGGCGGAACTCGAACTCACCCGTGCTCCGGTTCCAGATGGAGACGCCGGTGACGTCGGAGGGCAGCAGGTCGGGCGTGAACTGGATGCGGCGCACCGTGCCGTCGATGCTGCGTGCCAGCGCCTTGCTGAGCATGGTCTTGCCCACCCCGGGCACGTCCTCGATGAGCAGGTGCCCCTCGGCGAGCAGCACGACCAGCGCCGTGTCGACGACCGACGTCTTGCCGGAGATGACGCGCTCCACGTTGGCGCGCAGGCGGTCGGTGACCTGTCGCAGGGTGTCGAGGTTGCCGGCGGGGTCAGGCATGGTCACGCGTGGGTCTCCTCGGGGAACGTGCCGCTTCGTCGCGGGGTGCTGGCTCAACCGTAGTCGCCGGGTGCACGATCCGGGCCCGGGTCGGGCCTGATGCCCCCGGGGCGTCACGGGTCCTCCACGGCGCTCCACCTGTGGGTCACTTCCTCCACCTGCGCTCCACCCACGCTCCCCAGCGCGGTGATTCGGCCGTGATGACGGCTCCCAACGTGCCTGTGACCTGCACGTTTGCTCCCCCGTCCTCCATCGGGACGCCCGCAGCCCCGGTCGTGGCCCGTGTCGCCCGCGGCTGGTCGCCGCGCAAAACGACGCCGTGAAGTGTCGAAAGATGGTTGTAAGTGGAGGATCGTGGGGTACTGTGGTGGAAAGTGGTGGAAGGGTGGATCCCAGGGGAGGTGCCGGATGTTCTTCGGCACCTACACGCCCAAGATCGACGACAAGGGTCGGCTCTTCCTCCCGGCAAAGTTCAGAGAGGAATTGGCGGAAGGACTCGTCGTGACCAGGGGGCAGGAGCGCTGCCTCACGATCTGGTCGCTCGAGGACTTCACGAAGCTCACCGAACGCCTCCAGCAGGCTCCGGTAACCAACAAGGGGACCCGTGACTACGTCCGCATGCTGTTCGCGGCGGCGAGCCAGGAGGTCCCCGACAAGCAGGGCCGGATCTCCATCCCGCCGGTCCTGCGGGAGTACGCCTCACTGCGCAAGGACGTGGTGGTCATCGGCTCGATGAACCGCATCGAGATCTGGGACCCGGCCTCCTGGCAGCAGTACAGCGAGGAGCAGGAGCAGGTCTTCTCCGACCTCAGCGACGAGGTCTTCCCCGGCATCTGAACCAGCAGCACCCAGCACCACCGAGCACGACAGCAGGACAGCAGAACTCACAAGTCAACAGTGGCGGCGTGGGGCCAGGTCTCGAGCCCGCTCCCGCGAACCGTCTGGGGTCACTTCCCCGGCACCAGAAGGTCTTCCCATCACGGGAGCGGGCAGGGACCTGACCGACACGCCGCCACCACGCGTACGCCGCAGCACGTACGCCGCAGGACAACTCACCACACGCACCGCACACGGGGGTCAGGACGATGGACGGCACGCAGGCAGGGACCGCACCGGGAGCGCCGCAGCTCCGGGTGCGACACCAGGCCCGCGACGCCCTGGTCGTCATGGTCTTCTCGGCCGCCGCGTCCGGTGTCTGCTCGTTGCTCTTCCTCCTGCTCCTGGGACTGGGCGAGTAGGCGTCGATGACGAACTCCCGCCACGTCCCGGTCCTGCTCGAGCGGGTCGTCGCGCTGCTGGCCCCCGCCCTGCGCGAGCCCGGCGCGGTCCTGGTCGACTGCACCCTCGGTCTCGGGGGCCACTCCGAGGCCGTCCTCGAGGCGTGCCCCGAGGCCCGGGTCATCGGCATCGACCGCGACCCCCGGGCGATCGCCCTCGCCACCGAACGGCTGGCGCGGTTCGGTGAGCGGTTCACCGCGGTGCAGGCGACCTACGACGAGATCGGCACCGTGGTCACCGACGCCGGTCTCGACGCCGTGCAGGGGGTCCTGTTCGACCTCGGTGTCTCCTCGATGCAGCTCGACGAACGTGAGCGGGGCTTCGCCTACGCCGAGGACGCACCCCTCGACATGCGGATGGGTGACGCCGGACCGACGGCGGCCGACGTGCTCAACACCTACTCCGCGGCCGAGCTCACCCGTGTGCTCAAGGAGTACGGCGAGGAGAAGTTCGCCCGCAAGATCGCCCACGCCGTCGTGCGGGAGCGAGCGGTCGAACCCTTCTCGCGCTCCGGTCGACTCGTCGAGCTGCTGTACGCCGAGATCCCCGCACCGGCGCGCCGGACCGGCGGCCACCCTGCGAAGCGCACCTTCCAGGCGCTGCGCATGGAGGTCAACGACGAGCTCGGTGTCCTGCGCCGAGCCCTGCCGGCCGCCCTCGAGGTGGTCGCGGTGGGCGGTCGCGTCGTCGTGGAGTCCTACCACTCCCTGGAGGACCGGATGGTCAAACGGGCCTTCGCGCAGGTCACGACCCTCGACGTGCCCCATGACCTGCCCTTCGTCCCGGAGGGCGCGGAGCCCCGGATGAGGTCGGTCACCCGTGGAGCCGAGCTGGCCGACGCGGTCGAGATCGAGCACAACCCCCGAGCAGCGTCGGTCCGACTCCGGGCCGTCGAACGAGTCCTTCCCGACGTCAGGAGCCAGGCATGAGCAGTCCGGCAGTGCAGCTGCGTTCCCGCGTCTCGAGCCTGAGCGGAGCGGCGGTCGAGAAGGCTCGACTCACCGTCGTCCCGGTGACCCGGGTCAGGGCACCGAAGGTTCCCTTCGTCGCCCTCGTCATGGTGCTCGGCCTCGTCGGTGCGGTGGGGCTCCTGCTCTTCAACACCTCCCTGCAGCAGGCGTCGTTCGCGGAGGCCCAGCTGGCTGACAAGGCGGCCGCGCTCGCCGACCGTGAGGAGACGCTGCGCATGGAGCTCGACGACCTGCGCGACCCGCAGCGCATCGCCACCGAGGCCGTCCGGATGGGCATGGTGATCCCGCCGGCCCCCGCCTTCCTCGAGCTCGACGGCACCGTGGTCGGCACGCCGCGTCCGGCCTCCGCCGACGACGCGTTGCGCATCAGGCCCCGCCCCCGCCAGCTGCCGGCCGACCTGCGGCCGGAGGTGAGGGTCGTGAAGGTCGAGTCGTCCGTCGCTCGGGGCGAGGGCCGCGCCACCCGTCGGGCCTCGCGCCCCGGCGACCGCTGACGCGACGACACGCCCGCGCCTGCCCGTGATCGCGGCCGGTGCCGGGTTCAATAGGAGTACCCGCCGGGCCGAGACGGCCCACCGGTCACCGAGGAGACGGAGCCCCCTTGCCGCGCACCAGCCGACAGGACGTACGCCCTCGCGGCGGACGGCGGGCCTCTCCCGCGCAGCGCCTCCAGGTGGGGCTGCTGCTGATCGCGGTGGTGCTCTCGTTCTTCGCGGCCCGGCTCCTGCAGCTGCAGGGGCTGGACCCGCGTTCCTACGCCGACATGGCGACCGCGAAGGACGTCGTGGAGATCACCCTGCCGGCGGCTCGGGGCGACATCCTGGACCGCAACGGCGTCGCCCTGGCCGACTCCGTCAACGGTCGGATGATCATCGCGGACCCGTTCCGCACGGCTGACCAGGCGCCGGAGCTGGCCACCCTGCTCGCCGACGAGCTCGACCTCGACTACTTCACCACGTTGGAGAAGCTCCGCAAGGAGGGAAGTCGCTACCAGTACGTCGCCCGACGTGTCCCCGCGGCGACGGCGCGCGGGGTGCTCGACAAGGTCCGCGAGGCAGGGTTCGTGGGCATCAGCGCCGACGACGACCCGATCCGCGACTACCCGGCCGGCGAGGTGGCCGCCAACCTCGTGGGCTTCATGGGCACCGACGAGCCGCTGGGTGGCTTCGAGGTCGCGTTCAACGGCCTGCTCTCCGGACGCGAGGGCTCGAGTCGCTACACCCAGGGCAACGGCTACCGGGTGCCCCTGGCGGAGAACTCGATGGTGGCGCCCGTGGACGGCGACGACCTGCGCACGACGATCGACCGCGACCTGCAGTGGTACACGCAGAAGGTGCTCTCCGAGACGGTGGAGAACTACCGCGCCGAGTCCGGCGTCGCCGTCGTCCAGGATGCGCGCACCGGCGAGCTGCTGGCGGTCGCCGACGCCCCCACCTTCGACGCGAACGAGCCCCTCGACAGCCATCCCGACAACCTGGGGTCGCGGGCGTTCAGCGACGTCTACGAGCCGGGGTCGGTGCAGAAGGTCCTCACGGCCGCCGCGCTCGTGGACGCGGGCAAGGTCACGGCACGCACCCGGTTGCGCGTCCCGGGCCAGCTGCAGCGGCAGGACCGGCCGATCAACGACTGGTTCCCCCACGGCGTGCTGCGCATGACGATGGCCGGCGTCATCGCCCAGTCCTCGAACATCGGCACGGTGCTGGCCGCCGACCAGATGTCCAAGCGCGAGCTGTGGCGCTACCTCCGCGCCTTCGGCCTGGGCCGACGCACCGACGTGGGGGTGCGGGGTGAGTCCCGTGGCCTGCTCACGGCGCCGGCGGCGATGACCTCGCAGAACAAGGACCGCATCGCCTTCGGTCAGTCGTTGTCGGTCAACGCGGTGCAGATGACCGCGGCGATCAACACGATCGCCAACGGCGGGGTGCGGGTCTCGCCCAGCCTGGTCCAGGGGTCGGCGACCACCGACGACGGTCGTCAGGTCGGCACCGACCACACGACCCGCGAGCGGGTGGTCAGTCCCGAGGCGGCCCGCCAGACGATGCTCATGATGGAGCGGGTCGTCGACGCGGAGGCCGGAGTCGCGCCGCGGGCCCAGGTGCCCGGCTACCGGGTGGCCGGCAAGACCGGCACGGCGCAGCGCGCCGACGAGGAGTGTGGTTGCTACGACGGGTCGCTCTCCCTGTCCTTCGGTGGTTTCGCCCCGGCTGACGACCCTCGGTTCACCGTCTACGTGGTGATCCACGCCCCGGGTGTCGACGGCGGAGGTGGCTCGGTGGGTGGCCCCGCGTTCTCCAAGATCATGGCGCGCGCCCTGTCGCACTACGGCGTCCCACCCACGGGCAAGCGACCCAACCGCGTGCCCGTGGAGTGGTGAGCCGGGTGGTGCGTCGCGCCGGTGGCGCGGATAACCTGCCGGGGATGGGCGAGCCACAGACCTCCTGGACCAGACCGTCGACCGCGCCCCGTGCCTCGGTGGGGGAGGTCGCGCAGTGGTTGCGACGGCTCGCAGGTCCCTCGACCCCGGTGCTGGTGCACGGTGATGGCGACGTCCAGGTCACCGGTTTGACCCTGAGCTCGTCGCGGGTGGAGGGCGGCGACCTGTTCGCGGCGTTGCCGGGCATGTCCTCGCACGGGGCCCGGTTCGTCGCCGACGCCCTGGAGGCCGGTGCCGCCGCGGTGCTCACCGACCCCGAGGGGGCGGTCCTCGTGCCCGACACGGTGCCGGCGATCGTCGTCGAGGGCCCGCGTCGCTTCCTGGGTGAGCTGGCGGCCGAGCTCCACGACCGTCCGGCCACGTCGATGCGCATGGTGGCGGTGACGGGCACCCAGGGCAAGACCACGGTCACCCAGCTCGCGGAGGGCGGGGTGAGCCGGGCCGGAGTCCGCGCTGCGGTCATCGGCACCGTCGGCACCCGGGTGGCCGGGCACGACGTCGCCACGTCACTGACCACGCCCGAGGCCCCGGACCTCCAGGCGCTCTTCGCCCGGATGCGCGAGGAGTCCGTCGCGGTGTGCGCCATGGAGGTCTCCAGCCACGCTCTCGTGCTGGGTCGGGTCGACGGCGTCGTCTTCGACGTCGCCACCTTCCTCAACCTGGGGCGCGACCACCTCGACTTCCACGCCGACGTGGAGGAGTACTACGGCGCCAAGGCCTCCCTCTTCACCCCGGTTCGGGCTCGGCGCGCGTTGGTCAACGTCGACGACGAGCACGGCCGCCGGCTGGCGCAGGAGACCGCGCTGCCGCTCTCCACCTTCTCGGCCGAGGGCGCCGACGCCGACTGGCGGGCCGTGGAGGTCGTGTGCGGTGCCGACGGCTCCTCCTTCCGGATCCTGGGTCCCGACGGGTTCGACCTCGCGACCACCGTGCCGTTGCCGGGGGAGTTCAACGTCGCCAACGCCCTCGCGGCGGTGGCCAGCTGCGCCCTCGTCGGTCTCGACCCACGCTCGGCGGCGGAAGGCATCGCCCGCGGGACGGGCGTACCGGGGCGCCTCGAGCGGATCGACGCGGGGCAGGACTTCACCGTGGTCGTCGACTACGCCCACAAGCCGGACGCCGTCGAGGCGACCCTGCGTACGCTGCGCCCACTGACCTCAGGACGCCTGCTGGTGGTGCTGGGTGCGGGCGGCGACCGGGACCGGGGCAAGCGCCCGGTCATGGGCGAGATCGCCGCCCGGCTCGCCGACGTGGTGGTGGTGACCGACGACAACCCGCGCTCCGAGGACCCCGCTGCGATCCGCGCCGAGGTGCTGTCGGGCACGACCGACGCGGCCGCCGAGGTCATGGAGATCGGCGACCGGCGCGCCGCGATCGCCGCTGCGCTCCGTCTGGCCGGTCCCGGCGACGTGGTGCTCGTCGCGGGCAAGGGACACGAGACAGGGCAGGAGGTGGCCGGAGTGGTCACGCCGTTCGACGACCGTCAGGTCGTGCGTGAGGAGTTGGCCGCCCGGTGATCGCGATGCGTCTGTCGGAGGTGGCAGCCGTGGTCGGGGGCACGCTCGACAGGGGCGCGGGGGAGTCGGGCCCGGACCCGGAGCCCGGGTCCGCCGACCCCGGTGACATTGTGGTGAGCGGCGCGGCCTCCGTCGACAGCCGGCAGGTGCCGGCCGGTGGGCTCTTCGTGGCGATCGAGGGCGAGCACGTCGACGGGCACGACTACGCCCGCGCCGCCCTCGAGGCGGGCGCCGTCGCCGTCCTGGCCTCGCGCCCCTGCGGAGTGCCGGCCGTGCTCGTGCCCGATCCCGTGGCCGCGCTGGGCCTCCTGGCGCGCCACGTCGTCGACCACCTGCCCGCCACCACCGTGCTGGCCCTGACGGGGTCGCAGGGCAAGACGGGCACGAAGGACTACCTGGCCGCCCTGCTCGCGCCCGAGGGTGGCACGGTCGCGACCGCCGGCAACTTCAACAACGAGCTCGGGGTGCCCCTCACGGTGCTCCGCGCTGACGAGTCGACCCGCTTCCTGGTCGTCGAGATGGGGGCCCGAGGCGTCGGCCACATCGCCCACCTCTGCTCCGTCGCGCCGCCGCGGGTGGCCGCGGTCCTCAACGTGGGCACCGCCCACGTGGGCGAGTTCGGAGGACGCGACCGCATCGCCGTGGCCAAGGGCGAGATCGTGGAGGCGTTGCCCGCCGACGGGACCGCCGTGCTCAACGCCGGGGACGAGTACACCGCGACGATGGGGGAGCGCACCGACGCCCACGTGCTCACCTTCGGCGCCGACGGCGACGTGGCGTGGCGCGGGTTGCGGCTCGACGCCTCGGGCCGGCCGACCTTCGAGCTCGGGCACCGAGGTCGTTGGGTGCCCGTGCAGCTGACCCAGCTCGGCCTGCACCAGGTCGAGAACGCGGCCGCCGCAGCAGCCATGGCCCTTGCCGTGGGGGTGGGGCTCGACGACGTTGCCACCCGTCTCGGCGAGGTCCGGGAGATGTCGCGCTGGCGGATGGAGCCGCACGTGCGTGCTGACGGCCTGCTCGTCGTCAACGACGCCTACAACGCCAACCCCGAGTCGATGTCGGCCGCCGTGCACACGCTCGCCCACCTCGGCGCGGCCCGTCCGGGCCGCAGCGTCGCCGTGCTGGGTGAGATGCGCGAGCTGGGCGACGCCGACGACGAGGGGCACCGCTCCGTCGGCGCCGCCGTCGCGGAGGCCGGCGTCGACGTCCTCGTCACGGTGGGTGGGGCCGCGGCAGCGATCGCCGCTGGAGCCCGGTCCGCCGGCTGGCAGGGTGAGGCGATCGTCACGGCGGGGCGGGACGAGGCACTGGTGTGGGTGCGGGAGAATGTGACGTCCGGTGACGTCGTCCTGGTCAAGGCATCACGCGGTGCAGCGTTGGAGCTCATCGTCGAAGGAATCCTGGAAGGGGCTGCTGCCCGATGAGAGCCATCCTGTTCGCAGGCGGACTCGCGCTCGTCCTGTCGCTGCTCGGCACCCGGGTGGCGATCACGATGCTCAGCAGGCGGGGTTACGGGCAGGAGATCCGGGAGGACGGCCCCACCTCGCACCACACCAAGCGCGGCACCCCGACCATGGGCGGGATCGTCATCATCGGTGCGTCCGTGGTGGCCTACCTGCTGGCCAAGGCCGCCACCGGCCAGGCCCCGTCCGCCTCGGCGTGGCTGCTGCTCTTCCTCTTCGTCGGGCTGGGGTTCGTCGGCTTCCTCGACGACTTCATCAAGATCGTGAAGCAGCGCAGCCTCGGGCTGCGCAGCAAGGCCAAGATGATCGGCCAGACCGTCGTGGCGCTGGCGTTCGGTGCGCTCGCGCTCTCGCCGATGCTCGAGGACCACCGGGGACAGACGCCGGCCTCGCAGCACATCTCCTTCCTCCGCGACTTCAGCGCCTGGACGGTCCCGACCGTCCTGCTCCTCGTCTTCATGTGGTTCCTGATCACGGGCTTCAGCAACGCCGTCAACCTCACCGACGGGCTGGACGGGCTGGCGGCGGGCGCGACGACGCTGGTCTTCGGCGCCTTCCTGCTCGTCAACGTGTGGCAGTACAACCAGTCCTGCGCGGTCGCGCCCTCGGCCTCCTGCTACGAGGTACGAGATCCGCTCGACCTCGCCGTCGTCTCGGCAGCGATCATGGGCGCCACCTTCGGCTTCCTGTGGTGGAACGCCTCGCCGGCCCAGATCTTCATGGGCGACACCGGTTCCCTCGCCCTGGGTGGGGCCCTCGCGGGTCTCGCGATCCTGACGCGCACCGAGCTGCTGCTGGTCATCATCGGTGGCCTCTTCGTGGTCGAGACGCTCTCGGTGATGCTGCAGGTGGGGTGGTTCAAGGTCACCAAGGGTCGCCGGATCTTCCGCATGGCCCCGCTGCACCACCACTTCGAGATGCTCGGGTGGGAGCAGGTGACGGTCGTCATCCGTTTCTGGATCATCGCGGGCCTCTTCGTGGCCGCGGGCATCGGCGTCTTCTACGCCGAATGGGTGGCGGGGATCGGGTGACGCAGCGATGAGCGTGGACCTCGACCAGCTCACGGGCGCCGACTCGTGGGCGGGGGTGCGGGCCGTGGTCGCCGGGTTCGGCGTCGCCGGGTTCGCCTCCACCGACAACCTGAACCACCTCGGCGCCGAGGTCGTCGCGCTCGACGTCCGTCGCGATCCCGAGCTGGAGGAGAAGGCTGAGCTGCTCGGCGTGCTGGGGGCAGACGTACGCCTGGGTGACGGCGTCGCCGACGTGCTGCCGGAGGGGATCGACCTCCTGGTCGTGTCACCCGGCTGGCGCCCGGACGCCCCCCTGGTGGCGCAGGCCCACGAACGCGGCGTGCCCGTCTGGGGCGAGGTGGAGCTGGCCTGGCGACTGCGCCACCCCGACCGCCTCGCACCGTGGCTGGTCGTCACCGGCGAGCGGGGACGCGGCACCGCAGTGCGCATGCTCGACGCGATCCTGCGTGCCGACGGACGTCGGTCGGTCGCTGCCGGCAACGTCGGGCTGTCGCTGGTCGAGGTCGTCATGGACCCCGAGCCCTACGACGTGATCGCCGTGGACGTCTCCAGCCAGCAGCTGCACCACACCCGCTCGATGAGGGCTGAGTCGGCGGCCGTCATGGGCCTGGGCCACGACATGGGCGCCGGGCACCCCGGCTGGCACCGGTCCGAGCAGGAGTGGCTCGCCGACACGGCCAAGGTCTACCACCACGTCGAGAAGGCGTGCGTCTACGACGACGCCGACGAGCGCACCCGGCGCATGGTGGAGGAGGCCGACGTGGTCGAGGGGGCTCGTGCGATCGGCACGACCTTCGCGATGCCCGCGGTGGGCATGGTCGGCCTCGTCGAGGAGATCGTGGCCGACCGGGCCTTCATCGAGCAGCGGACCACGAGCGCCGCCGAGCTCTGCACCGTCGACGACCTGGCCTCCCAGGAGCCCGAGTTCGTGGCTGCCGCCCTCGTCGCGGCCGCGCTGGCCCGCGCACACGGCGTCTCCCGGACCGCGGTCCGCGACGGTCTGCGCGGCTTCGGCCGCGACTGAGGCAGCCCGGCCCGGCCAGCGGGGCCCGGCCCGCGACACGCGGCGTCGGTGACCCGCTCCGGCCAGCCCGGCCAGCGAGACTGGGGGGACGCGGCCTCCGCCGCGGACGGCGCCCGGCGCCGCATCGTCGAAGGCCCAGGAGGGTGCATGACCACGGCCAACCCGGAGGGCGCCCTGACCCGGGCGCGCACCTCCGCCCCGGCAGCCGTGCGTCAGGCCCTCGCCCACCCGCTGAGCTCGTACTACCTGCTCCTCGGGGCCTCTGCGCTGCTGCTGACGATCGGACTCATCATGGTCACCAGCTCCAGCAGTGTGCTGGCCTACCGCACGAGTGGCGACTCGTACTCGATCGTGAAGCGACAGCTCATGTGGGTCGCCATCGGGCTGCCCGTGGCGTGGGTGGCGAGTCGCGTGCCGGTGGCCGCGGTGCGTCGCCTCGCATGGCCCGGACTGGGCGTGGCCGCCGGGCTCCTGGTGCTGGTGCAGGTCCCCGGGCTCGGCGTCGAGGTGGCGGGCAACCAGAACTGGCTCGGCGTCGGTCCGTTCCGCCTGCAGCCCTCGGAGGTCGCGAAGTTCGCCGTGGTGATCTGGGCGGCCCACGTCTTCGCGCGCAAGGAGCCCCTGCTCGACCGGACCGCGCACATCCTCGTGCCCGTGGTGCCCGGGGTCGGGTTGGTGACCGGACTGGTGGTCCTGGGCCGCGACCTCGGCACCGCCCTGGTCTTCGGCGGCATCCTCATGGCCCTGCTCTGGGTCGTCGGGCTCAACTGGCGCTACTTCGCCTTCGGACTCTCCGCGCTGGTGGCCCTGGCGTTCGTCGCCGCCTCGACCAGTGCCGAGCGCCGCGACCGTCTGACGAACTTCGTCGACCCGCTGCAGACCTACCACGACAACGGGTGGCAGCCGGCCCACGGGCTCTACGCCCTCGCCACCGGCGGGTGGCTCGGCAACGGGATCGGTGACTCGACCCAGAAGTGGGGCGACCTGCCGGAGGCGCACACCGACTTCATCTTCGCGGTGCTGGGTGAGGAGCTCGGTCTCGCCGGCACCGTGCTGGTGGTGAGCCTCTTCGGCGCGATCGCCTTCGCGGCCGTGCGGGTGGCGCTGAGGACGGCCGACCCCTTCGTCCGCTACTGCTCGTTCGGGGTGGTGGCGTGGCTGCTGGGCCAGATGATCATCAACGTGGGCATGGTCCTGGCCGTCCTGCCCGTGATCGGCATCCCGCTGCCCCTCATCTCCTACGGCGGTTCGGCGCTGGTGCCCTCGTTGGCCGCCCTCGGGCTGCTGGTCGGCTTCGCCCGGCGTGAACCGGAGGCGGCGGAGGCGCTCGAGGCGCGCCGGACCCGGACGTACGGGGTGTCAGCCCCCGGTGCAGCTCGGTCCACCTCCTAGGCTGGGGCCACCATGCATGTGCTTCTCGCCGGCGGAGGAACCGCCGGACACACCTCGCCCCTGCTCGCCACCGCCGACGCCCTGCGTCGGCTGGACCCGACCGTGAGGGTGACCTGCCTGGGCACCACGTCGGGCCTGGAGGCGCGCCTCGTGCCGGAGGCCGGGCTCCCGCTCGAGTTCGTGCCCAAGGTGCCGCTGCCGCGCAGGCCCGGCAAGGCGCTGCTGCAGGTGCCCGGCAAGCTGCTGGCCGCGCGACGCGCCGCCCTCGAGGTCGTCGACCGGGTGCGTCCCGACGTCGTCGTCGGCTTCGGTGGCTACGTCTCGGTGCCCGCCTACCTCGCGGCGCGCACGCGCCGCCTGCCTCTCGTCGTGCACGAGGGCAACGCGCTCGCCGGGATCGCCAACAAGCTGGGGGCGCGACTGACTCGCCACGTGGCGACCAGCTTCCCGGGCACCGACATCCCGCACGCCACCTACGTCGGCCTCCCGGTGCGGCGCATGGTCTCCACGCTGGACCGCGACGCGCTGCGGGCCGAGGCGCGTGCCAGCTTCGGCCTCGACCCCGACCGTCCCACGCTCCTGGTCACCGGTGGTTCCCAGGGCGCGGCCCGCATCAACGCCGCCGTCCTCGGTGCCGCGCACGCGCTGTCGCGCGCCGGCGTCCAGGTGCTCCACGTGGCGGGGCCCACCCAGGAGGTCGACGCCCCCGCCACCGACGTGCCCTACGTGGTGCGCCAGTACGTCGACCGCATGGACCTGGCGTACGCGGCCGCTGACGCCGTGGTGTGCCGTGCCGGCTCCAACACGGTCACCGAGGTGTCGGGCGTGGGGTTGCCGGCCGTCTACGTGCCCCTCCCGATCGGCAACGGTGAGCAGGCGCTCAACGCGCGGCCCGTCGTGGAGGCCGGTGGTGGCCTCCTGGTCGCTGACGAGGAGCTGACCTCCGAGTGGGTGGCTGCCCATGTGGCCCCGATGCTCACCGACCCCGAGGGCCTGTCCCGGATGGGCGCGGCCGCGCGCGGCGTCATGAAGCTCGACGCCGACGAGACCCTGGCCCGCATGATCATGGAGGCCGCCCGGTGAAGCTGCCCGTCCCCGACGTCATCCTTCCGGCCGACGAGCTCGGCCACGTGCACTTCGTCGGCATCGGCGGAGCCGGTCTCTCGGCGATCGCGCGCATCATGCTCGCCCGCGGGGTCTCGGTCTCCGGCAGCGACGGCGCCGACTCGGCCACGCTGGCCGCCCTGGCAAAGCTGGGCGCGCGGGTGCACGTCGGGCACGACGCCGCCCACGTGCAGGGCGCCGACACCCTCGTGGTCTCCACCGCCGTGCGCGAGGACAACCCCGAGGTGGTCGCCGCCCAGCAGTCCGGGCTGCGGCTGTGGCCCCGCTCGGCGGGGCTCGCCTCCGTGATGGAGGGCAAGCGCACCCTCGCGGTCGCCGGCACCCACGGCAAGACGACGACCACGTCGTTGCTGACCTCCGCGCTGCAGGCGGCGGGGGCCGACCCCACCTTCGCGGTCGGGGGCGACTTCGCCGCGACCGGGACCAACGCCCACGACGGGCGTGGTGACCTGTTCGTCGCGGAGGCCGACGAGTCCGACGGCGCCTTCCTGGTCTACCGGCCCTTCGGTGCCGTGGTGACCAACGTCGAGGCCGACCACCTGGACCACTTCGGCACGGAGGAGGCCTACCGTGCCGCCTTCGAGGAGTTCCTCGACCGGATCCAGCCCGGGGGTTTCCTCGTGGTCGTGGTCGACGACCCCGGGGCCGCGGCGCTGGCCGCCTCCGCCGAGGCGCGGGGCATCGACACGATCCGGGTGGGGGAGTCGTCGGCTGCCGACCTGCGCCTGGGCGCGCTCACCTTCGCCGGCAACCGTTCCGCGGCCGACGTCACCCTGTCGGGGCACCTCGCCCTCGTCCAGGGAAGTGAGGGTGGCAGCTGCCTGCGGCTGGAGCTGCAGATCCCGGGGCGCCACTACCTCCTCGACGCGGCTGCGGCACTCGCCGCGGGGTTGCGTCTGGGCTTCGCGCCCGCCGACCTCCTGGCGGGGCTCGCCGGCTTCACCGGGACCCGTCGCCGCATGGAGCGCAAGGGCGAGGTCGCGGGGGTCCGGGTCTACGACTCCTACGCCCACCACCCGGTGGAGATCGCCGGTGACCTGCAGGCCGCCCGTGCCTTGGCCGGTGAGGGTCGTGTCGTCGTCGCCTTCCAGCCCCACCTCGTGTCGCGTACGCGCATCTTCGGTGCCGAGATGGGCCGCGCCCTCGAGGCCGCCGACGAGGTCGTGGTGCTCGACGTGCACCTCGCCCGGGAGGATCCCGACCCCTCGGTCACCGGCGAGCTGGTCGCTGCGGCGTGTCGCCTCCCGGCCGACCGGGTGTCCTACGTCGAGGAGTTCGACGCGGCTCCGGCCGAGCTCGTCCGGCGGGCCCGGGCGGGCGACCTGGTGCTGACCCTGGGAGCCGGCAGCGTGACCGAGCTCGGTCCGCGGGTGCTGGACCTGTTGGGCAAGGACTGACGGCGGTGACCGACGCCGAGGCCGACCACGGTCCCACGCCTTCCGAGGCGCGCCAGCAGGCCCGGATGCGGCGGCGCTTCGCCCGTCGCCAGTGGGCGCGGCGCTGGGGTGTGTGGCGTCCGCTGCTGGCCCTGGTGCTGGTGCTCGGCCTGGTCGCTGGCGGGGGGTGGCTGGTCGGCTTCTCCTCGGTCCTGGCCGTCGAGGAGGTCGTGGTCGAGGGCACCGACCACCTCAGCGTCGACGACGTGCTGGCCGCCGCCGCGGTCCCGGTCGGCGACCCGCTGGTGCGCGTCGACGTCGCCGCGGTGGCGCGGCGGGTCGAGGCGATGGCTCCGGTGGCCAGCGCCGAGGTGGAGCGTGACTGGCCGCACGGCGTGCGCGTGGTGGTCTCCGAACGTGTCCCGGTCGCCGTGGCGTGGATCGGCGGCCGTCCGCGCGGGATGGACGCCGAGGGCGTGGTCTTCCGTGACTTCCGCCGCGCACCCAAGGGTCTGCCGACGGTCCGCGTCGTCGGTGACGTCGACCGGGAGGCACTGCAGCAGGCGGCCACCGTGCTGTCGGCGTTGCCCGCCGACCTGGCCGAGGACGTCCGCCGGGTCGACGTCGAGACCGTCGACCACGTCTCCCTCGTGCTCGCCGGTGGCCGGACGGTGCTGTGGGGGAGCGGGGAGCACTCGGAGGAGAAGGCAGCCGTCCTGGCGGCGCTCCTCAAGGCCCATCAGGCCTCGCGCTACGACGTGAGCGCACCGGGTCAGCCCGTCGTCGCCGACTGACCCGCCAACTTCCGCACAATTTCGGGCGCGGTCGGCGTGTCCGGCTGGGGTGGGCCCGGGGGCCCCGCCTACTGTCGTGACCACGACGAGGTTGACATAACTATAACCCTCAGGCTCACGGTTAGGGTTTTCGCCCGGACGCTCACGGAGTGGACGGGCGGGGAGGCCGCCGGGGCACGACAGGCACGAGACACCTGGCGCCGGTGGCAGGACCGGCTCCGAACAGAAGGGCACGAACCGTGGCAGCAGCCCAGAACTACCTGGCGATCATCAAGGTCGTCGGCATCGGCGGAGGCGGCGTCAACGCCGTCAACCGGATGATCGAGGTCGGCCTCAAGGGCGTCGAGTTCATCGCCATCAACACCGACGCGCAGGCGTTGCTGATGAGTGACGCCGACGTGAAGCTCGACATCGGCCGCGAGCTCACCCGAGGCCTCGGCGCCGGCGCCAACCCCGACGTCGGCGCGAGCGCCGCCGAGGACCACGCCGACGAGATCGAAGAGGTCATCAAGGGCGCCGACATGGTGTTCGTGACGGCCGGCGAGGGCGGTGGCACCGGCACCGGTGGCGCCCCCGTGGTCGCCCGCATCGCACGCTCCCTGGGCGCCCTGACCATCGGTGTGGTGACGCGCCCCTTCTCCTTCGAGGGCCGCCGCCGCGCCAACTCCGCCGAGGAGGGCATCGCCCGGCTGCGTGAGGAGGTCGACACCCTCATCGTCATCCCCAACGACCGGCTGCTGTCGATCAGCGACCGCAACGTCTCGGTGCTCGACGCGTTCAAGCAGGCCGACCAGGTCCTGCTGCAGGGTGTCTCGGGCATCACCGACCTGATCACCACCCCCGGCCTGATCAACCTCGACTTCGCCGACGTCAAGTCCGTCATGGCCAACGCCGGCTCCGCGCTGATGGGCATCGGTTCGGCCCGCGGCGAGGACCGCGCCGTGGCCGCGGCCGAGATGGCTGTCTCCAGCCCGCTCCTCGAGGCGTCCATCGAGGGCGCCCACGGGGTCCTGCTCTCCATCGCCGGTGGCTCCGACCTCGGCCTCTTCGAGATCAACGAGGCTGCGGCGCTCGTCTCGGAGGCGGCCCACGAGGAGGCCAACATCATCTTCGGCGCCACCATCGACGACGCCCTCGGCGACGAGGTCAGGGTCACGGTGATCGCCGCCGGCTTCGACGGCGGAATGCCCAAGCGCCGCGAGAACACGTCCGGGTTCAACCGTCCGCAGCAGAGCCAGTCCGAGACCCGCGCCGCCGCCGCACAGATCGCGCAGTCGCAGGGGGCCCCGCAGGCAGCTCCGGCCCAGCGCCAGACCCAGCGGCAGGACCAGGCCCAGCCCCAGGCAGCCCGTCCGACGGTCCAGGGGGCCGGCGTGGGCTCCCAGGGCGGCCAGAGCCAGGGCGGCCAGGGTCAGCGTCAGGAGGAGCGTGCCGAGGCACCGCGGGCCGAGCGCCCCCGGGTCCAGCGCCGGGTCGAGTTCGACGACGACGAGCTGGACGTCCCCGACTTCCTGAAGTGAGGTGCGGCGATGTTCACCGCACGCAGGACGTGGACTGACGAGTCGACCTCGACGACCGTGCAGGTCGCCTTCACCGACGCGTCCGTCGACGTACGTGAGGGTGCCTCCTGCGACCCGTTGCGCCTCGAGGCTGACCTGTCCCGCCTCGAGGCCGCGATCGGAGCCGGGATCGCGCGCATGCACCAGGTGCACGGCGCCGACGTGGCCCACGTCCGCGACGCCGCGGGGGTGCCGACCGCGGACGCCCTCACCACCGACGTCCCCGGGCTGGCGTTGATGACCCGTGCCGCCGACTGCGTCCCGGTCCTGCTGGCCGCCCCGCGGGAGGGAATGGTGGGCGCGGTCCACGCAGGGCGTGAAGGTGTCCTGCGCGGCGTGGTGCACGCCGCCGTCGAGGCCCTCAGACGCCGAGGGGCCACCCGGCTCCGGGCGTGGGTGGGTCCCCACGTCTGCGGTGGTTGCTACGAGGTGCCCGAGGAGATGCGTGCGCAGGTGGCAGAGGCCGTGCCGGCTGCCGCGGCCCACACCACCTGGGGTACGTCGTCGCTCGACCTGGGGGCAGGCGTACGCGCCCAGCTGGACGCGCTGGACGTGGAGCACGAGGACGTGGGTGGCTGCACCCTCGAGGACGACCTGCTGTGGTCGCACCGCCGCCAGGGCGCCGCGGCCGGTCGGATGGCCGGGCTCGTCTGGGTGGCGGCGTGACCAGCCGCAGGGACGAGCTCGCCGCCGGCCTCGACCGGGTCCGTGGGCGGATCGACCGGGCCTGCCGGGAGGTGGGCCGTGTCCCGGAGGAGGTCACGCTGGTCGTGGTCACCAAGTTCTTCCCGGCCAGCGACGTGCGCCTGCTCGCACAGCTGGGTGTCACCGACGTGGGGGAGAACCGGCACCAGGAGGCCGAGGCCAAGGCGCGCGAGTGCGCCGACCTCGACCTGTCGTGGCACTTCATCGGCGGCCTGCAGAGCAACAAGGCGGCCGCGGTCGCCGCGTACGCCGACGTGGTCGAGTCCGTCGACCGCCCCAAGCTCCTGGGTCCCCTGGCACGCGGTGCCGGTGAGCGGGAGCTGCGGGTCCTGCTGCAGGTGAGCCTGGATCCGCCCGGGGCCGTGCACCGCGCCGGGGTCGATCCCGCCGGCCTCTCGACCCTGGCCGCCGCGGTGGGCGACCATCCGCGGCTCGAGCTGGCCGGCCTGATGGCGGTCGCGCCGCTGGGGGAGGACCCCGCGGACGCGTTCGCCAGGCTGGCGCAGGTGCGTCACGCCTTCCTCACCGACCACCCGTCCGCCACCGTGCTCTCGGCAGGGATGAGCGGCGACCTGGAGCAGGCGGTGGCGCACGGCGCGACACACGTGCGCGTCGGCTCCGCGATCCTCGGTCCGAGACCGGTGATCTTGTAATGTCACGAATCAGTGGTGTGTCCATGACGGGCACCGCGATGTACCGGAGGAAGAGCTCATGAGCGGCGCGATGCGCAGGATCGGCGAGTACCTCGGCCTGCTCGAGGACACCGGTCGGTACGACGACTACGCGGACGACACCGCGGACACCGAGGCGACCATGGCGGGGCAGGCCGGCGACCACCGTCCGGCACCCGTCTCCGACCTGGCCGAACGCCGTCGCCCGGCGCCGGTCCCGACCCCGACGACGGTGACTGAGATGAGCCGGATCACGACCCTCCACCCGCGCACCTACAACGAGGCCCGCACCGTCGGTGAGAACTTCCGCGAGGGCGTCCCGGTGATCATGAACCTCTCGGACATGGACGACTCCGACGCCAAGCGTCTGGTCGACTTCGCCGCGGGCCTGGTCTTCGCGACGCGGGGGAGCATCGAGCGCATCACCAACAAGGTCTTCCTGCTGTGCCCGCCCAACGTCTCCGTGGCGGCCGAGGAGAAGGAGCGGCTCGTCGAGGGCGGCTTCTTCAACCAGAGCTGAGGCCGGGTGGAGGCGATCGGCGTCCTGCTCTACGCGGTCATCTGGATCTTCCTGATCCTGCTGATCGTGCGTCTGGTGGTCGACTGGGTGCAGGTCTTCGCCCGCCAGTGGGTGCCCCGGGGGGCGCTCCTGGTGACCCTCGAGGGCGTCTACACCGCCACTGATCCGCCGATCAAGCTGGTGCGCCGTTGGGTGCCGGTCGTTCGCATCGGTCAGGTCGGGCTCGACCTGAGCTTCATGATCGTCTTCATCGCCTGCTGGCTGCTCCTCAGCGTCGTCCAAGCGGTCTTCATCGGGGTCTGAGGCCCGACCCGTGCGAGGATGGGCGACGCGTGGGTCGTCCATCTGGACGCACCAGCCTCACGGGTGCTGCACCACGGCGCCCGAACGGGCGCTATTGTTCCCACGTCAGAACCACTAGTCGTCGATAAGAAATTGGGTGAGGTCATGCCGCTGACGCCTGAGGACGTGAGCAACAAGCGCTTTACTCCTGTCCGGCTCCGCGAGGGCTACGACATGGGTGAGGTCGACCAGTTCCTGGACGAGGTCGAGGCGGAGCTCGCTCGGTTGACCAAGGAGAACGAGGACCTGCGGGCGAAGCTTGCGGCGGCGCAGAACGCTGCCCCGGCCGCTCCTGCTCCCTTCGCGATCCAGCACCAGGAGCCGGAGCCGGAGCCCGAGCCGGTGCGTGCCCCCGAGCCGGTCGTGGCCCCCGTGGTCGCCGCGCAGCCGACTCCGGAGACGCTGCGGGTCGAGACCGTGGCCGAGGCGTCCAACGCCGCGGCACGCCTGCTCGAGATCGCCACGCGCAACGCCGACGAGCTCGTCGACAGCGCCAAGAACGAGGCCGACCGCATCGTGGGCGAGGCCCGCACGAAGGCGGAGCGCCTCGAGTCCGAGTCGAAGGGCAAGGCCGACCGCCTCGAGGCCGAGGCTCGTCAGCGCGCCCAGATGCTCGACGCCGAGACGGCCGAGCGTCGCCAGCAGATGTTCGGTGCTCTCGAGACCGAGCGCGACAAGCTGAACGGTGAGGTCGAGACCCTGCGCTCCTTCGAGCGCGAGTACCGGTCGCGGCTCAAGACCTACTTCTCCCAGCAGCTGGAGGCCCTCGAGGGCACCGGCAGCCTGGAGAACCCCACGCCCGGCGAGGCGCCGGCGCCCAAGCGTCTGCGGTCCATCCTCGGGGACGACGAGGGCTGATCCTCCCTCTCCCAGCACCAGGTTCTGAGCACGACGGCCGGCCGCGGGGCCGGCCGTCGTCGCGTCCGGGGCCGGGGACGCCCCGGAGGGGATTGAAACGACACGCCGTGGGGAAGGCACGTTGAGGGTTCCACCGGGAACCACTACCGTGCAGCACACGATGTGGCCTCCGCCACACCAGCAGCGTCCCTGAAGGGGGAGTTGACCATGGTTCCCACCACCCGCAAGAGCCCGGCCGCCAAGACCTCGAGTCAGGAGTCGGCGTCCGCCCTGGCCGTCAAGGAGGGGGAGGGTGAGTGGACCGCGGCCGAGCTGGACGAGGTGCTCTCCGAGCTCCACGACAACCGCGCCCGCCTGGTGCAGATGCTCGACCAGCAGGAGCGTGAGCTCAACGGCCTGATGAAGGACGCCGGAGACGGCGCCGGGCAGGACCAGGCTGACGTCGGCGCCACGAGCTTCGAGCGGGATCACGAACTCAGCCTCATGCTCAACGAGCGCGAGATGCTGGCGCAGGTCGACCGTGCCCTGGCCCGGATCGAGGCCGGGACCTACGGCGTCTGCGAGTCGTGCCAGCAGCCGATCGGCAAGATGCGGGTCATGGCCTTCCCGCGTGCCACACTGTGCCTGTCATGCAAGCAGCGCGAGGAGCGTCGCTGAGCCCCAGCGACCACACGTCGAGTCCGTCCAAGGGCCTCTGGTCCCTCTTTGCGGCAGTGGCCCTCGCCGGCTACCTCGCCGACCAGGCGACCAAGGCCTGGGCGCTGGCGGCGCTGGAGGACCGATCCGTCCCCGTGATCGGTGACTGGTTCACGCTGCGACTGGTCTTCAACCCGGGGGCGGCCTTCAGCACCGGCACCGAGTACACGATCGTCTTCACGGGGCTGTCGATGGTCGCGACCGCGGTCGTGCTCGTCATCTCCCGTCGGATCGGGAGCAGGCTCTGGGCCTTCGGGCTCGGCGCCCTGCTGGCCGGCGTGGTCGGCAACCTGACCGACCGTCTTCTCCGCGACCCGGAGCCGTTCCGTGGTCACGTGATCGACTTCCTCAGCTTCGGCAGCTTCCCGGTCTTCAACCTGGCCGACGTCTGCATCAACGTCGCCGCCGGCGTGATCATCGTGCAGAGCCTGCGCGGGATCGCCCTGGACGGCACCCGGCCCGACGACGAGCCGACGCAGCCCGCGGGGGAGGGGCGATGAGCACCCACGCCGACCACCGCACCGTCCTGGTGCCCGAGGGGCTCGCCGGCGAGCGGGTCGACGCCGCGATGGCGCGGATGTTCGGTCTGTCGCGCAGCCGTTCCGCCGAGCTGATTGCCGAGGGTCACGTGCAGGTCGACGGATCCGAGGTCATGAAGAGCGACCGGGTCCACGCGGGCGCGATGCTGGAGGTCGTGATCCCGGCCCGGGTGGACCCCCTCGAGGTCGTGCCCGAGGTGGTCGAGGGCATCAAGATCATCCACGACGACGACGCCATCGTGGTCGTCGACAAGCCGGTGGGTGTGGCCGTGCACCCCAGCCCGGGATGGAGCGGCCCCACCGTGGTGGGCCACCTGGCCGGAGCCGGGTTCCGCATCTCCACGTCGGGAGCCTCCGAGCGCCAGGGCATCGTCCAGCGACTCGACGTCGGTACGTCCGGGGTCATGGTCATCTGCAAGTCCGAGCGGGCCTACTCGGTCCTGAAGAACGCCTTCCGCCAGCGGACGGTCGACAAGACTTACCACGCCTTGGTCCAGGGCCACCCCGACCCGTGGGAGGGCACGATCGACGCCCCCATCGGTCGCCACCCCAAGTACGACTACAAGTTCGCCGTGATGGGCGACGGCCGCGCGAGCGTCACGCACTACGAGACGCTCGAGGCCCACCGCTTCGCCAGCCTCCTCGAGGTGCACCTCGAGACCGGTCGTACGCACCAGATCCGGGTGCACATGTCGGCGTTGAAGCACCCCTGCGTCGGTGACATCACCTACGGCGCCGACCCCGTGCTCGCGCGTCGGGTCGGCCTCGAGCGCCAGTGGTTGCACGCGGTCAAGCTGGGCTTCGAGCACCCCGAGTCCGGCGACTACGTGGAGTACGAGTCGAGCTACCCCGATGACCTCGCCCACGCGCTGGACGTCATCCGTGAGGCCCACTGACGCCGCTGAGGAGGGTCTGGTCCTGCGGCCGGCCTCCCCGCATGACCGTCCGGCGATGGCCGTCGTCCAGCGGCGCGCCCGAGTGGTGGCGGCGATGCCCGACGTCACCCTGGCGACCGCGGCGCAGGAGCTGGCCCAGGGGTGGGACGGCGACGAGTTCTGGGTGGCCCAGGAGCGCGGCGAGGTGGTGGGCTACGTGCGGCTCGTGCGTCCGGACGCGATGCGTGAGGGCTGGCTCGACGACCTCTACGTGCTCCCCGAGGCTGCCGGCCGCGGCGTCGGCACTGCGCTCCTGGACCTGGTGAAGGGCCTCCTGCGCGACGGGTTCGGCCTGTGGGTGCACGCCTCCAACTCGTCCGCGCGGGCGTTCTACCGTGCTCGCGGGCTGGACGAGGTGGAGCTGGTCCCGGCGTGGGAGTCACCTCGTGGTGAGTCCGAGGTGAGGGTCACGTGGCGTCGCGTGCCTCCTGTCGGTGGACTCGCCTAGGCTTGGACCTTCGAGCCCGTCGTGGGGCTCACCGTCGTTCCTCGGAAGGAGCCCGCGAACCACCCATGTCGGTCGCCAACGACTCGTTCGCCCACCTGCACGTCCACACCGAGTACTCGATGCTGGACGGAGCCTCGTTGCTCGACGGCCTCTTCTCCCGGGTCGCCGACCTGGGGATGACGTCGATCGCGATGACCGACCACGGCAACCTGCACGGCGCGTACGACTTCTGGAAGAAGTCGCAGAAGTACGGCGTCAAGCCGATCATCGGCATCGAGGCCTACCTCACGCCCGGGACTCCTCGCGGGGAACGTCGCCGGGTCAAGTGGGGACGCGGCGACACGGCCGAGGAGGGTGGCGACGACGTCGCCGGTGGCGGCGCCTACACCCACATGACGATGTGGGCCGAGAACACCGAGGGCATGCACAACCTCTTCCGGCTCTCGTCGCGCTCCAGCCTGGAGGGCTACTTCTACAAGCCCCGCATGGACAAGGAGATCCTGGCCGAGCACAGCAAGGGCCTGATCGTCTCCACCGGCTGCCCCAGCGGGGCCATCCAGACGCGGTTGCGCCTGGGCCAGTACGACGAGGCGGTGCGTGAGGCCGGCGAGCTGCAGGAGATCTTCGGCAAGGAGAACGTCTTCCTCGAGCTGATGGACCACGGCATCTCCATCGAGAAGCGGGTCCGTGACGACCTGTTGCGCCTGGGCAAGCAGATGGGGCTGCCACCCATCGCGACCAACGACTCGCACTACAACAACCCCGAGGACGCCGACGCCCACGACGCCCTGATCTGCGTCGCCTCCGGCAAGCGGCTCTCCGACCCCAACCGGCTGAAGTTCGACGGGGGCGGCTACTACATCAAGTCCGCCGCGGAGATGCGCGCGCTGTGGGCCGACCAGTTCGGCATGCCGGAGGCCTGCGACAACACGCTCCTCATCGCCGAACGCTGCAACATCGAGTTCACCGAGTCGACCGGCGGCTACATGGCGAACGCGCAGATCCCGGCGGGGGAGACCGAGGAGTCCTGGTTCCGCAAGGAGGTCTGGCGTGGCATCGAGCACCGCTACCCCGGCGACCGCCTGACCCAGGAGGTCAAGGACCGCGTCGAGATGGAGCTCGGCGTCGTCGCCCAGAAGGGCTACTGCGGTTACTTCCTGGTGGTCGCAGACTTCATCCAGTGGTCCAAGGACAACGGCATCCGGGTCGGTCCCGGACGTGGTTCGGGTGCGGGCTCGATCGCTGCCTACGCCCTGCGCATCACCGACCTCGACCCCCTCGAGCACGGACTCTTCTTCGAGCGGTTCCTCAACCCCGAGCGTCCCTCGATGCCCGACTTCGACATCGACTTCGACGACGCGCGCCGAGGTGAGGTGATCCAGTACGTCACCGACAAGTACGGCGCGGAGCGGGTCGCGCAGATCGCCACCTTCGGCCGGCTCAAGGCCAAGGCGGCCATCAAGGACGCCGCGCGTGTGCTCGACCACGGCTTCGCGATCTCCGACCGCATCACCAAGGCGCTGCCGGCCGACGTGATGGGTAAGGGGGTCCCGCTCAAGGACCTCTTCGACCCCCAGCACAAGCGCTACAACGACGGCCAGGAGTTCCGGGCGCTCTACGAGCAGGACCCCGAGGTGCGTCGCATCTACCAGACGGCGCTCGGCCTGGAGGGCCAGATCCGCAACTGGGGCGTCCACGCGGCGGGCGTGATCATGTCCAGCGAGCCGCTCATCGACATCGTGCCGATCATGTCCCGCCCGCAGGACGGCGCGGTCATCACGCAGTTCGACTACCCCATGTGCGAGTCACTCGGGCTCGTGAAGATGGACTTCCTGGGCCTGTCCAACCTGCGCATCCTCGAGGACGCCCTGGGCAACATCGAGGCCAACCGCCAGGAGAAGGTCGTCCTCGAGGAGGTCGGCTTCGACGACCGAGCGACCTACGAGCTGATGGGCCGGGGCGACACCCTGGGCATCTTCCAGCTCGACTCCAACGGCATGCGTGCGCTCCTGCGCTCGATGCAGCCCGACAAGTTCGCCGACATCACGGCCGTCTCCGCGCTCTACCGGCCCGGACCGATGGGCGCCGACTCGCACAACAAGTACGCCCGCCGCAAGAACGGGCGCGAGCCCATCGAGCCGATCCACCCGGCGTTGGCCGAGGCGCTCGAGCCGGTGCTGGGCGAGACCTATGGCCTCATCGTCTACCAGGAGCAGGTGATGGCCATCGCCCAGGTGCTGGCGGGCTTCACCCTGGGCGCCGCCGACAACCTGCGACGCGCGATGGGCAAGAAGAAGAAGGAGGAGCTCGACAAGCAGTACGCCGGGTTCCAGGCCGGCATGCTCGAGCGCGGCTACCCCCAGGAGGCGATCACCCAGCTCTGGGACATCCTGCTGCCCTTCTCCGACTACGCCTTCAACAAGTCACACTCCGCGGCGTACGGCGTCATCACCTACTGGACCGCCTACCTCAAGGCCAACTACCCGACTGAGTACATGGCCGCCCTCCTGACGTCCGTCAAGGACGACAAGGACAAGATGGCGATCTACCTCAACGAGTGCCGACGGATGAAGATCCAGGTGCTGCCCCCCGATGTCAACGAGTCGGCGGCGAACTTCACCGCGGTGGGTCGCGACATCCGCTTCGGACTCACGGCGGTGCGCAACGTCGGGGCCAACGTGGTCGAGGGCATCATCGAGGCCCGCCGCTCCCAGGGGCGCTACGTCGACTTCAACGACTTCATGTCGAAGGTGCCCTCGCTGGTGTGCAACAAGAGGGTGATCGAGTCCTTGGTGAAGGCCGGGGCCTTCGACGACATGAAGCACCGGCGCCGGGCGCTGCACCTGGTGCACGAGTCGGCCGTCGACCAGTTCGTCGACATCAAGAAGAACGAGGCCATCGGTCAGGACTCTCTCTTCGCGGGGCTGATGGACGAGGACGACTCCGGCGGCTTCGGGGTCGCGGTCTCGATCCCCGAGGTCGACGAGTGGGACAAGATGACGCTCCTGGGCCATGAGCGGGCGATGCTCGGTCTCTACGTCTCCGACCACCCCCTGATGGGTCTCGAGCACGTCCTGTCGAGTGGCACCGACTGCACCATCGGCCAGCTGCTCATGGACGAGGACCGTCAGCACGGCGCACCCGTGACCGTCTCGGGGCTCGTGACCCAGGTGCAGCGCAAGATCACCAAGCGCGGAGACGCCTGGGCGACGCTGACGTTGGAGGACCTCGAGGGTGGCATCGAGGTGCTGCTCTTCCCCAGCGCCTACCAGCTCGCGACGCCCCACCTCGTGCAGGACGCGATCCTGCGGGTCCGGGGCACGCTGTCGCGTGACAAGGAGCAGCCTGAGCTGCGCGGCCAGGAGGTCTCGGTGCCCGACCTCAGTGAGGGCCCGAGTGGCCCCGTCGTCGTGTCGCTGCCCTCGACCCGGTGCACGCCCCCGGTCGTCGACTCGCTGCGAGACGTGCTCTCCTCGCACCCGGGCATGACCGAGGTGCACCTGCGACTGCTCTCCCGCTCGTCGACCACGGTGATGAAGCTCGACGACCGCCTGCGCGTGACCCCGACCTCGGCCCTCTTCGCCGACCTCAAGCAGCTCCTGGGCCCTGGGTGCCTGGGGTCGTGAGCGGCGTGAGGTCCCCTCGGACGTCGACGTCCTCGAGGCGAGAGGCCGTGGTCTTCCTGGGTCTCGTCGTGGCGGGAGCCCTCACGGGTGTGGTGACCGGCTGGCTGTGGGAGCTGGTGTGGACGCCGCCGACCGGGGCCGCGTGGGAGGGGGAGTGGTACCTCGACCGCGACGGTCTCCTGCAGGACGCCTCGGCCACGGGGTGGTACACGGTCGTGGGTCTGGTCGCGGGCATCGCCCTGGGGGCCGTCGCGGCCCGCTGGGTGCGCGGAGCGCCGTTGGTCGTGCTCGCGGGGGTCGTGCTCGGCTCCCTGGTCCACGCGTGGGTGATGTACCAGGTGGGTCACCTGCTCGGTCCCGACGACCCGCACGCGATCGCACGCACCGCGGGCGACTGGGAACCGATCATCTCCGACCTGCGCCTCGCCGGCGTGGAGCGGCAGTGGTGGCCCTTCGCCTCCACCGCGACCCTCGCGCCGGCCGTCGGGGCGCTGATCAGCCTGATCGGCATCTTCCTGGGTGGGCCGGGAAGACGGCACCGTCGTGCCACGCCCGACTTGCACTCGCCGGACGGTGCGCGTGCCGGCAGCGGGGCGTGAGCAGCGCGGTGTGACGAAGCCGGTGGACACGGATGGGTGTCCGTACGCGGCCGAGACCTATCATTGACCGCATGATCCGCCGCATCGACCTCCGGGCCGCAGAGGCCTCCACGGACTACCGCGCGAGCGTCCCTCGTGCCGAGTTCGACGTCGAGGCGGCGACCCATGCCGTCCGCCCGGTCATCGACGCGGTGCGTACGCGGGGCCTCGAGGCGGTCCTGGAGTACACGCGCCAGTTCGACGGGGTGGAGCAGACGGAGGTGCAGGTGCCGTCCGCCGCCCTCGTCGAGGCTCTCGACGCCCTGGACCCCGACGTGCGTCGTGCCCTGGAGGAGTCCGTCCGACGGCTGCGGGCGACCTGTGAGGCAGAGCTCGAGGGCGAGGTCACGACCGAGCTCGCCCCCGGGGCGACGGTGGTGCACCGCAAGGTCCCGGTCGACCGCGTCGGGCTGTACGTGCCCGGGGGTCTGGCGCCGCTGGTGAGCAGCGTCGTCATGAACGTGGTCCCGGCGCAGGTCGCCGGGGTCGGCTCGATCGCGCTGGCGAGCCCTCCGCAGAAGCACAACGGCGGACTGCCGGAGTCGACCATCCTGGCGGCCTGTGCGTTGCTCGGGGTGGAGGAGGTCTACGCCGTCGGAGGCGCGCAGGCGATCGCCATGTTCGCCCACGGCGCCGGCCCCTGTGCCCGGGTCGACCTGGTGACGGGGCCGGGCAACATCTACGTCGCGGCGGCCAAGCGCGAGCTGCGCGGCGTCGTCGGGATCGACTCCGAGGCGGGTCCCACCGAGATCGCCATCCTGGCCGACGACTCCGCCGACCCCGCCTTCGTGGCGGCCGACCTCATCTCCCAGGCCGAGCACGACCCGATGGCCGCGTCGGTGCTGGTCACCGACTCCGAGCAGCTGGCGGAGGCCGTGGTGGTCGAGCTCGAGGCCCAGGTGGCCGCGACCAAGCACGTCGAGCGCATTCGCACGGCGCTCACCGGTCAGCAGTCCGGCGTGGTGCTGGTGCGCGACGTCGAGCAGGGCCTCGACGTGGTCAACGCCTACGCCGCCGAGCACCTGGAGATCCACACGCGCGACGCCGCCGCGGTGGCTGCTCGCGTACGCAACGCCGGCGCCGTCTTCGTCGGTCCGTGGGCGCCGGTGTCGCTGGGCGACTACTGCGCGGGCTCCAACCACGTCCTGCCGACGGCTGGGTGCGCCTGCCACTCCTCCGGGCTGTCGGTGCGGGCCTTCACGAAGTCGGTCCACGTCATCGACTACTCCCGCGGCGCGCTGGCCGACGTCGCGGGCCACGTGGTCACGCTCGCGACGGCCGAGGACCTACCCGGCCACGGCCAGGCCGTCGAGGTGCGCTTCGCGGGCGACCGGGGTGACGTGGAGTGAGCTCGCTGCCCTGGCCCCCGCTGCGCGACGCGTTGGTGGGGGACGAGCCCTACGGTGCGCCCCAGCTCGACGTCCCGGTCCAGCTCAACACCAACGAGAACCCGTACGGTCCTTCGCCGGCGGCCGCCGACGACGTCGCGGCGGCGGTGCGGGAGGCGGCCCTCGGGCTCAACCGGTATCCCGACCGGGAGTTCTCCGCGTTGCGTCGTGGCCTGACCGACTACCTCAACAGCGACGGTGGTCGCGACCTCACGCCCGACATGGTCTGGGCGGCCAACGGGTCCAACGAGGTGATGATGCAGATCCTGCAGGCCTTCGGTGGCCCCGGACGCACGGCACTGTCCTTCGCCCCGACGTACGCGATGTACCCCGAGTACGCGCGCAACTCCCTGACCGAGTGGGTGGCGGCGCGGCGCGAGGACGACTTCAGCCTCGACCTCGACAAGGCCCGCCAGCTCGTGCAGGAGCTGCAGCCGGCCGTGGTGCTGCTCCCGAGTCCCAACAACCCGACGGGCACGGCGCTGCCTCCCGAGGCGGTCTCCATGCTCTGCGAGGCGGCCGGCAACGGACTCGTGGTGATCGACGAGGCCTACGGCGAGTTCCGGCGAGACGGGGTGCCCAGTGCCCTGGAGCTCATCGACACCCACCGCAACCTGGTCGTCACGCGCACGATGTCCAAGGCGTTCGCGCTGGCCGGCGCTCGCCTGGGCTACCTGGCGGCGCGCCAGGAGGTGGTCGACGCGATCCGCATCGTGCGCTTGCCCTACCACCTGTCGGCGGTCACCCAGGCGACGGCGTTGGCCGCGCTGCGGCACGCGCCCGAGCTGTTGGGCAGGGTGGCCGACCTGCGGATCGAGCGCGACTCGACCGTCGAGTGGCTGCGCGACCAGGGGTGCGCGGTCGCCGACTCCGACGCCAACTTCGTCCTCTTCGGCACCTTCGCCGACCGCCACGCCGTGTGGCAGGCGCTCCTCGACGCCGGCGTCCTGATCCGTGAGACCGGCCCCGAGGGCTGGCTGCGCGTGTCGGTGGGCACCGGCGAGGAGATGGCCGCCTTCCGAGCGGCGCTGACCGACGTGATCGCCACGCACCCACCCACCACCGTCAAGGAGACCCGATGAGCCGCACCGCCCGGATCGAGCGCACCACCAAGGAGTCCTCGGTCCTCGTCGAGGTCGACATCGACGGCACCGGTCGCACGAACGTGTCGACCGGGGTCGGTTTCTTCGACCACATGCTCGACGCCTTCGGTCGTCACTCCCTGGTCGACCTCACCGTGAAGACCGAGGGCGACACCCACATCGACGCCCACCACACGGTGGAGGACACCGCGATCATCCTCGGCCAGGCCCTGCGCCAGGCGCTGGGTGACAAGCGCGGCATCCGACGCTTCGGTGACGCCACCGTGCCCCTGGACGAGGCCCTCGTCCAGGGTGTCGTCGACCTGTCGGGCCGCCCCTACTGCGTGCACACCGGTGAGCCTGAGGGGCAGATCTACGTGGCCATCGGGGGTGACTACCAGGGGTCGCTCACCCGCCACGTCTTCGAGTCGATCTCCTTCCACGCCCAGATTGCCCTGCACGTCCGCGTGCTGGCCGGGCGCGACCCGCACCACCTGGTGGAGGCGCAGTTCAAGGCCTTCGCCCGCGCCTTCCGCGACGCGGCCGCCCTCGACCCGCGCGAGACCGGTGTGCCCTCCACGAAGGGGACCCTCGAGGGCGACGGCAGCGGGGCCACCGCGTGACGGCGCCCTCCGTCGTCGTCCTCGACTACGGGTCGGGCAACCTGCGCTCGGCCGTGCGCGCGGTGGAGCGCGCGGGCGCGCGGGTCACCCTCACCGACGACTTCGACGCCGCCCTGGCGGCCGACGGACTCCTGGTGCCCGGCGTGGGGGCGTACGAGTCGTGCATGCGGGGCCTGCGCGCGATCAAGGGCGACCGGATCATCGGTCGTCGGCTCGCGGGCGGGCGCCCCGTGCTGGGGATCTGCGTGGGCATGCAGATCCTCTTCGCCCGGGGTGTCGAGCACGGTGTCGAGACCGACGGCTGCGACGAGTGGCCCGGGACCGTCGAGCGGTTGCAGGCGCCGGTCGTGCCGCACATGGGGTGGAACACGGTCGAGGCCGCACCCGGTTCGCAGCTCTTCGCCGGGGTCGAGGACGAGCGCTTCTACTTCGTGCACTCCTACGGGGTCCGCGAGTGGGAGCTGGTCACCAACGACCGCACGGCGGCGCCCCTGGTGACCTGGGCCGAGCACGGCGGTGACCGCTTCGTGGCAGCCGTCGAGAACGGCCCCCTGTGGGCCACCCAGTTCCACCCCGAGAAGTCCGGTGACGCCGGTGCGGCGCTGCTGCACAACTGGGTCCGGACCCTCACCTGAGCCCTCGCGGCCCCTCTCCTGACAAGGACGACATGACGAACTACCTGCAGCTCCTGCCCGCCGTCGACATCTCCGGTGGCCAGGCCGTCCAGCTCTCCCAGGGGGTGGAGGGCACCGGCGGTCAGTACGGCAGCCCGCTCGATGCCGCCCTGCGCTGGCAGCAGGCCGGGGCCGAGTGGTTGCACCTGGTCGACCTGGACGCCGCCTTCGGCAAGGGCGACAACTTCGAGATCAAGTCCGAGATCGTGCGCACCCTCGACATCAAGGTCGAGATGACCGGGGGCATCCGTGACGACGAGTCGCTGCGCAAGGCGCTGGCCACGGGCTGCGAGCGCGTCAACATCGGTACTGCCGCCATCGAGGACCCGGAGTGGTGCGCCCGCGCCATCGCCGAGCACGGTGACCGCATCGCGATCGCGCTCGACGTGCGCGGCACGACCCTGGCCGGGCGTGGGTGGACCTCCGAGGGTGGAGACCTCTACGAGACGCTCGCTCGGCTCGACGCCGAGGGCTGCGCCCGCTACGTCGTCACCGACGTCGACAAGGACGGGATGCTGCAGGGGCCCAACACCGAGCTGTTGCGCAACGTCTGCGCCGCCACCGACCGACCGGTGATCGCCTCGGGCGGCATCTCGACCATCGATGACATCGCCGCGCTGGCCGACCTCGTCGACCTGGGCGTGGAGGGCGCGATCGCCGGTACCGCGCTCTACGAGGGTCGGTTCACCCTCGAGGAGGCCCTGGCCCTGACCCTGCCGGACGCAAGGCGGGAGCAGCGATGAGCCTCGCGGTCCGCGTCATCCCGTGCCTCGACGTCGACGGCGGCCGGGTGGTCAAGGGGATCAACTTCCAGGAGCTGCGCGACGCCGGTGACCCGGTCGAGCTGGCCCGGATCTACGACGCCGAGGGCGCCGACGAGCTGACCTTCCTCGACATCTCCGCCTCCCACGAGGCGCGTGCGACGACCATGGAGATCGTCTCGCGCACCGCCGAGGAGATCTTCATCCCGCTCACCGTCGGTGGGGGAGTGCGCGCCGTCGAGGACGTCGACCGCCTGTTGCGGGCCGGGGCCGACAAGGTCGCGATGAACACCGCGGCGATCGCCCGTCCCGAGCTGATCCGCGAGGTGGCCGACCGCTTCGGCAACCAGGTCCTGGTGCTCTCGGTGGACGCCCGCCGTGCTCCGGGCACCGACTCCGGGTTCGAGGTCACCACCCACGGCGGACGGCAGTCCGCCGGCCTCGACGCGATCGAGTGGGCCGTGAGGGCCGCCGAGCTGGGCGTCGGCGAGATCCTGCTGAACTCGATGGACGCCGACGGCACCCGGGACGGCTTCGACCTGGAGCTGATCGAGGCCGTGCGCCGCGAGGTCACCACCCCGGTGATCGCCTCCGGCGGAGCCGGCAGGCTCGAGCACTTCGCCCCGGCCGTCGACGCCGGTGCCGACGCGGTCCTGGCCGCCTCGGTCTTCCACTTCGGCACCCTGCGCATCTCCGAGGTCAAGGGCGCCCTGGCGGCCTCGGGCCACCCGGTCCGCTGAGGCGTCGGGGAATGCCGCGGCCCCTGCTCGGGTTCACGACCACGTGACTTCTGGGGCACGGCGCCGTGGCGCCACCACGCTTGCCGGCTTCCGCGTCCTGTGGGTGGCCGTGCGCCGCGAGCCGGTGGTGTTCACCCTGTCGACCGTGGGCAGTGTCCTCTTCGCGGTCCTGACCGTGGCCGACGCCTGGGTGCTGGGATGGGCCACCGACAACGTCGTGCTGCCCACGTTCGAGGAGGGTGAGGTCGCCCCGTCGATGCTGGTCGCGGTCGTCGCCCTCTTCGTGGGGGTGGCGATCCTGCGTGCGGTGGGCATCGTGGCCCGTCGCCTCGGGGCCGGCATCATGCAGTACCGGATGCAGGCCCACACCCGCCGCGCGGTCACCCGCAAGTACCTCGAGCTCCCCATGGAGTGGCACCAGCGCCACCCCACCGGGCAGCTGCTCTCCAACGCCTCCAGTGACGTCGAGGCGGCCTGGGCGCCCATCGCGCCCTTCCCGATGGCCCTGGGCACGGTGGTGATGATGGTCATCGCCGTGGCCCAGATGCTCGCGGCTGACCTGGTCCTGGCGCTGGTCGGCCTGCTGGTCTTCCCCGCGGTCGTGGTGGCCAACGTCGTCTACCAGCGCCTGGCCTCGCCGTTGATGACCCGCGCGCAGCGCCTGCGTGCCGAGGTCGCCGAGGTGGCGCACGAGTCCTTCGACGGTGCCATGGTGGTCAAGACGCTGGGACGTGAGGCCGAGGAGACCGCCCGGTTCGACGCCAGGGTGCGCGAGCTGCGCGACGTGAACGTGCGCGCCGGCCGGGTGCGGGCCGCCTTCGACCCGGTCCTGGCCGCCCTGCCCAACCTCGGTGTCCTGGTCGTGCTGGCCGTCGGCGTTGCCCGCGTGGGCTCGGGAGCCAGCGACGCCGGTGACGTCGTCACCGTCGCCTACCTCCTCACCATCGTGTCCTTCCCCATCCGCGCGATCGGCTGGCTGCTGGGGGAGTTCCCGCGCAGTGTCGTCGGCTTCGAACGCACCCGGGCGGTCCTCGACGCCACCGGCGCCATGCCCCACGGAGTGGCGCCCGCTCCCGTGGCAGCCACCGGGGCCCACCTCCGGGTCGACCACGTCCGGTACGCCTACGTGCCCGAGGTGCCGGTGCTGCGGGACGTCGACCTCGAGGTGCTGCCCGGACGGACCACGGCCGTGGTGGGGGCCACCGCCTCCGGCAAGAGCACCCTGACCCTCCTGCTGGCGCGGTTGCTCGATCCCGACGAGGGGGCCGTCCGCGTCGACGGCGTCGACCTGCGCGACCTGGCACCCGGCGAGCTGGCCCGGGTCGTCGCCGTCGTGCCGCAGACGGCCTTCCTCTTCGACGACAGCGTGCGCGGCAACGTGACCCTGGGGGCGGAGGTCGGCGACGAGGAGGTGTGGGCCGCGCTGCGCACCGCTCAGGCCGACGAGTTCGTGCGTCGCCTCCCGGCCGGGCTCGACACCCAGCTGGGGGAGCGCGGCACCTCGCTCTCCGGTGGGCAGCGCCAGCGCATCGCCCTGGCGCGGGCGCTGCTGCGACGCCCACGACTGCTGGTCCTCGACGACGCGACCAGCGCGGTCGACCCCGAGGTCGAGCAGCGCATCCTCGCCTCGCTGCGTGAAGGTGCGGCCGCGACCACCTTGGTCGTCATCGCCTACCGCAAGGCGACCATCGCCCTTGCCGACGAGGTCGTCCACCTCGACCGAGGCAGGGTCGTCGACTCCGGCACGCACGCCGAGCTGCTGCGTCGCAGTGAGACCTACGCCCGTCTCGTCAACGCCTACGAGGAGGTGCAGGCATGAGCGGCGTCTCCAGCGGTGAGGAGATCGGGGCGGTCGAGACGATCCGCCGCGGCCTGGCCCACAGCCCCGAGCTGACGAAGGGCGTGAGGTGGACGCTCGTGCTCGCCGTGATTGCCTCGCTGGGACAGGTCGTGGTGCCGATCGCGGTGCAGCAGACCCTCGACCGGGGACTGGGCGGAGCGGGGGGGCCCGACGTCGCCTTCGTGACCCGGATGGGCCTGGCCGCCTTCCTGGGCCTGGTCGTCACCAGCCTGGCGTCCTACCTGATGACGGCGCGGCTCTTCACGGCCAGCGAGAACGGCCTGGCCTCGCTGCGCACGAAGGCGTTCCGGCACGTGCACGACCTCTCGATCGCCACCCAGAGCACCGAGCGGCGCGGCGCCCTCGTCTCGCGCGTCACCAGCGACGTCGACCAGATCAGCCAGTTCCTGGTCTTCGGCGGGCTGCTCCTGGTGATCAGCGTGGGCCAGGTGCTGGTGGCCACCGTGGTGATGGCCGTCTACTCCTGGCAGCTCTGCCTGGTGGTCTGGCTGTGCTTCGCACCCCTCTTCGCCTCCATCCGCTACTTCCAGCGCAAGCTCGCCGACGCCTACGGCGTGGTGCGCCGCCAGGCGGCCACCATGCTGTCGGCCGTCTCCGAGCCCGTCGTCGGGGCCTCCGTGGTGCGTGCGCACGCCGTGCAGGACCGCACCCAGGCCCGCATCGACACGGCCATCGACGGGTTCAAGGCGGCGAGCACCCGGGCGCAGAAGTTCACCGTCATCTCCTTCTCGCTGGGCGGGATCTCCGCCGGACTCGCCAACGCCGGCGTGCTGGTGGTGGGCGTGCTGCTGGGCATCACCGACCAGATGAGCGCCGGCACGGTGCTGGCCTTCGCCTTCCTCGTCACCCTCTTCGTCGGACCGGTGCAGATGGGCACCCAGATCATCACCGACGCCCAGAACGCGATCGCGAGCTGGCGCCGGGTGATCGGCATCCTGGAGACGCCGGCCGACGTGGTCGACCCGGGTGCTGACGGGGTGGTCCTGCCGCGGGGCCCCATCGACGTGCACCTCGAGGACGTCTCGTTCGCCTACCCGGGTGGGCCCGAGGTGCTGCGGGGCGTCTCCCTCGACCTCGCCGCCGGCACTCGCGTCGCGGTGGTGGGGGAGACCGGTTCCGGCAAGTCGACGATCGCCAAGCTCCTGACCCGACTGATGGACCCGACGCGGGGCCGCGTGCTGCTCGACGGCGTGGACGTGCGCGAGATCGCCGCGTCCAGCCTGCGTCGCGGTGTCGTCCTCGTGCCCCAGGAGGGCTTCCTCTTCGACGACACCCTGGCCGCCAACGTCCGCTACGGACGTACAGACGCCACCGACGCCGACATCGAGGCGGCCGCCGCGGAGCTGGGCATGGCTGACTGGTTGGCCTCGCTGCCCGACGGCCTGTCCACCCGGGTCGGCCAGCGCGGTGACTCGCTCTCCGCGGGGGAGCGCCAGCTGGTGGCGCTCCTGCGGGCCAGGTTGGCCGATCCCGACCTGCTCGTGCTCGACGAGGCCACCAGCGCCGTCGACCCTCAGCTGGAGGTGCGCATCGGGAGGGCGCTCGAGCGCCTGATGTCCGGACGCACGTCGGTCACGATCGCGCACCGCCTCACCACGGCCGAACAGGCCGACGAGGTCGTCGTGGTCGACCGAGGGCGGGTGGTCCAGCGCGGTCCCCACGCGCTCCTGGTGGCCGAGAGCGGCAGTGTGTACGCCCGTCTCCACGCCTCCTGGGTGGCCCAGCACGGGCGGTGACGGCAACGGGCGGGACCACCCGCGCGATACTGGAGGGGTGACGTCACTCGACCCCGCCATCGCCGCCCGCCTCAAGCGCACCGCCGAGGGGCTCGTCCCCGCCGTGGTCCAGCAGCACGACACCGGTGAGGTGCTGATGCTGGGGTGGATGGACGACGAGGCCCTCGCGCGCACCCTGACGACCGGACGGGCGACCTACTGGTCGCGCAGCCGCGGCGAGTACTGGGTCAAGGGGGACACCTCGGGCCACGTGCAGTGGGTCAAGGAGGTGCGCCTGGACTGCGACAAGGACACGCTCCTGGTCAAGGTCGACCAGGTCGGCGGCGCCTGCCACACCGGCGACGCCACCTGCTTCGACGCCGACCTGCTCCTCGCGACCAGCACCGATGGCTGACCGCTCGTTCGGCCCCACGGTGCTCGCCGGGGTGCTCGGTGCCGCTCTGGCGGCGGCGACCGGCCACCAGCGGTGGGTCACCCTGACGGCTCCCGGGACGGGGCAGGGGGCCGTGGACTGGTTCACCGAGAACAACCCGGGACTGGGGGAGATGCCCGCCGCCGGGGCCCTGGGCCTGGTGGCCCTGGCCTCGTGGGGTGTGGTGCTGGTCAGCCGTGGGCGGTGGCGCCGAGCCGTGGCCGGGATGGGGCTGCTCGCCACCGTGGGCATCGGTGTCGCCTGGGTCGTCGGTGCCCTGAGCCTGCGTGACGACGTCCGCGACCGGGCCGGGGTCGCCGACCTGGCGACGGCGTGGGAGGTGGAGTGGAGCGCCGCCTTCGTGCTCGCCGGCCTGTCCGTGCTCCTCCTGCTGCCGGCCCACGTGGTCGCGGTGCTGAGGGCCCCGCGCTGGCCGGAGATGGGCGGACGCTACGACGCTCCGGCCTCGCGTGCTGCCGCAGCCCCGGCCTCGGAGAAGGTCGCGGCGGAGGAGGGCGACCCCGCGGACCTGTGGCGCGCGATCGACGAGGGCCGGGACCCGACCCTCTGAGCGGCCCCCTAGACTGTGCATGGCCCGCGGTGCGGGCGTTCGAGACCCGCTGGATCAGGAGTTCACTTCTCATGGCTGACAACGACGGCACCACCCCCGGTCACGGCAACACCATGGCGGCCTGGTCCGCGGTGGGCGTCGCCTCGGTCGGGTTCCTGCTGGGCAGCATCGCGCTCATGCTGAGCCCCGTCTCGATGGCCCTCTTCTGGGTCGGTGTGGTGCTGGCAGTCCTCGCCCTCCCCGTCTTCCTCGTGATGGCGAAGATGGGTTACAACGTCGAGAAGCACTGATCCCGAGGGACCGGGAGGCACTGACGTGACCGGGGTGGCCGAGACGCTCACTTCCTCGCCCACGACGTGGGTGGGACGGGTCGCGCCCGTGCTCGGCGCCGGAGCCGGCGTCGCGCTCGCCACCCTGGCCCTCCACCTGCGCGACCCGCACGTCCAGGGCAGCTGGGGGTTCTGTCCCTCCGCCCTCCTCGGGGTGGCCTGCCCCTTCTGCGGCAGCCTGCGCGCGGTCCACCACCTCACCGACCTCGACCTGGCGGCCGCCGCGTCGAGCAACGTGGTGCTGGTGGCGGCGGCGCCCGTGGCCGGTGTCCTGTGGCTCGTGGCGCTCTGGCGTGCCGCTCGCGGTGGCGTCCCCCTCCTCCCGTCGCCTTCGGCCGCGGTGTGGTGGACCGTCGCCGCCGCGTTGGTGGTCTTCACGGTGCTGCGCAACATCCCGTGGGCGCCGGTCGCCTGGCTCGCCCCCTGACCGCAGCCGCGCCCTCCATCGCTCGTCCTGCGCCGTCCGGCTCGGACTGGTCGCGCAGCCACTGGGTCAAGGTGAGAGGCTTGGTCACGTCCGTCCCGTCCCGTCCTGCCTGCCCTGGAGGAACTGCGTGTCCGTCCTCGACGACATCGTCGCCGGTGTCCGGATCGACCTCGCCCGCCGCGAGTCCGAGACGCCCCTGCGTGAGGTGAGGGCGGCGCTCGCCGACGTCGATCCGCCGCGCGACCCGATGCCGCACTTCTCCGCTCCCGGCTCGAGCGTCATCGCGGAGGTGAAGCGCAGCAGCCCCTCCAAGGGTCACCTCGCCGACATCCCGGCGCCGGCCGAGCTCGCCGCGGCGTACGCCCGGGGCGGAGCCGCGGCGATCTCGGTGCTGACCGAGGAGCGTCGCTTCAAGGGGTCGCTCGACGACCTGCGCGCCGTGCGCGCTGCCGTCGACGTGCCGGTGCTGCGCAAGGACTTCATCGTCGAGAGCTACCAGCTCGTCGAGGCCCGGGCCGCGGGGGCCGACCTGGCGCTGCTGATCGTGGCCGCGCTCGACGACGAGACGTTGCGACGCCTCCACGACGAGGCACGCGAGCTGGGGCTGACCGTGCTCGTCGAGGTCCACGACGAGGCGGAGACCGAACGTGCGGTGGCGCTCGGCGCCGACCTGATCGGTGTCAACGCCCGCAACCTGAAGACCCTCGAGGTGGACTCGGCCACCTTCTCGCGGCTGGCGCCACTCGTGCCCGACGACCGCGTCAAGGTGGCAGAGTCCGGCATCAGCTCAGCTGACGACGTGGCGGGCTTCGTCGCCGACGGCGCCCGCGTGGTCCTGGTCGGGGAGGCCCTCGTCAAGGACGGCGACCCCGAGCAGGCCGTGCGCACCATGACAGGAGTGGGACTGTGACCGCCGCCCCCGGGCCCTACGGGGCCGACGAGCGAGGCTTCTTCGGCGACTTCGGCGGGCGGTTCATGCCCGAAGCCCTGGTCGCGGCGCTCGACGAGCTGACCGAGGCGTGGACGGACGCCATGGCCGACCCGGCGTTCGTGAAGTCCTTCGACGACGTGCTCGCCGACTACGCGGGCACGCCGAGCCGGCTCTACCACGCCGAGCGGCTCTCGCAGCAGGTCGGCGCCCGCGTCCTGCTCAAGCGCGAGGACCTCAACCACACCGGCGCCCACAAGATCCGCAACGTGCTCGGCCAGGCGCTGCTCACCAAGCGGATGGGCAAGACCCGGGTCATCGCCGAGACCGGTGCCGGTCAGCACGGCGTCGCCAGCGCCACCGCGGCCGCCTACTTCGGCCTCGACTGCACCGTCTACATGGGTGCCGTCGACACCCGCCGCCAGGCGCTCAACGTCGCCCGGATGCAGATGCTCGGGGCCACCGTCGTCCCGGTCGAGTCCGGCTCCGCAACGCTGAAGGACGCGATCAACGAGGCGCTGCGCGACTGGGTCGCCAGCGTCGACCACACCGCGTACCTCTTCGGCACCGCTGCCGGCCCCCACCCCTTCCCCAGCATGGTGCGCGACTTCTGTCGCGGCATCGGTGACGAGGCGCGGGCCCAGTGCCTGGAGCAGTACGGTCGCCTGCCGGACGCCGTGACCGCCTGCGTCGGTGGTGGCTCCAACGCCATCGGCCTCTTCACCGCCTTCCTCGACGACGAGGACGTGAAGATCTACGGCTTCGAGCCCGGTGGTGACGGTGTCGAGACCGGTCGCCACGCCGCCACGATCCACGCGGGGGAGTCGGGTGTGCTGCACGGCGCGCGCACCTACGTGCTCCAGGACGAGGACGGCCAGACCGTCGAGTCCCACTCGATCTCCGCGGGCCTGGACTACCCCGGGGTCGGCCCGCAGCACTCCCACCTGGCCAAGGTCGGTCGCGCGACCTACCTCCCGGTCACCGACGCCGAGGCGATGGAAGCCATGGCGCTGCTGGCGCGCACCGAGGGCATCATCCCAGCGATCGAGAGCGCCCACGCCCTGGCCGGCACCCTGCAGGTGATCCCCGACCTGGTGGCGGAGAGGGGACCGGAGGCCACCGTCGTGGTCAACCTCTCCGGTCGCGGCGACAAGGACATGGGCACGGCCATCGAGTGGTTCGGCCTCGGCGGCCCCGACCAGCAGGACGGAGGCGCGAAGTGAGCGTCAACACCACCGCACGCGCCTACGCCCGCGCCCGCGACGAGGGGCGGGCCGCCCTGGTCGGCTACCTGCCCGCCGGGTTCCCCGACGTGCAGGGGTCGATCGAGGCGATGAAGGTCCTCGTCGACTCCGGCTGCGACGTGATCGAGATCGGTCTGCCCTACTCCGACCCGGTGATGGACGGCCCCACCATCCAGGCCGCGGCCCAGCACGCCCTCGAGGCCGGCACGCGCACCCGCGACGTGCTGCGCGTCGTCGAGGCGGTGGCCGCGACCGGCACCCCCACCGTCGTGATGACCTACTGGAACCCGGTCGAGCGCTACGGCGTCGAGCGGTTCGCCACGGACCTGGCCTCTGCCGGTGGCGCGGGCCTCATCACCCCGGACATCACCCCCGACTCCGGCCAGGAGTGGATCGCCGCCGCCGACGCCCGAGGGCTGGACAAGATCTTCCTGGTCGCCCCGTCGTCGACCGACGCCCGCATCGCCATGACCACGGCCGCCTGCCGCGGTTTCGTCTACGCCACCGCCGTGATGGGGGTGACCGGGGCGCGCGCCACCACCAGTGACCTGGCCGAGCCGCTGGTGCGTCGCACCAAGGCCACCACCGACTTGCCCGTCGGGGTCGGCCTCGGCGTCAGCACCGGGGCCCAGGCCCACGAGATCGCTGCCTTCGCCGACGGCGTCATCGTGGGTTCGGCCTTCGTGCGGGTGCTCCAGCAGCACCTCGACGACCCGGTCGCGGGGCTCAAGGCCCTCGGTGCGCTGACCGAGGAGCTGGCTGCCGGGGTACGCCGGTGACGCCTCTCACGAGCCCGGCCACCCGGGCCGCGCGGTCGCTCGCGGCCCTGGTCACGGCCCTGGTCGCCCTGCTGGCGCTCGCGTCCTGCGGCGACGGCGGGGCCACCGAGGAGCCTGCCCGCATCAGCGGGGCCGAGCTCGACCAGCCCTACGAGGCGTCCTCCGTGCCGCTGCGGACCACGGAGGGGGAGGCGCGGTCGCTGTCTGACGTCGACAACGACCTGACGCTGGTCTTCTTCGGGTACACCCGGTGCCCGGACATCTGCGGCATCGTGATGTCCACCATCACGTCCGCGGTCACCCAGCTCGACGACGACCTGCGCGAGCGCGTCGACGTGGTCTTCGTGACCACCGACCCGGCCCGTGACGACGAGAAGACGCTGCGCGCCTACCTCGACCGTTACGACCCCTCCTTCGAGGGACTCACCGGTGACCTCGACGCGGTGGTCGAGAGCGGCCTCTCGGTGAAGGTGGCCGTCGAGGAGGGCGACAAGCTGCCCAGCGGCGGCTACGAGGTCGTTCACTCCGACCATGTCGTCGGCCTCGACGCCGAGGGCATGGGGCAGATCGTCTGGACCAAGGACATCTCGGCTCGTCAGATGTCGACCGACATCGAGATCCTCCTGACCCGCTGAGAGGCCCCATGCTGCTCGACGTGCTCCTGCCCCTGACCATCCCCAGCCCCGACCAGGGCGTGTGGCAGCTGGGGCCCTTCCCGCTGCGCGCCTACGCCCTGTGCATCATCGCCGGAGTCGTCGTGGCGGTCTGGATGGGCGAGCGGCGCTGGGTCGCGCGCGGCGGCACGCCCGGCGACGTCCAGGACCTCGCCCTGTGGGCGGTCCCGTTCGGCCTCGTGGGTGGGCGGCTCTACCACGTGGTCACCGACCACCACCTCTACTTCGGGGAGGGGCAGGACCCGATCACCGCCCTGTACGTGTGGCGGGGCGGCCTGGGCATCTGGGGCGCGGTCGCCCTCGGCGCGCTGGGCGTCGTCATCGGTGCCCGGCTCAAGGGCATCACGGTGCTGCCCTTCTTGGACGCCCTCGCCCCCGGCGTGCTGCTGGCCCAGGGCATCGGGCGGTGGGGCAACTGGTTCAACCAGGAACTCTACGGCGCGCCCACCGACCTGCCGTGGGGACTCGAGATCGACGACGACCACCGTCCCTACGAGTTCGTCGGGGCTGACGTCGCCTTCCACCCGACGTTCCTCTACGAGTCGCTGTGGGCCGTCGCCGGGTGCCTGCTGCTGCTCTGGATCGATCGTCGGCACAGGCTGCACCCGGGACAGGTCGTGGCCCTCTACGTCATGGTCTACACCGCCGGTCGCGGGTGGATCGAGAACCTCCGCATCGACACGGTCCAGTACGACGACCTGCTGGGCCTGCGCCTCAACTCCTGGACCTCGCTGGTGCTCTTCGCGGTTGCCCTGGTCGCCTTCGTCGTCCTCGGGCGGCGGGGGAGCGGCCGTCCGTCAGCGTTGCAGGGAGACGCCGGGACCCCCCTCGAGTCCGCGGCACCGCAGGGTGTTGACGACCCGCGGTCCGACGGCTGATCCTGAAGGGGCCCCCTTCCCCCGTTTCGGCGTCCTCGAGCGTCGGGGTGCTACTGTTCGTCGTCCGGGCCAACGTCGTCCCGCGCGATCTGCACTTCGTGGCGCACCCGCCCCTGGCGGGTGGTGACCACCAGGACGACGGGAGAAATGCCCATGCACGCATTCCCGCCTCGACAAGGGCTCTACGACCCGAGCTACGAGCACGACGCCTGCGGCGTGGCCTTCGTGGCCACCCTCACCGGCGTGCCGAGCCACTCGGTGGTGGCCCAGGGGCTCGAAGCACTCATCAACATGGAGCACCGGGGCGCCGCGGGCGCCGAGACCAACTCGGGCGACGGCGCCGGGATCCTCATCCAGGTGCCCGACGCCTTCCTCCGCGAGGTCGTCGACTTCGCGCTGCCGCCCGCCGGTGCGTACGCCGTGGGCACCGCCTTCATCCCCGGTGACGCCGCCGCGGTGGCCGACACCCGCCTGGCGATCGAGAAGATCGCCGGCGAGGAGGGCCTGGAGGTGCTCGGGTGGCGTGAGGTCCCGGTCGACCCCGAGGTCCTGGGGGCGACCGCCCTGTCGGTGATGCCGACCTTCGTCCAGCTCTTCGTCTCCTCGCCCGGCGCCGCGGTGACCGGGATGGACCTCGAGCGCCAGGCGTTCTGCCTGCGCAAGCGCGCCGAGCGCCTGACCGAGGCCTACTTCCCGACGCTCTCCTCGCGCACCATGGCCTACAAGGGCATGTTGACCACCGAGCAGCTCGGGCAGGTCTTCCCCGACCTCTCCGACGAGCGGGTCGCCTCGGCGATCGCCGTCGTGCACTCACGCTTCTCGACCAACACCTTCCCGAGCTGGCCGCTGGCCCACCCCTTCCGGTTCATCGCCCACAACGGTGAGATCAACACGGTCAAGGGCAACCGCAACTGGATGCGCGCCCGTGAGGCACTCCTCGCCTCCGACGAGTTCGGCGGCGACCTCGAGAGGCTCTTCCCGATCTGCACCCCGGAGTCCTCCGACTCGGCCTCGTTCGACGAGGTGCTGGAGCTGCTCCACCTCGGGGGCCGGTCGCTGCCCCACTCGGTGCTCATGATGATCCCCGAGGCCTGGGAGAACAACGAGCTCATGGAGCCGCGCCTGCGCGCCTTCTACGAGTTCCACTCCACGATGATGGAGCCGTGGGACGGCCCCGCGTGCGTGGTCTTCACCGACGGCACCCAGGTCGGCGCCGTGCTCGACCGCAACGGCCTGCGTCCCTCGCGCTACTGGGTCACCGACGACGGTCTCGTCGTGCTCTCCTCCGAGGTCGGCGTGCTCGACATCGACCAGTCCCGGATCGTGCGCAAGGGTCGGCTCAAGCCGGGCCGGATGTTCCTGGTGGACACCGAGGAGCACCGCATCGTCGAGGACGCCGAGATCAAGGCGACCCTGGCCGACGAGCACCCCTACGAGGAGTGGCTGCGCGACAGCCTCATCAACCTCAAGGACGTGCCGGACCGCGAGCACGTGGTGCACACCCACGCGTCGGTCACCCGGCGCCAGCAGGTGTTCGGCTACACCGAGGAGGAGCTGCGCATCATCCTGGCGCCGATGGCCAACACCGGGGGCGAGGCCCTCGGCTCGATGGGCACCGACACGCCCATCGCGGCGTTGAGCGAGAAGCCGCGCCTGGTCTTCGACTACTTCCAGCAGCTCTTCGCGCAGGTGACGAACCCGCCGCTGGACGCCATCCGAGAGGAGCTCGTGACCTCCCTGTGGGGCACGGTCGGCCCGGAGTCCAACCTGCTGGAGCCCTCTCCGGACTCCTGCCGCCAGGTGGTCATCCCCTTCCCTGTGCTCTCCAACGACGAGCTGGCCAAGCTGCGCTACCTCCACCAGGACAGCGAGCGGCCAGAGTTCGTCACCCACGTCGCCCGCGGGCTCTACGAGGTCGCGGGCGGTGGCCGGGCGCTGGCGGCGCAGATCGACGAGATCTGCCGCGAGGTCTCGGTCGCCATCGAGAGTGGCGCGCGCATCATCGTGCTCTCCGACCGGCACTCGACCGCAGACCTGGCTCCCATCCCGTCACTGCTGCTCACCGCCGCGGTGCACCACCACCTCGTGCGCGAGAAGACGCGTACGCAGGTCGGGCTCGTCGTCGAGGCGGCCGACGTGCGGGAGGTCCACCACGTCGCCCTCCTGCTGGGCTATGGCGCCTCGGCCGTCAACCCCTACCTGGCGATGGAGTCCGTGGAGGACCTGGCTCGTGAGGGCTACTACGTCACCGTGGAGCCCGAGGTCGCCGTCAAGAACCTGGTCAAGGGTCTGGGCAAGGGCGTCGTCAAGGTGATGAGCAAGATCGGTGTGTCGACCGTCGCGTCCTACACCGGCGCCCAGATCTTCGAGGCGATCGGCCTCTCCCAGGAGCTGGTCGACAAGTACTTCACCGGCACCACCTCCAAGCTCGGTGGCATCGGCATCGACACGCTCGCCGAGGAGGTCTCGCGCCGCCACTCCACCGCCTACCCCCGTGGTCTGGCCGTGCCCACCCACCAGCGTGAGCTGGAGACCGGCGGCGAGTACCAGTGGCGTCGTGACGGGGAGCCGCACCTCTTCGACCCCGAGACCGTCTTCCGGCTGCAGCACTCGACGCGTGAGGGCCGCTACGACGTCTTCAAGCAGTACACCCAGCGCGTCGACGAGCAGTCGGAGCGCCTGATGACGCTGCGCGGGCTCTTCCGTTTCAAGGACGCGGAAGCCCTGGGGCGTACGCCTGTGCCGATCGACGAGGTCGAGCCGATCAGCGAGATCGTGAAGCGTTTCTCGACCGGTGCCATGTCCTACGGCTCCATCAGCAAGGAGGCGCACGAGACCCTCGCCGTCGCCATGAACCGGCTGGGCGCCAAGTCCAACACCGGCGAGGGTGGCGAGGACCCGGACCGGTTGTACGACCCGGAGCGGCGCTCGTCGATCAAGCAGGTGGCCTCTGGCCGCTTCGGCGTCACGAGCGAGTACCTCACGAACGCCGACGACATCCAGATCAAGATGGCGCAGGGCGCCAAGCCCGGCGAGGGTGGCCAGCTGCCCGGCAACAAGGTCTACCCCTGGGTGGCCAAGACCCGGCACTCGACGCCCGGCGTCGGACTCATCAGCCCGCCGCCCCACCACGACATCTACTCCATCGAGGACCTGGCCCAGCTGATCCACGACCTGAAGAACGCCAACCCCCAGGCGCGGATCCACGTCAAGCTGGTCTCCGAGGTCGGTGTCGGCACGGTCGCGGCCGGGGTGTCGAAGGCGCACGCCGACGTCGTGCTCGTCTCCGGCCACGACGGCGGCACGGGCGCCTCCCCGCTGACCTCGCTCAAGCACGCGGGTGGTCCGTGGGAGCTCGGCCTCGCCGAGACCCAGCAGACCCTGCTGCTCAACGGGCTGCGCGACCGCATCGTCGTGCAGGCCGACGGCCAGCTCAAGACCGGTCGCGACGTCGTCATCGCCGCCCTGCTGGGCGCGGAGGAGTTCGGCTTCGCCACCGCCCCGCTGGTGGTCTCCGGATGCGTGATGATGCGGGTGTGCCACCTCGACACCTGCCCGGTGGGCGTGGCCACCCAGAACCCGGTGCTGCGCCAGCGCTTCAGCGGCCGGCCGGAGTTCGTGGTCACGTTCTTCGAGTACATCGCCCAGGAGGTGCGTGAGCTCCTCGCCGAGCTCGGTTTCCGCAGCATCGACGAGGCGGTCGGCCAGGTGGAGGCACTCGACACCGTCGCCGCCGAGAACCACTGGAAGGCCTCCGGCCTGGACCTCTCGCCGATCCTGCACAAGGTGGAGAACCCGCCGCAGTTCGCCGACCAGGACCTGCGCTGCACGAAGACCCAGTACCACGCCCTCGACAAGGCCCTCGACAACCAGCTCATCGAGCTGGCCCGGCCTGCAATCGAGACCGGCGAGCCGGTCCGTGCCCAGGTGCGGATCTCCAACGTCAACCGGACCGTGGGCACCATGCTCGGCCACGAGGTGACCAAGCGTCACCGCGGCGCCGGCCTGCCCGACGGCACGATCGACATCACCTTCACCGGCTCGGCCGGCCAGTCGTTCGGCGCCTTCGTGCCGAAGGGGGTCACGCTGCGCCTCGAGGGCGACGGCAACGACTACGTCGGCAAGGGCCTCTCCGGGGGCCGGATCGTGGTGCGCCCGCCGCGCGAGGCGACGTACGACGCCAGCCAGCAGGTCATCGCCGGCAACACGATCGGCTACGGCGGCACGTCGGGGGAGATCTTCCTGCGTGGTCAGGTGGGGGAGCGCTTCTGCGTGCGCAACTCCGGCCTCACCGCGGTCGTGGAGGGCGTGGGCGACCACGGCTGTGAGTACATGACCGGCGGTCGCGTGGTCGTGCTCGGTCCGACCGGACGCAACTTCGCGGCCGGCATGTCGGGCGGCTACGCGTTCGTGCTCGACCTCGACCCGATCCGGGTCAACCACGAGCTGGTGGACCTCTCGCCCGTCGAGGGCGAGCGGGTCGCCGAGCTCGAGGCGATCGTCCGGGAGCACCTCGAGGAGACCGGTTCCACGGTCGCCGAGGAGCTGCTCGCCGACTGGCCCGCGTCCGTGGGCCGATTCACCGAGGTCATGCCTCGGGACTACCGTCGCGTGCTCGTCGCACGCGCCGAGGCCCTCGCCGAGGGTCTCGACGAGGACCAAGCTGCTGCGCGCATCATGGAGGTGCTTCATGGCTGACCCGAAGGGCTTCCTCAAGCACGAGCGTCAGGTTGCTGACCGTCGTGCGGTGGAGGAGCGAGTCAACGACTGGAACGAGGTCTACCCCGGCAGCGCCGGGCGTGCCCTCCTGCCGATCATCCGGACGCAGGCGAGCCGTTGCATGGACTGCGGCATCCCGTTCTGCCACCAGGGTTGCCCCCTGGGCAACCTGATCCCGGAGTGGAACGACCTGGTCTACCGCGACGACTGGGACGGGGCGATGGACCGTCTGCACAAGACGAACAACTTCCCCGAGTTCACCGGCCGGCTCTGCCCGGCCCCGTGCGAGACGGCCTGCGTCGTCGGCATCAACCAGCCGGCGGTGACCATCAAGAACGTCGAGGTCTCCATCATCGACCGTGCCTGGGACTCCGGGTACGTCCGCCCCGAGGCCCCTGAGTGGCTCTCGGGCAAGACGGTGGCCGTGGTCGGCTCCGGACCCGCAGGTCTGGCCGCCGCCCAGCAGCTCACCCGGGCCGGTCACACGGTCGCGGTCTACGAGCGGGCCGACAAGCCCGGGGGCCTGCTGCGCTACGGCATCCCCGAGTTCAAGATGGAGAAGAAGCACCTCGACCGTCGCCTCGACCAGATGCGCCGCGAGGGCACGATCTTCCGCAGCGGTGTGGAGGTCGGTCAGGGCACCCTGACCGGTGAGCGGCTCCGTCAGCGCTACGACGCCGTCGTGCTGGCCGTCGGTTCCACCGTCCCGCGTGACCTGCCGGTCCCGGGGCGGGAGCTCGACGGCATCCACCAGGCGATGGAGTTCCTGCCGCAGGCCAACCGTGAGGCATTCGGCGAGACCGTCGAGGGCCAGATCCGCGCCGACGGCAAGCACGTGGTCATCATCGGTGGAGGCGACACGGGCGCCGACTGCCTCGGCACCTCGATCCGCCACGGCGCCGCCAGCGTCACGCAGCTCGAGATCCTTCCGCAGCCGAGCACGGAGCGGCCGGCCGGCCAGCCGTGGCCGACCTACCCGATGATCTTCCGGGTCTCCTCGGCCCACGAGGAGGGTGGCGAACGGGTCTACTCGATCTCCACCACCGAGTTCGTCGGCGACGAGGAGGGTCGGGTCAAGGCCCTGCGCATCGTCGAGGTCGACGGGTCGTTCCAGCCGGTCCCGGGCACCGAGCGCGAGCTGCCGGCCGACCTGGTGCTGCTCGCCATGGGATTCGTGGGTCCTGAGCAGCCCGGTCTCGTCGAGCAGCTGGGTGTGGAGATCGACGCCCGCGGCACGATCGTCCGCGACGACCGCTACGCCACCTCGGTCGAGGGTGTGTACGTCGCCGGCGACGCGGGGCGTGGACAGTCTCTCATCGTGTGGGCAATCGCCGAGGGCCGCGCGGCCGCCGCCGCGGTCGACGAGTTCCTCACCGGGACGACGGAGCTGCCGGCTCCGATCCCCCCGACGGAGCGACCGCTGGCCGTCTGAGCGGCACTTACGACCGGCGCGGCCGGGTCGCCCCCACGGGGGGCGGCCCGGCCGTTCGGCATCAGCGGTGGGTGAGTGGGCCGATGTTCACGCGCGTGACATCGCGGTGACACGACCCAGCAGGGCGGGTCGGTAGACTCCTGCCCGTGCGTAGAGCAAAGATCGTCTGCACCCTTGGCCCGGCTGTCGACAGCCCTGAGAAGATCCGTGAGCTGGTCGAGGCAGGCATGGACGTCGCTCGGCTCAACATGAGTCACGGCACCCACGCCGACCACGCGAGGACCTACGCGATGGTGCGGGAGGTCAGCCGATCCACCGGCAAGGCCATCGGGGTCTTCGCCGACCTGCAGGGCCCCAAGATCCGGCTGGGCGTCTTCCGGGACGGTCCGGTCGTGCTGGTGCCGGGGCAGGCCTGGACCATCACCACTCGCGACGTCGAGGGCGACAGCGTCGAGTGCGGCACGACGTACAAGGGCCTGCCCGGCGACGTCGCTCCCGGTGACCCCATCCTGGTCGACGACGGCAAGGTCCGGTTGGAGGTCGTCGACGTCGACGGTCCCGACGTGCACGTGAAGGTCGTCGTCGGGGGAGCGGTCTCCAACCACAAGGGCATCAACCTGCCCGGCGTCGCGGTCTCGGTGCCGGCCCTGTCGGAGAAGGACTCCGAGGACCTGCGCTGGGCGCTGCGTCAGGGCGTCGACTTCATCGCGCTGAGCTTCGTGCGCCAGGCCGAGGACGCCGACGACGTCCGGGCCATCATGGCGGAGGAGGGAGTCACCGTCCCGGTCATCGCGAAGATCGAGAAGCCGCAGGCCATCGACAACCGTGAGTCGATCATCGACGCCTTCGACGGCCTCATGGTCGCCCGTGGAGACCTCGGGGTGGAGTGCCCGCTGGAGCAGGTGCCGCTGCTCCAGAAGATCCTGATCGAGCTGGCCCGCCGCCACGCGAAGCCGGTGATCGTCGCGACCCAGATGCTGGAGTCGATGATCAGCGCACCCGCCCCGACCCGCGCCGAGGCCTCCGACGTCGCCAACGCCGTGCTCGACGGCGCCGACGCGGTGATGCTGTCCGGGGAGACGAGCGTGGGGCGCCACCCGATTGCCGCGGTGCGCACGATGTCCCGCATCGTCGAGAACACCGAGGACCATGGCCTGGCCCGGATGGCAGCGGTGGACTGGCAGCCCCGCACCAAGGGCGGGATCATCTCGAAGGCCGCCAACGAGGTCGCTCACCGCATGGGCGCCAAGTACCTCGTCGCCTTCACCCAGAGCGGCGACTCGGCCCAGCGGCTGGCCCGCTACCGCGGTGCGATCCCGATGTTGGCCTTCTCGCCGTTGGAGTCGACCCGCAACCGGCTGGCCCTGACCTGGGGCCTGGACACGCTGCAGACTGCCCACGTGGCCACCACCGACGAGATGGTGCTGCAGATCGACGAGGTGATGCTGGCCTCGGGGCGCGTCGTGGAGGGCGACTTCATCGTCATCACGGCCGGCACCCCGGCGGGCATCCCCGGCTCGACGAACGCCTTGCGCGTCCACCGGGTGGGGGACGCGATCAACGCCGTGGCCCCGGCCTACCGCAAGGACTCCTGACCACACGGGTGCCCCGGGTGGGATTCGAACCCACACTGGACGGTGTTTGAGACCGCTTCCTCTACCGGTTGGGATACCGGGGCCCGCGTGCGGAGCACAACTTACTCCAGGTGCGGGCTGTCGGGGCACCTCGGGGCAGGGGATAACCTCTGGTCGTGACCGCATCGCCCGTAGCCGCCCCCACCGTCGTGATCGCCGAGGACGAGGCACTCATCCGCATGGACCTCGCAGAGATGCTCCAGGAGGAGGGCTACGAGGTCGTCGGGCAGGCGGCTGACGGCCAGCGGGCGGTGGAGCTGGCCGAGGAGCTCCGCCCCGACCTGGTGATCCTCGACGTGAAGATGCCGGTGCTCGACGGGATCGCCGCCGCCGAGCGCATCGCCGCCCAGCGGATCTGTCCGGTGGTGATCCTCACCGCCTTCAGCCAGCGCGAGCTGGTCGAACGCGCCCGGGACGCGGGCGCCATGGCCTATCTGTTGAAGCCCTTCAGCCGCTCCGACCTGGCGCCCACCGTCGAGATGGCGGTGGCCCGGTTCGCCGAGGTCCGCGCCCTCGAGTCGGAGGTGGCCGACCTCGCCGAACGGCTCGAGACCCGCAAGTCGATGGACCGGGCCAAGGGCCTGCTCCAGAGCGAGCTCGGCATCAGCGAGGTCGAGGCCTTCCGGTGGATCCAGAAGACCGCCATGGACCTCCGCCTCTCCATGCGTCAGGTGGCCGACGGGGTCATCGAGCACGGTCCCGGAGTCGCGAAGGGCTGATCCCGGCACGGGGGACTGGTGCCGCTGGGCCAAGAAGGTCACTTTTTGGCATCACTGCGCTCCGGCGGTGTGACGTGCTGCACACGAACGGCGTTCCGCACCTACACTTCCCAGTGCGTCCGTGGGGGGCGTGGGAACGGAGGCCCGGTGAAGCAGCATCCACGACCGCCCGGAGGGTGGGCGCGACGCGTTCTCCAGCACGGCACGCGACGAGGGGTGCCACTGATGGTGCTCGCGCTCCTCGCGCTCCTGGGTCCACCGGCGCACGCCGTCGAGACCATGTGCATGCCGTCGGAGGAGTCGGCGTGCATCGCGGGCACGTTGCGCACCGAGGAGGGGGTCCTGCCCGACGTCGACCTGGTCCTGACCTCCCCGTCGGGTGTCGAGGAGACCGTCACGACCAGTGACACCGGACGGTGGAACCTCCAGGCCACGGAGGAGGGCCAGTGGGAGATCGAGATCGTTGCCGACTCCCTGCCCGACAACGTGGCGACCGAGGGCACGGCCACGGTCCAGGTCCAGCTGGGCAAGACCACCGCGGGCCTCATCCCCGTCCGGACCACCTCCTACAGCTCCGAGCGCACCTTCGGCGACTACCTGGTCCAGAGTGCCGCCAACGGCGTACGCCTGGGCCTGATGCTGGCGCTCGCGTCGATCGGTCTCTCCCTCATCTACGGCACGACCCGGCTCTCCAACTTCGCCCACGCCGAGCAGGTCACGCTCGGCGGCATGCTGGCCTACGGCTTCGTCAACGTGGGCGGTCTCAACCTCTGGGTGGGAGCCGCGATCACCGTCGCGATCTGTGCGGCGGTGGGCTGGACCCAGGACAGAGTGATCTGGCAACCGTTGCGGCGTCGTGGGTTGGGCCTGACCCAGCTGCTGATCGTGACGATCGGCCTCTCCCTCGCACTGCAGTACTGCTTCCAGTTCTTCGTGGGCGCAGGGACGGTCCGGGTCACCAAGGAGAATGCCGCGGTGACGGAGATCGGGCCGATCACGATGACCACCATCTCCTTCTCCGCCATGGGCATCGCCGTCGTGGTCCTGGCAGCGGTCGGGTTGGGGTTGCTGAAGACCCGGATCGGTCGGGCCACCCGTGCGGTGGCCGACAACCCCGACCTCGCGGCCGCCTCGGGCATCGACGTCGACCGGGTGATCCGTCTCGTGTGGACCGTGTCGGCCGCCCTCGCCGGGCTCTCGGGGATCATGTACGCCCTGGTGATGAACGGCATCAAGTGGGACTCCGGCATGCAGATCCTGCTGCTCCTCTTCGCCGCCGTCACCCTGGGGGGACTCGGCACCGCCTTCGGCGCCCTGATCGGTTCGCTCATCATCGGGTTGGTCGTGGAGCTGGCACCTGCGCTCGGCATGCCGGGCGACTTCAAGTACGCGACCGCGATGCTGATCCTCATCCTGCTCCTGCTCGTGCGGCCCCAGGGCCTGCTCGGCAAGGCGCAGCGGGTCGGCTGAAGGAGGCATCGACATGACGATCGACACCGAGACCCAGGGCCGCGAGGAGCCGACCCGGCGCAGCCGCGCGGCACGGCGGGCCCTCCTCATCGCCGGTGGCATGCTCGCCGGATTCCTGGTCCTGCTGGTGGTGGGCGAGTTCGTGCCGGGTGCCCCGGGCGCGATCGCCCGGTCGATGGTGCGCGAGGCGATCAGCCCGCAGACGGCGGCCGTGGCCATCGCGGTCATCGGGCTCAACGTGCACTTCGGCTTCACCGGTCTGCTCAACATCGGCCAGTCCGGGTTCATGCTGCTGGGTGCCTACGGGTTCACCATCTCCATCATCCAGGGCCTGCCCCTGCCCGTCGCAGCGCTGGTGGGGCTCCTGGCGGGGGTGCTCTTCGCCCTCCTGCTCGGCATGCCGACCCTGAAGCTGCGCGGTGACTACCTCGCGATCGTGACCATCTCGGCAGCCGAGATCATCCGGTACGTCGGCCGTTCAGCCCTGCTGACCGACTACACCGGCGCGGCGCAGGGGCTGCAGGGCAAGCAGTACCGCGACCCCTTCACCGACCTCTCCTTCTTCGGCGACGGCAGCGCGAGCTTCTTCTTCCTGGACTACCAGATGACCGGTGTCAACGGCTGGTGGGTGCGCTTCGTCGCCTGGTCGCTGGTGGCGCTCTGCGTGCTGGGGGTCTTCCTCCTGGTCCGCAGCCCCTGGGGCCGCCTGCTCCGGGGCATCAGGGAGGACGAGCACGCCATCCTGAGCCTGGGCAAGAACGTCTTCGTCGTGAAGATGCAGGCCCTGGTGATCGGAGGCACCCTCGGTGCCCTCGGGGGTATTGTCTACGTGCTCCCGGCGTCGGTCCAGCCTGACTCGATGGGTCGCGCCCTGACGTTCTTCGCGTGGACCGCGCTGCTGCTCGGAGGCGCCGCCACGATCTTCGGCCCCGTCCTGGGATCGATCCTCTTCTTCTCGGTGCGCATCTTCATCAAGGGCACGGCCAACGCCACCATCCCCGACAGCCTGATGAACACCCAGCAGACGGAGCAGTTCTCCTGGATCGTCGTGGGCGTGGCGCTGATGCTGCTCGTCATCTACAGACCTCAGGGCATCCTGGGGGACAAGAGGGAGTTGCGATTCAATGTCTGAGCGCACCACTGCTGGCGTCGGCTCGATGGCGGACCCGGACGCTCGCCGTCGCCTCATGTCCGGGGTGCCCGCCACTCCCGGCGCGGCCAAGCCCGACCCCATCCTCACGGTCGACCGGATCACCCGCCACTTCGGTGGCATGACGGCGGTCGACGTGGAGCACCTCGAGGTGCAGCGCGGCATCATCACCGCACTGATCGGACCCAACGGTGCCGGCAAGACCACGTTCTTCAACCTCGTCACCGGGTTCGACAAGCCCAGTGACGGAAAGGCGGCGAGCTGGAGCTTCGACGGCCGCACCCTGAGCAAGACCTCCGCGTCGAGCGTGGCCAAGGCCGGCATGGTCCGCACCTTCCAGCTGACCAAGGCGCTGAACCGGATGACGGTGCTCGACAACATGATGCTCGGCGCGCGAGGCCAGGCCGGCGAGAACCTGTTCAAGGCCATGTTCCGGCCCGCCTGGGCAGCCCAGGAGGCCGAGGTCGAGGACAAGGCGCGCGAGCTGCTCCAACGCTTCAAGCTGTGGGAGAAGCGCGACGACTACGCCGGCAGCCTCTCGGGCGGTCAGCGCAAGCTGCTGGAGATGGCGCGGGCCCTGATGACCGACCCGACCATGATCATGCTCGACGAGCCGATGGCCGGGGTGAACCCTGCCCTCACCCAGTCGCTGCTGGGCCACATCCAGGGTCTGCGTGACGAGGGCATGACCGTGCTCTTCGTCGAGCACGACATGCACATGGTCCGCCACATCTCGGACTGGGTCGTGGTGATGGCGGAGGGGCGGATCGTGGCGGAGGGCCCGCCGGACACCGTGATGAGTGACCCCGCGGTCATCGACGCCTACCTGGGCGCCCACCACGACACCGACCTCGGCGACGACGACCTGCTGTCCGACGAGGTGATGGCCGACCTCGCCCACGAGGTCGAGCAGGAGGAGAAGGAGCATGGCTGAGAACGCGCGCCCGGTGCTGGAGACCGATTCCCTGGTCGCGGGTTACCTGCCCGGGGTCAACATCCTCAACGGGTGCAGCATCACTGCCTACCCCGGGGAGATGATCGGCATCATCGGTCCCAACGGTGCCGGGAAGTCGACGCTCCTCAAGGCGATCTTCGGCCTCGTACGCGTCCACGAGGGCACCGTGCGCCTGAACGGTGAGGACATCACCAACACGCGCACCAACAAGCTGGTGGCCCAGGGGGTCGGATTCGTCCCGCAGACCAACAACGTGTTCCCCTCCCTCTCGATCGAAGAGAACCTCCGGATGGGGCTCTTCCTGCGGCCGAAGAAGGTCTCGGAGCGGTTGCGGGCGATGTGGGACCTGTTCCCGGTGCTGGCCGACCGCCGCAACCAGAGCGCCGGTCAGCTGTCGGGAGGCGAGCGCCAGTCCCTCGCGATGGCCAGGGCCCTGATGATGGAACCCTCGGTCCTGCTCCTCGACGAACCGTCGGCCGGTCTCTCGCCGGTGCGTCAGGACGAGACGTTCCTGCGCACCAGGATGATCAACCGCACCGGCGTCAGTGTGGTCATGGTCGAGCAGAACGCTCGTCGGTGCCTCCAGATCTGCGACCGTGGCTACGTGCTCGACCAGGGGCGCGACGCCCACACCGGTACCGGTCGCGAGCTCGCGAACGACCCGAAGGTGATCGAGCTCTACCTCGGCACGCTGGCAACCGACGTCGACAACGGACGCGCTTCCGGCTGAGGCTCTCCTCCGCACGTGGAACTGCCCCGGACCGCTGAGCGGTCCGGGGCAGCTCCGTCTGGTGCTGGGGGAGCGGTCAGCTCTTGCCCTCCACGGTGCCGGTGAGCTCGTTCTTGTTCTCGGCGTTGTAGGTGAAGATCCCGATGAAGGCCGACGACGGGTCGTTCTTCTCGTTGATCGGCCCGATGCCCGACGGTCCGGCGTACCGGATCTCCTTGCCCTCGTCCAGCAGGGCGACGCAGTCGGCGTAGGTCGAGCACTCCTCGCCGTCCGTGGCGCCGGAGACAGCGGCCAGGTTCTTCTGGATGGTGGTCGGCTTCGTGTCCCCGCCCTTGACGGCAGCCAGTGCGGCGAGGATCACCGCGTCGTAGGACTCCGCGCCGTAGGCGAAGTCGCGCAGGGTGTCACCCTCGGCGAAGTCGTACCAGCCGACGAGACGGTCCTTGAAGCCCTGGTCCGGGTCGGCGCCCGGGATCGTGCCCTGGGCCCCCTCGAGGGTCCCCTCCTCGAGGTCCTCGCTGTAGTCGGCGGTGTTGCCGTCGGAGTAGTAGGTCTTCGACATGTCCCAGCCGGCGTTCGCGAGCTCGGGAATGATGGTCTTGGTCTCGTCGAAGGCCAGGATCACGATCGCGTCCGGGTTCGTGTTGAGGGCCGCGGTGACCTCCGCCGAGAAGGTGGTCTGTCCGGCGGGGAACTCGTTCCCGTCACCCTTGCCTCCGTAGACGACCTTGCCGCCGGCGCCCTCGAACGCCTCCTGGACCGCGTTGCGCAGACCCACGCCGTAGGTGTCGTTGAAGACGAGGAAGGCCAGCTTCTCGTGGCCGTCGGTGGCGACCAGGTTGCCGAGCGCGTTGCCCTGGATGCCGTCCGGCGGTGCGGTGCGGAAGTAGAACGGGGAGTAGCCGCTGAGGTCGACGGCGGTGTTCGCCGGCGAGATCTGGACGATCTTGTTGTCGGTGATGGTGTCCACGAAGTTGAGCGTCACGCTCGAGGAGGCGGCGCCGACCACGACGGACGGCTTGCTGGAGACCATGGTCCCCGCAGAAGCGGTCGAGATCGACATGTCGGTCGAGTCGCCCGAGTCGAGGATCTGGTGGCAGGCGTCTGCGTCACCGACGCCGCCCGCCTCGTTGATGTCGGAGACGGCCAGGCCCACGCCGGCGATCTCCGGGGGACCGAGGTAGGAGAGGTTGCCGGTCAGGGGCAGGATGCCGCCGACCTTGAAGGTGTCGGCGGAGCTGGTGCCGTCGCCGCACTCCTCGTTGGTGAAGCCCGAGGTGTCGACGTCGGAGCCGGTGTCGGACCCGTTGTCGGACCCGTTTCCGGAGTCGGAGCCGCATGCGGTCAGGACCAGGGACAGTGCCCCCACCCCCGCCATCGCCTTGAGCCAGGAGGTGGTCGTGGATCTGTTCACGTCGTGAACCTTTCTGCTCGGGAGGTTCTCCGACGCCGTCGGAGTGCTCAGCACTGGTCAACGTAGGGCGCACGGCTGTGACGGAGAACACGCGACACCGGGCTGTTGCCGAACCGTTATCCGCGGCGCCGCTGGTCTAGCCGGGCCGGCAGGACGAGTCCCGACAAGGATGTCCACGACGGGTCGTCGTGCGAGTACGCTGGTCCTCGGTGCTCGGGGGCGCAGGCACCATGGGTCGGCTCATTGCTGGAGGTGTCACATGTCGCGTGCGTCCGTGCTGCTCAGGACCGCTCTGCCGTCGGACGCGACGGCACTGCGCGAGTTGTGGAGCGACGTCCTGCGACCCACCACGCGCGAGGAGCAGGTGGCCGACGTGCTCGCCATCCTCGAGGCGGCCGAGGGTGACCCGGACACTCGCGTCGTGGTCGCCGAGATCGACGGTCAGGTCGTCGGTGCCGTGCACCTGCGCGCCGGGGTGGTCTCCACCCTCAACCTCGAGCGAATGGTCCAGGCGTTCGCGCCCCACGTGATGCCCGGCCACCACCGACGCGGAGTGGGCTCGGCGCTCATGGAGGCGGCCACCGCCTTCGCCGAGGAGCGCGGGATCGGGTTGGTGGGAGCGGCCGCGCTCTCGGCCTCGCGGGACGCCAACCGCTTCTTCGCGCGCCTGTCGATGGGACCGGTCGCCGTGCTGCGCGTCGCCTCGACGGTCGGTCTGCGGCAGCGCCTGCCAGGCGTCCGCCCGGCTCGCTCGGCCGGTTCCCCGAGCAACCGTCACATCGACAAGGTCCTGGCGGCCCGACGAGGCCGTCGGCAGGCGCGCGTCAGCTCGTGAGCCCACGTCAGGTCAGGGCCCGAGGGGTCAGCGTCAGCGTGGCTCGATGAGTGCGCAGGTGATGCGCGAGGTGCACAGCCGACGGCCTGCCTCGTCGGTGATCACGACCTCGTAGCAGGCGCTCGTGCGACCCAGGTGCACGGCGGTCGCGACGCCCGTGACGACGCCTTCGCGGGCTGAGCGGTGGTGCGTGGCGTTGATGTCGACGCCCACCGGCACCCGGTGGGGGAAGCCGTGGACCGCCGAGCCCACGGACCCCAGGGTCTCGGCCAGCACCACCGAGGCGCCCCCGTGCAGCAGCCCGTACGGCTGGGTGTTCCCTGCCACCGGCATGGTCCCCACCACCCGCTGTGCGGTGAGCTCGACGAGCTCGATCCCCATCTTGTCGTTGAGGGCGCCGTTCATCGACTTCATCTGCTGCAGCATCTCGGCCGTGGGGGCCTCCAGCAGGGCAGGGTCGACCTCGGGCACGTCCCACTTCTTCTCGCTCATGGGCGCCATTGTGTCCGACGGCGTCGAGGAGCGCAGGGGGACCGGGCGGCTAGGGTTCTGGTCGTGACCGAGACGTCCTCACGCCCCCGCCTCCTGCTGCTGGACGGCCACTCGTTGGCCTACCGCGCCTTCTTCGCGCTGCCGGTGGAGAACTTCTCCACCACCACCGGGCAGCACACGAACGCGGTCTATGGCTTCACCTCGATGCTCATCAACGTGCTGCGCGACGAGCAGCCCACGCACGTCGGCGTCGCGTTCGACCGGTCACGCCAGACCTTCCGCCTGGAGGAGTACTCGGAGTACAAGGCGAAGCGCAACAAGACGCCGGACGAGTTCAAGAGCCAGCTCCCGCTGATCCAGGAGGTGCTGGACGCGCTGCACATCCGCCACCTGTCGCTCGACGGCTACGAGGCCGACGACATCATCGCCACCCTGGTGACGCGCGCGACCGCGGCCGGGATGGAGGTGCTGATCCTCACCGGCGACCGCGACTCGCTGCAGCTGGTCAGCAAGGACTCCACCGTCCTCTACCCGATGCGCGGGGTCTCCGAGCTGGCCCGCATGACGCCGGACGCCGTCGAGGAGAAGTACGGCGTCCCGCCGCACCGCTACCCGGAGATCGCTGCCCTGGTCGGCGAGGACTCCGACAACCTGCCGGGCGTGCCCGGCGTGGGCCCGAAGACCGCGGCCAAGTGGATCAACCAGTTCGACGGTCTCGACAACATCATCGCCCGCGTCGACGAGGTGAAGGGCAAGGCAGGGGAGAACCTGCGCGCGCACCTCGGCGACGTCATGCGCAACCGACGACTCAATGCCCTTGTCTGCGACCTCGACCTGGAGATCGGTCCCGACGACCTGCTTCGGCGCCCGTGGGACCGGCAGGAGGTGCACACGCTCTTCGACGGGCTGGAGTTCCGCGTCCTGCGCGACCGTCTCTTCGAGTCGTTGAGCTCCGAGGAGGAGCTCGTCGAGTCCGGTCTCACGATCGAGGGCACCGTCCTGGGCCCCGGTCAGGTGGGGCCCTGGCTGGCGGCGTTGGGCCCGGAGCCGGTGGGCGTCCACGTGAGCGGCGCCTGGCGCGCGGGCACGGGACGGGTGGACTCCATCTCGTTCTCCACCGCCGAGGGGCACGCCGCGCACCTCGATCCCTCCGTCCTCGACGCCGACGACGACGCGGCGCTCGCGGCCTGGCTCGCCGACCCCGAGCGGCCCAAGGTGCTGCACGACGCCAAGGGGCCGATGCTCGCGCTGGCCGCCCACGGCTGGGTGCTCCGCGGCCTGCACAGTGACACCGCCCTTGCGGCCTACCTGGTGCGTCCCGACCAGCGCAGCTACGACCTCGCCGACCTCACCGTCCGCTACCTCAAGCGCGAGCTCACCGACGACGCCCCCGGCGACCAGGGATTGCTGTTCGACACCGACGACTCCGTCGCCGCGCCGGCAATGGCCCGGGCACAGGCAGCCGTCGAGCTCGGCGGGGTGCTGGAGCACGAGATCGAGGAGCACGGCGGCACCGACCTGCTGGCCCAGGTGGAGCTGCCCCTGGTCCACATCCTCTTCAAGATGGAGCAGACCGGCATCGCCGTCGACCTTCCCCACCTCGAGGGGCTGGAGCAGGAGTTCGCCAGCCAGGTGCGGGAGGCTGCCGAGGACGCCTACGCCGTCATCGGCAAGGAGATCAACCTCGGTTCGCCCAAGCAGCTCCAGGTGGTCCTCTTCGACGAGCTCGGGATGCCGAAGACCAAGAAGACCAAGACCGGGTGGACGACCGACGCCGACGCGCTCGCGTCGCTGTTCGAGAAGACCGAGCACCCCTTCCTCCAGCACCTGCTGCGCCACCGGGACGTGTCCCGCCTGCGGCAGACGGTCGAGGGCCTGGTGAAGACGGTGCAGCCGGACGGACGCATCCACACCACGTTCAACCAGATCATCGCCGCGACCGGACGCCTCTCCAGCACCGACCCGAACCTGCAGAACATCCCGGTACGCACCCAGGCCGGCCGCCGCATCCGCGAGGCGTTCGTCGTGGGGGAGGGCTTCGAGAGCCTGATGACTGCCGACTACAGCCAGGTCGAGATGCGCATCATGGCGCACGCCTCCGGCGACGAGCTGCTGATCGAGGCGTTCCGGTCGGGCCAGGACTTCCACTCGTCCACCGCCTCGAAGGTCTTCGGCGTGCCCGCCGAGGACGTGACGCCCGAGATGCGGGCGAAGATCAAGGCCATGAACTACGGGCTGGCCTACGGGCTCTCGGCCTTCGGGCTGTCACAGCAGCTCAAGATCACGCCGGGGGAGGCGAGCGTCCTCATGGACGAGTACTTCCAGACCTTCGGCGGCATCCGCGACTACCTGCACGGCGTCGTCGACGAGGCACGTCGCTCCGGGTTCACCGAGACGGTGATGGGACGTCGCCGCTACCTTCCCGACCTCACCAGCGACAACCGTCAGCGGCGGGAGATGGCCGAGCGGATGGCGTTGAACGCGCCCATCCAGGGGTCGGCCGCCGACCTGGTCAAGGTCGCCATGCGGGAGGTCGACCGGGCCCTGCGTGAGGCCGGCATGTCGTCCCGGATGCTCCTGCAGGTGCACGACGAGCTGGTGCTCGAGGTGGCGACCGGCGAGGCCGAGGCGCTGGAGGAGCTGGTGCGCACCCACATGGGTGCCGCGGCCGAGCTCTCGGTGCCCCTGGACGTCTCGGTGGGCACCGGGCGCAGCTGGCACGACGCCGCGCACTGAGCGCGGGCGTCCGCGACGACCGTTCGCTCAGACGAGGGCCGAGGCCGGGGTGCCGTTGCTGCGCGGCGCCCGGAGCAGGTAGTAGCTGACTCCCACCAGGAGCACGAGCAGCGCTGAGTCGACGAGCACGACCCAGGTCAGCAGCGCTCCGAGGCTGTCGGTGGCCAGGCCGCCCACCACCATGGCGGCAAAGGCGGCCCACACGGCGTAGGAGGAGCGGCGGCCCTGACGCGCCAGCACCGAGTAGATCACCAGCTGCAGCAGCGCGAGGGCGGTGCCGAGCAGGGTGAAGACCCACAGGTCGTCACGGATCTCCGCGAACTCCTCACCGCCGACCAGGAAGAGCACGGTCGGCGAGAGCAGTGCCACTGCGGTGGTGCAGGCGATCCCCAGGGCCACGACGCCCAGGAGGCTCTTGGTCAGGGCGCGGGTCCGTTCGGCGGCCGACGCCATCGCGGGGAAGGCGACCACGACGACGAACTGCGGCAGGAAGGTCATCATCTTCGCGAGGATGAGACCCGCTGCGTAGAGACCTGCGTCGTGGGCGTCGAGGGTGTTGCGAGCCACGATGACGTCGACGTTCGACAGGGCGAAGAAGGCGAGCAGCGCCTGGGAGTTGTAGAGCGTCTCGCGCAGGATGGCCGCCGTGGTGTGCGCGTTGCTCCTCGCGCCGGTCGTACGCACGCCGCGCAGGATGAAGCGGCCCAGGACCACCGGTGCGAAGGCGCCGAGCGCGACCGCCAGGAACGCCACCTCGACGTCGGCGCGCCAGCTCAGGAGCGCCAGTCCGAGCACCAGCCGGGTGCCCCCCGACATGTAGACCAGACCGAGGGCGAGCCAGCGCCGTTCTCCCTGGAGGATCCCGGCGTAGCCCCCCACCAGGGTGAGGGGCACAGCGGCCACGGCGACCATGACGGCCAGCGAGAGGTTGTCGAGCTTCAGCACCCGGTCGACCGCGGGGGCGAGCAGGAGGAGGACGAGCCCGAGGCCGACGGCGAAACGCCACACGATCCGGAGCATCGCGGCCTCGATCTGGGCCACGTTCTCCGGGTGGGCGGAGATGCGGCGGGCAGCGGTGGCCTGGAGGCCGAGCGCTCCCACGCTGATGACGAGCAGGAGGTTCATGACCGCGGCCATGGCACCGTACTGACCAGGTCCGAGGAGGCGCGCGGCGACCATGGTGAACGCGTAGTGCGCTGCGTTCATGAGGCCCATGGCCACGGCGATGCCCGCGCCGGTGCTCATGAGGCCGACGGCCCGCTGGGTCAGTGAGGTCACTCGGGGGAGTCTAGGGAATATGCCTACCGGTGGGTAGGGGCGTGGCTCCGCGCCGGTGGACGTCGCGCGGGTGACCGGTTCTTCCCATGAGACAGGTGCCGTCCGACATGCTTGAATGTTGCGGTGGCTGCCACCGAAGTGACCGGAGTCGATCCCACCTCCCGCGAGGTGAAGGACGCCCAGATCTCGTCCCTCACCGGGATGCGCGGCTTTGCTGCGCTCATGGTGGTGCTGATCCACGTCACGGGTCGCACGGAGTACCCGTGGCTGGGGGTCCACGGTTACGGCCCGATCGCCCTCTTCGTGCTCTCGGGCTTCCTGCTCTACCGACCCTTCGCGCGGTGGGTGCTGGGTGTTGCCCCCCGCCCCAACCTCCGCGACTACGCGATCCGACGCGTCCTGCGCATCTTCCCGGCCTACTGGGCAGTGCTGCACATCTGGTACTTCGTCTACCCGGCTGCGGTGCCGTCCTCCTTCGGCACCTACCTCAAGCAGCTGACCCTGATCAACACGCTCGAGTTCTTCGGCCTGGTCCAGGGGCTGCAGCAGTCGTGGTCGATGGGCACCGAGCTGACGTGGTACCTGGCTCTCCCGCTCCTGGCGCTGCTGGCCCACACGGTGGTCCCGAAGGTCACGGCCCGGCACCGGGTCAAGGTCCACGTCGCGATGCTCCTGACCGCACTGCCGGTCTCGGTGGGGTGGCTCTGGTTCGTGCACCACGAGTCGCAGTGGATGAGTGCGGGCATGTGGTTGCCCAAGTTCATCGCCTGCTTCGCCTTCGGCGCCCTCGTGGCGATGATGATGGAGGCCGAGCGGGCCGGCCTGACCACGATCACCCGGGGGCGCAAGCTCATGGAGGACCCCTGGTTGCTCCCCCTGCTGGCGGTGCTCTTCGTGGTGGTGGGCACCTCCGAGTGGGGCGGGCCCCACACCTTCGAGGCGTTGACCCTCTCGCAGGAGCTCGTGCGTGACGGATCCGCCTTCGGCCTGGCCGGGACACTCCTGGTCATCTCCACCTTCTCGGGGCCTCGGGCCCCCTTCGTCAGGCTGCTCAGCACGCGGTGGATGCAGGCGACCGGCAGGTGGTCCTACGGGATCTACCTGTGGCACATGCCGCTGATCGTGCTGCTGGCCTCGGACCGCACCTTCCCCGAGGGCCCCGGTGGCGTCCTGCTGTGGCTGCTGTGGGTGGTCCCGATCTCCTACCTCCTCGGGGCGGCGAGCTACGCCTGGGTCGAGGTGCCGACCATGGGCTGGTCCAAGAAGCTGACCACTCGCTCGAATCGCGGTGGTGTTCGCGCGGCGCGCCCCGGGCAGCCTGCTCCCGCGTCCTCAGGTGGATCCGTGCCGACCGGTGGGAGCGGTGCGTGACCTCGACGCGGCCGGGCGTTCCCCAGGCGGAGGGACCAGCCGCCCCGGACGAGGTGACCCAGGAGGCTCGCGAGGCCGAGGAGGCGCTGCGCCGCGCTCGTGAGGTGGTGGGTCTCTACGGTGACCCCGACGTCACCTGGGGCATCTCGCTGGAGGCCCGCTTCGACACGCCGGTCGACCTGGAGGGGGCGCCGGAGAGGCTGCGCCGCATGGCCGCCGACCACCCCCACCTGGGTGTGGTGCCGGTGGTCGAACGAGTGGCGTCGGAGGCCTGGGCCACGAGCCGGGAGCAGAGTGCCAGTCATGACTTCTCCGACGGGCGCCTGGTGCGCGTGCTCGCCTCCGACGACGGTCGCGACGTCTTCGTCACCGCCCACCACGGGGTCTGCGACGGACTCGGTCTCCTGTCCATCGTCACGGCGGCCACCGGGCGGGAGGTGCGCTCCTCCGCCCGGGGCGTGGGCGACCGGACCTCGAGCCAGAGCTTCCTCGCGTCCAGCCTGCTACGCCTCGCCGAAGCCCTGGCCACTCCGCCGACGCGCTTCAGTGGCTGCGGTGACGCCGAGCCAGGCACACCCGAACGCCTGGTCCAGGTCCGTGAGACGTCGGGGCGGGTCAACGGTGCGCTGCTCTGCGCCGCGCTCAATGACGTGCACGCGGAGTGGCCGCGGCGTCGCACCAGCGGCGGCCGGCGCTTCCTGGTCGTGATGGGCGCGTCGCGGCGCGAACCCGGGCAGAGTGCGCCAGATCGCCAGACTGCCTACTTCCGCATCCCGCTGAAGCGGGGCTGGAGCGTGGACGACGTGCGTTCGGCCATGCGCGCGGTGGAGCCGGAGCCGGCCTTTCCCGAGACGTCTGCGAAGGGGGTCGGGCCGATGATCACCCGTGCCCTGAAGAACCGGCTCGGCTACACGGTCAACGTGAGCAACCTCGGCGTCGTCACGGGGGAGGGCCTCGTCTCGATGGCGATGTTCCCGGCGGTGAACGGCCCGCAGGCGGTGGGCGTGGGCCTGGTGACGACGGGTGCGGGGTCCACGATCTCGCTGCGCACGCGGCGTGACGACTTCAACGACGACGAGGTCCAGCGTCTGCTGGACCTCGTCGTCGGACGTCTGGAGCGGCTGCGCCGCTCAGCTGCTCAGTAGGGGTCGTAGGGCGAGTCGTGGCCGAAGAGCCGGGCCACCGGGCGGAGCTTGAGGCGCAGCAGGACCTTGATGAAGACGTTGCGGATCCACCACGGCATCTCGCCCAGGATGCGTACGCGGTCGGCGGCGCTGGGCCGACGGACGCGGAAGAGTGCCTGGGAGTTGCTGCGGCGCTCATAGGTGATCCGGTCGGAGAAGAGCACGTGCCGCAGGATGCCGAGCGTGACGCCGATCGAGGAGAAGCAGTCGTGGATGACGATGCCTCCGCCCTCGGGCAGGTGGACGCTCCACCTGAGGTCGTCCGACAGGGTCCAGTAGTCGTGCTTGCCGTCGATGTAGAGCAGGTCGAACGTCCGGTCCCAGGTGGGGCGCAGCCCGGTGCTGTAGTCCTGGACGAGCTCCACGACACCCTGGAGGTCGTTGGCGGCGATGTTGCGCTCGAACTTCTCCTTCGTCGACAGGCCGCCGAAGAGACGCCCCTCGACGAAGGGGTCGACGGCGATGACGGTGCCACCCTTGGGGCGCAGGGCCTCGCCCAGGATCACGGTCGAGCGGCCCTGGTGGGACCCGATCTCGAGGACCTTGGCGCCGGGCCCCAGCTTCGTGGCCTCGTCCCACAGGATGCGGGCCTGTCCCTCCTTCAGCCAGCCGGGGACGTCCTGCACCGCGGCCCACGCCTCGGCGAAGGTGAGCGGCGCCTGTGCGCGCTCACGGGAGGCGGGTGGAACATCTGCGTGGGACATTGCTTGGACCCCTCGTGGAGACAGTGTGGTGCAGGTAAGGTGCCCCGCAGGTTACTACTGAGTTGTCGGTTGGCAAGGCGGGATTCTCACTGTGTGGTTGGGGCTGCGTTCGGCATCGACGGACGTCCATCGACGGTTCTGGCCTCACCTCCTCGTGTGGACCGTGCTCATGGGCTTCTCGTTCCTCCAGCGGGTGGGCGAGACGACGTTCGACACCAAGCTCGACCTCTCGGTCGACCCAGGCGGCTTCCTCGAGCGCACCCTGACGGCGTGGAACCCCCTCAGCGCCTTCGGCGAGATGCAGAACCAGGCCTACGGCTACCTCTTCCCGCACGGCGCGTTCTTCGTCCTCGGTGACCTGGTCGGGCTGCCCGAGTGGGTGGTGCAGCGACTGTGGTCGGGGCTGCTCCTCATCGTGGCCTACGAGGGAGCCCGGCGACTCTTCACGATCCTCGACTCACCCCGGCACCGCCCGTGGCTGCCCATGGTCGCGGGGCTGGCGTACGCCTTCTCGCCCCGTCTCCTGGGGCTCTCAGGGGCCCTGACCGGCGAGATTCACCCCAGCGCGATGCTGCCGTGGGTCGTCATCCCGCTCGTGCTGGCGTTGCGCGGCACCCTGAGCCCGATGCTGGGGGCGGCGTGGTCCGGCGTGGCGGTCCTGCTCATGGGAGGCGTCAACGCCACCGAGGTGCTGATGGCGCTGCCGTTGCCGGGCTTCGTGATCCTCTGCGCCATCGGTCACCGGACCGGTCGGCGGCTGGCGATGTGGTGGCCGGTCGCGGTCGTCCTCGCGACCCTGTGGTGGGTCTCCGCACTGGTCACGCAGGGTCGTTACAGCCCGCCGTTCCTCGACTACATCGAGACCTCGTCGGCCACCACGGCTCCTCTGGGATGGGCCAACGTGGTGCGCGGGGCCGACCACTGGCTCTCCTTCGTCTGGGTGGGAGGGCGACCTTGGTGGCCGGGCTCCTACGAGCTCTCCACCGACCCGTGGCTCGTCGGCATCACCGGGGCCGTGGCCGCCCTCAGCATCTTCGGGCTCTTCCACTCCCGGATGCCGTTGCGCCTGCCCCTGGTCCTGAGCGCCCTCGCGGGCGTCCTGCTGCTCGGCATCGGCCACAACGACGTGCTCGCAGGGCCGTTCTCGGCCACGTTCCGCGAGCTGCTAGACGGCGCGCTGAGCCCCTTCCGCAACATCCACAAGCTCGACCCGATCGTCCGTCTGCCCCTCGCCCTCGGGTTTGCGCACGGCGTGGGCGTGCTCGGGGCATGGATCGCACTGCAGACCCGCGGCGTGCGTGACGGCCACGTGAGCCGGTTCGCCCGACCCGTGGTGCTCGGGGTCTCACTGGTCCTGCTGCTCGCCTCGGCGCAACCGCTCTTCTCCGACCAGATCCGCAAGCCGGGGTGGGACGAGATCCCCCAGGCGTGGCGCGACGCCACGACCTACCTGGAGAACCACTCCGGACAGGGGCGCACCCTCGTCCTGCCCGGGGCCGGCTTCGGGCAGCAGACCTGGGGCTGGACGATCGACGAGCCGATCCAGGCGTTGGCGAGCTCGCCCTGGGTCTCGCGCAGCCAGGTCCCCCTGGCGCCCGGCGCGACGATCCGCTACCTGGACGCCATCGAGGAGCGGATCCAGGACGGCGTCGGCTCCCCGGTGCTGGCCGATGCCTTGGCGCGAGCCGGGATCAAGCACGTGCTGGTGCGCCGCGACCTCGACCTGTGGGCCACCGAGGCGCCGTCGCCGGCGCGGGTGGACCAGGCGCTCAGTCTCAGCCCCGGTCTTGAACGGGTGGCCTCGTTCGGCACCGCCTCGGTCGGCGGCCAGCCGATGATCGACATCTTCGTGGTCGACCGCAACGTCCCGCTGCTCGAAGCCGTCGACATCGACGACGTCAAGAGCCTTGCCGGTGGGCCCGAGGACACGTTGACCGCGATGGAGGCAGGTCTGCTCTCGCCCGGTGAGGTGACCGTCAACGTCTCAGAGGAGGGTTGGGACCGGGCTCCCGAGGTGGTGGGCGACGGCTTCCGGCGCCGCGAGCGTCAGTTCGGTCGTCTCTCCGACTCGGTCAGCCAGGTGATGGCCGCGGAGGAGCCCTACCGCACTCGCCGGGCGGCGCACGACTACCCGGGTGTCTCGGAGTCCGACCGGGTCGTCGCCCAGTACACCTCGCTGTCGGCGGTCACCGCTTCCTCCTCGTCCGGGTACGTCGACTCGTTGGGTGCCATCCAGCCTGAGCTCGGTCCGTTCGCCGCGGTGGACGGCACCGAGGCGACCTACTGGCGCAGCGCCCCCCTGGAGGCACCCGACGGCCAGTGGCTCGAGCTGAGGTTCAGCGACCCCGAGCCCCTGACCGAGGTGCGGATCGTCGCCGGCGTCGACCTGGCCTCGACGGTGCCGGTCCGCAAGATCAGGGTCGACGTGGGTGCGCGCACCTTCGAGCGTGACGTGGACCCGGCGACCGGCGAGGTCATCATCCCCCTCACCGGCGCCGCAGCGGACCGGGTGCGCATCACCGTCCTGCAGGTCCATGGCGAGCCTGACCTCGGCTACGTGGCCCTGCGCGAGGTCAGCTTCCTCGGCGTCGACATCGACCGCAGCCTGGTCCTGCCCGACCGTGGCGCCACGGGGGAGTCGTCGTTCGTCTTCCGGGCGCGTCCTCATCGCCGCGCGTGCGTCGACATCGGCTTCGGCCCGCAGTGCGACGTCAGCAGTGCGCGCCCCAGCGAGGAGGAGCACGGCCTCAACCGGCGCTTCGCCACGGCCAGCGACGGCACCTTCACCTTCCGGGCGCAGGCCGTGGCCCGCAGCACGCCGCAGGCGGCAGAGCTGCTCAGCCCCCTGCCCAACCAGCTGCGCGCCAGCGCGACGAGCACGAGCGGGTGGGACCCGTCGGTCTCCGGGCAGCGGGCGGTCGACGGCGACCCTTCCACGCCGTGGATCGCGGCTCCCGGCGACCGTGCTCCGGCGCTCAACCTCGACTGGGGCGAGGAGCGCACGATCAGTCGGCTCACCTTCGACGTGGCGCCGGGGCAGGCGTCGCAGCCGGCGCGCGCGGTCATCGAGGCCGGGGGAGAGCGTCGCGAGGTCGACCTCACCAGCAATTCCCTGGGTTACTTCGAGCCGTTGACCGCGACGGGTGCGCGGATCACCTTCCCCACGGCCGGCTACCGGCCCACCGGCGAGCAGCTGCCGCCGCTCTCCATCGGTGAGCTCTACGTCGAAGGGCTCGAGGACACCAAGGCTCCGTGGTTCCCCGCGCAGACGACCGGTGCCCTGTGCGGCTTCGGGCCCGAGCTCGTGCTCGACGGGACGACCTACGAGACCCGGGTGGTGGGCGAGGTCGGCGAGGTCGTGGCAGGCACCCCCCTCGACCTCGAGGTGTGCGGCCGCAGCGAGATCGACCTCCCCGCGGGCCAGCACCGGCTCTCCGTCTCCTCCACCGACCAGTTCGCGGTGACGTCGTTGACCCTGACGCCGGTCGGCGGCGCGCCGATCGAGGAGGAGAAGCGCGGGCGTGAGGTCGGCATCGTCGACTGGGGTCCGAGCGAGCGGACGGTGAGCGTCGGAGCGGGTCCCGAGGGCGTGCTCCGCATCCCGGAGAACGTCAACCTCGGGTGGCGGGCCACCCTCGACGGCCAGGAGCTCGAGCCTCTGCGGCTCGACAGCTGGCAACAGGGGTTCAAGCTGCCGGCCGGCGACGGGGGCGACGTGATCCTCGAGTTCGTGCCCGACCAGACCTACCGGGTGCAGCTGTACGTGGGTGCGCTGGCGGCGCTGCTGCTCTTCGCCGCCGCCGTCGTGCTCGAGCTCAACCGCCGCGGTCCCTCGCGGGCGCCCGCTGTCCGGCCCTGGCGTTGGTTGCCGGCCGGCTCACGCCGCGTGCAGCTGGTGGCGGTGGGCATCGGCTGGGTGCTGGCCGGCATCCCGGTCGCCGTCGGCATGGCGCTCGGCGCTCTCCTGGTCGGCCGCGCGACGCTCCGTCTGGTGCTACCGTCCGTGCTCGTCCTGGTCGCCACGACGGCCCAGGCCGTGTGGGCCTGGCGTGGGGAGGGAGTCCACGTCGCTTGGACGGACTGGATCGCGGGACTCGCGGTCGGACTCCTGCTGATGAGCCTGTTGCGACCTCCCGGGGAAGGGGAACGATGAGTCACCTCCAGAGCGAGGCCCGACCGGCTGGCCAGCGGGCCCGGCGGCGAGCCGAGACCCGGCGCGAGGAGTTCTCCTGGTGGGCCGAGGCGCGCGACTCCTTCCGGTCTCCGGCCGGCATGGTCGCCGTGCTCGTCATCGCGGTGCAGGCGATCTGGCGTGGCACCACGGTTGCCGGTGGCTTCTTCACCCAGGACGACTTCCTCATGCTGGCCCGCGCCACCGACGAGCCGATGGGCTGGGACCACCTCACCGCCGCCCACTCCGGAGAGTTCTCCCCGATCGGCAACCTGCTCGTCTGGGCGACCACCCAGGTCACGGGGTTCAGCTGGGGCGGCGTCACCTTCGTGGTGCTCCTCCTGCAGACGCTCGCTGCCCTCCTGACGTGGGTGGTGCTCACCCAGGTGCTCGAGGACCGCTGGGTCAAGATCCCTCTTCTCGTGGTCGCGTGCTTCACCCCGCTGACTCTCGGCGCCACCCTGTGGTGGAGCCTGGCCTCGACCCACCTACCCACCGTGGTCCTGCTGCTGGTCGGCTTCTCGACCCTGCTGGCGCACCTGCGCTCCTCCTGGCGTGCGGGGCTGCCGATCGCCGGAGTGGCGCTGGTTCTCGTCCTGCTCTGCAGCGACCGGTCCCTGGCGCTGCCGCTCGTCGCCTTCGTCGTCGTGGCCGCGATGTGGCCGCAGGAGTCCGCAGGGGTGCGTGAGCGCCTGATCGGCACCGCCACCTCCTACGCCCGGCTGTGGCTGGTGCTGCTGGTCGCCCTGGTCGTGCGGGTGCTGGTGGGCGTGGGCCGCGACAACTCCGGCTTCGGCTGGCCCCAGTCCTTCGCAGACGTGCGTCACATCGCCGAGCAGTACGTGCGCCAAGGCATCAGTGGCCTCGTGGGAGGACCGTGGACCGGGACGATGTCGGGCACCGCGCTCGAGCCGGACGCCCGTTGGCCGCTCGCCGTCGCGGCGTTCGTCTGCCTGCTCCTGGCGGCCCCGATCATCCGGTCGTTGCGTGACCCGGTGGTGGCCGTGGCCGGGGTGGGACTGGTGCTGCACTTCGTGCTGGGCGCCGTGGTCCTGATCCTGACCAAGGACGGACTCAGCGCCATGGGCATGGTGTCGCGGTTCGTCGCCGACGTGGCCCCCTCGGTCGTGGTGCTGGTGGCGCTCGCGCTGCGGCGCACGGTCGTGCCCGACCAGGTGCGTCGATTCGTGGTGCCCTGGCCGGGGCTGGCTGCCAGCGTGCTGGCGGTGGCCCTGCTGGTCTCGTGCGCGGTGACGGCACGAGCCATGGTGCCGACGCTCAAGAACGAGGACGATCGGGCCTACGTCGACTACGTCCGGGAGGGCCTGCTGATCGACCCGCGGATCGTCCTGCTCGACGGGCCTGTGCCCGAGGGGATCATGTCGAGCCTCTTCGGCAGCTCGGCACGTGTCTCCACGGTGGTGGGGCTGCTGCCCGAGGAGCCGACCTTCGGGATGCCGAGCGAGGTGCTGCGGATGGTGGACGGGGCGGGCATCCTGCGCGAGGTCGACCTCACCCTGACCGTGCCCAGTGCCCCTGCTCCCGAGGGTGACTGCGGCTACGCCGTGACCGGCCAGCGCACGACGATCCCCATGTCGGGCCCCGTGGCGGCGGGCAACCACGTCCTGGAGATCTCCTACCTGACCGGCGGGGACACCTATGCCGAGGTGCAGGCGGGTGAGGAGACGATTCGCATCCCGATCCGTTCCGGTGTCCACACCATCCAGGTGCCGGTGCGCACCGCCTTCTCCAACGTCACCCTCACCCTCGAGAACCCCGGGCAGACCGTGTGCGTGGGTGGCCTGAGCGCCGGCGTCCCGACTCCGGCACCCCTGATCACCTCGCCGTGAGCCCTGCCCCGGCGGCGGGTGTGCGGGGCGGGCCAGGTGCCGTTCCGCGGTGGCTGCCCGACGCCCTGCTCGCGGGCGCGTTGGCCCTGCTGGTCCTCGGCCCCCTCCTGCCCGGTCGCGGACTGGTCCTGGCCGGCGACATGGTGTTCGTCCCCGACCAACCCTGGAAGGACGCCTGGACCGGCGGTGACGGGGGAGTGCCCAGGGCGGTCCCCAGTGACGCATGGGTCTCGGCGCTCACGACGGTGGTGCCGGGCGACGTGCTCCAACGGGTGGTGCTCGTCGCGATCCTCGTCGGCGCCGCGACCGGCGTGAGTCGCCTGACGTGGTCGCTGCCCTTCATGGCCCGCGCCGCCGCGGCGGTCCTCTTCGTGTGGAACCCCTACGTGCACGAGCGCCTGGCCATCGGCCACTGGGCGTTGTTGTGCGGATACGCGGCTCTGCCCTGGGCGGCCGAAGCGGTCGTGAGGCTTCGCGAACAGTCCGACGTGGCTGCACGTCGCCGGGCCTGGGCGGTGCTGGTCACGGCGCTGGCGGTCGCCGGTTGGTCGTCCCCGACGGGTGGGGTCATGGTGGCGGCGACCGCCGCGTGCCTGGCCGTCGGCCACCTCGCCCTCGTCGGACGTACGCTCGCGGTCTCGCTCGCCGTCAACCTGCCGTGGTTGGTGCCGGCCTTCGCCAACGGCGCCGACCAGCTCGCGCCCGACGTCTTCGGCGTGGAGGCGTTCTCGGCACGGGCCGACACGCCGTTCGGCGTCGTGGGCTCGGTGCTGACGTTCGGCGGGATCTGGAAGGAGTCGATCGTGCCGGCGGAACGGGGAGACCTGCTGCTGGCCGGGATCGGGGGGCTCGTCGTGGCGCTCGCGGTCTGGGGCCTGTGGGTCGGGCGCCGGGAGCGGGTGCTCCCCACAGGGCCCGCCGCGCTGCTCTCCTGCGGAGCCCTCGCCCTCGCCCTCGCCGGCGCGCTGACCGGTCTGCGACCGGTGGTGGACTGGATCGTGCTCGAGGTCCCCGGCGGTGGGCTCCTGCGCGACGGTCAGAAGTGGGCGGCGCCCTGGGCCCTGGTGGCCAGCGTGGGCCTGGGGCTCGCGGTCGCCCGGCTGGCGGCCCTTTCGCGCAGCCACGGGGGCGGATCGGCGTGGCTGGTCGCGGTGGTCCTCGCGCCGGTGGCGGCACTGCCGTCGCTCGCGCTGGGGCTGGGCGGCTTCCTGCAGGCGGACCGCTTCCCCGACGACTGGGACCAGGTCCGCCACGAGATGGAGTCGCTCGACCTGGCCGACGAGCAGGTGGTGGTGCTTCCCTTCTCGACCTACCGCCGGTTCGACTGGACGCCGCGCACCGTCCTCGACCCCGCACCGCGCTACTTCCCCGGACGCATGGTCACCGAGGACGCCCTCAGCGTTCCCGAGGGCACGGTCGGCGGAGAGAGCGCGCTGGCGCGCCGGGTGCGGGAGGCTGACTCCGCCGAGGAACTGACCGAGGTCCTGGCCGAGACGGGGGTGCGCTGGGCGCTGGTGCACCGCAGCACGGAGCCCGGGTGGGAGCCGATCGGCGCCGAGGTGGTGGCGGAGACCGACCAGCTCCGGCTGCTGGAGCTGGCGCCTCCCACGGGCCCCGCGACCTACGACGGCGGCTGGCGTCCCCATGTCTACCTGCTGCTCGACCTGGGTGTACTTCTCGGAACAACGTGTGCGGTCACGGTTCTGCGGCTAGGCTCTCGCCAGAAGAGTCCGCTCCGTGGTCAGGGATTCCCCCCGCAGACCTACTGATGCGTATACTGCTTCGAGACAACCTTTGAGGTCTGGGAGGACTTACATGTTTGGGTTTGGTTGGCTGATCTCGCTTCTGACGGGTGCCATCGCCGCGGTCCTGACGGTCATCATCGCCGTTGCCACCCTGACGGGCGTTGACGCGGACCACGAGGGTCCGAACGCTCCCGGCCAGGGCCAGTACGGCGACGACTGACGCCACGGGCGACACGTCGCCCGACGCTTGACTTCCGAAAACCTCGGACTGCATCGACAGTCCGAGGTTTTCGCGCGCCCTTGGGCGGGATCTCGGCTGGAACCCTCAAGGACCGGGGTCAGGCTGAGGACGAAGCAGGGGCCCTCCGTTCGGAGGGCCCCTGCTTCTGTCGACTGCTGTGTCGTCCGCTGGTCAGGCCACGGTGGCGGGGGTCGTCGAGGGGGTCAGGCAGCCTTCAATGACGGCTGTGGTCGCCTCCCACGTGAACTGCTCGCTCCGCAGCTGTGCCTTCGTGCCCATGCTCTCGCGCAGGGCGTCGTCGGTGAGCAGGCGGCGTACGGCATGGGTGAAGTCGTCCTGGTCGCTGGCGAGCAGACCCGTGACGCCGTCGAGGATGGACTCGCGGACGCCGCCAGCCGAGCTGTAGGCCACTGAGGGGACGCCGACATGGGCGGCCTCGATGATGGACAGCCCCCACCCCTCCTTCAGCGACGGCATCACGTGCACCCAGGCCCGCGACAGCTCCACGAACTTGGTCGTGTCGTCGACGAACCCCAGGAGCCGCACCCTGTCCTGGAGGCCCAGGTCGGCGACCATCTGGCGCAGCTCGTCGGCCCACCACCCGTCGCCCATCACCGTGAGCGTCGCGTCGGGGATCTCGTCGCGCAGGCTGTCGAGCGTGCGCACTGCGTGCTCGATCTGCTTGTGCGGCACCAGCCTGCTCAGGGCGACCATGCTGGGGTGGGAGTCCCGCGGCGGCGCCGCGAACTCGGGCACCGGCGGCACGCCGTTGTAGGCGATGCGGATGCGGTTCTCGTCCACCCCCAGGGCCACGAGCTCGGAGGCGGTCACCTGGCTGACGGCCACGTAGTCGTTGTGCCGGTTGACGAAGGGGGCGACGCGTGACTCCATGAACCAGCCGATCCGGGCGAGCACCGGCCCCACGACTGGCCACTGCTCGCGGTGCACGTGGTGCACGAGCACCGTGACCTTGGCGCGGCTGAAGAGGCGGGCCAGGAAGGGCATCCCGTTCTGCACCTCGATCACGTGGTCGACGTGACCCAGCCGGCGGGTCGCCAGGTAGAGCGCCGCCCACAGGTAGACCGTCATGTGCTTGCCGACGCGGACGTAGCGGACGCCCTCGACGACCTCGTCCTTGGCGCTGCCGGGGTAGCGCGCGGTCAGGGTGGTCACCCGGTGACCCGCGGCGGCGAGCCGGGTGGCCACCTGGCGGAGGTACGTCTCGGACCCCCCGCCCTCGGGGTGCCAGGCGTCGCGCCAGTTCAGGATGACGACATGGCTCATGCTCGGGTCCTCCTCGCTGCCGCCGACGTGCGAGGACGCCGCGGTCCGGCAGTAGTGGTTCGCATCGTGAACACCACCCGGTCTCCCTCCCGGTGCTGATTACCGGAGGGTAGCATCCGCGCTGTGAGCCATTCCACACCCACGATGACCTCCTCGCCCGACCTGTCGGGCGACGACTGGCGACGGTCGGTGAAGCTCTTCCGGTCATTCCTGACCGAGCAGACCGATCCCGAAGGATTCTACGGGCTCATCGCCGACGACACGTTGGCTTTGATGCGTCCGCACGTCGACCTCGCCGGCAAGACCATCGCCGACTTCGGGGGAGCGGCGGGCTTCTACTCCGACGCCTTCACCCGGGCCGGTGCCACGTCGGTGGTCGTCGACCTCGACCACACCGAGATCGTGGCCCACGGCGTGAAGCACCCGCTCTCGGTGGTGGCCCGGGCCGAGCAGTCCCCCCTGCGTGACGAGTCGGTGGACATCGGCTTCTCCAGCAACATGCTGGAGCACGTGCCCGACCTGGCGTCCGTCGCCGACCAGGTCGCCAGGGTGGTCAAGCCGGGTGGGCTCGTCGTCCTGTCGTACACCGCCTGGTACGGGCCGTGGGGTGGGCACGAGACCTCACCGTGGCACCTCCTGGGTGGCCACCGCGCGGCTCGTCGTTACGAGCGCAAGCACGGGCGTCCCCCGAAGAACGTCTTCGGGGAGAGCATGTACGCGGCCACGGTGGCCGAAGGCATGAGGTGGGCGCGCTCACGCGACGACCTCGTCCTGGTGGAGGAGCGCCCGCGCTACCTGCCCCCGGCGAGCAAGCACCTCCTCAAGGTTCCGGGGGTCCGCGAGGTCCTCACCTGGAACCTGTGGCAGGTCCTCCGCAAGAAGTGATCAGGCACATGTTCTGATCTGTCCGAACCGTTCAGCGCAGCCCCCCGATCCCGGAGGAGTTTGTGGGCTGCGTCACCGTTTCGTCTACCGACTGGTAGCGTGCGGCTACTTATTGGCATGGGAATGTCTGGAGGGAGCACGCAAGTGCGAGGAAAGTTGGGCCCGATCCTCTCGGGTATTGGTGGATTCCTGTTGGTGATCGGAATCCTGTTGAACGTCTACGCGTACCCGAAGCTGGCGACCGCCCCGATGGACCAGGACAGCATCTCGAAGCTGTTCGGCCCGGACGCGACCGTCTTCGACACGGACCCGTCGTCGCTGAAGGAGATCCAGACCGACCTGACCACGACCGCCCAGACCCTGGGTGACGTGGAGGCTGCGGAGGAGGCCGGCGACAACATTCGCGTCTGGGTCAACTCGACCTCCACCAAGTCGGCGGACGGCGTCGTGCGTTCGCGCAGCGTCGAGCGGGTCGCCTTCGACGGCTTCACCGGCGAGGCCGTCAACTGCTGCAACGCCTTCTCCGAGACCACCCAGGGCCAGCCCGAGTCGGTCACCTTCGAGGGCCAGGTCTTCAAGTTCCCGTTCCAGACGGAGAAGAAGACCTACAAGTGGTGGGACGGCACCCTCAAGCGCGCCATCGACGCCAAGTACGAGCGCGAGGAGACCCTCGAGGGTCTCAACACCTACGTGTTCGTCCAGACCATCGAGCCCGAGGTCTGGACCCAGCAGGAGGTCCCGGCTGACGTCGTCGGCGAGAGCGGCGACGGCGCCGTGACCGCCGACCGCACCTACGGCAACGTCCGTACCTTCTGGGTGGAGCCCGAGACCGGCGTCGTGATCAAGCGCGTCGAGCAGCAGTGGGCAGCCCTCCAGATCGACGGCGAGGACCGCACCACGCTCACCGACGTCGAGACCGCCTTCACCGACGAGACCGTGCAGGCCAACATCGACGACTACGGCCCGAAGTCGAGCCAGCTGAAGCTCATCCGTTCGACGCTGCCGCTGGTGCTGGGGATTGGTGGCCTCGTGCTGCTGATCGTCGGGTTCCTGTTGCACCGCCGCTCGCAGTCGGCTCGCGCCTGACGCGCGACCTGACGTCCCGGAGCCCGGGCGGACCGCATGGTCCGCCCGGGCTCTGGCATTTCCGGGTGCTCCGGTGAGCCGGTCAGGGGAGCAGGTCCGCCACGAAGAGCGCCGTCCCCGGCGTCAGGCGTCCGCGGGTGGCCGACCAGCCACCCCACACGCGTTCGTGGCCCTCGGGCCACTCCGGCTCCAGCAGGTCGACGAGGTGGAAGCGGTGCTGGGCCAGCAGGCCCACCCAGTCGCCGAGGGTGCGGTGGTGCTCCACGTAGGTGACCGTGCCCGTCCCCGGGTCGGTCTCCACGTAGGGGGTGCGGTCCCAGTAGGACTGGCTCGCGACCAGCCCGTCGGGGCCGGGGTCGTCGGGGAACGACCACCGCGTGGGGTGGGTGATGGAGAACGCGAACCGCCCGCCGGGGCGCAGGACGCGCGCCACCTCGGCCACGGCCAGGTCCAGGTCGGCCACGAACTGCAGGGCGCCGAAGGAGGAGAAGACCACGTCGAAGGTGGCGTCGCGGAAGGGAAGGGCGGTGGCGGTCGCCTGCGTCGAGGGCACCTGCACCGCGGTCTCCTCGTCGATGCGCCGCGAGTGCTGCAGCTGCCGCAGGGACAGGTCGACCCCGATGCCGGTCCCGCCGCGGTGGGTCACCCACCGGGAGCACTGGCCCGCGCCGCTGCCGACCTCGAGCACCCGGCGTCCCGCCACCTCGCCGAGGGCGCCTGCCGCGGCCTCCGTGAGCCCCTCGGGGCCCCACACGAAGCCGATGTCGCCGAGGAACTCTCCGTGGGTGGCCTGGTACTCGTCGGCGTAGCGGTCCCACTCGGGCCCGTTGGCGCGGCGCGACTCGTCCTCGCTGACGGCGCGCCGGTCCACCTCGACCGACTGGGGGAGGTGGTCCGCCGGTGCGGGGGGACGGGCAACGCCGTCCATGGGTCCAGGAGTCTGCTGTGGCACGCCGTGAGTCTATGAAGTGGCACCATGGGCGGGTGGAGACGCTGTGGGAGCCGCTGCCGGGAGGCTGGTCGCAGGAGAGCTTCCTGACGGGCGTCGGTGACGACCTCTCGGTGGTGCGCATCTGTGCGCGTCCCGGGCCTCGCGGCGCGGCCGTGGCGCAGGTCGACGCCTCGCTGATGCATCTTGTACGAGGCTTGGTGCCGGTCCCCGAGGTGCTGGAGGTGCGCGCGGCCGTGGCCGACGCGCCGGCCCTGTTGGTGACCCGCTACGTGCCCGGCATCCGGGGTGAGGTGGTGCTGCGTGAGGGCAGTGCCGAGCAGCGCCGAGCGCTCGGCCTCCAGCTCGGCCGGGTCGCCGGCACGTTGGCCGGCCTGGCGACCTTGCGACCCGGCCACTTCGTCGACGAGGACCTGCGCATCGGTGGGGAGCGGGGGGACGACCTCCTCGCACACGTCGAGGAGAGGTTGCCACTCCTGCGCGGGTTCGACCGGGCGTCGGCCGATCGGCTCCGCGCTCTGGCCCGAGCGGCCCAGGAGGTGCTCGACGAGGTGGGTCGCAGCTGCGTCGTGCATGGTGACCTGCACCCCCGCAACGTCGTGCTCGACCCTGACACGCGCGACGTGCGGGCCGTGGTCGACTGGGAGCACGCCCACAGCGGGTTCCCGCACGCCGACCTGGGTGCTCTGCTCCGGTTCGACCGCGCACCCGGCTGGGTGGAGGCGGTCCTGTCGGGCTGGTCCGCGGTCCGGGGTGAGGAGCCAGGTCTGGCGCTGGAGAGGGCGCGAACGGCCGACCTGGTGGCACTGGTGGACCTGGCTGCGCGGCCGGCGGGAAACCTGGTCGTGGATCTCGCGCACTGCTTCCTCGGGGAGATCGTGCGCACCGGCGACCTGCACGCCTGGCCCTGAGGGTCGGGGCCGGCCCGGTGCCCGGTTGGACGCTCGACAGTCGCCCTGCGTAGACTGGGTGATTGCGCCAGAGGTCTGCCGCGAGCCCGTACGGAGCGGCTCGCTGCTCACCGTGCCAGTCGGCCGGTCGACCACGGACCTCGAGCGTTCCGCACGACTCCATCCATCCAAGGACAACTCTCCCTCATGACGAGCACCAGCATTCCTCTTCCGGACTACGACGCCCCCCAGGTGGCGATCAACGACATCGGGTCCGAAGAGGACTTCCTCGCCGCGATCGACGCGACGATCAAGTACTTCAACGACGGTGACATCGTCGACGGCACCATCGTGAAGGTCGACCGCGACGAGGTCCTCCTCGACATCGGCTACAAGACCGAGGGCGTCATCCCCTCCCGCGAGCTGTCGATCAAGCATGACGTCGACCCGTCCGAGGTCGTCGCCATCGGCGACAAGGTCGAGGCCCTGGTGCTCCAGAAGGAGGACAAGGAAGGCCGCCTGATCCTCTCCAAGAAGCGCGCCCAGTACGAGCGCGCCTGGGGCACGATCGAGCAGGTCAAGGAGGAGGACGGCGTCGTCGAGGGCACCGTCATCGAGGTCGTCAAGGGTGGTCTCATCCTCGACATCGGCCTGCGCGGCTTCCTGCCCGCCTCGCTGGTGGAGATGCGTCGTGTCCGCGACCTGCAGCCCTACGTGGGTCAGACCCTCGAGGCGAAGATCATCGAGCTCGACAAGAACCGCAACAACGTGGTCCTGTCGCGTCGTGCGTGGCTCGAGCAGACCCAGTCCGAGGTGCGCCACGGCTTCCTGACCCAGCTCCAGAAGGGTCAGATCCGCAAGGGTGTCGTCTCCTCGATCGTCAACTTCGGTGCGTTTGTGGACCTGGGTGGCGTCGACGGTCTCGTCCACGTCTCCGAGCTCTCCTGGAAGCACATCGACCACCCGTCCGAGGTCGTCACCGTCGGTGACGAGGTCACCGTCGAGGTCCTCGACGTGGACATGGACCGCGAGCGTGTCTCCCTGTCGCTGAAGGCGACGCAGGAGGACCCGTGGCAGCACTTCGCCCGCACCCACCAGATCGGTCAGATCGTCCCGGGCAAGGTCACCAAGCTGGTGCCCTTCGGTTCGTTCGTCCGCGTCGAGGAGGGCATCGAGGGCCTGGTGCACATCTCCGAGCTGGCCGAGCGCCACGTGGAGATCCCCGAGCAGGTCGTCCAGGTCAACGACGACGTCATGGTCAAGATCATCGACATCGACCTCGAGCGTCGCCGGATCTCGCTGTCCCTCAAGCAGGCCAACGAGACCTCGGCCGCCGCCGACGTCGACGAGTTCGACCCGACGCTCTACGGCATGACCGCCACCTACGACGAGCAGGGCAACTACGTCTACCCCGACGGCTTCGACCCCGAGACGGGCGAGTGGCTCGAGGGCTACGACGAGCAGCGCGCCAAGTGGGAAGAGGAGTACGCCAAGGCCCACGCTCGCTGGGAGGCCCACGTCAAGCAGCAGGCCGAGGCCAAGAAGGCTGAGGTCGAGGCTGGCGAGGCCACCTCGTACAGCTCCGGCGGCACCGAGACCGCTGAGGTCGAGGAGGTCGGCGGTTCGCTGGCCACCGACGAGGCGCTCCAGGCGCTGCGCGAGAAGCTGACCGGCGGCAACTGAGCCCCGCTCCGCTGAGCACCAGAAGGCCTGCCCGGGTTTCCGGGCAGGCCTTCTGCCTTTCCCAGGGCGTGGCCCCCGGCGGGCCTGCCGGTCTTGCTAGGGTCGCGCCCGGCGAACGAGAGGACCGTGGACGTGGGCGTACGGGTAGGACTGACCGGGGGAGTGGCGTCCGGGAAGAGCACGGTCTCTGCGCGGCTCGCGGAGCTCGGCGCGGTGGTCGTCGACGCCGACCTGCTGGCGCGCGAGGTGGTGGCGCCCGGCACCGACGGGCTCGCTGAGGTGGTGGCCGAGTTCGGCTCCGAGGTGCTGGACGCCGACGGTGCGCTCGACCGCCCGGCGCTGGGCGCCTTGGTCTTCGCCGACGAGTCACGCAGACGGGCCCTGGAGGCGATCATCCATCCCCGGGTCCGGGCCGCCGGTGCGGCGCTGGAGGCGGCCGCCGGCCCGGACGCCGTGGTGGTGCACGACATCCCGTTGCTGGTGGAGACCGGGCAGGCCGCGGCGTTCGACGTGGTCGTGGTGGTCGACGCACCCGTGGAGGAACAGGTGCGCCGCATGGTCGAGGACCGTCGGATGAACCAGGACGACGCTCGCGCCCGCATCGCCGCGCAGGCCACCCGGGAGCAGCGGCTGGCCGTGGCAGACGTCGTCATCGACAACACCGGGACCCTCGAGGAGCTGTACGCCCGCGTCGATGAGGTCTGGACAGCGTTACGGGCCCGCGCTCACGCCTGAGGCGGAACACGGGCCCGGCGCCGGCTGCCCGGGGAGGGAGGGGGGATCAGGCAGCCAGATCGGGGTCGCCGAGGCGACGCAACTTCTGCAGGGCCTCACGCTCGAGCTGTCGCACGCGCTCCGCGGAGATGCCGTGCTTGGCTCCGATGTCGGCCAGCTTGTGCTGACGGCCGTCGCTGAGGCCGTAGCGGGCCCGGACGATGTCGGCCGAACGCTCGTCCAGCTGGTCGACCAGCTCTTCGAGACGGGCGCGTGACTCGGCGTCCAGCACGTCGCCGTCGGGGCTCGGGACCGTCTCCTGGGCCATCAGGTCGCCCAGGGAGGTGTCGCCGGACTCGTCCAGCGGGGTGTCGAGGGAGACGTGGTCGCGACCCCACGACAGCAGGTCGAGCACCCGGTCGACGGACATCCCGAGCTCCTCGGCGATCTCGGTGGGCTCGGGGTCACGGCCGAACTGACGCTCCAGGGTGCGGCGGGCGTTGCCGACCTGGTTCAGCTCCTCGACGACGTGGACGGGAAGGCGCACCACCCGGGCCTGCTGGGCGATGCCGCGGGTGATCGCCTGGCGCACCCACCACGTCGCGTAGGTCGAGAACTTGTAGCCCTTGGCGTAGTCGAACTTCTCCACCGCGCGGATCAGGCCGGTGTTGCCTTCCTGGATGAGGTCCAGCATCGGCATCTGCGCACGACCGTACTTGCGGGCGATCGAGACGACGAGGCGCAGGTTCGCCCGGATGAAGACGTCGACCGCCTTGCGTCCCTCCTCGGCCAGCCAGAGCAGCTCCTCCTCGGTGGCCGACATGGGGGCGCCGCCCTTGCGTCGGCCCACGCGACCCTCGGCGAGGAGGTGCTCAGCCATGAGGCCGGCCTCGATGGTCTTGGAGAGCTCGACCTCGGTCGCCGCGTCCAGCAGCGGGGTGCGGGCAATCTCGTCGAGGTAGAGGCCGACGGAGTCACGACCTTCGATTTCACGTTCCGCACCGTGCGTGCGGGTGGGACGAGTCGCCGGACGGGGTGCCGTCAGAGTCGCCGTACGAGTAGCCATGGTGTGCCTCCTGCTCCGTGACCACTGCTGGCCACACCGTCTCAACGCCCGGGCGGACCGGGAGCATTCCCGGCTCGGGGTTTCCGCCCTCCGTCTGTGTCTCACCCCGTTGGACGAGCGGGAAACCCCGGAAGTTGCCGGAGCAGGGGAATCTCAGGGAGTTTTCAGACCGATGGGGGTCAGGCAGGTCCAATCCTCAGGAACGGTGGGCCAGACCCATCCGGTCCAGGATCCAGGCGAGGGAGAAGGCGCGGTCGCGCCAGGCCTTGTAGCGGCCCGAGACGCCACCGTGCCCGGCGTTCATCTCCGTGCGCAGCAGGAAGTCGCGGCGTCCCACCGCGGTGGCCCGCAGCTTGGCGATCCACTTCGCCGGCTCCACGTAGAGCACGCGGGTGTCGTTGAGCGAGGTCTCGGCGAGGATCGGCGGGTAGTCGACGGCGGCCACGTTGTCGTAGGGCGCGTAGGAGGCCATCAGTGCGTAGACCTCCGGGTCAGCCTCCGGGTTGCCCCACTCGTCGTACTCGCCGATGGTCAGCGGCAGGGTCGAGTCGAGCATGGTGGTCAGCGCGTCCACGAAAGGCACGTTGGCCACGACGCCGGCGAAGAGCTCGGGGGCCTGGTTGACCACGGCGCCCATCAGCAGGCCCCCGGCGCTGCCGCCCTCCGCGACGAGGGTGTCGGGGGAGGACCACCCGGTCTCCACGAGGTGGCGGGCGACGTCGACGAAGTCGTTGAAGGAGTTCGGCTTGTGGGCGAGCTTGCCCTGGTCGTACCAGCGCCGGCCCATCTCGCCGCCGCCCCGCACGTGGGCGATCGCGAAGGCTGCGCCTCGGTCGAGCAACGAGAGGCGCGGCACGGAGAAGTACGGGTCGATCGAGGCCTCGTACGCCCCGTAGCCGTAGAGCAGCGTCGGCAGGGGGCCCCGGCCGCGGGCGTCCTTGCGGCACACGAGCGAGACGGGAACCCGCTCGCCGTCGCGGGCCGTCGCCCAGAGCCGGTGCTCCTCGTAGTCGTCGGCGTCGAAGTCGCCGAGCACGGGCGTACGCCGCAGCAGGCGCAGCTCGCGGGTGGGGACGTCGTAGTCGTAGACCGACGCGGGCACCGCGAGCGAGGTGTAGCCCAGGCGCACCGTGGGCTGGTCGAAGTTCGGGTTCGCGCCCGAGCCGATCGTGTGGACCTCCCGGTCGAACTCGACCAGGTGGTCGTCGCGCACGCCCTGGTCGTCGAGCTCGAGGATGCGCAGCTGGGTGAGCCCGTCGCTGCGCTGGTGCACCACCAGGTGGGTGGCGAAGGCGTCCACGTCCTCGAGCCGGACGGTCGGGTCGTGGGCGATGAGCGTCGACCAGCCCTCCGGGCCGGTGGGTGCGGCCGGCGCCAGGCCCAGCTCGAAGTCGGGTCCCGTCGCGTTGTGGAGCACCAGGAAGACCGAACGACCCCCGACCACGGCGGGTTCGAGGTTGTACTCCAGCCCCTCGGTGCGGGGGTGGAAGACGACGAGCTCGGCGTCGGCGGAGGTGGTGTCGAGGAAGCGCCACTCCGTGGTGGTCTTCGACCCCGAGACCGTGAACACGTAGCGGTCGTCGCGGCTGCGGCCCACGCCCACCCAGAAGCGCGCGTCCGTCTCGTGCAGCACCAGCTCGTCGTCGGACTGCGGGGTGCCGAGGCGGTGGCGCCAGACCTTGTCGGCCCGCCACGCCTCGTCGACCGTGGTGTAGAAGAAGGACTCACTGTCGGGGTGCCAGGTGACGCCACCCAGCACGCCCTCGACGACGTCGTCGAGCAGGCCGTGGTCGGCCAGGCGCTTGACGCGCACCGTGTAGCGCTCGTCCCCCGCGGTGTCGACGGCGTAGGCCAGCAGGGAGTCGTCCAGCGAGATGGCGGACCCGCCGAGGGAGAAGAACTCGTGGCCCTCGGCGAGCTCGTTGAGGTCGAGCAGCACCTCCTCGCCGGGCAGGGCGGGCTGGTCGACCCGCGCCTGCGCGTCGGGCACCGGAGGCGTCCAGTCGTCGGGGTCACTCACCGGCACCCGGCAGCTGGCTCCGTACTCCTTGCCCTCGAAGGTGCGACCGTAGAACCACCAGCCTCGGTTGCGGGTCGGCACGGAGAGGTCGGTCTCCAGGGTGCGGGCCCGGGTCTCCTCGAAGAGCTGCTCGCGCAGGTCGGCCAGGTGGGCGGTCGCCCGGTCGGTCCAGGCGTTCTCCGCCTCGAGGTGGGCGAGGACCTCAGGTGACTCCTTGTCACGCAACCACTCGTAGTCGTCGGTGCGGGTGAGGCCGTGCAGTTCGCGGCTCACCGGGCGACGCTGGGCCACCGGCGGGTGGGCGACGGGCGGCTGGTCGGACGAAGGGGTCGCGGCGTCGGGCATGCGGACCAGCGTACGCACGGGCACGGTCGCCGACGGGCTGGGGACGGGCCACAATGGGGGCGTGGACGTGGACCTCAACGCAGACCTCGGCGAGGAGGTCACCGATGACGACGCCCTGCTCGAGGTCGTCACCAGCGCCAACGTGGCCTGCGGCTACCACGCGGGGTCGCTCGCGATCATGCGCGCGGTCTGCGAGCGCGCCGCAGAGCTGGGGGTGACGGTGGGCGCGCAGGTCTCCTACGCCGACCGGGCGAACTTCGGCCGGGTCGCCCTGGACGTGCCCGAACGGGTGCTGCGCGACCAGGTCGCCGACCAGGTGGGCACGCTCGTGAGCGTGGCGCGCGCGGCCGGGGTGGACGTGCGATACGTCAAGCCGCACGGCGCGCTCTACCACCGCGTCCTCGACGACGAGGAGCAGGCGCGCGCCGTGCTGGACGGCTCCGGTGAGCTGTCCGTGCTCGGCATGGTGCCCGGAGTCCTGGTCGACCTGGCCCGCGATCGGGGCAGGGACGTGCACTCGGAGGCGTTCCCGGACCGGGGCTACACCCCCTCCGGACGACTCCTGGGGCGCGACCAGCCCGGCGCGCTCGTCGCTCCGGCGTCGGCGGTCGCCCGCCGGGCCGTCGAGCTCGCTGCGCAGCCGCACGTCGACTCGCTCTGCCTGCACGGCGACAGCCCGGGGGCAGTCGGGACGGCGCGGCTCGTCCGGCAGGCGCTGGAGGCGGCCGGGTGGTCGCTGCGCGGGCTCTGACCCGTCTAGCATCCAGTCATGACGCCCCGGGAAGCCGCACGGGTGGCCGCACAGGCGGCCCCACGGATGGCCCCACGAACGGCTGAGGTGCTCGCCGTCGGCGGAGAGGCCCACCTGGTGCGGGTCGAGGGCGCCGAGGCGGCCGCGTCGCTGGCGCTCTGGTTGCGCTCGCAGGACCTGCGGTGCACCGAGGTGGTCCCCGCGGCCACGTCGGTGCTGGTCGACGGGACCGCCGACGCCGACCACCTGCGCCGTCTCGTGGAGCAGTGGCAGCCCTCTGGGCTCCGGAGCGCCGACGCACCCCTGGTCGAGGTGCCGGTCAGCTACGACGGCCCGGACCTGTCCGAGGTGGCGCGACGGTGGGGGGTCACGCGCGAGGAGGTGGTGCGGCGCCACACCGGGGTGGAGTTCGTCGCCACCTTCTCCGGCTTCGCCCCGGGCTTCAGCTACCTCAGCGGTCTTCCGTCCGACTGGGCGCTCCCGCGTCGGGACTCGCCCCGGGCCCGGGTGCCGGCGGGCTCGGTGGCACTGGCCGACGTGTGGTGCGGGATCTACCCGACGCCCTCGCCGGGAGGGTGGTGGTTGCTCGGAAGGACCGACGTGGTCGTCTGGGACCTCGCGCGAGAGCAGGGGCCGGCCCTGCTGCCGCCCGGGACGCGCGTCAGGTTCGTGGTCGCGTGAGCCTGCGGGTGCTCGACGCCGGGCTGCTCACCACCGTGCAGGACGCCGGACGGGTCGGCTGGGCCCACCTCGGGGTGCCGCGCGCCGGCTACCTCGACCGTGCCGCCGCCACGTTCGCCAACCGGCTGGTCGGCAACCCCGTCGAGACAGCGCTGCTGGAGACGACCCTCAACGGCGTCGCGGTGCGGCTCGAGCGGGCCCACACCGTCGCCGTGACCGGCGCGCGCTGCGACGTGCGGGCTGACGGGCGGGCCCTGCCGCAGGACGAGCCCGTCACGTTGCGCCGCGGCACCGAGCTCCGCGTGGGGCCCGCGCGCAGCGGCGTCCGGTCGTACGTCGCCCTCGCCGGCGGCCTGGACGTCCCGCCCGTCCTGGGGTCCCGGTCCACGGACACGTTGGCCGGCGTCGGACCTCCACCACTGGTGACGGACGATCGGGTGCCGGTGGGACGACCGCACGCCGCACCAGTGTGGTCCCCCACGTCGGGAAGGGCAGCCCACGAACCCGGTGTGCTCCGTGTCCTGCCCGGACCGCACGTGGACTGGCTGCAGGACCCCGACCGTCTCGACGGGGCTCGGGGACGCGTCGGTGCGGAGTCGAACCGGGTCGGTCTCCGCGTGCTCGGGGCCGACCTCAGGCGGCGGGCAGGGGAGGTGCCGAGCGAGGGCGTGGTGCTCGGGGCGGTCCAGCTGCCCCCGTCGGGGGAGGCGGTGGTCTTCCTCAACGACCACCCCACGACCGGCGGCTATCCCGTCGTGGCGGTCGTGCATCCCGACGACCTCGGTTGGTGCGCCCAGGCCAGGCCGGGCGACGAGGTGGTGCTGCGGCTCTGCTGAGGGCCACCGGGTTCGCGGTTGCGCGTGCGAGCTGGGTCAGGGAGACGGGTTGTCGGCCGGTGAGTCGTCGGACTCCTCGTGGCGACCGGGGTCGAGGAGCACGAGCGCAGGGTCGTCCACCGCGAAGGAGCGGACCGGCCCGGGACCGGTCTCGGCCGTCTCGAAGCGGACCGTGACCACGCCGCGTCCCGAGCCCCACACCCAGCCGGGTCCGTGCTCGCTGTGCACCACGTCGGCGCCCGGCGCCCAGGCGGGTCGTCGCGACGTCTCGGCCAGGGGGAGTTCGGTGAGCGGCTCCTCTTCGTCGTGCTCGTCGCCGAAGAGGCTCTCCTGGATCCAGTCGGCCAACCCGGAGACGCCGACCCCGAGCAGCCGCACCCCGCCCGTCGTGTCGACCTCGCCGAGGAGTGCGCGAGCGGTCCGGGCGATCACCTGGGGGTGGTCCGTCGGGGCGTCGAGCGTCTGCGACCGGCTAGAGGTGGTGAAGTCGTGGAGCCGCACCTTGATCGTCACGGTGCGACCTGACTGGCGAGCCTTCGCCAGCCGTCGGGCCACGGTGGCGGCCTGTCGGGTCAGCAGGCCTTCCATCGTGGTGCGGTCGGTGACGTCCTCGGCGTAGGTGTCCTCCACCGAGATCGATTTGGCCTCGCGCTCGGCCACGACCGGGCGGTCGTCCAGCCCGTGGGCGAGGCGGTGCAGACCGTGGCCGTGGGCCTTCCCGAGCAGGCGGACGACCTCGGCCTCACTGGCCTGCTCCAGGTCGGCGACGGTGCGGAACCCGGAGGCGCGCAGGCGCTCCGCGGTGGCCGGTCCGACGCCAGGGATCACGGCCACGGGCATCGGACGCAGCAGGTCCTGCTCGGTGCCCGGCGCGACGACGGTGAGGCCGTCGGGCTTGTCGAGGTCGCTGGCGATCTTTGCCATGAACTTCGAGGTGGCCACGCCCACGGTGGCGGTGAGTCCGCCGGTCGCCTCCTGCACTGCCGCCCGCAGGTCGCGGGCCACGGCGGTGACGGTCTCGACGCCGAGGTCCGGCAGGTCGGCGGCGGCCAGGTCGACGAAGGCCTCGTCGAGGGAGAGCGGCTCGACCAGGGGTGAGAGGTCGCGCAGCACGGCCATCACCTGCCGGCTCGCCGTGCGGTAGGCATGGAACCGTCCGGAGAGGAAGGCGGCGTGGGGACACCGTGCCCGAGCCTCCCGCGTCGACATGGCCGAGCGGACCCCGAAGACGCGAGCCTCGTAGGAGGCCGTCGCGACCACCCCGCGGCCGCCCACCCCTCCGACGACGACCGGCCGACCACGCAGCGACGGCTTGTCGCGCTGCTCGACGGCGGCGAAGAAGGCATCGAGGTCCAGGTGGAGCACCGAGGCCTCACGGCGCACCGCGACCACCTCGGGGGAGTGGGGGCGACGGCATGCTCCCATTCTGTACGGGAGGGCGACCAGGGCGAGGGACCGGGCGAGTCGGGCGCGGCAGCCGCAGTGCGTCCCCAGGCCACGGACCCGTCCACAGGTCCGTGAGCGGCGGCCCCGGCCGGCTCTGCCGTCGGCAGTCTCGCTCCATGACCTCACCCACCTCCCTCACCGTCCGTACGCCCGCCGACCTGCTCGCCTGCGTCCCGCTCGTCCTGGGCTTCCTGCCCGAGGAGTCGGCCGTGGTGCTCTCGCTGCCACCCGGGGGCGGGACCCCATGCGAGGGCGGACGTCGACGACCAGACCGACCTGGTCGAGCTGGGCCGCTCCCTGGTGACCCCGGTGCTGCAACACGGAGTCTCTCGCGTGGCCGTCGTCGTCTACGGCGAGCTCGGCCGCGCCGGCACGGTGGCCCGACACCTCGAGGAGGCGTTCTGGGCCTCCGACGTGGAGGTGGCCGCGGTGCTGGCGGCCGACGGGGCTCGGTGGGTGTCGCTGGTCCCGGAGACCAGTGACCCACGCGAGTACGACCCGTGGACGCATCCCTTCGTGGCGGAGGCGGTGGTGCGCGGGCAGGTGGTGCTTCCCTCGCGGCACGCCGTGCGGTCGTTGCTGGACGTGGACCCTGGTCTGGAGGCCGAGGTGGCGGCCCACCGGCGGTCGGTGGGACGGGGTGATGGCGAAGTCGGCGACGAGACGCCCGCGACGACCGTGCGGCGCACCATGGAGCGGCACCTGACGGCCAGGGCCCTGCCCACGGCGCGGGAGGTGGCGGCCCTGCTGGACGCGGTGGCCGACCAGGAGGGTCGCGACGCAGCCTGGGCGTGGGTGGCGCGCCAGGACGCCCGGGTGCACGTCGACCTGTGGCTGCGGGTGGTGCGCGGGTGCCCGCCGCAGGACCGGGCGGCCTGCGCGGCGGTCCTCGCCTTCCACGCCTGGCTCGCCGGGGACGGCGCCCTGGCCTGGTGCGCCGTCGACGCCTCCCAGCAGGCGGCGGGTGACTGTTCGCTCACGCGCCTCGTGGAAGACCTGCTCACCCGGGCGGCTCCACCCACGATGTGGGCGCCGCTGGCCTGACCCTCCGAGCCCGACGAGGGACGAGGGGGCGGCTGCGTCGGGTGGGTCAGGGACCAGGAGTCCGGGGTGTGGTCCGCCACGGTTTCCATGGGCACAGCGGTGGATATCTTCCATCGCATGGGTGAAGAGGTCGATGCGCAAGAGTTCTCCCGGGGCGACCGCACCCGGCACCGTGCCAAGGTGCGTCGCTGTCTGGACGTCTTCGCCCGCATGCTGGGCGAGTCACGCTTCGACACCGAGGACCCGCTCACCGGCATGGAGGTCGAGTTCAACCTCGTCGACGCAGAGGGCGACCCGGCCCTCAAGAACGAGGAGGCTCTCGCAGCCATCGCCGACCCCGACTTCCAGACGGAGCTGGGGCGGTTCAACATCGAGGTCAACGCCGCTCCGGCGTCGTTGCGCGACGGGGGGCTGACCTCGTTCGAGGAGCGCCTCACCGCCACGATCGAACGGGCGGAGAAACGCTCGAGCGAGGTGGACGCGCACCTGGTCATGATCGGGATCCTGCCGACCATCGACGGGGAGCACCTGAGCAGTGAGTCGCTGAGCAGCAACGCTCGCTACCACCTGCTGAGCGACCAGATCCTCGACGCCCGCGGCGAGGACATCGAGATCGACATCGAGGGCCCCGAGCGGCTGCAGGTCACCACCGACACGATCATGCCGGAGGCCGCCTGCACCTCGACGCAGTTCCACGTGCAGACCTCTCCCGAGGAGTTCGCTGCCCACTGGAACGCCAGCCAGGCGGTGGCGGGCGTCCAGGTCGCCCTGGGAGCCAACTCGCCGTTCCTGCTGGGGCGACAGCTGTGGCACGAGACCCGGATCCCGTTGTTCGAGCAGTCGACCGACACTCGCAGCGAGGAGCTGAAGGTGCAGGGAGTGCGCCCCCGTGTCTGGTTCGGGGAACGCTGGATCACGTCGGTCTTCGACCTCTTCGAGGAGAACGTCCGCTACTTCCCTGCTCTGCTCCCGATCGTCGACCCGGAGGATCCCGAGGAGGTCCTCGCCTCCGGCGGGGTGCCCGAGCTCCGCGAGCTGCGACTGCACAATGGCACGATCTACCGCTGGAACCGGCCGATCTACGACGTGGCGGAGGGACGTCCGCACCTGCGGGTGGAGAACCGCGTCCTGGGCGCCGGCCCGAGCGTGGTCGACATGATCGCCAACGCAGCGTTCTACTTCGGGCTGGTCAGGTCACTGGCCGACGCCGATCGTCCGCTCTGGTCGCAGATGTCCTTCAGCGCGGCCGAGGAGAACTTCCACAGCGCGGCGCGCAACGGGATCGGGTCCACCCTCTACTGGCCCGGGTACGGGGAGGTGGGTGCCGCCGAGCTGACGCTGCGCGCCCTGCTGCCGATGGCCCACGAGGGGCTGGCCGCCTGGGGTGTCAGCGCGGCGGAGCGTGACAAGTACCTGGGCATCATCGAGCAACGGTGCGTCACCGGCACGAACGGGGCCTCGTGGTTCATCGACCAGGTCGAGCGCTCCGGGTCCTCCGACCCCGCCACGCTGCGTCGGGTGCTGCGCGACTACCGGGCCCACATGCTGAGCAACCAGCCGGTGCACACCTGGCAGGCGTGAACCTCACGCCCGCAGCCTCTTCCAGCGATGGGTGCATCCCGACGGGACGTGGAGCCACCCGGTCCGCGTCACGACCGCGAACGATGTCGGTAGGTCGAGCTCGCCGCAGGCCGACCACACGGCTGCGAGCCAGGCGTGGTCGCTGGTCCACAGCTCCGGCTCGCCCGAACGGGTCACCCAGAAGTGCGGGGCCGCCACGGTCGGGGTGACGAGGTGGGCGAGTGCCAGCGCCACCTCCAGCCGGAGACCTGCGTCCGGGCTCCCGCGCCCGGGGCCGGAGGGATCAGGGAAGGACGCCGTGCGCCAGGGGTCGTGCTCCTGCCCGGGGGTGCCTGACCACAGTGTGGGGGAGACGTGGCCCCGCGCCTGTCCTTGCTTGAGGTGGAGTGCGGCAGCCCTCAGGCCACTGCGCAGGCAGCGTGGAAGGGCGGTGCTGTCGTCGGTCCGGGGCACGGGTCCACTGTGGCCCAACCACCGTGCGTGACGTGGCGGCTCTCCACAGGGCTGCCCCGGTGCCGGTGGACCGGGTACGGTCGGGGCAGGTCACGTGTGGTCTCCACCCGTCGGCCGGTCGATTCATCCGTCGAGAGAGGCATTCCATGCGCACTGTGGTCGTGGGACACGTGGCAACCGCGGAGGGCGAGGCCGCCCTCACCCGCGCCGTCGAGGAGGCTCGCCTGCGGGAGGCGCGCCTGGTGGTGGTGATCTCGCACCGGGGGGGCAACGAACTCGACGACGCCGAGGCCCAGGAGCTGGAGACCCGGGACGCCGAGCTGGTGGCCCGACTCGAACCCAGCGGGATCGACTTCGAGGTGCGCCGACTGGTGCGTGGCTTCGAGCCGGCCGAGGACCTCATCGGCATCGCCGAGGCGACCGAGGCCGAGCTCATCGTGATCGGACTCCGGCGCCGCAGCCCCGTGGGCAAGCTGCTCCTGGGCAGCAACGCCCAGCGCATCCTCCTCGACGCCCCGTGCGCGGTGCTCGCGGTCAAGGGCTGAGCCCCCGACGCCTGCTGGCATGCTGGACCCATGCCCATCCAGATCTGCCAGGACCCCGCTGCCGACGCCCTGCTGGCCGAGTCTGACTTCGCACTGCTCGTGGGGATGATGCTCGACCAGCAGTACCCCATGGAGCACGCCTTCCGCGGGCCGGCCAAGCTCCGCGAGCGCATGGGTGACTTCTCGGTCGAGGCCGTGGCCCACGCCGACCCCGAGCGCTTCGCGGAGTGGGCCTCCACGACGCCGGCGATCCACCGGTTCCCCGGGTCGATGGCGACCCGGATGCAGGACCTCGCCCGCATCGTCCTGGAGCAGTACGACGGGGAGACCGCGCGGATCTGGACCGAGGCCCGCGACGCGAAGGACCTGATGAAGCGGCTGACCGCGCTGCCGGGGTTCGGTCGGCAGAAGGCCCAGATCTTCGTCGCACTGCTCGCCAAGCAGCGTGACCACCGGCCCGCCGGGTGGGAGGCCGTGGCCGGTGACTACGCACTCGAGGGTCACCGGTCCGTCGCGGACGTCGTCGACGCCGACTCCCTGCAGAAGGTGCGTGACTTCAAGAAGGCCGCCAAGGCTGCTGCTCGCGGCTGACCCGGCTCGTGGCCACGTGCGGTGCCCGGGGCGGTGCGACGCCTCACCGGGCACGTGGCACAATGGCTGACGCGGCTCTTGACGTATCCGGGCTCTGCCGCGCCCCTTTTCGGCTTCGAGAGGTGTCAGTGTCTTCGAGCGCACGCAAGATGCTCCCCGCAGAGGTGCTCGCGCACCCCGCGATCGTCGCTCTGGTGGAGGCGGGTTCGGCCAACGGCACCGTCTCGCCGGACCAGGTCCGTCACGCCAGTGACGCGGCGGCGGTGGAGCCCCGTCACCTCAAGGCGCTGCTGACCCACCTCAGTGGGGTGGGCGTCACCGTCGACGTCACGGTCGCCTCCCCGCGCGCGGCCGCGGCGACGGAGGGTGGTCGCCGGGCGACCACCGCCAAGACGGCCAAGAAGGCCAGCGCAGCGACGACCACGCCCGCGAAGAAGGCCGGCGCGGCGAAGAAGGCCGCCCCCGCGAAGAAGGCCAGCGCCACCAAGAAGGCCAGCGCCACCAAGAAGGCCAGCGCGGCGAAGAAGGCTGCTCCCGCGCCGACCGGCGCGGACGGTGCCGAGCTGGTGGAGGTGGAGGTTCCGGCGACGGCCGTCGTCGGGCCCGACGGCAAGAAGATCCTCCCCGACCTTCCCGACGAGCAGTTCGAGAAGGACGTCGCGGCCGACCCCTCCATCAAGGAGGACGAGAAGGAGGCGTCGTTCGTCGTCTCCGCGGCCGACGACACCGACGAGCCCGAGCAGCAGGTCATGGTGGCGGGTGCGACCGCCGACCCGGTCAAGGACTACCTGAAGCAGATCGGCAAGGTCCCCCTCCTCAACGCGGAGATGGAGGTCGAGCTCGCCAAGCGCATCGAGGCGGGTCTCTTCTCCGAGGAGAAGCTCGCCAAGGGCGGCAAGATCAGCGCGAAGACGCTCGAGGAGCTCGAGTGGATCGTCGAGGACGGCCGCCGTGCCAAGAACCACCTGCTCGAGGCCAACCTGCGACTCGTCGTGTCGCTGGCCAAGCGCTACACCGGCCGCGGCATGCTCTTCCTGGACCTGATCCAGGAGGGCAACCTCGGTCTGATTCGCGCCGTGGAGAAGTTCGACTACACCAAGGGCTACAAGTTCTCGACCTACGCGACCTGGTGGATCCGTCAGGCCATCACCCGCGCCATGGCCGACCAGGCCCGCACCATCCGCATCCCGGTGCACATGGTCGAGGTCATCAACAAGCTGGCCCGCGTGCAGCGCCAGATGCTCCAGGACCTGGGTCGCGAGCCCACCCCGGAGGAGCTCGCCAAGGAGCTCGACATGACCCCTGAGAAGGTCATCGAGGTCCAGAAGTACGGCCGTGAGCCCATCTCGCTGCACACGCCGCTGGGCGAGGACGGCGACTCCGAGTTCGGTGACCTGATCGAGGACTCCGAGGCGATCGTCCCGGCTGACGCGGTCTCGTTCACCCTGCTGCAGGAGCAGCTTCACGCCGTGCTCGACACCCTCTCCGAGCGGGAGGCGGGCGTTGTGTCCATGCGCTTCGGGCTCACCGACGGCCAGCCCAAGACCCTCGACGAGATCGGCAAGGTCTACGGGGTGACGCGCGAGCGCATCCGTCAGATCGAGTCCAAGACGATGTCGAAGCTGCGTCACCCGTCGCGCTCCCAGGTGCTGCGCGACTACCTCGACTGAGCGCCTGACTGAACGCCTGTGCACGAGGCCCCGACCCACGTGGTCGGGGCCTCGTGCGTTGGCCGTCCGCCTGCTGGATGGCCATTGGGGACAGCGGGTAGGTTCGTCCGGTGCCCCGCCGAGTGAGATATGCCCTCTACGCCGTCGTCGTGCTCGCCCTCACCGCCTACCTCGGGGTGCAGGCGTGGGACCGCTGGGGTCCCTCCACCCAGGCCGACGCCCCGGTGAACGACGGGCTCGAGGAGTTCCTCGCTCCGTGGTACGAGGCGGTCCAGGGGCAGGCGGACCGCCCCGCGACGGTCGTGGTCGTGGGCGACTCGATCTCCGAGGGCATCCTCCTGCCCTCCCCGGTCTTCGAGAACCGGATGGTCGCGCGCCTGCAGGAGAAGCTGCGCGAGGCCCAGGGCATCGACGGGGGCACCGGGTTCATGCCTCCCTACTACGGCGACGCGACCACTCCGGACGACACCGTGCGTACCGGCACCCAGGCGCAGGAACAGATGTTCCAGACGTGGGGCCTCGGTGGACGGGCGCTGCTGATGCCTGCGGGAGCCGAGGTGACCTATCCGCAGCAGGAGGCGACGCGAGTGCGCGTCTGGTACGGCAGGACCGCGGTCCTGGGAGGTCAGGCGAAGGTCTTCGTGGATGGCAAGGACGTCACCGCCCAGGGCACGTTGAGCACCGGTGAACCCAGCGGCGAGACGCTCAGCTCTGCGGGCACCAGCAGCGAGGCCGGCCTGTGGTGGAGCTCTCCGGAGCTCTCGGGGGCCGAGCACGTCGTCCAGGTGCGCAGCGTGGCCGCCGGCTTCTCCTTCGTGCACACCGGTGTCGACTTCTTCGACGGGGACGCCGAGTCGGGCATCCATGTGGTCGACGCCTCGCACTCCGGTGTGGCAGCCGCGCACTACGCCTCGCCGAACGCCGTCCAGGGTCACTGGACCGAGGTGGCGGCGCACGACCCTGACCTGATCCTCGTCAACATCGGCTCCAACCCCGAGCCCGACCACGCCACGAGCCTGCGTACCCTGGTCGAGAACGCCCTGGCAGCCGCTCCGCGGGCGCGCATCCTGATCGTGGACGGCTACGAACCGGGCACGTGGACGCCGGAACGCTGGCAGGAGATCCGGGACGCGCGTCGGGCGGTGGCCGAGGCCCGACCCGACCGGGTCGCCGTCTTCGACCTCGCCCGGCACTGGCCGGCCCTGGCGAAGGACGGCACCACCAACGACGGCCTGATGATCGAGAACGCGATGCCTCTGCACCCCAACGTAAAGGGCAACGAACGGATGGCCGAGATCTACGCAGAACTCCTCACCCCGCCCGAGGACTGACACTGGTCAGCGGTGGCGGGGCGGGCGTACGCTCGCAGACCGGGGACCGCTCGGGGCCCCGAGAGGGGGTGGAGCCATGAACTGGACACGACTTCGCAGCAGTGAGGGGCGCAGCGACTTCTCACGCCGCCGCTCGTGGGCTGCTGGCCTCGCCGCCGGCGTGTTGGTGCTGGGTGTGGCGCCGCCCGCCTCGGCAGAGAGCCTGGTCGTCGTCGACGGCGACGACAGCGTCGCCGGAGTCGACCTGATGCGCGCCCGCGTGACGTACGCCCCGCGGCAGGTGCGCGTGCGCACGGTGCACGACAACCTGGTGAGGCAGGCGATCCGTGCCCAGCAGTGGATCACCGTGCACGTCGACACCGATCCCGACGACGCGGGACCGGAGTACCGCCTCCAGGGGGCGCTCAACCGCGGCACCGACTACCAGTTGTTGAAGGTCAAGGGCTGGCGCGGTGGAGGGAGGACCCTCACGTGCGCCCACCGGATGCGGATCGACTGGAAGCGCGACGTGGTGCGGGTGGCCTTCGGTCGCGGCTGTCTGGGGGAGCCCGAGTCGGTGCGCGTCGCCCTGGTGGTGGGGGAGATGAGCCACGAGGGCGAGACCTACAAGGACTGGCTCCTGGGCCCGCGTCGGTGGACCGAGGAGTTGCAGCGAGGCTGAGCTCGCGCTCAGACCAGGATGACGCCCACCACCCAGGTCGCCGTGGCGAGCAGGGCAGCGGCCAGCTCGATCAGGATGCTGAGCCCCACGGCGAGGACGGCAGCGCGGGTGGCGGGCCACGCCTGCTCCGACCCGAGCCGCCGGAGCTCGGCGAGGTAGACGCCCAGCACGAAGCCGAGGACGAGGCCGACGACCGGCACCACGAAGAATCCGACCAGACCCAACGCCCCGCCGGCCCACAACGTGCTGTTCGGCACGCCGGCGACCTGGAGTCGACGGCCGGGCACCAGGAACTTCACCACGGTGCCGGCGACGAGCAGGAGCGCCGCCACGCCGAAGACCGCCCAGGCGGTGGCGCCCGAGGTGAGGGCCGCCCAGACCCCGATCGCCGCCAGCACCAGCAGGCTCCCCGGGAGGACGGGCACCACGATGCCCACCAGCCCGACCAGGATCACCAGGCCCACCACCACGTCGGTCGTCGTCACGCGCTCACCCTGCCACACCCCAGGGGGCGGGCCGGACGCACCTCGGCCCCGGACCTGACGGTCCGGGGCCGAGGTGGAAGTAGGGGAGGGGGTCAGCCTTCGGCGAGTCGGTGGGTCTCGTCGACCACGGACACCGCGATCTCACGAATCTTCTCGCCGTGCTCGCGGGCGTGGTGGGCGCAGAAGAGCAATTCGCCACCGCTCTGGAGCTCAACCCGCAGGTAGGCCTGGGCTCCACACCGGTCGCAGCGGTCCTCCGCCGTCATGGCGGGGGTGGGGGCAACTGCAGTAGTCACATCGGCCTCATTTCTGTGCTTCGGTGTCTGGCCCAACGTACCGGCCGCGACAAAGATTCCCGGCCGGTCCGACGTTGAACCATCCAACCACGTCCGCAGTCCGCCGGAGTGCTCTTCCCACCCAACAGTCGCGCGCCCTTTGCCGGGTTTGCCGGGTCGAGGGGCGGCTCCGCGCACGGTGCGCGGCAGGCGTGCCTCCCCGGAACAGGGGAGACCCCCGGGTAGATTCACCTTCCGTGGCAGCCCCCAGCGACAACACCTACAACGCGGCGCACCTGCTGGTCCTCGAGGGACTCGAGGCGGTGCGCAAGCGTCCAGGCATGTACATCGGCTCGACCGACACCCGTGGGTTGATGCACTGCCTCTGGGAGATCATCGACAACGGGGTCGACGAGGCCCTCGCCGGTCACGCCCACAACGTCGAGGTCACGATCCACACCGACGGGTCCGTGGAGGTCTACGACGACGGTCGCGGGATCCCCACCGACAAGGAACCCAAGACCGGTCTCCCCGGTGTCGAGGTGGTGGCCACCAAGCTGCACGCCGGCGGCAAGTTCGGCGGCGGGTCCTACAACGCCACGGGTGGCCTGCACGGCGTCGGCCTGTCGGTCGTCAACGCCCTGAGCGCGCGGGTGGACATCGACGTCGACCGCTCACCGAGCCAGCAGGGCCTCTCGTTCCGCCGCGGCGTGCCGGGTGTCTTCGACGGCGACGGGCCCGACGCCCCCTTCACCCCGCAGTCGGGCATCACCCGCAAGGGAAAGCGCGTCGCCAAGGGTCGCAGCGGCACCAGGATCCGGTTCTGGCCCGATCGCCAGATCTTCACCAAGGACGCGAAGATCGAGCTCGAGGGCCTCATCGGCCGAGCGCGGCAGACCTCCTACATCGTCCCCGGGCTCGGTCTGACGATCACCGACCTCCGGGGCGAGGAGCCGGTCACCGAGACCTTCCGCCACGAAGGCGGCATCTCGGAGTTCGTCGACTTCCTCTCCCACGGGGAGGCGGTGACCGAGGTGCTGCGGCTGCAGGGCTCGGGCCACTTCACCGAGACCGTCCCGTTGCTCGACGACGCCGGTCACATGACGCCGCAGGAGGTCGAGCGCGAGCTCGGGGTCGACGTCGCCCTCAAGTGGGACATGGGCTACGAGACGAACGTGCGCTCCTACGTCAACGTGATCGCCACGCCCAAGGGTGGCACCCACGTCAGTGGTTTCGAGCAGGCGGTGACCAAGACCTTCAACGAGGTCATGCGGGCCAGCAAGGCCCTCAAGGTCAACGACGCCGACGTCGTCAAGGACGACGTGCTGGAGGGCCTCACCGCGGTCGTGACCGTGCGGCTGGCCGAGCCGCAGTTCGAGGGTCAGACGAAGGAGATCCTCGGCACCCCCGCGGCGCGCAACATCGTGCGCAAGGTCGTCTCCGCCGAGCTGAAGAAGTTCTTGACCTCCACGAAGCGGACCGAGAAGGCGCAGGCCAAGCTCGTCATGGAGAAGGTGGCCGGCGCAGCCCGCACGCGTCTGACGTTGCGCCAGCAGAAGGAGACCCAGCGCCGCAAGAACGCCCTCGAGTCCTCCGCGCTCCCGGCGAAGCTGGCCGACTGCCGGGCCACCGACAACGAACGCACCGAGCTCTTCATCGTGGAGGGTGACTCCGCGCTCGGCACCGCCAAGCTGGCGCGCAACTCGGAGTACCAGGCGCTGCTGCCCATCCGCGGCAAGATCCTCAACGTGCAGAAGGCCTCGGTCGCCGACATGCTGAAGAACGCCGAGTGCGCGGCAATCATCCAGGTGGTCGGCGCCGGATCGGGCCGTACGTTCGACCTGGACGCCGCGCGTTACGGACGCATCATCTTCATGGCCGACGCTGACTCCGACGGCGCCCACATCCGGTGCCTGCTGGCGACGCTCTTCTTCAAGTACATGCCCGGCCTGCTCGAGGCCGGCAAGGTCTACACCGCGGTGCCGCCGTTGCACCGCATCGAGCTGACCAACCCCAAGAAGGGGATGGACAAGTACGTCTACACCTACAGCGACGACGAGCTGCACCGAAAGCTCGCGGAGCTGAAGAAGAAGAACGTGCGCTGGAAGGAACCGCCGCAGCGCTACAAGGGTCTGGGCGAGATGGACGCCGACCAGCTGCAGGAGACCACCATGGACCCGCGGTATCGGACGCTGCGCCGGCTCACGGTGGACGATGCCGCCGAGGCCGCGGAGGTCTTCGAGCTCCTCATGGGCTCCGAGGTCGCTCCCCGCAAGGAGTTCATCGTGCAGGGCGCCTACGAGGTGGACCTGGAGACCCTCGACGCCTGACCCGGCACAACGGGTGGCGTGCCCTGCACGTCGCTGACAGGATCAGTTCTGTGATGCCTGACACGCCAGCGCTCCGAGGTCGCCGTCGTGCGCCTGCGGCGCTGATCGTCACGGCGCTGGTGGTGCTGGCGACGATCGTCCTGCTGGTGTGGTGGGTCCTGGGGCGCTCGCAGGCGACCCCGTGGGGCAAGGTCGAGGCTGAGGGCAGGCACGTGGTCGTGCACTACGTGGGTGGCGAGTGCGACCGGTCGGCCTCCCTGCACGTGGAGGAGGGTCCGCGCGAGGTGGTGCTGACCGTCGAGGTCGTCGGGTGGGCGCTCTCCTGCAGCGACGTGGGGGTGCCCCGCACGCTGCGGGCCACCCTCGACGAGCCGTTGGGCGACCGGGAGGTCGTCGACGGTGCGTGTCGACGCAGCGAGAACGCCACCCACCTCGCCTGCGCCAACAGATGAGGTGGGTGGCGTTCCGCTGAGGCCGGCGCCCACCGTTCACCGGTGGGCACCGTGCGTCACTCGACGGGGTTGAGCAGCCCGGTGTCCACGTCGTAGATGAAGCCGCCGACCTTCACGTGCTCGGGGATCAGCGGGTGGGCGGTGACCTTGCGGATGTCCTCGCGCAGGGTGGCGACCTGGTCGTCCACCACGCCGAACGGCTGCCAGCTGGCGTCGACACCGGCCGACTCGGTGATCATGTCGCGCAGCGCCAGCTCGCTGTGCTTGGTCATCGCGCACTTGGTGTGCGGGACCACCAGGATCCGGTTGACGTTGAGCAGGTGGGTGCCGAGCACCAGGGCCTCCAGGGCCTGGGGGGTGATGCGTCCGCCGGGGTTGCGGAAGATCTTCGCGTCACCGTGCTTCAGGCCGAGCATCGCCAAGGGGTCGATGCGGGAGTCCATGCAGGTCACCAGCGCCACGCCGGCGTGTGCCTTGCCGTCGAAGCCGCCGAGGTCGAAGTCGGCGGCGAAGGTCCTGTTTGCCTCGAGGAGGTCGTCGAATTCACCCATGGTCAGGAGATTAGACCGGCGGTGGGGAAGCCTCCGCCGCGGCCTCCCGGATCGCGGGATGCAGGGCCAGTGGCGGGGCGCACGCGGCCAGTGGCTGCGGCGACGGGACGCCGGAGCCATCCCGCTTGCCGGTGGCGTCGGGCAGGGGGACCGGCGCGCCGCTCGCGGCCGCGGCGCGCGCCGGCGCCGAGCCGGCCCACGCAAAGACGAGGGCGTCCTCGCCCTTCAGGAAGCGGTGGCAGCGCACCCCACCGGTCGCCCGGCTCTTGCCCGGGTACTCGGAGAACGCCGTGACCTTCACCGACCCGTTGTCGGTGCCCGGCAGGGCGGTCGACGAGCCCGAGGAGGTGACCACCACGGTGTCGAGGACCGGGTCCACGGCGCCGAACCAGACGACACTGGCCCCGGCGGAGAGGCGGACGCCTGCCACGCCGCCGCCCGTGCGGCCCTGGGGGCGTACGGCGTCGGCCCCGAAGTGCAGCAGCTGCGCGTCGGAGGTGATGAAGCACAACGTCTCCTCGCCGGTGGTGAGCTCGAGGGCACCCACCACGACGTCGTCGCCCTTGAGCGAGATCACCTCCCACTCGTCGCGGGTGAGCACCTCGGGGGTGACACGCTTGACCACGCCGTCGCGGGTGCCCAGCGCGAGCCCGGGGCCGTCCGGCTGGAGTCGGGTCAGCGCCAGCGGTCGCTCCCCGGCCGCCAGCTCGACCATCTCGCTGAGTGGGAGCCCGCCCTGCAACGTCGGGTCGTTGGCCGACGCGGGCAGCTCCGGCAGGTCGAGCACCTGCAGCCGCAGGATGCGCCCGCGCGAGGTCAGCAGACCGATCTCGCCGCGCACCGACGTGCGTACGCTCGAGACCACCACGTCGTGCGAGGTGCGGTCGCCGCCGCTGCCCGGCGCCGTCACCTCGGCGGAGCGGGCCAGCAGCCCCGTCGAGGAGAGCAGGGCCACGCACGGGTCGTCGGGCACCTCCAGCGAGGCGTTCGCCGTCGCGGCGGTGACGGTGGTGCCTGCCGAGGCGAGCAGGACCGTGCGGCGCGGGGTGCCGTGCGTCTTCGCCACCTCGCCCAGCTCGTCGGCCACGACCTTCCGGAGCAGTGCGTCGTCGGCGAGGATCGCCTCGAGCTCCTCGATGGTCCGCTCCAGGTCGGACTTCTCCTTCTCGAGCTCGATCCGGGAGAACTTCGTCAGCCGGCGCAGCGGCATGTCCAGGATGTAGTCGGCCTGGGTCTCGGTCAGGTCGAAGACCGACATCAACCGTTCCTTGGCCGCCGCGGAGTTGTCGCTGCTGCGGATGAGCTGGATGACCTCGTCGATGTCGAGGATCGCGACGAGGAGCCCGTCGACCAGGTGCAGACGCGCCGCGGCCTTGTCGCGACGGAACGTCGAGCGTCGGCGCACCACGTCGAAGCGATGCGCGAGGAAGACCTCGAGCATCTCCTTCAGGCCCAGGGTGCGGGGCTGTCCGTCGACCAGGGCCACCGCGTTGATGCCGAAGGACTCCTCCAGCGGCGTCTGGCGGTAGAGCTGCTCGAGCAGCATCTCCGGGACGATGCCGTTCTTCACCTCGATCACCAGGCGCAGGCCGTTGACCCGGTCGGTGAGGTCCTTCACGTCGGAGATGCCCTGGATTTTCTTGGCCTGCACGAGCGTCTTGATCCGCTCGATGACCTTCTCCGTGCCCACGTTGTAGGGCAGCTCGGTGACGACAATGCCCTTCTTGCGTGCCGTCACGTTCTCGATGCGGGCCGTGGCGCGCATCTTGAACGAACCCCGGCCGGTCTCGTAGGCGTCGCGGATGCCGTCGAGGCCGACGATCTTGCCGCCCGTGGGAAGGTCCGGGCCCGGGATGAACCGCATTAGGTCGTCCACCCCCGCCCGCGGGTGGGTGATCAGGTGCTTGAGGGCCTGCACGACCTCCACGAGGTTGTGGGGCGCGATGTTGGTGGCCATGCCGACCGCGATGCCCGAGGCGCCGTTGACCAGCAGGTTCGGGATCGCGGAGGGCAGCACGACGGGCTCGTACTCGCGCGAGTCGTAGTTCGGCTTGAAGTCGACGGTGTCCTCGTCGAGCGAGGCCGTCATGGCCACGGCAGCAGGGGTCATCCGGCACTCGGTGTAACGCATGGCCGCGGGCGGGTCGTCGGGAGAGCCGAAGTTGCCGTGCCCGTCAACCATGGGCAGCCGCATCGAGAAGGGCTGGGCCATCCGCACCAGGGCGTCGTAGATCGCGGAGTCGCCGTGCGGGTGGAGCTTGCCCATCACCTCACCGACGACGCGCGCGCTCTTCACGTGACCGCGGTCGGGTCGCAGGGACATGTCGTCCATCGTGTAGAGGATGCGTCGCTGCACGGGCTTGAGCCCGTCGCGGGCGTCGGGCAGGGCCCGGGAGTAGATGACGGAGTAGGCGTACTCCAGGAAGCTGGACTTGATCTCGTCACCGACGTTGATGTCGAGGATGTGCTCCTCGAAGTCGTCGGGGATCGGATCCTTGGTGCCGCGGCGTGCCATGGCCCCATTGTCGCCAATCGGGGACGCGAAGCGGGCACAGGGCGCGCCGGGGGGAGGGGAGCGATAGATTCGGACCGTGACCGACCAGGTGACCGGACCACCCAGCCCCGACCCGACCTCCTCGGAGGCTCCCAGCCACTGGGAGGCGGACGTGCTGCTGCGCGACGGCAAGGTCGCCCACATCAGGCCGATCCGACCCGACGACGCCGATCTGCTGGTCGAGTTCTACAGCCGGGTCTCCGACGAGTCGAAGTACTACCGCTTCTTCGCCCCCATGCCGCGGCTGAGCGACAAGGACGTGAAACGGTTCACCCACGTCGACCACGTCGCCCGCGTCGCCTTCGTGCTGCTCTCGGGCCCCGAGATGATTGCGGTCGGTCGCTACGACAGCGTCTCGCCGGGCGAGGCCGAGGTGGCCTTCCTGGTCGAGGACCGCCACCAGGGCCGTGGCATCGGGCAGCTGTTGCTCGAGCACCTCGCCCAGGCCGGCCGCGAGCGCGGGATCGAGCGGTTCACCGCCGAGGTCCTGCCCGACAACCACCCGATGATCCGCACCTTCAAGGACGCCGGCTACAGCGTCGCCAGCCAGTACGACGACGGCGTGGTGAGCCTCGAGTTCCCCATCGACGCGACCGTCACCGCCCTCGACGTGATGGAGCAGCGCGAGCACCGTGCCGAGTCCGCCTCCATCGACCGGTTCTTCAACCCCCGCTCGGTCGCGGTGATCGGCGCCAGCCGTCGCCAGGACACCATCGGCCAGACGCTCGTGCGCAACCTGGTGCTCGGCGACTTCTCCGGCACCGTCCACGCCGTCAACCCGAGCGCCGACGCGGTCTCCGGACTGCCGGCGTACGCCTCGGTCGCCGACATCCCCGGCGACGTCGACGTCGCGATCGTCGCCGTGCCGGCCGAGGCCGTCCAGGACGTCGTGCTCGACTGCGCCGCCAAGGGGGTGCACGGCCTCGTCGTCATCTCGTCGGGGTTCGCCGAGACCGGTGAGGAGGGGCGCCGCCGTCAGCGTCAGCTGGTGGGCCTCTCGCGCTCCTACGGACTGCGTCTGATCGGCCCCAACTGCCTCGGGGTGATCAACACGCACCCCGAGGTCTCCCTCAACGCCTCGCTCTCCCAGGTCATGCCCCCGAGGGGTCGGGCCGGGTTCTTCTGCCAGTCCGGGGCCCTGGGCTCGGCGATCCTCGAGAAGGTCAACAACCGGGGGCTCGGCCTGACCACGTTCGTCAGCGCGGGCAACCGGGCCGACGTCTCGGGCAACGACCTCCTGCAGTACTGGGAGGAGGACGACTCCACCGAGGTCGTGCTGCTGTACCTCGAGTCGATCGGAAACCCCCGCAAGTTCTCCCGCATCGCGCGACGGGTCTCGCGCCGCAAGCCGATCGTGGCCGTGCGTTCGGGACGCACGACGCAGGGTGTGCCGATGGGCCATGCGGTCCGCAAGATCGCCGCGCCGTCCCAGGCGGTCGACGCGATGTTTCGCCAGGCCGGGGTGATCCAGGTCGACACCCTCGACGAGATGTTCGACGTCGCCCAGCTGCTGGCCCACCAGCCCCTGCCGAGGGGACGTCGGGTGGCCGTGGTCGGCAACTCCGACGCGTTGGCCCTGCTGGCGGTCGACGCCGCGGCCGGCTCGGGACTCGTGGTCAACAAGACCACCGCCCTGGGTGCGGAGGCCGGCGCGGACGACTTCGAGGACGCCCTCGACGACGCGATCGACGACCCCGAGGTCGACGCGGTCGTGGCGATCTACATCCCGCCGCTCAACGTCTCGGGAGAAGACGTCGCCAACGTGTTGGCCGCGATCGGTGAGCAGTCCGACAAGCCCCTGGTCTCGACGTTCCTGGGGGCCGAGGGTGTGCCGGAGCTGCTGCGGGTGCCCGACGTGGCCGGTTCCACCGCGGGCCGCGGCTCGGTGCCGTCCTACCCGGCCGTCGAGGCAGCGGTGCGCGCCCTCGCCCGGGTGGTGGAGTACTCGGTGTGGCTTCGCACCCCCCAGGTGGCCTCCGCCGACGAGGCCCTGGTCGACCGGGCGGCCGCCAAGAAGCTGGTCCACCAGCTGTTGACCGCCCACCCGGAGGGTCACGACCTCAGCGACGACGAGCAGCACGAGCTGCTGTCCTACTACGGCATCGACCTGTGGCGCTCCGTCGGCGTGGCAAGCGTCGACGAGGCCGTCGCGGCCGGTGAGGAGCTCGGGTGGGGCGTCGTGCTGAAGGCCACCGCGCGACACCTGCGCCACCGTCCCGACCTGGCCCACGTGTGGCGCAACATCGACACGGTCGACGAGATGCGCACGGCGTGGGAGTCGCTGCAGGAGGTCATCACCGACCCCGGCCTGGCCGGATTCGTGGTCCAGAAGAACGCGCCCCCCGGGGTGCCGGTCACGGTCTCCACCACTGAGGACCCGCTCTTCGGTCCGGTGATGTCGTTCGGCATCGGCGGCCCCCTGACCGAGCTCCTGCAGGACCGGTCCTTCCGGATCCCGCCGCTGCAGGAGCACGACGCCGAGGACATGATCCGGGAGATCAAGGCGTCGCCGCTGCTCTTCGGCTTCCGCGGCAGCGAGATCGTCGACGTGTCGGAGGTCGAGCGGATCGTGCGCCGGGTCTCGCAGCTGCAGTACGACGTGCCGCAGGTGCGTCAGCTCTCCCTGCCGCTGGTGCTCGCGGGCGAGAAGGGGTGCGCCGTCCTGGGGGCCACGACCCGGATCGAACCCGTCGTCGACCCCCGTTCCGACTGGTTCGTGCGCCGACTCAGCGTGATGCCGGGGGACACGCTGCCCGGCTGAGACTCCTCGCCCGGACGTGACAGACTGCCCCCATGCGTTCCCGCACGTCCGACCACCCACGCTCCGAGGCCGATCGTTCCCGCGAGCTGCGGGAGGCGATCGACCGCACCGGCTACTACCCCGACGTCGTGGCCGACGGCGTGTTCGCGGCGGTCAGCGGTGAACCGGTCGTCGCCTTCTACGTGCACCACGAGCCGACCTTCGAGCGTGACGAGGTGCGTCGGCACCAGACAGTGGTCGTGCTCACACCCTCGCGGCTCCTGCTGGCCCACACCGACGAGCACTCCGGCGACGACATGCTGCCTGAGCCCTACACGTCGACGTCCACCGAGGCGATCACCCTCAGCTCGGTGCGCTCGGTCGTCGTGACCCGCATGGTCACCAACCCGACCTCCGGGCCGGCTCCGGCGGCCGAGGCCGTGCTCACGATCGGCTGGGCCGGGGTGTCCCGCATCGACCTCGAGCCTGCCGGCTGCAACGACCCGCAGTGCGATGCCGACCACGGCTACACGGGCGTCCTGGCCAGCGACGACTTCTCCCTACGGGTCTCCGCCGCCGCCGACGGGGCGGACGCGGTGGCCGGACTGCTGGCCTTCGCCGAGGCTCTCTCCGCGCGCACCCGCGGGGCATGATCCGTCTCCCTGCGACTCGACTCCGGGGCCAGCCATGAGCTTCGTCGAACCTGCCTACGGCAGTCGGTCGCTGGGTGACGTGGTGCCGGCCGTCGCTCGGGCCCTGGGACACCCACTGGCGAACCTGGACACCGGGCTCGTGCTGCCGGAGGCGGCGGCCTACGTGGTCTTCCTGGTCGACGGCATGGGGTCGGAGCTGCTGCGTCGCCACGCCCACGCGGCGCCCTTCCTCGCTTCCCTGCTCGAGCAGCAGGAGCCGGCGACGGCGGGCGTCCCGAGCACGACCGTCACGAGCCTGACCTCGCTGGGCACGGGGCTGTCGCCCGGCACCCACGGCATGGTGGGCTTCACGGCTCGGATCCCCGGCACCGACCGCTTGCTCAACGGGCTGCAGTGGGACGCGGACGTCGACCCGGTCGTCTGGCAGCCGCACCCCACGGCGTTCTCGCGACTGGCGCGCGCCGGCGTCACGACGACGGTGGTCAACAAGCGGGACTTCGAGCGAAGCCCGCTCACCCTGGCCGCCCACCGTGGGGCCGAGTTCGTCGGCGCCGACCTCGTCGGGGAACGGATCGCGGCAGTCGTCGCGGCCTCCGCCGCCCGTCCCTCCCTGACCTACGTCTACGACTCCGACCTCGACTGGACGGGCCACCGCTTCGGCGTCGCCTCCGTGCAGTGGCTACAGCAGCTCGCCATGGTGGACGCGGAGGCGGAGCAGATGCGCGAGGCCCTGCCGTCCGACACCCGGTTGCTCGTGGTGGCCGACCACGGGATGGTGGACAGCGCCGTCGAGTCCCGGGTGGACGTCGACGAGGTCCACGAGCTGCGCGACGGTGTCGACCTGCTCGGCGGGGAGGCGCGATTCCGCCATCTCTACTGCCGACGCGGAGCGGTCGACGACGTCGCCGCGACCTGGCGAGAGCTGCTGGGGGACCGGGCCGAGGTGCTCACCCGGCCCGAGGCAGTCCGGCGCGGGTGGTTCGGAGCGGCCCAGGCGACGGTGCTGCCGCGGATGGGTGACGTGGTGGTCGCCTGCCGCGGTGACCTGGCGATCGTCTCCAGCGTTGACTTCCCCTACGAGGCGCGCCTCGTGGGACTGCACGGGTCCCTGACGCCCGCCGAGATGCTCATCCCGCTGCTGGTGACCTGACCGCGCCGGGCCGGCTCCAGGACCGGCGAGGCTGGCCGCCCCGGTCAGCCGAGGTCCCAGTCAGCCGAAGGGCAGCGGGTCAGGCGCGAGGCTCACGGCCTTGGCCCTCGCCGCGGTGAGCCGGCGGCGATGGTGCTGGCGGCAGAGCACCTCGTAGGCCACCTCGGCCGCCGGTTCGTCGGGCTGCTCGACGTCGCCCACCACGACCACCTCGCCGTCGGTGACCATCGCACCGTTCTCGGTGCGTGCGTTGTGGGTGGCCCGCTTGCCGCACCAGCAGAGGGCCTCGACCTGCAGGACGTGCATGCGGTCGGCGAGCTCGACGAGCCGGGCGCTGCCGGGGAAGAGGATGCTGCGGAAGTCGGTGAGGATGCCGAAGGCGAAGACGTCGACCTGCAGCTCGTCCACGATCTTGGCGAGCTGCTCGATCTGGGCGGGGGAGTAGAACTGGGCCTCGTCGCAGATCAGGTAGTCGATGCGGGCCCCCTGGGTGAGCGCCTGCACGACGTAGGCCCAGAAGTTGAAGTCGGCCGGGACCTCCAGGGCCTCGTGGGTCAGGCCCAGGCGACTCGACAGCACCGCCTCGCCGTGGCGGTCGTGAGCGGTGAAGATGCGGCCCACGCGCCCGCGGGCCGCGTGGTTGTGGTTCGTCTGGAGCGCCAAGGTGCTCTTGCCCGAGTCCATGGTGCCCGTGAAGAATTGCAGTTCCGCCACGCGCAGATCCTCCCACGTCCTCGCGTCGGGGGTGACACCTCCTCACCACCGGTCGCCTAGGTTGGCTCCATGGAACACCGGTACCTGGGACACAGTGGCCTGCGCATCTCGGAGGTCACCTACGGCAACTGGCTCACCCACGGGAGCCAGGTCGAGAACGACGTGGCGACGCAGTGCGTGCGCGCCGCCCTCGACGCGGGCATCACGTCCTTCGACACCGCCGACGTCTACGCCAACACCGTGGCGGAGTCGGTGCTGGGCGAGGCGCTGAAGGGCGAGCGTCGCGAGTCGCTCGAGATCTTCACGAAGGTCTACTGGGCGACCGGACCCAAGGGGCCCAACGACTCCGGGCTCTCCCGCAAGCACGTCATGGAGTCGATCAACGCGTCGCTCCAGCGCCTCGGCACCGACTACGTCGACCTCTACCAGGCCCACCGCTACGACACGCGTACGCCCCTTGAGGAGACCATGCAGGCCTTCGCCGACGTGGTGCGCCAGGGCAAGGCGCTCTACATCGGCGTCAGCGAGTGGACCGCCGAGCAGATCACCGCCGGCGCGGCGATGGCGAAGGAGCTGGGGTTCCAGCTCATCTCCAGCCAGCCCCAGTACTCCATGCTCTGGCGCGTCATCGAGGACGAGGTCGTGCCCGCGTCCCGCGAGGCCGGGGTCTCCCAGATCGTCTGGTCGCCGATCGCGCAGGGCGTGCTCACGGGCAAGTACCTCCCGGGCCAGCCTCTTCCTGCCGGCTCCCGCGCCACCGACGAGAAGGGCGGCGCCAGCACGATCAGCCGCTTCCTCGCCGACGAGACGCTCGAGGCCGTCCAGCAGCTCCGGCCTGTCGCGGAGTCGGTCAACCTCACCATGTCGCAGCTGGCGGTGGCCTGGGTGCTGCAGAACGACAACGTCGCATCGGCCATCGTCGGAGCCTCACGGCCCGAGCAGGTGCACGAGAACGTCGGGGCCGTGGGAGTACGCCTTCCCGACGAGGTCATGACCGCCATCGACGAGGCGCTCGACGGCGTCGTGGAGCGCGATCCCGGCCTCACCGCACGCAACGCTCCTCAGGACCGGCCGACCTGAGTCGCCTGCTCCGGAGGCTGCGTCAGTCCAGCACGCGCACGGGGTCGCCGAGGGCGATCGGGCCGCTGCCCTCGGGCACCGCGTTGACGGCGAAGACCACCCCGTGGGCGCGGTCGCGGCGGTGACGCGCCAGCGTGCGGATGGGCTCCTTGCCCGTGCGCAACGTCTGGTGGTCGATCGTGGTGAGCACGCAGCGCGGTGAAGGCTTGACCAGACGCAAGGTCACCTCGCCGACCTGGATCCGGTGCCAGTCGTCCTCGGCGAAGGCGCCCGCGCCGCTGACCACGACGTTGGGTCGGAAGCGCTCCATGCCCAGAGGGGCGGGCGGGTCCTCACCGCGCTCGAGGGCACCCTCGGTGATCCAGTCGTTGAGTTGTGTCAGGGACTCCTCGCTCACCACCGTGACGGGGTAGGCGTCGGCGTAGGCCGTGTGGTCGCCCGTCCGGGTGTAGGCCGGGTCGAGGTGTCGTCGGTCGGGGCGGGCGCACCACACCAGGTGCAGGTCCTGCTGACCGAGCGCGCGGCGCAGCCACGTCTGGGTCTCCTCGTCAGCAGGGACACCGGTCAGCGCGTGGCCGAAGAGCTCGACCTCCGACTCCGGCCCGTCGGGCTCGTCGACCAGGTGCTCGCCCAGCCCCGGGGCCCGCAACCGCAGGGAGCGATCCAGCGAGGGGTCCGTCGCCGGGGTGTCGGCCTCGAGGGAGACCAGGGAGTGCAGGGTACGAGCCGTCACCATGCGGCCTGCGGAGTCGGTGACCATCCACGAGCGGTCGTCCACGAGGCCCCGTGGCTGCACTGCGGCCCGGGGGACGGTGCGGCCGGCCATGCTCTTGACCGGGTGGACGCGCAGCTCCGTGACGCGCAGTTCCGTCACGTGCAGGGGTGACTCACTCACTCCCCGGAGCCGCCACCGAACATGATCTCGTCCCAGCTGGGCACCGACGCGCGGCGCTTGCGCGACGTCTTGCGAGGCGCCTCCTCGGGCTCCGTGGCGGGAGCCGGCTCCCGACCTGTGTCCGTTGACTCCCGACCCGTCGACGCCGCCGGCTCCGTGACGGGGGCCGAGGGCTCGGAGGGCGGGGCGGTGCGAGGCTCACGCAGGAAGTCGGGGGTGGTGTCCTCCGATGACGGGGTGACGAGCTCGATCGCGTCGTCGCCCAACGGCGCCGGGGTGCGCACGGCGCTGAGTCGCCGCTGTCCCGAGGTCTCGACCGACGGGGCCTCCACGGGGGCCGAAGCGGCCGGGCGGGCGTCGCCGACGAGCCAGCGGGCGTCGTCGTCGTCGAGAGTCACGTAGTTGCCGGGCATGTCGAAGGTGAAGGTCGCCACGCCCGTGCGTCCCGGGGTGTCGAAGAGTCCGGTCAGGGTCCAGCGCCCGTCCTCGCGTCGACTCGCGTCCCACTCGACGCCCTCGGGGTCGACGTCGCGGCTGCGCAGGTGCTGGCTGACGGCTTCCTCGAGCGTGCGGCCACCGCCCAGGGACCCCGTGCCCTCGCCTGCGCGGCGCCGGACGGAGGAGCGCTGGGCACGCTGGGCCACGTGGGCGCGCTCGGCCAGCACCGGAGCGGCGTACGGCATGATCTTGTCGACGCTGGTGTGGGCGGCCTCGGCCACGGCCTCCGGGGTCTCACCGGAGCGGATCCGGGCCTGGATGTCGCGCGGGCGAAGTGCACTGTCCATACGGGTCTCCAAGTGGCCGGGGCGGGGTTGCTCGCCTCGCAGGGCGGAGCGCAGCGCGGTGTCGACGTCGAGGGTGAACTCCGCGCCGTCGTCAGCGACCAGCAACAACCGCGTACGGTCCTCGCTCAGTCCGACGAGCGTGAGGTGCGCCATCGTCCGTCGTGCTCCTGCTCCTGGTGCGGCCCGGGATCGTTCCGGGACGTTGTCTGCGTGGCACGAGCCTACGCCAGCCGCGGTCGTGGCGCAGGGTGCGCCGTGCGGAGGTCCGTCCTCGGGTCCGCACCGGCCGCCGTGGGACGGGTGTGGCCCGTGGGACTCAGTCGCCCAGGACACGGCGGAGGTAGGGGTTGGCGAGGACGCGGTCGGGGTCCAGGCGATCGCGCAGCGCGAGGAAGTCGTCGAAGCGGGGGTAGAGCTCGCGCAGGTCGTCGGCTGCCAGCGTGTGCAGCTTGCCCCAGTGGGGTCGCCCGCCGTGGGCGCGCATCACTGCCTCGACGCCGGCGAAGAACGCACGGTGGTCGGCGTCGCGGTGCACGTGGAACGCGAGGTAGAGCGAGTCCCGCTCGTGGGCGGTGGAGAGCGCCACGTCGTCGGCCGGCGCCGTGCGGACCTCCACCGGGAAGCCGATGCGCCAGTCGCTCGCGTCGATGAGCCGGCGCACCTCGCGCAGTGCAGCGAGCCCGACCTCGCGGGGGAGGGCGTACTCCATCTCCCGGAAGACCACCCGGCGCGGGGAGACGAAGACCCTGTGTGCGACGTCGGTGTAGCTGCGGGGGGAGAGCGCCTGGGTGGCGAAGCCGTTGATCTTCGGGACGAGCTCGGGGCGTCGCGACCCGAGCCAGCTGACGGCGCCGAAGACGGTGTTGGAGATGAAGTCGTCGTCCCACCACGACCGCAGTGCCGAGGGGGGATCGGCCAGCTCGGGCGGGTCCGTCACCCGGGTGTTGGCCTTGAGCAGCGCACCGTCGGTGTGGGGGAACCAGTGCACGTCGACGTGGTGGTGCTCGCGGGTCAGGTCGTCGAAGGTGTCGAGCAGCTCCGACCACGATGCCGGACGTTCCTCGGCCCGCAGGCAGAAGAGCGGCTCGACCCGGAAGGTCACGTCCGTCAACACGCCCAAGGCGCCCAGACCCACCCTGCCGAGGTCGAAGAGGTCGGGGTTCTGGGTGCGGTCCGCGTGCACCACCTCACCCGTCCCGGTCACCATCGTGAATCCGTCGAGCTGGGCGGCGAGTCCGGCAGCGGTGCCGCCCGAGCCGTGCGTGCCGGTCGAGACCGCGCCTGCCAGCGTCTGCTCCGCGATGTCGCCCATGTTGTGCAGCGAGAGGCCCGCCGAGGCCAGCAGGGCGTTGAGGTGCTTGAGGCGGGTGCCGGAGCGCGCCGTCACCGTCATGGCCTCACGGTCCACCCGGAGCAGGCCGGCCAGGGAGTCGGGGCGCAGCATGGTGTGCTCGGGGGCAGCGATGGGGGTGAAGCTGTGCCCGGAGCCGACCATCTTGACGGTGCTGCCCTCGGTGCGCGCGCGCTCGACGGCCGCGACGACGCCGGCGGTGTCGCGCGGCTCCTCGGTGCGGCGCGCCACGGCCGTCTCGAGGCCTGACCAGTTGCTCCACGTCGTCATGGTCCCGAAGAGTAGTGCGGATCTGGTCAGCGCGGTCGGCCCCGTCACTTCTGTCCTAAACTCGCCGGCCATGGGCGCAGCCATGGGGGAGGTACGTCAGGTCCTGACCGACGCAGTCAGGGTCGTGGCTCACGGGCTCCGGCTCGTCGTTGCGCACGCGCCGGTGCTGGCGGTGCTGTACCTCCTCGGTGCGGCCGGACGCCACGGCGTCCTCTGGCTGGCGGTCGAGGCGTCGGCCGTGCACCCCACCCTGGGCGGCATGCTCCTCCCGTTCGCCCCGATGTCCAGCGTGGTCGCCTTCGTCCTCATGCTGGTGGTGGTGGCGCGCAGCGCCGACCTGAGCGCCACACCGCAGGCAGCCGCGGGGACCACGGGCGGTGCCCGCTGGCTGCCCGTGCTCGCCAGCGTGATGGTGCCCTTCCTCACCGTCTACGCGGCCCAGGGCTACCTCGACGAGGACCTCTTCGTCTTCACCAACGCGGCGGTGCACGACGAGCTGCGTGGCGACATGGGGGTCTTCTACGGGGAGGTCGCCGACCTGGACCGCGCGGCGGTCGCCACCGGGTGGGTGTTGGTGGCGCTCGTGCTCGTCTCGCTCGTCCTGCGCTTCCTGTTCGACCGGTTCCGGCTGCCCAGCCGGCACCGTCCCCTCGCCTTCGTCGCGGCCTACGTCGAGGTGCTCTGGATCCTCATCCTGGGTGCCGCCTTCGCGGGGGCGCTCGACCGCCTCTGGGACTGGGTCCAGGACCGTGTCTTCGTGCGCTGGGTGCAGGACCGATGGGCCGACCTGATCGACCTGCTCGGTCCGGTCGGCGATCCGGTCGCGCGCCTCGTGCAGGCCGTGGGCACCTTCATCGACAACGCCGACGACGTCGTCCTCGTGCCCATCGCCTGGTTGACGGTCGCGGCGGTCGTGTTCGGGCGCAGCATCGCCCTGCCCGAGCGGCCGCCGCGTCGTCCCGGGCGCCGGACCGCGGCGCTGCGCGCGCGGACCCCCCACGTCGTACGTCGGTGGGCGGGGGAGGTGACCGAGGACTTCGCCTCACGGTTCGAGGGGCTTCGGCGCGGCTTCCGGATCCTGCTCCTGGGCGGGATCGTGCCGATGGCCATGTTCTGCCTCGTCTTCGTGGTCTGCCGCCAGGCCGGCGTGGGGGTCAGGGAGCTGTGGCGACTCGTGCTCGGACCCCAGGAGGCCGACACGATGGTCGCGTTCGTGCCGTGGCTCGCGCTCTCGGCCGACCTCGTGGAGTACGTCCTCCTGGCCGGTCTGCTCGCGGCCGCCGTGCACCAGGTCCAGGTCCGTCAGGAACGGCTGGCGCTCCGGACCGCTGACGAGTCGACCCCGGAGGCGTCGGAGACCCGGTCGACGGGCAGTTCGACGTAGTTGGGCAGCCCGTACCACACGCGTACGGCGTCGATCTCCACGTCCTCGGGCGTTGCCACCACGGTCGTGACGGTGTAGTCGGACGGTCGCCGCGGGGTGCCTGGCGGGCGCTCCGGCGGCGCCGTGCTGAAGGGGCGGTACCGCGGGCCCGGGGCGTCCTCGGGCACGCACCGTGACTGCCCCCAGGACGTGCCGGCGAGCAGGACCGCGTCGTCGGCGCGATAGAGAGCGCCGTCCGTGTCGACGAGGCCGACCGTGCAGCCGACGAGCACCGACTCCGGGTCTGCCTCCACCTCGAGGGTCACGGCCCAGGCGGCGAGCCCTTCAGGGAGGGGGGAGTCCGCGAGCTCCGCGGGGCGGGCGGGCCGGACGCCGGCGAGACGGTAGCGCGCCTCGATCGAGTACTGGAGCACGCCGTCGTCGTAGGTGTCGACGAGGTGGGCCGTGGCATCGGTGACCTCTGCCCGGGCGTGGAAACCCGCGTCCCACCAGAAGGGTTCCACCCGCGAGCTCGACGCCGCGAGTGCGAGCACGGTGACGACGGGGAGGAGTCCCAGGGCCAGGCGGTTGCGTCGCCACCACGTGTCGGGGCCGGCTGTGCTGCTGCCTCGTGCGTCGGATCGGTGGTCGGTCGTCATCGCCCACCCCCTGGCGCGATGCCGGTCGCGGGGGCGGGCAGCGGCTCGTCCTGCTCGCGCCAGCGATCGACGTCGGCGTCGTCGATGCCCAGGTCGACCACGGCCATCGAGTCCCACCGGAGGTCGTCCGGAGCCGTGGCCAGCGCAAGGCTGGCGCCCGCCAGGGTGTCGGGGTCAGCCTCCACCACGGCGAGGCAGCGCACGGGCACCCCGGTCACGGTGCCGCGACAGTCCAGGACGTTGCGCCCGTAGAGGGAACCGAACGGCAGCTCCCGGCCGCGGTTGTCGCGCAGGGCCGCGTACTCCAGGCTCGACGACTCCCCGAGGGGGGTCCAGGTGAGCTCGACCACGGTGAAGACGCCGGGGCTGCGTCGCAGCGAGCTTTGCAGGTCGACCACCGTGGCGCCATTGACTGAGGTGACCTCGAGGTGACCGCTGCGCAGGTCGACGCGCTCGCCCACCTGGCCCTCCACCTCGTAGGGACGGTTGGCGTCAGGGGCCTGCGGCAGCTGGGTGTCGAGCCACTGCCCGAGGGCGAGGGCGAGCACGACCAGGGTGCCCGAGCTCACGCCCTTCGCGGTGGGTCGCCGTAGCGGGCGGAGACGACTCACGAGCCCTCCTCGAGCTGCGGGTCGGGCTCGACCTCGAGCTGGCCGGAGCCGACGGCCGTCATGTCGGCGAAGTCCTCGACCTGGTCGACGCTGTGCGCCCGCCAGGTGTGGCCGCGCAGCTCGAAGGAGACGGAGTCGGGCGGGGCGACCGCGTCGTCCTGGTCCCACACGAAGGCCACCGCATAGGTGAGTCCGGGTGGGGCCTGGGTCAGCTCGGTCGCGTCGTCGAGCACGTAGATCGTCGGCAGCACGTCGACGCTGCGCTCGGCGGGCGTGCCGTCGTCGCCGACGGCGCCGACCAGGTCGGTGAGGGCGACGGCGCTCCGCAGGGTCTGGCGCCCCACCATGTGGTCAGAGGTGTTGGTGAGCGTCGCCATCACAGCCACGTAGCGCCCCGTCGGTGCCTCGATGGTGTCTCCGAGGTCGGTGACCCACCGGGCCCGTTCGACGGTGATCTCGAGGGGAGCGGCGTCGAACACCTCGCCCGGCTCCACCTCGGGCAGCGCGGTGTCGTCGTCCTGGGCTGTGGCCAGACCGCCGAACGCGCCCGAGACCAGGACCACGAGCGTCGCGAGGGTGATCAGCGTCTGCCTCAGGGTGAGGGTGCGCAGCAGGCGCAGGCGTCCGCCTGCGGGCGTGACCGTCACCGCTTCGCCCTGCGCGGCCCCCTGCCTCGCGTCCTCGTCGTGTGCCCCCGTCATGGCAGGGATCGTAGGGCACCGGGAGCCACCGACCGCGCCCCCGCACGCTCCCCGGTCACGGGCGTGGCCCCACTGCCTACGATGGCGCCATGAGCACCCCCGAAGCGCTTGCCCAGGCCCCCTCCGTCGCCCCCTACGACGCCCTCCTCCTCCTCTCCTTCGGCGGCCCCGAGAAGCCGGACGACGTCGTGCCTTTCCTGGAGAACGTCACCCGCGGTCGCGGCATCCCGCGCGAGCGCCTCGTCGAGGTGGGGGAGCACTACTTCGGTTTCGGCGGACGTTCGCCCATCAACGACCAGAACCGCGCGCTGCTGAAGGAGATCCGCGCCGACCTCGCGGCCGCCGGCATCGACCTGCCGGTCTACTGGGGCAACCGCAACTGGGACCCCTACCTCCGCGACGCGGTGGAGGAGATGAAGCGCGACGGCGTCCAGCGCGCCGCGGTCTTCACCACGTCGGCCTACTCGTCCTACTCCTCCTGCCGGCAGTACCGGGAGAACCTGGCCGACGTCGCCCTCGAGGTGCCCGACGCTCCCCGGCTGGAGAGGCTGCGGCAGTACTACAACCACCCCGGCTTCGTGGAGCCCTTCGTCGACGCGACCCTCGACGCCCTGGCGCGGCTGCCCGAGGAGCTGCGCGAGGAGGCACAGCTCGTCTTCGTGACCCACTCGATCCCCACGGCCATGAACGACACCAGTGGTCGTGACGGTGGGGCCTACCTCGCCCAGCACCTCAGCGTCATGGCGGAGGTGGCCTCGCGGGTCGAGGCTGCGGCGGGCCGGGAGTTCGCCCACGAGCTCGTCTACTGCTCGCGGTCGGGCGCCCCGCACGTGCCGTGGCTGGAGCCGGACGTCAACGACCGTCTGGAGGAGCTCGCCGCCGAGGGGGTGCGGGCCGTCGTGATGGTCCCGATCGGCTTCGTCTCCGACCACATGGAGGTCGTCTACGACCTCGACACCGAGGCGATGGCCACGGCGGCGAAGCTCGGCATGGCGGCCACCCGTGCCTCCACGCCCGGCACCGACCCACGGTTCGTGGCCCTGGTGCGTGACCTCCTCGTGGAGCGGGCGGCGCAGGAACGCGGCCGTCAGCCGCGCCGCGCCGCGCTCGGTGACCTGCCCGCCGGACCCGACCTGTGCGCGGTGGGCTGCTGCGCCAACCTGCGCGAGTCGCGTCCCGCAGCCTGCGGCGTCGATTCGTGACCACGCCCGCTGCGCTGCGCGACCTGGCCGTGGAGGTGGCGACCGCCGCTGCCGACCTGGTCCGCCGGTCGTCCGACGACGTCGTCGTGGCCGCCACGAAGAGCAGCGCGGTCGACGTGGTGACCGAGGTCGACCGACGCAGCGAGGCGTTGGTCCGTCGCCTGTTGCTCACCGCTCGCCCCGACGACGGGGTGCTGGGTGAGGAGGAGGGCGACGTGCGGGGCACCTCGGGCGTCCGATGGATCGTCGACCCCGTCGACGGCACCGTCAACCTGCTGCACGGCATCCCGGAGTACGCGGTGTCGGTGGCCGCCGAGGTCGACGGCGCGGTCGTCGCGGGTGCGGTGGTCGACGTGCCGGCGGGGCACGTGTACGCCGCGGCCACGGGTGAGGGCGCCACGAAGGACGGAGTGCCGCTCCGGGTCCGGCCACCCGCTGCGCAGGGAGCGCGGTTGGTGCTGACCGGGTTCGGCTACCAGGCCGAGGTGCGGGCCCACCAGGGGGAGTGCGTGGCTCGGCTGCTGCCGCGGGTGCGGGACATCCGGCGCATGGGTTCCTGCGCCCTCGACCTCTGCCACCTGGCCGAGGGGAGGGCCGACGCCTACGTCGAGGAGGGCCCGGCCATCTGGGACTGGGCGGCGGGACAGCTGGTCCTGACCGAGGCGGGAGGGCGCTTCGCGCTGCTCCCGGGACACCTCGGTCGACGTCTCGAAGGCTGGTCGGAGCAGTCGGTGGTGGTTGCCACCGGGGGCGAAGAGTGGGACGGTTTCGTCGCAGATCTGCAGGACTGCGGTTTTCTCGCCTGAGGGACCGCCAGCGGCGGTGGAATACGCCGGGCGTCGGTCCTGTTGGGCAGGACGCTGCCTCCGGTGTGGGATCCGGGGGTGGGATGGGGCACAATTCCTCGCGCCGAGAGGGCACGAGGACACCGATGGCACATTCGGGAACTGGAAGAAGAGATGGCGACCGACTACGACGCACCGCGCAAGACCGAAGAGGACCAGAGCGAAGAGAGCATCGAGGAGCTCAAGGCGCGACGGCACGACAAGAACTCCGGCAAGGTCGACGAGGACGAGACCGAGGCGGCCGAGTCGTTCGAGCTCCCCGGCGCCGACCTCTCCCACGAGGAGCTGGCCGTCGAGGTGAAGCCCAAGCAGGAGGACGAGTTCACCTGCATGAGCTGCTTCCTGGTGCACCACCGCTCGCAGCTCGCCGACGCCGACAAGATCATCTGCCGCGACTGCGTGTGACGTGACGGGCCCAGGCCCGTCCAGCGTCACCGTCGATCAGCGCACGAAGGCCGTGTCCCCGCAGGGACACGGCCTTCGCGCATGCTTGTCGGCGCCCGCCCGACGTCAGTCCTTCTGCAGGCCCGGCGGGAGGTGCCCGGTGGAGCGGGCGTAGTAGCCGGCGGCCTTGCGGGTGGCGAGCATGCGGGCCAGCGCGATCGCGGTGCCGCTCACCGTGGCCCATGCCACCGCCTCCCACAGGTCGACGTCCGGGTCCGCGGGGTTCTCAGGCGGGTTCTTGCCCGTGGCGGCGCGCCAGGACCCGTCGATGGCCTTCTTGGCGACGGCGGCCGCGCCCAGGGCGGCGGCCAACGAGAACACGTTCCAGATCTTCGAGCCCGATGCCATGCATTCCTCCTCAGGGTGGGCACTCACCCTAGCGACCGCGGACCTGGTTCAGGAGGAGACGGGGGTGAACTCCGCGAGGGCGGCGGCCAGCTCGCGGGGGTGGCGGGTGTGCAGCAACCAGTAGGGGGTTGGGTCGTCGGGGTCGGTGATCTCGACCTTCACCGCGCGCTTGAGGTAGGGCCGCAGGAGCAGGTACGCCCGGGCGTCGGCGTCCACCCCGGCGACGCGGCGCGTGTCCTCGCGCCCCAACGCCTCGACCGAGCCGACGTGCGCGAGCGCGATGTGGGCCCGCCCGGCGTGCAGCACCCCGTCGCTCACGCGGATCCGCGCACCGTAGCTGGTGAAGGCGCCGGCCATCAGCAGCAGCATCGCCGCGGTGAGTGTCCACACCACCGCGAGGTAGTCGTCCATGGAGACGGCCAACGCCAACCAGAAGCTGGCGACGAGCATGGTGCCCTGCACCCACCAGCGCAGGGGGACGTGCAGTCGCTCGGAGTAGTCCACGACCCAAGCCTAGGCGGAGCGCTCGAAGTCGGTGGCTCGAGGTGGGCCGGACGTGGGAGGGGGCGCCGGCCCGCCGAGTAGGGTCGGGGCCGTGAACGATGCAGAGCTCGAGGTGCAGGTGGTCCGGATCGACCCGGAGCTGCCCCTGCCCGCCTACGCCCACCCGGGTGACGCCGGCGCCGACCTGCACACGACCGTCGACGTGACGCTGGAGCCGGGGGAGCGGGCCCTGGTCCCCACCGGGATCGCGCTCGCGCTGCCGCCCGGGCACGTGGCGCTGGTGCATCCGCGCTCAGGCCTGGCTGCCCGTCACGGTCTCTCGATCGTCAACACGCCCGGCACTGTCGACCAGGGCTACCGTGGCGAGGTCAAGGTCATGCTCATCAACCATGACCCCCGCGAGAGCGTCGAGCTGCGACGGGGCGACCGCATCGCCCAGCTCGTCGTGCAGAAGTTCGAGCGTGTCCACTTCGTGGAGGTCGACACGCTCGCGGAGACCTCCCGTGGGGTCGGGGGTTACGGTTCCACCGGGGGCTTTGCCTCCACCCCGGCCGTCCAGGCATGACCCTCCCGAGGAAGCAGAGAGCGTGAAGTTCCGCCGCAAGTCCGCACCGGCCCCAGACGTCGCCGACGAGGGCCCCGCCGCGCCGACGGCGCCGACCGGGCCCACCGGGCCCGGCCCTCACGACGCGGGAGAGCTGAATGACGGGGTGGAGCGCGTCGACCTGGGGTCGTTGCTGATCGCCCCGTCGCCCGGACGCGAGCTCCGGCTGCAGGTCAACGAGACGACCAACGAGGTCGCCTCGGTGCTGCTGGTCGCGGAGGAGGGAGCGTTGGAGCTGCAGCCCTTCTCGGCCGCGAGCAGCGGGGGTCTGTGGGAGCAGGTCCGTCCGCAGATCGCCGCCGACGTCGCCCGCCGGGGCGGCACCACCAGCGAGCGCGAGGGCCGCTTCGGCACCGAGGTGCTCTGCCGGGTGCCCGCCCCCATGCCCGACGGCAGCGCCGGGGTCCAGGTGTCACGGATCATCGGGGTCGACGGACGACGGTGGATGTTGCGCGCGACCCTGCTCGGGCGACCGGCGCAGGACCCGGAGTCCGCCGCCGAGTGGGAGGACGCCATCGCCCAGGTGGCCGTGCGTCGCGGAGACCAGGCCATGCCCGTGGGCCGCCCCCTGCCCTTCGTTCTCCCGCCCGAGGCTCGCCGGAGCCGTTGACGATGTCGGTGCGCGGATCCGTGCGGCAGGCGCTCTCGCGCTGGGCGGACACGGCTGACCAGGAGCAGCGGGACCTCCGTCGGACCCACGGCAGCGCCGGGGAGCTCGCCATCGCCGAGGCGCCGTTGCGGACGCCGGTCACCCTGCAGGGCACGCTGCGCTCGGTCACGCTCATGCCGCGAGGCGGGGTGCCCACCCTGGAGGCGGAGCTCGACGACGGCACCGCGACGGTGACGCTCGTCTGGCTGGGTCGGCGTCGCCTCGCCGGCATCGAGGCGGGCCGTGCCCTCTCGGCCTCGGGGCGTATCGGGCTTCACGACGGTCGTCGCATCCTCTACAACCCGCGATACGAGCTGATGCCGTGAACGAGCAGTCCACCTCCGACCCCACCCCGGGCAGCGTGGCCAGCGCCGACACGGTGGAGGCGCTCGTACGCCGCCAGCTCGCGGAGGCGCTCGGCGGACGACGCGGCATGGTCGAGGCCGCCGTGCCCACCATCCTGTTCACCGCGGTCTGGTTGCTCGCGAAGGACCTGCGCGCCGCCCTCGTCGTCTCGATCGCGGCTGCCGTGCTCATGCTCGCGGTGCGGGTCGTGCAGCGCTCGTCGGTGCAGTTCTGCGTCAACGCCCTGGTGGGCATCGCGATCGGTTGGTTCTTCGTCAACCGTTCGGCCGCGGCGGGCGGCAGCGTGGAGGAGCAGGCACTGGCGTACTTCCTGCCCGGCATCCTCTACAACAGCGCCTACGCCGTCGTGCTGGCCCTGACCTGCCTCGTGCGCTGGCCCTTGGTCGGTTTCATGGTCGGCAGCGTCACCGGCGACCCCACCGCGTGGCGGAGTGACGCCGGCGTGGTGCGACTCTCCACCGCGCTGACCTGGGTCCTGGCCGTGCCCTGCGTGGTGCGGGTGGTCGTCCAGGCGCCCGTCTACCTCGCCGGCACCTCCGGCGGGATGGACGCCGATGCTGCGGTGGCCACGCTCGGCTTGCTGAAGATCGGTCTGGGCTGGCCCCTGCAGCTCGCCGCGCTGGCCTGGATGGTCTGGTTGCTGGGCCGCAACCACACCCCGCTCGAGACCTCGACGCCTCCGGAGCCCCGCCCGGAAGGCTGAGCCCGAAAAGCGGGGATCAGTCCTTGCGTACCCGCGGAGCCAACAGGTCCTGCAGCTCGTCCTCCGACTCCTCGCTCACGACGAAGAGCAGCTCGTCGCCGGCCTCCAGGGGCTGCTCCCCGCTGGGCGGGTAGACCTGTCCGTCGCGCAGGATGGTGACGAGCTGGCAGTTCTCCGGCAGCGGGACCAAACCCGACGGTCGCCCCACGTAGGGGGAGTCGGGCGGCAGGGTCATCTCCACCAGGTTGGCGTCGCCCTGGCGGAAGGTGAACAGTCGGACGAGGTCGCCGACGGTGACCGCCTCCTCGACGAGGGCCGACATGATGCGCGGGGTGGAGACGTTGACGTCGACGCCCCACGCCTCGGTGAAGAGCCACTCGTTGTCGGGGTGGTTGACCCGGCCCACCGTGCGGGGCACACCGAACTCGGTCTTGGCCAGCAGCGACGTCACGAGGTTGGCCTTGTCGTCACCCGTGGCGGCGATGACGACGTCGCAGGTCTCCAGCTTCGCCTCCTCCAGGGTCGAGAGCTCGCAGGAGTCGGCCAGCAGCCACGAGGCCTCGGGGACGCGTTCGGGCTTGACCGCGCTCGCGCTGCGGTCGATGAGGAGCACGTCGTGACCGTTCTCGATCAGCTCCCGGGCGATGGCCCGTCCGACCGCTCCTGCTCCTGCGATGGCGACTCGCACGGCTCAGTCCTCCTCCGGTCCCTGCTGGATCATCCTGTAGGTCTCGGCCGCAGTCTCCTCGCGCATCACCAGGTGCAGCACGTCGCCCTCCTGGATGACGGAGTCCCGGTGCGGCAGCATTCCCTCGCCCAACCGGTCGATCCACGCGATGCGGCTGCTGGTCTGCATCTGGAAGTGCACGGTGCGCTGACCGATCCACTCCTCCGTCACGGGCACCTGGTCGAGGCGGATGGTGCCCGCCGGGTCGCGGAAGTCGGGTTCTGCGCCCGCCGGGAGCAGGCGACGCAGGAACTGGTCGGAGGTCCACTTCACCGTGGCCACCGTCGTGATGCCCAGGCGCTGGTAGACCTCGGCGCGCCCCGGGTCGTAGATGCGCGCGACGACCTGGGCGATGCCGAAGGTCTCGCGGGCCACGCGGGCGGCAATGATGTTGGAGTTGTCGCCGCTGGAGACGGCGGCGAAGGCGTCGGCGCGACGGATGCCGGCCTTCTCCAGGACTCCTTGGTCGAAGCCGACGCCGGTGACCTTGTCGCCGTTGAAGTCCGCCCCGAGACGGCGGAACGCCTCCGGGTCGGTGTCGATCACCGAGACGGTGTGGTTCCGGTCCTCCAGGCTGCGCGCCAGCATCGAACCCACGCGGCCACAACCCATGATCACGACGTGCACGGGCCACACGCTATACCGAGATGGCGGACCCCCGCGGCCACGCCGCCGACCGCGAGGCGCTCGGGGGGTCTAGCCTTCACCTCGTGGGTGTCGGTGACGTGTCGAAGCGGATCCTCCTGGGGCGCAAGCTGCGCAGCTCCCAGCTGGGCGAGACGCTGCTCTCCAAACGGATCGCGCTGCCGGTCTTCGCCAGTGACGCGCTGAGCTCGGTCGCCTACGCACCGGACGAGATCTTCATCATGCTCTCGCTGGCCGGCGTCTCGGCCTACACCATGTCGTGGCAGGTGGGTCTCGCCGTGGCGGTGATGATGACGGCGGTGATCGCCTCCTACCGGCAGACCGTCCACGCCTACCCCTCGGGCGGGGGTGACTACGAGGTGGCGAAGGTCAATCTCGGGCCCACCGCCGGGACGACGGTGGCCAGCGCCCTGCTGGTCGACTACGTGCTGACGGTCGCCGTCTCCATCTCGGCTGCCGCCCACTACGCCTCCTCGGGCCTGGGAGCGCTGCAGGGGCACGAGACCGTGCTCGCGGTCCTGCTGATCGGGCTCCTGGCTGCGCTCAACCTGCGGGGCGTGCGGGAGTCGGGCCTCTACCTGGCGGTGCCGACCTACCTCTTCATGGCCTCGGTACTCGGCATGTGCGCCTACGGGCTGTTCCGACTCGCCCAGGGCACCCTGCCGCGCGCCGAGAGCGCGGGTCTGGAGATCCTGGAGGCCCCGGGCTACGACGGCGAGCTGACCACCGTGGCGCTGCTCCTCCTGCTGGCCCGGGCCTTCTCGTCCGGGTGCGCGGCGCTGACGGGTGTGGAGGCGATCTCCAACGGCGTTCCCGCCTTCCGCAAGCCCAAGAGCGCCAACGCGGCCACGACCCTGGCGCTGCTGGGCGCCATCGCGGTGACGATGATGATGAGCGTCATCGTGCTGGCCCAGCAGATGGACGTACGGATGGTCGACCCCTTCCAGTTCGACCGGTTGGTGGACGGCGCGGGCAACCCTGTGGCCGAGCAGCACGCGCTCCTCGCCCAGATCGCACGCGGGGTGTTCGAGGGCTTCCCGCCGGGGTTCTACCTCGTGGTCATGATCACCGGAGTGGTGCTGACGCTGGCCGCCAACACGGCCTTCAACGGCTTCCCGGTGCTCGGCTCGATCCTTGCCGAGGACGGCTACCTGCCCAAGGCCCTCGGGTCGCGGGGCGACCGGTTGGCCTACAGCAACGGCATCGTGTTCCTCGGCGGGATGTCGGTGGCCCTCGTGATTGCGTTCGACGCGCAGGTCACCAGGCTCATCCAGCTCTACATCGTGGGCGTCTTCGTCTCCTTCACCCTGAGCCAGCTCGGCATGGTGCGGCACTGGACCCGCAACCTGAGCCTCACCAAGGACGCGGCGGAACGTCGCCGGATGCACCGTTCGCGGGCCATCAACGCCATTGGCATGTCGATGACCGGCGCGGTCCTGGTCGTGGTGCTGATCACCAAGTTCACCTACGGGGCCTGGATCACCGTGCTGGTGATGGGCTTCTTCTTCCTCGTGATGCGTCGGGTGCACCATCACTACGAGGAGGTCGCGCTCGAGCTCGCGGTCGACGAGGAGGACCGCGTGATGCCGACCCGCGTCCACGCGATCGTCCTGGTCTCCAAGCTGCACAAGCCCACGTTGCGGGCCCTGGCGTTCGCCAAGGCCACGAGGCCCAACGTGCTCGAGGCGGTCTACGTGGACACTGACCGGGTTGCCACCCAGCAGCTCGTCCGCGCCTGGGACGAGCGTGACTTCGACGTGCCGCTGAAGGTGCTGCACTCTCCCTACCGTGAGGTGACGCGGCCCATCGTGGAGTACGCGCAGGCGATCCGCCGCGCCAGCCCGCGCGGTGTGGTGGCTGTCTACATCCCCGAGTACGTCGTCGGGCGCTGGTGGGAGCAGCTGCTGCACAACCAGAGTGCGCTGCGCCTCAAGGGTCGGCTGCTCTTCGCGCCCGGGGTCATGGTGACGTCGGTGCCCTACCAGCTCGAGTCGTCCCAGGTGGCGCGGGAGCGAGTGGCCCGCGAGCAGGACCGGGTCAAGGCTGGTGACCTGCGTCGCGGCCGGGTGGTCGACGAGGACGAGGGCAGGCAGGTGCGCCGATGAGCCGTAACCCACGACAACGACGCGCTCGAGGGCGCTCGAGGGTGGGGGAGCGTCACGAGGCGGTGGTCGGTCCGGTCGCCCACGGGGGTCACTGCGTGGTGCGGGTGCCGGCGGGGGACGCCTCGGACCCCGAGGCCACGCGTGTGGTCTTCACGCGCCACGCCCTGCCCGGCGAGCGCGTGGTCGTCCAGATCACCGAGGGCACTGACGGCGACCGCTTCTGGCGCGGTGACGCGGTCGAGATCTTGGAGGCTTCCGCGGACCGCGTCGCAGCGCCCTGCCCGTTCGCCGGCCCCGGTCTCTGCGGAGGCTGCGACTTCCAGCACGTCGCCCTGCCCCGTCAGCGGGCGCTCAAGGCCGACGTGGTGCGCGAACAGCTGGTCCGGCTGGGTCGCCTCCCACCGGATGACCCGTTGGTCTCGGACCTCGTCGTCGAGAGGGTGCCCGGCGACGACGACGGGCTGCGGTGGCGCACCCGGGGACGCTTCGTCGAGCTGGGCGAGGGGCGACGGGGGATGCGTCGCTTCCGGTCGCGCGACGTGATCGAGGTGGACGACTGCCTGATCCACCGACCGGGAGGCAGCGAGCACACGGTGCACGGCGTCGCGTTCGACGTCGCACCCGGTGGCTTCTGGCAGGTGCACCCAGGGGCGCCGCAGGTGCTCGTCGACACGGTGCTGGCCATGCTGGACCCTCGCCCCGGCGAGTCGGTCCTGGACCTCTACGCAGGCGTGGGCCTCTTCGCCCGGTTCCTGGCCGAGCGGGTCGGGCCGGACGCCCGAGTGGTCCTGGTGGAGGGCGACGCCGAGGCGGCCCGCCGTGCGGCCCGCAACGTCGCCGGGGCAAAGGTGCGGACTCGTGCGGGAGACGTGGGCACCGTGCTGGCGCACGACTTCGATGAACCCTTCGACCTGGTCGTCCTCGACCCGCCACGCGAGGGCGCGAAGCGGGCTGTCGTGGAGCAGGTCGTCGACCGCGCACCGCGCGCGATTGCGTACGTGGCCTGCGACCCCGCCGCACTGGCCCGCGACATCGCGCTCTTCGCCGAGCACGGCTACGACGTGCAGGAGCTGCGCGCCTTCGACCTCTTCCCGATGACGCACCATGTCGAATGCGTCGCGCTACTGACGAAAAGTGGCTCTCGCCTGCGGTCGTAGCACGACCAGCCCTCCGGCGCCCGGTCCTGTCGGATAAGGCCGGATTTGTCGGACGGCTCTGCGACGATCCGTTGTGGAACGGTTGAGCCGACGATGGTTCGCCCAGCCGTCATCAGCGACGAGAGGACTCGCCCATGGCGCGATCAACGCTCACGCTCGATGGGGTTCGCACCCTGGCCCGCGAGGCTCACGCCGGCCAGGTCGACAAGCAGGGCCGTGACTACTTTGTGGCGCATCTGGATCCGATTGCGGCGAGTCTGAGGAAGTTCGGCGACCACGCCGAGATGGCGGGCTACCTGCACGACATCATCGAAGACACCGAGATGGACGAGTTCACGCTGCTCCGGGCAGGGGTGCCGTTCTCTGTGGTGCGGGCCGTCGCCGCGGTGTCGAAGCGGGAGGGTGAACCGTACGAGCAGCTCATTCGACGCGCCGCGCTCGACCCGCTTGGTCGGCTCGTGAAGCTGGCCGACAACGCGCACAACCTCGCTGAGCTCGATGCCCTCGCGGAGACGGACCCGGAGACCGCCGAACGCCTGCACAAGAAGTACACGACCGCTCGCGAGATCCTGTTGTCGGTCGGATCGCCCGAGGGCAGGGCATGGATGATCTCCGCCCTTCAGGAGATGGAGCACAACCATCCGCGTGCAACGCCTGATCCGGACCACTGGCCCTCGCGCGACGACCTCGACGAGATGGAGTCGCTGGCCGCATTCCGTGACCAGATCGTGGCGTTGGAGGCGTACGACGTCTGACGTCGCCCACAGCCGATCCTGACCCGCCGACTGACCGCTCGGCAGCGGCTCACCCCCCATCGTGTATCTTGACGTCGAGAGATATCCATGCTCGGTGCGACCCGACAAGTAAGGGTTGCCTTGCTATCTCCGCGCCTGCAGGCAGCGGCAAGATGGTCCGAGCGTGACAACCCCCAATCCCCTCCGAGGAGATGCGACTGATGGCCAGTCAGGACAGCTTCGGTGCCAAGAGCACCCTGGACGTGGACGGGAAGTCCTACGAGATCTTCCGTCTCGACGCGGTGACGGGTGACGACGTCAACGTCGAGACCCTCCCGTTCTCCCTCAAGGTGCTCCTCGAGAACCTGCTGCGCACCGAGGACGGCGCCAACATCACCGCGGACGACATCCGCGCGCTCGCCGGCTGGGACGCCGACGCCGAGCCCGACAAGGAGATCCAGTTCACGCCGGCCCGCGTGATCATGCAGGACTTCACCGGTGTGCCGTGCGTGGTCGACCTCGCCACCATGCGTGAGGCGATGGCCGACCTGGGCGGCGACCCCTCCAAGATCAACCCGCTGGCGCCCGCCGAGATGGTCATCGACCACTCCGTGATCGCCGACGTCTTCGGCACCCCCGAGGCCTTCGAGCGCAACGTCGAGATCGAGTACGAGCGCAACCGCGAGCGCTACCAGTTCCTGCGCTGGGGCCAGGGTGCCTTCGACGACTTCAAGGTCGTCCCGCCCGGCACCGGCATCGTCCACCAGGTCAACATCGAGCACCTCGCCCGCACCGTCTTCACCCGTGAGGTCGACGGCGAGCTCCAGGCCTACCCCGACACCTGCGTCGGCACCGACTCCCACACCACCATGGTCAACGGCATCGGCGTCGTCGGCTGGGGTGTGGGCGGCATCGAGGCCGAGGCCGCCATGCTCGGTCAGCCGGTCTCCATGCTGATCCCGCGCGTCGTGGGCTTCAAGCTGTCGGGCGACCTGCCCGAGGGCGCCACCGCCACCGACCTGGTGCTCACCATCACCGAGATGCTGCGCGAGCACGGTGTGGTCGGCAAGTTCGTCGAGTTCTACGGCCCCGGCGTCTCCGCGCTGCCGCTGGCCAACCGCGCCACGATCGGCAACATGAGCCCCGAGTTCGGCTCCACCATCGCGGTGTTCCCGATCGACGAGGAGACCGTCAAGTACCTGCGCCTCACCGGCCGTTCCGAGGAGCAGCTCGCGCTCGTCGAGGCGTACGCCAAGGAGCAGGGCCTGTGGCACGACCCGTCGGCCGAGCCGCGCTTCTCCGAGACCCTCGAGCTCGACGTCTCCACGGTCGTCCCGTCCATCGCCGGCCCGAAGCGTCCGCAGGACCGCATCCAGGTCACCGACGCCAAGCAGTCCTTCCGGGGCGCGTTGAGCGCCTTCGTGGACGACGACGCGGAGACCATCACCGGTGCCTACGACGAGGCCCTCGAGGAGACCTTCCCGGCCTCCGACGTGCCGGCTGCTCACGAGGACGTGCACGGCCAGACCGCCGGGCGTGACTACCTCAACCTGGCCCCGGTCGACGGCGGCCGCCCCAGCGACCCGGTCGAGGTCACCCTCGCGGACGGCACGCAGTTCACGCTCGACCACGGTGCCGTCACCATCGCGGCGATCACCTCCTGCACCAACACCTCCAACCCGAGCGTGATGATCGGGGCGGCGCTGCTGGCCAAGAAGGCCGTCGAGAAGGGCCTGACCGCCAAGCCCTGGGTCAAGACGACCCTGGCTCCCGGCTCCAAGGTGGTCAGCGACTACTACGAGAAGTCCGGCCTGACGCCGTACCTCGACAAGCTCGGCTTCAACCTCGTCGGCTACGGCTGCACCACCTGCATCGGCAACTCCGGCCCGCTCATCCCCGAGGTCTCCGCCGCGGTGAACGAGAAGGACCTGGCCGTGACGTCGGTCCTCTCCGGCAACCGCAACTTCGAGGGCCGCATCAACCCCGACGTGAAGATGAACTACCTCGCGTCCCCGCCGCTGGTGGTGGCCTACGCCCTGGCCGGCTCCATGGACGTCGACCTCTTCGACGACCCGCTGGGTCAGGACACCGAGGGCAACGACGTCTACCTCAAGGACATCTGGCCGTCGCCGTCCGAGGTGGAGGAGACGATCGCTGCCTCCATCACGTCCGAGATGTTCGACGAGTCCTACGCCGACGTCTTCGCCGGTGACGAGCGCTGGCGTTCGCTGCCCACCCCGGAGGGCAACACCTTCGCGTGGGACGAGGACTCGACCTACGTGCGCAAGGCTCCCTACTTCGAGGGCATGGCCCAGGAGCCGGAGCCGGTCACCGACATCGAGGGCGCTCGTGTCCTGCTGAAGCTGGGCGACTCGGTCACCACCGACCACATCTCGCCCGCCGGTGCGATCAAGAAGGACTCGCCGGCCGGCAAGTACCTCGCCGACAACGGCGTGCAGCACCGTGACTTCAACTCCTACGGCTCGCGCCGAGGCAACCACGAGGTCATGATCCGCGGCACCTTCGCCAACATCCGCCTGCGCAACCAGCTGGCGCCGGGCACCGAGGGCGGGTTCACCCGTGACTTCACCGTCGACGACGCCCCCGTCACCAGCGTCTACGACGCGTCGGTCAACTACCAGGAGGCCGGCATCCCGCTGGTCGTCCTGGCCGGCAAGGAGTACGGTTCCGGCTCGTCGCGTGACTGGGCGGCCAAGGGCACCTCGCTGCTGGGCGTCAAGGCCGTCATCGCCGAGTCGTACGAGCGCATCCACCGCTCGAACCTGATCGGCATGGGCGTCATCCCGCTGCAGTTCCCCGAAGGCGAGAGTGCTGACTCCTTGGGCCTGACCGGCGAGGAGACCTTCGCGTTCTCCGGCATCACCGAGCTCAACGAGGGTCGCATCCCGAAGACCGTCAAGGTCACCGCGACCAAGGCCGACGGCCAGGTCGTCACCTTCGACGGCAAGGTGCGCATCGACACCCCCGGCGAGGCGAGCTACTACCGCAACGGCGGCATCATGCAGTACGTGCTGCGCCAGCTCCTCAAGGGCTGACCCGCACGACCCGGTCCCGGGGGCTTACGCCTCCGAGCCGCTGACGAACCCCCGTCCCGCCTCGTGCGGGGCGGGGGTTCGTGCTCCCGGCTCCAGGCCGGAAGAAGTTCGGTCCGCCACCCAACCTTCCGTCCTGTGAGGGCGTACTCGTGTGTGAGCATCACCCACCGAGGAGGACCCATGACCGGCAGTGACCTGGAGGACCGGCTCGCCCGGCTCGCCGACGGTGAGGTCTCCGCGCCCACCCCGCGCCCGGACGACCTGTGGAAGCGTGGCCGGCGCTGGCAGCGTCGTCGGCGGGTGTTCGCGGCCGTGACCGGCGCCGCCGTGGTCGTCCTCGCTTCGGGGCTCGTGACGTCCGTCCTGCCGTTCATGGACACAGGCGCTCCGGACGCGGGGCCCGCGGCCAACGAGGTCGCCCCGCGCATCCCCGACCGGTTGTTCGAGCCGTCGCCGTGGCTCGGCACGCTGCCGGATGAACCCGTGGTGGCGGTGATGGACGCCTTGCGTGGGTCGTGGCGGGGGACCGACCTGGGCCTGGTGGGGATCTCTGCTCTCACCGGCGAGTACGGCTTCTTGGACCTGCCGGACCGGGCAGGGGACGCGGTCGCCCTCTCTCCGGACGGTGAGCGTCTGGCGTACTGGCTCGCCGGTGAGCCCGCCGGTGAGCCCGCCGGTGAGCCGCAGGTCGACTTCGGGCAGACGCGACCCACGGTGGGAGTGGTGGTCAGGGACCTGCGTACGGGTGAGGAGCACCGCCACCACGTCGAGACGGAGCACGGCCTGCGCGGCTGGTCGCTCTTCTGGATGGACGAGGACACCTTGGTCTTCGACTACGGCCAGTTCACGGTGGGTGCTTCGGCCCCCGAGGAGGACCAAGGAGGGTCCGTCAGCGAGGGAGCCCTGTGGTGGCGACCGGGGGAGAGTGCGCCGGTGAAGTGGCCCTGGCGGAGACAGGTCCCGAGTGTCGAGTTCTGGAGCGCTCGTGACGGGGATCTCCTCGGAACCGACGGCGAGGCCGGGTTGATCATGCTCGACGCCGGACAGGGGAAGCGGACGCCTGTGCAGGGGGATGCCGGAGCCGAGGTCAGCTCGAGCCAGGTCAGCACCGTCGCCCTCGGTCCCGACATGCAGGTGGCCCTGATCGGGTCGAAGAGGTCGCAGCAGACGCCCAACCGCGTCTGGGTGAGCAGACTGACGCCCCAGGGCGAGGGTTTGGCCCTGGCGGACCGCACGGCGATCCCCGGCGTCAGGAAGGCGTACGGACTCCTGGGCTGGCGCGACGGAGACCTCCTCGCCATGATGACCGTCGCGGGGGAGGGCACTGCTCCCGATCGAACAGGCGTCGTGGCTGTCGACCCGGCGACGGGTGATCGACACCCTGTCGTCACCGAGAGCGGCGAGACGGGTCTCTCGTCGTGGCAGCTCGCCCGCGGCCTGCTGGAGACGGCCGAGGTCGTGGAGGGTCGTCAACCGCCCGACCCGCTCGACCCCCGGCTGGCGGTGGCGCTGTGGGCCGGTGGGCTCGTCGTGGTCGTCCTCGGTGCCTTCCTGGTCTGGAGGCGCCGTGGCCGCCCCTGAGGAGTTCACCGAGTTCGTCGCCTCGCGCCACGCTGCGCTGGTCCGCACAGCGCGGCTGCTGGTCGCCGACGAGCACGCGGCCGAGGACCTCGTCCAGGAGGCGTTGGCGCGTTGCGTGCCCGCGTGGTCGCGGATCGAGGGCAACCCCGAGGCATACGTCCGCACCGTCATGGTGCGCACGAACATCTCGCGGTGGCGGCGGCGTCGAGTCGCGGAGACGTCCGTGGCCCGGTTGCCGGAGACGGCCGTGCACGACGCGGACGTGGAAGGACGCGAGGAGCTGCGGGCGGCGTTGGCCGGCCTGCCGCCGCGGCAACGGGCCGTCGTCGTCCTGCGCTACGTGGAGGACCGCCCCGAGCGTGAGGTCGCGGAGACGCTGGGGTGCAGCGTGGGGACCGTGAAGTCGCAGGCGCACGCGGGCCTCGCGAAGCTGCGTACGCTCCTGGGCACCGACGCTTCCGAGTCGCAGACGGCGCCCGCGGCTAGCCTGACTCCATGATCGTCGCCATCAGCATCAGTCCTTCCGGAGCCGACGAGACCGGCGGGGTCGCGGCAGGTGTCGCCGAGGCCGTCCGGGTGATCCGGGACTCCGGCCTGCCCCACGAGACGAACGCGATGTTCACCAACATCGAGGGGGAGTGGGTCAAGAAAAGGAACATGGCGACGACTGCCCCCACCTACCTGAAGGAGATTGCCTGATGCTGGTTGCGTTCTCGGTTGCGCCGAACGGAACGGGACGAGAGGACGCTTCGGTGTCGGATGCCGTGGCGGCGGCGGTCAAGGTCGTGCGCGAGTCGGGACTGCCGAACCGGACTGACGCGATGTTCACGACGATTGAAGGGCCGGACTGGGAAACGGTGATGGACGTGGTGAAGCGCGCTACTGAGGCTGTCGCGCCGTTCGGCTCCCGCGTCTCGCTTGTCCTAAAGGCCGACATTCGTCCGGGATACGAGGGCGAACTCGACGCCAAGGTGGCGCGTGTCGAGTCAGTGCTCGGAGACAAGTAGAAGTAGGCGCCCAAGCGGGTGTGCGATGTCCTGCAGCCAGGCTTGGGTCGGATTGCGACTTCGCCAGGGCGTCTAACTGTTCGCCCGCACCTCACGCCGAACGGCGGCGACGAAGGCAGCCTGGGCGTCTGTGTACGACTCCGGTTCCCCCGGGGGCGTTTCAGTGACCCCCAGTTCTTCCCTCATGGCGGCGCCGTAGAGATGGAAGGCGGCGTTCCGCAAGTCTGCTGACGCAACTAGGCGGAAGCGGGCGAGGGTCTCGTTGATCGCGTCAGATGTCGTGATGTGAGCCTCGATGCGCTCGCGGCGGTCCTCGATGTAGCGGGGATAGCCGACGCGACCAGACTCGGCGAGTTCGCTCGTCAGCGTTAGGAGCCTTGTCGCGACGTCGAGGATCAGGTCATCCCAGCGCGCCTGATCCTTTCGCTTCAGGTCAAGGCGCGCCCGCAAATGAGCACCCAAGAGGGTCAGGGAGACCCCGCTCAGCGCGGCCGCCGCGGCGATAACAGGCGCTCCCCACCAGGGGGTTGTGGTGAGTGGCGCGAGTGGCATGGCGCCAGCGTAGAGGCAGCGTCGCCTCGGCGCGGCCACTAGCGACCGGCGGCCTGGGTGGAGATCATGAGTCCATGACTCGCCTTACCGACGCCAACCTGATCCGCCGTCCCGACGAGGTCGTGCTTTCCTGGACGGTCGAAGGAGACCTCGAAGCCACTTCGACCCCGTGGCTCCTTTCGTTCGACGTGATCGGAGGCCCGGACGGCCCGAGTCATCAGTTCGGCTTCCGCTTCCGCGGGGGCAAGGTCGAGGAGCGGTTCTACTTCGACTACGTCGCCCGGATGAACTACTACGTCGATCACGTGACGCCGCAGCGGGTCGGGAACAAGTGGACAGCCGTGTTCCCGGCTGGGGACGAGGTGGCTAGCGCCGGGAAGTGGACGGCGGTCCTCGCATTCGACGAGCCTCACAACGCGAACGAGTCCCATGTGGAGGGCACGTTCTGAGCGCCGACGAGTGGCAGGTCTTCCTCGACGCGCTCGCACGCCGCAACGCGGAGGGGTGGCCCAAGGCGCGCCCGCCGCGTGGCTATCCGGTGAGGGCGGACTACCTGCCGAAGGAGTCCGAGGCCGCTCGCGTGGTGCGCGGCGCCGATGGCCTACCGGCGTTGCGACTCGTGGACGCCGGGGACCGGCTCTCGCTCCGCCTCATCGAGGGTGGCGACCTCGTCAACCCGAAGGGGTCGGGCCTGCGGGCGGTCGGGCTAGTCACGACCTACGCCAGGGGAGCGACGTTCTTCGCGCCCACGTTCAGGACCGCTGACCTTCGGAAGGGTCGCCCGGTGGAGTTGCGGCGGGAGCCCGACAACCCGCACGACCGCAACGCCGTCGCGCTGCACGGACCAGGAGCCCGGAAGCCTTTCGCCTACGTCCAGCGCGGTAAGGCGGCGACCGTGGCCCGGCGGATCGACGCCGGGGAGTCGCTCGGCGGCGTGTGCCTCTGGGGACCGGCGCCCGGCCGCGACGACGACTCAGCCTTTATCGCAATCGGCTCACTCGGCGATCTCCTCGCGCTCCTTCGCGACTGAGAAGCCCCGAAGAAGGTTCAACGTTGTTCAGTGATGAACTGGACTAGCGTCAGGCATCGGACGTCGCGTGCCTGCCACGACTAGTTTCTTCGGCCTCGCCAGACTGCCGAGGTGCTCAGTCGTCTCACGGTCACGTTCGCGTTGCTCCTAGGTCGGCTCGGGCCGTTGCCGAGAACATCTCTATTGCAGCGTCGACGTGGGCAAATGCGGAATTCTGGATTGCGGGATCGGGGGCGTCTGCGACGTCACCTGTCGCATAGTCCCTGACCGCGTGCAGGAGAGCCTCCGCCGCCTTGACCGTGTCACCGGACGCATAGAGGCGAACGGCGCCGAGGGCTTCGACTAGCGGATCGGTGAAGTTGTAATCGAGTGGCGGAGCCTCTGAGAGTCCGGCATGCGCCTCCCAAGCCTGATCGAGGAGCGACCTAGCGATCGACTGATACTTCTCGAATGCCGCTCGGCGGGCATCGAAAAGTCGATCCTCGCGCCGCTCCTGCCGATCGTCGCTGGCTCTCTTGTCCGCTCGTCGCTCACTCAATAGGCCCGTCAGAAAGGGCAGGATCGAGCCCACGATCACGCCCACAACGGCCCATGACGCTTCGCTCATGCCATAACCGTATGGCGGCGTTCCGGCAGGAGGGGAGGCAACTCCAGACTTCTCTCTGGTGGGCGCCATAGGGAGTGGACGCGATGGAGGAGGAGGGTTCAGACGACAGCACGACTCCGGCGAGATCGAGGCGAAGGTCCAGCGCTTGGAGTCCCACCTGGACTGACGGGCCGACGGACCTGGCCGACGAGTCCGCAGGACGAAGAGTGTTTTCTCCCTGCGCACCTGTTCGAACAGGTGTTCGACTACAATGGGGGAGTGTCGCGTCATGTTGCTCCGCCCGGCTGGCCCCCTGAGGTCAGGCCTCCTGACGCGCCCGACTGGGAGGCCACCGCGGTCTCGTGGCTGCTAGACCTCTGCCCCCCGGAGTACCGCCGTTACCAAGGACTGCGGCGCCACCCCGTCGTGCTGGCCCGCTTCGCGGTCATCCACGTCGAGGCCGACCAGGCTGCGGTGCGGCGGGGGCTGAGCGGCATCCGGATGGACCTGCGTGACGTCGCCACCGACGCGGTGGTGGAGGCGGCGGTGCAGACCTTCCTGCTCGAGGACGCCCGCCTCGCGACGGTGCGCCGGGCCGCGGGCCTGGTGGAGGAGGCGTTGCGCGGACGCCGTTACGTCGCCCGGCTCTGAGGGCGCGCTAGGTTCGGGCCATGGTCGACTTCGCCTGCATCGCTCTCGTCGATCCGCGGGGCTTCGTGCTCATGCAGGAGCGCGACGGCTCGACCGACCGCTGGCCCCACCAGTGGTGCTTCCCGGGCGGTCGCCGGGAGCCCGGGGAGAGCAGCGTCGAGTGTGCCGTCCGTGAGCTGGCCGAGGAGACCGGCGTCCACGTCGACGCCGCCGACCTGACGAGCCTGGGCCTCCAGCACCTGGTCGAGCCCGGGGTGGGGGAGTGGCAGTGGGAGTTCTTCGCCGCGCGCACCGACCTCGGCCAGCACGACGTGGCGTGCCACGAGGGCGTACAGATGCTCTTCCGCGACCCCGACGACCTCGCGGGTGTCGACGTCGTCGACTGTGCCGTCGACGTCCTGGGGCTGCTGCGGCCGTGGATCGCGGACCATCCACCCCGCTTGGGGGAGCGCAGGTTCGCCGGGGTGCTGCTGCGCAACCGTGCCGGACAGCTGCTGCTGCAGGAGCGCGACGAGCACGCCCCGATCGACCCGGAGCGGTGGGGGCTGCCCGGAGGCCACGTCGAGCCGGGGGAGACCTTCGCCCAGGCGGCTCCCCGCGAGCTGGCCGAGGAGACCGGCCTGGTGCTGCCGACCGGGGCCCTGCGCAGATGGCGCGCCTTCGTCGTCGACCACCGTGCCAGTCACGGCACCTGGGACCGGATGGAGGTCTTCGCCGCCGACGTCGACCTCTCCGACGCCGACGTGGAGTGCCGTGAAGGACGGCGCATCGTCTTCGTCGACGAGCGCGAGGCACTCGAGCTGCCGTTGACGCGGGCGGCAGCGCAGATCCTGCCGGCCCATCTCGCGACTCGTGCCTCGGCGTAGTGTGGAACGCATGAGGATCCCCACTGCAGCCCTGGTCGCCGTCGGTCTGGTGGGCGGCTACTCCGCCGCCCGCTTCTCCGGGAAGCGCCCCCTCGGCGGAGCCGTGCTGGCCGTCGCCGGTGGGCTCGCAGCGAAGCAGTGGGCCCAGCAGGTCGGACCGGTCGGCGCCACGGCGCTGACCGCCGTCTACGTCGGAGCCTTCGGGGCCTCGCACCCGTTGGCCAAGAAGATCGGCGCCTGGCCCTCGGTCGGCGTCGTGACCGCGGTGGCGACCGCAGCGGCGGCCGCTGTCGACGTCAAGGGCCGCTGAGCCCCGCCCGTCCGTGCGTACCGCCACGGAGGGGTGCACTGCTCGCAGGAGGACGTATGAGTGCGTTGAGTGAGGCCCAGGTCGCTGAGGCCGGGCTGACGGACTGGAGGTTGTTGCAGGGGGCGCTGCAGACCCGTTACCGCACAGGCGGGTTCGCTGCCGGCCTGGCGCTGGTCAACGCCATCGGCGAGGTGGCCGAGGAGATGGACCACCATCCCGACCTCGACCTCCGGTGGGGCCACCTGAACGTCCGGTTGTGGAGCCACGACGTACGCGGGGTGACCGGGCGCGACGTACGTCTGGCACGTCGCACCTCCGAGCTGGCTGCCGCGGCCGGGGTCCGGGCCACGCCGGAGGCGCTGTCGGTGGTCGAGGTCGCGCTCGACACCCCTGACCCGTCCGCGGTGCGGCCGTTCTGGGCCGCGCTCCTCGGGATCGATCCCTCGCCGGGCGACGGCGACCTGCGTGACGACGACTCCGACCTGCCCTCCCTCTGGTTCCAGCGCAGCGGCGCCGAGGAACCACGCCAGCGGTTCCACCTCGACGTGACGGTGCCGGTCGACCAGGCCGAGGCGCGCATCGCCGCGGTGCTCGAGTCCGGCGGGCGGATCGTCTCCGACGAGCACGCCCCCTCCTACGTCGTGCTCGAGGACGTCGAGGGCAACCGGGCCTGCGTGTGCACGGCCGCCGAGCCCGCTGGCTGACGTCCCTCAGGCCTGATCGCCTAGACTGACTGACTCCGCGTTGTGGCCCTGCGCGCACTTGGCGCAGGGCCTGCGGACGTCACTGACCCACACCGGAAAGCGGAGGACCATGGGGCTTCTGGACTCGATCGCCACGCCACGCGACCTGCGAGGCCTCAGCGACGACCAGCTCAGCGACCTGGCGGCCGAGATCCGCGACGTCCTGATCAGCACCTGCGCCAGGACCGGGGGTCACCTCGGTCCCAACCTCGGCGTCGTCGAGCTCACGCTGGCGGTCCATCGGGTCTTCGACTCCCCGCGTGACCGGGTCGTCCTCGACACCGGCCACCAGTCCTACGTGCACAAGCTCGTCACCGGGCGGGCCGACCAGTTCTCCACCCTGCGCCAGGAGGGCGGCCTCTCCGGCTACCCCAGCCAGACGGAGTCCGAGCACGACATCGTCGAGAACTCCCACGCCTCGACCAGCCTCAGCTATGCCGACGGCCTCGCCAAGGCGTACGCGATCCGCGGCGAGGACCGCCACGTCGTCGCGGTCATCGGTGACGGTGCGCTGACCGGCGGCATGGCGTGGGAGGCGTTGAACAACATCGCCATCGCGCGTGATTCCAAGCTCGTCATCGTCGTCAACGACAACGAGCGCTCCTACACGCCCACCATCGGGGGCCTGGCCACCGCGCTGACCCGCCTGCGCACCAACCCGCGCTACGAGCAGGTCCTCGACCTGGTGAAGAAGCGGCTCAACCAGGTGCCGGGCGTCGGCGGGGCTGCCTACGACACGCTGCACGCGATGAAGAAGGGCATGAAGGACGCCCTTGCTCCTCAGGGCCTCTTCGAGGACCTGGGCCTGAAGTACGTCGGACCCGTCGACGGGCACGACCGCGCGGCGATGGAGGAGGTGCTCACGCAGGCCAAGAAGTTCGGTGGTCCGGTGATCGTGCACGCCATCACCCGCAAGGGCTTCGGCTACGACCCGGCCGAGCGTCACGAGGCCGACCAGTTCCACGCGCCCGGCCCCTTCGACGTGCAGAACGGTGCCGAGAAGCCGAAGGGCCGCATCTGGACCGACCACTTCTCCGACGCCGTGGTGCGGCTGGGCGAGCGGCGCCAGGACGTGGTCGCCCTGACCGCGGCGATGATGCACCCCGTGGGCCTGGACGAGTTCCAGCGCCGCTTCCCGGGGCGTACGTTCGACGTGGGCATCGCCGAGCAGCACGCGGTGACCTCGGCCGCGGGCCTGGCCATGGGCGGGCTGCACCCGGTCTTCGCGGTCTACGCCACCTTCCTCAACCGTGCCTTCGACCAGGTCCTGATGGACGTGGCGCTGCACAAGTGCGGCGTGACCTTCGTGCTCGACCGCTCCGGCGTCACCGGCGACGACGGCGCGAGCCACAACGGCATGTGGGACATGTCGATCCTGCAGGTCGTCCCCGGTCTGCGCCTGGCCGCCCCGCGCGATGCCGCGCGCTTGGCCGAGCTCCTCGATGAGGCCGTGCTGGTCGACGACGCCCCGACCGTGGTGCGCTTCCCCAAGGGCCCGCCGCCCGAGGACATGGAGGCGGTCGGTCGCATGGGAGGCGCCGACGTCATGGTGCGCGAGGGCGAGAAGGACGTGCTGCTCGTGGCCGTGGGTTCCATGGTCTCCACCGCGCTGGAGGTCGCCGACCGTCTGGTGGCGCAGGGCATCGGCGTCACCGTCGTCGACCCGCGGTGGGTCAAGCCCGTTGACCCGGCCGTCGTCGAGGCGGCGCGCGAGCACCGTCTCGTGGTCAGCGTCGAGGACAACGGAATCGTCGGCGGCTGTGGTTCGGTGCTCCTGCAGACGCTCAACGCCGAGGGCGTGACCACGCCGGTGCGCCTGCACGGCATCCCGCAGGAGTTCCTGGAGCACGCGAAGCGTCCGGTCATCCTGACCCGCGCCGGACTGGACGCCCAGTCGTTGGCGCGCTCGATCGTCGAGGACGTCTCGGCCGTCCAGCACGGGCATGACGAGGCACTGACCCCCAACGCCTGAGGTCGTCACGGCGCCCTCCGAGAGGATTCTCAGTCGGCCCCGGAACCCGCGTACTTTCTCCTTCCATGAGTCTCTTCCGCACCAAGAGCGTCGAGCAGTCCATCGCCGAGACCGATGAGCCGGAGCACCGGTTGCGGAAGAACCTCACCGCCCTCGACCTGACGATCTTTGGCGTGGGCGTGATCGTCGGCGCCGGGATCTTCGTCTACACGGGCACGGTCGCGGCCCAGAACTCAGGGCCGGCCATCTCGGTGTCGTTCCTCGTGGCGGGTCTGGCGTGCGCCCTGGCGGCACTCTGCTACGCCGAGTTCGCGTCGACCGTGCCGGTGGCGGGCAGTGCGTACACGTTCTCCTACGCGACGTTCGGCGAGTTCGTGGCCTGGCTCATCGGCTGGGACCTCGTGCTGGAGTTCACCGTCGGGGGCGCGGCGCTGGCCTCGAGCTTCTCGGGCTATCTGCAGAGCCTCCTGGCGGGCACGCCGTTCGAGGTGCCGGTCGCGCTGGGTTCGGCCACCGACGGTGTCGTCAACCTCCCGGCGATGGTCATCGCGCTGCTCGTGACAGCCGTCCTGGCCCGTGGCATCAAGCTGGCCAGCATCGTCAACCAGGTGGTCACCGCGATCAAGCTGGCGGTGGTCGCGCTGGTCATCGTGCTCGGGCTGAGCTACGTCAGGGTTGCCAACTGGGTGCCGTTCGTGCCGGAGAGCGAGAGCGTGCCCGCGGGGGACGCCTCCTTCGGCACCTCGCCGCTGGTGACGACGCTCTTCGGCCTGGAGCCGGCCGTGTTCGGCTGGGCCGGCGTGATGGCGGGCGCCGCCGTCGTCTTCTTCGCCTTCCTCGGCTTCGACGTGGTCGCCACGGTTGCGGAGGAGACCCGCAACCCGCAGCGCGACGTGCCGCGCGGCATCCTCTTCTCGCTCGCGATCGTCACCTCGCTCTACGTCGCGGTGAGCCTGGTCGTCACCGGGATGCAGAGCTACACCGACATCGACCCCGAGGACTCGGCCCCGCTCGCCACGGCCTTCCGGGTGGTCGGGCAGGACTGGGTCGGTGACGTGATCGCTGTCGGTGCCACCATCGGCCTCACAGTGGTGACGATGACCTTGGTGATGGGGCAGACCCGGGTCGGTTTCGCAATGGCCCGCGACGGCCTGCTGCCGCGCTGGCTGGCGAAGGTGCACCCCGACTACCGGACGCCCTCGCGGATCACGGTCATCAGCGGTGCCGGTGTGGCCCTGCTCGCCGGGTTCGTCGACTTCGAGACACTCGGCCACCTGGTCAGCATCGGCACGCTCTTCGCCTTCATCCTGGTCGCCGTCGGCGTGCTCGTGCTGCGGCGGACGCGACCGGACCTGCAGCGCGGCTTCCGTGTGCCTGCGGCTGGCGTCGTCGCCCCGCTCTCGGTGCTCCTGTCGTTCTACCTGATGCTCAACCTCGTCGGGGACACGTGGCTCCGCTTCCTCGCCTGGATGGCCGTCGGCGTCGTCGTCTACTTCGCCTACGGGCGTCGTCACTCGCGTCTGGGGCAGCAGCAGGCGGCCGGGACCGGCACGGTCCCGACCGCCTGAGGCGACGTCTGGCTCAGCCGTCCATCGACTCACCGAAGGGGAGGGTCAAGCCGTCCTTGACCGTCCCGATGGCCTCCGCAGTGATCTCGCAGCCCGTGCCGATGTCACAGCGGAGCAGGTCGACGGGAGTCGTGTTCCACGGACGGTTCATGCCCAGCGCCAGGTAGGTGTCCTGGTCGAGCCAGCGATAACCGATGAGGAACTCGTGGCCCGGCGAGGTGATCGGCTCGGCGGTGCCCGCGGCGACGTCGAAGACGGCGAAGGTGTCCGGCTCCGTCTCGCCCAGGAGGAACCGACCGTCATCGGAGAGGTCCAGCATCGTCCAGGCAGAGTCCAGCCGGGTTCCGCCGCCCACCGACGGCCCCACGAAGCCGTTCAGCGACCTTGCGCGAGACCCCGGGGGCACCGTGTGGGCGATCAGCCCCTCCTCGACGTCCGTCACCTCGAGGTCCCCGAGCCACGGGGAGAGCACCTCGGCGCTGTCGTCGGCCAGGCCCACGCGCACCAACCCGCGGTCGTCACGCAGGTAGAGGTCGTCGCCGTCCAGGGCGAGCACCTCCGGGTCGCCGACCCGGCTGTCCGTGGCGAGCGGCCGGGCCGTCGACCCCGACTGCTGGTCGAGGACCACGAACTCGACCCCGCCCGCAGCGGGTTCGGCCCAGGCCGCTCTCGAGCCCTCCGACACGAGACGTGGCCCCTTCCGGTCGGTGCTGCCGACCTGGACAGCGGGTTCGTCGCCGGAGGCCGACCACACCTGGCCCTGGCGGTCGCTGTAGACAATGCCGTCGGTCGTCTGGACCATCGCCAGGACGGGGGTGGGGACGGTGAACTCCTCCCCGGCCAGGTGGATGCTGGAGCCCACGGCGTAGGCCGGGTCGAGGTCGGCGAAGGCGTTCGCGAAGGAGAACTCCGTGGCGGCCGTCTCGGTCGAGGGCAGGAGCCCCGGCAGGGCCGCGGCCCCGAGGACGGCGCAGGCGGCAAGGACCCCCACGCCCCCGGCAGTGCGGGCGCGGCGCCGGCGGCGAAGGCGGGAGCCGTCGTCGATGATGGAGGAGACGTCGACGAGGGGAGCTTCGAGCCGGTCGGCTCGTTCGTGCAGCAGGTCGCGGACAGGCTGGTTCATGACAGTGCCTCCAGCAGGGTGGTCGTGGTCGGTGAGGTGTGGCCGGACGATCGGAGCTCACGGCGCAGGCGATTCAGCCCGGCCGAGACCTGGCTCTTCACGGTGCCCGGAGCGCAGCCCATGACGGCGGCGGTGTCGGCCTCGGAGAGGTCGTCGTAGAAGCGGCAGACCAGCGCGGCGCGCTGCCGCGGGGGCAGGGCCTGGAGCGCCTGCCAGAGCCACTCCTGGTCGGCGACGCGGTCCTCGTGGCCGGGCTCAGGCGAGTCGGGGAGCCGCTCGGCGGCCCGCTCGGAGGACCACTGGCGACGCCGGTACCAACCGATCGCCGTCGTGGTGACCGCCTTGCGGGCGTACGCCTCCGCCTTGCTGCGGTCCCGCAGGCGCGGCCATGCGACGTACGTCTTGGTCAGCGCCTCCTGGAGCAGGTCCTGGGCGAGGCCCCGGTCACCGACCATGAGGTAGGCCGTGCGGTGCAGGGCGGGCGAGCGCAGGACGACGAACTCCGCGAACTCGTCGTCGTGGTCACGGTGAGCCATGCGCCCCACCTCCTGTGCACGAGTCGTTGTCCACGCTGCGATCTCTTCTCATGTCCCTACCGACGCGACCGGGTGCTCATTCGGTTCGGACTGGGTCTGCGGGCCCGGCCACCTTCTCAGGTCCCGGGGGAGTTGGTGGGGCTGATGAGCTGACAAATGGCCGGAGGGCGCCCGACCTGGTGGTCGGACGCCCTCGGGGGTGCAGCGTGATCAGGTCAGTGATCAGTGGAACCGCTTGCCGTTGACCTTCTCGGCGATTCCGGAGGAGTCGAGAAGCATGGTGAGGCCACCGTTCCAGAACGAGAAGCCGGCACCGGTGATCATGGCGAGGTCGATGTCCTCGGCCGCGACCGCGACACCCTCGTCGAGCATCAGCTTGACCTCCTCGGCCAGGCCGGAGAGGGCCTTCTCCCGAAGCTCCTCCGCAGTCAGCACGACCGGCTCGGCCGGGGCGACCTGCAGGGCCTTGACCTTCGGGTCGATGGTCAGGTCGGGCAGGTAGAACGAGGAGATCTTCTCCTCGACGACCTTCACCAGCAGCGGCGAGACGTAGAACCGGTCGGGGAAGGCCTTGACCAGGGTCTCGTTGTTGTGGAGTGCGATCGCCGGGCCGACCAGGCCGAGCAGCATGAACGGCGGCATCGGTGCGACACCGGCGAACGCGGCGTCCGCGGTCTCGATCGGGGTGCCGGCGTCGACCGCCTTGGCGACCTCACCCAGGAAGCGACCCAGGAGGCGGTTCACGATGAACGACGGGCTGTCAGAGACCAGGATGGTGGTCTTCTTCAGGCCCTTGCCGGTGGCGAACGCCGTGGCCAGGGTCGCGTCGTCGGTCTTCTCACCCTTGACGATCTCGAGCAGGGGCATGACGGCGACCGGGTTGAAGAAGTGGAAGCCCACGACCCGCTCGGGGTGCTCCAGCTCCGAGGCCATCTCGGTGATCGACAGCGACGAGGTGTTGGTCGCCAGGATGCACTCGGAGGAGACGACCTTCTCGACGTCGGCGAAGACCGACTTCTTGACCGACATCTCCTCGAAGACGGCCTCGATGACGAAGTCCGCGCCGGCGAAGGCGGTGGCCTTGTCGGCCGAGCCGGTCACGAGCGACTTCAGGCGGTTGGCCTTGTCGGAGGTCACGCGGCCCTTGGCGAGCAGCTTGTCGACCTCGCCGTGCACGTAGTCGACGCCCTTCTGGGCGCGCTCCTCGTCGAGGTCGGTGAGGACCACGGGAGTCCCCAGGCGGCGGGCGAAGAGCAGCGCCATCTGCGAGGCCATCAGGCCGGCGCCGACGATGCCGACCTTGGTCACCTTGCGGGCCAGCGACTTGTCCGGCGCACCGGCAGGACGCTTGGCGCGCTTCTGCACCAGGTCGAAGGAGTAGAGGCTGGCGAGCAGCTCCGGGGTCTTGCTCATGGCCTCGAGGGCCTCGTCCTCGGCGGCAAAGCCCTCCTCGCGGGTGGCGGTGCGCGCTCCTGCGATGAGCTCGACGATCTTCTTGGCTGCCGGGGAGGCACCACCGGTGCGGGAGAGCACGACGCCCTCGGCGCGCTGGATGGCCGCGTCCCAGGCCTCGCCGCGGTCGATCTCGGGACGCTCGACGGTCACCTTGCCGGTCAGCACGTCGGCCGCCCAGAGCAGGGACTGCTCGAGGTAGTCGGCGCCGTTGAACATGGCGTCGGCCAGACCCAGCTCGAAGGCCGCCTTGCCGCCCACGGTCTTGCCGTTGTTGAGCGGGTTCTCCAGGGCGATGGTGACTGCCTTGTCGGCGCCCACGAGGTTGGGCACGAGCCACGCGCCACCCCAGCCGGGCACGAGGCCGAGCATGGCCTCGGGCAGGCCGAGGGCCGGCGCGGAGTCCATGACGGTGCGGTAGTCGCAGTGCAGCGCGACCTCGAGGCCACCGCCGAGGGCGAGGCCGTTGATGAAGCCGAACGAGGGCTTGGTGCCGTGGAGCTTGCCGAAGACGGCGTGGCCCAGCTCGGCGACCGTACGCACGCCCTCGGGGCCGGAGGCGGCGACCGAGGTGAGGTCGGCGCCGGCGGCGAGGATGAACGGCTTGCCGGTCACGCCGAGGGCGGTGACCTCGTCATCGGCGAGCGCAGCGTCGATGGCGGCGTTGAGCGAGATGAGGCCCTTGAACCCGAAGGTGTTGGGGCGGGTGTGGTCGTGGCCGTTGTCCAGCGTGATCAGGCCCAGGACGCCGGCGTCGCCGGGCAGGGTGACCTTGCGGAGCTTGGCCTCGGTGACCACCTCGGCGTCCGACGCGTAGCCGGCCGCCTTCTCGAGAAGGGTGCTGAGGTCGGACATCAGGCGTTCTCTCCGTTCCAGTGCGGGTTCTCCCAGACGACGGTGCCACCCATGCCGATACCGATGCACATGGTGGTGATGCCGTAACGGACCTCGGGCTTCTCCTCGAACTGGCGAGCGAGCTGGGTCATGAGGCGGACGCCGGAGGAGGCCAGGGGGTGGCCCATGGCGATGGCGCCGCCGTAGGGGTTGACGCGCGGGTCGTCGTCGGCGATGCCGTAGTGCTCGAGCAGCGAGAGCACCTGGACGGCGAACGCCTCGTTGATCTCGAAGGCGCCGATGTCGTCGATCGTCAGGCCGGCCTGCTTGAGGGCCTTCTCCGTCGACGGGATCGGGCCGGCGCCCATCACCTCGGGCTCGACGCCCACGAAGGAGTAGGACACCATCCGCATCTTGATGGGGAGGCCCAGCTCCTTGGCGGTCTCCTCGTCGGCGAGCAGGGCGGCGGTGGCGCCGTCGTTGATGCCGGAGGCGTTGCCCGCGGTCACGTTGCCGTGGGGGCGGAACGGGGTCTTCAGGCCGGACAGGGAGTCCATGGTGGTGCCGGGGCGGGGGCCCTCGTCGGTCGTGGCCAGGCCCCAGCCGAGCTCGGCGGAGCGGGTGGCGACGGGCACCAGGTCGGGCTGGATCTTGCCGGCGGCGTAGGCCGCGGCCGTCTTCTCCTGCGAGCGCACGGCGTAGGCGTCGCAGCGCTCCTTGGTGATCGTGGGGTAACGGTCGTGGAGGTTCTCCGCGGTGTTGCCCATGACCAGGGCCTCGGGAGAGACGATCTTCTCGGCCACGATGCGCGGATTGGGGTCCACGCCCTCGCCCATCGGGTGGCGGCCCATGTGCTCGACGCCACCGGCGATGACGACGTCGTAGGAACCGAAGGCGATGCCGGCGGCCGAGGTGGTGACGGCGGTCATCGCGCCGGCGCACATCCGGTCGACGGAGTAGCCCGGGGTGGTGTTGGGCAGTCCGGCCAGCAGGGCGGCGGTCCGCCCCAGGGTCAGGCCCTGGTCGCCGATCTGGGTGGTGGCCGCGATCGCGACCTCGTCCACGCGCTCGGGCGGCAACTCGGGGTTGCGGCGAATGAGCTCGCGGATGCACTTGATGACGAGGTCATCGGCACGCGTCTCGGCGAACTGGCCCTTGGCCTTGCCGAACGGCGTGCGCACGCCGTCGACGAAGACGACCTCTCGCAACTGTCGGGGCACTGAGTCTCCTGTGGTCGGTGGGTGTCCCGGCCAGGTGGGGCCGGGCCCGGCCTACGTTACCCCCCGGTAACCAACGCGTCAGCCCCCAGGAGTGTGCCCGTCGTCACCTTTCGTGGCCGGGCTGCCGAGGCTCCTGAAGGCGTCGCTGCCGCGCCGCCGAGGGGCGACCCCTACGCTTGGCCCATGGCTGAACTGGGTCCCCGCTTGGTGCACATCGTCGACGAGGTGCCTGAGCTCGACGGGGTCGACGACCTCACGATGGTGGTGACACTCTCCGGATTCCTCGATGCCGGCCACGCGAGCGCGTTGGCCGCGCAGCACCTGCAGGACCTCGCCGACGGTGTCGTGGTGGCGACCTTCGACGTCGACTCGCTGTACGACTACCGCGCCCGGCGCCCTCCGGTGACCTTCGTGCACGACCACTACGAGGCGTACGAGGCTCCTCGCCTCAACGTGCGGCTGCTGCGTGACACCGGGGGCACTCCCTTCCTGTTGCTGCGGGGGCCCGAGCCCGACATCAGGTGGGAGGGCTTCGCGCACGCGGTGCGCGAGGTCGTCGAGCGTTTCGGCGTGACTCGCGTGGTGAGCCTGGGGGCGATCCCGATGGCGGTGCCGCACACCCGGCCCGTCGCGGTGACCTACCACGCCAACGACCCCTCCCTGCTGACCGGCCGCAGCCCGTGGGCGAGCGAGGTACGCGTCCCCGCGAGCGCCCAGGCCCTGCTGGAGGTCCGTCTGGGCGAGTGGGGTCACGACGCCCTGGGCTACGTCACCCACGTGCCGCACTACCTGGCCCAGATGGACTTCCCGCCGGCCTCGGTCGTGCTGCTGGAGCAGCTGGAGCGCGGTGGACGGCTCACGGTCGACCTGACCGCGTTGCACCGCGCTGCGGAGGAGTGCGAGGAGGAGATCGTGGCCTACCTCGCCGACCACACCGAGGTGGCCGACGTGGTGCAGGCGCTGGAGCAGCAGTACGACACGTTCCGGCGCTCCGAGGAGACGGGGGCCTCGCTGCTCGCGCCCGACGAGCCCCTGCCCACGGGGGAGGACCTCGGCGCGCAGTTCGAGCAGTTCCTGGCGGGTCTCGACGACTCGGACGACACCGACGGAAAGCAGGAGTAGTCATGGCGGGCAGTGTCGAGAAGTTGCTGGAGCTGCTCGAGATCGAGCAGCTCGACGTCGACCTCTTCCGAGGTGCGCAGCCCGAGACGGAGCGGCAGCGGGTGTTCGGGGGACAGGTCGCCGCGCAGGCGCTGGTGGCCGCCTCCCGCAGCGCCGACCCCGAGTTCGAGCTGCACTCCCTGCACTCCTACTTCCTGCGCCCCGGTGACCACCTGGTCCCCATCATCTACCGCGTCGAACGGATCCGTGACGGCCGGTCGTTCGAGACCCGACGGGTGGTGGCGTTGCAGCACGGGCGTGAGATCTACTCCCAGACCTGCAACTTCCAGAAGCCCGAGGACGGCTACGAGCACAGCGACCAGGCGCCCGTGGTGGGGCGCCCGGAGGAGGGCCTCTCGCTCGCCGACCTTGCCGCCGCGCGCAGCGAGAAGGAGCTGCGTCACTGGCAGCACGAGTGGGCGGGGCTGGACATCCGCCACATGGGCATGTCGGGCCACGGGCTCGAGGTGGACCCCGCCCGCCCGGCCGAGGCCCGGCTGTGGGTGAAGGTCGACGGCGCGCTGCCCGACGACCCGGTGCTGCAGAAGGCGGCGTTCACCTACGCCTCCGACCTCACCCTGATCGGGGCCTCGTTGGTGCCGCACGGCATCCACATCAACTCGCCGAAGCTGCAGCCCGCCTCGCTGGACCACACCATCTGGTTCCACCGGCCGCTGCGGGCCGACGACTGGTGGCTCTACGACCAGACGTCGCCGTCGGCCTCGGGTGGGCGCGGCCTCTCGCTGGCTCGGGTCTTCGCGAGCGACGGGACACTGGCGGCCACGGTTGCCCAGGAGGGCCTCATCCGCCGCATCGGGTGATCGCCTTTAGCACTACACCGATGTAGTTCCCGGCATTTGCTGATGGACACGCCGGTCGCATCTACTGTGGGGGCTGTTGTGACGCTTGGTGCTCGTGGTGTGGGTGTGTTTCTCGCCTCCGCTTCGGTGCCGGCGTCGTTCCCACGTCCCAGGATGGTGCTGTTGTGCAGAGGTCACCGCGACCCCGACTCACGGGCGCCCTGCTCGTGGCCCTCCTGACCCCAGCACTGGTGATCTCCGCCCCCGAGGCCGGCAACGCCGTCGTGGGGGCCGTCGAATCGGCACGCCACTCGTCCGAGCTCGTGACGAAGAGTGGTTCCGTCAAGGCGGCGAAGCCCCAGAAGCCCCAGAAGGCCCAGAAGGCCCGGGCTGCCGCGAAGAAGAAGGCCGCGCGCAAGCGGGCCCGTCGGGCCGCCCGCCGCACCCCGGTGCCGGTGACGACCCACCAGCTCCCCTTCGTCTGCGACCAGGAGTGGGTCGGCAGCACCCGGTCGCACCACTCTCCGAGTGCGCACTCGATCGACTTCAATGCCCCCGACGACCTCGGCAAGCCGGTGCTCGCCTCGGCGCCCGGACGGGTGGTCACCGCCGTCAACAACGGCACGTCGGGATACGGCCGCTACGTGGTCGTCGACCACGGCAACGGTGAGAGCAGTGTCTACGCCCACCTCCAGCACGTGCACGTCGTGGTCGGGACCTGGGTCGACCAGGGCTCCCTGCTCGGCCAGCTCGGCACCACGGGGAACAGCTCCGGCCCACACCTGCACTACGAGCAGAAGGTGGGGCGGGGAGTCGTGGCGCCCTGGATCAACCGGGTCCGCTACGCCTACGGCACGAGCCGTTCCAGCAACTGCGCCGACGTGCCGTTGGCGGGGCACTTCTTCGAGGGTGAGGGCGCCCAGGTCGCCGTCTTCCGGCGCACCGGCAACGCCCAGGTCCACGTACGCACCCCCCAGGGCTCGAGTCGCGTGCTCGCGGCAGGTGCCCCCACCGACGAACCCCTCGTCGGTGACTGGACCGGGGAGGGCCTGCAGTCGGTCGGGACGTTCTCGCCGCTCACCCGCACGTTCACCCTCGCCGGCGAGGCCGGCTTCTCGAGCCTTCGGTTCGGCAAGCGGGGCGACCGTCCCGTCGCGGGGGACTGGGACGGCGACGGACGCTGGGAGATCGGCGTGCGCCGACCCGGCAGCTCCGCCTTCCGCCTGCGCAGCGCCACCGGCACGGTCACCACCCTCAAGCTGGGCGTGGCCTCGGACGTGCCGCTGGCCGGCGACTGGGACGGTGACGGGATCACCGACGTCGGAGTCTTCGATGTCGCGACCGCGACCTTCACGCTGCGTACGCGCGGGGCGACGCCCACCACCGTGACGGTGCGGCACGGCAGTCCCGGGCACCACCCCGTGGTGGCTGACTGGGACGGCGACGGCGTCACAGACCTCGGCACCTGGGACCCGGCGACGGCGACCTTCGCCAAGCGGCTGGCCGGCGCCGCGGGCGTGCGGACCGAGACGGTCCGGCACGGCCGCGCGCGCTGACTCTCCTCGGGCGGACAGCAGGCCTGGTGAGCGAGACGAGCCAGCCGACTCAGATCAGAGGGCGGTGGCCCGACCGATCAGGTGGGGGGCGCCGTCCTTGGGTCGACGCAGGGCGAAGGCCCACTCCGAGCGGTCACCCGTGACGCCGAACGAGACGCTTCCCGGCAGGAAGACCGGCTTCTTGAACGCCACCTCGACGCGCACTGCGTCGGAAAGGCGGTTCTCGATCGCGGCCAGGCTGCGCGCCTTGGTCCACATGCCGTGCGCGATGTGGCGCTTGAAGCCCAGTGCCTTGGCTGTCACCGGGTAGAGGTGGATCGGGTTCATGTCGCCCGACACCCGCCCGTAGCGGCGGCCGAGGCCGTCGTCGAGGCGCCACGTCACGCGTCCCTCGGGTGCGTCGAAGGAGAGCCCTGGGGGAGCGTCCTCCTGGCCCCGGCCCCGCACCAGGTAGGAGGAGACCGACTCCCACACGACCTCCTCGCCCGAGGTGAGGGTCGAGACGAAGTCGACGACCGTCCCCTTGGGGTGGGGGCGGGTCTGCTCCACCACCACCTCGACGCCGAGGCTCTCTCCGACGGCCACCGGACGGTGGGAGGTCAGCGTGTTCTCCAGGTGCACGCTGCCCATGGCGGCCCAGGGGAACTCCGGGCTCGCCATGACCTCCATCTGGGCCCCGAAGGTCAGCAGGTGGGGGTAGGTGACGGGCACCGTGTCCTTGCGCGGGAAGCCGCAGACAGCGGCGTAGCGCGCGACGTGGGCGGGGTCGATGCGGACCGGCTCGTTGCGCACCGTGACGCCCGTGAACTCCGAGGGTCGCACCTTGCGTACGCCCGGCAGCAGGTTGACTCCCGGGACCGACGGCAGCGCGGCCCGGCCGAGGTGAGCGAGCGAGCCCACCTCAGGCGCCCAGCATCATCTGGCCGCACACGCGGACGACGTTGCCGTTGACCGCGGTGGAGCCGGGGGAGGCATACCAGGCGATGGCTTCGGCCACGTCGACCGGCAGGCCGCCCTGTGACATCGCGTTGAGGCGCTGGCCCACCTCGCGGGTCGCGAACGGCACGGCCGCGGTCATCTGGGTGATGATGAAGCCGGGGGCCACGGCGTTGACGGTGATGCCGTCGGTGAGCTCGTCGGCGAGGTCCTGCACCCAGCCGATGACGCCGGCCTTGGAGGCGGCGTAGTTCGTCTGTCCGACGTTGCCCGCGATGCCGGCGATCGAGGAGACCCCGATGATGCGGCCGTTCGGGTTGACCACGCCCTGGACCAGCAGCTCGCGCGTGATGGTCGCGGGTGCGGTGAGGTTGACCGCCATGACGCTGTTCCACCGGTCGTCGGCCATGTTGGCCAGCTTCTTGTCCCGGGTGATGCCGGCGTTGTGCACGACCACGTCGACCCCGCCGTGCTCGGTGGCGAGGTGGTGGGCGATGCGCTGCGCGGCGTCGGGGTGGGTGATGTCGAGGGCGATGTGGTCGCCCTCGAGCTCCTGCATGAGCTCCACCAGGTCGCTGGCCGCCTGGGGCACGTCGACCCCGACCACGGTGGCGCCGTCGCGGTGCAGCACGCGGGCGATCTCTGCACCGATCCCGCGGCTCGCGCCGGTGACCAGGGCCACCTTGCCGGCCAGCGGGCGCCGCAGGTCGGGCACCTGGTGGGCGTCGGTACGTCCTCCGGTGCCGATGCGCACGACCTGCCCGGAGACGTAGGCCGACTTGGGGGAGAGGAAGAAGGAGAGGGTGGAGTCGGCGGCGCGCTCGGCGCCGGGGGCGACGTACACGAGCTGGACGGTGCCGCCGCGGCCGATCTCCTTGCCCAACGACCGGGTGAATCCCTCGAGGGCGCGCTGGGCGATGCGGGCGTCACCGTCGAGCAGCTCGGGAGGCGTGCCGAGCACGACGACCCGGGGGTTGCTCTCGAGTCGGCGCATCACGGGGGTGAAGAACTCGCGCAGGGCCACCAGTGCATCGGGCGTCTCAAGGCCGGTGGCGTCGAAGACGAGGCCCTTGTAGGTGGCGCCGTCGGCGTCGCTGTCGGTGGCGGTGACCTCGAGGTCCTTCAGCTGGGCGACCAGCTGCGGGGCGAGGCGGCCGGTGCCTCCGACCAGCACGGTGCCGGAGACGAAGGGGGCCCCGTCGCTCCACCGCTCGAGGCGGGTCGGGTTCGGCAGTCCCAGGTTCTTGACGAGGAACTTGCCGATGGGCGAGGAGACGAATCCCTGGTAGCGGTCGCTCATGGGTCTGGGACCTCCGGTGTGGCTCGTGACTCGGCTGAGTCGTGGACAGTGCAACCCCGCTGTGCGTGGTGTGCAACCCTTCGTCGTGTAACTCTAGGTGTAACTCAACGTTCCACCAACGACGTCCACCATGTGCGCCCGGGGGACGTCCCCGTCCGTTCTCGATCGTCCAGCCACGACCAAGGAGACCCGTGATGCAGGCCCAGACCCGCCGCGTTGCCGTCATCGGAGGCAACCGGATCCCGTTCGCCCGGTCCAACACCGTCTACTCCGACGCCTCCAACCAGGAGATGCTCACCGCCGCGATCGACGGCCTCGTCACCCGGTTCGGCCTCGAGGGAGTGCGTGTCGGTGAGGTCGTCGCCGGAGCCGTGCTCAAGCACTCCCGTGACTTCAACCTCACGCGCGAGTGCGTGCTGGGCTCCAAGCTCGACCCCACGAGCCCCGCGACGGACCTCCAGCAGGCGTGTGGCACCGGCCTGCAGGCCGTCATCCAGGTGGCCAACAAGATCGCGCTCGGCCAGATCGAGGTGGGCATCGCGGGCGGCTCCGACACCACCTCCGATGCCCCCGTGGCGGTCAGCGACAAGCTGCGCAAGAAGCTGATGAAGGTCAACCAGGCGCGCGACACCAAGGGCAAGCTCACCGCGCTGGGCCAGATCCGACCCGGTGACATCGGGCTCGACATCCCGCAGAACGGGGAGCCGCGCACGCGCCTCTCCATGGGCGAGCACCAGGCCCTCACGGCCCTGGAGTGGAACATCGGGCGTGAGGAGCAGGACGAGCTCGCTGCCCGCTCGCACCAGAACCTCGCCCGGTCGTGGGAGGAGGGTTTCCACGACGACCTCGTGACCCCCTTCCGTGGCGTGGAGCGTGACACCAACATGCGCCCCGACTCCTCGGTGGAGAAGCTCGCGAAGCTGAAGCCGGTCTTCGGCAAGGGGGCCGCCGCCACGATGACGGCCGGCAACTCCACGCCGCTCTCCGACGGCGCCTCGGCCGTGCTGCTCGCCTCGGAGGAGTGGGCCAAGGAGCGTGGCCTGCCCGTGCTGGCCTACATCACCGCATCCGAGACCGCGGCCGTCGACTACGTCAACGGCAACGAGGGACTGCTCATGGCCCCCGCCTACGCGGTGGCGCGCATGCTCCAGCGCGAGGGCCTCACCCTCCAGGACTTCGACTACTACGAGATCCACGAGGCCTTCGCCTCCCAGGTGCTCTCCACGCTGAAGGCCTGGGAGTCGCCCGTCTTCTGCTCCGAGCGGCTGGGGCTGGACGAGCCCCTGGGTGCGATCGACCGCGACAAGCTCAACGTCAACGGTTCGTCGTTGGCCGCCGCGCACCCCTTCGCCGCCACGGGTGGCCGCATCGTGCCCGTGCTGGCCAAGCTGCTCGACCAGAAGGGGTCGGGCCGCGGCCTGATCTCGATCTGCGCCGCGGGCGGACAGGGAGTCGTGGCGATCCTGGAGAAGGCGCCGACCCAGTGACGTGCTGCTGCTGACTCCTCGGGATCGACGGCGCCCGGGGTCCCCGACGGGGGGTTGGGCGGCCCGCTGAGTGGGAACTCACGTGGGGTGAACGACGTCGTCAGCAGCCTCAGGTCTCGCGGTGGACAGGCCCACCGCAGTGCATGGATGGACCACCTCGCGCGCGCGGGTCTCGTCGCGTACGGGGTGGTCCATCTGCTCATTGCGTGGGTCGCGCTCCAGCTCGCCTTCGGCGGATCGAGGCGGGAGGCCTCCAGCAAGGGGGCCTTCGCCGAGCTCGCCTCCCAGCCCTTCGGCGAGGTGGCCCTCTGGGCGGTCGCAGTGGGACTCGTGTTCCTGGTGCTGTGGCGCCTGGTCGAGGCTGTGGCCGGGCACACGGAGGAGGATGAGGGCTCCGACCGTTGGCGCAAGCGTGCCGCCTCCGGGTTGAAGGCCGTCCTGTACGCCACCCTGGCGTTCACCGCCCTGCGGACCGTGACGGGCGGCGGTGGGGGAGGTGGGCGCTCGATGACCGCCACCGTCCTCAACTGGCCCGGCGGACAGGTGCTGGTGGTCGTGGCGGGTCTGCTGGTCCTGGCGTATGCGGGGTGGACGGCCTACCGCGGGTGGAGCGACGCCTTCATGCAGCACCTCGACGCCGAGGGCAGGTCGGGGGAGGTCGGCGAGGTCTACCGCTGGTTCGGGCGCGTGGGCTACGTCGCCAAGGGTGTCTCGATCGGCATCGTCGGCATCCTGGTGGTGCACGCGGGCTGGACGCACAGCGGGAAGAAGGACAAGGGGCTCGACGACGCCTTGCGTACGGTGCTCGAGCAGCCCTTCGGCCCGTTCCTACTGGCCGTCATCGCTGCGGGGCTGGCCTGCTACGGCCTCTTCAACTTCGCCCGCGCCCGGCACCTGGACCGGTGACCACCCTCGCCTGCTCGGTCACCGCCGCAGGTGAGCCGCTGGTAGGGTGCGGCTCGCACGACATCCTTTAACGAGCCGTCCCGTGAGGCGGAGAAGGAGGTCCGGTCAGGCATGACTGACGCCCCCACCCCACCACCAGCCGCCCCCGACGGGGCGCGCACCGTGCTCGACGCCCGTGACATAGCCCGGGCGCTCACCCGCATCTCCCACGAGCTCCTCGAGCGCAACCGTGGGGCACACGACCTGGTCCTGCTCGGGCTGCACACGCGCGGCGTGCCGCTGGCGCGGCGCATCGCGGAGCGCATCAGCGACGTCGAGGGCATCGAGGTCGCGGCCGGCGAGCTCGACGTCACCATGTATCGCGACGACCTGCGCTCCCAGCCGACCCGCCCCACGCACCGCACCGATGTCCCGGGCTCCGGGATCGACGGCAAGGTGGTCGTGCTCGTCGACGACGTGCTCTTCTCCGGCCGCACGATCCGGGCCGCCCTGGACGCCCTTGCCGACCTCGGGCGTCCGGCGGCGGTGCGTCTCGCGGTGCTGGTCGACCGTGGTCACCGTGAGCTGCCCATCCGGGCCGACCACGTCGGCAAGAACCTGCCGAGCGCGCGCAGCGAGCGCGTGAGCGTCCGCGTCGCCGAGGTCGACGGCACCGACGAGGTGACCATCTCGTGAAGCACCTGCTCTCGATCGACGACCTCAGCGCCGACCAGGTCCAGGAGATCTTCGCGACGGCGGCGGACATGCACGACGTGCAGCGCCGCTCGGTCAAGAAGCTGCCGGCGCTGCGGGGACGCACCGTCGTCAACATGTTCTTCGAGGACTCCACCCGCACCCGGTCCAGCTTCGAGATCGCCGGCAAGTGGCTCTCCGCCGACGTCATCAACATCTCCGCCAAGGGGTCGTCGACCTCGAAGGGTGAGAGCCTGCGGGACACCGTGCTGACCGTCTGCGCCATGGGCGTCGACGGCCTGGTGATTCGTCACCAGGCCAGCGGGGCAGCCCAGCAGGTGGCGGGCTGGGTCGACGCCAGCGTCGTCAACGCCGGGGACGGCATGCACGAGCACCCCACCCAGGCCCTGCTCGACGCGTACACCCTGCAGCGCCGCCTCGGGTCGCTGGCCGGCAAGCACGTGGCCATCGTCGGCGACCTGACCCACAGCCGGGTCTTCCGGTCGAACGTCCAGTGCCTGACGAAGCTGGGCGCCGCAGTCACGGTGGTCGCCCCTCCGACCTTGATGCCCAGCGGCGTGGGTCCCTGGTCGGAGAGCGCCGGGTTCGCGACGTCCTACGACGTCGACGAGGTTCTGCCCGAGGCTGACGCGGTGATGATGCTGCGGGTGCAGCGTGAGCGGATGTCGGGGGGCTTCTTCCCGACCGCCCGCGAGTACACGGTCGGCTACGGGCTCACCCGTGAGCGACTGGCGACCCTGCACCCCGACGTCCCGATCTGCCACCCGGGTCCCATGAACCGGGGTCTGGAGATCGCTGCCGACGCGGCCGACGCCGCGCAGTCCGCGGTGCTCGACCAGGTCTCTGCCGGCCTCGCCGTGCGGATGTCCGTGCTCTACCACCTGCTCGCCGGAGAGGAGTCCAGCGCGTGAGCCTGCTGATCAAGGGGGCCGCGCTGTTCGGCACCGAGACCGCCGACCTGCTGGTCGTCGACGGTCGTGTCGCCGCTGTCGGCGCTGCCGCTGCGTCCGAGGCGCCGTCGGGCACCGAGACCCTCGACGCCGACGGCCTCGTCGCCTTGCCCGGCCTCGTCGACCTGCACACCCACCTGCGCCAACCCGGACGCGAGGACGCCGAAACCGTGCTCACGGGGTCGCAGGCCGCGGCGATCGGTGGCTACACCGCGGTGCTCGCGATGGCGAACACCAACCCCGTCACTGACACCGCCGAGGCGGCGCTGCGGGTGTGGGAGCTGGGCCGTCAGGCCGGCCTGGTCGACGTGCAGCCCGTGGGCGCCGTCACCAAGGGCCTCGCCGGTGAGGAGCTCGCGGAGCTGGGGCTGATGGCGCGCTCCGCCGCCAAGGTCCGGGTGTTCTCCGATGACGGCAAGTGCGTGCACGACGCCCGCGTGATGCGCCGGGCGGTGGAGTACGTCAAGGCATTCGGTGGTGTGGTCTCGCAGCACTCCCAGGACCCGGCGCTGGCGGGCCCGTCGGCCTGCTGCCACGAGGGCGAGGTCTCCGGTCGGCTGGGACTCCCGGGGTGGCCCGGGATCGCGGAGGAGGTCGTCGTCGCCCGCGACGTGATGCTGGCCAAGCACACGGGTTCGCGCGTCCACGTCGCCCACGTGTCCTCCGCGGGGTCGATCGAGGTCATCCGGTGGGCCAAGGCCCAGGGCATCGACGTCACGTGCGAGGTCACGCCTCACCACCTGGCGCTGACCACCGACCTGCTCGTGGGCTACGACCCCGTCTACAAGGTCAACCCGCCGCTGCGTCCCACCGAGGACGTGGAGGCGCTGCGTGCGGCACTGGCTGACGGCACCATCGACGCCGTCGCCACGGACCACGCACCGCACGCCCGCCACGACAAGGAGCACGCATTCGCGGACGCGGCCTTCGGGATGCTGGGGCTGGAGACCGCTCTCGGCGTCGTGCGCACCGTGATGGACGACGACTTCGACTGGAACGACGTGGCCCGCGTGATGTCGCGCAACCCCGCGCGGATCGCCGGGCTCGACGACCAGGGCGGTCAGCTCGCTCCGGGCGACGCCGCCCACGTGACGTTGGTGGACCCGACCGCCACCACCACGGTCGACCGTTCGGAGTCGGTGTCGCTGTCGCGCAACAACCCGTGGCACGGCCGTGAGCTCTCTTCCCGGGTCGTGCACACCGTGTACGCCGGCAAGGTCACCGTCCGCGACGGCGCCCTGGCCTGAGCGGGGTCGGATGTCCGGGGACGTCGACGTCGAGAAGTTCTTCGACGGGCACCCGGACGGGCTGGCTTGCTGCCTCGCGGTGCTCGACATGGCGAGCGCCCTGCCCGGGGTGACGGTGGCGGTGTCGAGGAGCCAGGTCGCCGTGCGTCGGCGGCGCGGCTTCGCCTACGTGTGGCGTCCGGGCCAGTACGTTGCCAACCCGGTGCCCGCGGTCCTGTCGCTCGCGCTGTCGCGACGGGTGGACTCGCCACGGTTCAAGGAGGTGGTCGAGCCTTCGCCCGGACACTGGATGCACCACCTGGAGCTCTGGCGTCGGGAGGACGTCGACGACGAGGTGAGCGCGTGGATCAGGGAGGCATGGGAACGGGCCGCGTGAGACCTGCCCGGGCGAGGTCAGTGGTGCCGTGGCGGTCGCGGCGGAAGCGTTGGCCGTGGGGGCTGGTCCACTCGAAGACCCCGCTGGCGGGTGAGGTGAGGCGCCAGCCGGTGTGAGTCTTGAGTCGGTGGTGACTGCGACAGAGGGCGGCCAGGTTATGGGTTGCGGTAGGCCCTGGTTGTGGGCGGCCTTCTCCGCCTGCGTCGTGGTCGAAGGGTTCGACGTGGTCGAGGTCGCAGGACCTGGCTGGTCTGGTGCACCACGGGAAGACGCAGGTGCGGTCCCGGAGAATGACCTGGCGTCGGAGCCGGTCGGTGGGTTCGTACCTGCTCGTGGAGAGCTGGGTGTTGAGGTCGATCACCGGCAGGATCCGCACCTCGGTGTGCGTGCCCCGCACCCATGACCGGACCTGGGACAGCAGGGCCAGTTTCTGGCCGTTCTCCAGGAATCCGATCGGGTTGATGCCGGTGGTGCCGTCGGGCTGGACCTCGGCGGTGAAGTGCAGGTGCAGGTCGACCCGCCGGGCCTTGCGCTGCACCGTTCCGTCGGCGGAGTCAGTGGTGCCAGCCGCAGTGTCAGCTCCGCCTGCGCCGCCATCGACGCCAGCGCCAACGTCATCCCCCGTGGGATCGGCGTCCGCACCGGCCAGGTCGAGGGAGGTCTGTTGCCGCGCCAGCTCGCCCAGCGCCATCGACCGCCGCACGTCCAGCGAGGCAGTGGAGCCACCGGCCTTGAGTGCCGCTGCCCCCACCGACAGCGCCTGGGCCAGGTCGTGGCCGTCAGCGTTCGAGACCTCGGCCTCGATGCGCATCGACCCCGCGAACGGTCCGATCGGGGTGTGGATGTGGACGAACCGGCCGTCGTTGTCCTCATCCCGGGGTGGCTCCTGCGCCGCCGCCAGACCGTACAGCTCGATCGCCTGCGCCACGATCCGCTCCATCTGCGCGCGACCGATCTTCTCCAGGAACGGCGCCATCTGCGCGTCGATCCACGCCATCGCCTCCGGCGTCAGGGCCGGGTCACAGTGGATCGTGGCCTCAGCCACCTGCTTGGCCCGCCATACCGGCACCAAGCCGGACTGCACCCGGCGCCACACCCGCGGCAGACGGTGGACCATCTCGATCGCCTGACCGATCAGCTTCTTCGCCGCGTCGGTGGAGATCCCCAACGCAGCCCCGAGCTCGGGGATGCAGAACTCCGCCACCAACGGGGTGCCGTCACCCGAGATCGGCTCATCACCCAGTGGGTGGTGGAACGTGGCCGCGTTCCAACCGTCCTCGTCAGCAAGATGCGCCACGGCCCACTCGTACGCGATCGCCAGGAGGTCGGCCTCGCCTCGCTGCACCACCGAGCGTCGCTCACGAGCCGCACCGAGCAGCTCGGCGGCGGTCAGGTCACCCAGCTCGGGGGCAACGGTGGTGGTGGCGTCCATGACTCGACCCAACCAGCGAGCACCGACAACTTCGTGTCGCTCTCGGAGCCGAACCTCAGGCCAGTCCCAGAGCGCCGGCCTCCTCCCAGAGCTCGTCGCGCACGTCGGGGTGGGCGGCGTGGGAGATCAGGTTGGCGGCCTGTTCCTTCTCGCTACGCCCCGTCATCCGCGCCAGCCCCTGCTCGGTGACCACCGCGCTGTGCTGGAACGAGGTGACGGGCTCGTCGATGAGAGGCACGATCGTGGAGACGTCGGCCCGTGGGTGCCACGAGCGCAGGGCCATGAAGGCCTGGCCACCGGGGGAGTGGGTGGCGCCGACGGTGAAGTCGGTCTGACCGCCGAAGCCGCTGTAGATGCGGGCGTTGATGCGCGAGGCGTTGGCCTGGTCGAAGAGGTCCACCTGCAGGGCGGTGTTGATCGACGTCATGCCGGGCTGCTGGGCGATCACGGACGGGGCGTTGGTGACCTCGGTGCGGCGTAACCGCACCCGGGGGTTGCGGTCGAGCCAGGCGTACAGCTCCTCACTGCCGAAGACGAACGAGGTGACGATCTCGACGCCCGGGTCGAGGACTCCCGCCCGCTCGAGCGCCAGCACCCCGTCGGAGAACATCTCGGTCCAGATGCGCAGCCCCCGACGGTCGGTCAATCGGGCCACGGTCGCGTCGGGCACCTCGCCGATGCCGGCCTGGAGGGTGGAGCCGTCACGGACCTCCTCCGCCACGCGCGACCCGATGGCCACGGCGTCGTCACCCGGGGGCACGGCGACGTGGGAGGCCAGCGGCTCGTCCACCTCGACACCGACGTCGATGAGTTCCAGGTCCAGCTCAGCGTCACCGAAGGTCCACGGCATACGGGGGTTCATCTGGGCCACCACCAGGGCGCCACGCGCCCGGGCTGCCTCCACGGCGGCGGGCATGATGTTGACCTCCACCCCGAGGGACACCCGACCGTCGCGCGGCAGCGTGGTGTGCACGACCACCACGTCCGGCGGGAGCGCGGTGGCGAAGAGTCCGGGCACGGTCGACAGCCGCGCCGGCACGTAGGCCAGTCGCGGGCTGCGCCTCACCCCTGCGCCCACGAAGGAAGTCTCCGGCACGATGCCGTCGTGCAGGTCGAGCCCGGGTTGGGCGTTGAGGCAGTTGAGCCGTGCCTGCTCCAGGCTCGCCAGCAGGGGCGCCAGGGTGGTCCGGGGAGTGGCGAAGTTGCCGCTCGTCACGATCCGCGGGTTCGCCAGCCCGCGGGCGGCGACGAGGGCGGTGAGTTCTTCGATCGACACGGTGCGCACGAGCCCCACCTTGGCACGGTGCCGGGCGTCCCGCAGCCGACCGCGCGTCGTGGCGACGTGGGGTCGGACACGTGGAGGACGGGGCTGGTCGTGGTCGGCGTCGGTCGTGGTGGCAGCGCTCTCCTCGGCCTGTAGGTGCGTCGCCCGGGGGCCACGCACGATTCATCTACCGTCCATCATTGAGACGAGGATCACCCGCCGCGGGCTTGTCCACCCCTTCACGACGTCTGGCATGCTCGGCGCGGCGGATGAACCGCCACCACGTTTTCAGATGTCTCTCGGGGGTCAGACATCGATGAAGTTTGTTGTTTGCGGGGTCGGCGCTGCCGGCACGTTCACCGTCGCTCGCCTCGCTGAGCTCAGCGCGGAGCGACGGCCCGACGGTGCGTGGTCCGGGGTCGAGGTCGTGCTCGTCGACACCCCGACGGCGCTCGGTCGTGGTCGGGCCTTCGACGCCGACGTCGACTCCGCCTCGATCAACACCTCGCACCGTCGGCTCGGCATGTTGTCGCCCGACTTCCACGACTTCGTGGGCTGGTCGCACGCCGTGGGAGTCACGTTCGGCTCGCCCGACGATCCGCCCATGCCGCGCAGCCGATACGGCGACTACCTGGCTGCGACGCTCTCGCGGGCTCTTCGGATCCTCCGTGCGAACGGCGTCCGCGTGCATCTCCTGCCCGGTGCCACCACACGCGTCGTGCCGAGCGCGAGGGGCGTCGACGTCGAGGCCGACACGGGCGGGGTCGTCGGCGCCGACGCCGTGGTCCTCGCCACGGGCGGCTGGTCGAGCACCCCGGACGTCACGCTTGCGTCGCACGGCCTCACCTACGTCGCGCAGCCGTACCCGCTCGCGCGGTCGCTGCGCACGATGGCCGAGCACCGCAAGGTCGCGATCCTGGGCGCCGGGCTCACTGCCGTCGACATCGCATGCTCGCTCGACGGCACCGAGACCCAGGTCCACCTGCTGTCCCGCAGCGGTCGGCTGCCACGCGTCCAGGTCGACGACACGGCCTCGGGTCCCGTGCCCGTCGCGCTCACCGAGCAAGGGGTCGACGACCTGCGTCGCAAGGGCGGACTGACGGCCGAGTCGTTGCTGGCGCTCCTCGACACCGAGCTCGCTCGGTTCGACATGGACCGCGGCATGCTCGCCGACGACGAGCTGCTCCGACGGCACTGGCAGGCGCCGGAAGCCGACGTCGTCGACCGCGCGTGCCACCGCGTCCTGAGTGCGACGAACCACGCGCTCAACGCCGGCTTCGGCGCGCTGCCTGCGCCCGACCGCGCCCGGGTCCGCTCGGCGCTCGATCACGAGTGGCAGCGCTACCGCGTCCGTATACCCGTGGCGCGCTGGGCCCAGCTGACCCGCATGATCTCCGAGGGACGGCTCGTCGTCCACGCCGACGTCGACGCCCGCTCGCCGCATCTCGCCGACGCCGTGGCGCAGGTCGGCGCCACCTGCGTCGTCAACGCCACCGGCCAGTCGTGCGACACGACGGCCGGGCCTGCGCTCGTCCGATCGCTCGTCGCCGAGGGCACCGTCGGGACCGACGTCGGTGGCCGCGGTCTCGTCGACCCCGCCACGGGCCGCGCGATCGGCGCAGACGGCTCCGTCGATCCTCGCCTCCTCGTCACCGGCCACCTCACGGCGGGCAGCACCCTCATGGTCTCCGCGCTCGACGTCGTGCACCGCCAGGCCCGTACGGCCACGGACACGCTCGCGGCGACCCACCTGGCCACCCCGTCCGCTTCTCCCGTCCACGAGAAAGTGACCATGCCATGACCCGACACCTGGTGATCATCAGCGGCAACGACTCGAGTCTGCCCATCGTCCCCCTGCCGGACACGACGGTGACGCTCGTCCAGACCCCCGACCGGGCGACAGACCTCCAGCGGACGTCGGTCGACCGCTACCTCGAGGTCCCCGAGATCACGAGCGACGTGCTCGTCGACCTCCTGGGCAACCTTCATCGCGACGAGCCGATCACGGCCCTCGCGTGCTTCCTCGAGGGCGTCATCCTCGAGGCTGCCCGTGCCGCCGACAGCCTCGGCCTGCGCGCCAACCCGGTCGACGCTGTCGCGACGGCGAAGGACAAGGTCCGCATGCGCGAGGCTCTCGAGCGCGCGGGCGTCCCGCAGCGTCCGTGGCGCACCTGCCGGACCGCCGAGGAGGTCATTGCCTTCCGCGACGAGCTCGGTGAGCCGGCCATCGTCGTGAAGCCGATCACCGGCGCGGGCAGCGCCGGGGTCCGTCTTGTGTCCACCGACGACGAGATCCGCGACCACCTCGCCCAGATCGACACGCTCCACGACTGGGCGCTGCGCGACAACCCTGACCTCCTCGTCCTCGCCGAGGCCGTCCTCCCCGGACGCGAGGTGAGCGTCGAGGCCATCACCGTCGACGGCATCCACGAGATCGTCGCCGTCACGGACAAGATCACGACCGGCCCGCCACGCTTCGTCGAGGTCGGTCACCGTCAGCCCGCAGCCGTGGATGCTGATGCTCGTGAGGCCGTCGAGCGCTGCGTCCGAGCCGTGCTCGACGCGATCGGCACCCGGGTCGGCCCGAGCCACACCGAGGTCATGATCGACGGCACCGACGTGTGGCCCATCGAGACCCACACCCGTTTCGGTGGCGACCAGATCTGGGAGCTCACCCAGCTCACGACGGGTCGCCACATGGCCACCGAGACGCTGTGCGCGCTGCTCGACCTGCCGCTGCCCGCGCCGGGGCCTCGTGAGGACGAGGCCGCCATCGCCTTCATGACGTGGTCGTCGGCCGCGGAACTGCCACCGACATGCGGCGTCGTGCGCGCGAAGATCCCCGAGGAGCGCTCGGCCGACGCGCACGAGCTGCTCGACTCCTCGGGTCGGGGCGGCTACGTCCTCGCCGCCGGACCGGGCTCCTCCGACGTCGCTCTCTCGGCCGTCGCGTCCCTGCAGGCGCCGTCGAACGACGCACCCATCCTGCTCATGGGCCCGGCCAAGGTGCTGCGTCGCATCGAGGGATCACGCCTGTCGTCGCTCCTGCCCGCAGGGTCGGCCGTCATCACCAATGCCGACGTCGAGGTCGAGCCCGGCCACCTGACGGCGTTCGTGACGTTCGACGACTTCACCCACGACGACGAGATCGCGCTCGTCGCGAGCGAGCTCGTCGAGCGCCACAATCTGCAGCGCGTCGCCGTCCTCGCCGAGGCCGACGTCCTGCGCGCCGCGCAAGTGCGCGAGCGGCACGGTCTGCCGGGCCAGACGCCGTCGGAAGCGCTGCTGTTCCGCGACAAGCCGAGCATGAAGGCGGCGGTGCGCGAGGCCGGCATCGCGGTGGCCGACCACCGCGTCGTCTCGTCGGCGTTCGAGCTCGTCGACGCCGCCGAGGCACTCGGCTTCCCGTGCGTCGTCAAGCCGCCCAACGGCCGCGGGTCGTCCGGCGTGGAGACGATCGCGGACCATGACGAGCTGCGGGCCTTCCTGCGACGTGGTCCCTTCAGCGACCGCGGGCACACCGTCGAGCTGCTCGTCGAGGCCTTCCAGCACGGAGACCAGTACCGTGTCGACGGCGTCTACCAGGACGGGGTGCCCCGGCTGCTCTCCGTCGCTCGCTACGTCGGCAGTCACCTCGAATACCTCGCCGGCGGCTACCTCGCGTCGGTGATCTTGCCCGAGCACGACGAGGACGCCGCCGCGATGCTGGCGCTCGCGCGTCGCGTGATGGAGGACGCGTTGCCCACGTTCGACGGTGGCTTCCACCTCGAGGCGTTCATGACGCCCGATGGTCCCGTCTTCAGCGAAGTCGGCGCGCGGCTCGGTGGCGGGTCTATCCCTGAGGAGATCGAGCTCGCCTACGGCGCCGACATCATCGAGGAGACCATCCGCGCGCAGTCGGGCGCACCGTTGGTGGGGGAGCGGCCGCGGCAGCTGGGCCTGGCCGGGCAGGTCCACGTCTCTCCCCGCCCCGGTCTGCTCGTCCGCGCCCCGGAGACGGTGAGCCACCCCGCCGTCACGTTGAGCGAGGTCGCGGCGCCGGGCCTGCACTACTCGGCCATGTCGCACACCAATGCCGAGTACGCGCGCGCCGTGTTCGGCGCGGCGAGCGTGTCCGACGCCCGGACCACGATCGGCGAGATCCTCGCCGAGCTCGAGGCCGCCACCGAGTGGCGCACGGGCGACGAGCCGGCCTCGACCGGCGACGCGCCGGCGGAGCCGACGGTCGGCCAGGCGGTGGCGCTGTGACGTGGCGTGAGCTGACCCTCGACGACACGCCAGCGGTGGAGGCGTTGCGCGCCGACGTCCTCGCGACGCTCGGGCATCCCGACGAGTACGTGCGCGAGCAGCAGGAGTCACGCTTCGTCGAGGGCCACCTCGGTGAGGTCGGCCGGTCCTTCGGGATGGAGGTCGACGGCGAGCTGGCGGCCTACTGCGCCCTCACCACCGACCTCCTCACGAGTGGCGAGGCCGCCGAGTTCGCGGCCTGCGACCCCGGTCCGCACGACGTCGTCCTCGCCGCGGCCATGGTCGCGCCCCGGCACCGCGGGCGCTCGTTGCACCGCTCGGCCATCGACGTCCGGCTTGAGGCGGCCGCCGCGCTCGGGGCACAGCGCGCTCTCGTGCAGGTGTCGCCGTTCAACTCGCGATCGCTCGCCAGCCTGTTCGCGGCCTCGTTCCGGTGCGTCGGCGCCGTCACCTACTCCGACGACCGCTCGCGTCTGCTCCTCACCCGCACGATCGGCGACGCCCCTTCGAGGACACTCATGGAGGACGTCTCGCTCGTCGACCTGAACGATTTCGACCAGGTCCGTTCCGAGCTGTCCGCCGGTCGTCAGGGACACGGCGTGATCCGCTCTGCGCCCTTCGGGCTCATGGTGGTGAGCGCATGAGCGCTCGTCAGCGAGCGAGCGACGGGCACGTCGTCGTGCCGCTGTCATGGCGCCGTGCTCTTCTCATGCAGGCGGCGGCATGACCATGGCCGGCGTGCTCGTCACGGTCGACGTCGACACCGTGACGCCGATGATCGACGACGTGCCGCGCGAGCACGCGGGGCGGCACGTCGACGAGCTCGAGCAGCGGCTGTTCGGGCTGCGGGTCGGCGTGCCGCGTGTGCTGGCGGCGCTCGCCGACCGAGGGCTACTGGCAACGTTCTTCGTGCCGGGCATCGTCGCGGAGCGCTCGCCGCAGACGGTGGCGCGCATCGTGGACGCAGGCCACGAGGTGGGCCTCCACGGCTGGCGGCACACGTCGCCGCGGATGCTCGAGGTCGACACCCTGCGCGCCGACCTCGATCGTTCCCGTGCCGCGCTGGCGGCCGCCGGAGCGTCCGACGTCGTCGGCTACCGCGCGCCCGAGTGGCACATGAGCGAGGACCTGCTCGACGTCCTGGTCACCTCGGGGATGCGGTACGACAGCTCACTGGGCGGCTTCGAGTCGCCGTACCGTCTTGCGTGTCGGGGTGGGCCCGAACCACTCGTGGAGGTGCCGGTGAGCTGGGCTCTCGACGACGCACCGCACCTGCTGTGCACGTCGCGCTCCTACGCGCGCCCCGCCGACGCCACCCAACTTGGCGAACGCTGGGTCCGCGAGGTCACCTCGACGGTCGCGCTCGGCGGCGTGGCTGTCGTCACCGTCCACCCCTGGATCATCGGTCGCGGCCCGGCGTTCCCCGCGCTCACGACGGTGCTCGACCACCTCGCCGCGCCCGACGCTCCGTGGTCCGGCACCGTCACGGAGTTGCTCGACCGCACTGATCTCCACGCCACCCCCGTGGTGGACCCCCTCGACGCCCTCAACTGGTGGGAGGAACAATGACCACCCCAGCGATCAGCCACGTGACCAGCCCCGCGACCACTGTTCTCGCGATCGGCGGTATCGCCTCTGCCCACGCCATCGCGCTCGAGCGAGGCGCGGCCGTCGTGCACGTGCGCACCCACGCGGGGCACACCGCACTCGCCGCGGACCGGTACGCCCGGGTCGTCGACGTCAGCGACGTCCCCGTCGGGGTCGGGCAGGCTGACGCTGTGCTGCACGGCATCGGCGACCTGCGTCCCGACGCGATGCTGTGCCTGCACGACGAGTCCGTCGAGCTCGGCGCCCTCGTCGCCGAACGGCTCGGCCTGCGGTTCGCCTCTCCCGAGACCACGGCTGCCACGGTCGACAAGTCCGTCATGCGCGACCGGCTGGACGCTGCCGGTCTTGGCACCGTCCGTCACGGCCACGTCGTCGACGGACAGGTCATATGGGCCGGTGGTGCACCCGCCGGACCCGTCGTCCTGAAGCCCGGCCGTGGTCGCGCCAGCATCGGCGTACTCATGCTCACCGACGCCGTGGAGGCCGACGCACTCGTCGCGACTGACCCCGTCGCCTACGACGGGTTCGTCGTCGAGGAGCGCGTCATCGGTGTGGAGCACAGCGTCGAGTCGATCGTCACCTCCGTCGGTGCGTGGCACGGGGTCACGGCCAAGCAGACCGAGGACGCGATCGAGACCGGTCACGTGCACCCCGCTCCGTTGGATGCCGCGGCCCGCGACCAGGTGCTCGACGCCACGCTGCGCGCGCTCGCCGCCCTGGGCGTCACGTCGGGGCTCCTGCACACCGAGGTGATCCTCGACGGGCGTGGCGTGGCCCACGTCGTCGAGACGCACCTGCGTGGTGGTGGCGACGGCATCCTCGACCTCGTCCGCCACGCGACGGGCCTCGACCTCACCGCTCTCCACGTCGAGGACTTGCTCGGCCGTCTCGACGCCATGCCCGCCGCCCGCGACCTCGGAGCCGCCAGCAGCCAGTTCTCGTTCCCTCAGGACAGCGGCGAGGTCGCCGGCTGGACGGGGGTCGACGAGGCTCGCCAGCTGCCCGGCGTCGAGGGCGTCGGCACGATTCCCGACGTTGGCGACGTCATCGGGCCCGACCGGGCCAGCAGCTACTCGCGGCTCGCGTGGGCCATCGCCACCGGCCCCGACGCGGTGTCGGCGCGCGCACGAGCTCGAGCCGCGGTCGAGACGGTGCAGCCCGACCTCGTGGGCACCATGAGTGCGCGAGAACTCGGACCGGCGGGAGAGCGGTCCTGAGCCGGGTCCCGGGCGCGAGCCTGCTGTCGGGCTCGACGCTCTTCAACTTCGCGTCGGGCTGCTACACGCTCGCGCTGGGCCAGGCGCTCTACGAGGAGACCGGCTCGGTGGGCGTCTTCACCGCGGTCGTCGTCATTGAGTACGTCGGGCCCATCGTGCTCGGCGCTCTTGCAGGCAGCCTGACGGACCGCTTCAACGCCGCGCTGTTGTGCATGTGGTCGGCCGTCGTCGCCACGGCGGCGATGTGCGTGTTCCTCCTCGTGCCCGGCACCGTCCCGGCCGCCGCGATCGCGCTCGGTGCCGTGATCAACCTGGTTCGGCCGTTCTACCGCGCGGGCATTTTCGCGGCCGGCGCGCGCAGCGTCGCGTCCGACGAGCTGGCGGAGTACAACGTGCGCTGGGCCATCTCGGTGCAGGCGGGCCAGATCATGGGTGGCGCCGCCGCCGGCGCGACGCTGTCGACGATCGGCCCCACGGCGGCGTTCGGCGTCGCGGCGATAACCTTCGCCGGGTCGGCGCTGTCGATGTGGGTGGCGCGCGGGAAGGTCCGGTCGACGACCAGCAGCGCCGCCGCCGCCGACCGCAGCGGCTGGCTCGCCATGCTGCGTGAGCTCCTCGGCCAACCGCGTCAGGCTGCGTCGCTGCTGCTGATCGGTGCCGACTTCGTGGCGATGGCCGCGTTCACCGTGGCCCTTGCGCCGCTCGTCGACACGGTGTTCGGCGACGCGGTGTGGCTCGGCATCCTCGACGCGGTGTTCGCGGTCGGAGCCATCGTCGTGGCCGCACTGGGGCTTGGTCGTCGTCGCACGACGCAGCAGGCTCTGCGTCGCGCGGTGAGCCTCGGCCTCGGAATCCAGGTGGTGGGCATGATCGCCCTCGCGGTCGGCGCCGTGTGGTCCGGTGGGGGAGCGGTGGCTGTGTGCCTCGGCGCGCTCCTCCTCGGCGCCGGGGTGGCGGTGTCCTCCAGCCAGCAGGTCACCCTGCTGCAGCGGACCGTGACGGAGGACGCCGTGGGCAAGGCCGGGGCCCTGCGGCAGGCCGTCATCGGTCTCGTCACCGCCGTGACCTTGCCGATCATCGGTATCGCGCTGGGCATGAGCCTGGCTGCCGCCTACCTCCTGGTGGGCGCGATCCTGCTGCTCGGCATCGTCGTCAACGTCCTCGTCGCCCGTGTCGAGCCAGCCCACGAGCACGTCCCCGCCTGAGTCGAGCCCTCCGCAGGTGGCTCGCGGGCGCCGTCCGGGGAGCGTACGGTCAGGGCGCCGCCTCCGTCGGCGCGAAGGATCGCTGGTAGGGTGAGCGCGCTCGAACATCCTTTAACGATCCGTCCAGAGAGGCGGAGAAGGAGGTACGGCGTGCCGCTGCATGCCACCAAGCCCGCGATCATGGTCCTCGAGGACGGGCGGGTCTTCCTCGGTGAGTCCTTCGGGGCCGAAGGCGAAACTTTCGGCGAAGCGGTCTTCTCCACCGGCATGACCGGTTACCAGGAGACGTTGACCGACCCCTCCTACCACCGGCAGGTCGTCGTGATGACCGCGCCGCACGTCGGCAACACCGGCATGAACGACGAGGACCCTGAGTCCCGCCGCATCTGGGTGGCCGGCTACGTCGTGCGTGACCCCGCGCGGGTCCCCTCCAACTGGCGCTCCCAGCGCACGCTCGACGACGAGCTGCGGGCGCAGGGTGTCGTGGGCATCTCCGGTGTCGACACCCGTGCCCTCACGCGCCACCTGCGTGAGCGCGGCGCGATGCGAGTCGGCATCTCCACCGTCGACACCGACCCGGCCGTGCTGCTGCAGAAGGTCAAGGCGGCCGCCGAGATGAAGGGCGCCAACCTGTCGGAGGCCGTCACGACCTCCGAGGCGTACGTCGTGCCCCCGGTCGGTGAGAAGAAGTTCACCGTCGCCGCGGTCGACCTGGGCCTCAAGGCCAACACCCCCCGGATGATGGCCGAGCGTGGCATCGAGGTGCACGTGCTCCCCGCCACCGCCACGATCGACGAGGTCCTGTCGGTCTCCCCGGACGGCCTCTTCTTCTCCAACGGCCCGGGCGACCCGGCCGCGACCACCGGCCAGATCGAGCTGCTCCAGGACGCGCTGGACCGTGGCGTGCCGTACTTCGGCATCTGCTTCGGCAACCAGCTCTTCGGCCGGGCGCTCGGCTTCGGCACCTACAAGCTCAAGTACGGCCACCGCGGGATCAACCAGCCGGTGATGGACCGCACCACCGGCAAGGTCGAGGTCACCGCGCACAACCACGGCTTCGCCGTGGACGCGCCGTTGGAGGGCAGCACCGAGACGCCCTACGGCACCGCGACGGTCTCCCACGTCTGCCTCAACGACGACGTGGTCGAGGGCCTGGAGCTGCGCGACGCCGCCGGCGCCCTGAAGTCCTTCTCGGTGCAGTACCACCCGGAGGCCGCGGCAGGTCCGCACGACGCGGCGTACCTCTTCGACCGATTCTGCGACCTGATGGCCGCCCGTACCACCCAGGAGGCCTGAGCCATGCCGAAGCGTGACGACATCAAGTCCGTCCTCGTCATCGGCTCGGGGCCGATCGTCATCGGTCAGGCCTGCGAGTTCGACTACTCCGGCACCCAGGCGTGCCGGGTGCTCAAGGAGGAGGGCCTGCGGGTCATCCTCGTCAACTCCAACCCGGCCACGATCATGACCGACCCGGAGTTCGCCGACGCCACCTACGTCGAGCCGATCACCCCCGAGTTCGTCGAGAAGATCATCGCCAAGGAGCGTCCCGACGCGATCCTGCCGACCCTCGGTGGCCAGACCGCGCTCAACACCGCGACCGCGCTGCACGAGAACGGCGTGCTCGAGAAGTACGACGTGGAGATGATCGGCGCCTCCTTCGAGGCCATCCACCGCGGTGAGAACCGCGAGCTCTTCAACGACATCGTCCGGAAGGTCGGCGGCGAGGTCTGCCGTTCCTTCATCTGCCACTCGATGGACGAGGTGGAGAGGGCCACCGAGGAGCTCGGCTTCCCGGTCGTCGTCCGGCCGTCGTTCACCATGGGGGGCCTCGGTTCGGGCATCGCCTTCGACGCCGACGACCTCCAGCGCATCGCCGGCGCAGGCCTCTCGGCCTCGCCCACCACCGAGGTCCTGATCGAGGAGTCGATCCTCGGGTGGAAGGAGTACGAGCTGGAGGTGATGCGCGACAAGAACGACAACGTCGTCATCATCTGCTCGATCGAGAACTTCGACCCGGTCGGCGTCCACACCGGTGACTCGATCACCGTCGCCCCGGCGATGACGCTCACCGACCGCGAGTACCAGCACCTGCGCAACCTGGCGATCGGCGTGATCCGCGAGGTCGGCGTCGACACCGGCGGGTGCAACATCCAGTACGCGGTGAACCCGGAGAACGGGCGCGTCATCGTCATCGAGATGAACCCCCGCGTGTCCCGCTCGTCGGCGCTCGCGTCGAAGGCCACCGGCTACCCGATCGCGAAGATCGCCGCCAAGGTCGCCATCGGCTACACCCTCGACGAGATCGAGAACGACATCACCTCGGGTCCGCAGGGCTCCACCGCCGCGTCCTTCGAGCCCACGCTCGACTACGTCGTGGTGAAGGTGCCGCGGTTCGCGTTCGAGAAGTTCCCGACCGCCGACTCCACGCTGACCACCCACATGAAGTCGGTGGGGGAGGCGATGGCGATCGGCCGCAACTTCTCCGAGGCGCTCAACAAGGCCCTGCGGTCGATGGAGTCGAAGGGCTCGCAGTTCTCCTGGACCGGCGAACCGGGCGACAAGCACGCCATCCTCGAGGACGTCAGGCGTCCGCACGACGGCCGCATCCAGAAGCTGATGCTGGCCATCCGCGCCGGTGCCACGCCGGAGGAGATCTTCGAAGCCACGAAGATCGACCCCTGGTACGTCGACCAGCTCTTCCTGGTCAACGAGGTGGCCGAGGCGGTCGCCGCCGCCCCCGAGCTGGACGCCGCCACGCTCCGCCTCGCCAAGCGCCACGGCCTCTCCGACGCCCAGGTCGCGGGCATCCGCAGCATCACCGAGGCCGAGGTCCGTGCCGCACGGCACCAGCTCGGCGTCCGCCCGGTCTACAAGACCGTCGACACCTGCGCCGCCGAGTTCGCCGCGCGTACGCCCTACTACTACTCCTCGTACGACGAGGAGACCGAGGTCGTGCCGCGTGAGCGCGAAGCCGTGATCATCCTCGGCTCGGGTCCGAACCGCATCGGTCAGGGCATCGAGTTCGACTACTCCTGCGTGCACGCCGCCCAGGAGCTGTCGAAGGCCGGGTACGACACGATCATGGTCAACTGCAACCCCGAAACCGTGTCGACCGACTACGACACCTCCGACCGGCTCTACTTCGAGCCGCTCACCTTGGAGGACGTGCTCGAGATCGTCGACGCCGAGCGTGCCGCCGGCCCGATCGCCGGTGTCGTGGCGACGCTCGGTGGCCAGACGCCGCTGGGTCTGGCCCAGGGGCTGCAGGACGCCGGCGTCACGATCGTCGGCACCAGCCCCGAGGCGATCGACCTGGCCGAGGAGCGCGGTGCCTTCGGCCGCATCCTCTCCGAGGCCGGACTGACCTCCCCGAAGCACGGCACCGCGGTCTCCTTCGAGGACGCTCGCGCCATCGCGCACGAGATCGGCTACCCCGTCCTGGTCCGCCCGTCCTACGTCCTGGGCGGTCGCGGCATGCAGATCGTCTACTCCGACGAGACCCTGGAGACCTATCTCCAGGCCGCCACCGAGCTCATCAGCGACGAACGGCCGGTCCTGATCGACCGGTTCATCGACGACGCGGTCGAGATCGACGTCGACGCCCTCTTCGACGGCGACGAGCTCTTCCTGGGCGGCGTCATGGAGCACATCGAGGAGGCGGGCATCCACTCCGGTGACTCATCCTGCGCCCTCCCGCCGATCACCCTGGGTTCCAGCGAGATCGAGCGGATCCGCACGGCGACGGAGGCGATCGCCCGGGGTGTCGGTGTGCAGGGTCTGATCAACATCCAGTTCGCCATCGGCGCCGACGTCCTCTACGTCATCGAGGCCAACCCGCGTGCCTCGCGCACCGTCCCGTTCGTCTCCAAGGCGACCGGCACCTCGCTGGCCAAGGCCGCCTCGCGCGTGATGCTGGGCGCGACCATCGCCGAGCTGCGTGCCGAGGGCCTGCTCCCGGCCACCGGTGACGGTGGGCTGCTGCCGGCCGACGCGCCGATCGCGGTCAAGGAAGCCGTCCTCCCGTTCAACCGCTTCCGCACGCACGAGGGCCTGTTCGTCGACACCGTGCTCGGCCCGGAGATGAAGTCCACCGGTGAGGTCATGGGCTTCGACGCCGACTTCGGCACGGCCTTCGCCAAGTCGCAGGCCGGGTCGTTCGGCCCGCTGCCGACGTCGGGCAAGGTCTTCATCTCGATCGCCAACCGCGACAAGCGCACGATGATCTTCCCGGCCCGGGTCCTGGCCGACTACGGCTTCGAGCTGCTGGCGACCGAGGGGACCGCCCAGGTGCTGCGCCGCAACGGGATCAGCTCGACGGTGGTGCGCAAGCACTCCACCGGCGTCGGCCCCGACGGCGAGAAGACCATCGTGGGGATGATCCAGGACGGCGAGGTCGACCTGATCATCAACACCCCCAACGGCTCGGCCACCGGTGCCCGTTACGACGGCTACGAGATCCGCGCGGCCGCCGTGCTCACGGGAACCCCGTGCATCACCACCGTGCAGGGGGCCGCGGCCGCGGTGCAGGGCATCGCCGCCACGCGGGCCGGGGACATCGGCGTGCGCTCCCTCCAGGAGTGGGCCCAGACGATCCGCGCCGGTCGATGAGCAACGGTTCCCTGGCCGGCAAGGCCTACGACCAGCTCTTCACGCACGTCTTCGCGCGCACCGATCCCGAGTGGATCCACCACAAGGCGTTCGCCGCGCTCCGCGCCGCCCGCCCGCTCACCCAGCGGGTGGTCGGCGCGGGTGTGGCCGGCGTGGGCACCCCGGTCGACACGATGGGCCTGCGCTTCCCGCACGTGCTGGGTCTGGCTGCCGGCTTCGACAAGAACGCGGTCGGCATCGATGCCCTCGCAGGGCTGGGGTTCGGGCACGTCGAAATCGGCACGGTGACCGGTGAGCCGCAGTCCGGCAACCCCACGCCCCGCCTGTTCCGGCTGACCGACGACCGCGCGATCGTCAACCGCATGGGCTTCAACAACGAGGGCGCTGAGGTCGTGTCCCGCCGGCTCGCCGCACGGGCGTCGTCCGGCAGGGCGTCCGACGTCGTGCTCGGCGTCAACATCGGCAAGACCAAGGTCGTCCCCGAGGACGAGGCGATCGGCGACTACGAGAAGTCGACGTCGCTGCTCGCGCCCCACGCCGACTACCTCGTCGTCAACGTCTCCTCGCCGAACACCCCGGGCCTGCGCGACCTGCAGGCCGTGGAGAAGCTGGAGCCGCTGCTGCGGGCCGTACGCGCGAAGGCCGACGAGGCCACCCAGCCGAAGGGGGTGCGCGTCCCGCTGCTGGTCAAGATCGCCCCCGACCTGAGTGACGACGACATCTTGGCCGTGGCGGACCTGGCGCTCGCCATCGGCCTCGACGGCATCATCGCGACCAACACCACCATCAGTCGTGAGGGTCTGGCCTCCGACCCGGCGAAGGTGAGCGAGATCGGTGCCGGCGGCCTGTCGGGCCGCCCGCTCACCCGCCGATCGCTGGAGGTCATGCGGATGCTGCGTGGTCGCGTCGGCGACGACCTGACGCTGATCGGGGTCGGGGGCATCACGACGCCACAGGACGCCCGCGACCGCCTCGCCGCCGGGGCGAACCTGCTCCAGGGCTACACCGCCTTCGTCTACGAGGGCCCGCTGTGGCCTCGCCGGATCGTGAGCGGTCTGGCCCGAGGGTGACCGTGGCCGGGGGAGGGAACGTGCCACGGCACGTCCGGGGAGAGGTGCTGGCCGTGCGGCGGGCGGGTGCCCACCGGGTGGTCAGCCTCGCGGCCCCGGGAGTTCCGGCGACCTTCCGACCCGGCACCTTCGTGAAGGTCTCCGAGTCGGGACGGCACGACGAGGGGTGGGGTGGCTCAGGTGCGTGGTGGATCCACCGGGTGGAGCCAACCAGCGCCTTCGGCCCCACGGTCGAGGTGCTGGTCGACCCCGAGGAAGCCGACGCGGCCTGGCTGCTGGGGCTCGCGGTGGGCCGGAGCGTCCGGGTCACCGGGGCTCTCGGTCGCCCGTTCACCCTGCCACGCGAGCCGGTGCCCGTGCTGCTGGTGGGCGAGGGCGGCAACGCCTCGCCGCTGGTCGAGCTCGCCGACCGGCTCCGCCAGCGCGGGTGCGCCGTCACACTGCTGCTGGGGGCGCCGGACGAGCAGCACCTCTTCGCCGTCCGTGAGGCCAGGCGGCTCGCCCGCCACCTGCACGTGCGCACCCACGACGGGTCGGTGGGGGAGCGTGGGCACGTCGCCGACGCGGTGGGTCCGCTCCTCGCCGCCAGCCAGGCGGCCGTGCTCTACACCGCCGGCGTGCCCGACGCCTGCAGGCCGGTCGTCGAGGCCGCCGACGCCGCCGGCGTGCCCGCCCAGGTGGCGCTGCGGGTGCCGATGCCGTGCGGGACCGGCCTATGCCACGGGTGCGTCCTTCCGGTCCTGACCCCGGGTGACGCCGTCCGGCAGGTGCGCGCATGCGTCGAGGGCCCGGTGCTGCCGGGCCACCGCGTCGCGTGGGACCAGCTCGTGGCGACCGACGCCGGAGTGGCCCCGTGAGTGCCACGGCGCCGCTGCCGCTCGGGCTGAGCCACCCGGTGCTCGTGGCTGCCGGCTGCGGTGGCACCGGACGCGAGCTCGCCGCCTACGACTCGCTGGACGGCGTCGGGTTCGTCACCCGCACCCTGACCCGTCACCCCCACGAGGGTGGTGCGGTGCCCCGGGTGGTGGACTCGCCCGGCGGTCTGGTGCATGCGGTCGGGTTGGCCAACCCCGGTCTCGACGCCTTCGTCGACGAGGAGCTGCCGTGGCTCGTCCGGCAGGGCGCCCGGGTGGTGGTCTCCTTCTGCGCCGCCTCGCTGGGGGAGTACGCGGAGCTCACCCGCGTCCTGGCGCGTACGCCCGGAACGGTCGGGGTCGAGGTCAACCTCTCGGCGCCCGACACCGACGGCCTCGACGTCTTCGACGCCCGCGAGCCCTACCACGCCGCGTCCGTGGTTGCTGCCGTGCGCCGTGAGCTCCCGGCCGACCTGGGGCTGTGGGCGAAGCTGCGCCCCGACCCGACACGGGTGGTGGAGACCGCGCGGGCGGTGCACGACGCCGGCGCCTCCGCCGTGGTCGTCGGCAACGCCCTGCCCGCCGCGATGCCCAACGGCAGACCCGCAGGCCTGAGCGGGCCTGCGATCCGCCCGGTGGCGTTGGCCGCCGTGGCGGCGGTCGGCGGGGCCGGGCTCCCCGTCATCGGGTGCGGTGGCGTGACCGCCGTCGCCCACGTCCGTGCCCACCTGGCGGCGGGCGCCCTCGCCGTCCAGGTCGGCAGCGGCCTGCTGCACGACCCCACACTCATCAGCCAGCTCGTCCGCGACCTCGAGGAGACACCATGACCACCACCTCCGGATCCACCACGAGCGGCCGTGAGCCCTTCGGTGCGCGTCTGCACCGTCTCGTCGCGGCCCGAGGACGACTGTGCGTGGGCATCGACCCGCACGCATCCCTGCTCCAGGCCTGGGGCCTGGACGACGACGTCGCCGGTCTCGAACGGTTCGCCATGACGGCGGTCGAGGCACTGGCGCCCGAGGTGTCGGTCATCAAGCCGCAGAGCGCCTTCTACGAGCGGTTCGGCAGCAGGGGCGTCGCCGTGCTGGAGCGCGTCGTCGCGCACGCCCGGGAGGCCGGCGCGCTGGTCTGCATGGACGTCAAGCGTGGTGACATCGGGTCGACCACCCAGGCCTACGCGGACGCCTACCTCGACCCTGCGTCGCCCCTCTTCTCCGACTCCGTCACGGCGAGCCCCTTCCTCGGATTCGGCTCGTTGTCACCGATGGTGGAGACCGCGCGCAAGCACGGCTCCGGTCTCTTCGTGCTCGCCCTCACCTCCAACCCCGAGGGGCGGGAGGTCCAGCGCGCCCGCACCGAGGACGGGCGGACCGTCGCCGCCACCATCCTCGACGCGCTGCGCGCCCTGAACGTCGACACCGACCCCCTCGGCAGCTTCGGACCCGTGATCGGCGCGACCGTCGGTGACCCGGGCGTCGACGTCGACGTCAACGGCCCGATCCTCGTCCCCGGTTACGGTGCGCAGGGCGGAACCGTCTCCGACATGCGTCGCGTCTTCGGTGACGCCGCCCGAGCGCTCGTGCCGAGCACGAGTCGTGGCGTGCTCGAGGCCGGCCCCGCGGGCCTGGTCGACGCGGCCCGTCGGGCGATCGACGACGTCGCAGCCCTCGACGCCTGAGCGCGGGTGGCCCATGATGAAGGTCATGGCGACGAGGTCCGGACCGACCCCGGTCGTCGGGGTGTGAAGGACCTGAGCCACCATGGCCTGATTGTCCCCGGCCGCTCTCCGCGGCCCCGATGTTCCGAACGACGAGGAAGACCGACGTGGCCCTGCCCCAGCTGACCCCCGAACAGCGCCAGGCGGCGCTCGACAAGGCTGCGGCCTCGCGCCGGGAGCGCGCCGAGGTGAAGAACCGCATCAAGAACTCGGGTGCCTCGGTCATCGACGTCATCCGTGAGGGCCAGGACAACGAGGTCATCGGCAAGATGCGCGTCATCGACCTGCTGCAGGCAGTGCCCGGTCTGGGCAAGGTGCGTGCCACGGCGCTCATGCAGCGGCTGGCGATCGCCGAGAGCCGTCGGGTGCGTGGCCTGGGCGTCAAGCAGGTCGCTGCGCTCGAGCGCGAGTTCGCCCCCGGCGCGTGACGACGGTGGAGCAGCCGCACTCACGTCTCGTGGTGCTCGCCGGCCCGACGGCCGTCGGCAAGGGGACGGTCGCAGCCGCCATGCGGGCCGAGCACCCGGAGGTCTGGATCTCCGTCAGCGCCACCACCCGGGCCCCGCGCCCGGGTGAGGTCGACGGGGTCCACTACCTCTTCGTCTCCGACGAGGAGTTCGACCGCATGGTCGCCGAGGACGAGCTCCTCGAGTGGGCGGTCGTCCACCGGGCAGCGCGGTACGGGACGCCCCGCCGACCGGTCGAGGAAGCACTGGCGGCCGGTCGTCCCGCGATGCTCGAGATCGACCTGCAGGGGGCCCGGCAGGTGCGCCGCACCATGCCCGAGGCGCTCTTCGTCTTCCTCGCGCCGCCCTCCTTCGAGGAGCTGGAACGGCGACTGGTCGGTCGCGGCACCGAGACGGCGGCAGAGCGAGAGCGCCGTCTCGCCACCGCGCACGAGGAGCTGGCCGCCGAGTCGGAGTTCGACGTCACCATCGTCAACCACGAAGTTCCTGCCGCGGTGCAGGAGTTGGTAACCTTGATCAGGTCCGGGTCGGCACGACCCGCTCACTGACGTGCACGACCGCCGTACGCCTCCGCGTACGGCCCCTACGAAATACTGCGAGGCCACGCGTGTCTGCTCCCCTGATCGACGCCGAGGGCGTGACCAACCCCTCGATCGACGACCTGCTCACCAAGACCGACAGCAAGTACAAGCTGGTCCTCTACAGCGCCAAGCGCGCCCGCCAGATCAACGCGTACTACTCGCAGCTGGGCGAGGGCCTGCTGGAGTACGTCGGCCCCCTGGTGGACACGCACGTCCAGGAGAAGCCCCTCTCGATCGCGCTGCGCGAGATCAACGACGACCTGCTGACCTGTGAGGACGTCGACCCCGCCGAGCTCGCCGCCGAGGCCGCCGCCCAGGCTGCCCGCGCCGAGGCCGCCGCCGTCGAGGCCGAGTGATCCACGCGTGACCCGCACGACGAGCCCCTGCGTGGTCTGAGTGGCGATCCACGACGAGAAGCCGTCCGCACCGGCCGTGTCCCCCTCCGGGACGCGGCCGCGTGTCGTCCTCGGGGTGACCGGCGGCATCGCCGCCTACAAGGCGTGCGAGCTGCTGCGACGCCTCACCGAGTCCGGCCACGACGTGACGGTCGTGCCGACGGCCTCGGCCCTCGAGTTCGTGGGGGCCCCGACCTGGGCCGCGCTCTCGGGCAAGCCCGTGCAGACCTCCGTGTGGGAGAGCGTGCACGAGGTGCCGCACGTGCGGATCGGCCAGGAGGCTGACCTCGTGGTGGTCGCCCCGGCCACGGCCGACCTGATGGCCAAGGCCGCCCACGGACTCGCTGACGACCTGCTCACCAACACCCTGCTCACCGCTCGGTGCCCCGTGGTCTTCGCGCCGGCGATGCACACCGAGATGTGGGAGCACCCCGCCACGCGCGCCAACGTGGAGACCCTGCGCGCCCGCGGCGCGGTCGTGATCGAGCCCGCAGAGGGCCGCCTCACCGGTAAGGACACCGGCAAGGGGCGGTTGCCCGATCCCGCGGCCATCTTCGAGACGGCCGTGCAGGTGCTCGAGCGTGGGGTCGAGGGGCAGGACCTGGCGGGTCGCCACGTCGTGGTCTCCGCCGGAGGCACCCGCGAGTACCTCGACCCGGTGCGGTTCCTGGGCAACCGGTCCTCGGGCCTGCAGGGCTATGCCCTGGCCCGTGCCGCGGTCGCCCGCGGGGCGCGGGTCACCCTGGTGGCCGCCAACGTCACCCTGCCCGACCCCGCCGGCGTCGACGTGGTGCGGGTGGAGACGACCGCCCAGCTGCGCGACGAGGTCGTGCGCAGGGCGGCGCAGGCCGATGCCGTCGTGATGGCTGCCGCCCCGGCCGACTTCCGGCCCGTGGCCGCCAGCGAGTCGAAGATCAAGAAGGCCTCGGACGGCTCCGCGCCCCCGCTCGCCCTCGAGCAGAACCCCGACATCTTGGCCGAGATCTCGGCCGACCGGCAGCGCGGCGGACAGGTCGTCGTCGGCTTCGCCGCCGAGACCGGCGACGCGACCGGCAGCGTGCTCGAGCTCGGCCAGGCCAAGCTGGCGCGCAAGGGCTGCGACCTGCTCGTGGTCAACGACGTCGGCGGTGGGGCGGTCTTCGGCGCCGAGGAGAACGACGTGGTCATCCTGGGGGCCGACGGCACCTCGGTCGACGTGGAGCGGGGATCGAAGACGTCGGTCGCCCACGCGATCTGGGACCAGGTGGCGCGTCGATTCGTGATGTGAGACGGCTTTCTTGCATGCTGACACCCCTCTAGGCTCACCTGAGCCCACCATCCACCTGGGGAGAGAGTCAGCCGTGGCAGGACGCCTTTTCACCTCCGAGTCCGTGACCGAAGGTCACCCGGACAAGATCGCTGACCAGATCAGCGACACCATCCTCGACTACCTGCTCGAGCACGACCCGGCCAGCCGGGTTGCCGTCGAGACCCTCCTGACGACCGGTCTGGTCGTCGTGGCGGGCGAGGTCACCACCAAGGCCTACGCCCCGGTCGCGCAGCTGGTCCGCGACAAGGTGCTCGAGATCGGCTACGACTCCTCGGAGAAGGGCTTCGACGGCCGTTCCTGCGGCGTCAGCGTCGCGATCGGCGCCCAGTCGCCCGACATCGCCCAGGGCGTCGACGACGCCTACGAGGAGCGGGTCGAGACCTCCAGCGACGAGCTCGACAAGCAGGGTGCCGGCGACCAGGGCCTCATGTTCGGCTACGCCTGTGACGACACCCCCGAGCTGATGCCGCTGCCGATCACGATCGCGCAGCGCCTCTCCGAGCGTCTCTCCGCGGTGCGCAAGGACGGCACGCTGCCGCACCTGCGTCCCGACGGCAAGACCCAGGTCACCATCGAGTACGACGCCGACAACCGTCCGGTGCGCGTCGACACCGTCGTCCTCTCGACGCAGCACTCGGAGGAGACCGACCTCGACAAGCTCGAGGGCGAGATCAAGCAGCACGTCATCGACCCGGTGCTGGCCTCGTTCGACATCCCCTCCGACGACTACCGCCTGCTGGTCAACCCGACCGGCCGCTTCGTCGTGGGTGGCCCGATGGGCGACGCCGGCCTCACCGGCCGCAAGATCATCATCGACACCTACGGCGGCATGGCGCGTCACGGTGGCGGCGCGTTCTCGGGCAAGGACCCCTCGAAGGTCGACCGCTCCGCGGCCTACGCGATGCGCTGGGTCGCCAAGAACGTGGTGGCGGCCGGTCTCGCCCGTCGCTGCGAGGCGCAGGTGGCCTACGCGATCGGCAAGGCTGCCCCGGTCGGTGTCTTCATCGAGACCTTCGGCACCGGCGTCGTGCCCGACGAGAAGATCCAGGAGGCGGTGCTCGAGGTCTTCGACCTGCGTCCCGCCGCGATCATCCGGGACCTCGACCTGCTGAAGCCGAAGTACGCCCGGACCGCGGCCTACGGCCACTTCGGCCGCGAGCTGCCCGGCTTCACCTGGGAGGTCACCGACCGCGCCGACGCGCTGCGGGCGGCTGCGGGTCTGTGACCCGAGGCGCGACGCACCCTGCCGTCGCCCCGCCTGTCGGCGGGCACTGGTAACAATGCGCGCATGAGCGACACACACGAGGCCGGGCAGCTGGAGATGCTGCCCGGCCTCCGTGCGTCCGTGGCCTCGGGCAGGGCTCGACGCGGGGAGGCCGAGCAGCGACGCCGTGAGGCCGAGGCCCCGGCGGAGGTCGATCCCGTGGCCAGGGTCCTGGTCGACGTGCCCCTGGCGCACCTGGACCGACCCTTCGACTACCTCGTCCCCGCCTCCATGGCCGAGACCGCGCTGCCGGGTGTCCGGGTCAAGGTGCGTTTCGCCGGCCAGGACGTCGACGGCTTCGTCGTCGCACGAGCCGCCGAGAGCGACCACCCGGGGCGGTTGTCCCCGCTGCGGCGGGTGATCAGCCCTGAACGGGTCCTGACTCCCGCCGTGGAGCGTCTCACCGGTCTTGTCGCGGCGCGCTACGCCGGCGCCAGGGCCGACGTGCTGCGGCTCGCCGTGCCGCCGCGACACGCCAGTGTGGAGAAGGCGCCCCCGGCGCAGGCAGTGCCGGGCTCGCCCCCGGACCCCGACGCCGCCGCGCGCCTGTGGCGGGGGCACGACGGGGCGGAGGGCTTCCTCGCCCGACTCGCTGACGGCGGCAACCCCAGGGCGGTGTGGCAGTGCCTGCCCGGGGTGGACTGGACGGAGCTCGTGGCCCAGGCGGTGGCGATGGCCGTCGCCTCCGGAAGGGGTGCGGTGGTCTGCGCTCCGGACCACCGTGACGTGACCCGTCTGGGTGCCGCGCTCGACCGGGTCCTGGGCTCGGGGCAGCACGTGGTCCTGACGGCCGACCAGGGGCCCGCCAAGCGGTACGCCGCCTTTCTGGCGGCCCTGCGCGGCACCGTGAAGGTGGTCGTCGGGACGCGGTCTGCCGCGTTCGCGCCGGTGCGTGACCTGGGGCTCGTGGTCATCTGGGACGACGGTGACGACCTGCACGGCGAACCTCGAGCGCCCTACCCCCACACCCGCGAGGTGCTGTTGACCCGGGCCGAGGTCGAGGGCACCGCTGCGTTGGTCGGTGGCCTGGCGCGCACCGTGGAGGGGGAGTACCTCGTACGCACCGACTGGGCGCGCCCCCTGACGCCGCCCCGCGCCGCCGTGCGACAGCAGCTGAGGGTCGACGTCGTCTCCGACGGTGAGCAGGCCAGGGGCGCCCGGGTTCCGGGGCCCGCGGTGAAGCTGGTGCGCCAGGCCCTCCAGGAGGGTCCGGTCCTGGTGCAGACCCCCCGGGCCGGCTACGTCCCGCACCTCGCCTGCGACCGATGCCGCACCCCTGCTCGGTGCCGGGCCTGCCGAGGACCCCTGCGTCTGGTCGCCCCCACGTCACCACCGTCGTGCGGATGGTGCGGGGCCGAGGCGCCCGACTGGGCCTGCGCGGAGTGCGGAGGCCGGGGCCTGCGCGCCCCGGTGCTGGGCCGGGACCGGACCGCGGAGGAGCTGGGTCGCATGTTTCCCGGCCACGTCGTGCGCACCTCCGGGGGAGACCGGGTGCTCGCCGAGGTGGGGGAGGACGCCGACCTCGTCGTGGCGACGCCCGGGGCGGAGCCGGTGGCGCGTCGCGGCTTCGCGGCCGTGCTGCTGCTCGACACCTGGTTGGGGCCCGGACGTCCGGAGCTGCGCAGCGATGAAGAGGTCGTACGTCGGTGGCTGAACGCGTCCGCGCTGGTGCGGCCCGGTGGTCGGGTCGTGGCGGTGGGCGACCCCGCGTCGGCGCTGCTGCAGACGGTGGTGCGGTGGGACCCGGCCGGGTTCGCGGCCCGAGAGCTGGAGGAACGGGCCGGCGCCCACCTTTCCCCCGCGGTGCGGATGGCCACCGTGACCGGCGCGCCCGAGGCGGTCGAGGAGGCACTCGCCCTGGTCGAGATGCCGGAGGTGGTCGAGGTGCTGGGCCCCGTCCCCGTCGAGGGACGCGGGGAGGACCCGGACGAGGTGCGGATGGTGCTGCGCGTGCCTCGCCACAGCGGTCCTGCGCTGAGTGGGGCCCTGCTGGCGATGCAGCGGTTGCGCTCGGCCCGTCGGCTCGCCGCCGTGCGGGTGCAGGTCGACCCGCACGTGCTGTGACCCGTCGTCGTCTCCGTAGACTGGTGGGAACGACCTGACGAGGAGCACCACGCGTGGCAGTCCAGCCCATCCGCCTGTTCGGCGACCCGATCCTGCGCAAGCCGGCCGTCGAGGTCGCGACCTTCGACAAGGAGCTGCGCACGCTCGTGCAGGACCTCACCGACACGATGCTCCAGGCGTCGGGCGCGGGTCTGGCAGCGCCCCAGATCGGCGTGGGTCTGCGCGCCTTCACCTGGCACGTCGACGGCGAGGTCGGCCACCTGATCAACCCGGTCCTGGACCTCTCCGACGAGATCCAGGACGGCCCCGAGGGCTGCCTCTCGCTGCCGGACCTGACCTACGACTGCCGCCGCGCGCTGCGGGTGGTGGCCACCGGGTTCAACATGCACGGCGACCCGGTGCGGATCGAGGGCTCGGAGCTGCTGGCCCGGGCCATCCAGCACGAGACCGACCACCTCGACGGCGTCCTCTTCATCGACCGGTTGGACGCCGAGGCTCGCAAGGCCGCGATGCGTGCCATCCGTGAGTCGGACTGGTTCGGCCTCGAGCAGCCCGTCGTCAAGGTCTCCCCGCACACCACGAACGGATTCGGTTTCTGATGCGCCTCGTCTTCGCCGGCACCCCCGAGGTCGCCGTGCCCTCCCTCGACGCCCTCGTCGACTCGCCCCACGAGGTGGTCGCGGTCGTGACGCGGCCGGACGCGCCGGCGGGTCGGGGGCGCAAGCTCGTCGCGAGCCCGGTCGCCCAGCGTGCCGAGGAGCTGGGCATCCCGGTGCTCAAGCCCGAGCACCCGCGCGACCCCGACTTCCAGGCGCAGCTCGAGGAGCTGGCTCCGGAGGCCTGTCCGGTGGTCGCCTACGGCGCCCTGCTGCCGCAGTCGGCGCTCGACATCCCCATCCACGGCTGGATCAACCTGCACTTCTCCCTGCTGCCGGCGTGGCGAGGTGCCGCGCCTGTGCAGCACTCGCTGTGGGCCGGCGACGAGTTCACCGGGGCCACCACCTTCCGGATCGTCAAGGAGCTTGACGCGGGACCGACGTTCGGCGTCATGACGGAGAAGATCCGCCCCGACGACACCTCTGGCGACCTGCTGGGCCGGTTGGCCGAGGGGGGAGCCCACCTGCTGGTGCAGACGATCAGCGGGATCGAGTCGGGTCAGCTCGAGGCGCGTGACCAGCCTGACGACGGCATCAGCCTGGCCCCGAAGATCCTCGTCGAGCACGCCCGCATCGACTGGACCCAGCCCGCCGCCGCCATCGACCGCCAGGTGCGCGCGTGCACCCCGGCGCCGGGTGCGTGGAGCCTGCACGAGGGCCAGCGCATCAAGGTGGGCCCCGTCACCGCTACCGATCGCGAGCCGTTGGAGCCCGGGGTCCTCGAGGTCACCAAGAAGGCCGTCTTCGTCGGCACCGGGACCACGCCGGTCCAGCTGGGTGAGGTCAAGGCCTTCGGCAAGAAGCAGATGCAGGCTGCCGACTGGGCCCGGGGGGCCCGGTTGGAGTCCGGTGTGCGCTTCGGCGACGAGGACTGACGCGGGCGTCCGGGGCTGCGTACGCTCGCCCCATGAGCCGGCCCGCACACCCCGACGACGTGGAGGCGATCTGTGCCTCCCTGCCGGAGACCGAGCTCGGCACCTCGTGGGGTGACGTGCCGACCTGGAAGGTGCCTCGTGGGGCCAAGGGGCGCGGATTCCTGCTCTACCGGCGCCCGCACTCCAGCGCGGTCGACCCGGTCAGTGGGGAGATGTATGACGACCTCCTGGTCGTGGTGGTGCCGGGCCCCGGGGAGAAGGCCGCGCTGGTCGAGGACCCTGACCTGCCGTTCTTCACCATCGAACACTTCCGCACCACCAACGCCGTGCTCGTGCAGCAGTCCCGCCTCGGCGAGATGACCTACGAGGAGCTGCGCGAGATCCTCACCGACGCCTGGGCCTGCCGGGCCCCCACGAGACTGGTCAAGGAGTTCTTCGCCGATGGGTGACCCAGCACGCCGCCGACGAAGCGGGCGCCCTGCCCCGCAGCGGAACCGCCCGGCCGACCGCCCCCGGGTCGACCCGTCGCGCCTCGCTGCCTGGGACGTGCTCCGTGCCGTCCGGGTCGAGGACGCCTACGCCAACCTCGTCCTGCCGCAGGTGCTGGAGAAGCACGGTCTCACCGGTCGTGACGCCGCCTTCGCCACCGAGCTCGCCTCCGGCACCATCCGGTGGCAGGGCCTGTACGACGCGATCATCGACGCCTGCCTGACCAGGCCGCGGCTGGAGGCGAAGGTCCGCGACGTGCTGCGGCTGGGGGTGCACCAGGTGCTGGCGATGCGGGTGCCCGACCATGCCGCCATCGGCACCTCCGTCGACCTGGCCCGCGACCGCGTGGGCACCGGCCCGACCGGTCTCGTCAACGCGGTGCTGCGCAAGGTCTCCTCCCGGACCCGCGAGGAGTGGCTCGCCGACGTGGCACCTGACGGCAAGGACCGCCACGGGCACCTCGCGGTCGCCACCTCCCACCCCCGCTGGGTCGTCGACCTGCTGGGGGAGGCGCTCGTGGGCCACGGCCGTCCGGGCTCCGAGCTGGCCGACCTGCTGGCCGCCGACAACGTCTCGCCCCAGGTCACCCTCGTCGCCCGCCCGGGCTTCGTCGAGGTCGAGGAGCTCGTCGAGGCCGGCGCCGAGCCCACCGGTCGTTCGCCCTACGCGCTGACCTGGGGAGGCGGTGACCTCTCGACGGTGCCCGCCCTGGTGCAGGGGCGTGCCGGCGTCCAGGACGAGGGTTCCCAGCGGGTCGCGCTGGCGCTCGACGCCGCCGTGGTGGGGGGCCGCGACGAGCGGTGGCTCGACCTCTGCGCGGGTCCGGGCGGCAAGTCCGCCCTGCTCGCCGCGCTGGCGGCCGGGCGAGGGGCCAAGGTCCTCGCCAACGAACGCCAGCACCACCGCTCGCGCCTCGTCGCGCGCGGCGTCCGGGCCGCCGGTGCCGGCATGGCAGGCGTCGTCACCGGCGACGGCACCCGTCCCGCGTGGCGCCCCGGCACCTTCGACCGTGCCCTGGTCGACGCCCCCTGCTCGGGCCTCGGGGCGCTGCGCCGACGACCGGAGTCGCGGTGGCGGCGTACGGCCACCGACGTCGATGACCTCGTCGTCCTCCAGCGCGACCTGCTGACCACCGCCCTCGACGCCGTACGGCCCGGCGGCGTCGTCGTCTACGCCACCTGCTCGCCGGTGCTCGCCGAGACCTCCGGCGTCGTGGACGCGGTGCTCGCCGGCCGCGACGACGTGGTCGAGGAGGACCGCTTCCAGCTGTGGCCGCACCTCGACGGCTGCGACGCGATGTTCGCGGCCACGCTGCGCCGCATGCCCTAGCGTGGAGCCATGGCTGCCGCGTCCCCCTTCGTCGAGGTCGAGGTCGAGGACCGCGTCGTCAAGGTGACCAACCCTGAGCGGGTCTACTTCCCGGAGATCGGGGCCACCAAGCTCGACCTGCTCGAGTACTACCTCTCGGTGGGTGACGGCATCGTCAACGCGCTCTTCGAACGCCCTTGCATGCTTCACCGCTTCCCGAAGGGGTTGGCGGGGGAGAAGGTGCACCAGAAGCGGATCCCGAAGGGCGCTCCCGACTGGGTCGAGACCGTCGAGCTGCACTTCCCTCGCTACAACAGGACCGCCGACGAGCTCTGCGTGACCTCGCTGGCCTCGGTCGCGTGGGCGGTGCAGATGTCGACGGTCGAGTTCCACCCGTGGAACAGTCGGCGCTCCGACACCGAGAAGCCGGACGAGTGGCGCATCGACCTCGACCCCGGTCCGGAGTGCGACTGGGCGACGGTGCAACGGGTCGCCGGAGTGGTCCACGAGGTGCTCGACGAGCTCGGCGCCACGGGCTTCCCGAAGACCAGTGGTGGCTCCGGCCTCCACGTCTACGTGCGCGTGCCGCCCGCGCTCGGTTTCGCCGACGTGCGCCGCGCCGCCCACGCCTTCGCCCGGGAGGTCGAACGGCGGGCGCCCGACGACGTCACCACGGCCTGGTGGCGCAAGGACCGCGACCCGGCCCACCTCTTCATCGACTACAACCAGAACACCCGTGACCACACCATCGCCTCGGCCTACTCGGTGCGCGGCGTCCCGAACGCCCAGGTGAGCACCCCGGTCGCGTGGGACGAGGTCGCCGACTGCGAACCGGGCGACTTCACCATCGCCACGGTGCCTGCCCGGTACGCCGCGATCGGTGACCTGCACGCGACCATCGACGAGCACCCCTTCGACCTGGGGCCCCTGCTGGAGTGGGCGGAGCGGGACGAGGCCGAGGGGGTCGGGGCGGAGGCGGAGACGCCGCACGGCTCGGCCTAGAATCGCTGCGTGGGAATCCAGATCACGCCGTCCATCCTCAACACCGACTTCGCTCGTCTGGGTGAGGAGGTGGCTCGCATCCCCAGCGCCGACATGGTCCACGTCGACGTGATGGACAACCACTTCGTGCCCAACCTGACCTTCGGTCCGTCGATGGTCGAGGCGCTGAGCCGGGTCACCGACCTGCCGCTCGATGCCCACCTGATGATCGAGGACGCCGACCGCAACGCCCCTGCGTACGTGGAGGCCGGCGCCTCGAGCGTCACCTTCCACGTGGAGGCTGCCAAGGCTCCGATCCGGCTGGCCCGTGAGATCCGTGCCCAAGGGGCCCGGGCGTCGATGGCCCTCAAGCCGGCCACCCCGATCGAGCCCTACGAGGACCTGCTGCCCGAGCTCGACATGCTGCTCATCATGACGGTCGAGCCCGGCTTCGGCGGTCAGAAGTTCCTCGACCTCTGCCTGCCCAAGATACGCAGGGCCCGCGCCCTGATGGCGAAGCACGGTGTCGAGACCTGGCTGCAGGTCGACGGCGGCGTGAGCCTCGAGACCATCGAGCGGTGTGCCGAGGCGGGTGCTGACGTCTTCGTCGCCGGGTCCGCCGTCTACTCGGCCGACGACCCCGACGCCATGGTGCGCCAGCTGCGCGCCCACGCGGAGTCCGCCAGCCCCTGGGAGTGAGCCTCCTCACCGTCCCGCCCCGAGGTGCGGCGAAGGCGGTGCGTTAGAGTGTCGGGACGAGTTGAAGAACTCGCGTGCTCTGGGGGCGGTGAAATTCCGCACCGGCGGTGAAAGTCCGCGACCCGGCCACACCCAGTGGTCGGTTGAGCAGGTGAAATTCCTGCACCGACGGTCAAAGTCCGGATGGTAAGTGCACGCAGGTGACCCCGTGACGGGTGTGCCGGCCGTACGTCTCGCGTACGCCTGCCGCGCGTGGGGCCGCCCGCATCTCTCCCACGGTTCGTGAGTGACCCGGACCAGGAGATCGAGATGCCGGCCACCGCCACCGAGACCGATGCGATGCGTCGCGCCCTCGCGCTGGCCGCGACCCCGGGCGTACCGCTGGGGCCGAACCCTCGGGTCGGCTGCGTGCTGCTGTCCGCGTCGGGTGACGTCGTTGCCGAAGGTTTCCACCGAGGTGCCGGTACGCCCCACGCCGAGGCCGACGCGTTGGCCCGGGCCGGTGGCGCTGCCCGTGGCGCGACGGCGGTGGTGACCCTCGAACCCTGCAACCACACGGGGCGCACCGGTCCCTGCGCCCAGGCCTTGGTGGAGGCCGGGGTCGCCCGAGTCGTCTTCGCGCAGCGCGACCCCAACCCCGTCGCGGCCGGCGGCACCACCACGCTGCGGGCTGCCGGCATCGACGTGCTGGACGGGGTGCTCCACGACGAGGCGGCCCACCTCAACCGGGCCTGGACCTTCGGTGTGCGACACGGCCGTCCCCTGGTCACCTGGAAGTTCGCGACGTCGCTCGACGGGCGCAGCGCTGCGGCCGACGGGACCAGCCGCTGGATCAGCAGCCTTGCCTCGCGCCACGACACCCACCGGCTGCGCGCCGAGTGCGACACGATGCTCGTCGGCACCGGGACCGCGCTGCTGGACGACCCGGCCCTCACCGTGCGCGACGAGCATGACCGCCCCGTCGCTCACCAGCCGCTGCGCGCCGTGATGGGGTTGCGGCCGCTGCGCGAGGGCCTCAAGCTGCGTGACGCGAGCGCCGAGACCGTGCACCTCGAGACCCGCGACCCGTCCGAGGCCCTGGCGATGCTGTACGCCCGGGGTCGCCGCCACGTCTTCCTGGAGGGTGGGCCGACGCTCGCGGCCGCCTTCCTGGCCGCCGACCTCGTCGACGAGGTCGTCACCTATGTCGCCCCGCTGCTCCTGGGCTCGGGGCGCAGCGCCGTCGGCGACCTCGGGATCACCACCCTGGCCGACGCCGTGCACCTGACGCCCACCGACGTCACCGTGCTCGGCGAGGGCGCCGACACCAACGTACGACTCACCCTCACCCCGCAGCGCCCGCTGGCGGGCACCGACCAGGAGGACACCTGATGTTCACCGGAATCGTCGAGGAGCTGGGCACCGTCCACGCCGTGGAGGACCAGTCCGACGCCATCCGCCTCACCGTGCGCGCCGAGACCGTGCTCGACGACGTGCACCTGGGCGACTCCATCGCGGTCAACGGCTGCTGCCTGACCGTCACCGAGGTGGGGACCTCGGCCGGAGACGGTCGGGTCGACCTGTGGACCGCCGACCTGATGCAGGAGACGTTGGACCGCACCAGCCTGGCCGGCGTCGCCCCCGGCGACCGGGTCAACCTGGAGCGGGCCGTCACGGCCGACAAGCGACTGGGCGGCCACATCGTGCAGGGTCACGTCGACGGCGTGGGGGAGGTGCTCGCGCGCACCCCCAGTGAGCACTGGGAGGTCGTCGAGATCTCGCTGCCCGCCGACCTGGCCCCGTTCCTGGTGGAGAAGGGCTCGATCACCGTCGACGGGGTGAGCCTCACCGTGGTCGACGTCACCGACTCCAGCTTCACGGTCAGCCTGATCCCGGAGACGTTGGCCCGCACCACGCTCGGCTTCCGGGCGCCCGGCGACCGGGTGAACCTGGAGACCGACGTCATCGCCAAGCACGTGGCCAAGCTGGTCCGTGCCTACCTGCCGGCCGGCGCCGGCACGCCCACCGAGGAGAAGGACGCATGACGCTCCTGGAATGGTTCATCAACGGCACGATCCCCGTGGCCGGCAGCACCCTGCGGGTGCCTGAGGTCGTGGGCAACGTCTTCGGCCTGGCCAGTGCCCTGCTCGGCATGAAGCGGTTCATGTGGGCGTGGCCGGTCGGCCTCGTCGGCAACGTGGTCCTCTTCTTCGTCTACACCTCGGGCGAGGTCATCGACCTCGACGGCGACAAGCTCTGGGGTCAGGCGCTGCGCCAGGTCTTCTTCGCCTCGGTCAGCCTCTACGGCTGGTGGCGCTGGTCGCAGGAGAGGCGCGGCGGCGGAGCCAGCGACGGCGGTGCGATCACGGTGCGCTGGGCGACCTGGCGCGAGCGCGCGCTGCTGGCCGCTGTCGGTGTGGTGGGCTACCTGGCCGCCGTGCAGGTGCTCGGGCTGATCGGGTCGTGGAACCCCACCACCGAGGCGTGGATCGTGGCGGGGTCGATGCTCGCCACGTGGGGCATGGCCCGTGGCTGGGTCGAGTTCTGGCTGGTGTGGCTGCTGGTCGACGTCGTCGGCGTCTGGAGCCTGTGGAGCTCGCCCTACGACGTCCAGGCAACGATTGCGATGTACCTCTTCTACGCCTTCTTCGTCGTGGTCGGCTTCTTCACGTGGTGGCGGGCCGCCCGTACCCACGAGGCTGCCCGGCACGCCGCCCATGTCGCGGTCGCCGAGCCCGCCGGGATCGTCGAGGAGGTGCAGGCATGAGCATCCGTCTGGACTCGGTCGAGCGCGCCGTTGCCGACATCGCCGCCGGACGTGCGGTGGTGGTCGTCGACGACGAGGACCGCGAGAACGAGGGCGACATCATCTTCGCCGCCGAGAAGGCGACCACGGAGCTGATGGCCTTCACCATCCGCCACTCCAGTGGCGTGATCTGCGTGCCGATGCCTGCCGCTGAGCTCGACCACCTCGAGATCGGGCTGATGACCCCGCACAACCAGGACCCGATGAAGACCGCCTACACGGTCTCGGTGGACGCCCGCGACGGCGTCAGCACCGGCATCTCCGCGGCCGACCGCGCGCGTACGGCGCGCCTGCTCGCCGACCCGGAGACGCAGCCGTTCGAGCTGACGCGACCCGGCCACGTCTTCCCGTTGCGCTACCGCGAGGGTGGGGTGCTCGTACGCCGCGGCCACACTGAGGCGGCCGTCGACCTGGCCCGGATGGCCGGCCTCGCACCGGTGGGCGTGCTGGTGGAGATCGTCAACGACGACGGCACCATGAAGCGCGGCCCCGAGCTGCGCGAGTTCGCCGACGAGCACGGCCTGGCGATGATCTCGATCGAGGCGCTGGTCGAGTACCGCCGTCGCACCGAGATGCACGTCGAGCGGATCGCGGTCACGGGCCTGCCCACGCTCCACGGTGACTTCGTCGCCCACGGCTACCGCAGCCTGCACGACCACACCGAGCACCTGGCCCTGGTCCACGGCGACATCAGCGGTGACGAGCCGGTGCTCACCCGGGTGCACTCCGAGTGCCTGACCGGCGACGTGTTCGCGTCGCTGCGCTGCGACTGCGGTCCCCAGCTGGAGGAGGCGATGAAGAGGGTCGTCGAGGAGGGCCGTGGGGTCGTGGTCTACCTACGCGGTCACGAGGGTCGTGGCATCGGACTGGGGGAGAAGCTGCGGGCCTACGAGCTGCAGGAGCAGGGTCGCGACACCGTCGACGCCAACCTCGACCTCGGACTGCCGGCCGATCCCCGCAACTACGCCGCGGCCACCCAGATCCTGCGTGACCTGGGAGTGGGCGCCGTGCGGCTGCTGACCAACAACCCGCTCAAGGGCCGCGACCTGGTCGCCTTCGGGGTCCCGGTCGCCGAACGCGTCGCCCTGACGCCGCGGCCCACCGAGCACAACCGCGCCTACCTGCGCACCAAGCGTGACCGCATGGGTCACGTCATCGACAACCTCGAGGAGCAGCTGTGAGTGGAGCCGGAGCACCCCAGAGCCAGCCCGTGGACTGCAGCGACCTGAAGGTCGCCGTCGTCGCCGCCAGCTGGCACACCCAGGTGATGGACGGCCTGCTGGCCGGGGCCCGTCGCGCCCTGGAGGCCTACTCGGCGCGCGCCGACGAGTTCCGCGTGCCCGGCACGTTCGAGCTGCCCGTCGTGGCGCAGACGTTGGCGGCCGAGGGCTACGACGCGGTCGTCGCGCTGGGTGTGGTGGTCCGCGGCGGCACCCCGCACTTCGAGTACGTGTGCTCCGCGGCGACCGACGGTCTGACCCGGGTGGCCCTGGACCACCGGGTGGCCGTCGGCTTCGGCGTGCTGACCTGTGACACCGACGCCCAGGCGCTGGACCGCGCCGGGTTGGAGGGTTCCCGGGAGGACAAGGGCTGGGAGGCCACCTCCGCGGCGCTGGAGACGGCTCGGGTGATCCGCGGCATCCGTGCAGGAGGCTGAACGGACCGAGGTGCGTCCCGGCGCCCTGCACCGCTTAGGCTGGACCCCGTGAAGACGTTCGAAGGCCTGTGGGACGAGCTCAACGAGATCGCCCGGACCCGTCCGGAGGGTTCCGGCACCGTGCGTGCCCTGGAGGCCGGGGTCCATACGATCGGCAAGAAGCTGGTCGAGGAGGCCGCCGAGTCCTGGATGGCCGCGCGCTACGAGGGCAAGGAGGCGACGGCCGAGGAGATCAGCCAGCTCCTCTACCACGCCCAGGTGCTCATGCTCGCCAGTGGAATCACGCTCGACGACGTCTACGCCCACCTCTGAGGACTTCTTCCATGTCGCAGTCATCCACCGGCGCGCTGCTGCGCGTCGCCGTGCCCAACAAGGGTGCCCTCTCCGTCGCCGCCACCGAGATCCTCAGGGAGTCCGGCTACCGGCAGCGCCGTGACTCCAAGGAGCTGGCGGTCACCGACGCCGACAACGGCGTCGAGTTCTTCTACCTGCGGCCGCGCGACATCGCGCTGTACGTCGGTTCCGGCACCCTCGACGCCGGCATCACGGGTCGCGACCTGCTGCTCGACTCCCGGGCGGACGCCAAGGAGGTGCGGGCGCTCGGCTTCGGCCGGTCCCGCTTCCACTTCGCGGGACCCGCCGGGCGGTACGCCTCGCTGGCGGACCTCCCCGGCAAGCGGATCGCCACCTCCTACACCGGCGTCGTGGAGGCCTTCCTCGACGAGCGGGGCATCGACGCCAGCGTGATCCGCCTCGACGGAGCGGTCGAGACCAGCATCCAGCTCGGGGTCGCCGACGTCATCGCCGACGTGGTCGAGACCGGCTCGACGCTGCGCGCGGCCGGGCTGGAGACCTTCGGTGAGCAGATCCTGGAGTCGGAGGCCGTCCTGGTCACCCGTCAGGGAGAGCAGCACCCCGACTTCGAGATCTTCCGACGTCGCGTCGAGGGCGTGCTGACCGCCCGTAGCTACGTGATGATGGACTACGACATCCCCAGCGAGCACGTCCAGGCCGCCGTGGCGCTGACCCCCGGCATCGAGTCGCCGACGGTCTCGCCGCTGCACCGTGAGGGCTGGGTGGCCGTGCGCGCGATGGTCCCGCGCACCGGCAGCCAGCGCCTGATGGACGCGCTCTTCGAGCTGGGCGCGCGCGGGATCCTGCTGACCGACATCCATGCCTGCCGCCTCTGAACCCCGCGAGGAGATCGCCGTGCCCGACCTTCCCCAGACCTGGCGTCCGCTGGGCGTACGACTGGCGGTGGTCTTCTTCGGGGCGCTGCTCGCCATCGTCTTCCTGGCCGCCTGGTTCGGGTTCTCGCAGGAGACGCGGGACACCTACACCCCCTTCCAGCTGTCCACCCTCGCGGTGATGATCCTCGGCGGCGCGGGTGTCGGCTACGGGGTCGCGCGTGCCCGGGTGGACGCGACCGACGAGGGCCTCGTCGTGGTCAACGGGTTCCGTCGCCACGAGGTCGCCTGGCGCGACGTGGAGACCATTCGGCTGCCGTCCGGCGCCCCGTGGGCCCGGATGCGACTCACCGACGGTCGTACGCTCTCGCTGACGGCGTTGCAGGGCTCCGACGGTCCGCGTGCCACCCGCGCCGTGGCCGAGCTCAACGCCCTGCTCGAGCAGCGCTGACCCCCGCACGCGCGGCCTCTGTCGAGGCGGCGTCTGCTGGGCAGGTCACTGCCCGTGCATCACACCCACACGGGTCGGGGTGAAGCCCGGGAAGACCTGGGCGCTGCTGCTGCCGAAGCGTGCCTTCACCACCTCGGCGAGCACGCTGCGGTAGTCGGTGGTGACGAGCAGGTCGGCGTCCCAGCCGGTCTGCAGGCCCGGCCAGCTGCCGTGGTAGCCGCCGCGTACGCCCGCTCCCAGGAGCAGCATGGCGGTCCCGTACCCGTGGTCGAGGCCCCAGTTGGCGTTCTCCTCGACCCGGCGTCCGAACTCGCTCAGGCACACGACGGTCACCTGGTCGGCGTCGGGGCCCAGGTCGGTGAAGAAGGCCGCCAACGCCCCGGCCACCTCGCCGGTCTTCTGCTTCATCGCGCCCCACTCGAGGTTGCCGACGTCGGTGTGCATGTCCCAGTCGCCGTGGTCGACCGTCACCACCTGGGTGCCCACCCCCGACCGGACGAGTCGGGCCACTTGCGCCAGCGCACGCCCGAGGTCGTGGGTGGGGTAGGTCGCACCGTGCAGCGGGTCCGTGGGGCTCGTGCGCGCGGGTTCGAAGGCGTCCACGGCCGCGAAGGCGGCCTGCACCGCTCGGCCCAGGGGGTCGCGCTGGCCGTTCCACAACGTCCTCAGCGATCGGGGACGCCCCTTCTTGACGTCCCACTGGTCCGCGCCGGCGAGCTTCACGTCCTCCAGCTTGGGAGCGGTCAGGAACGGGTGGGCGCCGTACAGGGCCGTCGGCGCAGCGGCGCCCAGGTGGACGGCCTGCAGGGGCGAGGAGTCGGTGTCGACCCCGACGAGTCGGTTGAGCCAGCCGTTGCGCCTCGCCGACCCGGGCGCGGCGTTCTCCAGCTCCTCCATCGCGGAGAAGTGGGAACGGTTGCGAGCCGGCAGCCCGGCCGCGTGCACAGCCGCCATCCGGCCCGAGCTCCACAGGGGGAGGAGAGGCGCGAAGGCGGGGTGGAGGCCGAAGAAGTCGTCACGGGCCAGCAGCTGGTCGGTCGGGACCGCCAGCCGTGGCCGGGCCCGGGCGTAGACCGGGTCGCCGTGCGGCACGACCAGCGAGAGGCCGTCGGCGGCGCCTCGCAGGGACAGGACCACCAGCACCCGGCGCGCATCGCCAGCGGCCCGGGCGGCGGGTGCCTGGGCGACCTGGACCACCGTCGAGCCGATGGTCGTGGCCACCCCGGTGGCGAGGACCCCGCCCAGGAAGCCCCGCCTCGACAGTGAGAGGTCGGCGTACTCCCGGCAGCAGGCGTCGGGCTCGGGCGCGGGGGAGGAGGGCATCAGGTCACCGTCGCAGGAAGTCGGGGGAGTCGAGCACGGTCGTGAGGAGGCGGGGCATGCTCCACTTCACCAGCGGATGGTCGCGCGTGATGCGCTCGCCGGGGCGTACGTCCACCGCCTCGCTGCAGGCCTGGACGAGCCGCCGCGAGGCCGGGCGGTGGAGCAACGACCGGGAGAGGTGGTCGACCAGTGCGTCGAACCTCAGGCGCCTGCGCGGCAGCCAGCTGGCGGGCGCCCGGTGCTTCACCTGGGCGCTCGGCCACCAGCCTCCTGCCATGGAGTAGTGCATCTGGAAGGAGGCGAGGACCCGCGAGGTCGACGACCAGGCGGCGTCGTCGATCGGGGTGCCGTCGGGCCGGGGCCAGCCGAAGGGGGTCGCTCCCAGCGCCTGGGTCTGCCACAGGACCGCGTTGGCCGCCGAGTTCGACGAGGTCGGCCGGGAGACCTTGGCCCCGAGGGCGCGGTAGGTCGCCACGACGTCCTCGATGGGGTCGCGCACCTTGCCTCCGACCGAGGCCCGGAACTGCTTCGAGGCGACCAGGGCGCGCAGGACCGGGACGATGGCGGTGTCGTGGCGCAGGTAGACCCGCGCCAGGCGGTCGACCAGCGCGGGAGCCGGCGCGTCCTGGACGAACTTCGTCACGAGCCTGGTCGCGATCCTCCGGGCCGTCGCCGGGTGCCGGGCCAGGTGGTCGAGGTAGAGCCGGGTGACCTCACGGCCGTCGGCAGCGGCGTTGCGGTGGGTGAAGTCCAGCACCCGCACCCGTCCGGTCGAGTGCATCTCGGGTGCGTAGGACGCCTTCCAGGTCTTCCACATGTCGACGCTCCACCCCGTCAGGATGCGGGCGGAGTCCTTCACGTCGGACTCGTCGATCACCTCGCGCCCGACGGTGTGCAGCTCGAGCAGCTCGCGACCCAGGTTCTCGTTGGGCTGGGACGCGGTGGAGGTGGCGTTGTCCAGGTAGATGAGCATCGCGGGGTGGGTGGTGGTCGCGCGCAGCAGGTCGGCGAACCTGCCCAACGCGTGACGCCTGATCGTCTCGCCGTAGGAGACCCGGTGCACGAACCACTGCTCACCGTTGGTCGGCACGTAGAGGTGGTTCTCCCAGAACTGGGTCATCGTCTCCAGCACCTGCAGCGGTGAGGTCGTCCGTCGCGCGATCACCCAGCGCTGGTAGTCGGCCATCACCTCCCAGCCACCCCGGGTGCCGTTCACGCTGCGCTGCCACAACGACTCGGGGCCACGCCCCAGGTCGGGCCACCAGGCCTTGGTGCGGCCGAGCACGGGGTCGCGCAGCGCGGTGCCCTTGAGCTGCCGGTCGAACCATGCCTCGGCACCGCCACGGGCGCGGACCTGCGCCGCCAGCGCGGGGGTGACGCCGTAGGAGAACCGGCTGACCAGGTGGCGTTGCCGGGGCGGGAGCACCTTCACCTGGGTGCGGCGACGCGCTTTCGCGGCGGCGGTCGGGGCGTCGGGCATGGGTTCGACTGTAAAGAAGGCCCCACGCTGTTGTCAGGCGAACCGGGCGCAGGCTCGACGTGGAGTCAACGAACGGTCGTCAGGACGAGGTCAGCGGTCGTCCGGGTGCCTTCTCGGGCGAACAGCCGGGCCTCCCGGGCAGCCCACGCCGCCCAGTGCGGGGCGAACGCGTCGCCGTCGCCCTCCCGGGAGAGGGCGCGGTCGCGACGCACGTCCTCCGGAGCGTCGAGCCAGACGCTGGCGCTGCGGTAGGGCTGCGTACCACGTGACCCCGCCCCGACGCCCTCCACGACGAGCAGCGCGCAGTTGGGCACCTCGACCCGGTCGACGAAGCGGCCCTCGTGCCAGTCGTAGCGACGGTGCGTGGCCCGACGGCCTCGGCTCATCGGTCGCAGGACCTCGTCCACCAGCGTCTCCACCACGTCGTCGAGGCCGGACCACCCGTCGAGCAGGAGGTCGAGCGGCAGGACGTGGGTGGCGACCGGGGAGGCGGAGGCGACCGCCGCCGCCAGGGTGCTCTTGCCGGATCCGGCGGGGCCGTCGATGCAGAGCAGCCGTGTGCGGCGGCCCAGGCGCGGCGGGCGACCGTTCACGAGGTCCAGCACGGTGCGTGCGTCGTCGTCGGTGCCCACGCTCAGAAGGCCTGACCCGCACCCCGGTAGCTCGGCACCTCGCCCACCAGCGAGTCGCCGGAGAGCAGGTGGGTGGTGCGCACGTGCTCGAAGAGCTCTCCGGACTTCGCGTGGCGGAACCACACCAGGTCGCCGATCGCCAGCGACGATGCCGGGTGTCCCGTGAGGGGGGTCTGCACCTCGCCGGCGCCCTCGGTGGCGGTCAGCGTCAGCCCCGCCGGGGCCCACGGCAGGGGTGCGCGGTCGGCACCGGGAGGTCCGGAGGCAACCAGTCCGCCACCGTGCACGGTGACGACGCCCTCGCTCGGACGTCGGGTCACGGGCAGGCCGAAGAAGGCGGCGGGCCGCGGGGAGAAGGCGCGGTAGTGGTCGAAGAGGCCGGGCACCAGGAGGCCCGAACCGGCAGCGAGCTCGGTCACCGCCCCGTCGGCAGCCGAGGTCTCCAGCGAGCCGGAGCCGCCGGCGTTCCAGAACTCCAGGTCGGCGACCGGGGCCAGTGCCTCGGCGATCGCGCTGCGGCGCCGCGCCAGCTGGCGGACCGACGCACTCTTGATGCGGCGTACGACCGCCGAGCGGGCACGCTGTGTGGGCAGGGAGTCGGGGAGCCCGGCGACCTGTCCCTCATACGACATCACGCCCACCAGGCGCACCCCCCGCCGGGCGGCCACGGTCCGCGCCAGAGCCACGACGTCGTCGACGTCGTGGAGGGGGGAGCGTCGCGGGCCGACGTGGGCCCCTGCCAGGCGCAGGGCCGCGTCGACGTCGAGGGCCACGCGCACCTCGGCGTCGCCGGTGCGACTAGCGTCGAGGAGGTCCAGGTGGGCCACGTCGTCGACCATGACGGTGATGCAGGCGGCCGCGGCCGGGTCTCGGGTGAGTCGGGCCAGCGCGGCCCGGTCGACACTGGGGTAGGCGACCAGCAGGTCGTCGCTCACCCCCTCGGCGTGCAGCCACAGGGCCTCACGCAGGGTGAAGGCGAGGACTCCGGCGAACCCGGGATGGGCCAGGGCGCGTTCGATCAGCGCGGGCACCCGCAGCGACTTCGACGCGACGCGGATCGGCGTGCCGGAGGCCCGGCGTGCCAGGTCGTCGGCGTTGGCGTCGAAGGCGTCGAGGTCGACGACGGCGATCGGAGTGGGTCGGTCGGTGAGGGCGCTCACGGCGCGGTCGAGGCGGGCCCAGAGCCGGTTCCGCTCGACCTGGAGGTCTGGGGTCACTGGATGCCCTTGCGTCGCAGGAGCTCTTCGATCTCGTCGAACTCGTCGTCGCCTTGTGTCTTCCCTGCGGGTGGGGCGGAGGCGGCGGCGACGGAGCGCGTCCCGCGGGCACGCCCGACGGTCTTGTCGCGGCGGTCGATCCCGCTGGCGACCACCCACAGCAACACGGACGTGCCGGCAGCCGCGATCCCGGTCCAGACGGCGGGGGAGAGCACGAGGCCCGTCGCCCAGCCGCTGACGGCGCGGGCGATCTGGGTGAACATGCCCAGCGTGCCGGTCAACCAGGCAGCCGGGGCGAGGAGGGTGAGTGCCAGCGCCCGCAGCCCCGCTGGGACTCCGCGGCGGCGGAACGCCCACCACGTGCACGCGCCCCCCAGCACGGTGAGTGCGAGTGCCAGTGCACCCCAGGTCACGTCGTCCATTGGTCAAGCGTCCCACATCGACCCGATAGGCTGACCGCACCATGGTCGACCCCCACCGCTTCGCCGGCGCCGAGATCCTCCAGTCGTCGTTCCCCGACGACGACGGCCGCGTCGCGCCCGAGCTCGAGGCCGCGCTGCAGGCGTACGCCGGTGACCGCCAGGCCTTCGGCGCCGTGGTGGGCGCGCTGGCGCCGGCCCGACTGCTCGTGCCGGTGGTCGCCGTGCTGGGCGAGGTGGAGGTCGACGAGCAGGGGTTGGCGCACGACAAGTCCAGTGACATGGCCACCGTGCTCGTCACCGGGGCCGACGGCCGTCAGGCGCTGCTGGCCTTCACGTCCACCGAGACGCTCCACCGGTGGAACCCCGAGGCCCGCCCTGTGCCGGTGCCCGCCCCGGTGGCCGCGCAGAGCGCCGTGCAGGAGAGCGCCGCCGCCCTGGTGGTCGACATCGCCGGACCCGTGACCTTCGTGCTGGAGGAGCGCGACCTGGAGGCGTTCGCCGCCGGGTGGAGCTTCGCCCGGGTGGGAGACCGCACGGGCTGGATCCGCGACGCGCCCTGACCGTCGAGTTGGGGTTGCTCGAGCCGATCGGCTATCCTTCACGAGTTGACCGATCGGCCCGGCCCCGGGTTGATCACAAGCGGAGGCACGCACCACGTCTCCCACCCTCCGGCCGTCCAGGTCGTCGGGTCCGGTCGGAGCTGCCCGCCTGCGGGCGTCGGCTCCACGCAACGCCCCGGGTGGCGTGATGACTGGCTTCCGCTTCGACATGCGGGAGCCATCGTTCATTTGCGGAGGATGTGCCCCGTCCACAGACCACTGGAGGACACATCAGTACTGAGTTGCGCATCAACGAGCGGATCCGGGTTCCCGAGGTCCGTCTCGTCGGTCCCAACGGCGAGACGGTCGGCATCGTCCCGACCGACCAGGCACTGAAGCTTGCCCAGGAGGCAGACCTCGACCTCGTCGAGATCGCGCCCCAGGGCCGCCCGCCCGTCTGCAAGCTCATGGACTACGGGAAGTTCAAGTACGAGAACGCCCAGAAGGCCCGTGACGCCCGACGGAACCAGACGAACGTGATCATCAAGGAGATGAAGCTTCGTCCCAAGATCGACCAGCACGACTACGAGACGAAGAAGGGCCACGTGGTCCGCTTCCTCAAGGCTGGCGACAAGGTCAAGATCACGATCATGTTCCGGGGCCGTGAGCAGCACCGCCCCGAGCTCGGTTTCCGCCTGCTGCAGAAGCTGGCCGAGGACGTGCAGGAGCTCGGCTTCGTCGAGTCGTCGCCCAAGCAGGACGGTCGCAACATGACCATGGTGATCGGCCCGCACAAGAAGAAGGCCGACGCCAAGGTCGACGTCCAGGCCGAGAAGGACGCCAGGGTCGCCGAGCGTGAGGCCGCTGCCGTCGAGGAGCGCGCGGGTCGCGCGCCCAAGGAGGGTCAGCTCGTGGCCCAGAAGAAGGAGCGCAAGCGCTCCGAGAACCTCGACCCCGACATCGACGTCTGACCCACCGGTCACTGAACTGAGCCGGACAGTCCAGCTGTTCGGTTGACGCACCACGAAGAGAGAGGGCATCCAGATGCCGAAGAACAAGAGCCACTCCGGTGCCGGCAAGCGCTTCCGCGTGACCGGCTCGGGCAAGATCCTTCGCGAGAAGGCCGGCAAGCGCCACAACCTCGAGAAGAAGGCTTCCAAGGTCACCCGTCGCCTGACCGGCACCGTCGAGGTCGCCGCCGCCGACGTGCCCCGCGCCAAGAAGCTGCTCGGCCGCTGAGCCTGGCGTCGAAGCCCCACCCCCGAACTAGCGGCGGCTGCCAGTGAGGCGGTCTGCCGGCCCAAGCAACAAGGAGTAAGAAATGGCACGCGTCAAGCGGGCAGTCAACGCCCAGAAGAAGCGCCGGGTCGTCCTCGAGCGCGCCTCGGGCTACCGCGGTCAGCGTTCGCGCCTCTACCGCAAGGCCAAGGAGCAGGTCACCCACTCCCTGGTCTACAATTACAACGACCGCCGCAAGAACAAGGGCAACTTCCGCAAGCTGTGGATCCAGCGCATCAACGCTGCCGCCCGCGCCAACGGCATGACCTACAACCGCTTCATCCAGGGCCTCAACCTGGCCGGCGTCGAGGTCGACCGCAAGATCCTGGCCGAGCTGGCCGTCAACGACGCCCCGGCCTTCGCCGCGCTCGTCGAGACCGCCAAGGCCGCGCTGCCCGAGGACGTCAACGCCCCCAAGGCCTCCTGACCCCTCACGTGAACACTCCTCTGTCGCACGCGAACAGCCGCGTCAAGGAGGCACGGAAGCTCAGCCGCCGCTCGGTGCGAACCGAGCGGCGGCTTTTCCTTGCCGACGGCCCGAAGGCCGTCGAGGGTGCCCTCTCGGTGCCCGACTGCGTCGTCGAGGTCTTCGCCACCGTGAGGGCCGCCGACGAGCACGCACAGCTCCTGGCCGACGCGCCCCAGGTCTGGCTGGTCGAGGACCGCGCCATGGAGTCGCTCTCCGACTCGGTCACCCCGGCCGGCGTCGTGGCGGTCTGCCGTTTCCTCGACGTGCCCCTCTCCGACGTCCTGGCCCGTTCCCCGCGGCTCCTCACGGTGTGCGCCGACGTCCGTGACCCCGGGAACGCCGGCACGGTCATCCGTACGTCCGACGCCGCCGGCGCCGCGGCCGTCGTGCTGGCCGGCCACAGCGTCGACCCCTACAACCCCAAGACCGTCCGCGCCACGGTCGGGAGCCTCTTCCACCTGCCCGTGGTCATCGCCACCGATCCCGGCGAGGTCGTCTCCGAGCTGAGGTCGGCGGGTCTGCGCGTCCTCGCTGCCGACGGCGGTGGAGAGCGCGACCTCTTCGAGGTCGACCTGACGCCGCCCACCGCCTGGCTCCTGGGCAACGAGGCCTGGGGGCTGCCCGACGAGCTTGCCGGCCTCGCCGACGAGCGGGTCGCCATCCCGATCCACGGCCGGGCCGAGAGCCTCAACCTGGCCACCGCCGCCGCGGTCTGCCTGTACGCGAGCGCACGGGCCCACCGCTGACCTCCCCGGCCGGTTGGTCTCCGTCTGGCTAGATTGTCCAGATGACTCCCGACTGGTGTGACGCCCTGCCCGACGGGGTCGTGGTGGCGGACGGCAGTGGCGTCGTCACGGTCGTCAACGCCATGGCCCGGTCCATGCTGGGACCCCACGCCCGGGCCGGCCACCACCTGCGCGACGTGCTCGCGCTGGTCGACCAGCACGGCACCACCTGGTGGGAGACCCACGAGCCCTACGGCGGGCTGGGCATCCGGTCCGGCATCCCCGAGCAGTCGTGGCTCCTGCCCGACGGTCACGAGGTGCTCGTCGCGGCGCGCCTGCAGCGCAGCGGCCCGGGCGCACCCGTCGAGCGCGTGGCGCTCACCTTGCGCAGCGGACGGGGCCGGGCGCGCCTGGACCGGGAACGTTCCGACCTGGTGGCGACCGTGGCCCACGAGCTCCGGTCGCCGCTCACGGGGGTCAAGGGATTCGTCCAGGCGATGCTGAACCGCTGGGACGTGCTGAGCGACGAGCAGAAGAAGCTGATGCTGACGACCGTCAACGCCGACGCGGCCCGGCTCACCCGCCTGATCGCCGAGCTGCTCGACGTCGCCCGCCTCGACACCGGTCGGCTGAGCATCTATCCCCGCGAGGTGGGGGTGGAGGTGCTGCTCCGACGCGTGGTCGACTCGGTGGGTGCAGCCACGTCCCGCCCGGTGGAGCTGGAGGTCGGCGAGCCGGACCTCGAGGTCTTCGCCGACCCGGACAAGTTCACCCAGGTGGTCACCAACCTCGTCGAGAACGCGGTGCGCCACGGTGACGGCCGCGTGGTGGTCTCGGTGGCCGCGCTGCCGGCCGGCGCCGACCACCCAGGCGTCTCCGTGACCGTCAGCGACGAGGGAGAGGGGATCCCCGAGGACCTCCGTCGGCGGGTGCTCACCAAGTTCTGGACCCAGGGCGGAAGCACCGCCGGCAGTGGCCTGGGCATGTACATCGCCTCGGGCCTCACCCGCGCCCACGGCGGTGAGCTGGAGATCGGGGACCGACCGGGTGGGGGAGCCTCGGTCACCGTGCGGTGGCCCTCGGTGGACCGCCGCGACCAGGTGCGCTGAGATCTCCGCCCGAGTCTGCACAGGATCTTCACGCAGGGTGACGCCTTCCTGCACGCCCTCGGGCCTAGGGTCGTCGCCATGGAGAGACGCACCGTGCTGGTGGTGGAGGACGAACGCGCCATCAGTGACGCCCTGGCCGACCGTTTCCGCGCCGAGGGCTATGACGTCGAGCAGGCCTTCGACGGGCCGTCGGCGGTGGCGGCCGCGGCCGAGGCCCGCCCGGACGTGGTGGTGCTCGACGTGATGCTGCCCGGCTTCGACGGTCACGAGGTCTGTCGTCGCATCCAGGCAGACCGGCCGGTGCCGGTGCTGATGCTCACCGCCCGTGACGAGGAGTCCGACGTGCTGGTGGGCCTGGGGATCGGGGCCGACGACTACCTCACCAAGCCGTTCCGGATCCGCGAGGTGGTCGCTCGGGTGGCCGCGCTGCTGCGCCGGGTCGAGCGCGCCTCGCAGCTGGGTCCGGCGGACGCGAACAGCTCCGACCGGTTGGTGTGGGTCGACCTGGAGGTCGACCTCGCGCAGCGGCGGGTGCGCACGGCCGGCACCGAGGTCCACCTCACCCGCACCGAGTTCGACCTGCTGGCGGTGCTGGCGCGACAACCCGGAAGGGTGCAGAGCCGGGAGCGGCTGCTGGCCGAGGTCTGGGAGTGGGTCGACGCGGCCGGCACCCGCACCGTCGACAGCCACATCAAGGCGCTGCGCGCCAAGATCGGCGCGGAGCGGATCCGCACGGTGCACGGCGTCGGTTACGCGCTGGAGACGGAGTCGTGAGCACGCTCCTGTCGCGGGTGGACTCCATCAAGGTCAAGCTGGGCCTGCTGGTGGTGGCCACCGTCCTGGTCGCCGCGGTCGTCGCCCTCGTCGGCAGTGCCGCCGGCGTGCCGGCGTGGCTGAGCCTGCCGGTCACCCTGCTCCTGGCGTTGGCGGTCACCCAGCTGCTCGCCGCCGGCATGGTGGCGCCACTGCAGGAGATGACCCGCGCGGCCCAGGCCATGGCCCGGGGTGACTACGGGGCCCGGGTGGTGACCACCAACGCCGACGAGGTGGGCCGGCTGGCGCGTTCCTTCAACGCCATGGCGGCCGACCTCGGACGCGTCGACGTCGAGCGCAGGGACCTCATCGCCACGGTCTCCCACGAGCTGCGTACGCCCGTGGCGGCGCTGAGTGCCCAGCTGGAGAACCTCGCGGACGGGGTCGTGGAGCCCACCCCCGAGCGGCTGGCCTCGACGTTGGCCTCCGCAGAACGCCTCGGTGACCTGCTCGGCGACCTGCTCGCCCTCTCGCGCCTGGAGGCAGGCGTGGTCTCCCTGGACCCGTCGCCGGTGACGTTGGGCCCGCTCGTCGACGAGTGCGTGGCCGAGGTGGAACAGGCCGGTCGCCACGTGAAGGTCCGGGCTGCGGTGCCTGACGACCTCGTCGTCGCGGTGGATCCCGCGCGGATGCGCCAGCTCCTGGTCAACGTGCTCGACAACGCTGCCCGCCACTCGCCATCCGACGCCGAGGTCGAGGTGGTGGCCGGGCGTACGTCCGAGGTCTGGTGGTTGGAGGTGCTCGACGCCGGGCGAGGGGTGGCGCGCGAGGACCGGGAACGCGTCTTCGAGCGATTCGGGACCGACCCCGACGGTGGGGGGACAGGGCTCGGCCTGGCCGTCTCGCGATGGGTCGCGCGACTTCATGGCGGGTGGTTGGGGTTCCTCGACCCCGAGGAGGAGCGCGGTGGAGCCCGGCTCCGGCTGGAGGTGCCCGTCGAGGTGCCCGTGCAGGCGCAGCGTGCCACGTCACCGGCGGACGCGGGGGTGTCGCCGGTGCGTGTGCAGGAGGAGGAGGAGTCCGGGGCGGTGGCCGTCGCCGTCGCCGACGTCGACCCTGACTCTGCGGACACGTTCACGGTGCTCACCGCGGGCCGCTGGGCCGAACGACGGCCCGGGCGGGCGCCTCGACTCGTGCTGGCCGCTGCGTCGGTCGGCCTGCTGGGCGCCGTCACACTCGTCGACCACCTTCCCGGCCTGGGCTGGGCCCTGGTCCTGGTGGCCGCCGGTGCGGTGGCGTGGACCGCGTCGCACCGACGTACCGCCCGCTTCACCCTGCTCTGCGCCGCCCTGGCCACGGCATCGGTCCTGGGCATGGTGGTGCACTCCCACCCGGCGGTGGTGACGGTCGCCGTGCTCAGCGCGGCCGCCACGTTCCTTGCAGGAGTGACCGACGCCCGCACCTTGCGGGGGATCCTCCTCGCCGGTGCCGCCTGGCCGGCGTCGGCGCTGCGAGGGCTGCCGTGGCTCGGTCGCACCCTCCAGGGATCGACGGGGGCGCGGGGAGTCGCGGTGGCCCGGACGGCGGTGGCCACCGTCGTCGGCCTGCTCGTCTTCGGCTTCCTGCTGGTCTCGGCGGACCCGGTGCTGACGCAGTGGGTCGGCCGGGTGGTGCCCGATGTCCGGATCGACGAGTTCGTGTCGCGCGCCTTCGTGGCCCTCGCCGTGGGCGGCATGACCCTCGCAGCTGCCTACTTGGCCCGCAACCCTCCGGAGGTCGACCCGCGGCCCGGTCACGGGATCGTCGCGCGCAACCGGTGGGAGTGGGTGGTGCCGGTCCTCACGGTGGCCGCCGTCTTCATGGTCTTCCTCGCCGTCCAGGTGACCACGGTGGTCGGGGGCGACGCCTACGTCCGGCGGACGGTGGGGCTCACGTACAGCGAGTACGCCCGTCGCGGCTTCTTCCAGCTGGTGCTGGCGACCGCCCTGGCCCTCGTCGTGGTCTGGTCGGCCGGTCGGCGCGCGGGCTCCTCCGTGGGCGACCGGCGGTGGCTGCGGGCCTCGACGGGACTGCTCTGCGTGCTCGTGCTCGGAGTCGTGGCGACGGCACTGGGACGGCTGGGCGTCTACCAGGACGCGTACGGCTACACGGTGCCGCGCGTGATGGCCTACCTGGTCGAGGGCTGGTTGGGCCTTGTCGTCCTGGCCGTCGTCGTGCTGGGTGCCGCCGGGCGTACGGCCTGGGTGCCGAGGGTGGCACTCGTGTCGGGCGCAGCGGTGGTGGTGGGACTGTCGTGGTTCAACACCGGCGGCTGGGTGGCCGACCGCAACATCGACCGCTTCGAGGCCACCGGACGTCTCGACGTGGCCTACCTGGGCAGCCTGGGGGGCGGTGCGCTGCCGACGGTCGTCGACCGGCTCACTCCAGAGCAGGCGGCCTGCGTGGCCTCGTGGGGCCCCTACGGCGGGCCGGAGGACCCGCTGGCCGAGGGGTGGCTCTCCTGGAGCTGGGACCGCAGCGCGGCCCGGACGGCGCTGGAGGAGCTCGGTGAGGTGGCGGTCGAGGCGGACCAGTGCGTCGCGGAGCTCGGCTGACGAGGCGTAGGATGGGCGTCGTGGAGCACCTCCGGCGATTTAGCAGCCCCGGGCCCGTGGCGGGCCGGGGGATCTGAGCGCGCCGCACTCCAGGCGTACGCCGACTCCGCCGCCGGGTCCGGGGAGCACCCCCGTCCTCGTCAGACCTAGAATCTGCGGCGTCCTCGTACGCTGCTGGAAAGGGAGCCATGTCCGGCCCCAACAACGACTACGACCCCGTCGAAGTGACCCCGCTCAAGGCCGAGGAGGTCGAGGCCGCCCGTGACGCCGCGCTCGCGGCCGTCGCCGCGGCCGGCGACCTCGACGAGCTCAAGCAGGCGCGGCTCGACCACGCCGGCGACCGCTCGCCCCTCGCCCTGGCCAACCGTGAGATCGGTGCGCTGCCGCCCCAGGCGCGCAAGGAGGCCGGTCAGCGGATCGGCCAGGCCCGTGGCGCGGTCAACAAGGCGATCGCCGCGCGCCAGACCGTGCTCGAGGCCGAGCACGAGGAGCGGATGCTCGTCACCGAGACCGTCGACGTCACGCTGCCGACGACCCGCCGGCGCCGTGGCTCGCGCCACCCCCTCACCATGCAGTCCGAGCTCATCGCCGACATCTTCGTCGCGATGGGCTGGGAGATCGCCGAGGGCCCGCTGGTGGAGGCCGAGTGGCTCAACTTCGACGCCCTCAACCTCGGGCCGGACCACCCCGCGCGCACCATGCAGGACACGTTCTGGACCGAGCCGGCCGAGAACCACGTGGTGCTGCGCACCCAGACCTCCCCGGTGCAGGCCCGCACGATGCTCACCCGCAGGCCGCCGATCTACATCGCGTGCCCCGGGCGCGTCTTCCGCACCGACGAGTACGACGCCACCCACAGCCCGATGTTCCACCAGGTGGAGGGTCTGGTGATCGACGAAGGCATCTCGATGGCCCACCTCAAGGGCGCCCTCGACCACTTCGCGGCGCGGCTCTTCGGCGAGGGCATCGGCACCCGCTTCCGGCCGTCGTACTTCCCCTTCACCGAGCCCAGCGCCGAGGTCGACCTGCTCTGCTTCGTGTGCCGGGGAGAGGACTCCGACTCCTGCCGCACCTGCAAGGGCGAGGGCTGGATCGAGTGGGGTGGCTGCGGCGTGGTCAACCCACGCGTCCTGGTCGCCTGCGGCGTCGACCCCGAGGTCTACTCGGGCTTCGCCTTCGGCATGGGGGTGGACCGATCGTTCATGTTCCGCCACGAGCTCGAGGACCTGCGCCCGCTCTTCGAGGGCGACGTGCGCTTCGCGTCCGCTTTCGGCACTGAGATCTGAGGAGTAGAACGATGAAGGCACCTGTCTCCTGGATCAAGGAGTACGTCGACGTCCCCGAGGGCGTCACCACCGCCGAGCTCACCCGTCGGCTCACCATGACCGGGCTCAAGCTCGAGGCGATTGTCAGCCCCGGCGCCGCCATCAGCGGACCGCTGGTCATCGGCCGCGTCCTCACCAAGGAGCCCGAGCCGCAGAAGAATGGCAAGGTCATCAACTGGTGCACCGTCGACGTCGGCGACGCCAACGGCACAGGTGAGCCCCAGGGCATCGTCTGCGGAGCGCACAACTTCGAGCCCGGCGACCTGGTCGTGGTCGTCCTGCCCGGTGCGGTGCTGCCCGGCGACTTCGCGATCGCCGCGCGCAAGACCTACGGCCACGTGTCCGCGGGCATGATCTGCTCCTCCCAGGAGCTCGGGATCGGCAGTGACCACGACGGCATCATCGTGCTGCGAGCCGACGCGGGGGAGCCGGGACAGGACGTCCGGCCGGTGCTGGGGCTCGACGAGGAGGTCATCGAGTTCGAGGTCAACCCCGACCGCGCCTACGGCCTCAGCCTGCGTGGCATCGCCCGCGACGTCCTCGTCTCGGTCGAGGGCGCCTCGAACTTCCGGGACCCTGCCCTGCGCGACACCCCGGCGGCCAACGACGCCGGTCACCCGGTCGTCCTCGAGGACGCCGTCGGCTGCCCGGTCTTCGTCGCGCGCAAGGTCACCGGCTTCGACCCGACGGCGCCGACCCCGGCCTACATCGCCGACCGGCTCACCAGTGCGGGCATGCGTTCGATCTCGCTCGCGGTCGACGTCACCAACTACGTGATGCTCGAGACCGGGCGTCCGATCCACGGCTACGACGCCGACAAGCTGCAGGGCCCGATCGTCGTCCGTCGCGCGGTGGCGGGGGAGAGCCTCACCACCCTGGACGGGACCCGTCGCGAGCTGCACCCCGAGGACCTGGTCGTCACCGACGACTCGGGGATCATCGGCCTGGGCGGCGTGATGGGCGGCGAGACGACCGAGATGGGGGAGACCACCACCTCGATCCTGGTCGAGTCGGCCCACTGGGATGCCGTGGCGATGTTCCGCACGGGCAAGCGCCACAAGATCACCTCCGAGGCCGGCAAGCGCAACGAGCGTGGCGTCGACCCCACCATCTGCGAGGCAGCCGCCGACCGCGTGGTGGAGCTGCTCGTGGAGCACGGCGGCGCCACCGCCGACCCCGGCGTCACCGTCGTGGGCACGCCTCCCGGCATGCCGCAGATCACCGTCGCCGGCGACAAGGCCGCGCGGGTCTCGGGCATGGACATCTCCGAGGCCACCGCCGTCGAGGCGCTGCGTGCCGTCGGGTGCGAGGTGTCCGGCACGGGCACGTTGACCGTGGTGCCCCCGCCGTGGCGCCCGGACATGACCGACCCGCAGGACACCACCGAGGAGGTCATCCGCCTCGTCGGCTACGACAAGGTGCCGTCGGTGCTGCCGGTCCCGCCCGCCGGACGTGGGCTCACCCGGGCCCAGCAGCTGCGCCGTCGGCTCAGCCGGGCCGTGGCGGCGGAGGGCTACACCGAGGTCGTCACCTTCCCGTTCGTCGGTGAGGCCGACTTCGACGCCCTCGGCATCGCCACCGACGACGAACGCCGCCGGGCCCTGCGCCTGGCCAACCCCCTCAACAACGAGGCCCCGTTCATGACCACGACGCTGTTGCCCGGGCTGCTGCGCTGCGCCGCCCGCAATGTCGGGATCGGCGCCTCCTCGTTCGGGGTCTTCGAGACCACGACCGTCACCGTGCCCACCGGCGGCGTCGCGCCGATCCTGCCGGTCGACCGGGCTCCGAGCGCCGAGGAGTTCGCCGCACTGGAGGCGGCCGTCCCGCACCAGCCGCTCCACCTGGCCCTCGTGGCCGTGGGAGAGGCCGACGGTTCCGGCTGGTGGGGCGAGGGCCGTGCCGTCACGTGGGCCGACGCGGTCGACGCCGTGCGAGCCGTGGCCGAGTCGGTCGGCCTGGGTGTCGACGCGAGGGGCGTCGAGGTCGCACCCTGGCACCCGGGTCGCTGCGCCGAGCTCAGTGTCGCGGGTCAGGTCGTCGGTCACGCCGGTGAGCTGCACCCGAAGGTGTGCGCCACGCTGGGCCTGCCCCGTGGCTCCGTGGCGGCCGAGGTCGACCTTGACGTGTTCATCGAGCGCGCCGTGCACCTGCGGAAGGCTCCGGTCTTCGCCACCCAGCCGATGGCCAAGGAGGACGTGGCGCTCTCCGTCGCAGCCGACGTGCCGGCTGCGGACGTCGAGGCCGCGCTGCGCCAGGGGGCGGGCGACCTCCTCGAGTCGATCAGGCTCTTCGACGTCTACACGGGGGAGCAGGTGGGCGAGGGCCGCAAGTCGCTGGCCTACGCGCTGCGGTTCCGGGCCCCCGACCGGACGCTGACCGAGAAGGAGACCGCTGCGTTCCGTGAGGCCGCGGTGGCCCACGCCGTCGAGCAGGTGGGCGCGATCCAGCGCTGAGAGCCGCAACCTTCCGCCTCGCCTCGGCCCACGTCCCACTACACGGGACGTGGGCCGACGGTGTTCCGTCGCAGTCGTCGCTCTGCTTCGATGACCAGCATGGAGAGTCGGGGGAGCAGTACGCGGCAGAGCAGCAGAAGACATGGCCGCAGGGGATGGAGCAGGAGCAGGCGAGGCAGGACGGGGTGGAGAGCGACCGCAGCCCTGTGCGCCACGGCGATGGGCCCGGTCGGCGCCGCGGCAACCGTCCCGGCGTCCGTGCCGGCCGCCGGGGACGCGCAAGGGCGCGCAGCCGAGGAGGCAACGGTGCTCGTCGTGGGCGACTCCATCACCCACGCGTCGGTGGGCGACTACTCCTGGCGCTACTTCGCCTGGCGGCACCTGCAGGCCAGCGGTGCCCGGGTCGACTTCGTCGGCCCCCGTCAGGACCCCTACGTGGGCGAGGGGTCTCCGTGGACGCCGCAGTACGCCGACCCGCACTTCGACCAGGACCACGCAGCGGCCTGGGGAGACCGCATCTCCTACCTCCCGATGCACGACCGGGAAGCGCTGATGACGACCTACCGTCCCGACGTGGTTGTCCTCGCGCTCGGCACCAACGACCTCGGATGGATGCGGGTGCCACCGGCAGACGTGCTCGCTGCGACGAGGGCCTGGGTCGAGGCGAGCCGCACCGACGTGCCGGGCCTCGACGTCGTCCTGGTGGAAGTGCCCTGGACCACCCACGCGCCCGCCATGGAGTACAACGCGCTGCTGGGGTCGCTCGCCACGCACCTGGACACGCCTGAGGAGCGCGTCACGGTCGCCCGGGCAGCCGAGGGCTACACGATGGGCCGTGACGACGACCTGCCCGCCGACACCTACGACCAGGTCCACCCCAACACTCGGGGACAGGTGCGCATCGCCGCCGCGGTGACGGACGCCCTGGCCGGCCTGGGAGTGGGTCTGCCGTACCCCCGTCCGTTGGTGTTCCCCGCCGAGGGGCCACGGGTGGTGCCTGTGCTCGAGCAGCACAGCGGCGAGCAGGAAGGCACCTTGAGGTGGAGCGTGCCGCCAGGGGCGACGAGCTTCGACGTCTGGATGCGGGAGCACCCCGCCCCTTGGCAGCGGCGCGCCCGCGCCCACCCGGCGGCGAGCTACGTCGTGACCGGGATCGAGCCCTGTCAGGCCTACGACTTCCGGGTGCTGGCTCGCAAGGGGTGGACCGTCGCCGGGCACGACGTGGCCTCTCCCGTCGTACGTGTGCGGGTCGGCCCCAAGGTCACGGAGAGGCCGCGGCCTAGGCTGCGAGCAGGTGCTCGGCAGGTGCGGCTGCGGTGGGAGAGCGTCGACGGTGCCTGCCAGTACAGGTTCAGGGCCGTCACCCGTTCGCAGCGAGGCAGGGTCGTGACCTCGAAGGTGGTGGACCGGCCTCGCGCCGTGCTGCGCAGGGTTCCGGCCGACAGTGTGGTCAGGGTGCGCGTCCGGGCCGAAGGAGCCCGCAACGCGGGACCGTGGTCCCGGACGCGGGTCAGGCGCGTCCGACGCTGACCACGGCACTTGTTGTGCTGTTCTCCGGTCGGTTGGGGTGCGCATGAGGTACGAATGACCCCATGCGTTCCGGGGCGAGCAGGCTGCTGGTCGGCCTGCTCGGGGCCGTCCTGGTCGGTGGCACCGTCGCTCCGGTCGGGGCCGCGCCGGACGCGGGGCCGGTCGAGCCCGTCAGGATCGCCCTGGTGGGTGACTCGATCACCCATGGATCCAGCGGTGACTGGACGTGGCGCTACTTCCTGGCCCAGCACCTGGCGTCTGCGGGGACAGAGGTCGACTTCGTCGGCGCCCGCGACGGGGTGTACGACCCGGTCGACGACGACTGGGACGACAGCACGAGTCCGCGTGGCTCGCAGGCCTACGCCGACCCTCACTTCGACCGTGACCACCAGGCCCTCTGGGGTGAGTCCGTCTCGATGACGCCCGGTGTCGTGCGCAGGGTGGTGGCCGACCATGACGCCGACGTCGTCGTGCACGCCACGGGCTTCAACGACCTGACGTGGCTGCGGGTCGCGCCCGTCGAGCTGCTCCAACGCGTCAGGACGCAGGTGGACGAGGCGAGGGCGGTGAACCCCGACGTGCGCGTGGTGCTGGCCGCGCCCATGGTGGATGCTGACCACTGGGACCAGTTCCCCGTGGCCGCCTACGCCGCGCTGATGGTCTCCGAGGCGCCGGGTTGGAGCACCCCGACGTCGCCGGTGGTGGTGGTCACCCCTCCGGTCGACCTCCGGGCGACGGGGGAGGGGCCCGAACGGGACACCTGGGACGGTGCACACCCTGACACCTCGGGTCAGATCAAGATCGCTGCGGTGGTTGCCGAGGCGCTGGCCCACGTGGGTGTCGGTCACGGTGCCGCACCAGAGTTGCCGGCGCCGGTCGAGGGACTGCGCAGCGGTTCGGCCCTGACCGTGTCGCTCGACGAGGGGACCGGGTCGCAAGTCCTGACGTGGACAGGACCTCCCGGAGCCACCGGGCACGACGTGTGGATGTCCGTCGACGGGGGAGCGTACGTCGAGATCGCTGCCGACGTCCGGGGGCGTCGCCACGTGTTGTCCTCGCTCGTGGAGGGGCACGACTACTCCTTCAGGGTCGTGGCCCGGAAGTATGCGGTGCGTTCTGCCGACGACCAGTTCTCGGCTCCGGTCCAGGTGCGCCTCGGGGACGCGACCGAGGCGCCGACGGAGACGCCGACGGAAACGCCGACCGAGACGCCGACTGAGACGCCGACGGAAACGCCGACCGAGACGCCGACTGAGACGCCGACTCCGACGGAGACCCCGACTCCGACTCCCACCGTGACTCCGACCGCGACCGTGACTCCGACCGCGACGCCGACTCCGACCGCGACGCCCACAGCGACTCCCACCGCGACGCCCACAGCGACTCCCACCGAGCCGCCCACGAGCGAGCCGAGACCCCCGGCCGTGCGCCGCCTCCGGGTGATGCCCGGTGACCGCCGTCTCCGGGTCCGCTGGAGGGAGGTCGAGGGAGCCGTCAGCTATCGCGTGGAGTGGCGGAAGCGGGGAGGGCGCTCCCCGTGGCGCCAACGCATCGTGACCTCCGGGGCCGCCGTGATCGACGGTCTGGTCGCAGGCGCCCCCTACCGGGTCAGGGTGCGGGGCCTCACTCCGCAAGGAGTCACCGCGCCCACGGCGCGCGTCGCCCGCACTCGGGGCCCCAGGCTGGCCCGTGTGTCGCGACTCATGGGCTCGGTGGACGAGGCCCGACTCGTCCTGCGGTGGAGCAAGGTGCGCCGAGCCACTCACTACCGGGTCGAGCTGCGGCGAGACGCGCAGCGGTGGCGCGTGGTGCGCGACCACGTCCGCCGCCCCGGCGCCACGGTGCGGCTCCGACCGGGTCGCTATGTTGTCCGGGTCCGGGCGATGCACCAGCAGTGGTCGGGGCCGGCCTCGCGTCGCCTCATGATGCGTCTGCGCTGACGGTGTCCCCACTCGACCCCACCCGTGGATGACAAGGCATACGTTTGTATGTATTGTTATGCAGGTGAGTGACGACAAGATCAAGGTTGCCGTGGCAGGAGCCTCGGGTTACGCCGGCGGTGAGGTGTTGCGACTGCTGCTCGGGCACCCTGGCGTGGAGATCGGTGCCCTGACGGGTGGGTCCAACGCGGGTGAGTCCTTCGGGCGTCTCCAGCCCCACCTGGTGCCGCTCGCGGACCGGGTCCTCGAGGCGACCACGCCCGAGACGCTCGCCGGCCACGACGTGGTCTTCCTGGGGCTGCCCCACGGGCAGTCTGCGGAGATCGCCACGGCGCTGCCCGAGAGCACCGTCGTCATCGACTGCGGAGCCGACTTTCGACTGACCGACGCGTCGGCGTGGGAGAAGTTCTACGGGTCACCTCACGCCGGTTCATGGCCCTACGGCCTGCCCGAGCTGCCCGGACAGCGCGAGGAGCTCGCCGGGGCCACCCGGATCGCCGTGCCCGGCTGCTACCCCACCGTCTCGAGCATCACGATCGCCCCGGCCCTCGCTGCGGGACTGGTGGAGCCCGAGGTCACCGTGGTGGCGGCCAGTGGCACCAGCGGCGCGGGAAAGGCCGCCAAGCCCCACCTGCTCGGCTCCGAGGTCATGGGCAACGCCAGCGCCTACGGCGTCGCCGGCACCCACCGGCACACGCCCGAGATCGTCCAGAACCTCACCCGCGTCGCGGGTGCCCGGGTCTCGGTCTCCTTCACCCCCTTGCTGGTCCCGATGCCACGCGGCATCATCGCCACCGTGCAGGCACCGTTGGCGGGCGACGTGAGCGCCGAGCAGGCCCGGGCGGCGTACGCCACGGCGTACGAGGACGAGCAGTTCGTCCACCTCCTGCCCGAGGGCCTCTGGCCCCAGACCCAGTCGGTGCTGGGCAGCAACGCGGTGCACGTCCAGGTGACCGTCGACCCCGAGGCTCGCCGCCTGGTGGCGGTCGGCGTCGTCGACAACCTGGCGAAGGGCACCGCCGGCGCGGCCGTGCAGTGCATGAACATCGCCCTGGGGCTCCCCGAGGCGACCGGACTCTCGACCGTGGGGATGGCACCGTGACCGAGAAGCAGACGTTCACCATCGAGCAGTTCCCCGAGCAGGTCGCCGTGGTGCGGCTGGGCCCGGGGGCGCCGATCCCCGAGTGGGCGGAGTCGTCCTCGATCTTCTCGGTGACCGCGACCGCGACCGAGACCTCCTTGGTGTGCGCGGCCCGCAACGTGCCCACCAAGGCCAGGCACGAGCGGTCCTTCACCGCCTTCGCCGTGAAGGGGCCGCTGGAGTTCGACCAGGTCGGCGTCCTCGTGGCCCTGCTGACGCCGCTGGCCGAGGCCGGCATCAGCGTCTTCACGCTCTCCACGTTCGACACCGACTGGGTCCTGGTGCGCAAGCCGCAGGCCGAGGCTGCAGCGGAGGCCTGGCGAGGACAGGGGCACACCGTGGCCCCGGCCGTCCCTGCCTGAGCGCAGCGCCGCCGCCCCGCGTGTGACCCCGCCCCGCCGACCACTCGCCGCGCTCTTTCCGAAAGGCTCACCGTGAGCATCACTGCCCCTGCTGGTTTCATGGCCAGCGGCGTCGCCGCCGGACTCAAGTCCACCGGCGCCAAGGACCTCGCCCTGGTCGTCAACACCGGGCCCCGCTTCGACTCGGCCACCGTCTTCACCGCCAACCGCTGCAAGGCCAACCCGGTGCTCTGGAGCCAGGAGGTCGTCAAGGACGGCGTCGTGCGCGCCGTCGTGCTGAACTCTGGCGGCGCCAACTGCTACACCGGCGCCGAGGGATTCCAGACCACGCACGCCGTCGCCGAGAAAGTGGCCGAGAAGGTCGGCATCGGTGCGATCGACGTGGTCGTCTGCTCCACCGGCCTCATCGGCCTGGTCAACTCCCGCGACGACCTGCTCGCCGGTGTGGAGTCGGCGCACGCCGCGCTGTCGGCCGACGGCGGTGGTGACGCCGCCGAGGCGATCATGACCACCGACTCGGTCTCCAAGCAGTGCGTGGTCGAGGGTCCTGGCTGGAAGGTCGGGGGCATGGCCAAGGGCGCCGGCATGCTCGCCCCGCAGCTCGCCACCATGCTCGTGGTCATCACGACCGACGCCGTGGTCTCCGCCGCCGACCTCGACACCGCGCTGCGGGCCGCCACCCGGGTCTCCTTCGACCGGCTCGACTCCGACGGCTGCATGTCGACCAACGACACGGTGACCGTGATGGCCAGCGGCGCCAGCGGCATCACCCCCGGGCTCGACGACTTCACCGAGGCGCTCACCCAGGTCTGCACCGACCTGGCGATGCAGCTGCTCAAGGACGCGGAGGGGGCCGACCACGAGATCGCCATCACCGTGGTCAACGCGGCCTCCGAGGACGAGGCCGTCGAGGTCGGACGGTCGATCGCCCGCAGCAACCTCTTCAAGGCCGCGATCTTCGGCAACGACCCCAACTGGGGCCGGGTGCTGGCCTCGGTCGGCACCACACAGGCCGCCTTCGACCCCGCCGACCTCGACGTGGCGATGAACGGTGTCTGGGTCTGCCGCCGCTCCACGCCCCACGAGGACCCCGCCACCGTCGACCTCACCCCCCGAGACGTCACGGTCACCGTCGACCTGAAGGCCGGCGACGCCCGCGCCACCGTCTGGACCAACGACCTGACCCATGCCTACGTGCACGAGAACAGCGCCTACAGCTCATGAGCGAGAAGATGACGACCCGACCTGATCCCAAGAAGGCCGCGACGCTGGCCGCCGCCCTGCCCTGGCTGAAGCGCTACCACGGCCGCACCATCGTGGTGAAGTACGGCGGCAACGCGATGACCGACGACGCGCTGAAGGTGGCCTTCGCCGAGGACATCGCCTTCCTGCGCTTCGCCGGCTTCCGCCCGGTCGTGGTCCACGGCGGTGGCCCGCAGATCAACCGGATGCTCACCAAGCTCGGCATCGAGTCGGAGTTCCGGGGAGGGCTGCGGGTCACGACGCCGGAGGCCATGGACGTCGTGCGGATGGTCCTCGTGGGCCAGGTGCAGCGTGAGCTCGTCGGGCTCATCAACTCCCACGGCCCGTTGGCCGTGGGGCTCTCGGGTGAGGACGCCGGGCTCTTCACGGCCCGCGCCACCCACACGGTCGTGGACGGCGAGGAGGTCGACCTCGGCCTCGTGGGCGAGGTGGCGAAGGTGCGCCCCGAAGCCGTGCTCGACCTGGTGGAGGCCGGCCGGATCCCGGTCATCTCGAGCGTGGCACCCGACGTGAGCGGGCAGGTGCACAACGTCAACGCCGACACCGCGGCGGCCGCGCTGGCGGTCGCGTTGGGTGCTGAGAAGCTGCTCGTGCTCACCGACGTCGAGGGCCTCTACCGCGACTACGGCAACTCCGACGACGTCATCCAGGAGATCAGCCCCGAGTCCCTGGCGGAGATGCTGCCCACCCTCGACTCGGGCATGGTGCCCAAGATGCGCGCCTGCTACGACGCCGTCAGCGGGGGAGTGCCGCGCGCCACCGTCGTGGACGGGCGGGAGGTCCACGCCGTCCTGCTGGAGATCTTCACCGACGAGGGCGTCGGCACCCAGGTGCTCCCCGGCGTCGAGACCAAGCTGCGCAAGCCCTACACCGACGAGGAGGCCACGGCATGAACCAGACGCCTCCCACGGGCTGGTCGGAGGACTACCGGGCCGGACTGATGAACACCTACGGCGTGCCCAAGCTGCTGCTGACGCGCGGACGAGGAGCCCACGTCTGGGACGTCGAGGGCAACGAGTACGTCGACATGCTGGCCGGCATCGCGGTCAACTCGCTCGGCCACGCCCACCCCGCGCTGGTGGCGGCGGTGACCGACCAGCTCGCGACGTTGGGGCACGTCTCGAACCTGTTCGCGAGCCAGCCCCAGGTTGTCCTCGCCCAGCGCCTGGTCGACCTGCTGGGTGCCGGTCCGCAGAGCCGGGTCTTCTTCTCCAACTCGGGCACGGAGGCCAACGAGGCGGCGTTCAAGCTGACCCGGCGCACCGGGCGTACAAAGATCGTCGCCTGCCTGGAGGGCTTCCACGGACGCACGATGGGAGCTCTGGCGCTCACCGCCAACGAGGCCTACCGCACTCCCTTCGAGCCGTTGCCCGGAGACGTGACCTGGGTGCCCTTCGGCGATGTCGAGGCGCTGGCGGACGCCGTTGACGACGAGACCGCGGCCGTGGTCGTGGAGCCCCTCCAGGGCGAGGCCGGGGTCAACCAGCCACCTGCCCGCTACCTGGCTGCGGTCCGTGAGATCACCTCGCGCCACGGTGCCCTGATGTGGCTCGACGAGATCCAGACCGGGGTCGGTCGCACCGGCACCTGGTTCGCGCACCAGAACCCGCGCCTCGTGGACGGCACGGTCGTGCCTGACGTCGTCACCCTGGCCAAGGGCCTGGCCGGCGGGCTGCCGATCGGCGCGACGATCGCCACCGGGGCCGCGGCCGAGCTCCTGGTGCCCGGCAACCACGGCACCACCTTCGGCGGCAACCCGGTCTCGACGGCCGCAGCCCTGGCCGTGCTCGACGTCATCGAGCGCGACGGTCTGCTGGCGCACGCCGTGGCGCTGGGTGCGCTGCTCCGGGACGGGCTGCTCGCCGACCCCCGGGTGGTCGAGGTGCGCGGCGCCGGCCTGATGCTGGGACTCAGCCTCGCTGACTCCGTGGACACCTCCCGGGTGGTCGAGGCCGGCCATCGCCACGGCTTCATCCTCAACGTGCCGCGTCCGGGACGGGTGCGTCTGGTGCCGCCCCTGGTCCTCACCCACGAGGACGCGGAGAAGTTCCTGGCGACGTTCCCCGCCATCCTCGACGAGGCCGGTGCCTGAGGTGCGTCACCTTCTCGCCGACGACGACCTCAGCCCCGCTGAGCAGGCCACGGTGCTCGACCTGGCTGCCACGCTCAAGGCCGCCCCGTACGACCACAAGCCGCTGGCGGGGCCCGTCACGGTCGCGATGATCTTCGACAAGCCGACCCTGCGCACCCAGTCGTCCTTCGCCGCCGGCATCGCGGAGCTGGGCGGTCACCCGATGCTCGTCGACGGTGCGCTGGCCGGCATCGGCGTGCGCGAGTCCGTGTCCGACGTGGCGCGCGTGCTGGGCCGCCAGGCCGGACAGGTCGTCTGGCGCACCTTCGCCCAGGCGTCGCTCGAGGAGATGGCCGAGCACGCCGGCGTGCCCGTGATCAACGCGCTCACCGACGACTTCCACCCCTGCCAGCTGCTGGCTGACCTGCTCACCATCAGGGAGCACAAGGGCGCGCTGTCCGGGTTGCGCGCGGTCTTCCTGGGTGACGCCGCCTGCAACATGGGCAACTCGTGGGCCCTGGCCGGGGCCACCGCCGGCATGCACGTCGTGCTCTCCGGTCCCGACGGACACCAGCCGACCGACGCGGTCGTGGCCCGGGCCCGGGCCGTCGCGGCGACCACGGGGGGTTCCGTCGAGCTCGTCACCGACCCGGCCGAGGCCGTCGCCGACGCCGACGTGGTGGTGACCGACACGTGGATCTCGATGGGCAAGGAGGACGAGGCCGCGGCTCGCCTCGCGGTCCTCGAGCCCTACCGCCTCGACCAGCGGCTGCTCGACCGGGCCCGCCCGGACGCCGTCGTGCTGCACTGCCTGCCCGCCTACCGCGGCAAGGAGATCACCGGCGAGGTGCTCGACGGACCTGCCAGCGTGGTCTGGGACGAGGCCGAGAACCGCCGCCACGTCCAGAAGGCCGTCATGACCTGGCTGCAGGAGCAGCGGCCATGAGCGCGATCAGCCCGAGCACCAAGGGCGCTCGCCACTCCCGCATCACCGACCTGGTGAGCCACCGCGAGGTGCGCTCGCAGACCGAGCTCGCCGCCCTGCTCGCCGCCGAGGGCTTCCACGTCACCCAGGCCACGCTGAGCCGCGACCTGGTCGAGCTCGACGCCGTCAAGGTCCGCACCCCCGAGGGCGTCCTCGTGTACGCCGTCCCCGGCGAGGGCGGCGACCGCTCACCCGTGGCTCCGCGCGAGAGCCCGGCCGCGCTGGACCGCATCTCGCGCCTGTGCGGAGAGCTCCTCGTCAGCGCCGAGGCAAGCGCCAACCTCGTGGTGCTGCGTACGCCCCCGGGCGCCGCCCAGTTCCTGGCCAGCGCGTTCGACCGGGCCGAGTTCCACGACGTCCTCGGTTCCATCGCCGGTGACGACACCGTCCTCGTCATCGCCCGAGACCCGGCCGGGGGCGCCGCGCTCGCTGAGCGCTTCGTCACCCTGGCCAACCAGCACGGCGGCGGTGCTCCACCGGACTCCGTCGCGCAGACTTCTCCCAACCCCACCCACACCTCCGTCAGCAGCACAGCAAAGGACGCCCAGTGAGCAAGGTCCTCACCTCCCTCCCCGTCGGCGAGCGCGTCGGCATCGCCTTCTCCGGTGGCCTCGACACCTCGGTCGCCGTCGCGTGGATGCGCCACCACGGTGCCGTCCCGTGCACCTACACCGCCGACATCGGCCAGCCCGACGAGCCGGACATCTCCGGAGTCCCGGACCGGGCGAAGCTCTACGGCGCCGAGATCGCCCGCGCCGTCGACATCAAGCCCCAGCTGGTCGAGGAGGGTCTCGCGGCGCTCGCCTGCGGTGCTTTCCACATCCGATCGGGTGGGCGGGCCTACTTCAACACCACCCCGCTGGGCCGTGCCGTCACCGGCACCCAGCTGGTGCGCGCGATGATGGAGGACGGCGTCAACATCTGGGGCGACGGCTCCACCTACAAGGGGAACGACATCGAGCGGTTCTACCGCTACGGCCTCATGGCCAACCCGGCCCTGCAGATCTACAAGCCGTGGCTCGACGCCGACTTCGTCTCCGAGCTCGGTGGCCGCTCGGAGATGAGTCAGTTCCTGCTGGAGCACAACCTGCCCTACCGCGACTCGGTGGAGAAGGCCTACTCGACCGACGCCAACATCTGGGGTGCGACCCACGAGGCGAAGACCCTCGAGCACCTCGACGTCTCCCTGGAGACCGTCGAACCGATCATGGGCGTGAAGTTCTGGGACCCCTCGGTGCAGATCGAGACCGAGGACGTCACCGTCCAGTTCGTGGCGGGGCGCCCGGTGGCCCTCAACGGACGCGAGTTCGCCGACCCGGTGGCGCTGGTCACCGAAGCCAACGTCATCGGCGGCCGGCACGGCCTGGGCATGAGCGACCAGATCGAGAACCGGATCATCGAGGCGAAGTCGCGCGGCATCTACGAGGCGCCGGGCATGGCGCTGCTCTGGATCGCCTACGAGCGCCTGGTCAACGCGATCCACAACGAGGACACGGTCGCGCAGTACCACAACGAGGGTCGCAAGCTCGGTCGTCTCCTCTACGAGGGCCGCTGGCTGGACCCGCAGGCGCTGATGATCCGCGAGTCCATCCAGCGCTGGATCGCCTCCCTCGTCACCGGGGAGGTGACCCTCCGTCTGCGCCGCGGCGAGGACTACACCGTCCTGCGCACCGACGGCCCTGCCTTCTCCTACCACCCGGAGAAGCTGTCGATGGAGCGCACCGAGAACGCCGCCTTCGGCCCGCTCGACCGCATCGGCCAGCTGACCATGCGCAACCTCGACATCGCCGACTCGCGCGCCAAGCTCGAGCAGTACGCCAACCAGCCGCTCGACCAGGGGCAGGTGCTCGTCGAGCACGGCACGCTCTTCGGTGAGCTCCCCGCTGGCGGCGCCGACGTGATCACCGCGAACCCCGACGTGGCCGACGAGGCCGACGTCGACGCGGCCAACGACCACGCGGCGTTCGAGTTCGGCGCCGACTGAGCGCGGTCAGCCGAGACAGTTCGAGACCTACGAGGAGCACTGTGAGCAGCGCAGGGAACAGCAACGGGTCCACCACCAACGAGGGCAAGCTCTGGGGCGGCCGGTTCGCCGGTGGCCCGTCGCCGGAGCTGGAGGCGCTGTCGCGCTCCACCCACTTCGACTGGCGGTTGACGCCCTACGACCTGGCGGGTTCCCGGGCCCATGCCAACGCGTTGCACCGCTCAGGGCTGCTGACCGACGCCGACCACGCGGAGCTCCTGCGTGGGCTCGACGTGCTGGGGGAGCGGTACGCCAGTGGGGAGCTGCGCCCCGACTTCTCGGACGAGGACGTCCACGGTGCCCTCGAGCGGTTGCTCATCGCGGAGGTCGGCGCGGAGGTCGGCGGACGGTTGCGCGCGGGCCGCAGTCGCAACGACCAGGTCGCCACCCTCTTCAAGATGTTCCTGCGTGACCACGGCCGGTCGGTGGCCGAACGGGTGCTCGACCTCGTCGACGCGCTCGCCGTGCAGGCGGAGGCCGCCGGTGAGGCAGTCATGCCCGGACGGACCCACCTGCAGCACGCCCAGCCGGTGTTGCTGGCCCACCACCTGCTGGCCCACGCGTGGCCGTTGCTGCGCGACGTCGACCGCTTCGCCGACTGGGACCGCCGGGTCGCGGCCGACTCTCCCTACGGCTCTGGCGCGCTCGCCGGCCAGACGTTGGGGCTCGACCCCGAGGCCGTCGCCACGGAGCTCGGCTTCACCGGGTCGAGCGGGAACTCCATCGACGGCACCGCCAGCCGGGACTTCGTGGCCGAGTTCGGCTTCGTGTGTGCGATGGTCGGCGTCGACGTCAGCCGCCTGGCCGAGGAGGTCATTCTCTGGTCGACGCGCGAGTTCGACTTCGTGACGCTGCACGACTCCTGGTCCACCGGGTCGAGCATCATGCCGCAGAAGAAGAACCCCGACATCGCTGAGCTCGCCAGGGGCAAGGCCGGGCGCCTGATCGGCAACCTGTCGGGCCTCCTGGCCACGCTCAAGGCGCTGCCCCTCGCCTACAACCGGGACCTCCAGGAGGACAAGGAGCCCGTCTTCGACTCCGTCGACACCCTTGAGGTGCTGCTGCCCGCGTTCACCGGGATGGTGGCCACCCTGGAGTTCAACACCGCGCGGATGGCCGAGCTGGCCCCCCAGGGGTTCTCGCTCGCCACTGACATCGCCGAGTGGCTGGTGCGGGAGGGGACCCCCTTCCGGGTGGCGCACGAGGTGGCGGGCGCCTGCGTCCGGGTGGCGGAGGCCGACGGCATCGAGCTGCACGAGCTCACCGACGAGCAGTTCGCCGCGATCTCGCCCGCCCTGACTCCCGCTGTACGTCAGGTGCTCACAGTCGCAGGCTCGGTCGAGGCGCGCACGGGGCGCGGGGGCACCGGTCCGGTCCAGGTCGCCAAGCAGCTCACGGAGGTCCGCGAGCGGTCCTCCTCGCTGCGGGCTCAGCTCGCCTGAACGGCCCAACCCGGCACCGATCCGTCTCTGACCTGCGGTTTTGTGTGGGGGTGGCCCCCGGTTTTGTGTGGTGGTGGGGGGTGGGTTAATGTTCTTCTTGTCGCCGCGAGGGACAGCCTCCCGGGCCAGAAGGCCTGGATCTGAGGGTGTTGGTGTTGTGGTGGCAGACAAGTGGGTCCGGTCGGTTTGACGGTCTCCGGCTGGCGGACTAGGGTTCGTCGGGTTGCCCTGGAACGAAGCAGCTTCGGTTGTGGGATCTGGGTGTGCTTGATCCTTGAGAACTCAACAGTGTGTCATAGTCGACGAATTAGTTTGATATGCCCCGTCGGCATCAGTCTTTTGGTTGGTGTCGATGGATTTCTTTGACAATGAATTCTGACAACGTAAGTTAGTCAGGGTTTGTTCTTGTCG
>NZ_JADCSA010000019.1 GCF_015070385.1 Nocardioides malaquae | reverse complement strand
GACAAGAAGAACATTAACCCACCCCCCACCACCACACAAAACCGGGGGCCACCCCCACACAAAACCGCAGGTCAGAGGCGGGTCGGCCGCTTGCAGGTGCCCCGACAACGCACTGCAGGTGCCCCGACAACGCACCGGGGCCCCGACCGACTCGCGTCGATCGGGGCCCCGGGATGCCGTCAGGAACGGTGCCTCAGCGAGACGACACCGCGTGGGCCAGCACGTCGAGGATGTCGCGCGGGTCCTTGGCCTGGTAGGCCGTTCCGCCGGTCGCCTTGGCGATGTCCTCGAGGGCCGCCATGTCAGCGTCCTCCGAGATGCCGATGCCGATCACGCGCACGGGACGGTTCGGGTCCTTCATCTTCTCGAGCTCGGCGAGCAGCTTCGAGCGCGAGATGGAGCCCGGGTCGTCGTTGGCCCCGTCAGCCATGATCACCAGCGCGTTGTAGTAGTTGCGGTCGTAGTTCTCCACGGCCTTCTTGTAGGCCTCCAGCGTCGTGTCGTAGAGACCCGTGCCGCCCTCGGTCAGGGTCTTGAGCAGGTCGAGCTGCTTGCGCAGGTACTGCGTGTGGTTCATGCCCTTGGTGGTGGAGTCCAGCGGCCGCATGGGCGCCAGCTCCCGCCAGTCCTGGCCGGGCCCGCCCTGGTCGATGGAGAAGGCCCAAATGCCGATCCGCGAGGTGTCGGGCAGCACGCCCAGCGCGGTGTCGGCCGCCCCCGCCGCCAGATCCATGCGCGTCCCGCCCGGCGAGGGGAAGTCCATCGAGCCCGAGACGTCGAAGACCACGAGCATCGACGAGGGCACGCTCAGCATGCCGAACTGGCCCAGCACCTGGTTGAACTGGATGGGCGGCACCTCGGTCATGAGCTTGTCGTCCTCCATGCCACGACCCGCGAGGGGCGAGCCGTCAGCGGGACGCAGCCCGGCCTCGGCCAGGACCACGCGGCCGTTCTGCGAGGCGAACCAGTCGCGCAGCTTCGAGGCCACCAGGTCGGTGTCGGGAGCGCCACCGTTGGACTTCACCAACGGGAAGGTGAGCGCGGGAGCTCCGGAGCCCGGGGTGAACTCCGCCAGGCTGGCGTTGCCGTTGCCCTGGGTGAGCAGCTCCTGCTCGGTGACCGGGAGGAGCTCGGTGTAGGTGGCGCCGACCTCCTTCAGCGCGGTCTTCTCCGCCTTGCCCTTGACCGCTCGACCGCCGTAGGCCTGCGCGGCGTTGACGACGGCGGCCTGGGTGCGCTCGGTGGCGTCGCCCTTGGCCTCCATGTGGGGGGCGACGAGAGCCATGGCGCTGGCGCTGTCGACCTCGGGGTCGCCCAGGCGGATGGAGCCGGACTCCAGCGCCTCGATCCAGGTCGGGTGCTTGACGCCGTTCTTGCCGCCGACGAGACCGATGGGGGTCACCGCGAGCGAGGGGGTCAGGGTCGTGGTGTTGACGCCGATGGAGGCGAGCCGGTCGACGCGCGCGCCGGTGTCGGCGACCCAGAGGTCCGGGCGTCCGCCGTTGAAGAACGAGTCCTCCACGGCCGCCGGCGACTCGGTGCGCAGCTCGGCCGGGAAGCAGGGGTCGTCCTTCTTCAGGTCCTCGAGCGCCCGCTCCATCGCCAGCTGCATCGAGGGAACGACACTGATGACGACCGGACGGACGTCACAGTCGTCGGCACTGTTGGCCCCTCCGGGCCGGAATGCCAGCCAGCCCACTGCGGCGACCGCGGCCACCAGCGCGACCACGAGCACCACCGACGTGATCTGACGCTTGTTGCCTTCTGAGTGGCGTCCAGTGCTCATGCCACTTCCCCCTTGCGAATGTGTTGCAGTTATGTCTGGGCGAGAATACGTCGAGGCCACCGCCACCGGTCAGGGTTTGGAGAAACCCGTGCAGAGGGGGCCGTCAGGCACACTAGTGGTCGTGCCAGCCCGCGTCATCGTCCTCGCCGGCCCGTCCGGCGCCGGCAAGAGCCGCCTCGCTGCCCGGTTGGGGCTCCCCGTGCTGCGGTTGGACGACTTCTACCACTCGGTCGACCACCCGGACCTGCCCCGGGTGGCCGAGGGCGCCAACGCCGGGCTCGTCGACTGGGACGACCCCCGCACCTGGGACTTCGACGGCGCGGTCGCGGCGATCGAGGAGCTCTGCGCCGAGGGTCGCGCCGAGGTGCCGGTCTACTCCATCCCGCTGAGCCGACCGGTCGGGCGCCAGATCCTGGACCTGGGCGACCACTCCCACTTCGTCGCCGAGGGCATCTTCGCCCCCGAGGTCGTGGCCCACTGCGCCTCACGGGGCCTGTTGGCCGCGGCCCACTGCGTACGGCAGCACCCGCTGGTGACCTTCTGGCGGCGGCTGACCCGCGACCTGCGGGAGCGCAGGAAGGCGCCCTGGGTGCTCCTGTGGCGCGGACTGGCGTTGCTGCGCGCCCAACGTCGCGTGGTGGCCGACGCCGTGGCGAAGGGCTGCACGCCCGTCACCGGGGACGAGTCCTACGCCCTCCTCGCCGACCGGGTGCACGCGCCCGCCGGGAAACGCTGAGCGCCCGAGGTCCCGACGTGACGACGTGGTCCCGCCTCCTCTCCGGGGGCGAGCTGCGCCAGCCGGACGCCGTCTCCTGCGGTGCCTGCGTCGCCGTCGTGGCCACCGCACTCCACCAGGGTGCCCCTCCCCCGGCCGACTTCGGGTCCGAGGTCTGGGCGCTGCACCGCCGTCTCACGTCCTGCGCCGACCTCGACGGACGACGCCAGTGGCCGTGGCCGCGGTGGTGGGGCACCCCGCCGTGGGCCCTGGCGCGACACCTCACCGTGGTCTCGGGTCGGGAGCACCGCGTGCTGTGGGTGCGCACGGGCGCTCGCCGGGTCGTACGCCGCGTCACCGCCGCCCTGCGCGACGGAGCACCCGTGGCCGTCTACGTCGGGAGCAGGCTGCTGCCGCGCCACGTCGTCCTCGCCCTGCCGGTCGCCCAAGCGGGTGTGCCCACGACCACCGACCTCCGGTGGACGGTCCACGACCCGGCGAGCGGGCGTACTCGACACATCGACCTCGACGCGTGGCGGCGCGGGCGGTTGACCCCCGGGTGGCCCCGACCCTGGTGGGTGGTGGTGCCCACCGCCGGGCGGCACGACCGCGTCAGCCGGCGATGAGCTCGGCGTAGGCCGGCTTGATGACCTCGTCGATGAGGGCCAGCCGCTCGTCGAAGGGCAGGAAGGCGGACTTCATCGCGTTGACCGTGAACCACCGCAGGTCCTCCCAGCCGTAGCCGAAGGCCTCCACGAGCGCCGCCATCTCGTCGGTCATCGTGGTGCGACTCATCAGGCGGTTGTCGGTGTTGACGGTCACCCGGAATCGCAGCTTCGTCAGCAGGCCGATCGGGTGCTCGGCGATCGACGTCGCCGCCCCCGTCTGCACGTTGGAGGAGGGGCACATCTCGAGCGGGATGCGGGTGTCACGCACGTACGCGGCCAGGCGGCCGAGCTTCACGCTGCCGTCGTCGGCGACCTCGATGTCGTCGATGATCCGCACCCCGTGGCCCAGCCGGTCGGCGCCGCACCACTGGATCGCCTCCCAGATCGACGGCAGACCGAAGGCCTCACCGGCGTGGATCGTGAAGTGGCTGTTCTCGCGCTGGAGGTACTCGAAGGCGTCCAGGTGGCGGGTGGGCGGGTAGCCCGCCTCCGCGCCGGCGATGTCGAAGCCGGCCACTCCGCGGTCTCGCCACTCGACGGCCAGCTGCGCGATCTCCATCGAGCGCGCTCGGTGCCGCATGGCCGTGAGCAGCTGGCGGACCACGATCGGTCGCTCCGCCGCGGCGACCCCGGCCTCCAAACCTTCCTGCACCGCGGCGACGACCTCGTCGAGGCTGAGCCCCTGGGCGACGTGCTGCTCCGGGGCGTAGCGGACCTCGGCGTAGACGACGCCGTCGGCGACGAGGTCCTCGACGAACTCCCGGGCCACCCGCACCAGGCCGGCACGGGTCTGCATCACCGCCACCGTGTGCTCGAAGGTCTCGAGGTAGCGCTCGAGGCTGCCGGAGTCAGCCGACTCGGCGAACCACCGGCCCAGCGCCTCGGCGCCCTCGGCCGGGAGCGTGTGGCCGACCTCGCGGGCCAGCTCGACGATCGTCGTTGGGCGCAGCCCCCCGTCGAGGTGGTCGTGGAGCACAACCTTCGGGGCGAGACGGATCTGGGTCTTCGTGGGGAGGGTCACAGTCCCTATCCTTCCATCCATGCGGACTTTCACGAGCCTTGACGACGTACGCAGCGCTGCCGGCGAGGAGCTGGGGCACGGAGACTGGTTGCTGGTCGACCAGACCCGCGTCGACCAGTTCGCCGACGCGACCGGCGACCACCAGTGGATCCACGTCGACGCCGAACGAGCGGCGGCCGGCCCGTTCGGGGGCACCATCGCGCACGGCTACCTGACCCTCTCCCTGGTGCCGCTGCTCGGAGCCAGCGTCTTCGCCCTGGAGACTCCGGGCGCCAAGCTCAACTACGGGGTCAACAAGGTGCGCTTCCCCCAACCGTTGCGCGTCGGGCGCCGCATCCGGGGGCACGTCGCGGTCGCCGACGTCGCCGACCTGGCGTCGGGCGTCCAGCTGACGCTGCGCACCACGGTCGAGATCGAGGACGAGGCCAAGCCGGCCTGCGTGGCCGAGAGCGTGGTTCTCCTCCTGCCCTGACACCTCTCCCTCCACGTCGCCCTGACGCGCCGCGAGACGGTGCCGTCCCGCAGCTCAGTTCCGTCTAACCTCGATGGCGCCATCCCGCGCGAGCGGGGAGTCATCACGGGCCGCGCGCGGCCGGAGCCACGGGGGATCCCATGCCACAGACCATCGTTCGACCTGTCGTCCTCATCCTGACTACCTTCGCCCTCCTGCTCACCGGGCTCACCGCCCCGGCCGGCGCGGAGGGCTCCGCCGTCGCGGCCGCCGAGACGACCGCCGCGGCCAAGAAGGGCAAGAAGACCCGGTGCCTGAAGGGCAGCGGCGCCAGCGGGGGCGTCTGTTTCAAGCTGCGCAGCACCAAGTACAGGGTCAAGCGGGTCGAGTCCGTGCCGTTGCGCAACAAGTCGTCGAAGAAGGCGACCATGCACTGCAGCTTCACCAAGACCATCAGCAAGAGCGTGCAGCGCAAGGCCGGCATCAGCAGCACGGCCGAGGTCAACGCCGTCTTCGGCCTGGCCAAGCTGAACGTCTCCGTCAACGTCGAGAAGTCCGTGACCCAGACCGCGTCGCAGGCCACCACCGCCGGAGGGTCGATCGTGCTCAAGCCCGGCGAGGAGGTCACCTGCATCCGCACCTACGGCCACGTCGTGACCAAGGTGCGCCGTTACGCGTGGTCCGGCAACAAGATGACCTCCGACGAGATCATCAAGACCAAGATCCCCTCGAGCCTGGGCGTCGACATCATCGACTGACACCCGACGCGCTCACCCGTCCAGCCGCGTCCGCCGGGCGATCCGGCGATCCTGCGATCAGGCGATGCGGTCGATCAGCAGCGGATCGCCTGCCCGCTCACCCGGGTCACCGATCTCCCACCCGCCCTCGAGCGACGCGAGCGCCCGCTCGAATCGCTCGGGGGTGTCGGTGTGCAAGGTCAGCAGCGGCATGCCGGCGGTGACCCGGTCGCCCGGGCGGGCGTGCCACACGACACCGGCTCCGGCCTGGACGGCCTCACCCTGCTTCGTACGCCCCGCGCCGAGGCGCCAGGCGGCCATGCCGACGGCCATGGCGTCGAGGCGGGTCAGGGTGCCCGACGTCGGAGCCGTCACGACGTGGGACTCGCGCGCCACCGGCAGCGGGGCGTCAGGGTCGCCGTCCTGGGCGCGGATCATCTCGCGCCACACGTCCATCGCCGAACCGTCGGCGAGCTTGTCGGCCGGGTCGACGTCGGTGACGCCCGCGCCGGCGAGCATCTCGCGCGCCAGCGCCAGCGTCAGCTCCACCACGTCGGCCGGTCCCCCGCCCGCGAGCACCTCCACCGACTCGGCGACCTCGACCGCGTTGCCGGCGGTCAGCCCCAGGGGCGTGGACATGTCGGTGACGAGGGCGACGGTGTGGACGCCGGCGTCCTGGCCGAGCGCCACCATGGTGGAGGCCAGCTCGCGCGCCTTCTCGAGCTCCTTCATGAACGCTCCGGTGCCGACCTTGACGTCGAGCACCAGCGAGCCCGTGCCCTCGGCGATCTTCTTGCTCATGATGGAGGACGCGATCAGCGGGATCGCCTCGACCGTCCCGGTGACGTCGCGCAGGGCGTACAGCTTCTTGTCGGCGGGGGCGAGCCCGTCGCCGGCGGCGCAGATGACGGCACCGACGCGCTCCAGCTGCGCCATGATCTCGTCGTTGGAGAGGGTGGCGCGCCAGCCCGGGATCGACTCGAGCTTGTCGAGGGTGCCGCCGGTGTGTCCCAGACCGCGGCCCGAGAGCTGGGGCACCGCGACGCCGCAGGCCGCGACCAGCGGCGCCAGGGGCAGGGTGATCTTGTCGCCCACGCCTCCGGTCGAGTGCTTGTCGGCGGTGGGTCGCGACAGCGCGGAGAAGTCCATGCGCTCACCGGAGGCGATCATCGCCGCCGTCCAGCGGGAGATCTCGGAGCGGTCCATGCCGTTGAGCAGGATCGCCATCGCCAGGGCGGACATCTGTTCGTGGGCCACGTCGCCGCGGGTGTAGGCGTCGATCACCCAGTCGATCTGGCTGTCGGTGAGCGGGTGGCCGTCGCGCTTCGCGGAGATGACCTCGACTGCGTCGTGCTGCGTCATGCCGGTCAGCGTACGTGCCGGGTCGGGACGCCACCGCATCCCGCGACGGGCGTCATCGAGCGAGGTCCTGCGGACCGAAGGCGTCCGGCAGCACCTCGGTCATGGGGCGTACCCCGGTGACCGTCCACACCTGCAGGTCGGGGCCGCCGGCCTCCCACAGCAGCTGTCGGCAGCGGCCGCACGGCATGATCACCTCGCCGGCTCCGTTGACGCAGACGAAGTGGGTCAGTCGCCCGCCACCGGTCGCGTGCAGCTGCGAGACCAGGCCGCACTCCGCGCACAGCGTCACGCCGTAGCCGGCGTTCTCCACGTTGCAGCCGACCACGAGGCGACCGTCGTCGACCAGGGCCGCGGCCCCCACCGCATAGCCGGAGTAGGGGATGTAGGCGCGGGCCGACACCTCGACCGCCGCCGACCTCAGCCGCGGCCACGGCTCCACGGACACGTCCACCACTGCCTCCTCCTCGTCGAGCGCCGTGCACGCGCACGACCCGCCCATCCTCCGTCGCCGTCGGACCGGACCCGTGCAGCGCCATGTCCCGACTCGATAACTATTTGCCACCCACCCGTGCCCGACCCACTTCGCTGAGCCGTCTGCGGGCGTATCGTCCCCACGACAGCACCGCCCCTGCCGAATCCGACCGGGGCCGAACCTCCTGGAGGATGTAAGTGAAGAACATGCGCAAGGCCGCTCTCGGCGGCGTGCTGGCGATGAGCGCCTCCCTGCTCGTCGCCTGTGGTGAGGCTCCCGAAGACAACGGTGGCGACACGAAGGCGGCGGACTCCGACTTCCTCCCCTGCATCGTCTCCGACGAGGGCGGGTTCAACGACAAGTCCTTCAACGAGCTGACGTTCAACGGCGTGAAGCAGGCCGCCGACGAGCTCGAGGTCGACTTCAAGCAGTTCGAGTCCAAGGCCGAGGAGGACTACGCCCCGGCCCTGGAGAACTTCGTCAGCGCCGGCTGCACCGCCATCGTCGCGGTCGGGTTCGAGCTCGCGGAGGCGACCATCGCGTCGGCCAACGAGAACGAGGACATCGACTACATCCTCATCGACCACAACGCTGACACCGACTTCGACGGCGAGGTCAACGCCGACAACGTGAAGCCGGTGCTCTACGACACCGCCCAAGCCGCGTTCCTGGCCGGCTACGCCGCTGCCGACTACACCAAGACCGGCAAGGTCGGCACCTACGGTGGCGACCAGTTCGACACCGTCACCATCTTCATGGACGGCTTCAAGCAGGGCGTCGACCACTACAACGAGGTCAAGGACGCCGACGTCAAGGTCGTCGGCATGAACCTCTTCACCGGCAGCTTCGAGAACGACACCAACGCGGTCGCGAAGGCCCAGCAGGTCATCGACCAGGACGTCGACGTGATCATGCCCGTCGGTGGCCCGATCTACGGCGGCGCCATGAAGGTGATCGGCGAGACCGACTCCGACGTGGCCCTCGTGGGCGTCGACGCCGACCTCTACGAGTCGGACCCGACCACCCAGGAGGTCGTCTTCGTCTCGGTCCTCAAGTCGCTGCAGCAGTCGACCTACGAGGCCGTGATGGCCGCCGGTCAGGGCGAGCTCGACTACAGCGAGTACGTCGGGACCCTCGAGAACGGCGGCGTCGGCATCTCGTCGTTCCACAACTTCGAGGACAAGGTCTCCGACACCCTCCCCGGCGAGCTCGAGGAGCTGGAGCAGGCCATCATCGACGGTGACCTGAAGGTCGACTCCTACCTCGCCGACTGATCACCCGTGAGCGGGGAGGGCGGTCACTCCGCCCTCCCCACCCACGTCCACTCGTACGCCCGTCGTGGCTCCGGCAGCGGCGGGCGTACGGTCAGCAAGGACCCCCACATGAAACTCGAACTCAGGGGCATCACGAAGCGCTTCGGATCCCTGGTCGCCAACGACGACATCTCCCTCACCGTCGAGCCGGGTGAGATCCATGCCCTGCTGGGCGAGAACGGGGCGGGCAAGTCCACCCTGATGAACGTCCTCTACGGCCTCTACCAGGCCGACGCGGGCGAGATCCTCCTCGACGGCGAGGTGCAGCACTTCTCCGGCCCCGGCGACGCGATGGCCGCCGGCATCGGCATGGTGCACCAGCACTTCATGCTCATCCCGGTCTTCACGGTCGCCGAGAACGTGATGCTCGGCCACGAGTCCACCGGTGCGGCCGGGGTCCTGGACCTCGAGGCCGCCCGCACCAAGGTGCGCGAGATCTCCCGGCGCTTCGGGTTCGACGTCGACCCCGACGCGGTGGTCGAAGACCTTCCGGTGGGGGTCCAGCAACGCGTCGAGATCATCAAGGCCCTCTCCCGCGACGCCCGCGTGCTCGTCTTCGACGAGCCCACCGCGGTGCTCACCCCGCAGGAGACCGACGACTTCATGGCGATCATGCGCCAGCTGAAGAAGTCCGGCACCGGCATCGTCTTCATCAGCCACAAGCTGCGCGAGGTGCGCGCGGTGGCCGACCGCATCACCGTGATCCGACGAGGCGCCGTGGTCGGCGAGGCCGCACCCACCGCGACCAACGCCGAGCTGGCCTCCCTGATGGTCGGTCGCGCCGTCGAGCTCGTGGTGCAGAAGTCGCCGGCCGCGCCGGGCGAGCGCGCCCTGGTGGTCCAGGACCTGCTCGTCACCGACGCGTTGGGGCGGGTGCACCTCGACGGCATCAGCTTCGACATCCGGGCCGGAGAGATCCTCGCCGTGGCCGGCGTCCAGGGCAACGGGCAGACCGAGCTGGCCGAGGCACTCCTTGGCCTGCAGCCCCATGTGGAGGGCTCGGCAGTCCTCGACGGGGTCGAGCTCGTCGGCCGTTCGGTCCGCAAGGTGCTCGACTCCGGCGTCGGCTTCATCCCCGAGGACCGCACCGTGGAGGGCCTCGTGGGCCACTTCACCATCGCGGAGAACCTCATGCTCAACCGCAGCCACGGGGCCCCCTTCGTCCAGGCCGGCACGGTGCGGCGCGCAGCGCTCGAGCAGTTCGCCGAGGAGAAGGTCCGCGAGTACGACGTCCGCACCCAGGGCATCGACAGCACCGCCTCGCAGCTCTCCGGGGGCAACCAGCAGAAGGTGGTCGTCGCCCGCGAGCTCTCGCGCGACCTGCGCCTGCTGGTGGCCTCACAGCCCACGCGCGGCGTCGACGTCGGTTCCATCGAGTTCATCCACAAGCAGATCGTCGCGGCTCGCGACAGCGGCATCCCCGTGCTGGTCATCTCGACCGAGCTCGACGAGGTGACCGCCCTCGCCGACCGCATCATGGTGCTCTACCGCGGGCGGATCGTCGGGGTCGTCCCGGCCGACACGCCCCGCGACACGCTCGGCCTGATGATGGCTGGCGAGCGACCCGAAGGGAGCGTCGCGTGAACGCCCAGACCCCCGCCCCGGCCCCCGAGGCCGAGGGCACCACCCCCGAGCAGCCGCAGCAGGAAGGCCGCTTCGCCGGCGTGATGCGGGAGATCCTCTCGGGCACGACCATCATCGCGCTGCTCTCGGTGCTGCTCGCCTTCCTCGTCGGGTCGCTGATGATCCTGGCGACCGACGACCGGGTGCGCGAGACCGCGGGCTACCTGACGGCCCGCCCCAACGACTTCCTCTGGGCGGTGCGCACCTGCCTCACCGACGCCTACGGTGCGCTCTTCCGCGGCGCCATCTGGAACACCCAGGCTGACACCTTCGAGCGTCAGGTCCGTCCGCTCACGGAGTCGTTGAAGTACGCCGCGCCGCTGATCCTCGCGGGCCTCGGCGTGGGCCTCACCTTCCGTGCCGGGCTCTTCAACATCGGTGGCCGGGGCCAGATGCTCTTCGGCGGCGCCGCCGCCGGGTGGGTCGCGCTCAGCGTGGACGCCCCCGGCATCGTCCTGGTGCCACTCGCGGTCCTCGCAGGTGCAGTGGCGGGCGGCCTGTGGGGCGGGCTCGCCGGTCTGCTCAAGGCCCGCACCGGCGCCCACGAGGTGATCGTGACGATCATGCTCAACTACATCGCCTACTACCTGGTCTTCTACGCGGTGAACACCCAGGGCCTGCTGCAGGCGCCCGGGAGCACCCAGGCCAAGTCGGCGGTGATGCCCCAGGAGGCCCGACTGCCGCGCATCTTCGGCGAGAGCTTCCCGGCGCACGCCGGCATCGTGATGGCGGTGCTCGCGGTCGTCGTCGTGTGGTGGCTGCTCAACAAGTCGTCCTACGGCTTCCGGTTCCGCATGGTCGGGGAGAACCCCGCCGCGGCACGGGCAGCCGGGGTCAACGTGGGCCGCACCTACGTCGCCGTGATGGTCATCGGCGGGGCCCTGGTGGGTCTGGCCGGGGTCAACCAGGCCCTGGGCACCGTGCCCGACGGCATCAGCCCCGGCCTCGACGCCGGGATCGGCTTCGACGCCATCACGGTGGCGCTGCTCGGGCGCTCGCGCCCCCTCGGCATCCTGGCGGCCGGACTGCTCTTCGGGGCACTGAAGGCCGGCGGCTTCCTGATGGCCACCGCAGCGTCGATCCCCGTCGACATCGTCCTGGTCATCCAGGCGCTCATCGTCCTCTTCATCGCCGCGCCCCCACTGGTCCGGGCGATCTTCCGACTCCCCACGAAGGAGGCCCGGGCATGAGCACCACCGTGCAGGCGCCGCCGACCTCCCCGGAGGCCCCCCTGGCTCCCAAGACCGTGGTCCGGCGCAACTGGAAGGCGCCGATCGCGTTCGGCGTCCTCACCCTGGGACTGGTCGCCCTCGTGCTCGCCCGTCCCCACAGTGGGGAGACCACCTTCCGGGTGGCGAGCAAGACCGACTTCTTCACGATCCCGCAGTTCTCGGTGCCGGCGCTGACCACGGCCTGGGTCGCCATCGCGATCTGCGCCCTGGTCACGGTGGTCAGCCTGCTCCAGGCCCGCGCCGCCAAGAAGCTCTCGCTGTGGCTCGTCGCCGGGTTCGGGATCGTGGCGCTCGCCGGCTTCCTGACCTGGGCCGGCGCCGACGGCACCGTCCCGCTGGTGGGGCTCTTCGCCGGGACGTTGACCCTCGCCATCCCACTGATCTTCGGCGCCATGTGCGGCGTCGTCGGCGAGCGGGTCGGCGTCGTCAACATCGCGATCGAGGGTCAGCTGCTGCTCGGCGCCTTCACCGGCGCCCTCGTGGGCACGATGACCGGATCGGTGTGGCCCGGTGCCCTCGCGGCCATGGTGGCCGGCGCCCTGGTGGCGCTCGTGCTGGCGTGGTTCGCGATCACCTACTACGTCGACCAGATCATCGTCGGCGTCGTGCTCAACGTCCTGATCCTCGGACTGACCAACTTCCTCTACACCGAGATCATGTCGAGCGACATCGAGACCTACAACCGCCCCCCGGCGTTCCCACGGATCCCGATCCCGCTGCTCGGCGACATCCCACTGATCGGCCCCGTCCTCTTCCGTCAACCGCTGCCGGTCTACGCCATGTTCGCCATGGTGGCGCTGCTTGCCTGGGGCCTCTACCGCACCAAGTGGGGCCTGCGTGTGCGCGCCGTCGGTGAGCACCCGCAGGCAGCCGACACCGTCGGCATCAACGTCAAGCGCACCCGCTACCTCAACGTGGTGCTCGCCGGCGCCATCGCCGGGGCCGGTGGTGCGACGTACACGCTGATGGCGGTGACCCAGTTCGGGCAGGAGATGACCGGCGGCGCCGGATACATCGCGCTGGCCGCGGTGATCTTCGGCCGGTGGGACCCGATCCGGGCCACGTTGGCGGCCCTGCTCTTCGGCTTCACCTCGAGCCTCGCGGGCCTGCTGTCGGTGCTGGGCTCCCCGGTGCCCTCGCAGTTCATGCTGATGCTGCCCTACGTGGTCACCATCGTGGCCGTCGCCGGACTCGTCGGGAAGTCGCGGGGGCCGGCGGCCGTGGGCACGCCCTACATCAAGGGCTGACCTCGAGGGCGGCCTGCGCCAGCACCCGCGCGCCGATCGCGACGGCGCGTTCGTCGACGCGCAGGTCGCCCTGGTGCAGGTCGTAGGTCTCTCCCCCGGGGGTCCGCGTGCCCAGGCGCCCCATGGCACCGGGCACCCGGTCGAGGAACCAACCGAAGTCCTCTCCGCCCAGGCTCTGCGACGTCGGGACGTGCGCCTCCTGCCCGAGCGTGGTCTCCACCGCGCGAGCGAGGGCATGGGTGGAGACCTGCTCGTTGACGACCGGCGGGACACCTCGCTGGTAACCGATCTCCACCTGGACCCCGTAGGGCTGCACGATCTGGTGGACGATCTCGGAGACCACGTGCTCGGCGTCGGCCCAGGCCACCGCGTCGAGCATCCGGACGGTGCCCACGAGGTGGCCCGTCGCCGGGATGACGTTGGGTGCCGAGCCGGCCTCGACCTTGCCCCACACCACGCTGGCGCCGGCCCGGGGGTCGAGGCGTCGTGAGAGCACGGTGGGCAGCTCGGTGATCACCTTGCCGAGGGCGAAGGTGAGGTCCTGGGTCAGGTGCGGGCGCGAGGTGTGGCCGCCGCGCCCCAGCAGGGTGACGCGCAGGAGGTCGGCAGCGCCGGTGAGCGGACCCTCACGCAGGCCGACCTGGCCCACGTCGATGCTCGGGTCGCAGTGCAGGCCGAAGACGTGCCGCACGTCGTCGAGCGCACCGAGGGCCAGCAGCTCGAGCGCACCGCCGGGCATGACCTCCTCCGCCGGCTGGAAGAGGAGGCGTACTCGCCCGGACAGCAGGTCGGCGTCGTGGACCGCTGCCAGCGCCAGGCCGGCACCGAGCAGCGCGGTGGTGTGCACGTCGTGGCCGCAGGCGTGGCTGACGCCGGGCACGCTCGAGGTCCATGGGTCCGTGGTGAGGTCGGGCACCGGCAGGGCGTCCATGTCGCCACGCAGCGCCACCACCTCGGTGCCGCGGCCGATCTCGGCGACCAGTCCGCTGCGGGGCAGGCGGCGCACCAACCACCCCACCGCCTCCAGACGCTCCGCGACCCGGGTGCTCGTGCGCGTCTCACGCCACGACAGCTCGGGGTGGACGTGCAGGTCGCGACGGAAGTCGACGAGCTCGGACTCAAGGGTGTCGACGGTGTGCATCACGACGGTGTGGGCGTCGAGGGGGCGGGGCGCAGGGACGGAGGAAGTCATCGTCCTTCCAGTCTAGGCCCGCCCCCGGACCGGTGCGGTCGGTGCCGCCCGGAGGACCAGAGTCAGCGGTAGTCGCACTCCGTCATCGTCGACAGCACGTCGTGCTCCACGACGATCCACCGGTCACCCTGCCTCTGCAGCGACTCCCTGGTCCGGACGAAGAGGGTCGGCGCCTCGACCGCGTTGCCGTCGGCGTCCTGCTCCACCAGGTCGGAGCGCTGACACCCTGTCACCACGGCGGTGTCGCCGGTCACCGCCACCTTCTCCACCGAGGCGATGGAACCCCCGCGGTTGGACGTGCCGGCGGCGCGCATGCGCTCGACGTAGCCCACGGGTCCGGAGAACGCATCGCCCCTGGCCAACCTCGCGAAGGCGTCGCGGTCGACCTCGACCCGCGTGTACATCCGCGTCAGCTGCGTCCAGTAGCGAAACCACGTGTCGGTGACGGCCTTCTCGTCGGGAGTCCTGGCCGGGTCGAGTCCTCGCAGCAACCCGGACCTCCCAGGCGCCTCAGGGACGGCATCGACGGACTCCGTCTCCTCGGGCGGCGTCGATGCGCCGCTGGCGGAGTCGGTGGGTGCCGAGGAGGACGTGGGGTCGCCCGCAGCGTCCTCTCGCTCCCCGCCGTCGTCGGCGCAGGACGTCAGCGTCATCAGGCCCACCGTGAGTCCGGCGAGCACGATCCGGGCCAGGCCACCCGGGCTGGGGTCGGGGGCGTTCATCCTCCGCACCGTTGCGCTCATCGTCCTCCTGCCCACGTGACCCTCATACCCTTCCCCTCAACGGCGGTCGTACGCCTCCAGGATGGCGTCCGCCGCCCCGACGGCGCTCAGCTCCCCGCTGAGCACCCGCTGCGCGACGTCGTCGCGGATCGCCGCCACGGCCTCGTTGTGCCGCAGCCGCTCGATGAGCGTCTCGCGCACCAACGACCACGTGAAGTCCAGCTGCTGCTGGGCACGCTTCGCCAGCAGGCCCCCGGTGCCCAGATGCTCGCGGTGCGCCAGCACCCGGGCCCAGACGTCGTCGACGCCCACGCCGGTCAGGCCCGAGCAGGTCACCACGGGCGGGGCCCACTCCTTGGGTCCGCGCACCATCCGCATCGCGCCGGCCAGCTCACGGGCCGCGGCGCGGGCCTCCCCGGCGCGGTCCACTCCCCCGCCGCCCTCCGCGTCGGCCTTGTTGACCGCGATGACGTCGGCGATCTCGAGGATGCCCTTCTTGATGCCCTGCAGCTGGTCGCCGGTGCGGGCCAGGGTCAGGAAGAGGAAGGTGTCGACCATGCCGGCGACCGTGATCTCGGACTGACCGACCCCGACCGTCTCGACCAGCACGACGTCGTAGCCCGCGCCCTCGAGGACGCTCATCGCCTGTGACGTGGCGGCCGCGACTCCGCCCAGGGTGCCCGCCGACGGCGAGGGTCGGATGAAGGCCTTCGGGTCGACCGAGAGGCGCGGCATCCGGGTCTTGTCGCCCAGCACCGACCCGCCCGTGCGCACGCTGGAGGGGTCGACGGCCAGGACCCCCACCTTAAAGCCCTGCTCGGTCAGGTGGACGCCGAGGCTCTCGATGAAGGTGGACTTGCCGACCCCCGGCACGCCGGAGATGCCGACCCGGACGGCCGGCTCACCACTCGCGTCGGCGGCAAGCCGCGCGAGCAGCTCGCGCGCCATCGCGCGGTGGTCGGGGCGTACGGACTCCACGAGCGTGATCGCCCGGGAGACCTGTCCCCGTAGGCCGGCGGTGACGCCGGCGTACAGGGCGTCGAGGTCTGGCAGCGCCACGTCCGGCTCAGCCTTGGCGGAGCTGGGCCAGCAGGTCGAGCGCGGAGTCGGCGATCACCGTGCCGGGCAGGAAGACCGCCGCGGCGCCCATCTCCTTCAGCGTCGCCACGTCGTCGGGCGGGATGACCCCGCCGATGACGACCATGATGTCGTCGCGACCCTCGTCGGCCAGCGCCTTCTTCAGCGCCGGCAGCAGCGTCAGGTGGCCGGCCGCCAGCGAGGAGACGCCGACGATGTGGACGTCGGCGTCGATCGCCTGCTGGGCGACCTCCTCCGGGGTGGAGAACAGCGGACCGACGTCGACGGTGAAGCCCATGTCGGCGAAGGCGGAGACGACGACCTTCTGACCACGGTCGTGGCCGTCCTGACCCATCTTGGCGACCAGGATGCGCGGACGGCGGCCCTCGGCCTCCTCGAACTCCGCGGTGGCCTTGAGCACGGCCTCCAGCTTCTCGTCGCCGGCTTCGGACGCGGTGTCTCGGTACACACCGGAGATCGTACGGATCACCGCCTGGTGGCGGCCGTAGACCTTCTCCAGGGCGTCGGAGATCTCCCCGACCGTGGCCTTGGCACGGGCGGCGTCGACGGCCAACGCCAGCAGGTTGCCGTCGAGCGAGCCCCCACCGACGTGACCCTGCTCGGCGGACCTCGTCAGCGCGTGCAGGGCGGCGTCGACGGCGACCTGGTCACGCTCGGCGCGCAGGCGCTCCAGCTTGGCGACCTGAGCGCGGTAGACCTCGTCGTTGTCGACCTTGAGCACGTCCAGCGGGTCCTCGTCGGCCAGACGGTAGGTGTTGACACCGATGACCTGCTGGGCGCCGGAGTCGATGCGGGCCTGGGTGCGGGCGGCCGCCTCCTCGATGCGCATCTTCGGGATGCCCTGCTCGATGGCCTTGGCCATGCCGCCGGCCTCCTCGGCCTCGACGATGTGGGCCCAGGCCTTGGTCGCCAGGTCGTGGGTCAGCTTCTCCACGTAGTAGGAGCCGGCCCACGGGTCGATGATCTCGGTGGTGCGCGACTCCTGCTGCAGCAGCAGCTGGGTGTTGCGAGCGATGCGCGCCGAGAAGTCGGTCGGCAACGCGATCGCCTCGTCGAGGGCGTTGGTGTGCAGCGACTGGGTGTGGCCCTGGGTCGCGGCCATCGCCTCGATGGCGGTGCGGCCCACGTTGTTGAAGACGTCTTGGGCGGTCAGCGACCAGCCGGAGGTCTGCGAGTGGGTGCGCAGCGAGAGCGACTTGGGGTTCTTCGGGTCGAACTCGCGCACCAGGCGCGCCCAGATGGCGCGGGCGGCGCGCATCTTGGCGACCTCCATGAAGAAGTTCATGCCGATCGCCCAGAAGAAGCTGAGGCGCGGGGCGAACTTGTCGATGTCGAGGCCGGCGTCGAGACCGGCGCGGATGTACTCCACGCCGTCGGCCAGCGTGTAGGCCAGCTCGAGGTCGGCGGTCGCCCCGGCCTCCTGCATGTGGTAGCCGGAGATCGAGATGGAGTTGAAGCGCGGCATCTTCTGGCTGGTGAAGGCGAAGATGTCGGAGATGATCCGCATCGAGTGCTGCGGCGGGTAGATGTAGGTGTTGCGGACCATGAACTCCTTGAGGATGTCGTTCTGGATGGTCCCCGCGAGCTGCTCCGGCTTCACCCCCTGCTCCTCCGCGGCCGCGATGTAGAGCGCCAGCACCGGCAGCACCGCGCCGTTCATCGTCATCGAGACCGACATCTGGTCGAGCGGGATGCCGTCGAAGAGGGTGCGGGTGTCGTAGATCGAGTCGATCGCCACGCCCGCCATGCCGACGTCGCCGCGCACGCGCGGGTGGTCGGAGTCGTAGCCGCGGTGGGTGGCCAGGTCGAAGGCGACCGAGAGCCCCTTCTGGCCGGCGGCCAGGTTGCGGCGGTAGAACGCGTTGGACTCCTCCGCGGTGGAGAAGCCGGCGTACTGACGGATGGTCCACGGCTGGGTGGTGTACATCGTCGGGTAGGGGCCACGCAGGAACGGGCTGAGGCCCGGCCAGGTGTCGAGGGCGTCGAGGCCCTCGAGGTGCTCGGGGCCGTAGACGCCCAGGACGTCGATGCCCTCCGGGCTGGTCCAGGGCTCGCGCGCGGACGGAGCGGCGGCCGCGGCGACGCCCTCGGGCGACAGCGGGAGACCGTTGAAGTTCTGCGGAATGCTCATGCGAGCGCCTCCCGGGTGCGGTTGAGGAACGCGAGGGCGTCGAGGCCCGTCGCGCAGGAGTCGTCGACGGCCAGGTCGCCCGGCTTGCCGGCGAGGATGACGTGGCGTACGCCGGCGGCGCGCAGCGCCTCGACGGCGGCCGCACCCCACTCCTCGTAGGCGGCGTCGGTGCCGGCCAGGCAGGCGACCACCTCACCGTCGAGCTTCGCGACCAGGTCGTCGGGGCCAGCGGTTGGACCGGCGACCGTCACCGCGACACCCCCGGCGGCGAAGAGGTTGCTGGCGAAGGTGGCCCGCGCCGTGTGGTGGGCGATCGGGCCCATGGTGGCGAGGAAGACCGGCGCCGCCGCGGGCTCGTCGCGCAGCGCCTCGAACGAGGCGCCGTAGCGGCGGACCTCGTCGGCGCTCGGGTGGGCGGTGCGCTCGGGCAGCTGCTCGGCCAGGTTCGGGAACTCGCTGACTCCGGTGATCGGCTGCTTGCGGCGGGCGACGAGCTGCTCGCGGGTGGCGACGACCTCGTCGACGCGTGCCTGCACGGAGCCGTCGGCCAACGCGGCAGCGGCGCCGCCGACCTCCTCGATGCGGCCCAGCTCCTGCCACCCGGCGACGGCGAGGTCGTCGGTCAGCTTCTCGACGGCGTACGCGCCTCCGGCGGGGTCGGTGACCTTGGCGAGGTGCGACTCGGCGATCAGCAGGCTGGAGGTGTTGCGCGCGATGCGCCGGCCGAACGCGTTGGGCAGGCCGAGGGGCGCGTCGAAGGGCACCACGGTGACGGCCTCCGCGCCGCCGACGCCGGCGGCGAAGGCGGCGACGGTGCCGCGCAGCATGTTGACGTAGGGGTCGTACTTGCTCATCATCGCGCGGCTGGTGACGACGTGCTGGCGCTGCTGCACCGGCTCGGTCGCGCCGGAGAGCTCGGCGACACGGGCCCAGAGGCGACGGGCGGCGCGGAGCTTGGCGATGGTCGGGAACTGCTCGTCGGTGGCCGCGTAGCGGAACTCCACCACCTCGAGCGCCTCGGCCAACGAGAGGCCGGCGCCGGTGAGCGTACGCAGCACCTCGACGCCCACGGCGATCGAGTAGCCGAGCTCCTGGGCGTCGGAGGCACCGAGCTCGTGGAGCTTCGCGGCGTCGACGACCACGCCCTGGATGCCCTTCCCGACGGCAAGGCGGGCCACGGCCACGACCTCGTCGGCGTCGGAGCCACCGAGGGCCGGGCTGGCGCCGAGGTTGGTGCCCGGGGCCGGGGTGACGCCGTCGAGCAGGTCGACGAGCTCCTCCGCGGCGGCCAGTCGCTGGCCGGGGGCGTCGAGCACGACGGGGGCGAGGTCGGTGAAGACCCCCTTCAGCACGGCCTCCAGGTCGGCGACCTCGAGGCCGGCGCCGAGCTCGAGCCAGAGGGAGGTGGCGCCGTTCTCCAGGTCGACCAGCAGCGCCTCGTTGGCCGCCTTGGCGTCGGGGCCGACGACGTGGACGCGGATGTCCCAGTCTCCCTCGCGGGTGGGGCGGCCCGACGTGGTCAGGCCCTCCAGGTCGGCGGGCTGGCCGATGGGGGCGACGGAGATCCCGTCGAGCGTGGTGCGAGCCAGCTTCTCCCAGACGGAGGAGTCGGCGTCGTCCTCACCCAGGCGGCGGGACTTGCGCAGCACCGCGGCCGTCGCGGTCTCCCAGTCAGCGGCGGTCGCGGTGTCCTCGTCGGAGGCCAACGCGATCTGGTCGATCGGTGTGGTCATGACGTGCAGGATAAGCCGGGCCGTGGACGCGGTCGGCGCCGTGGTCGGATCACAGACGCCGGACCCGTTTCATCGGGGCGTGACGGAGCGGTGACCCGCTGGTAACCGGGGATTTGTCACACGGTCACGGGGAGGTCCGCTGCGACAGAGCGGTCCTGTGGAGGATACGGTGACCCTCGTGGCAACCCAAACTTCCAACCGGACTCTCGTCAAGGGATCCCGTTCGACTCGCTCGACGATCGCCTTGAAAATCACCATGGCCGTCAGCGGTCTGGTCTTCATCGGCTACCTGCTGGCCCACATGTACGGCAACCTCAAGGTCTTCGCCGGGCACGACGCGTTCAACGAGTACGCGCACCACCTGCGCGAGTTCGGTGAGCCGATGCTGCCGCACGAGGGCCTGCTGTGGATCATGCGCGTCGTGCTGATCGTCGCCCTGGTCGCCCACGTCTGGGCGGCCCTCGTCCTGACGGGACGGGCGCACAAGGCGCGCAGCTCGAAGTACACGGTGAAGAAGAACCTCGCCTCGTCGCTCTCCTCGCGCACCATGCGCTGGGGCGGCCTGACGATCCTCATCTTCGTGATCTGGCACCTGCTCCACTTCACGGTGGGCAAGGTCAACCCGGCCGGCGGCGAGACGAACGACCCCTACAACCTGCTGGTCGACTCCTTCGACCTGTGGTGGATGGCGGTCATCTACCTGCTCGCGATGCTGGCGCTCGGCATGCACCTGCACCACGGCACGTGGAGTGCGATGCAGACGCTCGGGTTCACCAACACCGCCCGGTCGCGCGCCAACGCCAAGCTGGCCGGCTGGGTCGTCGCGATCGTGATCGCCGGCGGCTTCGCCCTCGTCCCGCTCTCCGTGCTCACCGGCATCGTCACCAAGTAAGGACCGAGACTCTCCATGGCTTTCCTGGACGGAACCACCCAGACCAACCAGCCGCCGGTGCAGGTCTCCGACGACGCCGCTGGTTACTACACGCTCGGCGCTCCCCTGGTCGACCCGGTCGCCCCGACCGGCCCGATCAAGGACCGCTGGACCAACCGCAAGTTCGAGAACCGCCTCGTCAACCCGGCCAACCGCCGCAAGCTCGACATCATCATCGTCGGCACCGGCCTGGCCGGCGGCGCCGCCGCCGCGACCCTCGGCGAGGCCGGCTACAACGTGAAGTCCTTCTGCTACCAGGACTCCCCGCGTCGCGCGCACTCGATCGCTGCCCAGGGCGGGATCAACGCGGCCAAGAACTACAAGGAGGACGGTGACTCCACCCACCGCCTCTTCTACGACACCGTCAAGGGTGGCGACTACCGCGCCCGCGAGAACAACGTCTACCGCCTGGCCGAGGTCAGCGCGAACATCATCGACCAGTGCGTCGCGCAGGGCGTCCCGTTCGCCCGCGAGTACGGCGGTCTGCTCGACAACCGTTCCTTCGGCGGCGTGCAGGTCTCGCGTACGTTCTACGCCCGCGGCCAGACGGGTCAGCAGCTGCTGATCGGCGCCTACCAGGCCATGGAGCGCCAGGTCGCCGCCGGCACCGTGGAGCAGTTCACCCGCCACGAGATGCTCGAGCTGATCGTCGCCGACGGCAAGGCCCGCGGCATCATCGCCCGCGACCTCGTCACCGGTGAGATCTCCACCCACCTGGCCGACGTCGTCGTGCTCGCCTCGGGTGGCTACGGCAACGTCTTCTTCCTCTCCACCAACGCGATGGGGTCCAACGTCACCGCCGCGTGGCGTGCGCACCGCAAGGGCGCCTACATGGCCAACCCCTGCTACACGCAGATCCACCCCACCTGCATCCCGGTCTCCGGCGACCACCAGTCGAAGCTGACCCTGATGTCGGAGTCGCTGCGCAACGACGGTCGCATCTGGGTGCCCAAGGACCCGGCGGACGCCGAGAAGGACCCGCGCGACATCCCCGAGGAGGACCGCGACTACTACCTGGAGCGGATCTACCCGGCCTTCGGCAACCTGGTGCCCCGTGACATCGCCTCGCGTGCCGCGAAGTACCAGTGCGACGCCGGCAAGGGCGTCGGCCCGGCCGTGCGCGAGGTCGACGACGAGGGCAACGAGAAGTGGGTGCGCCGCGGCGTCTACCTCGACTTCGCCGAGGCCATCGACCGTCTCGGCGAGGATGCGGTCCGCGAGAAGTACGACAACCTCTTCGACATGTACGAGCGGATCACGGGTGAGAACCCCTACCAGGTGCCGATGCGCATCTACCCCGCCGTGCACTACGTGATGGGCGGCCTCTGGGTCGACTACCACCTGCAGTCGAACGTCGAGGGCCTCTTCGTCACCGGTGAGGCGAACTTCTCCGACCACGGCGCCAACCGCCTCGGCGCCTCCGCCCTGATGCAGGGGCTGGCCGACGGCTACTTCGTCCTGCCGAACACCATCCGCGAGTACCTCGCCGACGGTCCGTTCGAGAAGATCGACGAGTCGCACCCCGACGTGGTCGCGGCGCGCACCGACGTCGAGGAGCGGATGAACAAGTTCCTCTCCATCGGCGGCACCCGCTCGGCCGACTCCTTCCACAAGGAGCTGGGTCGGATCATGTGGGAGTACTGCGGCATGGACCGCAACGCCGAGGGCCTCAAGAAGGCCATCGGCATGATCCAGGACCTCAAGAAGGAGTTCTGGAGCAACCTCAAGGTGCTGGGCACCGCCGACACGCTCAACCAGAGCCTCGAGAAGGCGGGCCGCGTGGCCGACTTCATCGAGCTGGGCGAGCTCATGTGCGTCGACGCCCTCAACCGTCGCGAGTCCTGCGGCGGCCACTTCCGGTCGGAGTCGCAGACCGAGGACGGCGAGGCCCTGCGTCACGACGACGAGTTCGCCTACGTCGCTGCCTGGGAGTTCGGCGGCGAGGACGGTCTGCCGGTCCTCCACAAGGAAGACCTGATCTACACGGCCATCGAGATGAAGCAGCGGAGCTACAAGTGAGCATGAACCTGACACTGAAGATCTGGCGTCAGAAGGACGCCACGTCCGCGGGCGCCATCAAGACCTACCAGGTCTCCGACATCTCGCCGGACATGAGCTTCCTGGAGATGCTCGACACCCTCAACGAGCAGCTCAACGAGGCTGGCGAGGACCCGGTCGCGTTCGACTCCGACTGTCGCGAGGGCATCTGCGGCACCTGTTCGTTGATGATCAACGGCCAGGCGCACGGGCCGGAGGTCACCACGACCTGCCAGCTCCACATGCGCTCCTTCAAGGACGGCGACACGATCACCGTGGAGCCGTGGCGTGCCGAGCCCTTCCCGATCCTGAAGGACCTGGTCGTCGACCGTTCCGCCTTCGACCGCATCATCCAGTCGGGTGGATTCATCTCCGCCAACACCGGATCCGCTCCCGAGGCCAACTCGGTGCCGGCCCCGCGTGACAAGGCCATGCGTGCCTTCAACGTGGCGACCTGCATCGGTTGCGGTGCCTGCGTGGCTGCCTGCCCCAACGGCTCGGCCTCGCTCTTCCTGGGCGCCAAGATCACCCACCTCGGCGAGCTGCCCCAGGGCCAGCCGGAGCGCTGGACCCGCGTCGTCGACATGGTCGGCCAGCACGACCACGAGGGCTTCGGTGGCTGCACCAACATCGGTGAGTGCACCGCTGCCTGCCCGAAGGAGATCCCGCTCGACGTGATCTCCCAGCTCAACAAGGACCTGCGCACCGCGATGAAGCACGGCCTCTGACCAGAGCCGACGGTCCCCCACCGAGCCCCCGCCGCCTCCGGGCCGCGGGGGCTCGGTGCGTCTCGGGGACGCGGGAGGCAGGCGTACGCACGCGAGGGCGTACGCGGTGGGCTCAGGCCTGCTGGCCCAACCGGAAGGCGCGGGTCGGCACCCAGCCGCTGCCGTCGTCGTGCAGGTAGAGGTGGAACTCGGTGGCCTCGAAGAGGCAGTCGAAGGTGGCGAGCTCGTCGTAGGCCCGGTCGAGGGCCGCGTCGTCGAGGTGGTGGGCCACCGTCACGTGCGGGTGGAACGGGAACTCCAGGTCGACCGCCAGCGGCCCCGACCGCACCTCGGCGGCCAGCGCCTCGCACCCACCGATGCCTTGGGCCACGGCCACGAAGACGACCGGGGAGACCGGCCGGAAGGTGCCCGTGCCGCGCAGGTGGATGGTGAAGGGCTGCTGGCTGCTCGCCGCCCGCTCCAGGTGGGCGACCACCTCGGCCAGGTCGTCGTCGACCTCCGTCGGCGGGATCAGCGTGATGTGGGTGGGGATGCTGTAGGCGGTCTCGTCACCGAGGTCGACGCGGTACTCCTGGAGGTCCGTGGCCCACGGTTCCGGGAGGGCGATGGCCACGCCGATGGTCTGCACGACGACTCACTTGCCCCGAGGGGCGGTGAAGCCGACGCGTTCGTAGACGTCGGCCAAGGTCTTCTCGGCCACCTCGTTGGCGCGGGCCGCGCCGTCGTCGAGGATCTGGTCGAGGTGGGCCCGGTCGTCGAGCAGCGCGAGCGTGGTGTCGCGGAAGGGGGTCACGAAGTCGACCACGACCTCGGCGAGCTCCTTCTTGAGGTCGCCGTAGCCGCGGCCGGCGAAGCGGTCGACGAGCGCGTCGACCGACTCCCCCGAGATGGCCGAGTGGATCGTGAGCAGGTTGCTCAGGCCCGGCTTCTCCTCGGCGTCGAAACGGATCTCGGCGTCGGAGTCGGTGACCGCCGAGCGGATCTTCTTGGCGCTGACCTTCGGGTCGTCGAGCATGTCGATAATGCCGCTGGGCGAGGAGCTGGACTTCGACATCTTCCGCGTCGGGTCCTGCAGGTCGACGATCTTGCCGGTGGCCTTGAGGATGTAGGGCTCGGGCAGGCGGAAGGTCTTCTTGTAACGGCTGTTGAAGCGCTGCGCGAGGTCGCGGGTCAGCTCGAGGTGCTGGCGCTGGTCCTCCCCGACCGGCACGTACTGCGGACGGTAGAGCAGGATGTCGGCGGCCTGGAGGATCGGGTAGGTGAAGAGGCCGACGCTGGCCGCGCCCTCACCACCCTTGGCGGACTTGTCCTTGAACTGGGTCATCCGGCGGGCCTCGCCGAAGCCCGTCATGCACTGCAGCACCCAGCCGAGCTGGGCGTGCGCGGGCACCCGCGACTGCGCGAAGATCGCCGAGCGCACCGGGTCGATGCCCATCGCGACGAGCTGGGCGGCGGCGCGGCGGACCCGCTCGCGCAGCACCTTCGGGTCCTGCTCGACGGTGATCGCGTGCAGGTCGGCGATGAAGAAGAAGGGCTCGTGCTCGTCCTGGAGGTCCACCCACTGACGCAGCGCACCCAGGTAGTTGCCGAAGTGGAACGAGTCGGCGGTGGGCTGGATGCCGGAGAGCACGCGCGCACGGGTGGCTGCGGTGCTCTCGGCCTTGACCTGGGGTGCGGTCGGCGTGGACATGGACCCATTCTCTCAGGGCCGGTCGAGCGGCTGGCAAGGGCTCCCGACGACAAGCGGGACACGTGTCCGACTTCGCGCGGCGGAGCGTACGCTCAGCGGCTCGCGCGTCGGCGCTCCAGCAGGTAGGAGGCGAACATGAAGGCCACGCCCACCGACGCGAGGCCGAAGCCCACGTAGCCGGGCGCCCGGTAGCCCAGGCCCGCGGCGATCACGAGGCCACCGAGCCAGGCGCCGAGGGCGTTGGCGATGTTGAGCGCGGCGTGGTTCATCGCCGCCCCCAGGGTCCGGGCCTCCCCCGCGACGGTCATCAGGCGCATCTGCAGACCGACCACCAGGACCGAGCCGGTCACGGTGATCATGAAGACGATCGGCAGCGTCCACCACCCGGTGTGCGCGAAGACCGCGAAGAGCAGGAGCAGGACGCCCTGGCCCGCGCCACCGATGAAGAGCGAGCCGAAGAGCGACCAGCTTGCCAGCTCCCCGGCCACCCAGGTGCCGACCACCATGCCGAGGCCGAAGGCGAAGAGGAAGACCGGGGCCGCGCCCTCGCTCAGGCCTCCCAGCTTGTCGATCGTCGGCACCACGTAGGTGTAGACGGCGAACATGCCGCCGAAGCCCAGCGCACCCGCGCCGAGGGTCAGCCACACCTGGGGCTCACCGAACGCCCGCACCTCACGGCGCCACGACGAGGTGTGGTCGCCGGGGATCGACGGCACGTGGAGCGCCACCAGCGCCAGCGTGACCAGCGCCAGGACCGCGACCACCCAGAAGGCCGCGCGCCAGCCCAGGTTCTGGCCCAGCCAGGTGGCGGCCGGCACCCCGACCAGGTTGGCGACGGAGAGACCGAGCATGACCGTCGCGACGGCCTTGGCCTGCCTGCCGGGACGCGCCAACGAGGCGGCGACGAGGGAGGCGACGCCGAAGTACGCGCCGTGCGGCAGGCCGGAGACGAAGCGGGCGGCCAGGAGCGCCTCGTAGGAGGTCACCAGCGCCGTCGCCACGTTGCCGACGACGAAGAGACCCATCAGGCCCATCAGGACCGCGCGACGAGGCCAGTGCGAGCCGATCAGGGCGATGACTGGGGCACCGACCACCACGCCGAGGGCGTACATCGAGATGGCGTGACCCGCCGACGGTTCGTCGACTCCGACCCCGCGCGCCAGCTGCGGCAGCAGACCCATCGAGACGAACTCGGTGGTGCCGATCGCGAAGCCACCCATCGCCAGGGCCAGGAGCACCAGGCCGAAGTGGCTTCCCCGGGGGCGGGTCTCGCGGGCAGGCGCGGGCGCGGCAGTGGCAGTCATCTCGATGTGAAACTACGCGGACCGGTGGGCCATTCCCGCATTCGGGCGAGCGGGGTGTGCGTCACACCCGAGGTCTGGGCGGGCTGGGGGCGGGTGGTGGTTCGCCGTCCGGTCCCTGGGTCAGGTCTTGGGTCCCGTGGCGGTCGCGGCGGAAGCGTTGGCCGTGGGGGCTGGTCCACTCGAAGACGCCACTGGTGGGTGAGGTGAGTCGCCAGCCGGTGTGGGTCTTCAACCGGTGGTGGCTGCGGCACAGGGGAGCCAGGTTGTGGGTAGCGGTCGATCCGGGTGGTGGCCGGTCTTCCCCGATGGCGTCGTGGTCGAACGGTTCGACGTGGTCGAGGTCGCAGGACCTCGCGGGGCGCGTGCACCACGGGAACACGCAGGTACGGTCCCGGAGAATCACTTGCCGGCGGAGCCGGTCGGTGGGTTCGTACCTGCTCGTGGTGATGTGTTCGTTGAGGTCGATGACCGGCAGGATCCGCACCTCGGTGTGCGTGCCCCGCACCCACGACCGGACCTGCGACAGCAGGGCCAGTTTCTGGCCGTTCTCCAGGAACCCGATCGGGGAGATGCCGGTGGTGCCGTCGGGCTGGACCTCGGCGGTGAAGTGCAGGTGCAGGTCGACCCGACGGGCCTTCCGTTGCACCGGTTCGCAGGCGGAGCCGGTGGTGCCAGCCGCAGTGCCAGCCGCAGTGTCAACGCTGCCTGCGCTGCCTGCGCCAACGTCATCGCTCGTGGGCACGGTGTTCGCGCCGGCGAGGTCGAGGGAGGTCTGCTGTCGCGCCAGCTCGCCGAGTGCCATGGACCGCCGCACGTCCAGCGACGCAGTGGAACCGCCGGCCTTGATCGCGGCCGCGCCCGCCGAGAGGGCTTGGGCGAGGTCGTGGCCGTCGGCGTTGCTCACCTCGGCCTCGAGGTGCATCGACCCCGCGAAGGGGCCAATGGGGGTGTGGATGTGGACGTAGCGGCCGTCGTTGTCCTCATCCAGCGGTGGCTCCTGGGCCGCCAGGCCGTAGAGCTCGATCGCTTGGGCGACGATGCGCTCCATCTGCGCACGCCCGACCTTCTCCAGGAACGGCGCCACCTGCGCGTCGATCCACGCCATCGCCTCCGGTGTCAGGGCCGGGTCGCAGTGGATCGTGGCCTCAGCGACCTGCTTGGCCCGCCACACAGGAACGGTTCCGGACTGCACCCGCCGCCACACCCGCGGCAGGCGATGGACCATCTCGATCGCGTGGCCGATCAGCTTCTTCGCCGCGTCGGTGGAGATCCCCAACGCAGCCCCCAGCTCGGGGATGCAGAACTCCGCCACACGCGGGGTCCCGTCACCGGAGATCGGCTCCTCACCCAACGGGTGGTGGAACGACGCAGCGTTCCAGCCGTCCGGATCAGCCGGGTGCGCCACCGCCCACTCATACGCGATCGCCAACAGGTCGGCCTCACCACGCTGCACCACCGACCGCCGCTGCCGCGCCGCACCGAGCAGCTCGCTCACAGTCAGGTCGCGCAGGCCCCCGAAGTCGGGGGCGACAGTGGTGGCTTCCATGGGTCAACACTGGCAGCGAGGACCGACAACTACGAGCGGTCCAGCAGACCCTCTACCTCCGGGCTGCCTCAGTCACCCACCACGGTCAGGACGACCCGTGTTCCCTCAGGCACCACGGTGCCCGGTTGCGGTGACACCTTGAGCAGGTGTCCCGCGGACGGGCCCTCCATCACGCGCCGCTCCACTGTCACCTCGAGACCCAGGTCGAGGAGCCGTTGGGCGTACAGGCCCGTCTGCTCCTCGTCGCGCTCGTTGTCGGACGACGAGTTCCGCGGCGGGATGCCGATCCCGTCACGCAACACAGACACGCGGCCCAGGACCTCGTTGACCTGCTCCGGCCCGCGGCTGGACTCGGCGCGGATCCAGAGCCCCTCTCCCGGGAGACTCACGGTGCTCGACCAGACGCGTACGCCGTTGTCCGGCTGGAGCAGGCTGTCGGTCTGGCCGCGGTGCATCTGGACGCCGTCGACCTGGGACACCTCGGTGGCGACGACATCACCTGGCGGCGACCCCTGTCCGAACTCGAGCGAGTCGACGTCAGGGGGACGCGGCAGGTGACACAGCTCGACCATGGCGACGTCGACAATCACCGTGTCGCGGACCGGGGTGCCGCACCGAAGCTCGTTGGTCCCCCACTCCTCGGGCACTGCGACCGCGACCCGCCCAATCCCCACCCAGCGCACGTCGCCTGTGTTCACGCCGTCACCCTAGAACCTCCGCAACTCAGGAGCCGGGAAACGAGCCCGCGCAACACAGAACCCGGCCGACCTCACGGTCGACCGGGTTCCGGTGCGTGCGGTCAGGCGCTCATGGTCAGAGCGCCGCGAGGGCCTCGTTGAAGGTGGCCGACGGCCGCATGACGGCCGTGGTCTTCTCGGCGTCGGGGCGGTAGTAGCCACCGATGTCGGCGGGCTTGCCCTGGACGGCGAGCAGCTCGGCGACGATGGTCTCCTCCTCCGCGGCGAGCTTCTCGGCGAGCGGCGTGAACGCCTCGGCCAGTGCGGCGTCCTCGGCCTGCTGCGCCAGCTCCTGGGCCCAGTAGAGCGCCAGGTAGAAGTGCGAGCCACGGTTGTCGATCGTGCCGAGCTTGCGGCCCGGCGAACGGTCGTTGTTGAGGAACGACTCCGTCGCCTTGTCCAGCGTCGCGGCCAGCACCTTGGCGCCGTCCTTGCCCGACTGCTCGGCGTAGAGCTCGAGCGACGGGACGAGGGCGAAGAACTCACCGAGCGAGTCCCAACGCAGGTAGTCCTCGGCGACGAGCTGCTGCACGTGCTTCGGGGCCGAGCCACCGGCACCGGTCTCGAAGAGGCCACCACCGTTCATCAGCGGGACCACCGACAGCATCTTGGCCGACGTACCGAGCTCGAGGATCGGGAAGAGGTCGGTGTTGTAGTCACGCAGCACGTTGCCGGTCACCGAGATGGTGTCCTCGCCGCGACGGATGCGCTCGAGGGAGAACTTCGTCGCGTCCGCCGGGGTCATGATGCGGATGTCGAGGCCCTCGGTGTCGTGGTCGGCCAGGTAGGTGTTGACCTTCTCGATCAGCTGGGCGTCGTGGGCACGGGCCTCGTCGAGCCAGAAGATCGCCGGGGTCTGCGAGGCGCGAGCCCGGGTGACGGCCAGCTTCACCCAGTCGCGGATGGAGGCGTCCTTCGTCTGGCAGGCGCGCCAGATGTCACCGGCGGCGACCTCGTGGGAGAGCAGCACCTCACCCGCAGCGTTGACGACCTCGACGGTGCCGGCCTCGGCGATCTCGAAGGTCTTGTCGTGCGACCCGTACTCCTCGGCTGCCTTCGCCATCAGGCCGACGTTGGGCACCGATCCCATGGTCGAGGGGTCGAGCGCGCCGTTCTCCCGGCAGTCGTCGATGGTCGCCTGGTAGACGCCGGCGTAGGAGGAGTCCGGGATGACCGCGAGGGTCTCCTGCTCATTGCCCTCGGCGTTCCACATGATGCCGCCGCCGCGGATCATCGCGGGCATGGAGGCGTCGATGATGACGTCGGACGGCACGTGGAGGTTGGTGATGCCCTTGTCGGAGTCGACCATCGCCAGGGCCGGGCCCTCGGCGAGCGCCTTCTCGAAGGCCGCCTTGATCTCGTCGCCGTTGGGCAGCTTCGCCAGGCCGGGAAGGATCGTGCCGAGGCCGTCGTTGGCGGACAGGCCGGCCGCGGCCAGGTCGTCGCCGTACTGGGCGAAGACGTCGGAGAAGTAGGCCTTCACGACGTGGCCGAAGATGATCGGGTCGGAGACCTTCATCATCGTCGCCTTGAGGTGCGCGGAGAAGAGGATGCCCTCCTCCTTGGCGCGGGCGACGGCGTCCTTCAGGAACGACTGCAGGTGGGCGACCTCGAGCACGGAGGCGTCGACGACCTCGCCCTCGAGGACCTCGAGGCCCTCCTTGAGGACGACCTTCTCGCCGCCCTTCGTGGTCAGGACGACCTGCAGGGTGTCGTCGGCCGGGAGCGTCACGGACTTCTCGTTGGACTTGAAGTCGTGCTCGCCCATGGTGGCGACGTTGGTCTTCGAGTCCTTCTTCCACTCGCCCATGCGGTGCGGGTGGGCCTTGGCGTAGTTCTTCACCGAGGCGGGGGCGCGGCGGTCGGAGTTGCCCTCACGCAGCACCGGGTTGACCGCGGAGCCCTTGACCTTGTCGTACTTGGCGCGGATCTCCTGCGCCTCGGGGGTGTCGGCGTTCTCCGGGTAGTCCGGGATGTCGAAGCCCTGCGCCTGGAGCTCGGCGATCGCGGCCTTCAGTTGCGGGATCGAGGCCGAGATGTTCGGCAGCTTGATGATGTTGGCCTCGGGGGTGGTCGCCAGCTCACCCAGCTCGGCGAGCGCGTCGTCAGCCAGTCCGAACTGGGCCAGGATGCGCGCGGCGACGGAGATGTCGCGGGTCTCGACCTCGACACCGGCCTTCGCGGCGTAGGCCTCGACGATGGGGAGGAAGGAGTACGTCGCGAGCAGCGGCGCCTCGTCGGTGTGGGTGTAGATGATCTTGGCCATGGTGCCAGCGACTCCTTGTCGGATGGGTCCAGACGGATTGCTTGATATCAAGATACCTGACGGGGCAGGCACCCGACTCCCGGCTCCATCAAGGCACAGCGCGCGCCGCGGCACAAGCCGCGCATCACTCCCCGGGGTCGTGGCTCACCAGGTCGAGGTGGCCCGCCTCGCTCATCCACTGCACGGGGCCCACTCCCTCGGCCCACCGCACCTCGACGACCTCGGCGTCGGCCCGATCAGCGCCGAGCCGTTCGACGGTGCGCAGGAGGTCGGCGTACTCCCCCGCCGGCACCACGACGGCCTCGCCGCGCTCGGCGACCTCGACCACCTCTCGCTCCACGCCCGACAGGGGCACCCGCAGGTGGGCGTCGCCGCGCCGGGGCTCGGCCGCCAGGACCAGCCCCGCCGGCACGTCGGCACCGAGCGCCCACGACCCGTCCTGCCCGAGCAACCACAGGTGTCCGCGTCGGTCCTGGGCATACCACCGCTCCACGACCGTGGGCCGCGCTCCCCGAGGCCGCGTCACCTCGCGTACGACCGTGGCGGCGACCCCGGCGACCTCCCGGCGCCGGGTGAGCACGGTGGTGGTCCGCGAGGTGCTCACCCCGTCGACCACACCTTCGTGCACCCACCGCGCACCGGGCCGCAGGGGCCACCACGCGTGGTCGACGCCGTCCACGAACTCCTCGGGGTCGGGGTCGGCCCACGGCACCTCGAGCTCGTCGACACCGGTGGGGTCGACCTGGCGTGGCGACCCGACCTCGATGGCCACCAGCAGCCCCAGCGCCACGACCACGGCCAGCAGCCACAGCGTGGCGCGACCTCGACCACGGGGCTCCCGCTCAGGCACGGAGCCGGGTCGACGTCGCAGCATGCCCCCAGCATGCCAGCGGGCGAACCCGGCACCGTCCGGGGAGTCCCGCAGGGCTAGAGTCGAGTCGAACTGCACCTGCTCAGACACTCTTCGAGGAGTCTCCGTGTCAACCTCTGCCCCGCTCAAGGTGGCCGTCACCGGTGCCGCCGGTCAGATCGGCTACAGCCTGCTCTTCCGCCTCGCATCCGGCGCACTGGCCGGTGACCGTCCCATCCAGCTGCAGCTGCTGGAGATCGAGCCCGCCCTCAAGGCGCTCGAGGGTGTCGTCATGGAGCTCGACGACTGCGCCTTCCCGACCCTGGCCGGCGTGGAGATCGGCTCCGACCCGGAGAAGATCTTCGACGGCGTCAACCTCGCCCTGCTCGTCGGCGCCCGCCCCCGCGGCCCCGGCATGGAGCGCGGCGACCTGCTGTCGGCCAACGGCGCGATCTTCACCGCCCAGGGCAAGGCCCTCAACAAGGTGGCCGCCGACGACGTGCGTATCGGCGTGACCGGCAACCCGGCCAACACCAACGCCCTCATCGCGATGACCAACGCCCCCGACATCCCGGACGAGCGCTTCTCCGCGCTCACCCGCCTCGACCACAACCGCGCCATCTCGCAGCTCGCCGCGAAGACCGGCGCCAAGGTCACCGACATCACGAACATGACCATCTGGGGCAACCACTCGGCCACCCAGTACCCCGACCTCTTCAACGCCAAGGTCAACGGTCAGAACGCTGCCGAGGTCGTCAACGACCAGGAGTGGCTGGAGTCGAACTTCATCCCGACCGTCGCGAAGCGTGGCGCCGCCATCATCGAGGCACGCGGCAGCTCGTCGGCCGCCTCCGCCGCGTCGGCCACCATCGACGCCGCGCGCGACTGGCTCTTCGGCTCGCCCGAGGGCGACTGGGTCTCCATGGCCGTCAAGTCCAACGGTGAGTACGGCGTGGCCGAGGGTCTGATCTCCTCGTTCCCCGTGACCACCAAGGACGGCGACTGGAAGATCGTCGAGGGCCTCGAGGTCTCCGACTTCTCCCGCGCCAAGATCGACGCCTCCGTCGCCGAGCTGGCCGACGAGCGCAAGGCCGTCACCGAGCTCGGCCTCATCTGATCCACGCACCACCTCACAGGGCCCGTCACCGGTCGGTGGCGGGCCCTGCTGCGTCGCCCGGCCCTCACGCACCAACCGAAATGCACCGAAAATCGCGGCGGATTCCAGTTGGTCACGCAACACCGTGGTGTTTGTGGTGGGTCAAGAGTAGGTCGTCGAGGACCTCGGCCGGG
>NZ_JADCSA010000190.1 GCF_015070385.1 Nocardioides malaquae | reverse complement strand
GGGAGTTAGAACGTTAGGGAGAGAGTAGCGATCAACTCTGTTATCTTCTATGCTGAATGCTAGATAGATAGATAGATAGATAGATACCTTTATTATCCCGCGGGGGAAAATCAGTTGCCCTGAGGCAGCAAGCAGGTTACAAGCATACAAGCAGAAACAGAAATACTTAAGTAAGAAGGAAGAAAGACACAGCGATTGTACAGCAACCTACTGGGTAAGACTTAAGGAGGTAACAAGTAGTGCTACAAGACATGCTACGTAAGTAACAGTAAAAAAAGGTGATCCACACGTATGTTACATAAGTATCAGCAACCTCAGTGCAACATA
>NZ_JADCSA010000189.1 GCF_015070385.1 Nocardioides malaquae | reverse complement strand
GATCTGAGTTATACTTCATAATAATAAACGCAACAACGTTCCAACAAATTTCGGTTCGCAAAAACTGCCGCACGGTTTGCACAACCCCCACAATATATACATCAAAACGAGCGGCTCGGCCGGGATCGGTGTGCTATATCTCCTCTTGCCGTTACGCGTTACGATGGCGACGTGATTCGCAAAAAACGACGTCAAAAAACCCCATTCACTTTCAATGGGGGAAAAATGAAAAAAGCCTAAACTTTGCCGCCATATTCCTCGGGCATACTTTTGCCGAGGAACGTCTACGAAACTTCAGAGCGGACACGAGACTGTGGACGTTTTCCTC
>NZ_JADCSA010000188.1 GCF_015070385.1 Nocardioides malaquae | reverse complement strand
GGACAACCCCACACTAAAACGTCAAAACGCCAGTTTTCTGTGGACCATAGGTCTCGTTTCTCTATCGCGGGTGGATTTTTTCTTCTCCGTGTGAAAGATAGGATTACTGTCTGCTGTGGCCGGGACCGGAAACGTCATATATGGACGTGTGGGGACGAATGGAGCCTTCGACTTCCTGGCAGTAAAACCTTGGCATCCAAAGTGTTAACATAAGGGTGATGAAGTATTGTTTATCGAAGTGTGTGATCCTCATCCTTCCCTCGATCTGGGAGAGTTGTTTTTCACACGTGGCAGAAGAGGAACAAGGAGAAGTCTGTGACTGGGATCA
>NZ_JADCSA010000187.1 GCF_015070385.1 Nocardioides malaquae | reverse complement strand
CCAATCAGGGTCGTGCCTGGTTAGTACTTGGAAGGGAGACCGCCTGGGAATACCAGGTGCTGTAAGCCTCTTTTCATTTTGGCAGACTGACTGAATAAGCCTCGTTTGCCATTTACTGTATATAAGGCCTGTCGTCGTCTGCAGTCTTTGCTTACGGCCATACCACCCTGAACACGCCCGATCTCGTCCGATCTCGGAAGCCAAGCAGGGTCGGGCCTGGTTAGTACTTGGATGGGAGACCGCCTGGGAATACCAGGTGCTGTAAGCGCTTTTTTCTTTTCTTTTTCTGTTTAATACATACAGGTGCGCACGCACGCACGCACGCGCAC
>NZ_JADCSA010000186.1 GCF_015070385.1 Nocardioides malaquae | reverse complement strand
GCTACGATCCGACTTCTATGCAAATTAAGCGTGATGTCACCTCATTATTGTGCTTTTTTTTTTTTTTTTTTGAGGGGGTGTGTCTTTATAAATGAAAGGGGGTGTGTCTATGCAAATTAAAGGGGCGTGTCTGTGCAAATTAAAGGGGCGTGTCTAAGCAAATGGAAGGGGTGTGTCTATGCAAATTAAAGGGGGTGTGTCTCTGCAAATTAAGCGTGATGTCACCTCATTAATATGCATAAATGAAAGGGGTGTGTCTATGCAAATTAAGCGTGATGTCACCTCATTAATATGCGTAAATGAAAGGGGGTGTGTCTATGAAAATTAAGC
>NZ_JADCSA010000185.1 GCF_015070385.1 Nocardioides malaquae | reverse complement strand
AGAGTTCTGAGTGCAGAGTCTCTGTTTGGTGTTTATCCCATTTTTCAAAATCTTGGTTAGCAAGGGGACCCCAGATCTCACAACCGTAAAGGGCAATTGGTTCTATGACCGAGTCTAGGATTTTTAACCAGATTTTTATGGGGATGTCTAACTTAACATTTCTTTTGACGGCATAGAAAGCTCTTCTCGCCTTTTCTCTCAGGTCGTTTACAGCTTTGTTGAAGTTCCCTGTGCTACTGATGTTCAGGCCGAGGTAAGTATAGTTTTTTGTGTGTTCTAGTGCTGTTGTATTTAGGAAGAACTGTTGGTACTAATGGGAGTGACCAAAAAGG
>NZ_JADCSA010000184.1 GCF_015070385.1 Nocardioides malaquae | reverse complement strand
CTGCCGACCAAAGGTGTCAGTTCAGCTGTTATCCCCCTGTAGAGTTCTGGTTAAACACTAGAAAAACTGAGCCCCAATTGTGAGATTTTGGAAGTTGGTGTGTTTACGCAGGAAGATATTGCCCCTTCTCAACTTCTCATTACAAGCCAAGAGTAGAACATTTTAAATATGATAATAATAATAATAATAACATTAATAATAACATTAATAATAACAATAATAATAATAAGAACAATAATAATATTAATAATAATAATAATAGTAATCTTTTTTATCCCACCTTCGAGCTGTGAGGTGACAGCGATACTGACTACACCACCGTGCCCCCGTAAC
>NZ_JADCSA010000183.1 GCF_015070385.1 Nocardioides malaquae | reverse complement strand
TCCGACTTTATTTTTCGCACCTCAAACAAAAGCTGTCGATCGACTCAGAGTGTCATAGCTTGAATTTAACAGCTTTACAGACCTGGTTGATGAATAACAATGCTCCACCCATTATGTGAGCTGCATAATAGCCTAGATCAGGGGGCTTAGATGTCACGATGTGTGAAAGTTCTGTCTGAATCGGCGATCGCTCACGCGTGTGCATGCACGTGCGTGTTCAAGTGCGACCCGTTAGTTTATAAATCCACATCACACGACCGGGTTTATTCATAAAACCCCGCCCATAGCTGACTGAAACACCTGCAGAAAAGGGATCATGTCCAAACGGGAATC
>NZ_JADCSA010000182.1 GCF_015070385.1 Nocardioides malaquae | reverse complement strand
GTGAGGAATGCTATTGCAGAAAATAGCAGTCCGACAAGCTTACAAGCTTACGCGGTGTAAGCTTGTCGAGCGGCTATTTTCTGCAAAACTCCGGGGACTCCGCTCAAGGGGGTACTTGGATTCAGCAGTTAGGAAAAGGGGGTACGGAAGCCAAAAAAGGTTGAGAAACACTGCTATAGACGACTTGACAGCCGACGTCATTTGCCAGCATGCGTGCGCATCGCGGCAACAAACAGCGATTCAAAAAAGTTGTCCTTCAAACCCCACCTCCTTTCACCGTCATCAAAGCTGTAGGAGCGCTCCTCATTAATCACACGGCAGTGGTGCTCACCAAG
>NZ_JADCSA010000181.1 GCF_015070385.1 Nocardioides malaquae | reverse complement strand
TAATGCGAGAAGAAACACCCCCCCTCCCTCCCCCGCCACATCATCCAATGGCAAATCCCTTGAAGTGACAAAATGCACGCGTCATTTCACACGCACGCCAGCCCAGACCTCCCCCTATGAGAGAACCCTTAGAAAATCTGGTGCGGATGCCTCCCGAGCGTCTCCCTAGGGAGGTCCTCGCTGCATGTCCCACTGAGAAGAGACTCCAGGGCAGACCGAGGGCCAGATGGAGGAATTGCATCCCCAAAATGGCCTGGGAACGTTTTTAAACAAACAAATAAACACTGGCCTGGGAACGCCTTACGATAAGGATCTCCCAGGAAGAAGTTGCTAAGG
>NZ_JADCSA010000018.1 GCF_015070385.1 Nocardioides malaquae | reverse complement strand
CCCGGCCGAGGTCCTCGACGACCTACTCTTGACCCACCACAAACACCACGGTGTTGCGTGACCAACTGGAATCCGCCGCGAAATACCGACCATTTCAGCAGGTGCGTGAGGGGACCGTGAGGCGAGGGCGGCGGCGGGCCGGTCAGCAGTAGAAGCGGAAGGTGGTGCGGCGCTGGAGGTCGCGCTGGAAGAGAGCCACCTTGGAGAGCGACGGCTTCTTGTTCTTCCGGAAGAACTTGTTCCACGCGGCGTTGTACGCCTTGCGCTGCGAGCGGAAGTTGCCCTCGACGCCCGGCTTGTTGCACCACCAGCGCAGGTGGGTGGCGTTGTTGACGTCGATCAGGAGCCTGGCGAACTTCTTCTTGTGCTTGACCGGGTAGGCGTGGTGGATCTTGTAGTGCTTGGCCGGGGTCGGCTGCGGCTCGTGGATGCGCAGGTTGAACTTCCGGTTCTTCTTCGTGTGGGGCTTGCCCCACTTGTGCAGGTCGAACACCCCTCCACCGGTGGCCGCTGTCGGACGGTCCGTGGTGAGGTTGACCGACGTCCACCCCAGGGTGTCTCCGTAGCCGTCACCATCCTGCCCGCACTCCTGGAGCATGGGCACCTCGGCCGCCACGTAGGCGACGGGGTAGCCCCCCTTCACGGTGCGCCGGTCCCCCGGGACGGTGACCCGCTTCTGGGCCACGATCTCCTTCTGCTGCCCGCCGTCGTAGAGGCAGGTGCGGGTGAAGGTGACCCAGACCTTCTGCTTCTTTCCCGACCGGTTGACCAACGGGACCATGGAGCTGGTCGTGTGCCCCGGGGTGGCCACGGCGTAGCCGTCCCGTAAGCCGGGCAGGACGTGGGGGTGGTCGGTGCCCTCCGGGTCAGCCGCCACGGCGGGCGCCGTCGGCGTCAGGGCGGCCACCAACGCCGCGAGGACCAGGAACCTGCTCGCACTCCGAGCTCCACGCTTCAACGACTTCATGGTCGTCACCGTAGCGAGGGAAGAACCTCGCTCCGGACAGCTTCCGTGGAGCGGAACGGCGGGATCAGACCCCCCGCACCCGCTCTTCGTAGGCCGCACGCTTCGACGCGTCCGCTCCGGTGAGCACGCTGTCGGCCTTGAGCGCCCGGCTCGCCATCGCCTGCAGCCGGCGCGGCAGCACGGAGGAGAACTTGGCGATCGGCTGGCCCCACCGCGGCGCCCACGCCTCCGCGACCGGGCGACGGATCACGTCGACGATCACGTCGGCGACCTCCTCCGGCTTGAGCTGGGGCACCCCACGCGTGGCCGCCACCCCGTGGCCGAGCTGGGTCTGCACGATCACCGGCAACACCATCGAGACGTCGATGCCGAGCGGCCCGACCTCCTCGCGCAGGGCCTCCGAGAAGCCGACCACGGCATGCTTGGAGGCGGAGTACGTCGCCCCGCCCGGCAGCGCGACCCGGCCCACGGCCGAGACGATGTTGACCACGTGGCCGCTGCCGCGCGCGACCATGCCCGGCAGGAAGGCACGCGTGCCATGGATGGGGCCGAGGGTGTTGATCTCGAAGACCTGCTGGGTCGTGCGGGGCGTCTCCTCCAGGAATCGCCCGACAGGCATGATCCCGGCGTTGTTGACGAGCACGTCGACGTCGCCGGCGAAGTCGGCGTAGGCGGCCCACTGGTCGGGGTCGGTCACGTCGAGCGGGTAGGAGTCGAGCCCGAGGGTCCCGGCGGTGGAGGCAAGGGCCTCCTCGTCACGGTCGCTGATCACCACCCGGGCGCCGGCCTCGGCCAGGATCCGGGTGGTCGCGGCACCGATGCCGCGGCCCGCGCCGGTGATGGCGACGGACAGGTTGGAGAGATCCACGTCACGTGACATGGAGCACATCGTGGACCCTGGATGCGGATCCGACAAGGCCGGGGTCCGTTTGGGTCAGTCCGGGTGGACGACCACGGTCTCCTCACGGCCCGGGCCGACGCCGACGGCCCAGATCTTCGCCCCCGACAGCTCCTCGAGCCGCTTCACGTAGGCCTGGGCCGTGGCGGGCAGGTCCTCGAACGTCCGGCAGCCGGAGATGTCCTCGCTCCAGCCGTCGAGGTACTCGTAGACCGGCGTCGCGTGGTGGAACTCGGTCTGCGTCATCGGCATCTCGTCGTGGCGCACCCCGTCGACCTCGTAGGCCACGCAGACCGGGATCTTCTCCCATCCGGTGAGCACGTCGAGCTTCGTCAGGAAGAACTCGGTGAGGCCGTTGACGCGCGTGGCGTAGCGAGCGATGACCGCGTCGTACCACCCGCACCGACGCGTACGCCCTGTGCTCACGCCGATCTCGCCGCCGATGCGCTGCAGCGCCTCGCCGTCCTCGTCGAAGAGCTCGGTCGGGAACGGCCCCGAGCCGACCCGCGTCGTGTAGGCCTTGATGACGCCGATGATCCGGTCGACGCGGGTGGGACCGATGCCGGCACCGACGCAGACGCCGCCGGCGACCGGGTTGGAGGAGGTCACGAAGGGATACGTGCCGTGGTCGACGTCGAGCATCGTCGCCTGGGCGCCCTCGAAGAGGACGGTGCGGCCCTCGTCGAGCACCCGGTTGAGCAGCAGCGAGGTGTCGGCGACCATCGGGCGCAGCCGCTCGGTGTAGGAGAGCAGCTCCTCCACGACGGCGTCGACCTCGATGGCGCGGCGGTTGAAGACCTTGGTCAGCAGGTGGTTGCGCTGGTCGAGCGCGGCCTCGACCTTCTCGCGCAGGATGTCCTCGTCGAAGAGGTCGGCGATGCGGATGCCGACCCGGTTGACCTTGTCGGCGTAGGCCGGGCCGATGCCGCGGCCGGTGGTGCCGATCTGGTTCTTGCCCAGGAAGCGCTCGGTGACCTTGTCGATCGTCGAGTGGTAGGACGCGATCACGTGCGCGTTGGCGCTCACCACCAGCGGCGCCAGCTCCACCCCGCGGTCGAGCAGCAGGTCGAGCTCGCGGAAGAGCGCCTCCGGCGAGACGACGACGCCGTTGCCGATGACGCAGGTGGCGCCCGGCGTGAGGATGCCGCTCGGCAGCAGGTGGGTGGCGAACTTCTCGCCGTTGACCACGATGGTGTGGCCGGCGTTGTGGCCGCCGCTGGTGCGCACGACGTAGTCGATGCTGTCGGTGGTCGAGGCCAGCAGGTCGGTCGCCTTGCCCTTGCCCTCGTCGCCCCACTGGGCACCCAGAACCATGATCGCGGGCATCGCAGCCCCTCTCGTCTTGCGTCGTGCAGCAGGTGAGTCGCACAGAAAAATAGCCCCGGTGCAAGACCGGAGCTCTTGCGCCGAGACTCTACCAAAGGGTGCGCCTCGCCTCTCTGGGCTAGCGTCACGACCATGGAACCCATGCTGGTGATCACCAACTCCGGCGCAGGCACCGCCGACGAGGAGTCCCTCGAGGCGGCGCTCGAGGTGCTGCGGGCCGAGGCCGACGTGGAGGTGGTTGCCACCTCGTCGCCCGACGAGCTCGACGAGGTGCTGCGCGACGCGCGGGGGCGTACGGTCGTGGTCGCCGGCGGCGACGGCAGCCTGCACGCCGTCGTCCAGGCGTTGTACCGCCGCGAGGAGCTGGGCTCCACGACGCTGGCGCTGTTGCCGCTGGGCACCGGCAACGACTTCGCCCGGGCGGCCGACCTTCCGCTGGAGGCCGCCGAGGCGGCCCGCACGCTGCTCACCTGCGACGCGGTCGAGGTCGACCTGATCGTGGCCGACGACGACACCGTCGTGGTCAACAACGTGCACCTCGGGGCCGGCGCGGAGGCCTCCAAGGTCGGCGCGGAGTGGAAGGAGAAGCTCGGCTCCATCGGCGTCGGCAAGGTCAACCTCGGCAAGCTCGGCTACCCGATCGGGGCCGCTGCGGTGGCCCTGGAGAGCGTGCCGCTGCACGTCCGGATCGAGGTCGACGGCGCGGAGGTCGGTGACGGGGAGGTGCTGATGGTCGCGCTCGGCAACGGCAGCTCGGTCGGCGGCGGAGCTGAGCTCACCCCTGAGGCTGACGTCACCGACGGACGCATCGACGTCATGATCTCCACCGCGCTCGGCCCGGTGCAGCGGTTCACCTACGCCGCCGACATCGCTCGCGCCGCGCACGCCGACCGTGACGACGTCACCTACCTGCACGGCTGTGAGGTGCGGGTCCGGGGCGAGGAGTTCTGGACGTCGGCCGACGGTGAGATCACCGGGCCGCACACCGACCGGACCTGGCGGATGGTCAACCGCGCCTACCGGATGTTGCTGCCCACACCCGCCGACGGCGACTCGGGACCGGCTCCCGTCTAGATCCAGCCGCGCCGAACGGCCTCGACGCCCGCCTGGAAGCGACTCTCGGCGCCCAGCTCGAGCATGAGCTCGGCGATGCGCCGGCGCACGGTCCGCAGCCCGATCCCGAGAGACCGGGCGATCTGCTCGTCGCGGGCGCCGGCGGCCAGCTCGCGCAGGAGGAGTCGCCGCCCGTCGTGGCGTACGTCGTCCCGGGGGGCGACGGGCAGCGCCACGGCTCGCCCCCACAGCTCCTCGAAGAGCAGCTTCAGCGTCGAGACCAACCCCTCGTCACGCAGCACGACGGCGCGCTCGTTGCCCGCCCCCGGATGTTGCGGCACCAGCGCCCTGGCGTCGCCCACGATCGCCATCCGGCTCGGCACCTCGGGCAGGAACCGGATCTCCTCCCCCGCCGCCACCCGGTCGGTGAGCACGGAGCGCGCCTGTTGCAGTGCCAGTACCGGGTAGATGCTGCGGGCGCGTCGCCCCTGGCCGAGGGCCACCTTGAAGGCGGCGCCGATGACGGGCTCGGTGGACAGGCGCCACTGGTCGGGGCGCAGGAACATCAGCTCGCCGCTGCTCTCGGTGATCCACTCGACGAGCAGCTCCATCGGCACCGGCCCCTGGACGACCTCGCCGTCGAGTGCCGTGCCGTCGCCGGTCGGGCTCGCAGGGCCGTCGAGCTGGCGCAGGACGTGGGAGTAGCGCAGGAGCGCATCCACGTGGGAGCTGACCTCGGCGGCCTCCCGGTCGAGCGCGGCCCCGAGCGCCACCCGCGGCGGTGCGATCTCGAGGACACCGTCGACGACCGCCACCGCACCCAGGGAGATGAGGGGCTCGATCTCCTCGAGCAGCTCGGCGGTCGTGACGCCGCGACCCAGAGCCACAGCGTCGATCCGGGCTCCGTCGGAGGAACGGATGCAGCGGTAGAGCGTCTCGATCTCGGGCTGCTGGCCCAGCACGGAGCGGTGGAAGATCTCGGTCATGGTGGCATGTTAGTGCCACTGGCAGGTTGTCTCTTGCTACCCGTCGGAAACATCGGCACAATCCGTAGAACGGCATGGAACCTGGGGGTCCCGGCCGTGCATCGATGTTGGCCGCAGGACACCGTGGGGGGATGTTCCTGCGGCCACATCTTTTCTCGGCCCCGGCCCCGCACCCCGTCTCGTGCGTGGACCGTCGGTCACTGGCGGTAGCGTTCGACTGCGCCACCACCTCGACCCACAGGAGTACGGCCGTGCCTTCTGACGTGCAGCCCCCGTCCACCCCCGACACGCCCCCGGGCGAGGCTGAGCAGGGTCCCCAGCAGGGCCAGAAGCAGGGTCGACGGGGCCGTGGCAAGGGTGGCGCCGGCCAGACGCCGACCGACTGGGTGACCCGGGCGGCCGATGAGGCCGTCCGTCACGCCGAGGGCCGCGAGCTCGTGACCTGCGCCTCCGGCGCCTCGCCCTCGGGCCCGGTCCACCTGGGCAACCTGCGCGAGTTCCTCACCGTCCACTTCGTGGCCGACGAGCTGCGCCGCCGCGGTGTGAAGACCCGCCACCTGCACAGCTGGGACGACTACGACCGCTTCCGCAAGGTGCCGGCCGGGGTCGACGCCTCCTGGGCCGAGCACATCGGTCGCCCGCTGAGCGCCGTGCCGGACCCGTGGGGCTGCCACGACTCCTGGGCAGAGCACTTCAAGGCGCCGCTGCGCGAGGCCCTCGCCGAGATGGGCGTCGAGATGGAGGAGATCTCCCAGACCGAGATGTACCGCTCGGGCGCCTACCGCGACCAGATCCTGCTCGCCATCCGCGAGCGCGGCCGGATCGAGCAGGTGCTCGCGCGCTACCGCACCAAGGCAGCCACCCCGGTCGTCGGCAACCAGGACGACGCTGAAGGTGAGGCGGGCGTGGCGTCGGAGTCGACCGCCGAGGTCGACGAGACCGACGTCGACTCCGCCGACACCGCGGCCGTGCCCGGCGACGAGGACCTCGCCCGCTTCCCCTACAAGCCCTACTGCCGCGAGTGCGGGCGCGACACCGTGACTCTCACGGCGTACGACGACGAGACCACCGACCTGGCCTACACCTGCACCTCGTGCTCCTTCTCCGGGGTCACCAACGTGGCCACGCAGGACGAGGGCAAGCTGGTGTGGAAGGTCGACTGGCCGATGCGCTGGGTCTTCGAGGGTGTCGACTTCGAGCCCGGCGGCGCCGACCACGCGACGCCCGGGTCGTCCTACACGGTCGGCAAGGACGTGGTGAAGGTCTTCGGAGGCCGCGCCCCCTCCTTCGTCGCCTACGGCTTCGTCGGCTTCGCCGGCATGCAGAAGATGTCGTCGTCGTCGGGCGGGGTGCCCACCGCCGCCGACGCCCTGCGGATCCTCGAGCCGGCCATCCTGCGCTGGCTCTACGTGCGCCGCGCCCCCAAGCAGACCTTCAGCATCGACTTCGGCCCCGAGGTCGTCCGGCTCTACGACGAGTGGGACGCGCTGACCAAGAAGGCCGCCGACCCGGCCAAGCGCGACGTCGCGGTGCTCGCCCACGAGCGCGCCGCGGCCACCGCGGGCGGCCCACTGCCCGTCAGCGCCGTCCAGGTGCCGTTCCGCACCCTGTCGTCGGTCGCCGACGTGACCGCCGGCTCGGCCGAGCTCATCAGCCAGGTCATCTCCTCGGTCGGCTTCCCGCACGACTCCGTGGCCGACCTCGAGCCGCGGCTGACGAAGGCGATGCAGTGGACGGCCGAGTTCGTGCCGGCCGACGAGCGTACGAACGTGCGCGAGGCCCCCGACACGGCACGGCTCGCGTCGCTCTCCGCCGACGAGCAGCGCTGGCTCGACCTGCTGGCCGAGCACCTGCCCGCGGAGCTCACCCAGGACGAGGTCACCACGGTGGTCTACGGCGTGCCGAAGCTGGCCCACGGGCTGGCCGTCGACGCTGCGCCGACCGACGAGGTGAAGGCCGACCAGAAGACCTTCTTCCGGCTCCTCTACAACCTGCTCGTCGACGCCGACCGCGGGCCGCGCCTGCCCACGCTGATCGTGGCGCTGGGCGCGGAGAAGGTGCGTACGCTGCTGGGTCGCCCCGAGGCCTGAGCACGACGATGCGGGCGGGGATGCGGCAGACCTGGGGGCTGGCGCGGACCTACCTGCTCGCCGTGGCGGGACCGGTCCGGTCACGGCGCCACAACCTGCAACTGGCGTCCCTGCTCGCCTTCAACGCCGGGGTCCTCAACTCGGTCGGGTTCGTCGCGGTCGCCGTCTACACCTCCCACATGACCGGGTTGACCGCCGGCGTCGCCGACCAGCTGGTGCTCGGCGACTGGCGGGTGGTGGCGATCGGGCTGCTCGGCATCGCCTGCTTCGTGGCGGGTGCGGCCGTCTGCGCCGTGGTCTTCAACTGGGGCCGCCGGCGACGGCTGCGGGGCCGTTACGCCAACGTCCTGGTGCTCGAGGCCCTGCTGATCCTGCTCTTCGGCCTGTTGGCCGACCAACTCGTCTGGGGGCGGCGCGAGTTCGTCTTCATCGCGGTGCTCTGCTTCACGATGGGCATGCAGAACGCGATCATCACCAAGATCTCCGACGCCCAGATCCGCACGACCCACGTCACCGGCATGGTGACCGACATCGGCATCGAGCTCGGCAAGCTGGCCTACCGGCACCGCACGCCCGGCCTCGACCCGGTGGTCGCCAACCCGTTCAAGCTCGGCATGCTGGCGATGTTGGTGGGGCTTTTCTTCCTCGGCGGCGTGCTCGGGGCGCTGGGCTACCTGGAGTTCGGCTTCGCCGTCGTCATCCCGCTCGCGCTGCTGCTGCTAGCCGCGGCGAGCGCGCCGCTGCTGGCGGACATCAAGGCTTTCCGTGAACGGTGAGTCGGGACATACGGCATCCTCGCCTGAGGACCCTCACCCGGATCTGCCGGCCCTGTCCCTGTCAAAGACGTCGCACTCATGAGTTGTCACTCCCGGCTCGTCGTCCGAGATGTCGCCCCGAACCTGCGTGCCGCAGACGGCGACGTCGGCATCGATGAGCAGTCGGTGCGGTCGACCGTCGACCAGCGTCTCCAGCTCGAACCGCTCGACGTCGATGCCCTCCTGTCCGACCTCCAGCACCGCCACGACCTCCTCGCCGCCCGCCTCGAAGGCGTCGAAGTCGTAGAAGTCCCCGCTCGCGCAAATCCCCGTGACCTCGGCACCGGCCAGGTCGTGCCACGTTCCGAGGTCGTCCGCAGCCTTCGTGGGGTCTCCCCAGGCGGTGCCCACCGCCAACCTCATGGCGTCCGGAGCCACCGAGTTGGCAGCCAGCCTGCGCACCACACCTGACGACGGAATCTCCGGGGTCCCCTCGCGGGGCACCGCACGCACGGCGCGCAGCTCCGCCTCGTGGCCCTCCTCGACGCAGACGAAGTGCAGACCGACCACGAACCGCCTGGTCCTGTCACTGCCGGGCTTCACCCCCGCCACCGCGAGCATCCCCCCGACGTAGCTTCCCGCGCGCAGCTTTGCGCCCGGAGCGTCGGCTTCGTGCACGACGACACCGTCGACCACCTCGAGGCCCGTCGGGTTGGCGTGGGCCAACCACGCCGGCGCTACCAGGGCCGCGACGCCGAGCACGATGGCCGTCACGAACGTGTAGGCGGGGTGCAGGGGAGGCCACTGTTCAGCGTTCCGGTGTGCCGGTTCGATGTTCACGGGAGCAACCTAGCGGGGATGAAACCGGCGGAGACCGAGGAGTCCACAGGCACCGAAGCGCCGTTGTCGGGTCCGCGTGGCAGGCTGGGCCTCATGCCTCACGTCGACCTCATGGCGGGTCCCCCGCCCACCCACCTGCCCGAAGACCCCGCCGCCGCCGAACTGGCCGCCGGCACCGCCCCTGCTGCCGCGGTGCGCAACCACCCGGCCTCCCCCTTCGCCTGGGCCGCGATGGCCGAGCAGGCCAAGGAGGCCGGCGCCGACGACGTGACCGTCTACGCCTACTCCCGCGTCGGCTACCACCGCTCGCTCGACATGCTGCGCCGCAACGGCTGGAAGGGCCACGGCCCCGTGCCGTGGGAGCACGAGCCCAACCGCGGCTTCCTGCGGGCACTCGCGCTCCTGGCCCTCTCGGCGCGCGCCATCGGCGAGACCGACGAGTGGGAGCGCTGCAGCGAGTTCCTGCGCGACTCCAGCCCCGCGGCGTACGACGCGCTCCTCGGAGACTGACCCGCCGGTGACGCAGACGCAGGGGGTGGCTGCCGCCCGGCGCGACGAGACCCTGGAGAACCCGTGGCCAGCCCTGTGGGCGCTGGTCGCGGGCTTCTTCATGCTCATGGTCGACACCTCGGTGCTGACGGTGGCGACGCCCGCGCTGCTCAGCGACCTCGGCGCCGACGTCAACGCCGCCATCTGGGTCACCAGCGCCTACCTGCTGACCTACGCGGTGCCCCTGCTGATCACCGGTCGACTGGGTGACCGCTACGGCCCCAAGCGGATCTACCTGGTCGGACTGGTCGTCTTCACCGCCTCGTCACTGTGGTGCGGGCTCTCCGACGACATCGGCTCGCTGGTGGCCGCCCGCGCCGTCCAGGGTCTCGGCGCCGCCATGATGACGCCGCAGACGATGGCGGTGATCACCCGGATCTTCCCTCCGGCGCGCCGCGGGCAGGCGATGGCGCTCTGGGGTGCCACCGCCGGCGCCGCCACGCTGGTCGGCCCCGTCCTGGGCGGGCTGCTCGTCGGCACGTGGGGCTGGGAGTGGATCTTCTTCATCAACGTGCCGGTGGGCGTGGTCGCCTTCGTCGCCGCCGTGCGGCTGATCCCCGACCTGCAGACCCACCCACACCGCTTCGACTGGCTCGGCGTCGCGCTCTTCGGTGTCGGCATGCTCTGCCTGGTCTTCGGGCTGCAGGAGGGCCAGCAGTACGCCTGGGGCCGGGTCTGGGGCCACGTCACCGTCTGGCGCCTGATCGTCGGCGGCGTCGGACTGCTCGCGCTCTTCGTCTTCTGGCAGTCACGCAACCGCGCCGAGCCGCTCATGCCGCTGGGTCTCTTCCGGGACCGCAACTTCGCCGTCGCCAACATCGCCATCTCGATGGTGGCCTTCTCGTTCATGGCGCTGGGCTTCCCGACGATGCTCTACGCCCAGGCCGTACGTGGGTGGTCGCCCCTGCAGGCCGGATTGCTGATGGCGCCCCTCGCGCTGGGCTCGATCGTGCTGGCGCGCACCGTCGGTCACCTCACCGACCGGCGGCACCCGCGCGTGCTGACGGCCTTCGGCTTCGGCTGCGGCGTCGTCTCGGTCGGGGCGCTGGCCTGGCTGCTCGACGCCGACACCTCGATCTGGCTCGCCGTGGCGGCGATGGCCCTGCTCGGCACCGGCTCGGCCTTCCTGTGGGGTCCGCTGTCGGCCACCGCCAACCGCAACCTGCCGATGCACCAGGCGGGCGCCGGGGCAGGCATCTACAACACGACCCGCCAGGTCGGCTCCACGCTGGGTGCGGCCGCGGCGGCCCTCGTCATCGACTGGCGGCTGCACGCCTACGGCCTTCCTTCGAACGCCGCCAGCGGTGAGGCCGGCCTGCACGCCGCGGAGGCCATCGACCCCGCCCTCGCCGCGGACTACTCCGCGGCGCTCGGGCAGACCCTGTGGCTCGGCCCCGTCGCCTTCGCCATCGGCCTCGCCGCGACGCTCTTCTTCGAGCGTCCGCGCCACTTCGACCAGCGCTGAGACAAGCAAGTGGTGGCTGGGAGGCGGTCCTGCTGTTGCGACCGTCTCCCAGCCACCAGTTTCCGATCGGGTGCGCGCCGCGCCCCTGCGGAAACGCCGGACGGCCGGCTCCCCGAGGGGAACCGGCCGTCCGGTGCGGGCGTACGCCCGTGGTCGGCGTCTGCGTCAGGCGCCCAGCGAGGTGCCGGCGGAGCGCAGGTTCTCGCAGGCCTCGACGATGCGGGCGGCCATGCCGGCCTCGGCGGCCTTGCCCCACGAGCGCGGGTCGTAGAGCTTCTTGTTGCCGACCTCGCCGTCGATCTTCAGCACGCCGTCGTAGTTCTGGAACATGTGGGTGACGACCGGGCGGGTGAAGGCGTACTGGGTGTCGGTGTCGATGTTCATCTTCACGACGCCGTAGTCGACGGCGTCGGAGATCTCCTGGGCACTCGAGCCCGAGCCACCGTGGAAGACCAGGTCGAACGGCTTCGAGCCGGCCTCGAGGCCGAGCTCGGCGACGACGGCCTCCTGGGCATCCTTGAGGATCTCGGGGCGGAGCTTGACGTTGCCGGGCTTGTAGACGCCGTGCACGTTGCCGAAGGTCAGGGCCGTCATGTAGCGACCCTTCTCGCCGACGCCGAGGGCGCGCGCGGTGGCCAGGGCGTCCTCGGGGGTGGTGTAGAGCTTCTCGTCGATGGCGCCGACGATGCCGTCCTCCTCGCCACCGACCACGCCGATCTCGATCTCGAGGATGATGTTGGCCGCGGCGCACTTGGCGAGCAGCTCCTCGGCGATGACGAGGTTCTCGTCCATCGGGGTGGCCGAGCCGTCCCACATGTGCGACTGGAAGAGCGGGGCCTCGCCGCGCTTGACGCGCTCGGCGGAGATGTCGATGAGCGGGCGCACGAAGGTGTCGAGCTTGTCCTTCGGGCAGTGGTCGGTGTGCAGGGCGACGTTGACCGGGTAGTTCTTGGCGACCTCGGCGGCGTAGGCGGCGAAGGCGGCCGAGCCGGTGACCATGTTCTTGACCGACGGGCCGGAGAGGTACTCCGCGCCACCGGTGGAGATCTGGATGATGCCGTCGGAGCCCGCCTCCGCGAAGCCCTGCAGGGCCGCGTTGAGGGTCTGCGACGAGGTGACGTTGATGGCCGGGTAGGCGAACGACTTCGACTTCGCGGCGTCGAGCATCTCGGCGTAGCGCTCGGGGGATGCGATGGGCATGGGTTCTCCTCGGTAGACAGGACCTGCTCGCCCGGCATCCTAGTCTGCGCAGGTGACGTCCGTCGGATCGGTTCCGCGGGCCCGGACGCCGCCTCGTGACAACCGATCAGCCGCCCGGTCCGTCTCTGTGGGTGACAGACCTCCGAGGAAGGCCCGCCCATGAACCTGCCCGCACCCACCGACTGGTCCCGCGAGATCGACTCCTCGTTCGGGCACGGGTCCGACCGTCCGGCTGAGGCGTACGCCGCCCTCGGCCGCCGCGTGCAGCGTCGCCGCCGCGCGCTCCAGGGCTCCGTGGCCGGGCTGACCGTCGCCACGATGGCGCTCGCCGGTCCGTGGGCTCTCAACTGGTGGGGCGACGGGCCGGGCGGGAACGTCGGGCCGGTTCCCGCGGCGACGCCCGACCAGCCCGTCGAGCCGCAGGACCCGGGGCCGACCGTGGCCCCCATGGCCCGCACGGCCGACGACGTGGCGGTGGCGACGCGCGAGTGGGAGGGCTCCGACGTCATCCCGGTCACCGCCACCGAGGACGGCGGGCTGGAGGTCCTCGACGGGTGGCGCGTGACGCGCCTGGTGGTGGTGCGCGAGTCCGACACCGAGCGCCGCTGGGGACTGGTGCTCTCCTCCCCCGACGGGTCGCCGCTGTGGGCGCTGGTCGACTGGGAGGGCGGGGACGACGCCGCAGGTCTCCCCGGGCATTCGGGCGCGACCACGGATCGGCCGGGTGCTCGGTTCACGAGGTTCGCCGACTGGCTCTCGACCACCCTCGCGCTGCAGGACGCGTCGGGTTCCTCCGACCAGCCCCCGGCCGGCGAGCAGGACGCGGTCGCGATCGTCACCAGCGGCGAGGTGGTGGCGCTCAACGGCGCCGAGGTGTTGGCGCAGCGGCCGGCGCCGGACGGCTGGAGTGCCTACGGCCCCGCCAACGAGCAGTTCGCGGTCAAGCTGCGCACGGCCGACGGCCGCACCTGGTTCGCGCGCGTCGACCCGGAGGGCTCCACCACCGTCGACCCGGCCGTGCTCGACGTCCCGACGATGAGGGCCTTCATGGAGCACGTCACCTCCCGGGCCGAGAGCGGGGAGGGCCTCAGGTGAGCCGCCGCGACGCCGACTTCACCGACTTCGTCGCAGCCCGGCAGACCCACCTGCGGCGCATCGCGTACGCCCTGTGCGGCGACTGGGACCGCGCCGAGGACCTCTTGCAGACCTCGTTGACGAAGCTCTACGTCGCCTGGCCGCGCGCCGCGCAGCCCGAGGCGTACGTGCGCCAGGTGATGGTGCGCGCCAACGTCGACGAGTCCCGCCGCCCGTGGTTCCGCCGCGAGCGCCCCACCGACCTGGTGGACGACCGACCGGCGCCGCCGGACGTCGACCACGAGGAGCGCAGCGTCCTCTTCGACGCGTTGCAGGCGCTGCCGCCGATGCAGCGCAAAGTCGTGGTGCTGCGTCACTGGCTGGGGCTCTCCGTGCGCGAGACGGCCCACGAGCTCCAGGTCTCGGAAGGCACCGTCAAGAGCCACAGCCACCGGGGGCTGGCGGCCCTGGAGGCAACGGTCCGCGCGGGCGACCGGGTCACCTGAGAGACTGACCGACGTGGAGACGGCGCTGATGGTGGACACCTACGTCGCGATCGCCGTCGCCGGCTACGTCGCCTTCCTGGCCTGGCGCGACATCGTGCCGTGGGTGCCCCACGCGCTGGGTGGGGTCATCGTCGCCTTCCTGGTGCCGATCGTCGGCCCACTCGCGATCCTGGCCGCCGGGATCTGGCTCCAGGTGCGCCACCGCCGCACCCGCTGACCTGTCGAGACCGGGCGCGTCGCAGTGATGCGATGCTCACGCATCACACATGATGCTATGCTGTCAATCATGCGCACGACCGTCACTCTTGACCCCGACACCGAGCAAGTCATCCGAGAGCGGATGGCGACCAAGGGAGTCTCCTTCAAGGTCGCCCTCAACGATGCGATCCGCGATGGCGCACGAGGACGGGTGGACCACGTCTTCACCACGGAGACCTTCGACCTCGGGGTTCCCACGGTCGACCTGACGAAGTCGAACGTCCTGGCCGCCGACTTGGAGGACGCGGAACTGGTCGCCCGCCTGGGGTTCGGTCCGCAGAGGTGAAGCTCGTCGACACCAACGTGCTGCTCCACGCCATCAACACGCGCTCACCCGACCATCAGGCAGCCAAGGGGTGGCTCGACCGTGCTCTCTCCGGCGGCGCGCCTGTGGGTTTCGCCTGGCTGGCGCTCGTCGCGTTCATCCGCCTCGCCACCCACCCGGCGATCTTCGAGCGCCCCCTGACCGCTGCCCAGGCGATGGGCCAGGTCCAGGCGTGGCTCGCCGCACCGACCGCCGCCGTGCTGCACCCCGGCAAGGACCACCCCCAGACGTTGGCACGCATGCTGGCAGCAGCCGGCGGGGCCGGCAACCTCACCAACGACGCGCACCTCGCCGCACTGGCGGCGGAGCACAAGGCAACGCTCGTCTCCTTCGACAGCGACTTCTCCCGTTTCCCCGGGCTCCGCTGGGAACGACCCGCCTGAGCGATTCGCCAGCAGTCAGCCGCGCCAGGCGGCGTCCCCCGACAGGTCGGCGTGCGCGCGGATCCAGGCGTGCATGGCGATCGCGGCCGCCGACGAGGCGTTGATCGAGCGGGTCGAGCCGAACTGGGCGATCGAGAAGGTGCCGTCGACGACCTGCCGTGCCCCCTCCGACAGGCCGGGTCCCTCCTGGCCGAAGAGGAAGCAGACCCGCTCGGGCACCTCCATCGTCTCCAGGTGGGCGCTGCCGGGCAGGTTGTCGATGCCCAGCAGCCGCACGGGTTGCTCGAGCGAGTGGAGGTACGCCGCCAGTGCCGGCACGTCCTCGTGGTGGCGTACGTGCTGGTAGCGGTCGGTGACCATCGCGCCGCGCCGGTTCCACCGGCGGTTGCCCACGATGTGCACCTCGGCGGCGAGGAACGCGTTGGCGGTGCGCACGATCGTGCCGATGTTGAAGTCGTGCTGCCAGTTCTCGATGGCGACGTGGAAGGTGTGCCGACGGGTGTCCAGGTCGGCGACGATCGCCTCCATCGACCAGTAGCGGTAACGGTCGACGACGTTGCGCCGGTCACCGTGCTCGAGCAGGTCGGGGTCGTACTGCTCCCCCGACGGCCACGCCGCGCGGCCACCCGGCCACGGACCGACGCCCACCTCGGGCTGGCCGTGGGGCATCGGGTCGTAGGGAGCGCGTTCCTCGTCCGGGCCTCGGTCGGTCGGTTCACGCATGCGGACACCCTAAGGGCCGACCAGTACGCTGACCCGCGTGAGTCTCCTTGACCTGGCCGGCGTGATCCACCCGATGTTGTCGATCCCCGGCCTGCCCGACATGCCGTGGATGGATCCCAACTGGTTGTTGGACCGGTTCGGTGCGGAGCTCTTCTGGCTGAGCCTCATCATCATCTTCGTCGAGTGCGGCCTCTTCTTCCCGTTCTTGCCGGGCGACTCGCTGCTCTTCGCGCTCGGGCTCTTCTTCGCCGGCGAGAAGATCGACCTCTTCCCGGGCGGCCCCGGGCTCGAGGTGACGATCGCGATGCTCTTCTTCGTGGTCGCCGGCTTCCTCGGCAACGTGGCGGGCTACGAGATCGGCCGCAAGCTGGGCCCACCGCTCTACAACCGTGAGGGCCGCATCCTCAAGCGCAAGTACTTCGACCAGACCAGCGCGTTCTTCGACAAGCACGGCAACAAGGCCCTGGTCATCGGCCGCTTCGTGCCCTTCGTGCGCACCTACGTCACCGTGGTGGCCGGTGTGACCCAGATGGACCGACGCCGCTTCTTCACCTGGAGCGCCATCGGCGCCGTGCTGTGGGTCGTCTCGATCACCCTGCTGGGCTACTTCCTGGGCCAGGTCTTCCCGACACTCGGTGAGAACGTCGACAAGGCGATCCTGGCGATCATCGCCTTCTCGGTCGTGCCGATCGCCTGGGAGTGGTGGCGCCACAAGCGCACCAACGCCCCCGGCGCCGAGATCGGCCCGCACGACGGCGGGCCCGACCGCGACATCCTGGGCGAGGACGTCACGCCCCGCGCCCAGGACTGACCCGGCCGGGTCGGCTTCAGGAAGCGGCGGCGCGCGCCTCGTCCAGCTGCGCCTTGGTGAGCACCGGGCGCACCTCCAGGTCGACGTCGGCCAACGGGTTCTCGCCGGCCGGCGATCGGTCGATCGCGCAGATGACGACCTCGACGACGGCGCCGGCGGCCCGGAGCTCGCGTACGGCGTCGCGCACCGCGCCACCGGTGGTGATGACGTCCTCGACCAGCGTCACCCGGCGACCGGCGACGTCCTGACCCTCGGCCAGCTTGCAGGTGCCGTACTCCTTGGCCTTCTTGCGCACGAAGAGCGCCGGGATGGAGGTCTTCGCGCTCACCATGGTGGCGATCGGCACGCCGCCGAGCTCGAGGCCGCCGAGCAGCTCGGTGCCCTCGGGCACGAGGTCGACCATCTGCGCGGCCACGCGCTCGAGCAGCGCCGGGTCGGCCTCGAAGAGGTACTTGTCGAAGTACTCGTGCGACACCTGACCCGAACGCAGGGTGAACTCCCCGCTCAGGCGGCAGGTGGCGTCGATGTCGGCGGCGAGGGTGGGGTCAGTGGTTGCCATGGACGCATCTTCCCAGACCTGTGAGCTCGCCGGCGCAGGGCTACGCTCGCCGGTATGCGTCCCACCGCCTCTCGGATCACCGGCCTCGAGACGACGGTCTTCGCCGAGATGTCGGCGCTGGCCGCGCGCACCGGAGCCCTCAACCTCGGCCAGGGCTTTCCCGACGAGGACGGCCCCGACGTGGTGGTCGAGGCGGCCCGCCAGGCCCTGCGCGCAGGCCACAACCAGTACGCCCCCGGGCCCGGACTGCCAGTCCTGCGTGAGGCGGTCGCAGCCCACCAGGGGCGCCACCACGGCCTCGAGCTCGACCCGACCAGCCAGGTCGTCGTCACCACCGGGGCGACCGAGGGAATCGCGGCCGCCCTGCTCGCACTCGTCAACCCGGGCGACGAGGTCATCGTCCTCGAGCCCTACTACGACTCCTACGTCGCGATGATCCAGATGGCCGGCGGGGTGCGCCGCCCGGTCACCCTCCGAGCCCCCGACTTCCGGCTGGACGCCGAGGCCCTGCGGGCGGCCGTCACGCCGCGCACGACGATGATCCTGCTCAACACGCCCCACAACCCGACCGGCACGGTGCTCAGCCGCGCAGAGCTCCAGGTCGTCGCCGACGTCGCGACCACCCATGACCTGACCGTGGTGACCGACGAGGTCTACGAGCACCTCGTCCTCGACCCCGACGCCGAGCACGTCCCGCTGGCCACCCTGCCCGGCATGTTCGAGCGGACCCTGACCCTCTCGAGCGTCGGCAAGTCGTGGTCCCTGACCGGGTGGAAGGTGGGCTGGGCGACCGGACCCACCGACCTGGTGGCTGCGCTGACCACGGCCAAGCAGTGGCTCACCTACACCTCGGGCGGCCCGTTGCAGCCAGCCGTGGCGGTGGCCCTCACCGAGGCGTACGACTTCCCCGCGGCCCTGCGTACGTCACTGCGGGAGCGCCGCGACCACCTCGTCGGCGGCCTCAGGGACCTCGGCGTGCCGACCCACCTGCCGCAGGGCACCTACTTCGCCCTCTCCGACGTCTCCGACCTCGGATGGTCGGACGCCGCGGCCTTCTGCGACGCGCTGCCCGAGCGGGCGGGCGTGGTCGCGATCCCCGCCAGCGCCTTCCACGACGACGTCGAGGCGGGCCGCCACCTGGTGCGGTGGGCGTTCTGCAAGCGGCGCGAGGTGCTCGACGAGGCGCTGGACAAACTGGCCCGAGCCGACCTGCACGCCTGAGCCGGACCGCTCAGCGGCTCCTGAGCCAGGCGCGGACGTCCTTGCGCACGAGCAGAGCGATGACGACACCCGCGGCGACGGCGGGCAGGAGCAGCAGCGGGGACAGCGACGCCACGGCGGCGAGCAGGCAGAAGCCTGCGGTGAACGCCGAGGTGATCATCAGCAGCACCGACCCCTGGGCGCGCCGCAGCACGAGCAGCAGCGCCGCGAGGCAGGCCACCAGGCAGAAGACGGCCATCACGGAGCCGACCAGCACGGTGGTGCCGATCAGCATGTCGGCGGTGATCTCCTGCCCCTGGCCACCCTGTGCCTGCAGGTCCTCGACCATGGTGTCGATCTCGCCGCGCAGCTGGTCGGGGGCGAGCAGCAGCCCGCCCACCGCCACCAGCGACGAGACGAGGGCGAAGCCCGAGAAGATCCAGGTCAGGATCGCGGCCACCAGCACCGCGCCGGGTCGGCGGGTCGGCGCAGGCTGCTCCGGCCACGGGGCCGGGCCCGGAGCCTGGGGCACCCCAGGCGCCGGCGCCGGCGCGGCCGCGTGACCGCCCGGCTGGCCGTACGCCCCTCCGGCCGCGTGGCCGTACGGCGACTCAGGTCGGCGACCCTCCGGGGGCGTGACGGGCGCGCTCACGCCGGGCGTGGGCGTACCGGCTCCCCACGTGGGTCGGTCACCGAACCCCTCGACCGGGCGACCGCCCGCCGAGGGCCCCGGGGCACCGGTCGGAGCCGGCACCCGGTGCTCGTCGTCGGGCCGCTCGCCCTCCGAACCGCCCGAGGTCGCCTCCGGACGGGCGAACGGGTTGCGGGCCCCGGAGTCGTCGCGGCCGAGCGGCGTGGCCGGCCGCGGCTGCTTGCCGTCGAACCAGTCGCGGGCCGGCTGCATCCACAGCAGCACGACCGAGGCGGCGACCAGCGACGACAGGAAGCCTCCAGCCACCACCCCGGTGGCGAAGAGCGGCAGCGCCAGCACCGACAGGCCCAGGCGCGCGCCCCGGTTGCGCCGCAGCACGAACCAGCCCAGGACGGCCGCCGCGCCGGCGCAGACCGCGGCCACCGTCGCGGTGACACGCAGGGCGACCACGCCGGTCTCGATCGACCAGCCCAGGTCGGAGCCGGGACCGCTGGAGAGGTACTCCTCCAGCATGTCGCGGGTCTCCAACGACCGGATGCCGCCGATCACCTCGAAGACGTTGACGACGACCAGGAGCGAGCCGACGAGGATCATCCAACCCAGCATCGTGACCTGGGGCGGACGGGGCAGTTCCTTCGGCTCACTCACGGCGTCATTCCATCATGTGTCCCCAATCGGCCAGGACGCTCACGCCGGGCTGAGCACCAGACCGTCGTCACCACGGTCGACCCGCACCCGGCCGCCGTCGACGACCTGGCCGCCGATCAGCATCCGGGCCAACGGGTCACCGATCGCCGTCTGGATCAGGCGACGCAGCGGCCGCGCACCGTAGGCGGGGTCGTAGCCGGTCGCTGCCAGCCACTCACGCGCCTCGTCGGAGACCTCGATCGAGATCCGACGCACCGCCAGCCGCTTCTCCAGCAGCGCCAGCTGCAGGTCGACGATGTGGGCCAGCTCGTCCTGGGTGAGGGCCGAGAAGGTGACGATCTCGTCGAGGCGGTTGAGGAACTCCGGCTTGAAGGAGGCCCGCACCACGCCCAGCACCTGCTCGCGCTTCACCGACTCCTCGACCAACGGGTCGACCAGGTACTGCGAACCCAGGTTGGAGGTGAGGATCAGGATCGTGTTGCGGAAGTCGACCGTACGCCCCTGGCCGTCGGTGAGGCGGCCGTCGTCGAGCACCTGCAGCAGGATGTCGAAGACCTCGGGGTGGGCCTTCTCCACCTCGTCGAGCAGCACCACGCTGTAGGGCCGGCGCCGCACCGCCTCGGTCAGCTGGCCGCCCTCGTCGTAGCCGACGTAGCCCGGAGGGGCACCGACCAGGCGGGAGACCGAGTGCTTCTCGGAGTACTCGCTCATGTCGATGCGCACGATCGCGCGCTCGTCGTCGAAGAGGAAGTCGGCCAATGCCTTGGCCAGCTCGGTCTTGCCGGTGCCGGTGGGTCCGAGGAAGAGGAACGAGCCGGTCGGACGGTTGGGGTCGGCGATGCCGGCGCGCGAGCGGCGCACCGCGTCGCTCACGGCCTTGACCGCCTCGGCCTGGCCGATGAGGCGCTCACCGATGACCGACTCCATCTCCAGCAGCTTGGCGGTCTCGCCCTGCAGCATGCGGCCGGTGGGGATGCCCGTCCAGGCCTCCACCACGTCGGCCACCTGCTCGGCGCCCACCTCCTCGCCGACGAGCTTCTCGGCCTCGGCGAGCCCCGACTCGGCGGCCGCGGCCGCCTCGATCTGCTTCTCCAGCTCGGGGATCCGGCCGTACTGGATCTCGCTGGCCTTCGCCAGGTCGCCCTCACGCACCAGCCGCTCGGCCTCGATGCGCAGCTGGTCGAGCTGCTTGCGCAGCTCACCCTCGCCCTCGAGCGACGCCTTCTCCCGCTCCCAGCGCGCCTCCAGGGCACGCAGCTCCTCCTCCTGGTCGGCCAGCTCGCCGCGCAGCAGCTCGAGGCGCTCGCGCGACGCGTCGTCGGTCTCCTTCTCGAGCGCGAACTGCTCCATCTTGAGCCGGTCGACGCTGCGGCGCAGCTGGTCGATCTCCTCGGGCGACGACTCGATCTCCATCCGCAGCCGCGAGGCCGCCTCGTCGATCAGGTCGATGGCCTTGTCGGGCAGCTGGCGCCCGGTGATGTAGCGGTCACTGAGCGTGGCGGCGGCGACCAGCGCGGCGTCGGTGATGCGCACCCCGTGGTGCGCCTCGTACTTCTCCTGGATGCCGCGCAGGATCTGGATGGTGTCCTCGACGCTCGGCTCGCCCACGAAGACCTGCTGGAAGCGGCGCTCCAGGGCCGGGTCCTTCTCGATCCGTTCGCGGTACTCGTCGAGCGTGGTCGCCCCGATCATGTGCAGCTCGCCGCGCGCCAGCATCGGCTTGAGCATGTTGCCGGCGTCCATCGCGGAGTCACCACCGGCGCCCGCCCCGACGACGGTGTGCAGCTCGTCGATGAAGGTGATCACCTGGCCGCCGGCCTGCTTGATCTCCTCGAGCACGGCCTTGAGCCGCTCCTCGAACTCACCGCGGTACTTCGCACCCGCCACCATCGCAGCCAGGTCGAGGCTGAGCACGCGGCGACCCTTGAGGGAGTCGGGCACGTCGCCGGCGACGACGCGCTGGGCCAGCCCCTCGACGACGGCGGTCTTGCCGACGCCGGGCTCACCGATGAGCACCGGGTTGTTCTTGGTGCGCCGGCTCAGCACCTGAACGACCCGGCGGATCTCGGCATCACGCCCGATGACGGGGTCGAGGCGGCCCTCCTCGGCGGCGGCGGTGAGGTCGACGGAGAACTTCTCGAGCGACTCGTAGGTCGACTCGGCCTCCTGGCTCGTCACGCGTCGGTTGCCGCGCACGGTGGTGACGGCCTCGCGCAGGCCGTCGGCGGTGAGGCCGGCGTCGGTCAGCACCTTCTGCGCGCTCGACTCGACGGTGGCCAGGGCGACGAGCAGGTGCTCGCTGGCGACGTAGTCGTCCTTCATCGAGCCGGCCAGGTCGAGCGCAGCCGCCAGCACGCGGGTCAGGGCGGCCGAGGCGCCGGGCTGCTGCACCGTGCTGCCCGTGGCCTTGGGCAGGGCGGCCTGGGCCGCCTCGGCACGCGCGGCGACGCCGGCGACCTCCACGCCGGAGCGGGTCAGCAGGCTGCGCGAGACGCCGTCCTCCTGACGCAGCAGCGCGACCAGCAGGTGGATCGGCTCGGTCTGGCTGTTGCCGCCGGTGGTGGCGGCCAGCTGCGCGGCCTCGATCGCCTCACGGCTGCGGGTGGTGAACTTGTCAGCTCCGAACTGGCTCACGGGATCCTCCTGGCGACGCGACTCCTGGGAGCAGTCTCCCCGACCCGTACGTCCTGGGCGACCGCCGAACCGTGCTCACGGCTCATCCTGCTCAACGGCAGGAAAGTTGAGTCTGTTCCACTCAACCTCGACAGCTCGGTATGAGGTGGCTCACTTTGCCCAAAATGCGGTATGTCGGCGTGACCTCCCCTACTCTCGAAAGGCATGACGTCGCACGTGACGCACCTGGGGAGAAGACCATGACCACCACCCATCCGGCTCCACTCGTCGCCGCCGCCCAACGCCGGGCGCTGGCGATCGCCGCTGCCGTCGTCGGCCTCGCCGTGGCGCTCGCGCTCCTGCCGGGCACGCCCGCGGCCCACGCCGCGCCGGCCTCGCTGCAGGTCTCGCCGGGCCCCGGCCAGATCACCGGCGGAACGCTGCTGACCCTGACTGGAAACCTGGGCGTTCGCGGCAAGCGCAGGGTCGTCGTGGAGCAGCACATGGGTCGGATCGGCGACAGCTGGAAGGCGCGCGCCGAGACCCGTGGACGTACCAAGGCCGACGGCTCCTTCACCCTCACGGTGATCGCGGCCGCGATGGACGGCCCCCAGGGCTATCGCTACCGCGTGCGTGGCGGCAAGCACCTCACCCCCCACGTGACCACGCACCCCAAGGCGCAGGACGTCCTGGTCAAGCAGACCTCCGTGGGAGTGGTGGGCCAACCCCTCGAGTTCCTCGTGGACACCATCGGCAAGGGCTTCTCCAGCTACACCGAGCTCCCGGCACCTCTGCTGCCCGGTCGCACGCTGACGCTCCAGCGCCGCGTCGACCCGATCACGTGGGAGAACATCGCCACCACCGCCAGCGACGCGCGCGGCTACGCCACCTTCCGCACCGTGCACCGCGCCGACGGCGACGTCTACCGCGTCCGCGCCGAGGACTGGCGCGAGAACGGCGACCAGATCGGCTGGACCGCCTCCTTCCCGCACTACGTGACTCCCGAGCCGAGCAGCACCAAGGTCGGCGTCGCCCGCGCCCTGCGCGGCTCGACCGCGGTCGACGAGCAGGCAGCGCGCGGCGCCAAGAACTCCGGCGGCCGCAGCCACGCCCACTCCAAGTACGGCTGGTTCGGTCGTGACGGCCTCACCCAGCGCTTCGAGTGGGAGCTCGGGCACTCCCTCACCACCGCCCCCGACCAGTCACGCGGCGGCCGCGGAGCCAACTACTGGATCGACGGCAGTGACGGCACCGGCCGCGTCACCCCGCGCAACGGCGCGATCCTGCTGCGCAGCGAGGGCTACGGCAGCGCTCCCGACGGCTCCCGCGGCAACGTCTGGGCCGCGCTGACCGGCAAGGGTGACCGCTTCGGACGCTGGGAGGTGCGCGGCGGCACCACGCCCCTGGGCGGCGGCAAGAAGCACTCGGTGCGCTACGAGCTCGTGCCGGCCGACCGGGCCCACGAGGTCTGCGGCGTGCCCAGCATCGTCCTCGGGGAGACCGCGGGCCACGGCAACCCACTGCGCATCGGCGTCCGCGCCGCCAACGGCAAGACCTGGGGCAAGAGCCTCGGCCGCGTTCCGTCGGGCGCCAGTTCCTACGCGGTCCAGGTCACCAAGAAGCACATCACCTGGTACCTCAACGGCAAGCCCACCGCGACCCTGCGCAAGAAGGCGGCCCTGCCCAAGGGCCCCATGGTCGTGCGCATCATGATGGCCGGCGACTCCGACACCCGGATGGCCACCACGAAGAGCACCGTCGACTGGGTCCGCAGCTTCTCCCTCAAGCGCGGCAAGAAGGTCACCACCAAGAAGTCGCTGCCGAAGGGCGCACACGGCGGCTGCTGAGCAGCTCGGCGTCCCGGGACGACCCGAGGGCCCGGTGTGGTGGCAACCACACCGGGCCCTCGGCGTTCGCCACCACGACGTCCCCACGCCTGACCGCTCCGTAGCATGGAGGTGTCCTGGCGTCCCGACGCCGGCGAACCTCCGAGCCCGGTCAGGGAGCCTTCGATGACCCGCACCCGTCCTGCGTACGCCCGCGCGCTGCTGCTGGGCGTCCTGCTCACCGCCGCGCTGCTCGGCACGTCCCTGGTCGGGACGACCCCCACCACGTGGGCGCCGCCCGCGGCCGCGCACGCCGGGCTGGTCGACTCCGACCCCGCGGACGGCTCCACCGTCGCCGGGTTCGACGGGGAGGTGGTGCTGACCTTCAGCGAGGAGGTGGCCGAGCCGGTCACCGTCATCGTGACCGACCCGGAGGGCACCGGCCTCCAGTCCGGCGACCCGGTGGTCGACGGCACCCGCGTGCGCCAGTCGGTCGACCCCGCCGTGGTGGCGGGCCTGCACACCATCGCCTACCGGGTCATCTCCTCCGACGGCCACCCGATCACCGGGCAGGTGCGCGTCACCGTCGAGGCGCCCGAGGGCGAGCCCGAGGCGACAGAGCCGACGGGCACCCCCTCTCCCGACGAGCAGGGGCCGACCGACGAGGAGGGGCCGACCGACGAGGAGCCCGACACCGCCCCCCGTTGGGTCCCGGTCGCCGTGCTCGGCGCGCTGCTCGCCGCGCTGGTCGGCGTCGGCGTCGCCGTGCGACGACGGAAGCAGACGTGACCCGCGAGCGCCTCTGGGTCCTGTCGGCCGCCGCGCTGGCGGGAGTGGGCGCGATGGCCGCGGTGCTCGTGCTGGCCGGCGGGCTCGCCGAGCCCGTTGCCGGGCTGCCCGACGCCGGGGCCCTCACCGCGTGGGCCCTGCCGGCCGCGGTGCTCCTCGGTGACGTCGCGGCCGTGGTGGCCGTCGGCAGCCTCGTGGCCCCGCTGCTGACCGCACTCAAGCTGCGTGACGAGTTGCCCGAGGTCGCCTCCCGTGCCGCCGCCGTGGCTCGGTGGGCAGCAGCCGTGTGGGGACTGTCGGTCGTCGCCACCGCGTGGCTGACCACCTCCGACATCCTGGCCGTGCCCGCGACCCGGGTCGGCCCCGGCGAGCTCTCGACCTTCCTGACCGACTTCGACCAGGGCCTGGCCCTGACCTGGCAGGCCGGTCTTGTGCTGCTCCTGCTGGTGTGGACCTCCTGGGTCACCACGGCGTGGCGCGCTGCCCTGGGCCTGGTCCTGGCCCTCGCCGCGGTGGTGCCGCCCCTGCTCACCGGTCACTCCGCCTCCGCCGGCAGCCACTCGACGGCGGTCGTCGCCATCGGCTTCCACGTGCTGGCCGCCGTGGTCTGGGCCGGTGGGGTGCTCGCGCTGTGGTGGCACCTGCGCCGCGACCCGGAGGCGCGGCTGCGGGCGGCTCGACGCTTCTCCTCGCTGGCCGCCTGGTGCTTCGCCGTGACGGGCCTGTCGGGAGTGCTCAGCGCCTGGGTGCGGCTCGACGGCCTGACCGACTTCGTGACCAGTGGCTACGGCCGGGCGACCCTGGCGAAGGTCGTGGTGCTCGGAGTCGTGGGACTGCTCGCGGTGCGCCTGCGGCGGCTGGTGCGGGACCGCATGACGGGCCCCTCGGTCTGGCGCTCGTTCTCCGCCCTCACTGCCCTGGAGCTCGTCGCAATGGCGGCCGCCACCGGCCTGGGGGTCGCCCTCTCCCGCACCCCTCCGCCGGTCGGCCAGCCCTACACGACCAAGGCCGAGAGCCTGATCGGCAACCCGATGCCGCCCGAGCCTTCACTCGCCGGGATGCTGACCACCTGGCAGCTCTCCGGCTTCGGCCTGGCTGTGGTCGGTCTGGGCCTCGCGGGCTACCTCGTGGGCCTGCGTACGCTGCGTCGTCGCGGCGACCGGTGGCCCGTGGGCCGGACCGTCGCCTGGTTCGCGGGGATGGCGGTGATCGCCTTCGCCACCATGGGCGGCCTGGGCGTCTGGTCGCACGTGATGTTCAGCGTGCACATGACCAGCCACATGGCGCTGTCGATGCTGGCGCCGGTGCTGCTCGTGCTCGGCTCCCCCATCACGCTCGCCCTGCGGGCCCTGCCGGGTGCCGACGTCAAGGGCGGCGACGGGCCGCGCCAGCTCCTGCTGGCCTTCCTCAGCTCGCGGTGGTCGCGGGTCGTGACGAACCCCGCCTTCGCCACGGTGATGTTCGTCGGCAGCCTCTACGCGATCTACTTCTCCAGCCTCTTCGACTGGCTGATGTCGATCCACCTGGGCCACACCCTGATGGAGCTGCACTTCCTGCTCGCCGGATTCCTCTACTACGAGGTGATCATCGGGACCTCGCCCCTGCCGCGTCGAGTGCCGCACCTGGGACGCCTCGGGCTCCTCGTGCTGGCGGCGCCCTTCCACGCCTTCTTCGCGATCTCGGTCATGAGCACGACGACCCTCATCGGCGAGGAGTACTACACGCTCATCGACCGGCCCTACGCCACCGACCTGCTCGCCGACCAGTCGCTGGCCGGCGGCCTCACCTGGGCCCTGGGCGAGGTGCCGCTGCTGCTGGTGGCGATCGTGCTCCTCTTCCAGTGGTTCCGCTCGGACACCCGCGCCGCCCGCCAGCGTGACCGGCAGGCCGACCGCGACAACGACGCCGAGCTGGAGGCCTACAACGCCATGCTGCAGCGCATCGCTGACAACCGGGCGCAGCGCAGCGACCGCGACCCGGCCACGCGCGGCCGGTCGGAGCAGCCGGCCGAGCAACGGGACGACTCCTCCCCCGACGGCTGACCTGGGCGCAGACTCCCCTGACCCGAGGCGACGCCTGTGCGATTCTGATCACGCTGGCCGGGTCGGCATGCCAAGATGGCCGGACCTAGGGAGGTAGAGCCAGTGAAGCTGTTCCGCAAGAAGACCGACGAGCCCGCCGAGGTGGAGGTCGAGGCGCCCGCGCCCCTGACCGAGCCCGAGCCGGTCGTGATCCGCCACCTGCGCGGTCACCAGGTCGCCGCCGTCATCGTGGACGACGACGACGAGGTGCGGTTCGTCCTGCGGGTGGCGCTCGAGTCGGCCGGTTTCCGGGTCGCGGGCGACGCCGGCGACGCGGAGTCAGCGATGGAGCTGATCAAGGCCACCCAGCCCGACATCGTCGTGCTCGACCTGCACATGCCCGAGATCGGGGGCCTGGAGATCCTGCCCCTCATCTACGAGGACTGCCCCACCACGAAGGTCGTGGTCTGCTCCGCCATCAGCGCCACCTACATGACCGAGGCGGCGCTCCAGGAGGGCGCGTGGGCCTACATCGTCAAGGGCGTCTCGGCTCGCACTATCGCCGACCACCTGATCCAGGTGGCCGAGGGCGGCGCGGTGCGTCCGGTCCGTCCCTACCCGCTCGTGAAGGACTTCGGCACCACCGCCCTCGAGAGCTGAGGGCCACGCCACGCCGCGCCCGTTCAGCGGGCAGCGGCTCAGTGGGTCAGCCCAGACCCCGGCGCCACACCACCACCGACGACCCGCCGGCGCTCTGGCGTACGGCGGGCAGTCGGCTCGGCCCCGCCGGGCGGCTCATCGACTGCAGGGCCGCCTGGGCCTGACGCAGCGCCTCGCGGGTGGCCTGCAGCTCCGCCTGCAGGTCGGCGTTGACCGACTGCAGGGCGGTGACCCGGTTGTCGAGCTCGAGGATGCGGCGTACGCCCTCGAGGCCGATGCCGGACGCCGTCAGGTCGGCGATGCGACGGAGCAGCTCCAGGTCCCGGTGCGAGTAGCGCCGACCACCGCCCCCGGTGCGCCCGGGGGTGATGAGCCCCATGCGCTCGTAGGTGCGCAGGGTCTGCGGGTGCAGGCCCGTGAGCTCGGCGGCGACGGAGATGACGTAGACCGCCGCGTCGGGCGAGGGGACACCGAAGCTGCTCATCACTCCTCCTGGAAGAGGTTCGTCCTCAGGGCTCGTCCTGCCGTCGCCTCACGGTAGGCCTCGACGGCCTCGCGCGCAGCCGCATCGAGGGTGGCGGGCACGTGGACCGCGACCGTGGCCAGCAGGTCGCCCTTGGTGCCGTCGCGGCGCGTCACGCCCTTGCCGCGCACCCGGAAGGTGCGGCCGCTGGGGGTGCCGGCGGGGATCTTCAGGGTCACGGGGGCGCCGCCCAGGGTCGGGATCTTCACCTCGGCCCCCAGCGCCGCCTCGTCGAAGGCGATCGGCACGTCGAGGGTGAGGTTGTCGCCCGTACGCCCGAAGATCGGGTGGGAGCCGACCTTGACGGTGACGAAGAGGTCGCCGGCTGGACCGCCGTTCTCCCCCTGGCCGCCCTTGCCCTTGAGGCGGATGCGCTGCCCGTCCTTGACCCCGGCGGGGATCCTCGCCTGGATCGTGCGGGCCGAGACACCGCGACCGGTGCCCCGGCAGGTGGGGCAGGGCTCGTCGTAGAGCAGCTGTCGGCCGCCGCAGGCCGGGCACGGTTCGTTCATCGAGAACGCGCCGGCGGAGGTGTTGACCGAGCCCGCGCCGTCGCAGACCGCGCAGACATGGGGCTTGGTGCCGGGCTTGCCCCCGGTGCCGCGGCAGGTGCCGCAGGCTGCGTCGGAGGTCAGGCGCAGCGAGATGGTGACGCCGTCGATGGCATCGGTGAAGCTGATGGTCGCGGTGGTCTCGACGTCCTGACCGCGACGGGCCCGCGGGGCCCGCTGACGGCCACCGCCGCCGCCGAAGAGGTCGGAGAAGACGTCACCGAAGCCGCCACCACCGCCACGGCCGGCGCGGTCACCGAAGAGGTCGTTGAGGTCGAAGCCGCCCGCGTGGCCGGCACCGAAGCCGCCACCCACGCCGCCGGCGGCGTAGAGCGAGCGCATCTCGTCGTACTTCTTGCGCTTCTCGGGGTCGCCGACGACGTCGTAGGCCTCGGCGACCTGCTTGAACGTCTCGGCCTTCGCCTCGTCGCCGGGGTTGGAGTCGGGGTGGTTCTCGCGGGCGAGCTTGCGGTAGGCCTTCTTGATGTCTGCGGCGTCGGCGTCCTTCTTCACGCCGAGGACCTGGTAGAAGTCCTTCTGCGCCCAGTCGGCGCGCATGCCGTCGGTGGCTGCCATCTGCTCGCCCTCCTTCCTGGAAGTCTGCGGTGGTGCCCCCGGAAACTGTCGAGCTGATGCGCCGACACGCCGTGGCGGGGCGCATCAACTCGACAGTTTCGCGGGGGGATGGTGCGGGGGTGTTGCGGGGGTGGTGCTGGGGCTCAGCCCTCGGCCGGGTCGACGACCAGGACCTGGGCGGCGCGCACCACGCGCTCCCCGATCCGGTAGCCGGCCCTGGCGACCACCTTCACGGTGGTCACCTCGACGTCGGCGTCGGTGCCCATGTGGCTGAGCGCCTCGTGCAGCTGCGGGTCGAACGGGTCACCGGGCTCGGCGAACTTGGTGACGCCGGCCTGGGCCACGGCCCGCTCCAGCTGGTCGACGACGGCCTTGAAGCCGCCCTCGACCTCGCCGGACTCGCGAGCCCGGTCCACGGTGTCGAGCACCTCGATCACCGGGGTGAGCGCCTTGTAGGCCGCGTTCTCGGTGAGCAGCTCCCGGTCGCGTTCGACCCGGCGCTTGTAGTTGAGGTACTCGGCCTGGAGCCGCTGCAGGTCCTGCGTACGCTCGTCGAGCTGGCGCTGCAGGTCGGCCGTCGGGTCGGCGTCGGCACCGGAGTCACCCTCGGGGGCGCCCTCGGCGTCGACCGGCCCGGTGGCCTCGTCGTCGGCCGCGGCCGCGGCCGGGTCCACCGACCCGACCGCGTCCTCGACCTGCTCGTCGGTCGACTCGTGGGAGTCGGTCACTTGGACTCACCCTCGTCGGCCTCGTCGACGATCTCGGCGTCGACCACGTCGTCGTCGCCCGCACCGGTGGACTCGTCGTTGCCCCCCGCAGCGGCCTGGTCGGCCTCGGCAGCGGCGTAGAGCGCGGCGCCCATCTTCTGGCTCGACTCGTTGAGCTTGGTCACGCCGGCGTTGATCTCGTCGGCGTCGGCGTCCTCCTTCGCGAGCGTCTCCTTGAGGGCCGCGACGTCGGCGGTGACCTCGGTCTTCACGTCCTCGGGCAGCTTCTCGTCGTTGTCGGCGAGGAACTTCTCGGTCGTGTAGACGAGCGAGTCGGCCTGGTTGCGGGCGTCCACGGCGGCACGACGCTTGGCGTCCTCCTCCGCGTACTGCTCGGCCTCCTTGACCATGCGGTCGATGTCGTCCTTGCTCAGGGCCGAGCCACCGGAGATGGTCATGGACTGCTCCTTGCCGGAGGCCTGGTCCTTGGCCGTCACGTGGACGATGCCGTTGGCGTCGATGTCGAAGGTGACCTCGATCTTCGGCACGCCGCGCGGGGCCGGCGGGAGGCCGGTCAGCTCGAAGTTGCCGAGGGGCTGGTTCTGCGCCCACATCTGACGCTCGCCCTGGGCGACCTTGATCTCCACCGACGGCTGGTTGTCGTCGGCGGTGGTGAAGACCTCGGAGCGCTTGGTCGGGATGGTGGTGTTGCGCTCGATGAGGGTGGTCATGACGCCGCCCTTGGTCTCGATGCCGAGGCTGAGCGGGGTGACGTCGAGGAGCAGCACGTCCTTGACCTCGCCCTTGAGCACGCCGGCCTGCAGGGCGGCACCCAGGGCCACGACCTCGTCGGGGTTGACGCCCTTGTTGGGCTCCTTGCCACCGAGCAGCTCCTTGACGACCTCGGTCACCGCGGGCATGCGGGTCGAGCCACCGACGAGGACGACGTGGTCGATCTCCGAGACGGAGACGCCGGCGTCCTTGAGGACGTTCTTGAAGGGCTGCTTGGTGCGCTCGAGCAGGTCGGCGGTGATCTTCTGGAACTCCGCGCGGGTCAGCTTCTCCTCGAAGTGGAGCGGACCGGACTCACCGTGCGTGATGTAGGGCAGGTGGATGTGGGTCTCGGACGAGGAGGAGAGCTCGATCTTCGCCTTCTCGGCGGCCTCCTCGAGGCGCTGCGCGGCGATCTTGTCGGCGGAGAGGTCGACGCCGTTGGCGTTCTTGAACTTCTCGACCATCCACTGCACGACGCGGTGGTCCCAGTCGTCACCACCGAGGTGGTTGTCACCGGAGGTCGCCTTGACCTCCACGACGCCCTCACCGATCTCCAGCAACGAGACGTCGAACGTACCGCCACCGAGGTCGAAGACGAGGATGGTCTGGTCGTCGCCCTTGTCGAGGCCGTACGCCAGCGCCGCCGCGGTGGGCTCGTTGACGATGCGCGCCACGTTGAGGCCCGCGATCTCGCCGGCCTCCTTGGTGGCCTGGCGCTGGGCGTCGGAGAAGTAGGCGGGCACGGTGATGACGGCGTCGGTCACCGGCTCACCGAGGTAGGCCTCGGCGTCGCGCTTGAGCTTCTGCAGCACGAACGCACTGATCTGCTGGGGGGTGAACGACTTGTCGTCGATCGCGGTCTTCCAGTCGGTGCCCATGTGGCGCTTGACCGACTTGAGGGTGCGGTCGACGTTGGTCACCGCCTGGCGCTTGGCGACCTCACCGACGAGGACCTCGCCGGACTTGGAGAACGCGACCACCGACGGGGTGGTGCGGGCGCCCTCGGCGTTGGCGATGACGGTGGGCTCGCCACCCTCGAGGACGGCGACGACGCTGTTCGTCGTACCGAGGTCGATTCCGACAGCACGTGCCATTGCTTAACCTCCGTTGTCACTGCCCGGCAGGGTGCCGGGAAATCTGGGGAATGCCGCCATTGTGCGCACCTGCGCCGCCGGAGGCAAACTAGGTTGAGTCGATCTGGCTCAACTTCGTTCATGGGGTCCAACGGAGGTGGAGGCGGGGTTGTTCCCAGGGGTCGGTGGCAAGGGGCGTGAGCCCGGTCACCACGGAGGCGTCAGCGTCGGCTGACGGAAGCGTCAGCTGATGGTGACGGTGACGAAGTTGGAGGCCTTGCCGGAGTCGGTGTCGAGCATCCGGAAGCGGGTCTCGCCGCTCTGCCCCGTCATCACGTAGGTGCCGAAGACGCCGTTGGAGACCGAGACGGTCACCGGGAAGTCGGCCCACGAGCCGCCCTCGAAGCGCTGCACCTGCAGGATCGCGCCGCTGCCGGCCGGGTAGGTGCCGGTCAGGTCGATGCGCTGCATGGCCGACACGGAGGTCTGGCCGGCGTTGAGGGTGATCTTGTCCCGCGCCGCGGCCTTCTTCTTCTTCTTCTCGGCCGCCTTCTCGTCGGCCTCGTCACCGGAGGGGGCCTGCGTCGGGTCGACGTCGAGCGTGATCAGCGGACCGTCGGGGCGCTCGGTCTTCTCCGGCTCCGGCAGGAAGAGCGTCTCGCCGGAGCTGGCCTCACCGCTGCCCGAGCCGTCGGCGCCGCTGATGCCCAGGATCTTGGTGCCCATCAGCATGGTGACGCCGGCCAGCAGGCCGACGACGACGGCCACGGCGGTGAGCGCGAGCAGGCCGGCCAGGACGGGGCGCTCCCCGGTCGGGGTCGGACGATCGCTCACGGGTGCTGCTCCTCAACTGCTGGTTCGGACGTGGGCCATTGTTCCACCCCCGTGGTGGTCACGCCCAACGATGAGACGTCCCGACGGCCAAGGGGTTCCTCACCCCACGCCACGGGCCGATCGCGACTCCCGCTCCGCGACGGCGTGCGGGTCGGTGCGCGCGTCGTAGGCCCAGAACGTACGCAGTGCGGCGGCCGTCGCAGCCACCCCGACGACGCAGGCCAGGCCGCCGGAGACGACCGCCCCACGCACGTTCCAGGCGTCGGCCACGAGACCCCCGCGCACCTGCCCGGCGCGTGGACCGAGGGAGTACGACAGCATCTCGATGCCGGCCAGACGGCCCCGCATCTGCTCGGGGATCGTCTGGTTCCAGACCGTGCCGCGGAAGATCGCCGAGACCATGTCGGAGAAGCCGGCGAGCGCGAAGAAGACGAAGGCGATCCAGAAGGAGGGGCTCAGGCCGGCGATCGCGACGCAGAGGCCGTACCCCGCCGCGGCGACCGTGATCGCAGCCCCGTGCCGGTGCACCTGGCCGATCCACCCCGACGTCGCGGTGGCGAGCACCGCACCGATGGTGCCGGCCGCGTAGAGCAGTCCGAGGCGTTCGGGGGCGCGGTAGACCTCCTCGACCAGCGCCGGGAAGAGCACCACCGGCATCGCCAGGAACATCGAGGCGATGTCGACGGTGTAGGTGCCGAGCAGGTCACGGCGACCGATGCCGTAGCGGATGCCCTCGACGATGCTCGCGAGGCTCGGCGGGGTGGTCTCGGCCGTGTGCGGGTAGGCACGCATCGCGACGTAGAGCGCGGTGGCGACCAGCAGGCCGAGGGCGTCGATGACGAAGCACCACCCGATCCCGACGTAGGCGATCAGCAGACCGCCGACGAGCGGGCCGGCGAGCACCCCCATCTGGCCGCCGAAGCTGGTCAGCGCCTGGGCCGCGGCGATCTGGTCGTGGCGCACCGTACGCGGCATCAACGCCTCGCGGCTGGGTCGCTGCAGCGCTGCGGTCGAGGTGAGGAGGGCGGCGAGCACGAAGAGCACCCACAGCCGCGGTTCGCCGACGAAGGTGTTGAGCGCCAGCAGGCCCACCCAGACGAACTGGCCCAGGCCGCAGGCGACGAGCAGGCGACGCCGGTCGAAGTGGTCGGCCAGGGCGCCGCCCCACAGACCGAAGACGATGAGGGGCACCAGCTCGACGATCCCGATGAGTCCGACCATCAGGTTGGAGCCGGTGAGCCGGTAGACCTGGAAGGGGATCGCGACGTAGGTGATCATCGCGCCGAAGGCGAAGACCGTGCCGGCCGCGAGCAGCAGGGTGAAGTCGCGCGACTCGCGCACCGGCGAGGTGTCCATGCGCATGCCGCGCAGGAGGCGGACCCAGGTCACGCGGTCACCGACGTCGGTCGAGTCACTCCACGATCCCGGCGGCGACCACGGTGTGGATGCGAGCAGGTTTCTCGAAGGTCTCCCCACAGCTCTGCCGGCGGGGGTCGGACTTCGTGGTGCGCACGGCCGCCTGCCACTCGCGGCCCCCAGCGGAGAGGCGTACGACCCCGCGTTCCTCCTCGAGCACCGTCACCGCCCCGAGGGTGTCGAGCGCCGTCTGCTCGACGACGTGCACCTGCGCGACCTGCGCCGGCTCACTCACGCCGACGCGGCCTCGGCTGAAGCCGACGGGGTGGCGCCCGGCCTGGATCTCCTCCACCGTGAGCTCGGCGGTCTCCGCGTCGAGGCGGCCCAGGCAGAGCGCGCTGGGGAAGTGGAGCATGGTCGAGGCGAACCGGTGCCCACCCAGGTGGGTGACCTCCCACGTCTCCTCCGGCCAGCGGGCGGAGAGCGCGGCAGCGACCGGTCGGCCGAGCTCGGCGCAACACAGGTCGCGGCTGCCGTTGGTGCAGACCAGGTGGAGGTCGTGCTCGTAGGTCGTGAGCCCGAGGTGCTCCCCGGCGCCGACCCGGTCGAGGTCGAGGTGGAGGAGGTCAGTCACCTCCCGCAGCAGGCCGGTCTCGATCGTGCAGTCCTGGGGGGTGACCTGGACGGTGAAGATCCGCACCCCGGGGCCACTCAGCCCACCGTGGCGCCGGATCAGCAGGACGCGGGCATCGAGGCCCCCGAGGCGCTCGCGCACCTCCTCGGGCAGGCGCGACTCGGCCAACGCCTTGCGGCCCCAGGCGCCTGCGTACTCGACGAGCAGGTAGCTCGCGTCCTCCGGCGCGGTGCCGACCATCGGCTCGCCGGCGAGGCTGGCGGCTGCGGTGCAGCGGAAGGTGTCAGTCACGAGAAGAGCGTAGGTGGCGGGGTGGGCGAGCGCTGCACCGCTCATCAGCTGCAGGCCCGAAAGTTGTCGGTGGGCTCCTGTTGGGTTGAGTCATGGAAGCCACCACCACCGTTGCCCCCGAGCTGGGTGACCTGACCGCTGCGGAGCTGCTTGGTGCTGCGCGTCGGGAGGAGGCGGCGTCGCGGCGGGCAGAGGCGAACCTGTTGGCGGTTGCGTACGAGTGGGCGGTCGCGCACCCCGCGGACGAGGACGGTTGGAACGCGGCCACGTTCCACCACCCGTTGGGTGATGAGCCGATCTCCGGTGACGGGACCCCGTTGGTGGCGGAGTTCTGCATCCCCGAGCTCGGGGCTGCGCTGGGGGTCTCGACGGATGCGGCGAAGAAACTGATCGGCCAGGCGATCGAGATGGTCCACCGGCTGCCGCGGGTGTGGAAGCGGGTGCAGTCCGGCTTGGTGCCGGTGTGGCGGGCCAAGCAGGTCGCCGAGGCGACGATCCACTGCGACCCGGCCTTGTCGCCGGAGGCGATGGCGTGGATCGACGCGCAGGTGGCGCCGTTCCTGGAGAAGATCGGCCGCGCGCAGATGGAACGCATTGTGGCCCAGGCGATCGAGCTCTACGGGTTGGCGGCCCAGGAGCAGCAACGGGATGAGGACAACGACGGTCGGTACGTGCACATCCACACCCCGGTCGGACCGTTCGCCGGGTCGATGCGCATCGAGGCCGAGGTGAGCAACGCTGACGGTCACGACCTCACCCAAGCGCTCTCGGCGGGGGCTGCTGCGCTCAAGGCCGCTGGGTCCACTGCCTCGCTGGACGTGCGGCGGTCGATGACCCTGGGTGAGCTGGCAAGGCAGCAGACTTCGCTCGATCTCGCCAGCGCTGAGTCCGGAGGTGAGGACGTCGACGCAGGCAGCGCTGGCACTGCGGCTGGCACCACTGACTCAACCGGGGAACTGGTGCAGCGCACGGCGCGGCGGGTCGACCTGCACCTGCACTTCACCGCCGAGGTCCAGCCCGACGGCACCACCGGCATCAACCCGATCGGGTTCCTGGAGAACGGCCAGAAGCTCGCCCTGCTGTCCCAGGTCCGGTCGTGGGTGCGGGGCACGCACACCGAGGTGCGGATCCTGCCGGTGATCGACCTCAACACCCAGCTCTCCACGAGCCGGTA
>NZ_JADCSA010000180.1 GCF_015070385.1 Nocardioides malaquae | reverse complement strand
CCCAGGGAGAGTAGCTGCTACTTTTAAAGAGAGGTATGCCCTCACCAGAACCAGAGAACCAAAGACGGATGTTAAAATGGAGTTGGAAGTTAGAATGGAGTTGTTACAATGACTTGACAATGTCTGATAATATACTGAATCAAGCAACCTAAAAAAATAAAAACTGGATATCCCTTTAATGTCGTTGGCACACACACACACACACAGAAGCCACGACCGTATAGCAGCTCCGTGATATTCGGCGACATGGTGCTGGTGGTGGTGGCGGGTGCTCTAAGGCGGGGGCCAAGCGGGCTTAGGGAGACAAACACTGGATTCAAATTCCTGGGATCCACG
>NZ_JADCSA010000179.1 GCF_015070385.1 Nocardioides malaquae | reverse complement strand
TGGGGTTTAAGTGGTTAAATATTGACGATGATAGTTAAATAAGTGTGGGACTGTCATGGTCCGATCGAAAGCAAATTATATAGATCGGCCCTTGGCTGTTTCAATATTTTCTAATGTGGCCCCCTTTGAAAAAAGTTTGGACACCCCTGCGGTAGACCATGTCGCAGATAACTTTATGTTTGAAGTTTAAAGGCCCGTTGTCATACCCCGAACGAAACGCGCGCGCCGGTTTTTACTTGGTTTTGGTTGATTAGTTTTTATATTGTATTCGGGCGTCTATTGCCCACACAACTTTACAACAAGGAGCTGCAGCCTGCAGAATGCACGCAGCTATATC
>NZ_JADCSA010000178.1 GCF_015070385.1 Nocardioides malaquae | reverse complement strand
AGCAGTGTAAGCCCATTTAATCGCGTCGGAGGTAAAAAAAAAAAAAAAAAAAAACCGAGAGTCGGACGATGCAGGGCCAGAAGACGGGAAGTGAGATCGCGCCGGGCCATCCAGGCCAATGCTAATCATTTTATTAAAACGGCTGTATCTCTTAATCTAACTCCAGATTACGTTGTTGATTCAAACGCGCGGTTCATCGCCGCGGTTGTAATTTCTCTGTTCTGGGCGAAAGAAAATATGATGAAACCAGAAATACTCAGATTACATTTACTCACTTAAAGAGACTCAAAAATAAGGTAAAAACACTGAAGAACCGTGCCAGAAGCCATCTACAAATTA
>NZ_JADCSA010000177.1 GCF_015070385.1 Nocardioides malaquae | reverse complement strand
AACTCTGTGGCCGACAGAACGACATGGCTACCATACGACTTAACAAAAATGTACTTTGGCAGTGCCTTGATGGCGTCGATTTTACACTTGGTTGCATGCTGAAAATAGCTGATCTACAAGCTCACAACGCGTCACGATGTGACGCGTTGTGAGCTTGTAGATCACTTTTTTACAGTATAGATCGATTGTCAAACACGTTGTACTTTTACAATTGGTACTTTACGTACATTTTTATGCCAATACTTTCATACTTTTTTACTCAAGTCCATTTTGAATTTGGGACTGCAGTATTGATACTTTTACTCCAGTAAAGAATGTGGCTACTATTTCCAGTGTGTG
>NZ_JADCSA010000176.1 GCF_015070385.1 Nocardioides malaquae | reverse complement strand
CTTTACGCTCCGGGAACCACTTCACACAGTTAGAGAGCGTCAGCAGATAACCCGCGCCATCTGCCAGTCCCACCAGCACACCGGCGCTTAACCACAGCATCATCAGGTTGTCAGAATGCGCTGTCAGGAAGAAGCCTAATCCCAGCAAAATGCCGGAAGCCATGGTGACGCGTTTAACGCCAAAACGTTCCTGTAATTTGCCCGCAACAGAAGACGAAATTGCCAGCCCCAGACTTAACAAGCCGAAAGAGAAAGCGACCTGGCTTACCGGCGCATCCAGCTTGGCGGAAAGCGCGCCATTAAACAGGCTCCAGGTATAAACCGACCCCAGCGCAAACT
>NZ_JADCSA010000175.1 GCF_015070385.1 Nocardioides malaquae | reverse complement strand
ACTTGGATAGGACAAGCACGATTTGGGGGAGGCGCAGCTAAGAGTCAATTGAGTCTCCTACTCCTACAAAGTAAGAAAAATACCATATGCTTAGTTACTTTCCACCACTGCCGCGGTCACATATAGATGATGTCACACTGGGCAGGTTGATTCCATTAGGACGCAGCTCTTCTTTTAAGTGGATGAAGTGATGAGATCTTTTCTTTCTTTCTTTTTTCAATCTCTGTGTCTGCGACGGAGGCCAGCCGTCTCCTTTTACACAGATTTCACCGTGCGCTGTCCCTCATTAACTCTGTCTCTCTGTGTCAGATGGGGGGAGGCAGAGGGAAAGGGTAGGGGG
>NZ_JADCSA010000174.1 GCF_015070385.1 Nocardioides malaquae | reverse complement strand
AGCTGTATGTTCAGCTATAGGGTAAATGGCAAAGACTTTTTTTTTTTAAAAGCGATTCATGAAATCATGGTCCTAAAATGTCTATGTCCTCTCAAGTATAGTGATACAAACTTAACTCATTTGGTGCCAGGTATATAATTAACTAATTCAGTAGCTAGCGCCAGATTTTTTTCATTGTTTTACCTTATTTCCAAGGCTCCTTGTAAATGTAATCAAAACCAAAATGGCGATCCGCAATCGCATTTTCTTTCACCCAGAACAGAAAAATTAGAGTTAGATCACTTTCTTTGTCTTAGAGTTAGAGATACACCGTTTATGTGAATTTAATAACATTGGCCTG
>NZ_JADCSA010000173.1 GCF_015070385.1 Nocardioides malaquae | reverse complement strand
ATTTAGACTCCTTGTCACTCCTTGACATTAATTGGTGCAACTTAGCCCCGCCCCCTCTTCTGATTGGTCGATCCTTTATTTGGCTAGAACTCATGAACCGTTTGACGTACAGACTTGCGGGTCGTACCAATAGACTTGGTTCAGCGTCCACTTTTAATTGGTGTTACTTAGCCCCGCCTCCTCTTCTGATTGGTCGATCCTTTTTTCAGCTTTATTCATGGACTGTTTGTCGTACAGACTTGTGGGTTTTGTCATTCAACTTGATTTAGACTCCTTGTCACTCCTTGACATTAATTGGTGCAACTTAGCCCCGCCCCCTCTTCTGATTGGTCGATCCTTT
>NZ_JADCSA010000172.1 GCF_015070385.1 Nocardioides malaquae | reverse complement strand
CAGGACTCGGACAGAACAGAGGGCTGCTGAAACCCCGAATTAATTTTATTTATTTTTAATTAACGGCTAAATATTTAACATTAACGATGATTTGACAAGGTATATTTATGGACTGAAATGAAATGATATGTGACCAGCAAGTAGTGGAAACAGCGAAAAAAGCCGCTGTATCATCCAGTGACACCCACCGCATTGTCCCTTTTATCCGAGGAACAGCTATCATTGCCGGGTGTCAATAGGGGGAGCCCCCGCGTCTCGTAGCGGTCCCTGGCTGGCTTTCAGGACCGCAGTAGCAAACTGGCCGACCAGTCCACTGAAAGTCAATGCACACCCACTAGAAC
>NZ_JADCSA010000171.1 GCF_015070385.1 Nocardioides malaquae | reverse complement strand
AGCCCGGTTCTGGATTGACGCCGTGTTCTGCGAGAGTGTCGATAATTCTCTCGTCTGGCCATGGGTTAAACTCTGCTGCTGCTAGCCTGTTGCTGCGACGGGTGGTGCTACGCGACTCCGCGTCTGACATGCTGCCTGACCTGCACGAAAAAGAACAGAGTGAGATACGGAAGGAAGCGACATCCTTTTAAAGGGCACAGACATGATTTGGGCCGATCTGATTGGGACGAAGATAATGATATGAAAGGGGAGGGATGACAGGAATGACAGTTCAGTTCAGTCTCCACGTCGAACTTACGTATACACTACCATATATTGTGTTACTCCTCGCTCATACTAAGT
>NZ_JADCSA010000017.1 GCF_015070385.1 Nocardioides malaquae | reverse complement strand
CCTCTCCCGGATCGTGTTCAACCACCTCACCACCGACCACCAAGCCCGCGCTGCGACTGGACTCGCAGCCGCCGCTTAACATAGGAGAAACACATGAAGCTGACGACCGTCCTCGTGGCGACCTCCGTGCTGACCCTGGCGGCCTGCACCGCTGGCTCCGGCGACGACCCCGCGACGCGGGACGACGCCCCGGCCAGCGGGCAGTCGACCCAGGACGCCGCGCCCGTGACGGTGTCACCCCACGGTGAGGGGGTCTCCTGCTTCAAGGAGCGCGCCCGCGCCGACCGCGACTGGGCGTGGACCGCCGCGCAGGTCCGCGTGCTCGACGACGACCTCACGGGTGTCACGCTCGGGGTCGAGGGCGAGGGCGTGGAGGTCCGTCAGGCCTACGTCGCTCGGCCCACCAACTTCGGCGGCCGCATCGACCACAGCGGCCTGGCGGCGTGGGCCGACCGGCAGGAGCTCATCAGCATCCGGCAGTACTCCCCCGCCGCCGACCTCGAGGCCGACGACTTCTGGGCCCCCACCGAGGGGGAGAACGTCCAGGTCATGATGCGGCTGCGGTTCGACGACGCCGTGCTCGCCGGCGACACGGTCGCGCGGGTCACCGCGGTCACGGCCGAGTGGCAGGGCGAGGATGCGGACGACACCGGGACGGTGCGCGCGGCGACCAACGAGCGCTGGGCGGTCGCCGCGGACTGCGACGCCGTCGTCGAGGCGGAGTGAGCCGCGGGGCTTCCGTCAGCCGTAGTGGCAGACGTACGAGAGCGCCTCGGTGACCTCGATGGCGAAGGACGAGTCGCCGGGCACCGCGAACGAGTCGCCCGCACCGTAGGAGACCCACTCCTCGGAGCCGGCGAGCTTCACCCGGCAGGCGCCGGTGTGGAGCTCCATCACCTCGGGCGCGCCGGTGCCGAACTCCAACGAGGCCGGCAGGATGACGCCCGCGGACTTGCGGGTGCCGTCGGCGGTGAAGAAGGTGTGGCTCACGCAGGCGCCGTCGAAGTAGACGTTGGCGCGCGGGTCGAGCGTGACGTTCTCGTAGGTAGCGGCGTCGGCCATCGGTACCTCCAGGGGTAGGGGTGCGCGCTCAGTGCGCGGCGTCGGCGTCGGACTCGTCGAGCGTGACCGCGGCGTCGGTGTCGACGCCCTCGGCGATCAGCACGGCCGGGGCGAAGCAGGCCATCTCGGCGGAGTCGGGGAAGTCGCTGGCCGCGCAGAGCAGGGTCAGGCCCTCCTCCAGGCGCCAGATCGCGGGCGCGTCGGTGTCGGCGATCGCCTCGACGCTGGGCGCCTCGACGACCTTGACCTGGGCCTGGGTCTCGAGGTCCGCGATCATCAGGTCTCGCGCCTTCTCCGCTTTGGCGGTGTCCATGCCGAGCGTCGGCAGCACGCCCGAGTGGTCGAGCAGGAGCGCACCGGCGGCACCCACGATCGAGAGCACCGCGAAGGCAGCGATGCGACCCGGACCGCCCGACCTCGAGGTGGGCAGGGTGATGAGGCCGGCGAGCAGCATGAAGCCAAGGGCGAGCAGGACGAGCAGCACGGGACAACTTCCTTCGCGACCGCGCGCGGCGGCCTGTCAGTTCGGGGGGACCGCCGGTGAGCCTAACCGCGCCACCTCACACCCTGGTCACCCGCGCCTGCAGCGACTCGGCGCGGCGGCGGTCGAGCGGGGACGTACGCCGGTCCAGACGCCGGTGCAGCCCCTCGCCCGCCTCATCGGGTCGCCCGGCACGCGTCAGCGCGTGGATCAACGTCTCCTCGACGATCTCGCGCTGGGCCGCGGAGCCGCCCGCGCGCACCAGCACGGGCTCCACGTCGCGGAGCAGCTCGACGGCCCGCGACCAGTTCTCGCGCCCGAAGGCGAGCAACGCCTCCACGACCGGCACGACGACGGTCTGGATGACCTCCTCCCCCGAGCCGGCGCAGTGGTGGCGCAGCAGCTCCAACCGGGCGGTGTCGCCGTCCGCGGCCAGCGCGAAGGCCGAGTGCAACGCCACGAAGGGCGTCGCGGGCCGCAGCAGTAGCGCGTCGTCGAGCCCCGTCAGCACGGGCGCGACCGGCGGCGGCGCGGTCTCGCCGGCGAAGGCGGGCGGCACCGCCAGGCCGGAGGTCGCCGTGTCCCAGTCGGAGACGGCGACCCGCCAGCGCCACAGCAGCGACGCCGAGTCGACGAGCGAGCGCACCCCCGTGACCGTCGGCGGCGCGAGCTGGGAGTAGTAGCGGCCGCGCAGCGCCTCCAGGTCACCGAGCGCCAGGTCGTGGAGCGCGGAGTGCCAGGCGAAGTGGGCGCGGTGGGAGGCCGACCGGCCGCTCTCGCGCACCCAGTGGTCGAGCCAGACCCGCCCGGCCTCGTGCTGCCCGGTCTCGTACATCACGTGGGTCAGCGCGTGCACCGCGTGGCCCGACGACGGCTCGCAGGAGAGCGCCGCCTCGGCGAGCAGCCCCGCCTCCTCGGAGCGGCCCTGGTCCTGCCGGGTGAAGGCGAGGAGCGAGATGTACCACCAGTGGTCGCCGTAGGCCGGGGCCAGTCCCTCGACCAGGTCCCACGCCTCGCGCTGCACGTCGACGACGCCGGAGAAGGCGATCGTCGGCACCGCCGCGGAGACCGCCAGGACGTCGCGGGGATAGGTGGCGACGTGGGACATGAGCGCCTGCGCGCCGCTGCGGCGTACGTCCTGGACGCGGCGGGTGATCACGTCGACGAGCGAGGCCTCGCGGTCGTCGCCCCGCCGGCGCACCGCCTCGTGGGCGGCGGTGAGGGAGGCGGCGACGTCGGTGCGGGCGCCGGACTCGTGGCCCAGCATCGCCAGCGCGGCGTGGGCGAGCGCGAAGGTCGGGTCGAGCTCGGTCGCCTCGCGGATCTTGTCCTCGGCGCCGTCCTGCAGCAGCATCAGCCGCTCGAGGCCCTGGTTGTAGGCCGCCGCCGCCTCGGAGGTGGTCGACAGCGGCAGGCCGAGCGGGTCGCGCGGACGCGCCACCGGGTGGTGGCCGCCGACGACGCGACCGTCCTCGAGCCGGCGCGGCAACGGCGCCACGGCGTCGAGCACCTGCGTCGCGACCGCCAACGCCTGCGACCGGATCTCCGGCACGGCGGTCGACTCCCACAGCTCCCCGCGGCGCAGCGCCCCGAGCGTCCAGATCGGGGCGTCGGAGTAGCCGTTGCCGTCGAGCACCCGACCGTCGTCGGTGCGTACGCCCATGCCTGCGGTCGCCGCCGTCGCCAGGGCCGCGCCGGGTCGGGGCCGCAGGAGGTCGTCGAGGAAGGGGTTGCCGAGCAGCCGCACGTCGCCCTGCGGGCCCGTGCAGTTGACGACCCAGCCGACCTCGCGGGTGGTGCCGTCGGAGAGGGTGACCTCCAGGCCGCCGCGGGGCAGCGGCTCGACCTGGAGGACCTCCGCCGAGGTGGTGAGCAGGCGGTCCTGCCCGGTGAGGGCGGCGAGACGCTCCTCGCTGGTCGAGGCCATCTTGTGGCGGGCGACGCCCCAGGCGCCGGCGTCGCGGGCGAGGAACTCCAGCCGGTCCTCCTCGCTCAGCCGCTGCCACAGGGTGGCCACCTGGAAGCGGAGTCCGTCGACGGCGGGGCGCCAGTCGCCGGTGGCCTCGCGGACCCGCTCGACGTGGGCCAGGGCAGCGGCGCGGACCTCCTCCAGCGTGCTGCCCCAGTCGGAGACGTCGGGGATGGTGGCGAGCCGGGGCACGGGCAGGTGCGCCTTGGGCAGCCGGCCGCTGCGCGAGATCGCGTGGAGCACCCGGTCGGGGCGGGCGTCCCGGCCGGAGAGGCTGAGGACGACGTCGACCATGGTGAGGCCCGTGCCGACGATGAGCACGTCGGCGGGGCCGCTGCGGTCGCGGCGCACCACGTCGAGCGCGCCGGGCGCCCACGGGTCCGCCACGAAGAAGGCGCTGTCCCGCAGCTCCTGCGGCGCCCACGCGTGGCCGACGGAGGGCAGCCCGGTGGCGACGACGAGGGCGGAGCCGGTGACCTCGCGGCCGTCGGCGGTGCGCACCGCGACGCCGTCGGCCGTGCGGCGGACCGCGGTGGCCTGCGTACGCACGTGCTGCAGCGACGCAAGCGGGGCCGCGGCCCGGGCGTCGGCCAGGGTGTCGTCGAGGTAGAGCGCGAAGCGGTGGCGCGGCTGGAAGGAGTAGGGGTCGGCTGCCTCGGGCAGCTCGCGGTCGAGCCAGGCGACGAAGTGGCCGGGGTCCTCCGGCAGGGCGCTCATGCCGGCGGCGGTGACGTTGAGCAGGTGCGCGGCGTCGGGCGTACCGAAGGCGGTGCCGCGGCCCCAGCGGTCGGCGGGGTCGACGAGCACCACGTCGATGCCGGTGGAGCGGCGGCCGGCGGTGCGCAGGAGGTGGAGGGCGGTGAGCGTGCCGGCGGCGCCCGCGCCGACGACGACGACCCGGGGACGGTGACAGGTGGTGACCTCACGTGCAGCCATGCTCGCTCCTGAGAGTAGATCCATGTTGTCGAGAATATAACTAGACTTAATGGCCTACGGAACTGTCGTGGCTCACGCCGCCCGGCGTGTGATCCTCCTTGCAGTGGCCCTTCTGGAGGCGGGCTGCGGGGACGCTCAGACCTAGACTCGAACTCATGTCTGAATCCCCCCAGGGCGACGTCTCCGTCGCGCTCTACGAGAGCTTCACCCAGAGCGTCAGGGACCTCGCCGACACGGCCCTGCGCACGAACGCCGGAGCCGACGAGCTGGCTCGCGCGCAGGCCGAGATCGAGGCGATCACCGCCCGCCTGGCCGCCGACCAGATCCCCGGCACCCACGGCGAGCACTGCTCCACCCCCACCGGCGTCAGCGGCTGGGGCAACACCGTCGTCGGCATCCGCAACGCCGCCGCCATGCCGCTGCGCTTCTCCGTCGCCGGGGACGGCATGCGGTTGTGGGCCGACTTCACGCCCGGCGCGCTCTACGAGGGCCCTCCCGGCCACATGCACGGCGGCGTCATCGCGATGCTGCTCGACCAGGCCCTCGGCGAGCTCTCCATGCGCAGCGGCCACCCGGGGCTGACCGCCAACCTGAGCATCGACTACAAGGCCCCCACGAAGCTCAACACGCCGTTGCGCATCGAGGCGTGGTACGACCGCACCGAGGGCGTAAAGACCTGGACCCGCGGCCACATCACCACCGCCGACGGCACCGTCTGCGCGGAGGCGACCGGCCTCTTCATCCTGCCCCGCTGGGTCCGTGACCTGCCGCCCGAGGAAGTGGCCAAGGCCCACCAGCACGACTGAGCGGAACGCACCCCAGCCACGGCGTCATACGGACGGAGCCCTCCAGGGCTCCCACCGTATGACGCCGTGGCGCGGGGCGAAGGGGACGTACGCGCGTCAGCGGGTGTTGATGCCGCGGGCGTTGGCGTCGGTGAGGCGCTGCTCCTCGGCGGCCTGCTGCTCCAGCTCTCGGCGGCGAGCCTCCTCGCGAGCCTTGTCATACTCCCCCGGCTCGGAGACGAGCGCGGCTGCGCCACCGGCGAGCTGCTCGAGCGCCTGACGGGCGAAGATCTGCTGCACCGTCGTGGTGCGCTCCGAGCGACCCCGGCCCAGGAACGAGATCGTCCAGTGCAGCAGGGCGGTGAGGCGGCCCTTGAAGCCGGTGATGTAGATCAGGTGCACGAAGAGCCACATCAGCCAGGCGACGACGCCGCTGAGGCGGAGCTTGCCGACCATCGCGACCGCACGGAAGCGGCTGATGATCGCCATCGATCCCTTGTCGAAGTACTTGAAGGGGCCCTGGGGCGCCTTGCCCTTGAGGCGACCGTCGATCTCCTTCGCGGCGTACTTCGCGCCCTGGATGGCCACCTGGGCGACGCCGGGGAGGTTGTCGAGGCTGATCATGTCGCCGACGACGAAGACCTCGGGGTGGCCCGGCAGGGTCAGGTCGGGGTTGACGGCGATGCGACCGGCCCGGTCGAGGGGCGCGCCCGTCTGCTCCGACAGGGTCTTGGTCAGGGTGGAGGCCTGCACGCCGGCCGCCCAGATCTTGGCGACGGAGTCGATGCGCTCGGTACGTCCGTCCTTGAAGGCGATCGTGAGGCCGCGCTCGTCGACGTCGGTGACCATCGCGCCGAGGATCACCTCGACGCCGAGCTTCTCGAGCTCGCGCTTGGTCTTGTCGCCCAGCTTGGCGCCGAAGGGCGGGAGCACCTGGGGCGCGGCGTCGACGAGGACGACCCGGGCCTCACGCGAGTTGATGGCCCGGAAGTCGTGCTTGAGCGTGCGGTGCGCCAGCTCGGCGATCTGGCCGGCCATCTCGACGCCCGTGGGGCCGGCGCCGACGACCACGAACGTGAGGTGGTGGTCGACGTTGTCGCCACGGGAGGCGCCGAGCTCGGCCATCTCGAAGGCCCCGAAGATGCGCCCGCGCAGCTCAAGGGCGTCGTCGATCGACTTCATGCCCGGGGCGTACGTCGCGAAGTGGTCGTTGCCGAAGTACGACTGGGTGGCGCCCGCGGCGACCAGCAGGGAGTCGTAGGGGGTCACCGTGCGGCGGCCCAGGACCTCCGAGGTGACCAGCTTCTTGTCGAGGTCGATGCCCACGACCTCACCGAGGAGCGTCTTCGCGTTCTTCTGGCCGGCGAGCACCTCCCGGGTCGGCGGCGCGATGGAGCCCTCGGAGAGGATGCCGGTGGCCACCTGGTAGAGCAGGGGCTGGAAGAGGTGGTGCGTCGTCTTGGCGATCACGGTGACGTCGACGTCGGCGTCCTTCAGGCCCTTGGCGCCGAAGAGGCCCCCGAATCCGGAGCCGATCACCACGACACGGTGTCGCTGCGTGGAAGTGTCGGGGGCGGGGGCCATGGAGGAGCCTTTCTCAGGGTCTGTCCGAGGACGGTCACGGACGGTCCAGCTGCCCGAGGACTCGCACGGTGCATGCCCGCCGCCCGGTCGGAACCGTCGTGCGCACGGGGTCTCCGCGCGCACGCCCTCCAGTCTCCCACCAACCCGATCACACCCAAACTCGACGACACGTCACACTCGTCACATCCCCCAGGGGCCGCAAGGATCAGGTACAAAGGAAGTTGCACCACGGGTTTGCCCGCTTCTCGGGAGGGGTAGACGGGGCGTCAGCATGACTCCGTCGCGCCAGCGGCTTGCCTTGCCAGTCTGTCGAACCACCCGAGGACCCACCACGTGCCACTCAACAAAGAAGCACTCCCCCTGGAGCCCACGCCAGCGTCCGTCACCGCGGCGCGCAAGTGGGTCACCACGGTGTGCCTCGAGCTCGGGCGCGACGACTTGGTGGAGTGCTCGGAGCTCGGTGTCTCGGAGCTCGTCACCAACGCCATCCTGCACGGCGACGCTCCCATCCGGTTGAGCGTCCGAGGCACTCGCGACCACCCGCGCATCGAGGTCCACGACGCGTCGCGCCGGCCTCCTGTCCTGCCGCAGGACCCCTTCCGCGACGGGGCGGCGATCGACCTCGACAACCTGGACGAGATCGACGCCTACCTGGCCACCAACGGTCGTGGCCTGGCCATGGTCGCCATGTCGGCGACCGCATGGGGCGCCGCGATCGAGGCCCACGGCAAGGTGGTCTGGTTCGAGCCGGACACCACGGTCAAGGACCACTACGTCGACCCGGTGATGGTCGGCGTGGAGGATCCGGACTCGGAGTGGGAAAGGCTCCCTGACTCGGTGACGGTGCGTCTGGCCGAGGTCGACGTGCAGCTCTTCCAGTCCATGCTCACGCAGTACGGCAACCTCCGCCGAGAGCTCCGCCTGCTGGCCCTGGCGCACGACGGCGACTACCCGTTGGCTGCTGAGCTGACGCACATGTTCAACGCGTTCGAACGTCAGTTCCCGCCCTCGGCCCTGCCCACGCTCGAGCAGTGGTTGCGCGAGGCCGGACCGGTGACCGACCTGGTCTTCGAGGCCTCCGCGCGCTCGACGCACGTCTTCACCCAGATGCTGCAGATGTTCGAGATGGCTGACGACTTCTGCGAGAGCCAGCGCCTGCTCTCGCTCGAGCGGACTCACGAGCAGATCACGCTGCAGCGCTGGATGCTGGAGGAGTTCCTGCGCCAGACCGACGGCCAGGCGCCCATCCCGTGGCCGCTGGTCGTCGAGAGCTACCAGGAGTCCTCGGCCTCTTGAAGGGGTCCGGATGGCCCCAGTGAACCTCGTCGGTGAGTCGCGCGGCTGACGCCTGCCGCACCCCACCGCTGCCCACGGCACGGGCCGTGGCTCAGGCGTACCCCAGCTCGTGGAGTCGTCGGTCGTCGATGCCGAAGTGGTGGGCCACCTCGTGCACGACGGTGACCTGGATCTCCTCCACGAGGTGGTCCCGGTCCTCGCACATCTCCACCAGCGGACGGCGGTAGAGGAAGATGCGGTCCGGCAGCGCGCCCGCGTGGTTGGCCGGACGCTCGGTCAGGGCCCACCCCTCGTAGAGGCCGAGCAGGTCGGGGTCGTCCGGCGCCTCGTCCTGGACGAGGACCACCACGTTGCGCACGAGGCGCGCGAGCTCCTCGGGCACCTGGTCGAGCGCATCGGAGACCAGCGCGTCGAACTCCGCGGGTGAGACCTCACTGAACTCCACGTCGGCGAGCGTAGCCACCCGCCCGAAGCCCGGCTCCCGTGCCGGCGTCGTCAGAAATGCCGAGAGGCCCTCCTGGCTTCCCAGGAGGGCCTCTCGTTCCTGCGACCCTGACGAGACTCGAACTCGCGACCTCCGCCGTGACAGGGCGGCGCGCTAACCAACTGCGCTACAGGGCCATGGTGCTTCAGTACTGCTTCTCGCTCCTTGCGAAGCGAGTGGAACTCTAACCCATCGTCCGCGTCAGTTCCCAATCGGGGGCCTCCGCGGGGTGAAACGTGTCCGGGTCGTACCCCCAACGGGATTCGAACCCGTGCTACCGCCGTGAAAGGGCGACGTCCTAGGCCGCTAGACGATGGGGGCCAGCAACGCGTCACAGCATAGGGGCACCCGACGCCTGCTCCCAAACGGGCCCGCGCCGCACCGGCCCTGGTTTTCCACACCCGCGGCGGCTCATGTAAGGTTTCACCCGCTTGGGCAGGTAGCTCAGTTGGTACGAGCGTTCGACTGAAACTCGAAAGGTCGGCGGTTCGACCCCGCCCCTGCCCACAAGCACCGAAGGGCCCGACTCCGGTCGGGCCCTTCGGCATTCGCCTGGGCCCGGCACAATGGCCGGGTGCTGCCGCCCTTCGAGATCGTCGCCACCCAGCGACCGGTCGACCTCGTCGCGCCGCGCACCGCGGTGCCGTGCCCGCCCGGACAGCTGCACCCGCTCCCCCGCCCCGCGCCGTACGCCGCCCTGCGCGCCGTCGTGGCCGGCGACGTCGCCGTGCAGGAGCGCGTCGACCTCGTGCTCACCAGCGGCGAGGACCGCTTCGTGGGCTGGTGGGACCCGGTCACCGGAACCGTCGGCCTGGAGGTGGCCACCGCCGGGCGGACGACCCGCCACGTCAGCCGTCGCGCCGGCCACGTCACCCACCGCCCCACCGCCCTGGCCCTCACACTGACCGGAACCCACCTCACCCTCTTCTGCCGGAGCGAGGACGGGTGGCAGGCACGCGCACGTCACGACCTCGCCGGACGCTGCGACACCCACACCGAGGGCTGGGCCGCTGCCCTGCACGCCGGTGCCCCGCAGGCCCCGACCGGACTGCTGCGTGACGTCGTCGCGGGCGGGTTCGGCCAGCTCGGGCTGCGCGACCTGCGGTTCGTCTCCACCGCCCGGGGCGACCTGGTGCGTGACGGGGAGCACCTGCTGCTCAGCGCCACCTCCGCCGGCCCCGGATTCTTCGACACCGCGCACACCAGCCTCTGGCGGCTGCACCCCGAGACCCTCGCCCTTGAGCACCTCAGCGACCTGTGGTTCCGCAGGAGCGGCGAGCAGGGGCGTACGGGCGTCTTCGGCGACCACGCCACCCACGTGGTGCGCGACGGCGACACCTGGCTCGTCGCCACGAGCACCTGGGGCGACTTCGACCGCGCCGCGCGACCGGTGCGGGTGGTGCTCGCCGAGACGACCGCGGACCTGACCTCCGGCGAGCACGTCCTCGACGCCCGCGACCTGCCGCTGCCGACCGACGGCTTCCGCTCGGTCGGCGTGTGGGACCCGCACCTGCTGCGCACCGGCGACGGCTGGCGGGTGGGCTACGTCAGCGCCCGCAAGTACTTCACCTTCCACCCGGTGCTCGCCGCCGGGCCCACCCTCGACGACCTGCAGGTCACCGCCGCCGACACCGGTCGCCGCGCCACCGAGGGCACCACCTGGCTCGAGCTCGACGGCCGGCTCCGGGTGCTGGCCAGCGACGGCCGCGACGGCGCGCGCGGGGCGCGGGAGCGCTTCGTGGTCCTCGACGAGGAGCTGCAGGAGGTCGGGACGCTCGACGCGCCCTACTCGACCAACCTGCCGTGGCCCACGCTCGCCCGCCTCGCCGACGACAGCTGGCTGATGGCGACCTTCGACGGCACTCCCGCCGGCGGGGAGATCCTGGGCTACGGCACCCACGGCGACGTCGTGCTGATGCGCTCGACCCCCGACGTCGGGCCGCCCCCGCAGGACTAGGCTGACGTGACGCGGACCACACACCCCGTGGCCGCGCACAGCTCCCGCCACCCGCGGGACCGAACGCCTGGAGGACTGCATGACCGACGGATCCGTCGACCCCTTCACCAGCGACCACGAGCAAGTGGTCTTCGCCCACGACCCCGAGAGCGGCCTGCGCGCGATCATCGCGCTGCACTCCACGGCCCTCGGTCCCGGGCTGGGTGGCACCCGCTTCCACCCCTACGCCAGCACCGCCGACGCGCTGCGCGACGTGCTCGCGCTCTCGCGCGGCATGACCTACAAGAACGCGCTGGCCGGCCTGGACCTCGGCGGGGGCAAGGCCGTGATCATCGGCGACCCACGCCAGGACAAGTCCGAGGCGCTGCTGCGGGCGTACGGCCGTTTCGTCGAGTCGCTCGGCGGGCGCTACGTCACCGCCTGCGACGTCGGCACCTTCAGCGAGGACATGGACGTCGTCGCGCGCGAGTCGCGCCACGTCACGGGGCGTACGCCCGAGCACGGCGGCGCCGGCGACTCGTCCGTGCTGACCGCGTACGGCGTGCACCAGGGGATGCGCGCGTGCTCGGCGCACCTGTGGGGCACCGAGTCGCTCGAGGGCCGCGTCGTCGGCGTCTCCGGTGTCGGCAAGGTCGGTGTGCACCTGGTCGGCCACCTGGTCGACGAGGGCGCCAAGGTGATCGTGACCGACGTGTGGGAGCCGTCGCTCGACCGGATCCGCGACCTGCACCCAGAGGTGGGAGTGGCGTCGTCGACGGAGTCGATGCTGGCCGGGGAGGCCGGGGACCTGGAGATCTACGCCCCCTGCGCCTTGGGCGGCGCGGTCACCGCGGAGGTCGCCCGCACCACCGGGGCGCGCATCATCTGCGGCGCCGCCAACAACCAGCTGGCCGACGACGACGTGGCCCGAGTGCTCACCGAGCGCGGCGTGCTCCACGCCCCCGACTTCGTGGTCAACGCCGGCGGCGTCATCCAGGTCGCCGACGAGCGCGAAGGGTTCGACTTCGAGCGCGCCAGGCGCCGCGCGCACCGCATCGGCGCCACCACCCTCGAGGTCCTGGAGCAGGCGCACCGCGAGGGGGTCACGACGACCGAGGCCGCCGAGCGGCTCGCCGAACGTCGCATCCACGACGTGGCTCGTCTGCGCAGGATCCACCTGCGCAACGGGTGAGTCTGGGGCTCACCCGGACGAACGGGCGGGACGTGCGCGCCTCGCGGCTGGGGACCCGTGGGTCTCTGGTCGCGAAGCGCTCACGTCCCGACGTTCAGTCGCGAGGGTCTGCGTAGTCCGTCCAGTCGTCGACGAAGTCGTCCGACTCGTCCCGGTCGCCACTGCCCTTGTCACCGTGCAGCTCTCGTGCCAGCGCCCCGAAGTCCGTCTCGTGAGTGCGGTACTTCAGGTCGCGAGCGACCTTCGTCTGCTTAGCCTTAGCTCGGCCGCGCCCCATAGGGTCCGACCCCCTCGCACGCTTGGCCGGGGCTCCCGGCGCGAACGCCATGGCACCCGGTCTCTTGTCTGGATACTCGTGGGGGTAACGCTACCTGTTCAGTGGTTGTTCCTGCACACCCCATCGACAATTGGGTCCACCGCCCTGCTCCGGAGCCCGTAGAAAGGCCTCCTCGGCGGGGTCGGCGGCTGCCATACTCCCTACATGACACGGGGGTGGCGGGGTCGAGCCGCGCTGGTGGCAGTCGCAGTGGCTGCCCTGACGGGGACGGCTGGGTGCTCGACCTGGGCGGACCTGACCGCTGAGGCGGAGCCGCCCGAGCTGCGGGCGACGTGGACGATCCCCGGTCTCGACATGAACCCGGAGCACGTCGGCCCCCACCACTGGGCCACGCTGCCGATGCGGCGCAACGGCGTCGGCTGGGGCACCACCTGGACGGCAGGGGCGGTGGCCATGGTCGACGCGCGGACCGGGAAGGCGACCCATCGCCGGCTGCCCGGCGATGGCCGACCCTGCGCCTTCCCCAGGACCATCTCGCCCGACGGCCTGGTGGTCGTGACGCTCCCGTCCGGTAGGGGTCGCATCAACGCCTGCAACCGGGTCATGGGTCTCGATGCGGCCACCGGTCGACCGCGGTGGGTCACCGACGACGTGGACCTCTCCCCGCTGGCCCTGCCCCGGCGCGAGCGCCACGTGGTCCTGGGTGCCGACGACGACGTGGTGGCCCTGGCCCGCATCGACGGGGACGCCGTGTGTCTCGACAGCAGTCACGGTGGGCCCGTGGAGAGCGATGACGCGGCCTGTCGCGCGCTGGCCGACCGGCTCACCCACGCCGACCTGCCCGCCCTCACCGACCTCGACGGGGAGCCGGTGCCCCTCACCGCCGACGGCCTGTCGGACACGACCGAGATCGGCCGCACCGACGAGGTGCTCCTGGTCGAGACGCTCGTGCCCGACGACACGGCCCGCGGCGCGATCGAGGTGGTGCGGGCCCACGACCTCGAGACCGGCGAGACGCTGTGGGAGAAGTCCGACCTCGAGCTCGATCCCCACGGCGACGCCACGACCTGGAATCGGCGTGAGCGCTACTTCGTGGCGCCGTCGGGGATCGCCCGCGTCTCCTACGACTACGTCGAGGGCCCTTCCGAGGATCCCGAGGAGCTCACCGCGAGCGAGGACGCGGAACTGGACTACGACCTCACCGAGTCGCAGGTCAGCGTGGAGGAGCTGACCACGACGCCGATGGTCATCACGGCCGTGGACCCGCGCACCGGGGAGGACCTTGAGACGGTCGCCACGATGGAGGGGGCCTGGTTCGCCGGCCAGTTCAGCGACATGACGGTCGCCCTGACCGACCAGGAACAGCTCTTCCGCTCCACCATCTCCGGCTTCGAGCTGCCGCGATGGTGAACGGGTCCGCACGTCGTCCGGGGCGGCCCACCCAGTGAGGAAGGACGCCTCCCCGGGGCGGCCTGGTCACCAGCCGGGGTGCTGGCCCGTCAGGGTGACCTTGCCGGCCTCGTCGGCGCCCGCCTCACGGACCTCGCCGGCGACCCACGCCCGGATGCCGAACTCGGCCAGGCCGGCGATCGCGGCGTCGACGTCGGCAGGCGCGGTCAGCGAGACCATGCCGACGCCCTGGTTGAGGGTGGCCTCCAGGTCGGGCTGCGGCACGCTGCCGACCTGACGCACGAGGTCGAAGATCGGCTGCGGCGTCCAGGTGCCGCGGTCGATCGTCGCGGTCAGCTCCTTCGGCATCACGCGCTCCAGGTTGGCCGCGAGGCCGCCGCCGGTGACGTGGGACATCGCGTGGGTCTCGGTGCGCTTCGCCAGGTCGAGGCAGGCCTTGGCGTAGATGCGGGTCGGCACGAGCAGCTCCTCGCCGAGGGTGGTGCCGAGCTCGTCGACGTGGCGGTCGAGCTCCCACTTCGCCGTGTTCAGCAGCACGTGGCGCACCAGCGAGTAGCCGTTGGAGTGCAGGCCCGAGGCCTCCATCGCGATGACGACGTCCCCGGCGCGGACCCGGTCGGCGCCCAGCAGGTCATCGGCCTCGACGACACCGGTCGTCGCACCCGCGACGTCGTACTCGTCGGGCGCCAGCAGGCCCGGGTGCTCGGCGGTCTCGCCACCGACCAGCGCCGTGCCGGCCAGGACGCACGCCTCGGCGATGCCCTTGACGATCGCGGCGATGCGCTCGGGCACGACCTTGCCGGTCGCGATGTAGTCGGTCATGAAGAGCGGCTCGGCACCGCAGACCACGAGGTCGTCGACGACCATGCCGACGAGGTCGTGGCCGATGGTGTCGTGCACGTCCATCTTCTGCGCGATCGCGACCTTGGTGCCGACACCGTCGGTGGAGGTGGCCAGCAGGGGCCGCTTGTACTTCGTCAGCGCGGAGGCGTCGAAGAGTCCGGCGAACCCGCCGAGACCGCCGAGCATCTCGGGGCGACGGGCCTTCTCGACCCACTCCTTCATCAGGTCGATGGCGCGGTCGGCGGCCTCGATGTCGACGCCGGCGGCGGCGTAGGCGGTGGGGGCGTCGGTCACGTGGGCTCCTGGTCGGTGCGGGTTCGGGCGCGGGTGGGGGCGTACGTCACGGGCGGTCGAGCGCGTCGGTGGCACCGCCGCCGGCCAGCGAGACCGCCAGCCCGTCGACGTCAGTGGCGACGATCGACGCGGCGTCGACCGGCGACTGCTCGAGCAGGCTCTTGCCGCCGAGGGTCGGGTCGGGCAGGGGGATCGGGTACTCGCCGTCGAAGCACGCGCGGCAGAGGTTCTGCTTCGGCACCGTGGTGGCGTCGACGAGGTCGTCGAGGTCGATGTAGCCCAGCGAGTCGGCGTCGATCGAGCGCTGGATCTCCTCGAGCGTCAGGCCGTTGGCGATCAGCTCAGCCCGGGTCGCGAAGTCGATGCCGTAGAAGCAGGGCCACTTCACCGGCGGCGACGAGATGCGTACGTGCACCTCGCGGGCTCCGGCCTCGCGCAGCATCCTGATCAGGGCGCGCTGGGTGTTGCCCCGCACGATCGAGTCGTCGACGACGACCAGGCGCTTGCCCTCGATCACGTCGCGCAACGGGTTGAGCTTGAGGCGGATGCCGAGCTGACGGATCGTCTGCGAGGGCTGGATGAAGGTGCGCCCGACGTAGGAGTTCTTGACGAGCCCGACCCCGTAGGGGATGCCGGACTCCTCGGCGTAGCCGATGGCCGACGGGGTGCCGGACTCCGGCACCGGGATGACCAGGTCGGCCTCGGCGGGGAACTGACGCGCCAGGCGACGGCCGATCTCGACGCGCACGCTGTGGACGCGCTTGTCGTTCATCAGGGTGTCGGGGCGCGCCAGGTAGACGAACTCGAAGAGGCAGTGCTTGGGGGCGGCCTCGGCGAAACGGTTGGTGCGCAGGCCGTCCGCGTCGACGGCGATCATCTCGCCGGGCTCGACCTCACGGATGAAGGAGGCACCGACGATGTCGAGGGCCGCGGTCTCGGAGGCGACCACCCAGCCCCGCTCGAGGCGTCCGAGCACCAACGGCCGGATGCCCTGCGGGTCGCGCGCTGCGTACAGCGTGTGCTCGTCCATCCAGACGAACGAGAAGGCACCCTTGACCTGCGGCAGCAGCTCGAGGGCGCGCTCCTCGACCGTGATGCCGGGATGGTCGGCGAGCAGGGCGGTCACGACGCTGGTGTCGTTGGTGGAGACCGGCATCCGCTGGTCGGGCTCGACGCCCTGGGCCAGCAGCTCGGCCAGGTCGGCGGTGTTGGTCAGGTTGCCGTTGTGTGCCAGCGCCAGCGACCCGTGGGGCGTGGGGTGGAAGGTGGGCTGGGCGTTGTGCCACGTGCTCGCGCCGGTCGTGGAGTAGCGGGCGTGACCGATGGCCAGGTGTCCGTTGAGGGAGTTGAGCGTCGCGTCGTCGAAGACCTGCGACACCAGACCCATGTCCTTGTAGACGAGGATCTGCTTGCCGTTGCTGACCGCGATGCCGGCGGACTCCTGGCCGCGGTGCTGCAGGGCGTAGATGCCGAAGTACGTCAGCTTGGCGACGTCCTCACCGGGCGCCCACACGCCGAAGACACCACAGGCGTCCTGGGGACCTTGGTCCTGGGGGTCGATGGCGGCCGACAGTCTCCCGTCGCCGCCCTTGCGCATGTTGCTGGCCTGGCCCACGTCTCCCAGTGTAGGGCCGCGTCGGCCGGACGGCTCCCGCCATCGACGACCTCGGACGCACGCGTGGGCGCGAGGAGACGAAGGTCACCCGCATCTCGGCACCACACCCGTTACGTCGGCCCGAAATTCGTATCCCAAATTGGGTATGTCGCCATGTGGCCGCCGCTACTGTGGACTACCAGGACGAGCGTCCGGGCACTCGGGTCCCTGCACGCAGGTCGCGTGGCACAGCACGTGCAACGCGCCAGGAACGACGTACACACCGCCACGCACGTGGCACCGAGGACACCGAGGGGGGAGCATGCGGAGCCCGCACGACGACGCGGCAGTCGCCGACACGCTGCACACCATCCTCTCGAGCGTCACCGACCTGCTCGGGTTCGAGCTGGCGACCATCAGCCTCGTCCAGCCCGACGGGGCACTGGAGACCGTGGCGGTCGCGGGCACTTCCGAGGCGCAGCTTGCCCTCATGGGCCACCGCATCGAGTCCTCCGTGGTCGAGAGCGAGTTGGCCGACGCCGAGGAGTGGGGGCCGCTGCGCTTCATGCCCCACGACCGCATGCGCCTGCCGGCCGAACGGTTCGTGTGGGTGCCCCAGGACGTGGAGCCCACCGACGACCCGACCCGGTGGCACCCCCTCGACGTGCTCGTCGCCCCGCTCCGCGACGAGGAGGGACGGCTGCGGGCCCTGATCTCCGTCGACTCCCCCGAGGATCGGCTGCGGCCCGCCGGCGAGGACCGCAAGAACCTCGAGCGCTTCATCGACCAGACCCGCCCGGCGGTGCTCAACCTCATCGAACGCTCCGAGCTCGCGGCCCAGCTGCGGCTCGCCGACGCGGCGCGCCTGGTGGTGCGCGAGGCCAGCTCGGAGCTCTCCATCCAGAGCATCATCGACGTCACGCAGCACGCCATCACCCGTTGCTTCGACGCCTTCGGGATGTGGATCCAGACCTTCGACGAGGACGGCGACGGCAAGGGCGTGATCCACGCCTCCAACGGTGCCGAGATCCGACTCTCGGAGGACATCCGCCGCATCGCCCGGCCCGCCGCCCGCATGATGTGGGACGCCCAGCTCGTCGCGGTGATCGGCCAGGACTCCGTGCGTCCGGCCGTGCTCACCCCCGAGCACGAGAACCAGATCTTCGACTTCATGCGGACCATCGAGGTGACCTCGATGCTCTTCATTCCTCTCGGCGCCGGCAAGGAGTGCCTGGGCAACCTGGTGCTGACCCGGCACGACGACGCCCGCGCCGACTGGTCCGACATGGAGCAGCGCGTCGCCCTCGACATCGGCCACGACCTCGGCCGAGCACTGCTCAACGCCCGCGCCTTCGAGCGGGAGCGTCGTCTCGTCGATGAGTTGCGCGAGCTCGACTCCTACAAGTCGCGGCTCGTCGCCACTCTGGCCCACGAGCTGAAGAACCCCCTGACCTCGATCCTCGGACACACCGAGATCCTCGGAGCCTCTCCTGACCTGGGTGCGGCGGAACGCACCTCGGTGGGGGCCGTCGAGCGCGGGGCGGCTCGCATGCAGCGCCTCGTCGACGACCTGCTGACGCTGGCCCACGCCGGCGACCCGCACACGCCCTTCACCCCCACCCCCGTCGACCTCCACGCAGCTGTGCTCGAGGCGGTCGACCTGCTCCGGGTCACCGTCAACCACAAGGCGCTCGACGTCGTCGTCGAAGCGCCCGAGGACAGCATCAAGGTGTTGGCCGAGCCCGACGGCGTCGAGCAGATCCTCTCCAACCTGATCAGCAACGCCACCAAGTACACCCCCGAGGGCGGGCGCGTCACCGTGCGCCTCACCCCGATGAAGCGGTACGTCCGGCTCGAGGTCAGCGACACCGGCCTGGGCATCTCGCCCCGCGACCAGGAGCAGCTCTTCTCGGAGTTCTTCCGCTCCACCAACCCCGAGGCCGTGGCACTGCCCGGCACCGGTCTGGGTCTGGCCATCGTGCAGCGCATCGTCGAGCGCCACCGGGGTCGGATCCACTTCACCTCCGAGCTCGGCGAGGGCACCACCTTCACGGTGACGCTCCCCCGCGCCTGACTCGCGGGCGGCCGCGGGAAATCTCATGATGCGGACCCGACGGGTGCGGACGCTCTCGCCGCACCCCTAAGGTGCCGATCACTGTGTTCGAGGACACAGGACCGGGAGGGACACGCAGAGCGTGCCGGTCGCACACCATCAATGGGAGGGACCCCACAGTCATGCCTGAATTCACGCCCAGTCGGCGTAGCGTCATCCGGACCGCCGCGTGGTCCGTTCCTGCAATCACCGTGGCGACCGCCGCGCCGGCGTTCGCCGCCTCGTCGCCTGGAAGCGACCCGGTGTACACCACAGTCACGAAGGACTTCCTCTTCAGTTCCACCAACACCCTGGGGACGTTTGACATCCCCGTGACCGTTGTCGCTGAGAACGTGCCGGTGCTGGCTCCCGCTGGCGCCACCCTTCTCCCCATTACCACCACATCGACTGTGACGATCCCGGCACAGGTTGCACAAGGTCTCGCCTACCTGATCCTTGGAGACTTCAGCAATCCGGCCGCGAAGATTGGTGGGACCTCAGAGTCCACGGTGACGCTCAGCGGGGCAATCAACGAAGACCGCACCACCGACTTGACGATTCCCACGGTGCCGTACGTGACTGGCCAGCCACTCATCACCATCGCTTCCGGCACCAGCGACTCCTTGGTTCTGCCTGCTGGCGCCACGGGTCAGGTCACCATGACCATTGGCTCGCCCAAGTCGATCCTCATGGGCTACAACGCCGACGACACCTCGACGGGTAAGCCTCCGTACAACTCGGTCCTGGACAAGCTGCCCGGCGAGGACTACACGCTGGCTGTGTACACGATCGAGTGACGTTCTCGCTCACACGAGCGCCCCTTGTCGATGACAAGGGGCGCTCGTGATTGAGCGCTTAAGAGGTCCCGACCGGGGCCAGCCTCAGCCCCGAGCGAGGTTCTTCAACAGCAGCATCTCGGCCAGCAGCACCTTCTCCCACTCGGCCAGGTGCAGGCCCTCGTTGGCGCCGTGGGCCCGGGTGTCGGGGTCCTCGACCCCGGTCACGAGCACGCTGGCCTCGGGGAAGGTCTCGAGGAACTCGGCGATGAAGGGGATCGAGCCCCCGACGCCCATGTCGACCGGCGCGGTGCCGCCCCAGGCCTCGGTGAAGGCGGCGCGCGCGGCGTCGTAGGCCGGGCCGGTGGCATCGATCTGGGTCGCCTCGCCGGTGTCGACGACGGTCATGTCGAGCGTCGCGCCCCACGGCACGTGCTTCTCCAGGTGCGCCTGCAGCGCCGCGAGCGCGTTGGCGGAGGTGTCGGCGGGAGACGTACGCAGGCTGAAGCGCGCGCGGGCGGCCGGCACCAACGTGTTGGAGGCGCCCTCGACCTGCGGGGCGTCGAAGCCGGTGATCGCCAGGGCCGGCTTGGTCCAGAGGCGTTCCACGACCGGACCGGAGCCGATCCACTCGACGCCGGGCGCACCGCCGGACTCGGCGCGCAGCCGCTCCTCCGGGTAGTCGACATCGGCCGCCGGCGACGACTTGAGGCCCTCGACGACCAGGTCTCCGGCGTCGTCGAAGCACGAGGAGATCAGCCGGCTCAGTGCCGTGATCGCGTCGGGCACGAGGCCGCCCCACATGCCGGAGTGGACGGCGTGCGAGAGCGTACGCACCTCGACGTCGAGGCGGACCAGGCCGCGCAGGCTGGTGGTCAGGGCCGGCACGCCGATGTCCCAGTTGCCCGAGTCGGCGATCACGATGACGTCGGCGGCGAGCTCGTCGCGGTGGGCCTGCAGCAGCGCGGGCAACGACTCCGAGCCCATCTCCTCCTCGCCCTCGACGAAGAGGACGAGGTTGACCGGCAGGTCGTCGCCGAAGGCGCGAGCCGCCGCGAGGTGGGTGATCACCCCGGCCTTGTCGTCGGCCGATCCGCGACCGTAGAGCCGGTCCCCCCGCTCGGTCGGCTCGAAGGGCGGGGAGTCCCAGTCGGCCGGGTCGTTCTCGGGCTGCACGTCGTGGTGGGCGTAGAGCAGCACCGTCGGCGCGCCCTCCGGCCCCGACTTGTGAGCGATGACCGCGGGCGCGGACCCGTCGTCGTTGGCGGAGACGATCTTCGTCTCGAAGCCCTCGGCGGCGAAGAGGTCACGCACGGCCTCGGCGCTGCGCTGCACCTCGCCGGCCCGCGAGGGGTCGGCGGAGACGGACTCGATGCGGACGAGGTCCTCGAGGTCGCGACGCAGGCCGGGCAGGAGTTCGGTGAGGCGGGCGCGGAGCTGGTCAGTCATGCTCGCCACCTTACGGGCGCCGGTGCGCCCGGTCAGGTGAGCCCTAGGCGATGCGCCCGGGCAGCATCTGGAAGAGCTCGGTCACCGTCTCGGTGGTCTCGAAGCCCAGTCGGCGGTAGACGTTGATCGCGGGGCCGTCGGGGTCGGCGACGATGACGAGCTGTCGGGCGCCGGGGCGGGCGAGCGCCCACTGGCCCATGCGGTGGATGAGCGTCGAGCAGATCCCGCGGCCGCGCTGGCGGGAGTGGGTGAGCACGGCGCGGTAGCGGTAGACGCCGTCGCCGGTGTCGTAGATGCCGGCGCTGGCGGCGAGCCGTCCGTCGACGAAGACACCCCACCGGCGCCCGAGGCCGGCGTCGACGAGCCGCTGCTCGGCGCGAGCCCGGGCGCGCAGGTAGTCGCGGGACTCGCGCTGGCGCCCCTCCTGGCCCATGGCGCCGAGCTCGAGGTCGACCCACTTGTCCCACTCGTCGGAGGTGAGCGGTCGGATGCCGCCCTCCACGAACGGCCGTTCGGGCGCGACGAGCCGCTCGGCGGTCATCACCTCGGCCACCCCGGCCTCCATGCCGGCGGCAGCGAACTCGGCCGTGTCGACCTCGACGCCGGCGTCCACCCCGATCGCGCGGTGGCGGTTGGTCCGGAACCAGGAGTCGAAGGCACCCATCACCTCACGGGCACCCCCCGGCAGCGGCGCCTGCTGGAGCAACATGAAGTTGCCCCACCGGAAGGCCGGGTTGTCCGGCGTGGTCACCAGCAGGTGGGTGCCGCAGTCGGTGACGGTGCTGCCCGACTGCTCGAGGATCGCGATGTCGGTGCGCCACGCCAGCGAGGTGATCTCCATGGGTCAATCCTCCACCAGGGGCAGGTGGGGTGTCAGGTCGGCTCGCTGCCCGCTCGCCGTCACCCGGCCGGAGGCCTCGGCGTCGCCCCAGACGAGCTCACCGGTGGCGAGCGCGATCCACGTCTCGGCGTCCATCTCGACGACGGCCGGCGGCGTGCCGCGCGTGTGGCGTACGCCCTCGATGACCTGCACGGCGGCGAACGGCGGCACGCGCACCTCGACCGACCGCCCCGGCGCCCGCTCGGCGAGCACCGCCATGAAGTGCTTGGTGAGCAGCTTGCTGTCGGCCTTCGTACGCGGGTGCGCGGCGAGGGCGGCAGCCACCGCGGCTGGATCGGCGGGGCGCAGGCGGGGCGGCATGCGGCTCAGGCTAGCCAGCGGCGCGACCGAAGCGGGCGGCCACCTCGCCCACCGCCTCGGCCAGCTCGGGTGGCGACTCGACGGTGAACTCCGCGCCCACCTCACCCAGCACCATCAGCGGCCAGCCGAGGGAGTCGACCTCCATCTCCAGCAGGCAGCCGCCGTCCCTGGCCGACGGTGTGACCTCACCCCAGCGACCCACGACGGCGCGCACCCGCTCTGGCTCGGCGGCGACGCGCACGCGTACGTGGTGACGGACCAGCGAGCGGTGGATGCCGTTCTGGACGAAGCCGACGGCGTCGCCACCGGGCAGCTCACGCGGCCGGAACCGCTGGCCGGTCGGCTCCGGGGCGCTGACCCGGTCGACGCGAAAGGTCCGCCAGTCCTGGCGGTCGCGGTCGTAGGCCACGAGGTACCACCGGCGCCCGAGCGCGACGAGGCGGTGCGGCTCGACCCAGCGGCGGGTGGGCTCGGCGTCGCGGGCGGCGTAGTCGAAGCGCACCGGCTCGTGGTCACGACACGCCTGGGCGAGCGTGCCCAGCACCCCCGCGTCGAGCACCGGCACCCCGGCCCACGGCGCGGGGGTGTCGGTCTGGCTGCCCACTGCCTCCATCTGTCGCCGCAGCCGTGGCGGCATCAGGCCGACCACCTTGGTCAGCGCCTGCAGCGCCCAGTCGGTCCCCCCGCCCACGCTGACCGACGTGCCGGCGGCGCCGCGCAGCGCAACCGCCACGGCGACCGCCTCCTCGTCCTCGAGCAGCAACGGCGCCATCGACCCGCCGGCCCGCAGCTGGTAGCCGCCGGCCACGCCGCGGGAGGCGTCGACCTGGTAGCCGAGGTCGCGCAGCCGGTCGACGTCACGGCGCAACGTCCGCGGGCTCACCTCGAGCCGCTCCGCGAGCTCACCGCCGGGCCAGTAGCGGTGCGTCTGCAGGAGGGAGAGAAGCCGGAGCATGCGGTCGCTGGTTCCCATGTCCCCAGATTAGATGTGATTGAGGACAGGAATTGGCCGCAATGCTCCCTAGCGTCGAAGCCATGACTCCTACGACACCGCACTCCCGGACAGACCGGGCCGCGATCCGCACCCGCGGCCTCACGAAGCGCTACACCTCCCACGGCGCCGTCGTGCACGCCGTCGACGGCCTCGACCTCGAGGTCGGCCAGGGCGAGCTCGTCGCCTTCCTCGGCCCCAACGGCGCCGGCAAGACCACCACCCTGCGGATGCTGACGACGCTCATCCCGCCCACCGCCGGATCGGCCACCGTCGCCGGCTTCGACGTCGTGGCCGAGCAACGGCAGGTGCGCCGCTCCATCGGCTACGTCGGCCAGGGCAACGGCGCTGGCCACCAGCAGCTCGGGCGCGACGAGCTCATCAGCCAGGGACGGGCGTACGGCCTGGGTCGCCGCCGCGCGCACGAGCGGGCCGACGAGCTCATCGCCGACCTCGACCTCACCGCCGTGGCCCGACGCAAGGTCTCCAGCCTCTCCGGCGGGCAGCGCCGCCGCCTCGACATCGCCATGGGGCTCGTGCACCTGCCCCGGATCCTCTTCCTCGACGAGCCGTCGACCGGCCTCGACCCGCAGAACCGCGCCAACCTCCAGGGGCTCGTCGAGCGGCTGCACGCCGAGACCGGCTCGACCGTCGTGCTCACGACCCACTACCTGGAGGAAGCCGACGCGCTGGCCGAACGGGTGGTCGTCATCGACCGGGGCCGGGTCATCGCCGACGACACGGCCTCCCGGCTCAAGGGCGGGCTCGGCGACCACGTCGTGCTGACCTTCACCGACGCCGACGCGGCCACCCAGGCAGCGCCCCGGGTCGCCACGGCCGGCGAGGACGCAGAGCTCACCCAGGACGGTGCGGTGCTGCGGCTGCTGGCCCGGGGGGCCCACACCGAGGTGCCCGGCCTGCTGGTCGACCTGGACCGGCAGCGGCTGGCCGCTCGGAGCGTCGAGGTCACCCGGCCCACGCTCGACGACGTCTTCCTGCAGATCACCGGCCGGTCGCTGCGGGAGGCCAACGAAGAGACTCCCGACGGGACCGACGGCCCCGGCACCCACGAGACGACGAAGGACGGGGTGGCGGCATGAGCGCCCTGACGAGCAGCACCCCGAGCACCCGCGCCGGGGACGGACGTACGACCGACCGCACGGCCCCAGCCGGCTCCCTGCTGCACGACACCTGGATCGTCATGCTGCGCGAGCTCAAGCCCGTGTGGCGCGAACCGATGTCGGTGCTCTTCGCGATGGTGCAGCCGCTGGTCTTCCTGGCGCTCTTCGCACCGCTCCTGCCCGAGATGGCCGGCGGGGCGTCGGCGCTGCAGTGGTTCGTGCCCGGCATCGTCGCGATGACCTGCCTGATGGGCGCCAGCTTCACCGGCGCCAACCTCATGGAGGAGATGCAGACCGGATCCCACGAACGGCAGCTGGTCTCCCCCGTCAGCCGCCCCGCGCTGCTGGTCGGGAGAGCACTGAAGGAGGTCGTGCCGATGCTGATGCAGACCGCGATCATCCTCGTCGTGGTGACGCCGTTCAGCTTCGACCTCCACCTCGGCGGCGTGCTGGTGGCGGTGCTGGTGCTGGCGCTCTTCAGCATCGGGATCGGCGCGCTCTCGTTTGCCCTGGCGCTCGCCGCGAAGGGTCAGGACTGGATGTTCTGGACGGTCCAGCAGACCTTCCTCTTCCCGGTGCTGCTGCTGGCCGGGGTGCTGCTGCCCGTGGACGCGGGCCCGCGGTGGCTGCAGGTGGCCTCCGACCTCAACCCGTTGACCTACGTCGTCGACGCGGTCCGGGCCCTCTTCGCCGGCACCTTCCCGGTCGACACCGTGGCCGCCGGATTCGCGGCCGCCGGGCTGGTGGCGCTGCTGGGCACCTGGGTCGGGGTGCGGTCGATGCGCCGGGCCGACTGAGCCCGGACCGCGCCTCCGGGCCTGTGCGGCAGGTGGGTGTCACCTCGTGGCACCCACCTGCCGCACAGACGCCTTCACCCGAGCGGGCGGCCGGGCCACAAGGTCAGGAGGCTGCGTGGATCTCGACGTCGAGCGCGAGGTCGGCGCGCGAGGTCTCGCCCACCGGGGTGATCGCGACGACGAAGCCGGTCGCGTGGTCGAGCACCACGTCGTACGCCTCGGGGTAGGTCGCCGTCGGCGTCCAGGCTGCTGGGTCGTCGGGGTCCCCGTACTCGTCGCGGTCACTGACCTCGCACCACAGCAACGGGCAGCAGCCACACCGCGGGCCGTACTCCTGGTTCGGCACGCAGCGCGCCGCCCACGCCGGGCGACCGTGGTGGGTCACCTCCCGCACGTCGGAGACGTCGACTCCGCTGCCGAGCTCGCGGGGGTCGAGCATCGCCACCCAGTGGTAGTTCTCGTACATCGGGTCGTCGCGCTCGGCGTGGTCACCCTCGGGCCCGGTCCACTCCTCGTCGTCCGGACGCAGCTGCACCAGTCCGTCCGGTCGGGTGACCGGGGTGATGTCACGGATCCACACGGCTGGTGCGGGCTGACCGAACTCGTTGTTGTCGACCCACCGCCGGGTGCCGCGTTCGTCGCGCGTGGTCAGCCGGCCCGGCCGCTCCAGCCACGCCTCGACAGGGGGTGACCCGACGCCGCGGCGGGTGAAGTGCGCGGTGGTGCAGCGCCAGGGCGCGGAACGGGCGAGGGCGCGGAAGTCGTCGGCGGTCGGCACGCGGCCATTCTGCAACCACCACGTCGGAAGATCGACCAGATTTCAGGCCGACGAGGGCCGATGGGCGCGAACGTCCGACGTGGTGGCGATGCTCCGCCCTCGGTCACCCTTGTCGTGCCGCCCACTCGGCGACCCGGGCCGCGCTCTCCTCCTCCGAGAGGTCCTCGACGCGGCTCATCAGCGACCACCGCACCCCGAACGGGTCGCGGATCGACGCGAAGCGGTCGCCCGAGACGAAGGTGGTCAGCGTCTCACGCACGGTCGCCCCCGCGGCCTCGGCGCGGGCCAGGGTCGCGTCGACGTCAGCGCAGTAGAGCCCGAGCGAGTAGCAGTCGGAGTCGCCGGCCGGGGGCGGCACAAGACCGTAGTCAGGGTTCGGCTCCCCGAGCTGGAGGTGCCCGTGGCCGAGGTCGAGGTCAGCGTGGACGACCACACCGCCCATCTCGGTGACGTCGACGACGCGCGCGCCGAGGACGTCGCGGTAGAACTCGATGGCCCGAGCGGCGTCGGGCACCGCGATGAAGGGGGTCAGGCTCGTGAAGCCGCGCGGGATGCCGTTGGTGGTGTGGGTGCCGGTGACGCCCTGCGAGGATGCGGTCTGTTCGGTCATGTTTCGACCGTAGGGCCGTCGGCCCTCGACGGGCTTGAACATTTGCGACAGCTCACCGACCGGAGGACGACGTGGACACACCGGGTGATCTGGGAGACCGGGCCGGCCCCTCCCTGGACGACTCCCGCGGCATCCTCCGACCGGCCCGACTGCCGACCTTCCACCGCGTCGCGGCGCCCGACGACCTGGCCGACCGGGTGCGGTGGTTCTGGATCCCGCGGTGGCACATCGCCCCGGGCCGCTCGTCGCGCCAGCACGTGCTGCCCTTCCCTGCCTGCAATTTGGTGGTCGACCGCGACGGGGTCACGCTCTCCGGTCCGACGACGGGCGCCTCCCACCGCGACCTCACCAGCACTGGCTGGGCCGTCGGCGCCCTGCTGCGGCCTGCCGGGGTCGCCGCGCTCCACCCGGCTCCACACGAGGTCCGGGACCTCGAGACGCCGTTCAAGGCGCCGCAGCTGCACGCCGCCGTCCTGGCAGCGATGGCGACGGACGACGAGGCCGAGGGGGACGCGCAGGCCGCCGCTGCGTATGCGGCGTGGACCCGGACCCGAGTCGCCGCTCCTGACGAGCAGGGGTTGCTGGCCAACCGGATGGAGGACCTCGTGGCCTCAGACCCCGAGGTCGTACGCGTCGAGCAGGTCGCCGAGCACCTCGCGCTCTCCGTGCGGGCGGTGCAGCGGTTGGCACACCGCTACGTCGGCGTCCCGCCGCTCGCGATCATCCGCCGCTACCGCCTCCAGGAGGCGGCGAGGCGGCTCCGCGAGGATCCTTCATTGCCGGTCGCCCGGGTGGCCGCAGAGCTGGGGTACGCCGACCACGCCCACCTGACCCGCGACTTCCGGCAGGTGCTCGGGATGGCGCCGCAGGCCTACCGTCGCAGCGACTGAGAGGCCGTCCCCCAGCGACCTCAGCCCAGCGACCTCAGCCCAGCGCCGCCGGCAGCGTGGCCGACCAGGCCGACTTCACCTCGGCGACCGGCACCTCGAACTGGCCCTCGACGACCAGCGCATCGCCACCGGTGGTCCCGAGCTCGGTGACCGGTACGCCGTGCTGCGCGGCCAGCGCGTCGAAACGCTCGCGCTGCTCGGGCGTCACGGTGACGAGGACGCGGGCGGTCGACTCGGAGTAGAGCGCCACGAAGGGGTCGGCGTGCACATCCGCCAGGGAGACGGTCGCGCCGATGCCGTGGCGGAAGGACGCCTCGGCCAGGGCGATGGCGAGACCGCCGTCGGAGAGGTCGTGGGCGCTGGTGACGACCTGGTGGGTCGCAGCCTCGGCCAGCAGCTCACCGAGCGCCTTCTCCGCGGCGAGGTCGACCTTCGGCGGCAGACCGCCGAGGTGACCGTGCACCACGTGGGCCCACTCGGAGCCGGAGAGCTCCTCGCGGGTCTCGCCGAGCAGCAGCACCTGCTCGCCGGCCGCGTTGAAGTGGCTGCGGGTGCGCTTGGCGACGTCCTGGATGACACCGAGCACGGCGACGACCGGGGTGGGCAGGATGGCGGTCTCGCCGGTCTGGTTGTAGAGCGAGACGTTGCCGCCGGTGACCGGGATGCCGAGCTCGAGGCAGGCGTCCTTGAGGCCGCGGCAGGCCTCGGCGAACTGCCACATCACGCCGGTGTCCTCGGGCGAGCCGAAGTTGAGGCAGTCGGAGATCGCGAGCGGCACGGCGCCGCCGGTGGCGACGTTGCGGTAGGACTCGGCCAGCGCCAGCTGCGCACCCGTGTAGGGGTCGAGCTTGGCGTAACGACCGTTGCAGTCGGTGGAGAGCGAGACGCCGAGGCCGGTCTCGTCGTCGACGCGGATCATGCCGGAGTCCTCGGGCTGGGCCGAGACGGTGTTGCCGCGCACGTAGCGGTCGTACTGGTCGGTGATCCACGACTTGTCGCAGAGGTTGGGGCTGGCGACCAGGGTGAGCAGCGTCTGCTTCAGCTCCTCCCCCGACGCGGGTCGCGCGAGCGCCTCGGCGCCGTCGGCCTGCAGGGAGTCCTGCCAGTCGGGGCGGGCGTACGGACGCTGATAGACGGGGCCGTCGTGGGCGACCGAGCGCGGCGGGACGTCGACGACGCGCTCCCCGTGCCAGTCGATCTCGAGGCGGCCGGTGTCGGTGACCTCGCCGATGTCGGTGGCCTCGACGTCCCACTTGCGGCAGATCGCCATGAACTCGTCGAGGCGCTCGGGCTCGACGATGGCCATCATCCGCTCCTGCGACTCGCTCATGAGGATCTCCTCGGGAGCGAGCGTGGAGTCACGCAGCGGCACCAGGTCGAGCTCGACGTGCATGCCGCCGTCACCGGCCGACGCCAGCTCGGAGGTGGCGCAGCTCAGGCCCGCACCGCCGAGGTCCTGGATGCCGGAGACCACGCCGGCGGCGAAGAGCTCGAGGGTGCACTCGATGAGCAGCTTCTCCATGAAGGGGTCGCCGACCTGGACGCTGGGGCGCTTGGCGGGGCCACCCTCGTCGAAGGTCTCGGAGGCGAGCACGGAGACGCCGCCGATGCCGTCGCCGCCGGTGCGGGCGCCGTAGAGCACGACCCGGTTGCCGGTGCCGGTGGCGTTGGCGAGGTGGAGGTCCTCGTGGCGAAGCACGCCGATGGCGCCGGCGTTGACCAGAGGGTTGCCGAGGTAGGTCTTGTCGAAGACGGCCTCGCCACCGATGTTGGGCAGGCCGAGGCAGTTGCCGTAGCCACCGACGCCGGCCACGATGCCGGGCAGCACGCGGTGGGTGTCGGGCTCCTCCAACGGGCCGAAGCGCAGCGGGTCGACGACCGCGACGGGGCGCGCACCCATGGCGAGGATGTCGCGCACGATGCCGCCGATGCCGGTCGCGGCGCCCTGGTAGGGCTCGACGAACGACGGGTGGTTGTGCGACTCGACCTTGAAGGTGACCGCGTAGCCCTGGCCGATGTCGATGACGCCCGCGTTCTCACCGATGCCGGCGAGCATCTTGCCCGCAGGCGTCTCCTGCGGGATCTCACCGAACTGCTTGAGGTGCACCTTGGTGGACTTGTAGGAGCAGTGCTCGCTCCACATCACCGAGTACATCGCCAGCTCGGAGCTGGTGGGGCGGCGCCCGAGGATCTCGCGGATGCGGGCGTACTCGTCGTCCTTCAGGCCCAGGTCAGCCCAGGGCTGCTCCCGGTCGGGGTCCTGGCCGGCGACGGCGACGGTGTCGAGCTGACTGGGGGTGCGGGGAGTCTCGGCCACGGGGCCAATCTACCGTTCGACGGCGGGCGCCCCGGGGGCGGTCGTACGCGACGGACAGGGTCTGGCCGGCGCCGTGAACTACACCTCTGTTCTTCCCCGCGAAGCCTGTTACTCGTGTGACCAGTGAGGTTATGGTCGTCGCACTTCCCCCGTTCCACCCGGAGTTCTCCATGCGTCTTCAGCGTCCCGCACGCACCCTCGTACGCCGTCTCACCGCCGCCGCCGGCACCCTCGCCCTCAGCGCCGCGTTGCTGACCACCACGGGCTCAGGCGCCTCACCGGAGGCGTTGAGCGACACGGTGGCCCTGGCCGCCGCGACTGCACAGGCGAAGACGGTGAAGGCGAAGCAGCGCTCGGGCACCAACCCGGTCACCCCCGGCAACTTCACCGGCTTCGGGTTCGACCAGTGCGTGGCGCCCACCCAGAAGGCCATGGACGCCTGGCTCAACCACTCCCCCTACCTCGCGGTGGGCATCTACATCTCCGGTGACTCGCGCGCCTGCCGCGTGCAGCCGAACCTCACCCCCACCTGGATCTCCACCCAGCTGGCCAAGGGGTGGCGCCTGCTGCCGATCGCGCTCGGCCCGCAGGCCTCCTGCCTGGGTCGTTTCCCGCGCTACGACGACGACTTCAAGATCAGCCCCAGGCCCGGCAAGAAGGGTCGCTACCCCAAGGCCCGCGCCCAGGGCCGCGCCGAGGCCGAGAAGAACTCCGCCGACGCCGCCGCGCTGGGCCTCGCGAAGGGCTCGACCATCTGGTACGACCTCGAGGCCTTCGACATGGGCAACAAGCACTGCCGCGAGTCGGCGCTCGCCTTCGTCTCGGCGTGGACCAACAAGATCCAGCAGCTCGGCTGGGCGTCCGGCATGTACTCCAGCGCCAGCTCGGGCATCAAGATGCTCGACGACGCCCGAGTCAACCGCCCCGGCAAGTTCCACCTGCCGACCTACATCTGGCTGGCCCGCTGGGACGGCAAGGCCAACACCTCCTCGTCCTACATCCGCGAGGACGGATGGCGTCCGGGGCGCCGGATGAAGCAGTACTTCGGGGGTCACCACGAGACCCACGGCAAGGTCACCATCAACATCGACAGCAACTACCTCGACCTCGGCGCGACCGCGCGCAGCAGCGACGCGCGCTGCGGCGGGGTCCAGATGAGCTTCAAGAAGTATCCGACGATCACCACCAGCCACCGACCCCGCAAGCGCATGCGCGCCCTGCAGTGCCTGCTGCAGGAGCAGGGGTTCTGGGAGGGCAAGCTGCACGGGAAGTACGGCCCCCGGGTGCGCAACGCCGTCGCCACCTGGCAGACCAGCCGGGGACTGCCCGCCTCGACGACCGTCGACCCGTCGCAATGGATGCGCCTGCTCGCCGTCGGGGAGCAGCCCACCCTCAAGATGGGGTCGTCGGGCGCGGCCGTCCACCGGCTCCAGCAGACGCTGATCGCCGCGGGCCTGCGCACCACCCGCTCGACCGGCGTCTTCGACAGCGAGACCCGCGCCCAGGTCCGCGCCTACCAGAAGCCGCGCAAGATGCGCGCCCACGGCGTCGCCAACCCGCCCACGTGGCGGGCGCTCTCGGCGGGGAACCGCTGAACGAGTAGGGTCCACTCGCCCCACCTCCGACCCTTCGAGGCGCCATGAACACCGACCACCTCGAGATCGCGGCGATCGTGCCGTGCCATGACGAGGAGCTCACCGTCGGCACGGTGGTGCGAGACCTGCGCGAGGCGTTGCCACAGGCGACGATCTACGTCTACGACAACAACTCGACCGACCACACCGCGAAGGTCGCCGCCGAGGCGGGCGCGGTGGTGCGCTTCGAGAGTCGCAAGGGCAAGGGCAACGTCGTGCGCCGCGCCTTCTCCGACATCGAGGCCGACGTCTACCTGATGATCGACGGCGACGACACCTACGACGCCAGCGCGGCGCCGATGTTGGTCGAGACGCTGCTGAGCGGCCCCTACGACCACGTGCTGGGATGCAGGGTCGAGACCCAGGACACCAGCAGCTATCGGCCCGGTCACGCCTGGGGAAACGCAATGTTCAACCGGGTCACCAGCGTCGCCTTCGGCGAACCGGTCACCGACATGCTCTCGGGCTATCGGGCCTTCTCACGCCGCTACGTGAAGTCGTTCCCCGCGAACTCCGAGGAGTTCGAGATCGAGACCGAGCTGACGATCCACGCCGCCAGCCTGCGGGTGCCGCAGACCGAGGTGCCGGTCGGCTTCAAGGACCGCCCCGAGGGGTCGGAGTCCAAGTTGAGCACCTTCCGCGACGGCTTCAAGATCCTCGGCCTGCTGGGCCACCTCCTGCTGCACGAGCGCCCGAGCCTCGTATTCAGCCTCGCCAGCGCGCTCACCCTCCTGCTCGGGCTCGGCCTGGGGCTTCCGGTCGTCGTCGATTTTGCGCAGACCGGCGAGGTCGACCGTTTCCCGACCGCGATCCTGGCCTCGTCGCTGGTCGTGATCAGCGTGCTGCTGGCCGCGATCGGCATGGTGCTCAACGGGGTGTTGCGCGGACGTCAGGAGATGCGGCGGCTGGCCTACCTGCAGCTGCCTGCCCTGCCCCAGTCATGAAGGTCGGGTCGCGCAGCGTCGACCGCTACGTGCTCGTCGGCCTCTTCAACACCGCGCTCGACCTGGCGCTCTTCACGGCCCTGGCCGTCGGCGTGGGCCTCGCGGCCGTGCTCTCCAACGCGATCTCCACGGTGGTGGTGATGACGGTCAGCTTCTTCGTCAACCGCGCGTGGGTCTTCCAGTCGCAGTCGTCGGGGGTCGGGGTCTACCTGCGCTTCGCCGGGGTCACCCTCTTCACCGGTCTGCTGGTGCAGTCGGGGGTGATCCTGGCGGTGCTGTTCCTTGCCGAGGTGGTCGTGCCCGCGCTCTCCACCGACCTGGTCACCCCGGCGGCCAAGGTCGTGGCCATGGGCACCGGGATGGTGGTCAACTTCCTGGGCTACCGCTGGCTGTTCTCCACAGGCGAGCGCTCCGGCTGACGATCGTCGATCGCCATCAGCGCGATGACCACGGCCAGGCCGTAGGTGAATCCCAGCGCGTAGCGCCCGCCCGCAGCCAGCGGTGACATCGCAACGATGCCCACCTGCAGCGCGAAGGGCATGGCCCAGAGCCAGGCAAACCGACGCCGCACCACGATCGCTGCCGCGCAGAGGAGCACCACGGCCACCGTCCGCAGCGAGTGGGAGAGCAGCGGGCGGCATCCCTCGACCTTGAAGCAGGCGTACGCCGCGTCCCGCAGCGCCGGACGGGTCAGGCTGTTGATCTCGACGGGCGCGACCGGGTGCTCCCCCACGACGCGCTCGTAGTCGCCCGACCAGGGCGGGTAGAAGTGGGTGCCCTCGTCGAGGGGGTCGAGGTAGCGGTAGCTCTTGGCGACGAGCGCGTCGACGAAGGTGTCGGGGTGCTCCGCGCCCGCGCGCAACCAGATGCCGGTGAAGGCCTCCCAGTCCTCCGGCTGCACGGTCTTGTAGCGGTAGCTCGCGGTCTTGCGCGAGAACGGTCCCGACGACTTCACCGGGTCGGAGACGTCCTCGTCGTAGGCCGCGGCCATCGCCTCGAGGTCGAAGATCCGGCCCAGGGCCTCGCGGTCGTCGGCCGAGAGCGCGTCTGGGTGCTCCCGCAGGATCAGCGAGAGCTGCTGCAGCTGCACGCCCTTGGTCTCGATCGGATCCGAGGGGATGAGCAGCCCCAACGCCCCTGCGGTCGTGACGGTGCCGTGCACCAGGAGCGCGGGCACGGCCATCACCACCAGCGGGACGAACCGGCCGCGACGCAGCCCGAGCATGACCAGCGCCTGGGCCACCAGAAGGATCCAGCCGAACAGCACCGAGACGGCGAGCCCGGTCGAGACCAGCGCCGTCTCCACCCACCAGCGCCGACCCACCGGTGCGGGCGCGTGGACGAACTGCGCCATCAGGGCGAGCCACCAGACCAGCAGCGCCGCGAAGAGGTGGTTCTTCGAGTGCGACATGCCCCAGAGGCCGATCAGCGGCGAGCCGGCCACGATCCCCACGACGACGGCGCGGACCTTCCAACTCGGCACCAGTCGGCCCAGGATCGAGAACGCGCGACCGAAGGCGACCAGCGTCAGGAGCAGCGACAGGGTGCTGATGAGGAAGATCCCCGGCATCAGGCTGTCGAAGAGCAGGATGCTCAGCTTCGAGATGCCGCCGTAGTAGAGCATCAGGAAGAAGTTGTGGTGGTTCGACCAGATCCGCTCACTGTCGGGCAGCAGGTAGTGCGACGTCGGATAGGCCTCGAACGGCGCGATCACCCCACCGACGAAGTCGGAACGCTGGAGCAGGAACTCGCCGATCGTCCTGGCGAAGTCGGGGTTGGGCTGGCCGGGCCACGACAGCAGGATCCACGGCGACCACGCGACGGCGAGCGCCACCGCGCCGTGCCACCACCGGGCGAAGATCCACGTGGTCAGCCGCTCCAGCCGTTGGGTCCGCGGGCCCCGCGGCGGGGTCGAGTCCACGCCGTGTCGCCAGCGCTCCAGCCCGCGGCACAGGGCGCGGAACCCCAGGGCGTACGCGAGGAGGCAGAGCACCCAGAAGAGCAGCGAGACGACCGGGTGGTCGGCGACGACGGCGGTGAGCAGGAAGTAGGGCGCGTCGTCGGGCGCGAGGAGGCGGGAGACCAGGCCGATGGCGGTCGCGGTGGCCACGACCACCACCGCGAACCACCCCGCCACGGTCGCCACGACGGCGTGGAGGGCGTTCAGGCGAGCGGGCACGGGCGGGAGCCTAGAGGAACCGGGCGCAGCACCTCAGTGGTCGCCACCGGGCGGACCGAGGAGCAGCAGCACGGTGAAGACGACCACGAGCAGCACCGCGGCCACCACGATGCCCAGGCCCGGACGGCGCACCGGGAACGCGGTGACCCGCTCGAGCGCGCCCTGCGGCTCCTCGGAGCGCAGCCGCCACGCGTCGGTCACCAGTCCGTGCTTCTCGATCGACATCTCGAAGGGGATCGTCACGAAGGGCGGCACCGCGCTGAGCAGACCGACGATCCAGCGGCCCACTCGCCAGCGCTGGTCGACGGCCACCAGCGTCGTCACCAGGCAGTAGGCCAGGAAGGCGAAGCCGTGGATCGGTCCGGCCACGGCGATGCCGATGTCGGTCGTCTTCGTGACGTACTTGAGGAACATCCCCGTGAGCAGCATCGTCCACGTGACGACCTCGAGGAACGCGACGGCGCGGTAGAGCTTGCGGGGACTGCCGAGAAGGGCCTTCATCGTCAGGCGAAGACGCGCTGGGCGAGCGAGGTGAAGAAGCCCAGGCCGTCGGTGCCGGGACCGGTCAGCTCCTCGACCGCGTGCTCGGGGTGCGGCATGAGGCCGACCACGTTGCCGCGCTCGTTGGTGATGCCGGCGATGTCGCGCATCGAGCCGTTGGGGTTGGGCCCGACGTAGCGGGCGACCACGCGGCCCTCCCCCTCGAGCATGTCGAGGGTGGCCTCGTCGGCGACGAAGTTGCCCTCGCCGTTCTTCAGGACCACGGTGATCTCCTGGCCCTGCTCGTAGGAGGAGGTCCACAGGGTCGAGGTGTTCTCGATGCGCAGGCGCTGGTCGCGGCAGACGAACTTGCGGGCCTCGTTGCGGATGAGTGCGCCCGGCAGGAGGTGCGACTCGCAGAGGATCTGGAAGCCGTTGCAGATGCCCAGTACGGGCAGGCCCTTCTTCGCCGCCTCGATGACCTCGGTCATCACCGGGGAGAAGCGCGAGATCGCACCGCAGCGCAGGTAGTCGCCGTAGGAGAAGCCGCCGGGCAGGACCACGGCGTCGACCCCCTTGAGGTCGTGGTCGCCGTGCCACAGGGCGACGGCCTCGTCGCCGGCGATCCGGACGGCGCGCTGGGCGTCGACGTCGTCGAGGGTGCCGGGAAAGGTGACGACCCCGACCTTCATCAGGCGTCCTGCTCGACGCGCACGCGGAAGTCTTCGATGACCGGGTTGGAGAGCAGCGTCTCGGCCATCTGGGCGACCTCGGCGAGGACCGCGTCGGTCACCTCGCCCTCGAAGGTCAGCTCGAACCGCTTGCCCTGGCGGACGTCGACGACACCGTCGAAGCCCAGCCTCGGGAGGGCGCCGGCGACGGCCTTGCCCTGGGGGTCGAGGATCTCGGGCTTCGGCATGACGTCGACGACGACTGTGGCCACGGGGCTGCTCCTGTGCGCGGGGGAATCTCCGCGGGGGAGTCTATCGGCTCTGCGGCGGCCGGATCGCCACGACCACCAGTGCGACACCGAGACCGGCCAGGATGGCCCCGGTGGTGCCCCAGAACTGCTCGCCCTCCATGGCCCCGCCCTCGATCCAGCCGAAGGCCCGGAAGGCCACCAGCGCCCCGGCCATGGTCATCACGATGCCCAGCGCGAGTGCGACGTACTTGCCCATGGGCCACAGCCTAGGTGGCCCTCGGCGTCACCCAGCGTCTGGCGTCATACGGACGGAGCCACCGGTGACACCGTCCGTATGACGCGAGCGGCGCGAGCGCCGGGCGTACGCCCTCAGAGCTCGCGCTTGAGGATCTTGCCGGTGGCGGTCATCGGCAAGGAGTCGCGGAACTCGACGATGCGGGGGTACTTGTAGGCCGCCATCTGCTCCTTGCCCCAAGCGACCAGCTCGTCCTCGGTCAACGCGGAGCCCGGGTTCTTGATGACGACCGCCTTGATCTCCTCGCCGTGGGTGTCGTGGGGCACGCCGATCACCGCGGCCAGCGAGACGTCGGGGTGGGTCAGCAGCACCTCCTCGATCTCGCGCGGGTAGACGTTGTAGCCGCCGCGGATGATGAGGTCCTTGGTGCGGTCGACGATGTAGTACCAGCCGTCGTCGTCGACGCGGGCCAGGTCGCCGGTGCGGAACCAGCCGTCCTTGATCGCCTCGGCGGTCGCCTCCGGACGCTTGTAGTAGCCCTTCATCACGTTGGGGCCCTTGATCGCGATCTCGCCGACCTCGCCGGCCGCGACCTCGCTCCACTCCCCCGGCTGCGGGCTGATGAGCTTCATCTCCACGTCGGGGATGACGGGCCCGATGGAGCCGACCCGGGCCGGCTCACCGAACTTCGAGAAGCTCGCCACCGGCGAGGTCTCCGAGAGGCCGTAGCCCTCGAGGATCGTGACCCCGAAACGACGCTCGAACTCGCGGTGCACCTCGACGGGCAGCGCCGCGCCGCCGGAGACGGCGACCCGCAACCGCTCGGCGAGCGCCTGGACGTCGACCCCGGAGTCGTCGAGCACGCCCAGCAGACCCCAGTACATCGTCGGGACGCCGGCGAAGAAGGTGATCTGCTCCTTGGCCATGAGCTGGAGCGCGGCCTCGGCCTCGAAGCGGGGCAGCATCACGATGGTGCCGCCGAAGGCGACGGCGCTGTTCTGGATCACCGTCTGGCCGAAGGAGTGGAAGAGCGGCAGCACGCAGAGGTAGGTGTCCGGGTTGTCCGCGTCGGCACCGAAGAGCCGGTCGGAGGTGAGGGCGTTGGAACGCATGTTGGCGTGGGTCAGCTCTGCGCCCTTGGGCTGGCCGGTGGTGCCGGAGGTGTAGAGGATGACCGCGGTGTCGTCGTCGGCCACCTCCACGGCGGGTACCGGGGCCGACATGCCTTCGCCGATCACCTGCATCAGCGTGGGGTGCCCCTCGAACGGCGAGGCCGCGTTGAGGTCGGCCGTGATGACGACGAAGTGCTCGCAGCCGTCGGTGGCCTCGAAGCCCGCCAGGCCCTCGCGACCCATCGGCAGGTCGTCGGTCCCCTCGAAGCAGAGGTGCACCTTCGCGTCGGAGTCGGCCAGGTGGTAGGCCACCTCCCGACCCTTGAGCAGCACGTTGAGCGGGACGACGGTGCCGCCGGCCTTGAGGATCGCGTAGTAGGCGATCGTGAAGTAGGGCAGGTTCGGGCAGGTCAGCGCCACCTTGTCGCCCGGCCCGACCCCGCGGGCGGCGAGCGCCGCGGCCAGGAAGTCGCTGTACTGGTTGAGCTGGGCGTACGTCAGTCGCATGTCGCCGATGACGATGGCGGTGCGCTCGGGGTGACGGTCGGCGGTGTCGGTCAGCAGGGACGCGAGGTTCGTCATGGCGACGAATCTAGTGGCCCACACCACACTGTTGCCATCCCCGCGCTCGCCGGGGCGAAACGATGCGACGAACGAACAGAAATGGACGATCTGCGGCAATCGAGCGCCCCACGGCGCCGACTTCGCCACAACATCTCGTACGCCGACCCGCGGCTCCCTACGCTCGCGCCATGCCCCAGGCCTCACCCGCCTCACCCGCGCCCCTGCCCGCCGCGACCGTGCGCGGGTACGCCCTGGGCGGTGTCGCCTCCGGCACCTTCGGCACCGTGCCCGGCATCCTGTTGATGCCCTACCTGACCGACGTGATCGGCATCGGCGCCGCCCTGGCCGGTCTGGTGGTCTTCGTGCCGAAGGCGTGGGACTTCCTGCTCAACCCGGTGGCCGGGCGCATCTCCGACCGGTCCACGAACCCGGCCGGTCGGCGCCGGCCCTTCCTGCTGCGCGCCGGGGCGCTGATGGCGTTCGGCTTCGCGATGGTCTTCTCCGGACCGACGACCCACGCCGGGATCGCCACCGCGTGGGTGGTCGGCGTCTACTTGGCGTGCGCGACCGCGTATGCCTTCTTCCAAGTCCCCTACCTGGCGATGTCGGCGGAGATCACCGACGACTACGACGAACGCACCCGGCTGATGACGTGGCGGGTCATCGTCATCACCGTCACGATCATGCTGTCGGGCGGCGGCGCTCCGCTGCTGGTCGCCGCGCTCGACGGCGCGGCAGGCTACCGCTTGATGGCCGCCGTGATGGCGGTGCTGATCCTGCTCGGGTCCGTGGGCGTGTGGTGGGGCACCCGAAACGCCACCCTGACCCGTGACCCGCTGCCCACGGCATCGCTGACCGAGCAGGTCCGGATGGCGCTGGACAACCCGCACGCCCGCACACTGCTGACCGGCTTCGTGCTACAGGCCGTCGCGATGACGATGGTGCTGGCCGGCATCAGCTACACCGCCACCCACGTCATGGAGACCTCCTGGGCGGCGACCGGGGCGATGGTCGCCTTCGTGGCCCCTGCCGTGGTGTTCGCGCCACTGTGGGGCCGGGTCGGGCGGCGCTGGTCGAAGAAGACCGGTCTGGTGGCGACCTCGGTGGTGCTGGTCGTCGGCCTCGTCGGCCTCACCGCTGCCCGCGGCGGATCGATCGCGGCACTGCTCGCCGGGTCGGCGGTGGTCGGGATCGGCTATGCCGGCGCCCAGCTCTTCCCGCTCGCGATGCTGCCGGACGTGGCCGCCCACGACGCCCGGACCTCCGGGCAGAACCGGATCGGCGTGCTCACCGGCACCTGGTCGGGATTCGAGCTGCTCGGCTTCGCCGCCGGCCCCTTCGCCTACGGCCTGGTGCTCCAGCTGGGCGGCTACGAGCCCGGGGCCACCACCCAGGACGCCCAGGCCCTCGACGCCATCGTGGCCGGGGTCACCTGGGTGCCGGCGCTGCTGGTGGCGCTGAGCCTGGTGGCGATCAGTCGCTACGGCCTCGACGCCGAGCTTCGCGCGGCAGCTGCCTCACCAGTCGACGTCGACCTCACCGGTCGACCGGCCTGAGGAGTCGAGCAGGTGGCCGTTGCGCTTGAGCGCCGCGGTCACGGTCCAGCGGTCGACCACCTCGATGCCCGGCCCCCACGCCCGCTCCACCGCGTCGAGCTCGGTCAACGAGGTGAACCGGCAGCTCACCGTCCACTCCGCCGGACCGACCAGGCGCAGGACCCGGTGCACCGACGGGGAGCGCACCAGGACCTCGGGGTCGAAGTCGGGGGTCGCGCGGGCCCGCACCACCACGCCCCGCCCCAGCCCCACGGCCGGCATCGCCACGTCACAACCCAGCCGGACGAGCCCGTGGGCCAGCACCCGCTCGACGGTGCGTCGCGCCGTCGCGTCGCGCACCCCCATCCGGGCCGCCATCGCCCCCCACGTCATCCGGGCGTCCTCGCGCAACAGCGCGGTGACCTCGGCGGCCGCCTCCTCGCCCGGGGCGCGCAGGCCGGGCGTACGGGACTCGGACAGGTCGCGGACCTGGGTGGCGGAGAGCACGCGCAGCCGCCACGACGAGTCGTCGCGGGGCACCGCGGCGGCGTACTCCACGTGGACCGGTCCCGGGTCGTCGACCAGAGCGACGAGGTCGTGGATGCGCTGCTCGAGGGCAGCCAACCCACCGTGACCGACAACGAAGGCCTGGGTGCCGACGCTGGTGCGCTCGACGGCCAGGACCCATGGGGTACGACACCAGGCGTCGGCCGCCTCGGGGGTGATCCGGGCCGCGACCCGCACGAGGGCGGCGTCGCTGCGCGCTGCGTGTCGCTCCGGGGTGGGCCACACCGCGAACCAGGCCGCACCGCGGGCGTTGATCGCCGCCCAGCGACGGGCCGCGGTCGCCGGGTCGACGCCGATCACCTCGGCGATCCGGGCCCACGGGGCGCGGGCGTTGACCTGGAGGGCGTGCACGAGCGCCAGGTCAACCTCCGCCAACAGCTGGTCGCGCGGGTCGCTACTCACCGTCTCCCCGCCGCCATGCACGAATGCTAGCGAGCCAGCGGCCAGAGAGCATGGATTTCTTGCACGCTGAGCCCCCGACCTCATCCAAGTCCTAGGTTGCCGACCATGGACACGCACTCGATCCTCGCCACCGTCCAGGACCTCGTCGACCTCGCACCCCGAGCCACCGGGACCCCCGGCGGCGAACGCGCCGCCGCCTACGTCGCCGACCGCTTCACCCGCGCCGGACTGAGCGACGTCCACGAGATGCACGTGCCGTCGTACGCCTGGCGCGCGACCCGCTGCCACCTCACGGTGGCCGACGAGGACGTGGCCTGTGCGCCCGTCCTGCACTCCGCGCTGCGGGCCACCGACGCCGTCGGGACTCTGCTGGACACCCCCGTCACCGCACCGCTCATCGACGTCGGCACCGCGGTCGGCGAGCACGACGTGACCGGGCGGATCGTGCTCTTCGACCTGACCTTCGACATGACCACGGCCCACCTCCTGCCGCTGGCGGAGTGGCTCCACGACCCGGGTCGACGGATGCTGCGCCGCGAGGTGCTGTCGTCACGCAACCCCTACGTCACCAACCTCAGCCGGGTGGCGCGTGACGCCGCCCGCGGTGGTGCGGTCGGGATCGTCGGGGTGCTGAAGGACTACCCGGAGTCGTTGAGCTACCACAACGAGTACTACCGCCGGACGCTCCTGGAGCTGCCCGGCGCGTGGGTCACCCGCCTGGGTGGCGCCACGGTGCGCGCCGCGATGCGGAAGGCCGACCGCGCCGGGCAGCCCGCCACCGCCACCCTCGACCTGGCCGCCGAGCGCGAGGCCGTCACCTCACGCACCGTGATCGGGGTCCTGCCGGGTCGCAGCACCGAGACGGTGATGGTCCAGTCCCACCACGACTCGATCGGGCCGGGCGCGGTCGAGGACGGCACCGGCACCGCCGAGGTGATCGCCCTGGCCGAGCACTTCGGTGCGCGCGCCGCCACCGGGGAGGTGCGGGAGAAGACGTTGCTCTTCGTCACCTTCGACACCCACTTCACCGGCTACCAGGCCCACCAGGAGTTCGCCCGCCGCTACGCCCTCGACCCCGACAGCCCCTACGACCTCGTGCTCAACCTCACCGTCGAGCACGTCGGCCTGCGCGCCGTGGCCAGCGAGAAGGGCGACGGCTTCGCCACGACCGGGCAGACCGAACCCCGAGGCATCTTCGAGAACCTCTCCCCCAGGCTGGCCTGGCACCTGGCCCGCGGCCTGCGGCGCCACGGCCTGGCCGGCACCACCCTGCTCAACGCGCGCCCCCTGGAGTGGGGTCGCCTCGGCATCCCCACCGACGCCTCCTTCAGCCTGGTGTCGGGCGTGCCGGTCGTCAGCCTGATCTCGGGGCCGCTCTACCTCTACGCCGACGCCGACGACATGTCGAAGGTCGACGTGGACCAACTCCTCCCGGTCGCGCGATACTTCGCCGACGTCGTGGACCGCGTCGACTCGGTGCGCGGAAGCCGCATCGGGTGGCTGCCCCGCGGCGTACGACGTCGGCTGCCCCGCGGGCGCTGGTGAACCACTACGGCGGACGGGAGGGGTGATCCAGATGGACCTGATGCAGCACGGAAGCAGCCAACCGGTCAGCTACCCCTCGACCGACCTCGACGGCGCCCCGGTCACGCTGACCGGGTTGGTCCACCTGCCCCACACCGCGCCGCCCGCCGGTGGCTGGCCGGTGGTCAGCTATGGCCACATGACGACCGGCGCGGGCGCCACCAGCGCCCCCAGCACCGGCTCCCCGGACCACCTCGAGTGGCGGCGGATGTCGCAGGGTGACGCGCTCTGCGACGCCCTGCTGGCCCAGGGCGTCGCGGTGCTGCGGCCCGACTACCTCGGGCTGGGCAGCCCGGGCACCCACCCCTACCTGATCGGGGAACCCCTGGCCCGTAGCGTCGTCGACATGGTCGCCGCCCGACAGACCTTCGACGACCGGATCGGCGACCGGTGGGTCAGCGCTGGTCACTCGGAGGGGTCGGTGGCGGCGCTGCACTCCGCCGTCCAGCCGAGCTGGCCGGTGCCGTTGCTCGGCGTGGCGGCCTTCGCGCCGGTCACCCGGATGGACCGCACCATCGGCCTCTCGGCGCGGCTGCCGGTGGTGCCGCCCGGGTTCGGCGTGGTCAGCGCCCTGATCGGGCTGATGCTGCTGGGGGCCAGCACCGTCTCCGAGGAGGTCGCCGACCTGCTCGCCAGCGACGGCCTGGGGCCGGAGGCCGACGCCCTGTGGCCGCACCTGACCCAGCGCTGCCTCACCGACCTGGCCCGCGACGACTCATGGGGCGCGCTGCCGCCGCGCCGCATCGCCTCCCCGGAGCTCTACCGCGCCCTCTTCGCAGTGATGCGCGACAACGAGGTGGCCCGGCTGGTGCCGCGCGTGCCGGTGCGGATCGACTCCGCGCGTTTCGACGAGGTCGCCCCCGCGCCGCTGACCACCCGACTCGTCGCGGCCTACCGCCGGGCCGGCGTCCAGGTCACGCACCGTCGCTGGCCCACCCACCACTCCGGCACGATGCGACCCGCGTACGCCCCCAGCGAGGCCGTGGACTGGATCCTGGCGCGCCTCGGCTCCTGACGTCCTCAGCCGTCGATGGTGCCGCGGGCCAGACTGTCGCCCGAGTGGGTGGGGTCGCCGTCGTCGGGCTCGTAGGAGATGTCGACGATCCGGTAGCCCTGCTCCAGGAGCCGCTCGGGGAAGTCGAAGTCCCCGGCCTCACCGGGGGGCAGGAGGCCCAGGGAGACCATCCGGCTGCCGTCGACGTTGATCAGCCACACCTCGCGGGTGCCGTCGGGGCCACCCAGGTCGGAGGCCTCCACGTGCAGCACGACGCGGTCGTCGTGGCGGCGCACCTGCGCGGCACCCCGGTCCTCGGCTGCGTCGTCGAGGGTGGTGAGGGCGGCGCTGCCCAGCACCTGGGCCTGCGGGGCGGGAGTCTCCTCGTCGTCGGGCGAGGCGATCATCGCTCCCACCCCGACACCGGCGACCAGGGTGACCGAGGCAGCCACCGCAGCGGCCCAGGCCGGCACCTTGGCGAAGCGGCGCAACGGGGTCACGGTCGCCGTCGGCCCGTCCTCGCCCACCGGGAGCGTGGCGGCACCGGGGGTCGCGCTGGGCGGCGGCGTGGTAGCCGTGCGGGCGGGCGCACCGGCCGCGTGCGCCTGCTCGTCAGCGGCGATCTGGGCCGCGATGCCCTCCCAGACCGACGGGGGCGGGGCGACGAAGGCCTGCTCGGCGCCGCCGACCAGCGCCAGCGTCTCGGAGAGAGCGACGAGCTCGTCACCACAGACGGCGCAGGCGCCGACGTGGTCGCTGACCTCCGCGTCGACCGGCTCGCCCATCGCCATCGCGGCGATCAGCTCCGGGTCGACGTGGGCAGCCAAAGGTCCGTCAGGCGAACTCATGACGCACCTCCTCCAAGGTCCTGCGCAGTTGGGTCAGCCCGCGTCGTAGGTGGCTCTTCACGGTGCCGAGCGGGAGTCCGGTCCGGCTGACGATCTGTTCGTGGGTGAGGTCTTCGTGGAACGCGAGCCGCAGGATCGTACGTCGCGGGTCGCCCAGGTCCTCGATCGTCTGCGCCAGGACGAGGCGGTCGACCACGGCACCGGAGTCGTCGGCGGGGGCGACGACGTCGGCACCGGCGGGGCCGAGGTCACGGGCGGCGACCGAGGCCACCTTGTGGGCCTCGCGGGCCCGTTCGCCGAGCCGGTCGGCGATCCGGTGACGGGTGATCCCGATCAACCAGGCCGGAAGGGCGTGCTCGGTGGGGGTGAGGGTGTGGCGCGAACGCCACGCGGAGATGAAGACGAGCTGGGTGACGTCCTCAGCCTCGTGGTGGGCGCCCAGCTGACGCAGGGCGACGGTGTGCACCAGCGACGACCAGCGCCGGTAGATCTCCTCGAGGCTGTCGCGGTCACCGTCGCGGAGGCCGGCCGCCAGCTCGATGACGGTGGCCTCGTCACCAGTGCGGAGTCTCACGCGGGCCACAGTACAGCCCCGGGGCCGGTCCGCCCCGCGACGTGGTCGTGGCGAGGCGGACCGGGGTCACACGGTCACTTCGGGGCTGGGCTCAGAGGTTGACGGGGCGCAGCACGCGGTCGATGCCGTGCGCGATCTGCTTGTTGCCCTTGTTGATGTCGACCTGCTTGAGGATGACGCGGGGGTTGCGGTCGTCGCGGTCCTTGTCGACCAGGATGATGCGCGGGTTCTTCTTCGGGGTCTTCACCTTGACCTTGACGGTCGCGCCCTGGGCGGTCTCGAGCTTCGCGCCGTCGGCCTTCAGGGCCTTCTTGCTGTTGATGGTGGCGCCGGGGACGACGTGGTAGAGCAGGACCTGCTCGATGGTGTCGACGCCCGCGACCTTGACCAGGCGCTTGAAGATCCGCTTCTCCGACTTCACGGTCTTGCCGGTGAGGTCCTTGAGCAGCAGGCGGAAGGCCTGGTCGTTGGGGATGAAGGCGGTGGCGCGCACGCTGCCGTCGGCGAGCACGGCGACCGGCGACTCGGGCTTCGCCTTCACGACGGCCAGGGCGGCCTCGGTGACGATGTCGTAGTCGCGCTTGTTCTTGTCGAAGTGGTTGCCGTCGGAGGTCAGGACCTCGACCAGCGAACGCTCCTTCGGGGCGGCGTTGGCGGTGGTGGCCGGGGCGACCGCCAGCACGGTGGCGGCAACGGCGAGGGCGGCGAGCGAACCGGTGAAACGCTTCATGGGACTACCTCTTCTTCTCCACGTCGGGCGCCACCGTGGCGCCCTGATGCCCTCTTCTCCGGAGTTCGCCCGCCCTTGGATGCACCCGGGTCGAAAAACTTTGAGAAGTTTTTTCGCGCCCCCTGCCCCGACGTCAGTAGCGGGTGCCGGTGAGCCGCTCGTACGCCTCCACGTACTTCGCGCGCGTCAGCTCGACGACCTCGTCGGGCAGGGCGGGCGGGGGCACGTCGGAGGACTTGTCCCAGCCCGACGCCGGCGAGGTGAGCCAGTTGCGCACGATCTGCTTGTCGTAGGAGGGCTGCGTCTGGCCGGGGCGCCAGGAGTCGGCGGGCCAGAAGCGAGAGGAGTCGGGGGTGAGCACCTCGTCGCCGAGCACCGTGGTGCCGTCGGCGCGGGCCCCGAACTCGAGCTTCGTGTCGGCCAGGATGATGCCCTGCGCGCGCGCCACCTCCTCGGCGCGGGCGTAGATGCGCAGCGTCAGGTCGCGCAGCTCGGCGGCCCGCTCGGAGCCCACGGCGGCCTCGACCGCGGCGTACGACACGTTCTCGTCGTGGTCGCCGACAGCGGCCTTCGTGGCGGGGGTGAAGATCGCCTCGGGCAGGCGGGAGCCGTCCTCGAGGCCGCCCGGCAGCGCGATGCCGCAGACCTCGCCGGTGGCGCGGTAGTCGGCGAGACCGGAACCGGTGAGGTAGCCGCGGGCCACGCACTCGACCGGGTACATGTCGAGCGACTCGCAGACGACGGCGCGGCCGGCGACCTCGGTCGGGACGTCGGTGGAGACGACGTGGTGGGGCACCAGGTCGGCGAGCTGGTCGAACCACCACAGCGACATGCGGGTGAGGATCTCGCCCTTGCCCGGGATCGTCGAGGAGAGCACGTGGTCGTAGGCCGAGATGCGGTCGCTGGCCACCATCAGCAGGCGTCCGGCGTGCTCACCGGCGTCGATCCGGTAGAGGTCACGCACCTTCCCGCTGTGCAGGTGGGTGGCGCCGGGGAGCGCGGGGGCAGCAGGGATGTTGAGGTCAGCCACTCGAGGAGCCTATCGACCTACTCCCGCCTGTCCGGGCCCCGCCGACGCTCGCGGCGAGTGACGAGCCGCTCCACCCGCTGGGCGACCGGGTCCCCGAAGTGCTCGTCGAAGTTCTCCGTGAGCTCCGTGGTGACCTGGGAAGTGACCTGGGAGGCGAGCTGTCCCTGCAGCTCCTCCCGACGTTGGCGCCGCTCCGCCCGCAGCAGGACCAGGTGCTCACTGCGCAGGGCGCGGTAGGTGGCGAAGCAGATGGCGACCATGATGAGGCTGAACGGCAGGGCCGTGATGACGGCCCCGGTCTGCAGCGCGACCAGACCACCGGCGAGCAGGAGGCCGACGGCGACCAGGCCCTCGATGGTTGCCCAGAGCACCCGGCTCCACGTCGGGGGCTCGGCCTCCCCTCCGGACGCGAGCATGGTCACGACCAGGGAGCCCGAGTCCGACGAGGTGATGAAGAAGATCACCACCAGGACGATCGCCACCCCGGAGAGGAACGTGCCCGCAGGCAGTCCCCCGAGGAGGTCGAAGAGGACGTTCTCCGCCGCCACCGCTGGATTGCCGTCGGCGTCCTCACCGACCAGTCCGCCCTCGCCGAACATCTCGCGGTGGAGCGCCGCACCCCCCAGGACGGAGAACCACAAGAACGTGACCATTGTGGGCACCAGCAGCACCCCGGCGACGAACTCGCGCACCGTGCGACCGCGCGAGATCCGTGCGATGAAGACACCGACGAAGGGCGCCCAGGAGATCCACCATCCCCAGTAGAACGTCGTCCAGGACGCCTGCCACCGCTGCCCCTCCTCCCCGGAGAAGGCGCTCGTGCTGAACGACAGGGGGATGACGTCGCGCGCGTAGACGCCGAGGTTCTGCACCCACTCGCGCAGCAGGAAGAGGGTCGGGCCCAGCGCCAGCACCGCCACCAGGAAGACGGCCGCCAGTGCGAGGTTGGCATTGGAGAGCCACTTGATGCCCCGCCCCACCCCGCTGACCACGGAGACGGTGGCCAGCAGCGTGATGACGACGATCAGCACCACCAGCATCTGGTCGCTGACCTCGTCGAAGAGCCCCAGGTGCACGAGTCCGGAGGAGATCTGGGTGACGCCGAGCCCGAGCGAGGTTGCGACGCCGGCGACGGTGCCGACCACCGCCACAGTGTCAATGACGTCGCCCATCCAGCCGCGCACCCGGTCGCCAAGGAGGGGTTCGAGCGCCCACCGGATGGAGACCGGGTTGCCCCTGCGGTGGATCGAGTAGGCCAGGGCAAGCCCGACCACCACGTAGATCGCCCACGCGTGGAAACCCCAGTGCAGGAAGACCTGGGCCATCGCCTTCTGCGCCAGTTCGGGGCCCTCACCGGTCATTCCGGGCTTCACGTCGGTGTAGGTGAACGTGATCGGTTCCGCAGCGCCCCAGAAGACCAGACCGATGCCCATGCCGGCGGCGAAGAGCATGCCGAACCAGGCCAGCACCCCGAACTCTGGCTCTTCCTCGTCGGGGCCGAGCTTGATGTCACCGAACCGGCTCAACCCCATCCACAGGGAGAAGACCACGAAGCCGGCGACGGCGAGCACGTAGTACCAACCGAAGCCTTGGACAATGGTGCCCTGGATCTCGCCCAGCAGGTCCTCCGTGGCTGCTGGGAAGGCGATCGCCAACCCGGCGGCCACGACCAGGGTCGCCACGGCGGGAAGAAAGACCGGCAGGTGGATGCCCGCGGGGCCGCCCGTGGCGTCGGGCGTCGCGTCTGCGTCGGTGCTCGGGTGTGGCACGGAGGCCCCTCTCGTCCTGGACCACGCCGTCTCAGCCACGTCCCAACCAAGAACCAGTTCCCCACCTGATCCCGCTCGAAACGGCCGGTCCGTCCACCCCATCCCACGAGTTCGCCACGCACGGCAGGATCGGCTTCAGTAGCGTACGCCCCATGCGCAGACTCACCGCCCGCCTCGCGGCCCTCACGTCCTCCGTCGCCCTCGCCAGTGCCCTGGCCGTCACCGTCGCAGCGCCGGCCCACGCCGAGCCGCCCGTGGTGGGCGACGACGAGATCACGATGCATGCCAACACGATCGCGATGCCTGACCTGCTGGCCAACGACTTCGACGCCGATGGCGACGAGCTCAAGGTCTGTCGCATCGAGGAGAAGCTCGACCCGCCGGTCGGCTTCTTCGAGTTCCTCGGGATCCACCTGGTCGTCGCCGACGTGGGCGTCGAGGGCACGTTCGAGTTCACCTACTGGGCCTGCGACTTCGAGACCCTCGTGCCGGGCACCCTCACGGTGCACGTCAAGCCCTCGCCGAAGGCCGCGATCACGGTCAAGAAGGCGAAGAAGCCGGGCAAGGTCCGCGTCACCAACAAGAGCAACTTCCCGCTCGACTTCGCCTGGGGCAGCGCCGCCAGCGAGGACCCCGACGGCCAGGTGAAGATCGGCAAGAAGAAGACCCGCGTCGTCACCGTGCGCCGCACCGCCATCACGTGGATGGCCCAGAACGCCAACAACGGCGCCGCCAAGGTGGGCTACCTGCGCGGGATCAAGCTGCCCAAGAAGGGCAAGAAGCTGCCGCCGAGCCCGCGTCCCCGATCTGGCGAGGCGTTCGCCTTCACCGGCGCCCTGAGCGCCCTGGACGATGCCGAGCAGGGATGGCTCTCTCCCCTGCGCGCCGTGGTCGCCCAGCGCAGTTCCTGAAGGACTGGCAGTCCCTGAGGGACTGGACAGTCCCTCAGGGAGTTACCGGGACGGTGGTCTGGACCAGCCCCTCAGGGCTGGGCCCGCCTGCTCAAGACCGCCTTGCTCAGAGGATCGCGCCGGGCGTGTAGGCCGCCGCGGCCGGGTGCCGCTCGGCGAGCTCGGCCACGCGACGTACGACCTGCTGGGTCTGCTGCACGGCCGCACCGGTGAAGGTGATCGGCTCGGCGACGAGGGCGTCGATCTGGTCGCGGGTCAGGCCCAGCTCCTCGCTGGCGGCGAGCTTGGCGAAGACGTCGTTCTCGACCTGGCCGGCGCGCATCGCCAACGCGGTGCCGACCGCCGCCTCCTTGATGACCTCGTGGGCGACCTCGCGGCCCACCCCGTTGCGCACCGCGCTCATCAGGACCTTGGTGGTGGCCAGGAACGGCAGGTAGCGGTCGAGCTCACGCTGGATCACCGCCGGGAAGGCGCCGAACTCGTCGAGCACCGTGAGGAAGGTCTGGAAGAGGCCGTCGGCAGCGAAGAACGCATCCGGCAGCGCGACACGGCGCACCACCGAGCAGGAGACGTCGCCCTCGTTCCACTGGTCGCCGGCGAGCTCACCGACCATCGAGAGGTAGCCGCGGGTGATCACGGCGAGGCCATTGACCCGCTCGCAGGAGCGGGTGTTCATCTTGTGCGGCATCGCCGAGGAGCCGACCTGGCCCTCCTTGAAGCCCTCGGTCACCAGCTCGATGCCGGCCATCAGGCGAATCGTCGTGGCCAGGTTGGAGGGGCCGGCGACCAGCTGCACGACGGCGGAGAGCGCCTCGAAGTCGAGGGAGCGCGGGTAGACCTGGCCGACCGAGGTCAGCACGTGGTCGAAGCCGAGGTGGGCGGCGACCCGGTCCTCGAGCTCGGCGAGCTTGTCGGCATCGCCGTCGAGCAGGTCGAGCATGTCCTGGGCGGTGCCCATCGGGCCCTTGATGCCGCGCAGCGGGAAGCGGGCGAGCAGCTCCTCGATGCGCTGCACCGCGATGAGCATCTCGTCGGCGACGGTGGCGAACCGCTTGCCCAGCGTCGTGGCCTGCGCGGCGACGTTGTGGGAGCGGCCGGCCATCACGGTGGTCTCGTGCTCGGTCGCCAGACGGGCGAGGCGGGCCAGGGTGGCGACCGCGCGGTCGCGCAGCAGCTCGAGGCTCTGCTTGAGCTGGAGCTGCTCGACGTTCTCGGTGAGGTCGCGCGAGGTCATGCCCTTGTGGATGTGCTCGTGGCCGGCGAGGGCGGAGAACTCCTCGATCCGCGCCTTCACGTCGTGGCGGGTGACGCGCTCGCGCTCGGCGATGGCGGCCAGGTCGACGCCCTGCTCCCCCTGGGCGACGACTGCCTCGTAGGCCTCGACGACGCCGTCGGGCACCTCGATGCCGAGGTCGCGCTGGGCCTTGAGCACGGCGACCCAGAGCTGGCGCTCCAGCACGATCTTGTGCTCGGGCGACCAGATCGCGGCGAGGTCGGCCCCGGCATAACGGGTGGCGAGGACGTTGGGGACGGTCATCAGGACTCCTGCGAGGTGAGGGAGGCGCCCTCGACGACTCCGAGGGGTTCGGCGGCGATGTCGGAACGGCGCTGCAGGCCGTCGAAGTCGATGAGGTCGGCGGCGGCGTACGCCTTCGCGCGCGCCTCGGCCACGTCACCGCCGCTGGCACGCACGGCGAGCACGCGTCCGCCCGCAGTGACCAGCCGGCCCTCGGCGTCGAGCGCAGTGCCGGCATGGATGACGTCGACGTCCGCAGCGGCCGCGGCCCGCTCGACGCCGGTGATCACGTCGCCCTTCGACGACGACTCCGGGTAGCCGGCGGAGGCCAGCACCACGGTGACCGCGGCCCCGTCGGAGAAGGTCGGCGCCGGCGCCTCGGCGAGACGACCGGTGGCGGCGGCGTGCAGCAGCTCGCCGAGGCCGGAGGTGAGCACCGCGAGGACGGGCTGGATGTCGGGGTCGCCGAACCGGGCGTTGAACTCGATGACGCGCGGACCCTCGGCGGTCAGCGAGAGACCGACGTAGAGGCAGCCCACGTAGGGGGCTCCGCGCCGCGCCATCTCGTCGAGGGTCGGCTGCACGACGGTGGCCAGCACGGTCTCGGCCAGGTCGGCGGGCGCCCAGGGCAAGGGGGAGTAGGAGCCCATGCCGCCGGTGTTGGGCCCGCGGCCGCCGTCGAAGATGCGCTTGAAGTCCTGGGCCGGCTGCAGTGCGCGGGCGGTCGTGCCGTCGCAGACCGCGAAGAGCGAGACCTCGGGGCCGTCGAGGAACTCCTCGATCACCACCCGGCCGCACGCCTCCGCGTGGGCGAGCGCCTCGGCGCGGTCGAGGGTGACCACGACACCCTTGCCAGCTGCGAGCGCGTCGTCCTTGACGACGTACGGGGCACCGAAGGTGTCGAGCGCCGCCTCGTGATCGGCGGTGGTGGTGCAGGTGCGCGACCCGGCGGTCGGCACGCCGGCGGCTGCCATGACCTCCTTGGAGAACGCCTTGGAACCCTCGAGCTGCGCGGCGGCCGCGTCGGGGCCGAAGACCGCGATGCCCGCGGCGCGTACGGCGTCGGCCACACCCGCGACCAGCGGCGCCTCCGGACCCACGACGACGAGGTCGGCGCCGATCCCGGCAGCCAGGCCGGCGACCGCGGCGGCGTCCATGATGTCGACCGGGTGCAGCGTGGCGACCGCGGCGATGCCGGGGTTGCCGGGCGCCGCATGGACCTCGGTGACCGCGGGGTCGCGGGAGAGGGCCAGGGCGAGGGCGTGCTCACGCCCCCCGGAACCGATCACGAGGGTCTTCACGTGGGGTGATTCTAGGCGCCTCTCACGCCCCTACCGAAAAGGTCGTGATTCGGCGGGCGGGTTCTAGGTAGTCACGCAACACCTCGAGGTTCGAGGAGTTGTTGTCGATGGCGTATTCGTTCGAGGTACGTG
>NZ_JADCSA010000170.1 GCF_015070385.1 Nocardioides malaquae | reverse complement strand
GGCCTCCGACTTCGATCAGAATCTGACCGGACCAATCAGCAGCAGCCACAGGCGGGCTCTGCCAATCACCTCCTAAATATATTAAAAAAAAGGACCGCCTCCTAAATCTACTGGCCCTGAGCAAGCCCAGATGGTAAGCCACGAAGCGCCACCATCTGGCGGAGTCAGGTTAGGTCCGTTGCACGTGCGGTGAGATATTCAAAACTTTTTTTTGCTTTAATTTTGATTTTTATGTCGTACAGCTCATGGAAATCAAACATTCATAATCTCATATTTCTTTAATATTACACGCAACCACTCATAAAAATGATTTATAATACAGAAATGTAAACCTCATAAAACA
>NZ_JADCSA010000169.1 GCF_015070385.1 Nocardioides malaquae | reverse complement strand
GAGATTTTATCTCCCTGTTTCTGTGGAATTTGTTCTCCCCCAACTTCCAAGTAAATTACAACATTGACATTGTCATAGGTATCCGGGTCATTTAGTTTCTCAACTATAGAAATATAAATTAATAAAAATCACACCTGCGTGTGAACTGAGCGGTGCAGAAGTTCACACGCATGGTGCTATACTTCATCCTGATTGACTGATGAAAAACATAGAGATACATCATACATGGGAAAATTAGATTCCACAAATGAGTTTGTCCGTCCGCTCCGTCCAATCACAATGGAGTATAGCACCGTGCTATTCTGCACCGCTCGATTTACACCCGGGATCAGAATCGCACCTAC
>NZ_JADCSA010000168.1 GCF_015070385.1 Nocardioides malaquae | reverse complement strand
CTCTTGGGCACCCAGCCTGCCATGGCTACGAGGGGACGTGGCGGGGGAAGTGTGGCTAGCAGGAGACGGCAGCCGCCCGGGTGTCGATCGGGGACCTGAGTCCTTCTGATAGAGGCTCCCACCCGCGGACGGTGTGAGGCCGGTAGCGGCCCTCGTCGCCCCGGGGCACCGTCTCCTCGGAGTCGGGTTGTTTGCGAATGCAGCCCAAAGCTGGTGGTAAACTCCATCTAAGGCTAAATACCGGCATGAGACCGATAGCCGACAAGTACCGTGAGGGAAAGTTGAACAGAACCTTGAAGAGAGAGTTCAACAGGGCGTGAACCCGTTAAGAGCTAAACTGGTGG
>NZ_JADCSA010000167.1 GCF_015070385.1 Nocardioides malaquae | reverse complement strand
GTGGGCAGGCAGGCAAGGGCAGAAGGGACAAGGCGTGCTACCAGAGAGAAAACAGAAGAAGAAGTGCGCGGCCTGTGTGGAGGGAGACGGGCGTACGCGCAGTGTAAACGGAGATGGGGTTGGAGAGAGAGAGAGGAGGCGAGGGCAAACTGCGTGGCTGCAGAATGCACTGGTAGATAGACAATCTGATTCTCTCAAGCCCCATTTACACTGGCAGCCAAATCCAGCCTGAATCAGATCTGAGCCACATCCAGATTGCATTTCGACCGGCGTAAATGGTTGTGTGACATGTTAAAACCAATGGGATTCCAATCAGGATGTGCCTCGTATTTGGGTGGGTGTAGT
>NZ_JADCSA010000166.1 GCF_015070385.1 Nocardioides malaquae | reverse complement strand
GTGCAGTGCGAGACAACAACACTTTGTGGTTCTGGCGTTGTGATTCACATTCGCAACAGCCTTATTAGGGAACTTACAAAGAGCTTGTAGATTTGCTATTTTCGGGGCTGTGCAGACACACAGGCTGTAGCCTTCTAACTAAAATCATCCTCTCGCAGTGAGTCGCTGCACTGGAACGCGCAATATGTTTTCCCCCCTCCCCTCCGAATTAATAAATTATTTATTTGAAATCATCTGAATGGTCAACTTGTAGACATCCAACAACAAAGAAGCCTTAGATTTAGAAGCCATTATCCATGCAAGTGCGAGAAAGTTTTTCCTTGGCCCGAGTCCGTGTGTGGGGGGT
>NZ_JADCSA010000165.1 GCF_015070385.1 Nocardioides malaquae | reverse complement strand
ATTGAGTTTCGGTTATGGTAATTTTACGTCTATTCCCTGGTTTGCATTTCTTGGAGAAGGTCAGGAAGCTTCTAACGGTATATATCCCGTTATTCTCTATTATAAAGATTTTGATGAGTTGGTTTTGGCTTATGGTATAAGCGACACGAATGAACCACATGCCCAATGGCAGTTCTCTTCAGACATACCTAAAACAATCGCAGAGTATTTTCAGGCAACTTCGGGTGTATATCCTAAAAAATACGGACAGTCCTATTACGCCTGTTCCCAAAAAGTCTCACAGGGTATTGATTACACCCGATTTGCCTCTATGCTGGACAACATAATCAACGACTATAAATTAATATT
>NZ_JADCSA010000164.1 GCF_015070385.1 Nocardioides malaquae | reverse complement strand
CCGGGTGCCGCCTCGCTCGCTTTGGTGACTCTGGATAAACTCGGGCAGATCGCTCGCCCTCCGCGGCGGCGACGTGTCATTCGAGTGTCTGCCCTATCAACTTTCGATGGTACGCTACGTGCCTACCATGGTGACCACGGGTAACGGGGAATCAGGGTTCGATTCCGGAGAGGGAGCCTGAGAAACGGCTACCACATCCAAGAAAGGCAGCAGGCGCGCAAATTACCCACTCCCGGCACGGTGAGGTAGTGACGAAAAATAGAAATCCAGGACTCTTTGGAGGCCCTGTAATTGGAATGAGCTGACTTTAAATCCTTCATGTATCCTTCATATATTCAAAGACTTGCAG
>NZ_JADCSA010000163.1 GCF_015070385.1 Nocardioides malaquae | reverse complement strand
AGTTTTCAATTTAGTTTTTAAGTTTTCATTGTCTTGATTTGTTTATTGGCCAATTATGTTTGGATGTTTGAATGTTTGGTCGAATTGACTGGATTTTTTTTGTGAACACAATGGAGTGCCTGTATTAGTTGGATCTTCTGCTTAAACTTAATAAACATGTAATTCAGTCAAAATGTCCACCCCTTCCTTTCACAGCAACATTCATGAAGTTTGATGTTTTGTGTAAACAGAGCAGTGTTTGTGTGTTTCCTTCCATCCTTCTGGAGGGTGAAGACAGACATTAACAAGTCAAAGCCATCATTTACATCTGATGATGTGTGGCTGTTGTTCTCAGCTTTCAGCTACAGATCAA
>NZ_JADCSA010000162.1 GCF_015070385.1 Nocardioides malaquae | reverse complement strand
CAATTTGCTTACATAGAGCTGCCACTTTCACATGTTTTTCAGAGAAGTGTAAATCTTGTATAGAGGGTATGTGCATGCTTAAAGTGAATGGCAAATCGAGTGGCAAAATGAGGGGCATTCCGATAGGACTTTTCTGTTTGGATTTATGCACTGTAAGGGCCTCTCAGTCGGTGATCACGCATAACTTCCGGGTATGATGATCATGTCACGCACATACCAGAAAAGTAATAGAATACTTTTCTATCAAGAATGCCGTTTAGGAACATTCATGTCCGTATACTGTAAACCATTGGTTCTCAAAGTGCGGTCTGGGTACCCATAAGGGTTCCTAAATAAGTTCACCATCATTTCAA
>NZ_JADCSA010000016.1 GCF_015070385.1 Nocardioides malaquae | reverse complement strand
GCACGGAGGCTACGAGCCAGACACCAGGTGCTCGGGATCCAACCACCGCAACAGCGGCAGCAGAAGCCTCACACTGAGGAGGAGGGTAGCGCCGCAGCCCGCTGTGGCCGCAGTCCGTCGGGACCGTGGTCGAGGATTGAGTTCCCGAACCGTCCAGTCGGTACAGTTATTCGGTGAGTGAGACCTTGGCACGCCCCGCAGGACCCGTCGCGCCTCCCGTGATGACCAGCCCGATCAGCAGCCCGCGCCGTCGCTGGGCCGCCCTCGTGGTGCTGATGCTGCCGGTGCTGCTGGTGTCGGTCGACAACACCGCCCTCTCCTTCGCTGTCCCGTCGCTGGCTCGCGACCTCCAGCCCTCGGCGACCCAGCTGCTGTGGATCGTCGACGCCTACCCGCTCGTGCTGGCCGGCCTCCTGGTCGCGATGGGGTCGGTCGGTGACCGCGTCGGCCGACGTCGCCTGCTGCTCGTCGGCGCCACCGGCTTCGCCGTCGTCTCCGCCGCAGCCGCGTTCGCCCCCACGGCCGCATGGCTCATCGCTGCGCGCGCCGCCCTGGGCTTCTTCGGCGCGATGCTGATGCCCGCCACGCTCTCGCTGCTGCGCAACATCTTCGTCGACGCCCAGGAGCGCCGGAAGGCGATCGCCATCTGGGCCTCCGGCTTCTCCGGCGGAGCCGCGCTCGGACCGATCGTGGGCGGGTGGCTGCTGGAGCACTACGAGTGGGGCTCGATCTTCCTGATGGCGGTGCCCGTGCTGGTGCCGTTGCTGGTGCTCGGGCCGGTGCTGCTGCCGGAGTCGCGCGACCCCGACCCGGGTCCGGTCGACCCCGTCGGCATCGTGCTCGCGGTGCTGGCGCTCGGCGGACTGGTCTTCGCGATCAAGGCCGCGGGTGCCGACGACTCTGCCGTGGTCGTCGTGGGTGCCGCGGTCGTCGGTCTGGCTTCCGGGGTCGCGTTCGTCCGCCGGATGCTGGCGCGGCCCCAGCCGATGCTGGACGTACGCCTCTTCCGCAACCGGGTCTTCTCCGGCGCGCTGGCCACCAACCTGGTGGCGGTCTTCGCCTTCGTCGGCTTCATCTACTTCCTCAGCCAGCACCTGCAGCTCGTCGCCGGCTACTCACCGATGGCGGCCGGCTGGCTGATGGTGCCCGGGCTGGTCGTCACGATCATCTGCGGCCTGCTCGCCGTGCGCCTCGTGCGGCGGTTGACCGCCGCCCAGGTCGTGGTGATCGGCCTGCTGCTCAACACCGCTGGCTATGCGGTGGTCGCCCTGCTCGGCTCGGAGGGCTCCCTGGTGGCGTTGCTGGTCGGCTTCGTGATCCTGTCGGCTGGTGTCGGGCTCGCCGAGACCATCTCCAACGACCTCGCCCTGACGGCCGTGCCGCCCGAGAAGGCCGGGGCCGCCTCGGCGGTCTCCGAGACCGCCTACGAGGTCGGGGCGGTGCTCGGTGTCGCGGTGCTCGGGTCTCTGCTCAACCTCGCCTACCGGACCGGCGTCGAGGTGCCGTCGCAGCTGCCGGCCGACCAGACGGCCCTCGCGGGGGAGACCCTCGCCGGCGCTGTCGAGGTCGCCGAGTCGTGGCCCGGCGCGCTGGGCGAGGCGCTGCTGCAGTCGGCCTCCGGGGCCTTCGACCACGGTGTCGTGCTGACGGCCGGCGTCGGTGTGCTGCTCACGGCGCTGATGGCGGTGGTGGCCGGTCGCGCGCTGCGCCACTGAGCGTCAGGGGTGGGCCACACCTGCGGAAGTTCGGCCTGATTCCGGTCGTAGGGCGACGATTCGCCGCGAACCTCCGCCGTCGTGGCCCCCGCAGGCTCTCGGTGCAGAGGTCACCAGTCGGTGACGTGGCACCGGTGGTCGGCGCTCTCCACCTGCAGGGTGGCGTGCTCGACCTCGAACTGCTCGCGCAGCACCGCCCCGGCGGCGGCGAGCACCTCGTCGGTCCGGCCGGGGTCGGCGACCAGGTGGGCGGTGGCGACGTTCATCCCCGACGTCAGGCACCACACGTGCAGGTCGTGGACCTCGCTGACGCCCGCCACCTCGGCCAGGGCACGCTCGACCTCGGCGGGCACGATGCCGGCCGGGGCGTGCTGGCCGAGGACCGCGACCACCTCGCGGCCCAGCATCACCGCGCGCACGACGACGAAGGCCGCGATCGCCAGCGCCACCCCGGTGTCCCACCAGGCCTGGCCGGTCCAGAGCACCATCGCCCCGGCGACCAGCACGCCCACGGACCCGAGCGTGTCGGCCAGCACCTCCAGGTAGGCACCCTTGACGTTGATCGACTCGCCGGCGCCGCCCCGCAGCAGGGCCAGGGCGACCAGGTTCGCGAGCAGTCCGAGGGCGCCTACGACGAGCATCGGGCCGCCCGCCACCTCGACGTCGGCGCCCACGCGCTGCCACGTCTCGACCAGGATGAAGACGGCGACCCCGAGCATGAGCAGGGCGGTGAAGGCGGCGGCGAAGACCTCGGAGCGGTAGGAGCCGAACGTCCGCAGGCCGCTGCGGTCGGGACGCGCCGCGATCCGGGTGGCGGCGAGGGCCGCGCCCAGGGCGAGCACGTCGGAGGCCATGTGGCCGGCGTCGGAGAGCAGGGCCAGTGACTGGGCGAGCAGGCCGGCGACGAGCTCGACCACGAAGAAGGTCGCGATGACGGCGAGGGCGACCGCCAGGCGCCAGCGGTGCCGGGCGCCGGCGTGCGCGCCGATGCCGTGACCGTGCCCGTGTGCGTCCGTCATGGGGTTCAGGGTAGGTTCATGGTGAATGTGCTCTGGGTCACACCCCGACTCCGAGCCAGGACGACGAAGACGCTGGAGAGCGGTGACCCCGCCTCCACGCCCCGGCGAAGGGAGCCCCATGACCCAGCACACCCCCGAGCGGCCGCGAGCCGCGTTCGAGGACGTCTTCGGACCGCCCCGCGACTCCGAGCCCGAGCTGGTGCAGCTGCTCACGCCGGAGGGGGAGCGGCTGGCCCACCCGGTCTTCGACATCGACTTCGACGCCGACACGGTGCGCGGGTTCTACCGCGACATGGTGCTGGTGCGCCGCATCGACACCGAGGCCACGGCGCTGCAGCGCCACGGCGAGCTCGGCCTCTGGGCGCAGCTGCTCGGCCAGGAGGCCGCCCAGGTCGGCGCCGGTCGCGCGCTGCGCGCCCAGGACCACGTCTTCCCGACCTACCGTGAGCACGGGGTGGCCTACACCCGCGGCATCGACCCCCTCGACCTGCTCGGACTCTTCCGCGGTGTCGACCACGGTGGGTGGGACCCGGAGGAGAAGCACTTCGGGCTCTACACCGTGGTGATCGGGGCGCAGACCCTGCACGCGGTCGGCTACGCGATGGGCATGCAGCGCGACGGCGTCGTCGGCACCGGCGACCCCGAGCGCGACGCGGCAGTGGTGGCCCACTTCGGCGACGGGGCCTCCAGCCAGGGCGACGTCAACGAGGCGTTCATCTTCGCCGCCTCCTACGACGCCCCCGTCGTCTTCTTCTGCCAGAACAACCAGTGGGCGATCTCCGAGCCGATCGAGCGCCAGTCGCGTATCCCGCTCTACCAGCGGGCGCTCGGCTTCGGCTTCCCCGGCGTGCGGGTCGACGGCAACGACGTGCTCGCGACGTACGCCGTCACGAAGGCCGCGCTGCAACGCGCGCGGGAGGGCCAGGGGCCGACGTTCGTGGAGGCGTACACCTATCGGATGGGGGCGCACACCACCACCGACGACCCCACCCGCTACCGGCTCAACGACGACGTGGAGCGCTGGAAGCTGCGCGACCCGATCAAGCGGCTCGAGGTGCACCTGCGCCGCAACGGGCTGGTCGACGACACCTGGCTCGCCGACCTGGCCGCCGAGGCCGACGAGCTGGGCCGCCACCTGCGCGAGGGCTGCAAGGCGATGCCCGACCCGGCGCCGACGGCGATCTTCGAGCACGTCTACGCGGAGCAGACCGAGGAGTTGCGCGCCCAGCGCGAGGGCTTCGAGGCCTACCACGCGTCGTTCGACGGGGGTGCGGCATGACCCAGACCCAGAAGGTCACGCTCGCCAAGGCGCTCAACGCCGGCCTGCGGGCCGCGATGGAGGCCGACGACAAGGTGCTGGTCATGGGGGAGGACGTCGGCAAGCTCGGCGGCGTCTTCCGCGTCACCGACGGCCTGCAGAAGGACTTCGGCGAGGACCGGGTGATCGATTCGCCGCTGGCCGAGTCGGGCATCGTCGGCACCGCCGTGGGCATGGCGCTGCGTGGCTACCGGCCCGTGGTGGAGATCCAGTTCGACGGGTTCGTCTACCCGGCCTACGACCAGATCGTCTGCCAGGTCGCCAAGATGCACTACCGCTCGCAGGGGCGCACGAAGATGCCGATGGTCATCCGGATCCCGTTCGGGGGCGGCATCGGCGCCGTCGAGCACCACTCCGAGTCACCCGAGGCGCAGTTCGCCCACACCCCCGGCCTCAAGGTCGTGGCCTGCTCCAACCCGGTCGACGGCTACTGGATGATCCAGCAGGCCATCGCCTGCGACGACCCGGTGGTCTTCCTGGAGCCGAAGCGGCAGTACCACGCCGACAAGGCCGAGCTCGACGTCGATGCCACGCCCGACCCGCTCTTCGCCAGTCGGGTCGTACGCCGCGGCACCGACGTCACCGTGCTGGCCTACGGTCCGCAGGTGAAGGTGGCACTGGCCGCCGCGGAGGCGGCCGCGTCGGAGGGCCGGTCGCTGGAGGTCATCGACCTGCGCACGCTCTCGCCGCTCGACATGGGTCCGGTGCTCGACTCCGTACGCCGCACCGGGCGCGCCGTCGTCACGCACGAGGCCCACGTCAACCTGGGGATGGGCGCCGAGGTGGCCGCCCGGATCGCCGAGGAGTGCTTCTACGAGCTCGCGGCGCCGGTGCTGCGGGTGGGTGGTTATGACACGCCCTACCCGGCGTCGCGCATCGAGGAGGACTTCCTGCCTGACCTGGACCGGGTGCTCGACGCCGTCGACCGCTCGATGGACTACTGAGAGGGGAGCGAGATGGCTGAGTTCCTGCTGCCCGACGTGGGCGAGGGCCTGACCGAGGCCGAGATCGTGGAGTGGCGCGTCCAGGTGGGTGACGTGGTCGAGGTCAACGACCTGCTGGTCGACATCGAGACCGCGAAGTCGATCGTCGAGTTGCCGTCCCCCTTCGCGGGCACCGTGCTGGCGTTGCTGGTCGAGGTCGGTCAGACCGTGCCGGTCGGGGAGCCGATCATCGCGATCGGCGACCCCGCCGAGCCTGCTGCCGGCACCGCGGCCGACGACGAGGCCCAGAAACAGTCGGGCCAGAAGCAGTCTGCCGAGAAGCAGCCCGCTGACGGCGGTGCCTCCGATGCGGAGCCGATGGAGATCGACCTCTCCAACCCCGCCGCCAGCGGTGGGTCGAGCGGCGAGAGCCTCGTCGGGCGTACGAAGGCGGACCGCGGGCCCGTGCGCCGGCCCCGCACCGGTTCGGCGTCACCGTCGACGCTGGCCGGGGCCGCCACCCAGATGCAGGTGCAGGGGGCGTTCGCGCCCGGCGGAGCGCAGAGCCAGGAGGTGGTGAGCGCCGAGGAACCGGTCGTGCCCGCCCGGCCACTGCCGCCGACCGCTGAGCCGGCGCAGGAGGGGTCGCGTCCGCGGGCCCGGCCCCGCGTACGCGCCATGGCCAAGGAGCTGGGGGTCGACCTGGCCTCGGTGCGCCCTAATGGCGACGACGGTCTCGTCACCGCCGAAGAGGTGCTCGCCGCCGCGGGTCTGACCGCCTCCTCCGGAACCTCCACGGCGTCATACGGAGGGAGCCACCCAGTGCCCCGTCCGTATGACGCGACGGCGGTGCCCCCACCAGCGGCGCCCCCGGCGTCGAGCAGCTCCGATCCGCGGGACCGTCGCGAGCCGGTCAAGGGCGTACGCCGCATGATGGCGCAGGCGATGACCTCCTCGGCCTTCACCGTGCCCCACGTGACGGAGTGGGTCACGCTCGACGTGACCCGCAGCCTGCGCTACCTGGAGCGGTTGCGGCAGCGGCCGGAGTATGCCGACGTCAAGGTCACGCCGATGCTCCTGCTGGCCCGTGCCTGCATGCTGGCGATGAAGCGGACGCCCGAGGTCAACTCCTTCTTCGACGCTGAGGCGGGCGAGTCCGGCGAGGTGGTGTTGAAGGACTACGTCAACCTCGGCGTCGCCGCGGCCACGCCCCGCGGACTGGTGGTGCCGAACGTCAAGGACGCCCACCGGATGCGGATGCTCGAGCTGGCCCGCGCCCTGCAGCAGCTCACCGCGACGGCCAAGGAGGGGCGTACGCAGCCGGCGGAGCAGGCCGGAGGCACCTTCACGATCACCAACATCGGGGTCTTCGGCATCGACGCGGGCACGCCGATCATCAACCCCGGCGAGGCGGCGATCCTGGCTTTCGGGGCGATCACGAAGCGGCCGTGGGTCGACGAGGAGTCCGGCGAGGTGGTGGCGCGTGACGTCACCACCCTGGCCCTCTCCTTCGACCACCGCCACGTCGACGGTGCCGCGGGCTCGCGGTTCCTGGCCGACGTCGCGGCGATCATGCGCGACCCGGCCAACGCCCTGCAGTTCTAGGTCGCAGCTCCAGGCCGAGCTGTGGTGGATCCGAGCCACCCGGTGACTCGGATCCACCGCAACCACCGGGCCTGGTGAGAGTCTGGGTCCGTGACCGAACGAGAGATCACCGAGCCCGTCGACCTCTGCCTGCCCGACGGCCGCCTCAACCCGGCAGCCGTCGGCTGGACGCGTACGCCCCTGCACCGCGCCAACCTGAAGGGGTGGGGGCGGGCGAAGCGCTGGGAGTACTGGGGGATCGTCACGCCGACCCACGTGGTGGGGGTGGTGCTCTCGAGCCTCGACTACGCGGGTGTGCCGAGCCTGTACGTCCTCGAGCGCGCCACCGGGCGCGAGTGGGCGGAGGACGGTCTGGTCCCGCTGGGCCGCGGCGTCGTGCTGCCCGAGGTGAGCGGGCGCGGCCTGGCGCGGACCTCGGGCGGGGGCGTACGCATCACGCTGGACCAGCGGCCCGACAGCACGTCGATCGCGGCGCAGGCCGGGGCGGTCGAGATCCATCTCGACGTGCCGCTGCCGCCGGGTCACGAGTCGCTCGGCGTGGTGGTGCCGTGGAGCGAGACCCGCTTCCAGTACACCGTGAAGGACGTGGCGCGACCGGTCAGCGGCACCCTGACGATCGAGGGGGTCACCCACGAGGTCGGCGAGGGCAGCTTCGCGGTGCTGGACCACGGCCGTGGCAAGTGGCCCTACTCGATGACCTGGAACTGGGGCGCCGGCTACGACCCCGCTCGCCGGGTGGGGCTTCAGGTCGGCGGCCAGTGGACCGACGGCACCGGGTCGACCGAGAACGCCCTCTTCGTCGACGGCCGGTTGCACAAGATCAGCGACGTGCTCGAGTGGAGCTACGACCGCGCCGACTGGCTCAAGCCCTGGCACGTCGGTGGCCCCCGGGTCGACGCGACCTTCACGCCCTTCCACGAGCGGGTCGCGACGACCAACCTGGTCGTGCTCGCGGGGGAGACTCACCAGTGCTTCGGGCACTTCTCCGGCTGGGCCACGACCGACGACGGGGAGCGGGTCTCCCTCGACGGTCTCGTCGGTTGGGTCGAGGAGGCCCGGAACCGCTGGTGACGCGTGCTACGACTCGCGCGCCCACGCTCCAGGGGTGACTCCGTACTCCTTGCGGAAGGCCTGCACGTAGGCCGACGGGCTCGCCCAGCCGACGCGGTGGGCCACGTCGGTGACGCTGTGGCGACCGAGGAGCGCGGTCGAGGCCTGCAGACGCATCCGGACCCGCCAGTGGGTCCACGACATGGCGTACTCCCGCACGAAGTCGCGCTGCAGCGTCTTGAGGGAGATGTGCAGCCGTCGCGCCCACTCGGTGAGCTCGGTGGGGTCTGCCGGGTCGCTCAGCATGGCCGCCGCCACCTGCTTCGCCGGACCGGTGCCCCGTCCGACGGACTCGAGTCGGGTGGGCCCGGTCACCCCCCTCAGGAGCACGCTCTTGAGGTCCATCGCGTGGTCATCGGGCAGGCCGGGGCGGCACAGCCCGGTCAGCGCTGCCCGGGCGCTGTCGGAGAGCTCGACCGTGGCGGCGCCCACTCCGACGAGCTGTGGTGGCATCTCGCGGACGCAGGCCACCACCACCGGCTGCGCACCCCAGGTGGTCACCTCGAGGGTCGTCCCGCGGGCTGCCCAGAATGCCTGGTCGGGCCCCAGGTGCGTGGTGGCGCCACCGCGGCGCACGGCCAGCACGCCGTCCGGTGACCAGAACAGCTGGTGGCGGTGGTCGTCACGGGCCTCGGGGAAGTGGGTCGCGCGCTCGGCGCTCGGGTAGCGCAGCACGAGGATTCCGGTGGGCGGGCCCACGCGGTAGGCGTACTCCTCGACGAGCACGTCGCCGTGCAGGAGGCGGTGGGGGAAGTGTCCTGTGAGGGACATGAGGTGTCCTCTGAGCGTTACGTGCGGGCAAAAGGTAAGGCTTACCTTACTCACATGCGTACGCCCCTGCCCGCACGGTCCAGCCGTGCTCACCGCTCCCTCACCGTCGTTGCCGTGACCGCTCTGGTCAGCCTCGGACTCGCTGCCTGCGGTTCCTCTGAGGACGACGGTGGCGAGGGGGCGGAGACGTCGCAGACCCGGGTGTTCGCCGCCGACAACGGTGAGATCACCATCCCGGCCGACCCGCAGCGCGTCGTGGCGACCGGTTATGCCGTGCCGGTGCTGATCGAGGCCGACGCCGAGCTGGTCGGCATCTCCGAGTGGTCGCGCGGCCTGCCGCTGATGAGCGACGAGCACGCCGCGACCTACGAGGAGCTGCCGAAGGTGGCCGGCGAGACCGCCGCCGCCACCAGCTACGAGGCCGTGGCCGAGGCAGACCCCGACCTCATCGTGATCGGCGTGCCGCAGCCCGCGCTGGTCGACCTCGACATGGAGAAGCTCGAGAGCATCGCGCCGGTCGTCGTGATCGGACCGACAGTGCCCGACGCGTGGAAGACCGACTCCGAGAAGCAGGCCGACGCCGCCGGAGCCCTCGAGGGGTTCGAGGAGGCCCGTGACGCCTACACCGAGCGTGTCGAGGAGCTGAAGGCCGAGCACGCCGACACCCTCGATGGTCTGGCCTTCGGTCACGTCGGTGCCTACGGCGACATCTCCGCCGGAAGCTTCCACCGTGAGTTCGCCGGCAGCTGGGGCACCAACATCGCCACCGACGTCGGCGTCACCTACACCGGTGAGGTGAAGAAGAAGGGCGGTGGCTCCGCCGACGTCTCGGAGTACCCCTCCATCGAGGAGCTGCCCGAGGCCTTCGCCGACGTGGACGTCATCACCTACACCGTGGGCCCTGACGGCAAGCCGTCCGAGGAGGTCCAGTACGTCCTGGACTCCCAGCTGTGGAAGAACCTGCCGGCGGTCGAGGCGGGACGCACCCTCGGGCTGCGCTTCACGGAGGCTGTCACCTACACCTCCGCGCTCAAGACGCTCGATGCCCTCGACGCGGCCCTCGACGAGCTGAGGTGAGCGGTTCCGCGCACGACGACTACAGCCGCGTCGACCCCGGGGCCAAGGTCGAGGCTTTCCGAGCCACGGGGCGTGGCACGGCCCGGATCGGCTACCCGATCCGCTTGACCCGCACCGTGCTGGCGACGCGCGAGCTGGTGACGCCCTCGATGCTCCGGCTCACCCTGCGCGGCCCCGAGCTCGCCCATTTCGAGACCCACGCGGCCGACGACCACGTCAAGGTGGTCTTCGCCCAGCCGGACGGCACCCGCACCGACCCGGTGCCCGACGCCAGCGGAGCGTTGACGTGGCCGCGCCCCCTGCCGCCGAGCCGCAAGTACACCGTGCGCCGGTTCGACGCTGCAGCGGGCGAGCTCGACCTGGACGTGGTGCTCCACCCCGGCGGCCTCGCCTCCGAGTGGGCCGTCCGCGCCGAGGTGGGCGAGGAGGTCGTGGTCGCGGGCCCGCCCGGCGCGAAGGTCTTCGCCCACACCTACGGCCACTACGTCCTGGTCGCCGATCCCACCGGACTGCCCGCCGTCGCCCGCTGGCTCGAGGAGTCTCCTGCCGACGTCTCGGCCGACGTGGTCCTCGACGTCGACCACGAGCACGAGCGCGGCTACCCGCTCGCGGCGCGCGCGGGCGTACGCGTGCAGTGGTTCGACCGTGCCGACGGATCCCGGGCCGCTGACGTCGTCGCCGGGCTCGAGCTGCCCGCCGACACGTTCCTCTTCGCCGCCGGCGAGGCGGGCGACGTCCGGCCGCTGCGCCGTTGGGCGCGCGAGCGTGGCATCGACGCCCTGGTCACCGGCTACTGGAAGCGTGGCGTGGTCGAGTTCGATGAATGAGGGATCGGCCAGGCGCCTGCTCGGCCTGGTGGGGGTGGTGGTGGCGCTGGTCGCCGTCGCCGCCCTCAGCCTCTGCGTGGGGTCCCGCGCCGTCCCGCTGACGGAGGTGGCGAACGCCTTCACCGCGTACGCCGGCACGGACGACCACGTCGTCGTGCGGGAGCTGCGCCTGCCGCGACTCTGGCTGGCGTGCGCCGTGGGTGCGGCTCTGGCCGTCGCCGGGGCCCTGGTGCAGACGATGACCCGCAACCCGCTCGCCGAGCCGGGCATCCTCGGCGTGACGGCAGGCGCCTCCTTCGCCATCGTCGTGGCCACCGCGCTGTGGGGCCTCGACGGCCAGGGCGCCACCCTCGCTGCCGCCGCGGTCGGCGCCGTCGTGGCGACCGCCGCCGTCTACGCGGTCGGGCGGGAGTCGCCCCTGCGCCTGCTGCTCGCCGGCGTCGCCCTCAGCGCCGTGCTCGCCGGTCTCGGCCTGGGCATCCGCCTCACCCGGCCGGAGGTCTTCGACAGCTATCGCTACTGGTCCGTGGGGTCGCTGGCCGGCCGTGAGCAGACGGCGCTGGAGTTGCCGCTGGCGGTCATCGCCGTCGCGCTCGTGGCGGCGGTGCTGCTGGTGCCGTCGCTCAGCGCCGTGGCGCTCGGTGAGGCCGTCGCCACCACCCTCGGCACGCGGGTGCGCACCACCCGGGTGCTCACCCTGCTCGTGGTCACCGCGCTCGCTGCCGCGGCCACAGCCGTCGCCGGGCCGATCGCCTTCGTCGGGCTGATCGTGCCGCACGTGGTGCGTCGGGCCGCCGCGGGCTCGATCGGCTGGCTGGTGACCCTGTGCCTGCTCGGCGGACCGGTCCTCGTGCTCGCCGCCGACGTGCTGGCCCGCGTGCTGCTGACCACCGGGGAGGTGCCGGTCGCCACCGTCACCGCGTTCCTCGGCGGGCCTGTGCTGGTCTGGGTCGTCCGGCGCTACGGGACGGTCGCCCTGTGAGCACCCCGGCCGCCGAGCTCCGCCGCTACCTGGCCGCCTGCGGGGTGATCCTCGTGACCGCCCTGGCGGTCGGGTTCGTCGCGCTCGCCCACGGGCCCACGTGGAGCCCTCCCGGCGAGGTCCTCTCCGCCCTGGTCGGGCGGGGCGACAAGGTGCTCGTGATCACCCAGTGGCGCCTGCCGCAGGTGGTGGCCGCGCTGGTCCTCGGCGCCGCGCTGGGGCTCGCCGGGGCCGTCTTCCAGAACCTCACCCGCAACCCCTTGGGCAGCCCCGACATCATCGGCCTCGACGCCGGGGCCTGGACCGGGGCGCTGCTGGTGCTGACCCTCGGCGTCGGCATCGGCGCGACCGGACAGGTCTCCTCGGCGGCGGTCGCGGTCGGTGCCGTCGCGGCCGGGGTGGCCACCGCCCTGACGGTCTACCTGCTCTCCCGGCGCCAGGGCTTCAGCGGGTTGCGCCTCGTCGTCATCGGGATCGCGGTCAACGCCATGCTGACCGCGTTCAACCAGTGGGTGGTGATGCGCGCCGAGCTCGACGTCGCCATCGCCGCGACCGCCTGGAGCGCGGGCTCGCTCAACGGCTTCGGCTGGGACGACGTCGTCATGCCCTGCGCGGTCGTCGGGCTGCTGGCCCTCGGGCTGGGGCTCGCCTCGCGCACCATGCACCAGGCGGCGCTGGGCGACGAGGTGGCGGTGACCACGGGCGTACGCCTCGGGGCGCACCGCCTGGTCCTCGTGCTGCTCGGCGTCGGGTGCACGGCGACCGTGACCGCGGTCGCGGGGCCGATCGTCTTCGTGGCGCTGGCCGCGCCGCAGATCGGCCGTCGACTCACCCGCAGCGCCGGGGTGCCGCTGCTCGCGGCCGGCGTGACGGGGGCGTTGGTGCTCGTCGCCTCCGACCTGCTCGCCCAGACCCTGACCCGTCCCGTCCCCCTGCCGGTCGGCGTGGTGACCACCGCGGTCGGCGGCCTCTACCTCACCTGGCTGCTCGTGAAGGAAGTGAAGCGATGACCCTGCTCGACGGGAGCAACGTGCACGGTCGGCTGCGGGCCGAGGGCCTGACCCTGGCCTACGGCGAGCGGGTGATCTCCACCGGCCTCGACGTCGTGGTGCCCGACGGCGCCTTCACGGCGGTCGTCGGCGCCAACGCCTGCGGCAAGTCGACGATGCTGCGGGCAATGGTGCGGCTCCTCGAACCCCGAGAGGGTGCGGTGACCCTCGACGGCGAGGACGTACGTCGCCTGCGCCCGCGCGACGTCGCCCGCCAGGTGGGTTTCCTGCCGCAGCGGCTCAGCCCGCCGGAGGGCATCTCCGTCGAGGGCCTGGTGCGGCGCGGCCGCCATCCGCACCGCGGGATGCTCTCCGGCTGGACGACCGTCGACCAGGCGGCCGTGGAGCAGGCCATGGCGGCGGCCGGCGTCGTCGAGCTGGCCGAGCGCCGGGTGGAGGAGCTCTCCGGTGGCCAGGCGCAACGCGCCTGGATCGCGATGGTGCTGGCTCAGGAGACGCCGTGGCTGCTGCTCGACGAGCCCACCACCTTCCTCGACATCGCCCATCAGTACGAGCTGCTCCGGCTGCTGGCTCGGCTGCGCGACGAGGGTCGTACGGTCGTCGCGGTGCTGCACGACGTCAACCAGGCGTGCCGTTTTGCCGACCACGTGGTGGCGATGCGATCAGGCGCCGTGGTGGCGGCCGGTCCGCCGGGCGAGGTGATGACCCCCGAGCTGGTGCGCACGGTCTTCGGCATGGAGTGCGAGGTCGTGCCCGACCCTGTCGCGGGCACTCCCATGGTCGTGCCGCACTGAAACGTGGGCGAGACCTGCCACACTTCCCCCATGTCTGCTCCCACGCCTGACCCGAAGCACGAGTCGCTGCGCGACCCCGCTCCGCGTCCCGACGAGTCCGCTGCCCCCGGCACGCGCGACGCCGAGCTGGCCGCCGCCGACGCGGTGAGCCAGCTGCCCTCCGGTCCGCGCAAGGAGGAGGTCATCGGCCGCGGCATCGCCTGGGCGGCGACGTGGAGCGCGCGGTGGATCCTGATCGCGATCGCCCTGGTCATCGTCGGTGAAGTCATCGGCAAGACGTGGGGCATTCTCATGCCGGTCGCCCTTGCGCTGCTCGTGACCGCGGTGCTCGCCCCGTTCGCGGAGGTCTTCGAGCGCCGTCTCCGGTTCCCGGCGGCGCTGGCCGCGGCGGCGACGCTGCTGGGCGGTGTGGCGCTGGTGACCGGGGCCGTCTACCTGATGGCGCCGTCGGTGGCCGACCAGAGCACCGAGATCGCCGACGACGCCGTCAAGGGCATCGAGGAGCTGCAGACCTGGGTCCAGGACTCCAACCTCTTCAACAAGGAACAGATCGACGAGTTCCTGGCCGCTGCCCAGGCGCGGCTGACCGACTCCGCCGACGTGATCGCCAGTGGCGTGATCACCGGGGTCAGTGCGTTGACCACGGTGCTGATCAACCTGGTGGTCATCGCCTTCCTGACCTTCTTCTTCCTCAAGGACGGGCGGAAGTTCCAGCCGTGGCTGCGTGACGTCACCGGTCCGGGAGTCGGTTCCCACCTCGTCGAGGTCTCCACGCGGATCTGGCAGACCCTGGGCGGCTTCATCCGCACCCAGGCGCTGGTCAGCGGCATCGACGCGATCCTGATCGGCATCGGACTCCTCGTCATCGGGGTGCCCCTGGCCGTGCCGCTGGCGGTGCTGACCTTCTTCGGCGGCTTCATCCCGATCGTGGGTGCGATCGCTGCCGGTGCCATCGCGGTGCTGGTGGCGCTGGTCTCCAACGGCATCACCGGCGCCCTGTGGGTGCTGCTGCTCATCGTGGTGGTGCAGCAGGTCGAGGGCAACCTGCTCTCCCCGATCCTGCAGTCGAAGTCGATGAACCTGCACCCGGCGATCGTGCTGCTCTCGGTCACGCTCGGCGGTGGGCTCTTCGGCATCGCCGGCGCCTTCCTCGCCGTGCCGGTCGCCGCCGTGGGTGCGGTGATCTTCCGCTACCTGTCCGAGCAGTCCGACCGGGCCGTGCTGGCCGGCGGCGACCCACCACTGCCTCGACCCGACGAGGAGGACGAGGCCGACCCGCCCTACAACCCGCTCGCCGGTGTCGGCGAGAAGGTCGGCACGGTCATCACCAAGGTGAAGGCACGTCGCGCCAGGCGCTCCGCGACTCGCGGTTCCTGAGGCGTCCCGGTCAGGGAACGACGACCTCGCCGGGCTGCGGCTCCGGCAACTGCGGCTCGCCGGACTCCATGCGTACGTTGGCCGAGACGCCGGAGAGCGCCCCGACCAGCAGCCCCAGCACGATGACGTGGGCGATGGGTGCGCTCCGGGCGAGCAGCGGCTTCTCCCGGTTCCACAGGTACCACGCGCTGCGCTGGTAGAGGGCCAGGGCGCCGGCGGAGACGAGGGTGGCGGGCAGCACCACCAGGGCGACCACCACGTCGAGCGCGTCCTCGGTCTCCCAGAACTCCATGATCGCGCCGGTCACGGCCACGGCCATGAAGACCCAGGCCAGCACCATCCGGCCCCGGCGGGCACGGAGGACCCCGGTGCACGCCCAGGTCATGAATCCCATGCTGAGGAGCACCCCGAAGAGGAGCGTGCCCGTGGGCACGTCGTCGATGCCGGTCTGCGCCAGCCACAGGAGGTGGATGCCCACCCACGTCCAGGCCACCACCCAGATGGCGGCGGGCGGCCGGGGGGCAGGTGCGAGGAGTTCGTCGATCTCGTGCTGCGGCTGGGGACCGGTGAGGTTCACCCCCCGATGGTCACAGGACGGAGGCCCCGACGGGCACGGATTCGCTGAAGTCCGTCGCGCGGAGGCCTGACCAGGTGGGCGCTCAGGCGTAGCGGGCCGCCCGGTCCGCGGGGGCCCCAGGGCCGGACGCCAGGAGCTGGGTGAGCTCGTGCTCCAGCACCGCGCCCACCCGTCGACAGAACGCCTCGGGCTCCTCGGCGGCGTCGGGGAGCTCCTCGACGATGCGGTCGACCGTGCCGCGCGCGAAGAGGTCGGTCGACCGCACGTGCTGGGCCCGGGCCATGTCCGGCGCGTGGTCGACGGTGCGGTGCACGATGGCACTCGCCCCTTCGGGCGGCAACGGGGAGAGCCACGCGTGCTGGGCGGCGACCACGCGGTCCGCGGGGAGCAGCGCCAGGGCCCCGCCCCCGGTGCCCTCGCCGAGCATCAGCGAGAGCGTCGGCGCGTCGAGGCTCACGAGCTCGGCGAGGCACCGCGCGATCTCGCCGGCCAGCCCGCCGTTCTCGGCCTCGGCGCTCAGCGCGGCACCCTGGGTGTCGATGACGGTCACCAGGGGCAGCTGCAGCTGCGAGGCGAGCTGCATGCCGCGCCGCGCCTCGCGCAGGGCACCGGGTCCCATCGGGTGGTCAGGGGTCTGGCTGCGCCGGTCCTGACCGAGGAAGACACACGGCGCGTCACCGAACCGCGCCAGGGCGATCAGCAGCCCGGGGTCGGCCTCGCCCTGGCTGGTGCCGTTGAGCGGCAGGACGTCGCTGGCCGCGTACTTGAGCAACCGGCGTACGCCCGGACGCTCGGGGCTGCGCGAGCGCGTGACCGACTCCCACGCGTCCACCGCGGTCACCTGCGGGAGGCCCGGGTCCGGCGTCACGGCTCGCGGGTGCCGGGCGCGTTCGATGATCTCGAGGGCCCGGTGCACCACCTCGCCGATCTCCTCGGGGGGCACGACTCCGTCGATGATGCCGCGGGCGAACAGGTTCTCCGAGGTCTGGACGCCCTCGGGGAACGGCTCGCCGTAGAGCGCCTCGTAGACGCGGGGGCCCAGGAAGCCCAGCAGGGCGCCGGGCTCGGCGACGGTGATGTGCCCCAAGGAGCCCCACGACGCCATGACGCCGCCGGTCGTGGGGTGGCGCAGGTAGACGAAGTAGGGCAGTCCGGCGGCCTTGTGCGCCGCGATCGCCTCGGAGATGCGCACCATCTGCACGAAGGCGACCGTGCCCTCCTGCATCCGGGTGCCTCCGGAGACCGGGGCGCCGAGCAGGGGCAGGCCCTCGGCGGTGGCGCGGCGGATGGCCGTCACCAGGCGGTCCGAGGAGGCCGTGCCGAGCGAGCCCGCGAGGAAGGCGAACTCGCCGGCCAGCACCACCACGCGCCGTCCGCGCAGCGTGCCCTCGCCGGTGATGACCGACTCGTCGACGCCCGACCTCTCGCGCGCCGACGCCAGCTGTTCGGCGTACGCCCCGCTCGCCGTGGAGTGGTTGGGCGCGGTGTCCCAGGACTGCCACGAGGAGTCGTCGAGGACCAGGTCGATCAGCTCACGGGCCGAGAGGCGGGTCATGGACACAGGGTAGGCGCCCGGGAGGTGCCGGACGCCGCCCACGTCACAACGGCGCGGAGACCGGTTCGCGAGGGGTGCTGACCTAGCCTGAGCAGGTGTTGATCCGCAACGTCCGCCCGGTGCCGCTGACGGCGGGGCTGCCCGGTGTTCCGGGCGGTGGTGTGCCGGCCTCCAGCGAGCCGGTTGACCTCGAGCTGCCCGACGCCGGCGAGCCCGGCCAGGTCGTCGACGCCGACGGTGCCTGGGCGATCCCCGGGCTGTGGGACGCGCACGTGCACCTGGGCCAGTGGACGTTGGCGACCAGTCGCCTCGACACCAGTGAGGCCGACAGCGTCGAGCAGGCCCTCGACCTGGTGCGCGCCCGCCTCGCCGAGCGCCCGGGGGAGGCGGTCGTGGGATTCGGTCACCGACCGCGCGTCTGGCCGGCCCGGCCCACCACGGAGGCGCTCGACCGGGTCACCGAGGCGGTCCCGATCGTGCTGGTCTCCGGCGACGCCCACCACGGGTGGCTCAACTCGACGGCGTTGCGACTGCTGGGCCTGGCGCACCGCGAGGAGGTGGTCAGCGAGGACGAGTGGTTCGACGCCTCCGCCCGCCTCAGCGACGTCCTCGGCTCCGAGCGGGTCGACGCGTGGGCGTACGAGGCCAGCCTGCGCGCCGCCGCTGCCCTGGGGCTCACCGGGCTCGTCGACCTCGAGTTCGGTGACTCCCCCCTGACGTGGGCCGACCGCTGGACGCCCGCCCTCGACCTGCTGCGCGTCCGCACCGGCACCTACGCCGCCGACCTCGACGACGTCATCGCCGCGGGGCTGCGGACCGGTGACGCGATCGAGGGCCATGACCGGCTGCGGGTCGGTCCGCTGAAGGTGATCAGCGACGGGGCGCTGACCACCGGCACCGCCTGGTGCTGCGAGGAGTACGCCAACACCCACCCACCCACGCAGGGTGCGCCCAACCAGAGCCCCGAGGAGCTGCGCGAGCTGCTCACCCGGGCCACCGGGGCGGGCTGGGAGGTGGCCGTGCACGCGATCGGCGACCGCGCCGTCCAGATGGCCCTCGACGCCGTCGAGGCGGCCGGGGCCCACGGGTCGGTGGAGCACGCGCAGCTGGTGCGCCTCGAGGACGTACGCCGGATGGCGGCGCTGGGGGTCCGCGCGAGCGTGCAGCCCGCCCACCTGATCGACGACCGGGACATCACCGACCGCGTCTGGCCGGGCCGCGGCGCGCGTTCCTTCGCGCTGCGCTGGATGGTCGACTCCGGTGTCCAGCTCGCCCTGGGTTCGGACGCTCCCGTCTCCCGGCTGGACCCGTGGCTCGCGATGGCGGCGGCGGTCCACCGCTCGGGCGACGAGCGCGAGCCCTGGCACCCGGAGCAGTCGTTGACCGCCCGGGAGGCGTTGGCGGCGAGCGTCGACGGCGTGCGCCGACTGCGCGAGGCCCGCGACGTGGTGCTGCTCGCCGACGACCCGCTGCGTGACGTGGGTCCGTCGGCGGAGGTCGCCGCCCACCTGGTGGCGATGCGGCGTCAGGTGCTGGCGACGATCGTGGACGGGCGGGTCGTGCACCACTCCTGACGCGCCAGAGCTCCCGTCAGGGCGCCAGAGCTCCCGTCAGGGCGGCGGCGCTCCCGTCAGGCCAGCGCGATGGTGGCGTCGCGCACGAAGTCGGGGTCGTCCAGCAGCTCCCCGTACGCCTCGCGCAGCTGGCCGACGCGGTAGCGGACGGTCTGCGGGTGCACGAAGAGCGCCTCGGCCACCGCCTCACGCCGACCCCGGTGGAGCAGCCAGGCCCGCAGGGTTTCGGAGAGCTTCGCGCGGGCGCTCGCGGTCAGGTCGTCCAGGGGGGTCAGCACGCGTGCGCGCAGGTCGGCGAGGGCCTCGGGGTCGGAGTGCACGACCAGCGCCGCGAGGTGGGCCTCGGTGTCCAGCGGCGCGGCGGCGCTCGGGTCCTCGGGCAGGTCGAGGGCGAGGGCACGGCGTGCGCGCTCCCACGAGAGGCGCGCCTCGGTCCACGGCCGCGCCGGTCCGACGGCGGCCCTGGGTCCCTGCAGCGTGCGCAGCAGCAGGGCGCGGGGCGCGTCCGGCACCAGCAGCACGACGCGTCCCTCCTCGCCGGTCGGGTCCTCGATCCTCAGCGTCTGCTGGGCGGCGACCCGCATCACCCCACCGGCCTGGGAGTCGGGCATGAGCACGGCCGTGAGGGTGCGAGGTGGCTCCCACTGGGCCCGGGTGGCCGCCGCCACGAGCGCCTCCTCGGCGACGCCGTCGAGCAGGGCCCGGGCGAGCTCGTCGAGGTGCTGCTGGCGTACGCGACCCGACGAGGCCATCTCGTCGGAGTGGCCCGAGACGCTGGCGTCGGAGAGCTGGTCCATGTAGGCGAAGACGAGCTCGGCGAAAGCGGCGATGGTGGCCGCGTCGACGCCCTGGTCGACGAGGAACCGGGCGAGCTGGCGCCACGACTCGCGGCTGCCGACGCGGTAGGCCGCCAGCAGCGCCTCCATGGAGCGACCCGACCGGGCCTCGCCGCGGCCCAGCAGGTAGGCGCCCTCGCGGGCCGGTCCGGTGGGTTGCCGCGGGTCAACCTGGGTGGAGGCGACGGCGAGGTTGATGAACCCACCGAGCGCGAGCTGCACCGCGCCGCGGATGTTCTCGCCCATCTGGCCGGAGAGGGCGCCGGCGTAGGACGGCACGTCGGCGATGATCGCGGTGACGGCCGCCTCGGCGACTGCGGGCAGGCCTCGGCGCATCACGTCGACCACGCGGGGGTCGAGCTGGATCTCGGTCAAGATTCCTCCTGGTCGCCCGTCTTGGAGCGAGTCTATTTGTTCGCACGGTGTGAAGGAGGGGGTCCCGCGGGATGGGCGGCGGTGAGTTCCGCAGTTTTCCGACGCGGGGAGGGCCCCTCTGCCAGAGTTCGTCGCGCGGGTCGCCTCCACCGGCCCCCGAGCGGAGGAGCGAGCATGAGCGAACCCCACATCGGCGAGATCCGGCTCTTCGCCGGCAACTACGAGCCTGTGGGCTGGGCCTTCTGCCACGGTCAGCAGCTGTGGATCAGCGACCACGAGGCGCTCTTCACCCTCATCGGGACGACCTACGGGGGCAACGGCTTCACCCACTTCGCCGTGCCTGACCTGCGTGGCCGGGTGCCGCTCCACCAGGGTCAGGGGCCCGCGCGGGTCCCACGCACGCTGGGGGAGATGGGCGGCCAGGAGTCCGTCACGCTGACGCCCCAGATGCTGCCCCCGCACACGCACACCGTCCGCGCCTCGCAGGAGACCGCGACGTCGCGCACCGCCGTGGGCCAGGCGCCGGCCGTGCTGCCGGGCAGCGGCAAGGCCTACGCGGTCGGCCCAGCCGAGACGGTGCTGAGCCAAGCGAGCCCCGTCGGGGGCGGGCAGCCCCACGAGAACCGCCAGCCCTTCCTGGCCCTCAACTACATCATCGCCCTCGAGGGCATCTACCCCTCGTTCTGAGAGGACCGACATGTCCGGACTCGACCCCTTCGTCGGAGAGGTTGCCCTCTTCGGCTTCGACTACGCGCCCCAGGGGTGGGCGTCGTGCGACGGCCAGTTGCTGCCGATCCGTCAGAATCCCGCGCTCTACTCCATCCTCGGCACCAACTTCGGCGGCGACGGCAGAATCACCTTCGGCCTGCCCAACCTCAACGGGCGGGCCGCCCTGGGTGCCGGCTCCGGACCTGGGCTGTCGTCCTACCAGGTGGGCGAGTTCGGCGGTCAGGACAGCGTCGCCCTGACCCAGTCGGAGATGCCGGTCCACACCCACGCCACGATGGCGTCGTCGGGGGCCGCGACCACCGGAGCTCCGGTCAACGCGGTGCCTGCAGCCGGCAACGTGACCCTGCGCACCGGGGGAGAGGCGACCCTCACCGAGGTCCTCGAGATGGCCGGCGGCGGACAGCCGCACTCCAACATGCAGCCCTCGTTGGTGATGCGCTACTGCATCGCCCTCGCCGGCATCTACCCGCCGCGTTCCTGAGGAGTCACGATGTCCATCGAACCTTTCATCGGCATGGTCAAGTGGGTGGCGTTCGCCCAACCGCCGCGGGGCTGGGCCCGCTGCGACGGGCAGCTCCTGCCGATCAGCACCAACCAGGCGCTCTTCAGCCTCTTGGGCACGCGTTTCGGTGGAGACGGGTGGACCAACTTCGCGTTGCCCGACCTGCGCGGCTGCACGCCACTCGGGGCCGGTGGCGCCTCCACCATGGGTGAGCGGTTCGGGAAGGAGACCCATACCCTCGCCGCGGCCGAGATGCCCCAGCACACCCACGCCTTGCCGGCCTCGGCGAACAGGGCCACCAGCGAGGTCCCGAGCGCTGCTGCCCCGATGCTCGGGGGCGGCCAGCGGGCCTACGTGGACCGAGGGCTCGCCCAGGGCACCATGTCTCCGGCAGCCGTCTCGGCGCTCGGGCAGGGCGCCGCCCACGAGAACATGCAGCCCTTCCTCACGCTCACCGCCATCATCGCGTTGCAGGGCATCTACCCCTCACGGGACTGACGTCTTTGTTCCCTCCGAACAATTAGCTCGCCTTCTTTCACGTCCTCTGGTCGAGAAATGACTCCTTCTGGCCGCCAGACTGGGGGATGTGACAGCCACCCTGGACCCGCACGTGCAGCGCGCCGCCGCCGAGGCGCCGCGCCGCCGCCTGCGTGACCGCGCCGTCCGCCTCCTCGAGGCGACCACGACGCCGTTGCTGCCCGCCGACTACCTCGACCTCTTCGCGCCGCTGCGCTCGGGCGCCGAGCTGCGGGGGCGGATCGTGGGCGTCGAGCCCGAGACCGCCGACGCGGCCACGATCCTCATCAAGCCGGGGGCCGACTGGGCCGGTCACGTGCCGGGCCAGTACGTGCGCGTCGGCATCGACGTCGACGGCGTACGCCAGTGGCGTGCCTACTCGCTGACCCACGGTCCGCGCACCGACGGCCTCATCTCGATCACCGTCAAGGCCGTGCCCGACGGTGTCGTGAGCAACCACCTCGTCCACCACTGCCCGGTCGGCAGCCTGGTCCACCTCGAGCAGGCGGCCGGCGAGTTCGTGCTGCCCGACCCGACCGGTGGCAAGTTCCTCATGGTGACCGCCGGCTCCGGCGTCACTCCGGTGATCGGCATGTTGCGCAACCTCTTCCCGGTCGCCGACTCCGGCGTCGTACGCCTGCCGCGCAGCGAGCGCTTCGACATCGTCGTCGTGCACGTCGCCCCCAGCGAGCCGGACTCGATCTTCCTGCGTGACCTGAAAGCGCTCGACGCGGCCGGACTGATCCGCCTCGTCGCCCGCTACGACGACGAGCACGGTGTGCTCGACGTCAATGACCTCGAGTCCTTGGTGCCCGACCTGGTCGAGCGCACCACCCTCGCCTGCGGGCCCTCGGGCCTGCTCGACGCGCTCACCGAGCACCACGAGCGCATCGGCGTGGAGCTGCTCATCGAGCAGTTCCGTACGTCCCGGGTCGAGCCCGGCGAGGGCGGCACCCTGCACTTCGAGAAGAGCGGCAAGGAGCTCGTCGTCGACGGCGCCACCACGATCCTCGACGCCGCCGAGGACGCCGGGATGCTGATGCGCTCCGGCTGCCGCATGGGCCTGTGCATGGGCTGCCTCATCCCGATGACCGAGGGCACCGTGCGCGACCTGCGCAACGGTGAGCTCACCACCGCCATCCCCGGCGAGTCCGGCACCGTCAAGGTCCAGACCTGCATCAAGACCGCCGCCGGCCCCTGCCACTTCGAGCACTGAACCGCCTCGAGCACCGAAGGAGAGACATGACCGTCATCCAGAACAAGTCCGACAACCCGATCGCCCACCTCACCAAGGCGGACATCGCGGAGCTGGGCCGTGAGCTCGACGCCATCCGCCAGGAGATCATCGACTCCCGCGGCGCCTCCGACGCCGCCTACATCCGCAACATGATCAAGACGCAGCGCTACCTCGAGCTCGGCTCGCGCGGCGTGCTGCTCTTCTCGGTCTTCCCCCCGGCCTTCGTGCTCGGCACGCTGGGCCTGAGCATCTCCAAGATCCTCGAGAACATGGAGATCGGCCACAACGTCCTGCACGGTCAGTGGGACTGGATGCGCGACCCGAAGATCCACTCCTCGACGTGGGAGTGGGACAACGTCACCCCTGCCGACGCGTGGAAGCACTCGCACAACGAAGTGCACCACACGTACACGAACATCGTCGGCAAGGACAACGACCTCGGCTACGGGATCATGCGCGTCGACGAGGACCAGAAGTGGTACCCCTTCTACATCGCGCAGCCGGCCTGGAACTTCATCAACGCCTGCTTCTTCCAGTACGGCATCGCCGCCTACGACCTCGAGCTCGGCAAGAACCTCTCGCGGCCCAAGGAGAAGCGTCCGGCCGACTTCGACGAGCAGGTCAAGAAGGTCCTGGTCAAGATCCGCAAGAACATGACGCGTGACTACGTGATCCACCCGGTGCTCTCGATCCCCACCGGGTCGTTCCTGCCGACCATCGCGGCCAACCTGATCTCCAACTGGGCCCGCAACGTGTGGAGCCACTCGGTCATCATGTGCGGCCACTTCCCCGAGGGCGTCGAGACCTTCGAGAAGGAGATGCTCGACGAGGACGAGACCCGTGGTGACTGGTACCTGCGCCAGATGCTCGGCTCGGCCAACATCTCGGGCTCGAAGTTCATGCACGTCATGACCGGCAACCTGTCCCACCAGATCGAGCACCACCTCTTCCCCGACCTGCCCTCCAACCGCTACGCCGAGGCGGCCGTGAAGGTGAAGCAGGTCTTCGAGAAGTACGGCCTCAATTACCACGAGGACTCGCTGCCCAAGCAGGTCTACTCGGCCTGGCACAAGGTCGTGCGCCTCTCGCTGCCCAACGGCTGGCTCGAGACCACCACGGTCAAGAACCTGCCCAAGCAGGTCGGGATCCTCGCCAAGATGGTCGGCGGCGACAAGCGCACCCGTCGCGTCCTCCAGCGTCAGCTCGACGCCGCCGTCGCGAAGCGTCGCGGTGCCGTGGTGCGCCCCGAGGTCGTCGAGGCTGCCTGACCGGCGTCTCGCCCGACGGGCACGACCTGACGTGTGACCGCGATCACCGCCATGATGGCGGGATGAAGCGAATCGCGTTGGTCGTGGCCGTCGTCCTGGCCCTGGTGGCCCCGACCACGGTGGCCGTGGCCCAGAGCCAGTCCGACCCGGAGCGACCCAACCCCCCGGCCAACGTGCAGGCGAGGGTGGACGGTCTCTCCGTCATCGTCACGTGGGACGCACCCGTCCCCAACGGCGTGGAGATCACGGGCTACACGGTGATCACCAACTCCGGTCCGCTGGGCCCGCGGTGCGACACCGACGGCGCCCTGACGTGCACCTTCGAGGGACTGCCGGTCAACACGCAGCTGCGCTTCTCCGTCGTTGCCAACGGCGGGGGTGGCCTCGGCTTCTCCTACCTGTCCGCAGAGTCGAACCCGGTCGTCATCACGATCGACCCGGTCTCGATCCCGGGCGCCCCGGTCGACGTGCGGGCGAGCGTGCAGGGCTCGGCCGTCACCGTGACGTGGGCCCCGCCGACCACCTCCGAGCCGGTCACCGGCTACACGGTGATCACCAACTCCGGTCCGCTGGGGCCGCGCTGCGACACCGCAGGCGCGCTCACGTGCACCTTCGAGGACCTGGCGCCGGGGGAGTACTGGTTCCAGGTCGTCGCAGTCAACGACGCGGGGATGTCGTTGCTCTCCGAACGCTCCGAGACGGTCGTCGTCGGTGGGGTCACCCCGTCGCCCACGCCGGAGCCGAGTCCCGAGCCGACGGCCAGCCCCACGGCCGGTCCGACCCCGGTGCCCACCCCGACCGCCGAGCCGACCCCGACCCCGACCCCGACCGTCGAGCCGACGCCGGTGCCCACGCCGACCCCGACGGTCGAGCCCACCCCAACGACCGCCCCCACGCCGACCCCGACCGTCGAGCCGACCCCGAGCCCCACGCCGACGGTGGAGCCGACGCCCAGCCCCACCCCCAGCCCGTCCCCGTCACCCACCACGTCGCCCAGCCCGGAGCCCGATGCGAAGCCGATCACGATGGTGCGGGCCCCCCGCATCAAGGGCCAGGCACGCGTGGGCCGCGTGCTGAAGGCCACGCGGGGCGTCTGGCGCCCGGGGCGCGCCAAAGTCCGCTACCAGTGGTTCGTCAAGCGCGGCAAGCGTTTCGCCGCCGTGAAGCACGGTGACCGCGCCCGCCTCAAGGTGACGCGCGCGCTCAAGGGCAAGCGGTTGCGGGTCCGGGTGACCGTCCGTGCCGCCGGCCACGAGACGTACGTCTTCACCAGCCGCCCGACGGTCCGCGTACGCAGGCGCTGAGCGGGGCACCACGACCGGGGTCAGTCGCCCGGCTGGCACCGTGCCGTGAGAGGGTCTGAGGCGCAGCAGCTCAGCGTGAGGGAGTGAGGGCCCATGGGCAAGGACGAAGGCACGGACCCGCAGACGGCGCGTACGCCCCGACGCGCGACACCGGTGGCCAGCGTGGTCATGGTGCTCGTCGGTGGACTGGTGTGGTTCTTCTTGCACAACCTCTCCCCGCTCCACCCGGTCGTGAGCGTGCTCGTCGCAGCCGCCGTCGGCCTGGTGGTCGGGTTCGTGGCCCAGGAGGTCGCGGCGCGCCGTCGCCGATGACCCGGGGCTGACGACGTGGGTTGGGTGCTGATCGCCCTGGTGGTGCTCCTGTGGGGTGCCGTGGGGCCGTGGACGATCGTGATCGTGGCCGGTCTGCTGGCTGTGCCGCGACTGCGCCAGCGGGTCCCGCGGCCGCGGGTGACCCGCCGTGGCGGGCTCATCGCCGGCGCGGTCGTGGCGGCGGTCGCCGCCCTCGTCGTCGTGCTGCCTGACGGGCTCCTGCCCATCCCCGGCAACGGGGGTCTGCTGGTCACGCCGGCCTACGAGGGACGTCAGGTCGCGGCCAGGCCGCTGGAGAGCCAGCAGCCGCCTCAGCATCCGTGGTGGGCGCAGTCGCAGGCAGGACGGCCCGGGCCGCTCGGCGACCGCCCCGAGACCGACACGGCCTGGTACGGGCGCGAGAGCTGTCGCAGCATGCAGTTCGCCTCGTCCGGTCGCCTGGTCGCAATCTGCGAGGACCGCACCGGCCCGCTGCTTCGGGTGCTGGACCCCGACTCGCTTCGACCGTTGGTGACCAAGCGAATGCCGGCTGCACGCGAGACCGACGACGTCGTCGAGGCCGAGGCGTGCTCGGGCCTCCGCTTCCACCTCGACAACGGCGACCGCGCGGTGGTGGCGACCACCGATGGCCGGATCCAGGCGATCGCGACCGACGACGCCTCCGGCGAGCCCGACCTCACCGTCGACCAGACCTGGAACCTGGAGAAGCTGCTGGGCCGCGGTGACTGCGTGGTCCAGGCGCTGACCGACTGGTCGGGGCGCATCTGGTGGACCAGCCACCTCGGTCGGGTCGGGGTGCTCGACACCGTGGCGGGCGGCGCCAAGGTGATCGACCTCGACGAGAAGATCACCCAGCCCTTCGCCGTCGACGAGTCGGGGGTCTTCGTCGCGACCGACACCTCGCTGCACCGCCTCGTGCTCGATGACCGCAAGGTGGTGACGGTGAGTTGGCGCACCGAGTACGACCGCGGCGTCGAGGTGAAGAGCGGACAGCTGGTGCGTGGCACCGGGTCGGGCCCCGCCCTGGTCGACGACAACCTCGTCGCCCTCGCCGACAATGCGGAGCCGCGCACCCGCATCGTCTTCCACGACCGGGCCACCGGCGCTGAGGTCTGCTCCTCCGCGGTCTTCGACGGCGGCGAGTCGGCCGTCGAGACGAGTCTGGTCAGCGTCGGCCACGGCGTGGTGGTCACCAACGACCACGGCAACGGACGGGCCTCCACGGTGCTCGGCTTCACGCCCACCGGGGGCGTCGCCCGGGTCGACCACGAGCGGGGAGCGTGCCGGGTGGTGTGGAGCTCCGACGTCACCGCCGTGGCCGCGCGTCCCGTCGTCTCCTGGGCCACCGGTCTGGTCTACACGGTGACGAAGAAGCCGTCCTGGTGGGGCGTCTCGGCGTGGTACCTCACGGCGCTGGACGTGCGTACGGGCGGCCACGCCTTCTCGGTGCGCACCGGCACCGGCGCGCTGCACCGCACCCTGCACAGCTTCGTGGCCCTGGGTGACGACGGAGCCGCCTACGTCGGCAACCGCAGCGGCCTCGTGCGCGTCCGCGACGTGCAGCGCGACCGGGACTGACCCCCGGCTCAGGGAGTGACGGCCATCCCGGCGACGATGCGCGAGACGAGCTCGGCGTCCCCCTCGGCGTCCACCGAGACACGGTCGGGGCCACGGCGACCGCCGGCCAGCAGGGTGAAGGCCTCGCGGTCGAGGCGCAGCACCACGTCGGCGCTGTCGGGCACCTCGGTCAGCTCCTCGCCGCGTCCGGCGTCGGTGACCCGCCAGGCACGAGGAGCGTGACCGGCGACCTCGAGGCGCAGCGTCGTGCCGGCCGGGGCCTTCGCCCGCTTCGCGAGCACGAGGCCGAGGGACTCGGAGAGGTAGTCGACGGTGTGTCGCGCGCCGGGGCTGTCCATGCCCCCGGGACGTCTGACGGCTCGGCGCACGTCCTGCTCGTGCATCCACAGGTCGAGGGGACGGTTGCGCCACAAGGTGTGGTTGCTCCACCCGATCGAGCCGAAGGGTTCGCGGGCGGGCGCGTCGGCCACCGGGGCGGCGTCGGCGAGGATCGCAGTGTGGGTGGCGGTCGCCGACTCCCGGATCTCGTTGAGGAGGTCGTCGCGTGACCGATCGGCCCGGCCCACCACGCCCTGCTCGGTGAACTGCCCCATGAAGCCGCGGGCGTGGGGCACCTCGTCGAGCTGGACGTCGTCGTGGGCGCCGCCGGCCAGCAGGTGCTCGAGGTGGGCGGTGTGGGCGACGACCGCGCGCACGTCCCACCCGGGCAGGTCGGTGGGCGTGGCCCACTCCTCCTCGGGCAGCTCTTCGAGCAGGCGGGTGAAGTCGTCGATCGAGCTCCACCACAGGTCGACGTAGGGCGTCAGGTCGGTCATGCGCACACCTTAGGGGGTGACGCCGACCACCCGCGCCGCGAGGCGGGCGACCAGCCGCGGGGCAGAATTGCCGGGTGAAGGTACGCGCCCCCGAACTTACCGGCCGAGGCTGGCTCAACACCGACCGCGACCTGACGATCGGCGACCTGCGTGGCCGCTTCGTCCTGCTCGACTTCTGGACCTTCTGCTGCATCAACTGCCTGCACGTGCTCGACGAGCTGCGCCCGGTCGAGGAGAAGTGGGCCGAGGAGCTGGTGGTCGTCGGCGTGCACTCGCCGAAGTTCGTGCACGAGGCCGACCCCGAGGCGCTCGTCGCCGCCGTCGAGCGCTACTCGGTGCACCACCCCGTGCTCGACGACCCCGAGCTGACCACGTGGTCCGCCTACACCGCCCGCGCCTGGCCGACGCTGGTGCTGGTCGACCCGGAGGGCTACGTCGTCGCCCAGTACGCCGGCGAGGGCCACGCCCCCGCCGTCGACGCGCTGCTGGGCGAGCTCGTTGCGCAGCACCGCGAGCGCGGCACCCTGCAGCCCGGCGACTCGCCCTACGTCGCCCCCGAGGTCGCGCCGAGCGACCTGCGGTTCCCGGCTGCGGGCGTACGCCTGCCCGACGGCCGCGTGGCCGTCGCCGACGCGGGCCACGACGAGGTGGTCCTGCTCTCCGCCGACGGCGAGGTCGAGCAGCGCCTCGGTGGCTTCTCCGAGCCCAACGGCCTCTGCCTGCTGCCTGCTGACGTCGCGGAGGAGGTCGGGTACGACCTCGTCGTCGCGGACACCGTCGGCCACCGCCTCGCCGGCGTCATGCTGTCGACCGGCCAGGTGCGTACGCTCGCCGGCGACGGCCGGCAGTGGATGGCCGGCGACGGCACCGACCGTCTCTCCAGCCCCTGGGACGTCGCCTGGTGGCGCGACCGGATCTGGATCGCGATGGCCGGCATCCACCAGCTGTGGACGTACGACCCACGCACCGGCGCCGTGGAGGTCGCCGCGGGCACGACCAACGAGGGCCTGCTCGACGGTCCGCTCGACGAGGCGTGGTTCGCGCAGACCTCCCGGCTCGCCGTCGACGAGGCCCGCGACCGACTCTGGCTGGCCGACTCCGAGACCTCGTCGTTGCGCTGGGTCGAGCTCGACGCCGACGGCACCGGGCGCGTGACCACCGCGATCGGCACCGGCCTCTTCGACTTCGGCTTCCGCGACGGCCCGGCAGATCAGGCGCTGCTGCAGCACCCGCTGGGGCTGGCCGTGCTGCCCGACGGGTCGGTGGCCGTCGCCGACACCTACAACGGGGCGGTGCGCCGGTGGGTGGAGACCGAGCCCGGCGCGGCGCAGTCCGGCGAGGTGACCACCGTCGCCACGGGGTTGAGCGAACCCAGCGGCCTGCTGCTGAGCGTCGACGGCGACGCGCTCGACGTGGTCGAGTCGACGGCCCACCGGATCACCCGCATCCCACTCGGCGGTGTCGTCGAGGTCGACGCGTTCGCCCATCGCACCCAGCGGCCGGTGACCGAGGTGAGCGCCGAGGTCGAGCTCGTCGTCGACTTCACGCCGCCGCCCGGACAGAAGGTCGACGATCGCTTCGGGCCGCCGTCACAACTGCTGGTCAGCGCCACCCCCGAGGCGCTGCTGCGCGAGGGCGCGGGCCGCGGCACCGACCTGGTGCGCCGGCTCGTGCTCGACCCAGCCGTCGGGGAGGGGGTCCTCCACGTCGCTGCCCGGGCCGCGAGCTGCGACGCCGACGGCGGTGAGGGCGCGGCCTGCCACATGGTCAAGCAGGACTGGGGCGTGCCCGTACGCGTCGTCCCCGGCACCGAAAACGACCTGCGGCTGCCGCTGGGCGGGACCGCCTGAGGCGCTCTGCGGGGCTGCGACGTTTCGTCGGGGCCCGGGCCGGGCACCACCTTCCGCAGACAGGTGCGGCACCGGCCGCGCCACACGCAGGGAGGTAGCGCCATGGGACTCGGACTCGGAATCGTCCTGATCGTGCTCGGACTGATCTTCGGTCTGGGCGTCGTCAACATCCCCGGACTCGACGACTACGTCGCCACGGAGACGCTGGGGTGGATCCTCGTCATCGCCGGTGTGCTGTCGCTCGTGCTCGGCCTGGTGATGAACAAGCAGCGCAGCGAGACCCGCCACGTCGAGGAGCGCCGCGTCGACGGTCACGTCGACCGCCGCGACGTCGTCTGAGGTCGTACGCAGGTGGCCGACAGGTCACCCGGACATGACGAAGGGCCGCACCCCGAGGGGTGCGGCCCTTCGTGCGTGATCAGGCGCGGATCAGAACGCCGCCTCGTCGATCTCCATGACCGAGAGGTCGGTGGCCTGGGCGATGGCGAGCTCCGAGCTGATCTTCGGCAGGTTCTGCGTGGCGAACCAGGACGCCGCGGCGACCTTGCCCTCGTAGAAGGACTTGTCCTTCGCGGAGACCTCGCCACCCAGCTTGGCCAGCGCGACCTCGGCTCCGCGCAGCAGCAGCCAGGCGCAGACCACGTCGCCGAGCACCATCAGCACGCGGGAGGTGTTCAGGCCGACCTTGTAGATGTTCTTGATGTCCTCCTGGGCGGACATCAGGTCGTTGATCATGTGGCCGACCAGCGCGTTGGCGTCCTCGAGGGCCTTGGCCAGCAGGCCACGCTCGACCTTGAGGCGCTCGTCGCCCTCGGGGGATCCGATGAAGGCCTCGATCTCCTTCGCCAGGTGGCCCAGGGCGCGGCCCTGGTCCTTGACGATCTTGCGGAAGAAGAAGTCCTGGCCCTGGATCGCGGTGGTGCCCTCGTAGAGGGTGTCGATCTTGGCGTCGCGCACGTACTGCTCGATCGGGTACTCCTGCAGGAAGCCGGAGCCACCGAAGGTCTGCAGCGACTCGGTGCCCAGCAGCACCCACGAGCGCTCGGAGCCGTAGCCCTTGACGATCGGGAGGAGCAGGTCGTTGACGGCGACGGCGAGGCGGGCCTCGTCGGAGTCGCTCGTGCCCTCGTGCTCGGCCTGGATGACCTGGTCCTGCCAGGAGGCGGTGTAGAGCACCAGGGCGCGCATGGCCTCGGAGAACGCCTTCTGCGTCATGAGCGAGCGGCGCACGTCGGGGTGGTGGGTGATGGTGACGCGCGGGGCGGTCTTGTCGGCCGACTGGGTGAGGTCGGCGCCCTGCACGCGGGTCTTGGCGTACTCCAGCGCGTTGAGGTAGCCGGTGGAGAGGGTGGCGATGGCCTTGGTGCCGACCATCATGCGGGCGTTCTCGATGACGTCGAACATCTGCGCGATGCCGTTGTGCACCTCGCCGACCAGCCAACCCTTGGCGGGCTCGCCACCGCCGACCTGCGGGTCGCCGAAGGTGACCTCGCAGGTGTTGGAGACCTTGATGCCCATCTTGTGCTCGACGTTGGTCACGTAGATGCCGTTGCGCTCACCGGTCAGCTCGCCGGTCTCGTGGTCGAAGTGCCACTCGGGCATCCAGAAGAGCGAGAGGCCCTTGGTGCCGGGGCCGCCGGCACCCTCGACGCCCTCGGGACGGGCGAGCACCAGGTGCATGACGTTCTCGGTCATGTCGTTGGTGGCGGAGGTGATGAAGCGCTTCACGCCGGTGACGTTCCAGGAACCGTCCTCGTTGGGCGTGGCCTTCGCGCGGCCGGCGCCGACGTCGGAGCCGGCGTCGGGCTCGGTGAGGACCATGGTGCAGCCCCACTGGCGCTCGACCATGATCTGGGCGACGCGCTGGTCGCGCTCGAGACCGTTGGAGTTGTTCCAAACGACGCCGGCGAACGGCGCGCCCGCGGCATACATGTGCACGGGTGCGTTGGCGCCGAGCACGAGCTCGCCGATCGCCCAGTTGATGGTCGGCGGGGCGAGCGTGCCGCCCAGCTCCTCGCGGATCTGCAGGCGCCAGAACTCGGAGTCCATCCAGGCCCGGTAGCTCTTCTTGAACGACTCGGGGATGGGGGCGCTGTGGGTCTTGGGGTCGAAGACCGGCGGGTTGCGGTCGCTGTCCTCGTAGGAGGCGGCGATGTCCTCGCGGGCGAGACGGTCGACCTCGGCGAGCACCTCGCGGGCGGTGTCGCTGTCGACCTCGGAGAAGGGACCCTGGCCGAGGATCTCGTCGCGGCCGAGCACCTCGAAGAGGTTGAACTCGATGTCGCGCAGGTTGCTCTTGTAGTGGCTCACTGCCCCACCTGTTCCTATCCGTGCAACCGACCTGGTGTCGGTGCGAGCGTGGTTCATGGCCGACCCGGCTACCGGTCGGTAACTTAATTGTGCCCCGGGGTTCCAAGTGGGTCAACCCAACTGCCCACATCTGATGACGCGACGTGAGCCACGCCGCGCGTCACGTGCTTGACGAGACCCTTTTGGGCACCTAAGTTTAGTAATTGGGTTGTCTTTATGGATCGAACCAACTTGGTCGATCCGCTGAGGTCGCCCCCCTCCCGCCCAACGCGCCGACGCCGGCGCTCACGAAAGTCCGTGGCCCCATGCCCCTCCTGGTCCTCCTCGCCGTCTTCGGCTTCGTCGCGCAGCTCGTCGACGGCTCCCTCGGCATGGGATACGGCGTCACGTCGACCACCATGCTGGTGGGCGTCGGCGTCGCCCCTGCAGCCGCCTCGGCATCGGTGCACTTCGCCCAGATCGGCACCACCCTGGCCTCGGGCATCTCCCACGCGAAGATGGGCAACACCGACTGGCGGACCGTCTCCATCCTGGCGGTGCCCGGCTTCGTCGGGGCGTTCTGCGGCGCGGTCTTCCTGGTCAGCCTGGACGCCGAGCTCGCCAAACTGTTGGTGGCCACGCTGTTGCTGCTGCTCGGTGGCTACGTGCTCTTCCGCTTCCTGGTGCTCGGGGGCGGCCGCCCGCGCCTCAAGGAGCGCAACTCGCCGTTCTTCCTCGTGCCGATGGGTCTCTTCGGTGGCACCCTCGACTCCATCGGGGGTGGCGGATGGGGGCCCGTCGGCACCACGACGCTGCTCTCGTCGGGTCGGCTGGAGCCGCGCAAGGTCGTCGGATCGGTGTCGACGACCGAGTTCGTCGTGGCCGTCGGTGGGTCGCTGGGCTTCCTCTTCGCCATGCACTCCGAGGCCATCCCGTGGCGCTTCACCGCCGCCCTGCTGGTCGGTGGAGTGCTGGCCGCCCCCATCGCCGCCTACCTCGTGCGTCACATGGCACCGCGGGTCCTGGGGGTCGCCGCCGGCGGCCTCATCATCTTCACCAACTCCCGCACGCTGGCGATCTGGGCCGGTGCGTCGGGCGCGGCCCAGGCCTGGCTGCTGGGGGCCGTCGCCGCGGTCTGGGTCGGTCTCCTGGTCTGGGTGGTCCGCCGCGAGCGCGCCGTACGACGGTCGCCGGCCGCCGCGGTCGAGGTGCGGGAGCTCGTCGACGCGTGAGGCACACGCCCGCCACGCTCCGGGCGTACGCCCCCGTCGCGTCTGACAGACTGGGAACCATGCGCGTCTCCGCCAAGTCCGACTACGCCCTGCGCGCGCTCATCGAGATGGCCCGCAGCACCGACGGTCGTCCGGTCAGCGCCGAGGAGCTGGGGCGGCGCCAGGAGATCCCGCACGGCTTCCTCCAGGCGATCCTCGCCGACCTGCGCAAGAGCGGGGTCGTCGTCTCCCAGCGGGGCCAGTCCGGCGGCTGGCGGCTGGCGCGCGACGCCTCGGAGGTCTCGGTGGCCGACGTGATCCGCGCCGTCGACGGACCGTTGGTGTCGGTCTACGGCCTACGCCCGGAGTCGGTGGAGTACAAGGACTCCGCCGAGGTGCTCCAGCACGTGTGGATCGCCGCCCGCCACTCGCTGCGTGACGTCTTCGAGCAGGTCTCGATCGCCCAGCTGTCGGCCGGCGACCTCCCGGAGGCGGTCACCTCGCGCACCGCCGACGAGGACGCCTGGCAGCCCCACTGAGGTCGCGCCGTCACTCCTCGGGCTTCGGCTGCGTCGTCAGCCAGGTGAGCAGCGGACGCAGCGCCTCCCAGTCCGTGCGTACGCGCTCCACGAGGTCCGCGCCCAGCGCGTCGGCCTCGAAGCCGTAGGGGCGGCCGACGAAGAGCTGCTTGTGGCGCAGCAGCTCGATCCGCGGATGGTCGACGGTGTAGCCGCGCGGCGCCGTCTTCAGCTGGTCGCCGCCGATCTCCCAGCCGTCCTTCTCGTAGCGCCGCACCAGGCGCGCCAGCGCCTTGCCCGACTTGTCGTCGTCGATCGCGGCGCGCACCGCCGCCAGCCGCGGACCGCTCGCCTCGTAGAAGCCGGCGCCCACGCGCGTACCGCGGGGGGAGATCTCGAAGTACCAGCCCGTGCGCGGGGCGACCGCCACGAACATGCCCTGGTGGGTCTTGTAGGGCGTCTTGTCGGCGCGGAAGCGCACGTCGCGGTGGGGCCGGAAGATCTTCGCGGCGCCGAACTGGGGCGCGAGGGCGGCGGCCAGCGCCTCGATCGGGCGGCGCACGGACTCCAGGTAGACCTGCTTGTGGGCCTCCCAGAACGCCTTGGTGTTCTCCATCTCGAGGTCGTCGTAGAAGTCGAGGGCCGCGACGGGGAAACCGGTGAACTCCACGGCAGCCACCGTACGTGCAACCGAAACCTCGCGCCGCGAGTCGTACCCCTGACAGGCTGGTGCGAGCGCGGGAGGAGAGCGTGATGGGGGAACGACCCGGCGGGCCGGACGACGTGGTCGCGCAGCTCTTCGACGGCGCCTACCGTCGGCTCGTCGTGCAGCTCCACGGCGTCTGCGGTGACCTGACCGAGGCCGAGGAGGTCGTCCAGGAGGCGTTCGTGCGTGCCGTCGCCCGGGGGCGCCGCTTCGCCGAGCTGGAGAACCCCGAGGCGTGGCTGCGCACCGTCGCGGTCAACCAGGCGCGCAGTCGGCACCGACGCCGAAGGCGGGGCGAGGTGCTGCACCTGGTGCGCGAGCGCCAGGCGGACCGGCCGGGTGACCGATCGGGAGCCAGCGACGCCCACGTGACCCTCGTGGCGGCGCTGCGGCAGCTGCCCGCCGCCCAGCGGGAGGCGATCGCCCTGCACCACCTCGCCGACCTGCCGGTGACAGAAGTCGCCCGCACCTTGGGCGTGCCGGTCGGCACGGTCAAGGCGCGGCTCAGCCGCGGGCGTACGGCACTCGCAGCACTCATCGGCGACGAGGCCCCCGTGGACGCCGCACGGGCAACCCCGACGGTCCGGGCCACGAGGAGGGAAGACGCATGACGCGACTCGACGACCTGCTCCGTGCGGAGCGCGAGCGACAGCACGAGGTCGAGGTGCGGCCGCCGTCCTACGAGTCCCTGCGGGAGCGAGGCCTCCGCCGGCGCCACCGTCGGCGGGCGGCCGGAGCGGGGGCGGCGGCGCTCGTCGCGGCGGTCCTCGTGATCGGGGGGCAGGCGGTGGTGGGTGGACCCTCTGCCGACCTGGGCGTGCCGCCGGCGACCTCGCCCACGAGCAAGCCCACGACCTCGCCCACCGACCCGGAGGGGCCTGAGAGGCCCGAGCCTGTGCCTCCTCAGGGCACTGACAAGGCCGCCGCGAGCCCCGACCCGTGGCTGTACCGGCTCGCTGTGGCGCCCGGCGACGACGACGTACGCGCTGCCCTCTGGCGGCGGTGCCCGCGCCGCTGCCCGGGTGGGGAGTGGGAGTTGAAGCTCACCCGCGACGGCTTCGCGACGTCGGTCTCCGTGCCGGTGCCGGGGGCCGACTTTGAGTCGAAGGTGACCGCCCTGGGTGGGGACGCCTTCCATGTCTCCCAGCTGGAGGGGGGACTGGTGGTACGGCCCGACGGCTCCACCACACCCTTGCGGGTGGAGGACGTGCCCGGGCCGATGGAGGACGGCGAGACATTGGTGCGGGCCCAGACCTGGGGCGGGCGTCTCGTCGCCCTCGACCCCGACACCGCCGTGGCGCGCCCCCTCTCCATCCCTGACCCCGGCGCCCAGGTAATGGCCCAGTCCGACGGCACCCTGCTCGGCTGGACCTGGGCGCGAGGCGAGGGCATGAAGGTGATCTGGTCCTCCGACGGGGCGCGGACGTGGCAGGCCAAGGCGTTCGACGGTGGGGTGAGGAAGACCGTCACGCTGCTGCCGTCTGCTCGGCCCGGCGTGCTCGCCTTCGTGGAGAGCGCAGCACAGGTGACCAACGAGGAGGGTTTCACCATCTTCCCGTACGCCCGCGTGCACCGTTCCCTGGACGGCGGCGACTCGTGGGAGACCTTCGAGGTCGAGGGCCGACCGGCGACCTCATACGGTCAGGGCGGCGTCGCTCCTGACGGAACCCTGGTGCTCGACGTGGAGGAGTGGCTGGATGACGCCGGACGACAACCGGGCTTCCACGCCAGCGACGGCCTGGACTGGTCGGAGCTCACCCTGACCCGGGCTCGCTCGGCGGACTCGGACCCCGAGATCACGATCCAGCCGCAGGGTGACGAGGTGGTGATCAGCGTGATCAATGACGGGGTGGGCGTCGTGGAGGTCTCCCGCGATGCCGGTCGCTCCTGGGGCCGCCTCGCGGCCCAGTGACCGCAGGAAATGCAGATGGCGGAAGGTGCGAGTCACCTGGTGACCCGAACCTTCCGCCGTCTGCGCGCGGAGCGGACGACGAGACTCGAACTCGCGACATCGACCTTGGGAAGGTCGCGCTCTACCAACTGAGCTACGTCCGCAACACCGGGGCCGGCCCCGGCTGCTGGAGATGTTAGCCGATCCGCTCCAGCGTCGGGTGCTTGGGCGAGACGGTGTCGCCCGACGAGCGCCCGGTCAGGCGCCGGTGGATCCAGGGCCCGAGGAACTCCTTGGTCCAGCGGACGTTCTCGGCGAGCGCCTCCTTGCGGCTCAGCACCGGGGCGGGTGGCACGTCGTCGCGGACCAGCTCGTGGGGCAGGCCGAGGGCGTCCAGCACCTGGATCGCCATGTACTGGTGGCCGGCCGCGTTGAGGTGCATCCGGTCGGGGTCCAGGTGGGTCGCCAGGTCGACGTCACGCATTCGCCACTGGTCGACCAGCGTCACGTCGTGGGTGTCGGCGATCTCGCGCACCCACTCGTTGAAGATCGCCATCCGGCCGCGCATCGCGCCGTACAGGCCGTAGGTCCCCGGGTCGAAGAGCGTGAAGATGACGACCTTCGCTCCACTCGCCACGAGCTTCTCGATCGCCTGCTCGTAGCGGTGGGCCAGGAGGTCGAGGTCGACCTTGGGGCGGAGCACGTCGTTGCCGCCGCCGTGGATGGTGATGAGGTCTGGGGTGAGCGCGAGCGCCGGGTCGACCTGCTCGTCGATGATCGCCGGCAGCTTGCGCCCGCGGATGGCGAGGTTGGCGTAGCGGAAGTCGTCGTCGAGGGTGGCCAGGTGCTCGGCGACCCGGTCGGCCCAGCCCCGCAGGCCGTTGGGGCGGGTCGGGTCGGCGTCGCCGACGCCCTCGGTGAAGGAGTCGCCCAGGGCGACGTAGCGCGTGAAGCTCATGAGCCCCATTGTCGGGTGCCCACCAAGGAGGCGCCACGTCACCGCGCACAGGATTTCTTGACTCGTGAGGTCCGTCACCGTGGGTCCTCGCGCGCGGGTAGGGTGCGAACGTGCTGCTCTCAGACCGCGACATCCTCGCCGAGATCGACGCCGGACGCATCGGGATCAACCCCTGGGACCCCGAGATGCTCCAGCCCTCGAGCATCGACATCAGGCTGGACCGTTTCTTCCGCGTCTTCGAGAACCACCGCTACCCCCACATCGACCCGGCGGCCGACCAGTCGGACCTGACCCGCATGGTCGAGCCGGAGGGCGACGAGGCGTTCATCCTGCACCCGGGCGAGTTCGTGCTCGGGTCGACGTACGAGGTGTGCTCGCTGCCCGACGACATCGCGGCGCGGGTCGAGGGCAAGTCGTCGCTGGGCCGCCTGGGTCTGCTCACCCACGCCACGGCCGGCTTCGTGGACCCGGGCTTCTCGGGTCACGTGACCCTCGAGCTCGCCAACGTGGCGACGCTGCCGATCAAGCTCTACCCGGGCATGAAGATCGGTCAGCTCTGCTTCTTCCGGCTCTCCTCGCCCGCCGAGCACCCGTACGGTTCGGAGAAGTACGGCTCGCGCTACCAGGGCCAGCGCGGCCCGACGCCCTCGCGGTCGTACGCGAACTTCCACCGCACGCACATCGGCTGAGCGACCGCCCGGGTCGCTGCCCCGGGCCCGGAGGTGGCTGCCGCACCCGCGTCGAAGTGACGTGGGCCACTCGGTGTTGCCAGACGCAGGAGTAAGAAGGTTAGCCTTACCTAAGCAACCTTCCTGCTCCTTCGAACGCCCGAGGAACCACCATGAAGCGCCGTCTTGGCTCCGCGCTCTCCGTCGCCCTGCTGGCCGCCGGTCTGACCGCCTGCTCCACCGGCTCCACCGACACCTCGTCCACTGACGATGGTGCCACCACCAGCAAGGTCGAGGACGGCGCCTACCCCGTCACCATCGAGCACGCCTTCGGCGAGACCACGATCGAGGAGGAGCCGAAGCGCGTCGCCACCGTCGGCTGGACCGACCAGGACCACGTGCTCGCCCTCGGCGTCGTGCCGGTGGGGGCCACCGAGCTCACCTGGGGCGGCAACGACAACGGCTCGTCCGACTGGTTCGACGCCCGCCTCGAGGAGGTGGGCGGCGAGGCGCCGACCCGCTACTCCGACACCGACGGCATCCCCTTCGACGAGATCGCCGAGTCGCAGCCCGACCTGATCCTCGCGACCAACTCGGGCATCACGCAGAAGGACTACGACAAGCTCTCCGAGATCGCCGAGGTCGTGGCCTACCCCGAGGCTCCCTGGGTGACCTCGTGGCGCGACTCCCTCGAGATGGTCGGCGACGCGTTGGGACGCCCCGCGCTGGCCGACGAGCTGCTCGAGGAGTCGGAGCAGGTCATCGCCGACGCCCGCGAGGAGCACCCCGAGGTCGACGGCACCAGCTTCGTCTTCACCTACTTCACGCCGACCGACCTCTCCAAGGTCGGGATCTACGGTGACCAGGACCCGCGCGTCGAGATCATGGAGGAGTTCGGCCTCGTGACCCCCGACTGGGTGACCGAGGTCGTACCGGACGGTCAGTTCTACGCCGACGTCTCCGCCGAGCGCGCCGGCACGGTCGAGTCCGACCTGCTGCTCACCTACGAGGAGACCGAGGGCGACACCGCCAAGCTGGCGGAGAACCGCCTCCTGGGCCGCATCCCCGCGCTGGCCTCCGGCCAGTTCTTCGCGGAGCCCGACAAGGAGCTCGGCATCGCCGTGACCAACCCGACCCCGCTGTCGATCCCCGTGATCGCCGACGACTTCCTGCCCAAGGTCGCCGCCGCCCTGGGTGGCTGATGACCGTCCACACCGTCCGGGTCGCCGAGCCGGACACGCCCACCCTCGGAGCCGACCGCGTCGCCACACCGGTCCGGCGCCGGGGGTGGCTGCCCTTCGCCGTGCTGGCGGCGCTCGCCGGCGCCGCGGTGCTGTCGGCGACCGTGGGGTCGACGCCCGTCGCCCTCGAGGCGTTGTGGCAGGGGGACCACCCCGACCATGGCATCGCCGCCGCCCGGCTCGACCGCACGGCCCTGGGCGCTGCGGTCGGCGCGGCGTTGGCGCTGGCCGGTGCATTGCTCCAGGGCTTGACCCGCAACCCGGTGGCCGACCCGGGCCTGCTCGGCATCAACTCCGGCGCCTCGCTGGCGGTGGTCGTGTCGATCTCGGTGCTGGGGGTCAGCACGACCGTCGGCTACGTCTGGGCCGCGCTGCTCGGCGCCGCCGCCGCCGGCCTGCTCGTGCACACGGTCGCCGCGGTCGGTCCGGGCGGCGCCACCCCGGTGAAGATCGCCGTCTCCGGTGCCGCCGTGACGGCAGCCGTGACCAGCTTGACCAGCGCACTCCTGCTCATGGACCGGGCCGCGATGACCTCGTTCCGCTTCTGGTCCGTCGGCACGTTCGGCGGCCGTGACTGGTCCGTCCTCTCCGCCGGGTTGCCGTTCCTCGCGGTCGGGGTCGTCCTGGCCTTCGCCGGCGCGCGACTCCTCGACGCGCTCGCCTTGGGCGACGACGTGGCCCGCGGCCTGGGGGCGCGGGTGCGCCGTGACCGCGCCGTCGTCGGGCTCGCCGCAGTGCTGTTGGCCGGCACCGCGACCGCCCTGGCCGGACCCATCGCCTTCGTCGGCCTCGTCGTGCCGCACGTCGTGCGGGCGTACACGGGGCCCCGCCACGGCGTCCTGCTGCTCTGGTCGGCGCTCGTGGGCGCTGTCCTGGTGCTGCTCGCCGACACCGTGGGCCGGGTGATCGCGCCGCCCTCGGAGGTCCAGGTCGGCGTGATGGCGGCGCTGGTGGGGCTGCCGTTCTTCCTGGTGCTGGTCCGCAGGATCCGCGGGGGTGGACTGTGAGCACAGGGCTGAGCTCTGGGGTGAGCACGGCCGTCGAGCCCGAAGACGCCGTCGCGACGGTCCGCGCCGCAGCGGCCGTGCCCGTACGCCGTCGGCGCCGGCTCGCCGTCGGCCTCGCCGTCGTGGTGGTCGCGCTGATGGTCGTCCGCGTGCTGCTCGGCGGCTTCACCGTCACCGTGCCCGATTTCTTCCGCATCGTCTCGGGCACCACGATCCCCGGCGCCAGCTTCATCGTGATGGAGGTGAAACTGCCGCGCGCCGTGCTGGGTGCGCTGGTGGGCGTGGCCTTCGGCGTGGCCGGTGCCGTCTTCCAGGCCACGCTGCGCAATCCACTCGCCAGCCCCGACGTCATCGGTGTCTCGGTGGGCGCGAGCGCCGCCGCGGTCGCCGCGATCGTGGGCCTCGGCCTCGACGACTGGGGTGTCTCCGTGGCCGCGGTGGTCGGCGCCCTCGGCGCCGCGGGCCTGGTCCGGTTCGTCGCCGGCGACCACGCCACCCACCGCCTGGTGCTCGCCGGCATCGGTGTGCAGGCCGCGATGCTCTCGGTGATCCACTACTTCTTCACCCGCGCCGACGAGTGGGACGCCCAGTTGGTGCTGCGCTGGATCACCGGCTCGCTCAACCAAGCCGACTGGAGCACGATCGGGGTCCTGCTGGTCGTGCTCGCGCTCCTGCTCCCGGTCACGGCGCTCATGGCCCGCGCGATGCGGGTGGTCGAGCTCGGCGACGACCTTGCGCTGAGCCTGGGGGAGCGTCCCGCACGTCTGGTCGGACTGCTGGCGCTGGCCACGCTGCTGGCCGCCGTGGGGGTGGCCGCGGCCGGCCCGGTCGCCTTCGTCGCATTCCTCTCCGGGCCGATCGCCCGACGCCTCAATGGCGGGCGTACGACCCTGCTCGGCGCCGCGCTCGTCGGCGCCGCCGTCGTGGTCGGCGCCGACTTCGCCGCCGCCGAGCTGCTCGGGGGCACCAACTTCCCGGTCGGTGTCGTCACCGGTGTGCTCGGCGCCCCTTTCCTGCTCTGGCTGGTCGCGACCGGCCGCACCCGAAGGAGGTCGGCATGACCGCCCTGCGCCACCCCCCGGACCCGAGCCCCGTCCGCCCGAAGAGCGGGTCGCGCCTGCGGGCCGACGCCGTCAGCCTCGGCTACGACGGCCGCCGCGTCGTCGACGACCTCACCCTGGCGGTGCCCGACGGCCGGGTCACCGTGGTCGTCGGCGCCAACGCCTGCGGCAAGTCGACCCTGCTGCGGGGCCTGGCCCGACTGCTGCGCGCCGAGGGTGGAGCGGTGCTGCTCGACGGCCGCGACATCCACGACCGTCCCACCCGCGAGGTCGCGCGTACGCTCGGGCTGCTGCCCCAGACCGCCATCGCGCCCGAGGGCGTCACCGTCGTCGACCTGGTGGCCCGGGGCCGCCACCCGCACCGCGGGCTGGTGCGGCGGTGGAGTGACGAGGACGACCGCGCCGTCGCGGAGGCGCTCACCCTCACCGGCACCCTCGACCTGGCGCAGCGCCCGGTCGACGAGCTCTCCGGAGGCCAGCGTCAGCGGGTGTGGGTGGCGATGGTGCTGGCCCAGCGCACCGACCTGCTGCTGCTCGACGAGCCGACCACCTTCCTCGACCTGGCCCACCAGGTGGAGCTGCTCGACGTGCTCGCCGACCTCAACGCCGCCCGCGGCACCACGGTGGTGATGGTGCTCCACGAGCTCAACCTCGCCGCCCGCTACGCCGACCACCTCGTCGCCATGAAGGACGGCCGCGTCGTCGCCGCCGGTGACCCGCGCGAGGTGGTCACCGAGGAGCTGGTGCACGACGTCTTCGGGCTGCAGGCCTGCGTCGTGCCCGACCCCGTGACCGGGACGCCCCTCGTGGTGCCCGCCACCACCCGACGTCGCCCCCTCGGCACGCCGGCACCACCCACCCAGGAGGACCGATGACCGTGACCGACGCCCCCACGCTGCCCATGGTGCTGACCGAGGTCGAGGTGGCGCGCGTCGAGCGCCTCTCCTCCAGCTTCGTGCGTCTCGAGCTCGCCGGCCCTGCGTTGGCCGACGTCGGCCAGCCCACCCCTGAGCAGCCCTGGTTTGACCAGCGCTTCAAGCTCGTGGTGCCCCACGCCGACGGCGGCATCACCGACGTGTCGGCGGCCGACCCGACGTGGCTGACCACCTGGATGGACCGTCCCGAGGCCGAGCGCGGCCACATGCGCACCTACACCGTGCGTGAGCTGCGCGGCACCGGTGCCGACACCCGGGTGGTCGTCGACGTGGTCGTGCACGGCGGCGACGGCGGACCGGGCGAGCGATGGGCGGCCGCGGCGCAGGTCGGCGACCGGGCCGTGGTGCTGCTGCCCCGGCGTGGCGTCCCCTTCGGCGGCGTCGAGTTCGTCCCGCCGCTCGGGGCCGACCTGCTGCTGGTGGGTGACGAGACCGCCGTGCCCGCGATCTGCGCGATCCTCGAGCAGTTGCCCGCCGCCGCCCGGGGCGCAGCGTTCATGGAGGTGCCGCACGCCGACGACGTCCTGGGTGTCCGTGCCCCCGCCGGCGTCGAGGTGACCTGGGTGGCGCGCGAGCAGCGTACGCACGGGGAGGCGCTGACCGCCGCGGTCACCGCATACGTCGACGGCCAGGCCGTGGTGCTCGCCGAGCCCGAGGAGGTCGACGCCGACCTGTGGGAGACGCCGACGTGGTCGTCGTCGGGCGAGGACGTGGTCGGGGTCGCCGACCGCGCCGACCTCTACGCCTGGATCGCCGGCGAGGCCGGGGTCGTCACCAGCCTGCGTCGTTTCCTGGTCAAGGAGCGGGGGCTGGCCCGCGGTCAGGTGGCCTTCATGGGCTACTGGCGCCGGGGTGTGGCCATGAAGTCCTGACTCAGGCGACCTGCTTGAAGGGGTCGTGCTCGGCGAGCAGGCGGTCGATGCGGGCCTGGTCGATGCGGTGGTGCACGGCCTGGTTCTCCTGGTTGTCGCGCACCACCTTGGCGAGCGTGAAGGTCGAGGAGACCAGGAAGAGAGACGTCATCGCGAGGAAGGCGCGCGCCCACGGGTCGAGCGGCAGGAAGACGACGGCCCACGCGATGCCGAGCAGAGCGACGGAGAAGGCGATGACCGACTGCACGTAGAAGGCCTGGGTGTTCTTGGCGGTGGCGGGGGTGTTCTTGTCCATGCCTCCCAGCCTGTCGGGCAGAGAAATGCGGCGGAATGGGTGTGCGTACTCAACCCACCCGGGTGCCGCTACGCGGTCGGGCACGCGCAACTGTGCGCAGGATGCGTCCGCGGGCCGTGGTCTTCGCATCATCTGCACAATCGCCCGGCCAACCGGGAGCGGCCAGCGGCAGTGAGTGCTGACGTACGCACCACTGCGTGCCACGCGTCGAGGCGCCGAGGCGCGTGCGTACGCCCCAGCGTGCGGTCCACGTCGGCCAGCAGGTCGCGCGTGTCGCGCAACAGGTCGCGCGAGGTGTATCCGCGGCGGACCCACCCTGGGGCCTCCACCACCCGGTGGAACTCCCGGATCACCGTCTCCCACGGCGACTCGGACCGGCCGTCGGCCAGCGCGAGGACGCGGGGGAGGCGAGGAGCGCCGCGACGCCGGGCGGCGGCTGCGTGGGCCAGGTGGACCGGGTCCGCCAGCCGGAGGTGGAGCGCCGCAAAGCGCCCCGGGTGACGGGCAGCCATCCCCGACGGGGGTGCTGACCGCTGGAGGTGAGGAGGACGTCCATGGGCGAGAGTCTCGCCACGTCCGGCGTGAGCCGACTGCCCTCGGTGACGGTCTGTGGAGCGTCGGGATGCTGGGGAGGTGCCCTGGCCGGTGGTTCAACGGAACTGTGCGCGAAAGCGTCAGCGGATGGTGAACCGGATGGTGCGCTCGGTCACTGCCCGCGGGCTCGCGTTGTCGGTCACGCGCAGGTAGAGGGTGTATGAACCGGAAAGGGTGAAGGCGTCACTGATGATGCCTTCCGGCACTCGCCACACGACCGGACTCGTGCTGGCGGTGGGGGTGGATGGAGTCGTGTCTGCGGGCCGCCACGTGCCACAGCCGAAGAAGCTGTAGCCGTCGGAGATTCCCGAGGTTCCGGGGTTCCAGCACTGGGTGCCGAACCAGTTGACGCGTTGCAGGCGGTACTCGACCCGGTAGATGCCGTTGGCGTCAGTGGCGGTGCCACACGGAGTGCTGCGGCCGCAGGACAAGATGGCGTCTGCGGAAGCCAGTTCGGGGGAGAGGTAGATGTCACCGTCCTCCGGCGCGGTGAACGTCACGCTGGGCGGCAGGTTCGTCGTGCCGCACTGGATGCCGGTCGCCGTGACCAGCACGCCCACTCGGCGCTCCTGGGCCGAGCGCCACGGCGTGGTCGCGCTGCCCTTGAGTTGCGAGATCCCCACGAGGTTGTAGGCCGCCTGGGTGCTCGAGACCTCCGCCTTGGTGAAGGTGATCGCCACCGGATCGTTGGCCGCGCCCGTCGGCGAGACCGTCTTGATCGGGGAACCGGTGATCGGGCCGTCCACCGGCGTCCGGTACCAGAGCATGCGATATCGGGGAGAGGCCACCTTGGCGTTGACGACGATGTCGGCGCCCGACTGCACGCACTGGTTGGTGTCGGCGAGGTCGAAGATGCGCACCTGGTGGCCCTGGATGACGCCGGCCTCGAACATCCCCGGGTCACTGAAGTAGGCCTCGGTCATGGGCACGGGCGCCAACGACGCCGTGGCCAGTCCGACGGCGGCGACGATCGCAGCACCGGACGCGGCGGTGGCGGCCGCACTGGACCCGGATCGCGGAGTGTCCGGGGCGTCATCGCGCCGCGATCGCCTGCTCCACAGGCTGGCGAGCAGGAGCGCGACGATGATGCCCGCGGCGAACATCGCCCAGGGGCTGGCCATCCAGTTGGCCAGGTAGCCGAGGTAGGGCACGTCGAAGAAGACCCGGTCGACCTCGGTCACCAGGTAGGCCTCGTCGTCGGGGCCGGCGTTGGAGTCGCCTTTGAGCGTAAGGCTGACCTGCTCACCTGCGCCCTCGTCGATCTCCACGACGCGGTGGGTGACCCGGACGCCTTCTGCGCTGATGACGGTGACGATGTCGCCGACCTTCACCTCGCCGGCGTCGACGGTGCGGGCCAGCCCGAGCGCGCCGGCCTCGATGGCGGGAGCCATCGAGCTCGAGCGGAAGATCAGGGGTTGCACCCCGGCGGCGATCGTTGCGATGCCGAGGACCAGGGAGATCGCGCCGAGGAGGGCCGTCACCCACAGCACGGCGTTGCCGGCCACGGAGATCCCCCGAGTCAGCTGCGGGGGGATCACGGCGCGCCGATCTGCTTCGCCTCGAGGGCGACCTGCACGGTCGTCGACGCACTTTGGATGCTGTTGGGCGCGTCGAGGTCGAGGCCCGCCAGGATGCAGACTTGGATCTCCTGGTTGGGGGCCAGAGCGACAGGTGCATTGCCGGGGGTGACCACGCGGGGGGTGGTCGAGAGCTGGTGGGGGTTCCCCGTCCACAGCGTCGCGGTGTTCTCGCCCCACCACATCGTCCCGCCGGTGCAGGTGCCGGTGCGGTTCACGGCCTCGCGGGTGCCGGTGTTGGAGGCCACGCCTCCGAGCATGGTCTTCGCGACGAGAAAGCCCTCGCCGCCTGACCAGAACGAGTTCGTGGTCGAGGTGCCGACGCCGGTGAACGTCAAGGGCGTGGAGCCGACGTTGCGGATGTGCAGCTCCATTGCGACCGACTCACCGGGGGAGACGTTGTCGAGCTGCATCACCGAGTAGTTCCAGTTCTCGTTGAGGCCGACGGCCGACCAGACGACCTGGCCGGTCGCGGGGTCCCGACCACCCAGCTGCAGGTCGAGGCGGCCGGCCGCGATCGTTCCGGTGGTGAAGGTGGCGTTGTCGGCCCAGTAGGCGCTCGTGCCGACGGCGGCGAAGCCGAGGACGAGACCCAGGGAGAGCAGCAGACGCACCTGGACCGACGCGAGCCAACGCCACGCGGTGCGCAGCGGCGTACGCCTCGTGGGGGTCACGGTCTCAGGCACGGTCACGTCGTCTCTCATCCCAGATCAGCTTCTTCGGTTTCATCATGGCGCCGGCGGACAAGCATGACCAGCCAGAAGGCGGCCGCCAGGGTGGCGAACAACCCCGGGAGCCAGAACACCTGGTCGATGCCGTCCTCGAACGGGCGTGCCGCGTCCGGGGCAGCGTCAGGGTCCGGGGAAGGGGTCGGTGTCCCGTCGGGCGTACCGGGCGTCCTCGATGGTGCGCTGGGGCCCGGGAGGGGAGCCAGGGCGTCGTCGGAGCCGGGCGTCGTCACCGGAGGTCCACTGCTCGGGGCCGGAGTCGGGTCGGGGCTCTGGGTCGGCGACGGCGTCGGCGTCGGCGGACGGTCGTCACCGGAGTCCGTGGACGCCAGGAGCGCCCCCACACTGAACGAGAACCCGAGCCCTTGTGAGGCATTGGTGGAGGAGCGCGGCAACGTCGCCCTGATCTCAACGTGCGTACGCTCTCCCGGCGCCAGCGCGTGCGGCGTGCTCCAGGCGGTGTCGAAGGGTTCCCACGCGCCGCCGTCGGCGCGGACGCGGAGGTGGAGGTGGTCGTACGTCGCCGGGTCGTCGACCTGCGGCGTCAGCTGGACCCGGAGCTCGGTCTCGTCGGCCGACTGGTTGCGCGCCCAGAAGCCCGCGGTCTCGGCGTCGCCGGGCACCCAGCGCGCGGCGGGGGAGAAGAGCGGGTCGGTGAGGTTGGCCGTCCAAGGGCCCTGGGGAGCCGAGCTCAGTCCCAGCGCGTGCGCCGGGGCGTCGTCGGAGGCCAGGGCTGACGTGGGCAGCAGGATCACGGCGGCAAGCGTCAGTGCGGCGAGCCGCCTGACGGTGTGCCTCATGATCCTTGCTCCTTCGTCGTGTCGTCCCTGCGTCCGTCCCTGCGTCGCGTCCGGTCGCGCAGTGCACTGCCGAACATCCAGAGGGCGTACGCCCCCAGTCCGCCGGCTACGACGTAGACCGCCGTGTTGCGCTGCTCCTGCTCCAGTGCGTTGCTCATCCAGCCCAGCTTGGGCACCGCGTACCAGAGAGTGCCTCGGATCTGGACCGGGATGACCGGCTCCGCGTCGTCACTGTCGTTGGCGTCGCCGCGGGTGGTGAAGACCCGCTCGCCGTCGGCCCGGTATCCGACCGAGGTGACGCGGTGCGTCACGGTGGCCCGGCGGCCCGACTCGAGCTGGTAGGTGATGACCGTGCCCACTCCGATCTCCTCGACCGGTGTCGGCTTGACCACCACCAGGGTGCCCGGGGGGTAGTTCGGCTCCATCGAGCTGGTGAGGATCGTGTAGGGCGTCGCGCCCGCGATCCTCGGGATCAGCACCGCCACCACGATCGCGGAGGTGGCCCCGAGGATGACGACCCAGGCGATCACCTGGCCGACCCACCGCAGCGCCGCGAAGCGCTTTCGGTCGGTCGTGGTCGTCGTCATGCCTCGGAACCCCTCCTGGGGCGATGGTCGATGCCGGGGTCAGGTAGGCGTCACGGGGCGTCGGTCTGCGTCAGCGTGACCTTGCCGGCGGCAAGGTTGAGGGTCATCCCCTGCGAGTCGTTGTCGACAGCGGTGCCGAACGGGAAGTTGACCACGACGGTGGCGCCGAGCACGTCGCCGTCGTTGGCTTCGGTGATCTCGGCGCCAGCGGTCAGGGGATCGCCCTCGAGCGTGTACGTGTCGTTGACGGTGAGCTTGGCAGCAAGGCTCCCGTCCGCCTCGAGACCGCTGAAGGAGACGTCGGCCTGCAGGTTGTCGCCGGTCGCGTCGATCGTCCACGCGCCGGTGTAGGTGAGGGTGTCACCCGGGACGATGCGGACGGACGAGAGGTTGTTGCCGGTGACGGTGGTGCCGTTCAGCCTCCAGGTGGCGGCCGGGTCGGTGACCGGGTCGAGGGCCAGGGTGCCGGCCTCGATGGCGCCACCGGCGATGGAGCCCTCGGCGTTCCAGTAAGCCAGCGTGCCGGCGCCACCCATCAGGAGGACGGCTGCGGCTCCGGCGGCGATTGCGCCCTTGGTGGACTTGTTCATGTTCTTCATCTCCCGCGTAGTGGTGAATGATCGACCATCGATCACCGCGAGGAGTACGTACCCCTCGCCCATTTAGGGTATGTCGTTTTGTGCATGGCCCATAGGGATTCTGGAGAACTGCGCCCGATATCACAGTCACGCCGGAGGATCTTCGTCGAGCGGCGTCCGATTCGAGTTGGCGCAGTCCACGAAACGACGAGGCCGCCGCCACCCCCAACGGGGTGACGGCGGCCTCGTGACCCAGGTGCCTACAGGTCGAACAGGCTCTCCGCGCCGTGGATGTCGGCGTCGGTGCGCGGCGTGTGTGCCTCGCCGCTGACCTGGACGTCGGCAGCCGGCGCGGTCGGCGCCGCGGGGGTGGCTGGCGCCTCCTCGGCGGCAGCCACCGGCTCCGCCTCAGCCGGCGTCTCGGTCGCAGGTGCCTCCTCTGTCGGGGCGTCCGCGGCGAAAGCTTCCTCGGTGGGCGCCTCCGCGACCGGGGTCTCCTCGACGGCGGTCTCGACGGGTGCTGCCGGCGTCGGGGCCGGCGCGGAGCCCGGCTCGACGGTGACGGCGCCCTCGGGGGCCTCGATGTCGAAGAGCGATCCGCTGGCGTTGATGTCGACGTCCGTACGCGGCGTGCTCGCCGTCCCGCTGCTGGCCACCGGGGCGGCCGGGGTTGCCGGGGCGGCCGGGGCGGCCGGGGCCGGAGTGGCCTCGGGAGCCGGAGCTGCCTCGGCCTCGGGGGCGGGCGCCTCCTCCGGGGTCTGCTCGGCGGGTGCCTCCTCGGCGGCCGGAGCCTCCGTGGGTGCGGCCGGGGCCGGGGTGGCGCCCGGCTCGGCGGTGACGGCGCCCTCGGGGGCCTCGATGTCGAAGAGCGATCCGCCGGCGCTGATGTCGACGTCCGTACGCGGTGCGCTCGCCGTCCCGCTGCTGGCAGCCGGGGCTGCCGGAGCAGCCTCGGCCGGAGCTGCCTTGGCCTCCGGAGCCTCGGCCGGAGTGGCCTGCTTCGCCGGAGCCTCCTCCGCCGGGGCAGCGATGTCGAAGAGCGACCCGCCGGCGCTGAGGTCCTGTGCCGGGGCGGCCTCAGTCGGAGCCGCCTCGGCCTTCGGAGCCTCGGGCGCCGGAGCAGTCGGGGCCGACTTCTCCGCGGGAGCCTCCTGGGTGGGTGCGACGTCGAAGAGCGAGCCAGACCCCAGGTCGGCAGCCGGCTCGGCCTTCGCCTCGGGCGCAGCCTTCTCCTCGGTCGGCGCGACGTCGAAGAGCGACCCGCCGGAGGTGTCGGCCGGTTTCTCCTGCTTGGCCTCCGTCGGAGCCGGGGTGTCGAAGAGCGACCCGCCCGACGCGGCGGGCTTCTCGGCCTCGGCGGGCGCCGGGGTGTCGAAGAGCGATCCGCCGGCGGCCTCGCCCGACGCCTTGGCGTTGGCGCCCACGTCGGCGGGGTCGGTGACGGTGTTCTCGGTCTGGGTGACGTCGCCGACCTCCGGCTCGTCCTTGACCTCCTCGTCGCCCTTGGCCTTCGCCGTGGCGGTGGCGCCGGCGGTGGCCGCCTCCTTGGCGGAGCCGCGGACGGCGCGGGTGGCCTGCTCGCCCTTCACGGAGGCCAGCAGCATCTGCGCGACGTCGAGCACCTCGACGGCCTCGTCGGCGCGTCCGGCGGCCTGCTCGGCGGTGAGGCCGTCGGCCAGCATCACGCGGCAGAAGGGGCAGCCGACGGCGATCTGGTCGGCTCCGGTGGCCACGGCCTCCTGGGTGCGGTTGACGTTGATGCGCGAACCGAGGTTCTCCTCCATCCACATGCGGGCACCGCCGGCGCCGCAGCAGAACGAGCGCTCCTCGGCGCGCTCCATCTCGACGTACTCGGCGCCGGGAAGGATCTGGAGCAGCTCACGCGGCGGCTCGTAGACCTTGTTGTGGCGACCCAGGAAGCAGGGGTCGTGGTAGGTGATGGAGCGCTTCGCGGCGCCCTTGCCCTCCTTGACCGGGGTCAGCTTGCCCTCGCGGACGAGGCGGTTCAGGAGCTGGGTGTGGTGGATGACCTCCAGCTCGATCCCGAACTCCTTGTACTCGTTCTTGAGCGTGTTGAAGCAGTGGGCGCAGGTCGAGACGACCTTCTTGACCTTGTACTCCTTGAACGTCTCGACGTTTTGCTCGGCCAGCGACTGGAAGAGCATCTCGTTGCCGGCGCGACGGGCGGAGTCACCGGTGCAGGTCTCGCCGTTGCCCAGGACGCCGAAGGAGATGCCGGCGATGTCGAGCAGCTCGGCCACCGCACGGGTGGTCTTCTTGGCGCGGTCCTCGTAGGCGCCGGCGCAGCCGACCCAGAAGAGCCAGTCGACCTCTTCGAGCGACTCGATGGTGTCGCCGACGACGGGCACCTCGAAGTCGAGGTCCTTGGCCCAGTCGAGGCGGGCGTTGGGCGACATGTTCCAGGGGTTGCCCTTGCCCTCCAGGCCCTTGAAGAGCTGGTTGAGCTCGGCGGGGAAGTTGGACTCCACCAGCATCTGGTAGCGACGCATGTCGTTGATGTGGTCGACGTGCTCGATGTCGACGGGGCACTGCTGCACGCAGGCGCCGCAGTTGGTGCAGGACCAGAGCACGTCCTCGTCGATGACGTAGTCGCCACCCTCGGGGTTGTAGAACCAGTCGAGCACCTCGGTGCCCTCGCCGGTGGCCGCGTCCTGGTCGCCCTTGCCGATGAGCGAGCGGTTGACGACGCCGGCCAGGGCCGGGTCCTTCTCGAGCAGCGCGGTGGCGGCCTCGGAGCCCTCGCCGCCGGCGTTCAGGTAGGGGGCCTTGGCGTAGGCGTGCTCACGCAGACCCATGACCAGCAGCTTGGGGGAGAGGGGCTTCTCGGTGTTCCAGGCGGGGCACTGCGACTGGCAGCGGCCGCACTCGGTGCAGGAGGTGAAGTCGAGGATGCCCTTCCAGGAGAAGTCCTCGACCTTGCCGACGCCGAAGGTGGTCTCCTCGTCCATCTCCTCGAGGGCCTCCATGGTGAACGGCTTGCCGTCGACCAGCAGGGGCTTCATCGCGCCGAGCGCGACCGAACCGTCGTCCTCGCGCTTGAACCAGATGTTGAACCAAGCAGTGAAGCGGTGCCAGGCGACACCCATGGTGAGGTTGGAGGAGATCACCATCAGCCAGATCATCGCGGAGACGATCTTGATCATCGCGATGGTGAAGATGATGTTCTTCAGCGCGGTCTCGTTCTCGGGGTAGAGGTGCGAGAAGAGCTGCGAGACCGGAAACTCCCAGGCACCGACCGCCTTGTCGGTGTCCATGTTGAAGAGCTTGTACTCCGCGCCGCGGATGAAGAGGATGGCCGACGACTCCAGGATGACCATGGCCTCGACGAAGTAGGCCTGCCACTGGGTGGAGCCGAAGAAACGGCTGCGGCGGCCCTTGGCCGAGGGGCGGTTCTTCAGGCGGTAGATCAGGAGCGGCAGGATCGCGAGCGTGCCGAGCAGGCCGAGGAACTCCGCGATCCAGGTGTAGGGCGGCCAGTGGCCGAAGATCGGCAGCGCGAAGTAGGGGTCGAAGAGCTGTCCGTACGCTCCGCCGACGGCCGTGGCCAGCACGATGAACGCCGCGAAGGCGAACCAGTGCAGGATGCCCACCCACGTCCACTGGAGCATGCGCGTGTGGAGCACCGTCTCCTTGAGCATGGTGAGGGTGCGTCCGACGGGGTTGCCGCTCCGGCCGACGGCCGGCTGGCCGATCTTGATGACGCCGAGCATGCGCTTGACGGCCAGCGCGGTGATGGCGACGCCCACGACCGTGAAGGCCAGTGAGATGACGATCGCTGCGATCTGCATGGGGGAGCTCCTCGTTCAGGCGTGACGCACCGAAGCCTAGGCGAGGGTGCGCTGGGAGACACGGGGTGACGCGTGAGATGGATACTACCGATCGGTAACCTGCGGCGACATGATGTCCCCATGAACACGTCTCCCGGAGCGGACCCGTCCCGCCCCCAGCGCCCCCGCGAGCTCACCCTTCAGGCCGCCCAACTGGCCGTGTCGATGATGGAGAGGGCCGCCCAGGGGGGAGCCACTGAGCTCCCGGCCGCCGAGGTGAAGATCGGGCTGCCGCTCGAGCGCACCGTCGACGTCGACCCGGCCACGGGTCACGCGTTGCACCCCTTCGGCACCTCGGGTGCCGAGGTGGCCGCGACCTACCTGTTGGTGCACTCGCTGCCGCTGGCCTGCCGGGCCGTACGAGTGACCGAGGGCGAGCCCGGTGCCGGCGGGTGGCGCGTCGAGCTCGACGCGCCCGTCGAGGCGTACGTCACGAGCGGCGCCCTGCGCGAGTTCGACGCCGTCTGACGTCAGGCCCGGTGCGTGCCGCCGGTCTCGCCCTGCTGGCCGGTGTCGGGGTGGGTGCCGGCGTCGGGGTCGAGTCGGTCGGCCTCGCGCACCCGGTCCTCGTGCCGGGCGGCCTGCTGGAGGTAGTCGGTCTCGGCGTGCTGGGCGCGCTCCTCAGCACGCTCCGCCTCGCGGCGCAGCTTCTCCGCCCTGACCTGCTCCTCCTTGGCCCGCAGCTCGGCGTCGGGCAGCACCTCCGCCTGGCGGTCGGCCTGCTGCCGCAGCTCGTTGGCCCGCTCGGCGCGCTCGCGGCGCTTCATCTCCTCACGCTCGGCCTTCTTGCGCTTCGCCAGCCATGCGACGAGCCCGACGAGGGCGAGCACCACGACGACGGCGACGACGATCCAGACGATCTCCTGAGTGTCCATGAGAGGACCACTACCCAGGCGCGGCCCGGGAATCACCCGAAGAAACCGAAGATCTTCCTTGCCAGCGGGGCGGGCACCAGCCTCATGGCGCGGTCCAGCAGCGGCGGGAGGCCGCGTACGGCAGCGATCGGGTCTCCCAGCGGCTGGCCCGGCACCGAGCCGAGCGTCATCATGCCGATGGTGGAGGCGGTCAGCGACGCCGTGAGCGCCTCGACGTCGAGGGCGCCCTCCAGTTTGCGCAGCCGCAGGACCTGGCCGATGGCCGCGGAGACGGCGGCGTTCCAGCGCTCCATGTTCTCGTGCAGCATGGCGGCCATCGCGTCGTTGGTGTAGGCCCCGGCGATGATGGTGCTGAGCACCGCCGCGGAACCGTCCTCACGGGCGCGCTCCGCCATGGTGGCTCCCACGCGGTAGAGCTCCTCGAACGAGGAGACGGAGGTCAGGTCGCCCAGGTAGTCGGCGATCATCGAGGTCGTGGCCCGCTCATAAGCCGCTTGCAGCAGCCCGTCGACCCCGTCGAAGTGGTAGTAGACGAGCGCCTGGTTGACGCCGGCCTCGCCGGCGATGCCGCGGGCGGTGAGCGCCTTGGTGCCGGACGTGGCGGTGACCCTCACGGCCGCCTCCATCAGGGCGACCTTGGTCTCCTCGGTGCTCATCGTTCTCCCGGGGTGCTCGACAGGGTGCGGGGGCCCAGGCCCACCGCGTCTCCTATGAGTTGTAGCACCCGGGCCACGCCGGGCAGCCTCATCCACCAGCCCAACCAGGCGAGTGGCAGCGTGGAGTGCTCCAGAGCGCGGGCGAAGGCGCCGATGCCCGACGAGCTCGAGGTGGCGTCCTCCCAGTGCATCCGGCGCAGCGCTCGGGGCGCCTGCTCGGCCGGACGCCGGACGAGGCCCGTCGGTCGCAGCGTGTCCACCACGGCGCCGGTCGCGGAGCAGAGGGGACAGGTCTCGCTGACCCAGAGCGTCGCGGGGCTCGGCACGTGGGGTCGCCAGCGTGGCAGCCAGCCGCGCACGTGCCGGCGGTAGGAGGCGTACGCAGACCAGCGGCGGCTGAGGGTGAGGCGCTCGTGGTGCTCCGCCAGCACCACCGCGAAACCGACGGCGAAGAGCACTCCCACTCCCAGCGTCCGCGAGCCCGACGCCAGGGCCAGCAGTGCGAGCAGTCCTGAGGCGCCCACCTGCATCGGGTTGGCGAGGTAGGCGTAGGGACCGGTGGTGACCAGCCGGGTCGGCGGGTCCCACGGAAACGGGGTGCCGCCGGCGCGGTGGAGCTCGGTCACGGCGGCCAGCGCGGGCACCGCGAACCCGACCGCCGCCGTCAGCAGCAGCGCGCGCACCGGGTAGGAGTGGTCGACCACGTCGTGCCAGCCGAGGCCGTCGGCCGCCAGCGCCAGGTGGGGCAGGAGCCAGCCGAAGAGTCCGGTGAAGAGGGTGGCCTGGAGCGTGACCCGCAGCGGCAGCCACCGGCGCTCGACGGTGGCGCGGCCCAGCAGCAGGCCGGGCGTCGCGGCGGTCACGAGCAGCAGCGCCTCGCCGACCAACCAGCCGTCGTCGAGCTCGACGAGCGGGGTCATCAGCGGCATGGCCACCAGGTCGACCCAGGCGAAGCCGGCCAGCCACGCCCACACCGGTCCGCCCAGCAGGGTCGGCACCGCGCCCCACAGCAGAGCCCAGCCGAGCGAGACCTCGAGGGGCATGCCGGCCACGGTGGTGGGAGCCTCGCGGAAGCGCCACAGGTCGGTCGCCTGCTCGACGGCGAGCACCGTCACGCCCACAGCCAGCGTCGCGAGCGCAGCTGCGGGCGTACGCCCCGCGAGGTCGCCGCGGTGGGCGCGCCACGCCGCGGCGCCCGCGGTGGCGAGCAGCGCGACGGCCAGGACGAGGTTGCGCACGAGGGCGGGGGAGGCGCTGGTGGCGTCGACGGGGTCCATGGTTCAGTCCAGGCTGGCGAGGAAGGCGGCGGTGCCGGCGCCCATGAAGAGCTCGCTGACGGGGCCGAACCAGAAGGCCGGGTCGAGGTCGCGTTCGTAGACGACCTCCATCTCCGCCACGCAGCCCTCGTCGGTCTGCTCCCAAGTCAGCGTGCCCTCGCGCAGGGTGACCCAACGGGTGGTCCGGGCGTCGTCGGCGGTGACGTCGAAGGCGAGGCGCCCGCCGCGCTCGGTGGTCTCGCGGTCGCTGACGACGGTCTCGATGCCGCCCGCCGGCATGGCCAGGCTCCAGGTGTCGCCCACGGCCAGCCCGTCGCCCGTCGCGGAGGTGGGGGTGGGGTACTGGGCCAGTCGCAGCAGCCAGCCCCGGTCGTCCTGGGCGTCGATCTGGGGGCCGCGCTCCAGCGCCGCCAGGAAGTCGCCGCAGTCGGCGGCAACCACCCGGTCGGCGCTGACGTCGTGCTCGGGGCTCACGCGCAGGCCGGGCACGGCTCCCTCGAGGGCCAGAACGACCAGCACGCCGGCCAACGACCAGCGCGTGCGTCGCCTTCGCGCCAGCCTCACGGCGCCGTGGATGGCGAAGGCGACCCCGTAGACGAGAGGGCTGACGATCAGGACGCACAGCGCCCCCTCGTGAAGGAAGGCGGAGACCAACAGCAGGGCCACGGTCACGGCCTGGAAGAGCTGGCCCGAGGAGTCGCGCACCGGCGCCAGCCCGACGACGAGAGCCAGCAGCGCCGGCACGCCCACGAAGAAGAGCGCGGTGTCGAGGCGACCGATCGCCCCGGCCAGCACGGTCGCGACGAGGGCGACGGGCACGACCGCGCCCAGCATGAGCCCGATCCGGGCGCGGGTCGTGGGCAGGTCGTCCGCCGCTCCGGAGGGCTCAGAGTCGGGGCTCGGCGAGGGGTACGTTGGCAGGTTCATGGTTTGAGCATATGTTTCAAACACACGCTCAAGCAAGAGGTGCGTGGGGCGAAGGGCCTGAGCAATGCCCCGGACACGACAGGAGGGCCGCACCCGACGGGTGCGGCCCTCCTGTCTCGGGGGGAGTCCTGGAGCAGTTACCAGACTCGGCGGGCGCTGCCGCCGATCGGGACGAAGTTCAGGATGAGGCCGACGACGATCAGGATGAGACCGATCGTGGTCAGGACCGGCATGCTGAGGACAAGGCCCAGGATGAGCAGGATGAGACCCAGTGCGACCATGGTGGTTTCCTCCTTGGAGGTCACATTGCGAACGAGGCCGTTCGCGCTTGACCCCAAGACTCCCCGGGGCTTCTGGGCTTGAAACCAAGAATTCTCAGACTTCTTTCGTACCGCATATCGGTCAAGTGGGGCGTGGAGTCTGCGCTCAGCGCACCGAGGCGGCGTTGACCCCGCCCCCCGACGAGTGTCAGCCTCGTGCCTGGGAGGACAGACACATGAGGGAACACGCACGCCTGCGTCACGCCGTCGTCGCGGCACTGGCCGCCGTCGTGGCGCTGCTGCTGGCGCCCGCGGCGAGCTGGGCCGAAGACCCCGAGGTGACGCTGAGCAGCAGCAGCCTCCGGGTGGGCGACCAGGTCCAGGTCACTGCCCGCGGCTTCGCCCCCGGGGAGGCGGTCACGGTCGCTGTCTGCGGCGCGGCCGACGCTTCGGGTCGCCTGGCCTGCGCCCAAGGAGTCGACGCGGTCGTGGCGGCCGACGGCACGCTCAACCAGGCCCTGGCCGTGGGAGAACCGGCCGGACCGTGCCCCTGCACCGTGGTCGTCGACGGACTCGAGGGTCCGCCCCACACGGCCCGGATCGATCTCCTGGGCTATCCGGTGCTCAAGAAGCCCAAGGCGCCCGAGGTCGTCGTCGACTCCGCGACGCTCCAGGGCAGCGGTGGCATCGGCCACTGGTTCGGCCTGTCGCCTGAGCCGACTCTGGAGCTGGTGCTGCGCAACGCCGGTGTCTCGGCCGCCCAGCCCGCCCTCGACCTCTCCTGGCGTGACGGCGACGACGAACCCGTCGCGATCGTCGACTCCGGGGTGCCCGTCATCGAGCCCGGTGACTCGGTCACCTTCTCCATCCCCCTGGACCTCGGCACCTTTGCGCAGGGTGAGCACACCGTCGTCGGCCAGGTGGTGGTGGGCGACCTCTTCGCGCCGGTCGAGGCCCGCACGACCGTGGGGCCCTGGGGCCTGTACGCCTTGGTCCTCGCTGCCCTGGTCGGCGGCGCGGTGATGCGGGCCCGTAGCGTCACGGCCGGCTCCGCCAGCCCCGTCCGCTCGGCCAGCCCTGCTGCCACGCCGCAGCGCTCGCGGCGCCGCGCTGCCCCCGCTCGCAGCGTCTCGGCCCCCCGCACGCCAGCGCCCCGCACGCCAGCACCCCGCACGCCAGCACGCGGCGCTGCCCCGGCCGCCGAACGCCCTGGGCGTCCTGAGAGCCCCCAGCGGCCGGCGCGCGAGGACCGCAGGTCGCGTGCCGGCCGCGAGCCGGCGTACGTCGGTCCGCCGCGGCTGGAGTCCACCCCCCTCGCGCCCCTGCCCTCCCGCGGGGACCGCTCGCCGGCGCAGGACGAGCGGGCCTCCACCCAGACCATGTCGCCGCTCGAACGGCTCAGTGCCTCGGCTCCCGGGCGTACGACGGCGACGGCGACCGCACCGGGCGTGCGGGTGCCCAGCCAGGGGGTGGCGCCGCGCGTCCCCACGCGGGAGGCCCCTCCGGCGCCCGCACCTGCGCCCGCGCCGGAGGTGCCGGCCGTGCAGGCGCACCAGGACCCCCAGCAGGACATGGCGACCGTCGCCCAGGCGCTGGCAGTGATCGCGGAGCGCGCCGAGGAGGCCCCGGCCCGGCTCCCCGACACCTATGCCGCGCCGGCTCCGCAGCCGGGCCGACGTGCCGACCGTGGCGGCAAGCGTGCGGCGCGCCCCGCGAAGGGCGCGTGGATCACCCGCCGCTGAGGATGCACTGAGCCCTCACGCACGAGGCCCCCGGGACGTCCCGGGGGCCTCGTGCGTGGTGGCGTGCGTCGCGGGGAGGTGTCAGCCCTCGAGGGCGGTGATCGCCTCGTGGATCGAGAGGGTCCGGCGCGCCGACTCGACGTGCAGGTTCTCGACCATCTTGTTCTTGTAGGTGACCACGCCGCCGTCGGAGGACTCGAACGCCTCGATCAGGCCACGGGCGTCCTCGACCGCGTCGGCGGAGGGGGCGAACGCCTCGTTGGCGCCCTCCACCTGGCCGGGGTGGATCAGGGTCTTGCCGTCGAAGCCCATCTGGCGCCCCTGCTCGCACTCGGCGAGGAAGCCCTCGGTGTTCTTGACGTCGTTGTAGACGCCGTCGATCACGGCGATGCCGGCGGCTCGCCCCGCGAGGAGCGCGGTGTGCAGCGACGGGAGGATCGGCGCGCGGCCGGGCACGTGCTCGGCGTAGAGCTCCTTGACCAGGTCGTTGGTGCCGAGCACGAAGGCGCCCAGGCGGTCGGAGGCGGTGGCGATCTCCAGGCAGTTGAGGATCGCGACCGGAGTCTCGACCATGGCCCAGAGCTTGGTGTTGGCCGGGGCGCCGGCTGCCTCCATGGCGGCGACGAGCTGGCGCACCTCCTCGGCGGAGTTGACCTTCGGCACGACGATCGCAGCGGGGCCGGCCTTCGAGGCGGCGGCGATGTCGTCGTCGTGCCACTGGGTGCCGATGCCGTTGACGCGGATGGTCACGGTGCGGCGACCGTACTCGCCGGACTCGACGGCGGCCACGGCCTTGCCGCGGGCCTCCACCTTGGCGTCGGGGGCGACGGCGTCCTCGAGGTCCAGGATCAGGCCGTCACAGGCGATGGTCTTGGCCTTCTCCAGCGCCCGCTCGTTGGAGGAGGGCATGTAGAGGACGGACCGCAGGGGGGTGAACTCAGTCATCTCGGGTGTCCTCTCAGTCCACGACGATCGCGTCGTACTTGGCCTTCAGGTCGGGGTCGATCGCCGCGAGCTCCTCGGCCAGCGCGACCATCACCTTGCACTGCTTCACGGAGGCGTCGTCCTCCATCTTGCCGTCGAGCATGACCGCGCCGGTGCCGTCGCCCATGGCGGCGATGACGCGGCGGGCGTGCTTGACGTCCTCCACCGACGGCGAGAAGACCTTGTTGGCGATCTTGATCTGCACCGGGTGCAGCGACCAGGCGCCGACGCAGCCCAGCAGGAAGGCATTGCGGAACTGGTCCTCACAGGCGACGGTGTCCTTGATGTCGCCGAAGGGGCCGTAGTAGGGGTAGATGCCGTGCATGGCGCAGGCGTCGACCATGCGGGCGATCGTGTAGTGCCACAGGTCCTGCTGGTAGGTGGTGCGCTCGCCGTCGTAGAGCGGGACACCGTCGGCGCCGCGCTCGGGATCCTGGCGGACCAGGTAGCCGGGGTGGCCGCCACCGACGCGGGTGGTCTTCATGCGACGGTCGGCGGCCAGGTCGGCCGGGCCGAGCGAGAGGCCCTGCATGCGCGGGCTGGCGGCGCAGATCTCCTCGATGTTGGCGACGCCGCGGGCGGTCTCGAGGATCGCGTGGATGAGGATCGGCTTCGTGATGCCGGCCTTGGCCTCGAGCTGGGCGAGGAGACGGTCGACGTAGTGGATGTCCTCGGCGCCCTGCACCTTCGGCACCATGATGACGTCGAGCTTGTCGCCGATCGCGGGCACGAGGGTGGTGAGGTCGTCGAGCACCCAGGGGCTGTCGAGCGAGTTGATGCGGGTCCAGAACTGGGTGGGACCGAAGTCGACCTCCTGGCCGATCTTCACGAGACCCTCGCGGGCGATCTCCTTGTTCTCGGCCTTGACCGCATCCTCGAGGTTGCCCAGGAGCACGTCGACGGTGCCGACCATGTCCGGGACCTTGGCAGCCATCTTGGGGTTGCCGGGGTCGAAGAAGTGGATCGCGCGGCTGGGGCGCGCGGGGATCTCGCGGACCGGCGCGGGGGCGCCGACGGCGAGCGGGGCGAAGAAGTCCTTGGCAGTGCGCATGCGCCGGAACATAACAGCGGATCCCTACCGGCAGGTATGACCCACCCCACCGTGGACCCCTCGCGTCAGGTCAGTCCGTCGGACCCCGACCTCGCCGCCACCACCGACGCGCCGGGGGCGGCGACGACGCTCGCCGCGCGAGGGCGGCACGTTGGGCCTCGATCCGGGCCGTACGCCGCGCGTGCCACCGCTCGACCTCCGCGTCGACGTCGCGCTGCCGGGTCACGACGGGGAACGCGGGCTGGTTGCCGACGGGAGGGGTGTAGATCGCCCGCCGCACCGCCGCGTTGAACTCCTCGACCGCAACTCGCACTCGCGCCTCGTCGGTGATCGCGTCGAGGCGGTCGTCGAGCTCGGCGTCGTCCTTGCGCAGCTGGAGGGCCGGCGGGAGCACGCCGGTGACCTGCTCGCGCTCGACGAGCTTCTTCAGCCACCAGTTCGGGTCGTGCTCGGTGCCGAGGCCCTCGAGGGGCTTGCCCATGCCGGGCAGGTTGTCGAACGCCCCGCGCTCCTGCGCGCGGCGGATCTGCTGCTCGACCCACTGGGTCTGGTGCTGGATCCGGGCAGCCGCGGCCGAGGAGCCGGTGCGGTCGTCGCGCTCCGGCTCACGGGGTCGGCGCTCAGGGCTACGTGCCATCCCCCTCGACGATACGTCGCGGCGCGAACCCATTCACGCGCTCGGAAGCCGTCAGCCGGTGACCACCGGCATCGCGTCCTCGGCGCCGGCGCCCTCGAACACGTCCTTCGGGGCGAGCAGCAGCAGGCCGGCTGCGACGAAGCCGGCGACGGAGCAGATGGCCCAGACCGTCATGTACCCCTCCAACGAGGCGTGCCCCGCCTGGGCGTCCTCGATCGACCCGGTCGCCGCCAGCGCGATGGCGAAGATCGACGACGCGATCGCGCCACCGACGGTCTTGGTCGCGTTGGTCATGCCGGTCGCGAACCCCGTGCGCTCGGGCGGCGCGGCGGCCGCAGCGGCGGCGGGCAGCGCGGCGACCAGCAGGCCCGAGCCCACACCCGCGAGCGCCATGTTGACCATCGCCTGCGCGACGGTGTCGTGCAGCGGCAGCCAGAGGGCGTACCCGACACCCACCAACCCGGCGCCGAAGACCAACGCGTTGCGCGCGCCCAGCCACCGCGACCACAGCGGCAGGCTGAAGGCGCCCGCTGCCATCGAGAGCACGTAGACCGCGATCAGGTAGGAGACCTGTTGGCTGTCGACGCCCAGGCCGTAGCCCAGGTCCTTCGGTGTCTGGGCGAAGGTCGACAGCGGGATCTGGGCCCCGAGCACCGAGAAGCCGAACAGAAAGGCGGTCAGCTGCAGCGGCCACTGCTGGGGCGAGGCGAGGAGGCGTACGTCGACCAACGGCTCCGCCAGCCGTGCCGAGTGGCGGGTCAGCGGCACCAGCAGGAGCAGGCCGGCCACGATCAGCAACCAGGCGATCGGGGAGGCGGGCCCCTCGAGACGGACCGCGATCAGGCCGGCCATCACCAGCGCCAGCGACGAGGTCACGAGCGCGAAGCCGCGCACGTCCAACCGGCCCGTCGAGGTGGGGGGCAGGTCGGCGATCCCGAACCAGATGAGCAGGCCGCAGAGCGTGACCACCACGGCCGGGATGCTCAGCAGGGCCGGCATCGAGAGCTGCTCGACCAGGGCACCGCTGGTCAGGGCGGCCACGATCACGCTGGTCTCCAGCACCCCCACCAGGATGGCGGCAGAGCGCCGGGTCAGCAGGCCTTGGCGGCCCGTGCCGGCCGTCATGCGGTAGACCATCGCGACCTCGATCGGCAGCCACACCACGTAGGCACCCTGCAGCGCCCAACCGACGAGGAACGTCGTGAAGGAGGGCGCGAAGACGATGATCCACGACCCGATCGCGGTCACCACGGTGGAGAGCAGCAACACCTGCTTGTGGCCGATGAGGTCGGCCATCCGCGCCAGCAACGGCACGCAGAGCGCCGAGACGATGAGCTGGGCCGCCTCGAACCAGTTGAGGTCGCCGTCGCTGATCGACAGGTGGTCGGCGATCTGCGTGAAGATCGGGGTGTAGAACCCCTGCAGCATGCCGCTGGCGAACTCCACCGCGGCGAGGAAGCCGACGACGGCCACCAGCCCCTGCACCGTCTGCTTCTTCATGGGCACGCTCATGGGCAAGTTCTACCCCGTCCCCGGGCCCGGCGGTGCGGAACGCCGCGCGAGTGTCGCGTCAGGTGAGTGCGCGCAGCAGCCGGGCGTACCACTCGACGCCGGCATCCAGGTCGGCCACGCCGATGCGCTCGTCGTGGGCGTGGATCGAGTCGCGCTGGGCCTTCGTCATCCGGAAGGGCGCGAAGCGGTAGACCCGCTCGCAGATCTCGGTGAAGGTGCGGCTGTCGGTCGCGCCGTTCTGCACGTAGGGCGACGTCACGGCGTCGGGGAAGACCTCGGCCACCACCTGCTCGAGCAGCGCGAACGCCGGGTCGTCGAGGTAGGGGGAGACGGGGCTGGGCTCGCCCGCCTCCAGCATGTCGACGTGCACGTGGTCGTCGTGCACGGCGCGGCGCACGTGCTCGGTCGCCTCCGCGACGCTCTCGCCCGGCATGATCCGCAGGTTGACCCCCGCCTTGGCGGTCGAGGCGATCACGTTCAGCGCCGGCGACCCCGACAGAGTGGTCACCGCGATGGTCGTGCGGGCCAGTGCGGCAGGCTCGTGACCGGCGGCCACCAGGGCGCGCGCCAGCACCGGCTGCAGCTGGGCGGCCCGGGCGAGCAGCGGCCTGAGCGGGCCGCGGGCGTGGGGCGCCAGCCGGGTGAAGAGCTCGACGGTGGGTGCGGGCAGGCGCGGGGAGAACTGGTGGCGCTCGAGCCGGGTGATGGCCCGGGCGATGCGCGCCGTGGGCCCGTTGCGGGCCGGGGTGGAGGAGTGGCCGCCCGAGCCGTCGGCGCGCAGCTGGAGGAAGGTCGTGCCCTTCTCGGCCACGCCGATGACGGCGACCGGCTTCGCGACCCCCGGGAAGGCGTCGTGCGCGACGGCCCCGCCCTCGTCGAGCACGAACCACGGGCGTACGCCCCGCTCCCGCAGCACCGCGACGGCCTCGGCGGCGTCGGGGCCGGAGACCTCCTCGGTCGCCCCGAAGGAGAGCCAGACGTCCTGGGCGGGGGTGAAGTCGGTGGCCAGCAGCCGCTCGACGGCCTCGCAGATGCCCACCACGCAGCCCTTGTCGTCGAGGGTGCCGCGGCCCCAGAGGAAGCCGTCGCTGATGACGCCGTCGAAGGCCGGGTGGGTCCACGTGGAGTCCTCGTCGACCGGCACCACGTCGAGGTGCGCCATCAGCACCACCGGACGCTCCTGCGACGCCCCACGCCAGTGCAGCAGCAAGCCGTGGGTGCCCACCCGGGTGAGCTCCAGGCGGCTGTGCACCAGCGGGAAGAGGTCGGCGAGCTCGGCCAGCAGACGGTCGAACTGCTCGGTGTCGACCGACGCGGGGTCGCGGTCGGAGACGGTCGGGATCTGCACCAGCCGCTGGAGCTTGCTGACCGGGGCGAGGGCGTCGGGGGTGCTCACGCGGGGAGTCTCCCACCGGACCGGTAGTCTTTGCCACGCCGACCCGCGCCCGCCACCCACGAGAGGTCTGCCCTTGCTCCTGGTGATCGCCGCCCTCTTCGCGCTCGCGGCGATCAGTCCCTGGATGCTTCTCCGATGGGGCCGGCGCGCGTTCCTGCCGGTGGCCGCGGTGCCGCTCGCGGCGACGGTCTGGTTGGCGACCTTCACGCCGTCGGTCGTCGACGGGCAGGTGCACACCGAGGTCGTCTCCTGGGTGCCGTCGATCGGCTTGGGCCTGTCGTTCGCGCTGGGTCCGCTGCAGCTGCTGCTCGGGCTGATCGTCCTGGGGATCGGCGCGGTCGTGCTGGCCTACTGCACCTGGTACTTCCACGACGACAGCGCCGGGGTGCCCCGGTTCGGCGGCGTGCTGGTGGCCTTCGTGGCCGCCATGCTGGGTCTCGTCCTGGCTGACGACCTGCTGCTGATGTACGTCTTCTGGGAGCTGACCACGGTCTTCTCCTTCCTGCTGGTGGGTCACGACCCCACCCGCCGCACCTCGCGCCAGGCGGCCATCCAGGCACTCATCGTCACCACGCTCGGTGGCCTCGCGATGCTGGTCGGCGCCCTGGCGCTGGCCCACGAGGCCGGCACGATGCGCATCAGCGAGATCCTCGCGGCGCCGCCGGAGGGCACCCTGGTGACCGTCTCGGTCCTGCTGCTCCTGGTGGGCGCGATCTCGAAGTCGGCCCTCTTTCCCTTCCACTTCTGGCTGCCCGCCGCGATGGCGGCTCCGACGCCGGTGAGCGCCTACCTCCACGCCGCCTCGATGGTGAAGGCCGGCGTGTACCTGGTGGCGCTCCTCGCTCCGGCCTTCGCCGACGTGCCCGGGTGGCGCGGCGTGCTGGTCGGCCTCGGCCTGCTCACGATGGTGCTCGGCGGGCTGCGCGCGCTGCGCCAGCACGACCTCAAGCTGCTGCTGGCCTTCGGCACCGTGAGCCAGCTCGGTTTCATGATGCTGGTGCTGGGCCTCGGCACGCGCTCGGCGATGCTGGCCGGGCTGGGCCTCGTGCTCGCCCACGCGCTCTTCAAGGCCACGCTCTTCCTGGTGGTGGGTCTCATCGACCGCACCACGGGCACGCGCGACCTGCGCAAGCTGACCGGCCTGAGTCGTCGGATGCCGTGGGTGGCCGCGGCGTCGGTGCTCGCCGCCCTGTCGATGGCCGGCATCCCGCCCCTGCTGGGCTACGTCGCCAAGGAGAGCGTCTTCGTGGCGCTCGTCGACGTCGCGGAGTACGGCGACGGCACCGGCCTCGACGGCCCAGCCGGGTGGTTGCTGCTCGCCGGGGTGCTGCTCGGCTCGATCCTGACGGTGGCCTACTCGCTGCGCTTCGTGTGGGGCGCGTTCGCCGACCGCGAGGTGGCCGAGGAGCTGCGCGACGTGGACGTCCCGGCGGGGTTCGCCGCGGGCCCGCTCCTGCTCGGCGTGCTCGGCCTCGCCGCCGGCTTCGCCGGACCGACCCTCACCACCGCGTTCGCCCCCCACGTCGAGTCGCTGCCCGAGGGCGTGCACCACGCCGAGCTCTCCCTGTGGCACGGGGTCGGGCTGCCGCTGCTGGCGACCGGCGTGGCGATCGCCCTCGGTGTCGTGCTCTTCCTGCTGCGGCGTCCGGTCGCCACCCTGCAGGGCGCGCTGGCGCTCGACCTCAGCATGGAGCGGGGCTACCGGGCCGGCATGCGGGGACTGGACCGTTTCGCGGTGGAGCTGACGGCCGTCGTGCAGCGAGGTTCGGCTGCGGCCTACCTCGCCATCATCCTGGTCGTGGTCGTCGTCGTGCCCGGTTCGACGCTGTTCCTCACGTTCGACTCCATCCGGGTGAAGGCTTGGGACACGCCCTTCCAGGCACTGGTCGGGGCGGTCATCATGCTGGCAGCCTTCATGGCCACCCGCTCGCGGCGCCGTCTGCGCGCCGTGCTCCTGGCGGGCGCCACCGGCTTCGGCGCGGCGGTCCTCTTCGTGATGCACGGCGCCCCCGACCTGGCGCTCACCCAGGTCCTGGTGGAGACCCTCACCGTCGTGGTCTTCGTGCTGGCCCTGCGACGGATGCCGGAGTACTTCACCGACCGTCCGCTGAGCGCCCGCCGCTACTGGCGGATGGCCCTCGCGGTCGCCGTCGCCCTGGCCGCTGCCGGCTTCATCCTCGTGGGAGCCAGCGCGCGCATCCACACCCCAGTCTCGCTCGACCTGCCGCGTCTCGCGGTGGAGTACGGCGGCGGCTACAACATCGTCAACGTCGTCCTGGTCGACACCCGCGCCTGGGACACCCTCGGTGAGATCGCGGTGCTGGTGGCCGCCGGCACCGGCGTGGCCAGCCTGATCTTCCTCGACGTGCGCGGCGCCGGCATCCGTCGGGTGCACGAGATCCCCTTCCCCGAAGGGGTGAAGAAGCACGCCACGGACGCCGGTCGGCGGGTCTGGCTGCCCGCGCCCCGCACCCTGGCGCCGGAGAAGCGGTCGATCATCTTCGAGGTCATCACCCGCCTGCTCTTCCACAGCATCATCGTGCTCAGCCTCTACCTGCTCTTCGCCGGGCACAACGCGCCCGGTGGCGGCTTCGCCGGCGGCCTGACCGCCGGACTGGCGCTGGTGATCCGCTACCTCGCGGGTGGCCGCTACGAGCTGGACGAGGCCGCCCCCGTCGACGCCGGCAAGCTGATCGGCGCCGGGTTGGCCTTGGCGGCCCTGGCGGCGCTCCTGCCCGTGGCCTTCGGCGGGACGATCCTGGAGTCGGCGATCCTCGACGTGGAGGTGCCGGTGCTGGGCAACGTGCACCTGGTCTCCTCGGCGCTCTTCGACATCGGTGTCTACCTGGTCGTCCTGGGCCTGGTGCTCGACCTGCTGCGCGGGCTCGGCTCGCAGATCGACCGGCAGGTGATGCGCGAGAAGCGTGACGCCGAGGCCGCCGAGTCCCAGACGACCGAGGCGGTGGCCCGATGAGACTCCCCGTCCTCCTCCCGAGCATCGACCCCGGCGGCGGCACCGTCGCCGCGACCGGCGAGGTCAACCTGACGATGGTGGCCGTGGCCGCAGGCCTGATCGGCTGCGGTGCCTACCTGTTGCTGGAGCGCAGCCTCTCCCGGGTGCTGGTGGGCCTGGTGATGATGGGCAACGGCGTGAGCCTGGCGTTCCTCGTCGCCGGCGGACCCGCCGGTCGCGCGCCGATCGTCGAGGGCACCGAGGGCACCTACGTCGACCCGCTGCCCCAGGCGATGGTGCTCACCGCCATCGTCATCATGCTCGCGACCGTCTCGTTCGTGCTCGCGATGGCCTACCGCTCGTGGCAGCTCACCGGGCACGACGACGTGCAGGACGACGTCGAGGACGCGCTGATCCGCACGATGGCCCGCAAGGACGTCGAGTCGGAGTCCTACCGCGCCGAGAGCACCGAGGAGGAGGACGTCGTGGCGGTGGCCTCCGACTTCACCGTCGAGGAGCTGGCCGAGGCCGCGGAGGCCGCCGAGCGGGCCGAGGAGCGTGCGGCCGCCGCTAAGTGGGCCGAGGAGAAGGCCGCGCTGGAACGGCGACAGGCCAAGCAGCGTGACGACCAGGAAGGAGAGCGGAAGTGAACTGGCTCGTCCCGATCCCCGTTCTCCTTCCGGTCATGGGCGCCGGACTCTCGCTCGTGCTCTACCAGCGTCCGCGACTCCAGCTGTGGCTCAGCGTCTCGGTGCTGGTCGCGATGGCGTCGGTGGCCGCCGTGCTCATGTGGCAGGCCGACACCCAGGGCCCGCAGACGTTGTGGATCGGCGCCTGGCCCGAGACGGTCGGCATCGTGCTGGTGGCCGACCGGTTGGCGGCGCTGATGCTGCTGGTGAGTGCCGTGGTCACCCTCGCGGTCCTCGGCTACTCGATCGGTCAGGGCATGATCGAGGACGAGGAGTCGGCACCGCTGTCGGTCTACCACCCCACCTTCCTGGTGCTGGTGGCCGGCGTCGCGAGCGCCTTCCTCGCCGGCGACCTCTTCAACCTCTTCGTCTCCTTCGAGATGCTGCTCTTCGCCTCCTACGTGCTGCTCACCCTGGGTGGCACGGGTCCGCGCATCCGGGCGGGCACGATCTACGTGCTCGTGGCGCTGCTGTCGTCGATGCTCTTCCTCATCACGTTGGCCGTCACCTACGCCGCCACCGGCACCCTGACCCTGGCCCACCTCGGGCAGCGCCTCGCCGAGCTGGACCCGGCGGTGTCGTTGATGGTGCAGCTGCTGCTGTTGACGACCTTCTCGATCAAGGCGGCCGTCTTCCCGCTCTCGTTCTGGTTGCCCGACTCCTACCCCACGGCTCCGGCTCCGGTCACCGCGGTCTTCGCGGGCCTGCTGACCAAGGTGGGTGTCTACGCGATCCTGCGGGTGCAGATGGTCGTCTTCCCCGACTCGCCCCTGACCGACCTGCTGCTCTGGGTGGCGCTGACGACGATGGTCGTCGGCATCCTGGGCGCCATCGCGCAGAGCGACATCAAACGTATGTTGTCGTTCACCCTCGTCAGCCACATCGGCTACATGGTGCTCGGCATCGCGGTGGCGGGCACGGCCGGCGTCTCGGGCACGATCTTCTACGTCGTGCACCACATCACCGTGCAGACGGCGCTCTTCCTCGTGGTGGGCCTGGTCGAACGGAGAGCCGGGTCGACGTCGTTGCTGCGCATCGGCGGCCTGGCCCGCATCGCGCCCCTGCTGGCGGTGCTCTTCTTCGTGCCGGCGATGAACCTCGCGGGCATCCCGCCCTTCTCCGGGTTCATCGGCAAGGTCGGCCTCATGGAGGCGACCATCGACCTCGGCACCCCGCTTGCGTGGGCGCTGGTGGCCGGTGCGGTGGTCACCAGCCTGCTGACGTTGTACGCGGTCGCGAAGACGTGGGCGGTCGTCTTCTGGCGCACGCCGGAGGAGGCCCACCAGGCGCTCGTCGACCTCAACGCGCTGGACGCGCAGCCGTCAATGACGCGGGTGAACCGGTCGACCGAGCACCGGGGTCACCTCCACACCCCGCAGGGTGTCGTGCCGGCGGCCAGCATCGCCGAGGCGCAGCAAGTGACCGACGCGGGCATCGACGAGCGTGACTTCCACCAGCTGATCGAGGCCGGTGAGGACACCCGGCACCTGCCCGTGAGCATGCTGGGTCCGGCGTCCGCGCTCGTCGCGGTCTCCGTGGTGCTCAGCATCGTGGCCGGGCCGCTGTACGCCTACGCCGACCGGGCCGGACATGACCTGGTGGAGCGCCGCACCTACGTGCAGGCGGTCCTGGGGGAGGACGAGCGATGAGTCCTCAAGTCAGGGTCACGCGCCGGGGCAAGGTCAAGCCGGTGCGCTACCGCGCCCTGCAGCCGTGGTCACTGCTGTGGTTGACCCTCTTCTGGGTGGGTCTGTGGGGCAGCATCACGCCCAACATCGTCCTGGCCGGCGTCGCGGTCGCGGTCGCGGTCTCGCTCGCCTTCCCGCTGCCTCCCATCGACCTCGGGGCCCGCGTACGCGTGGTGCCGCTGGTCTGGCTGGTGGCGCACTTCCTCTACGACATCGTGAAGGCCAGCATCCTGGTCTCGGTCGTGGTGCTGCGTCGCCGCCCGGTGCGCAACGCGGTGGTTGCGGTCGACCTGCGCTCCAACTCCGACTTCGTGCTCACCGCCGTCGGCGCCATGCTGACCTTGGTGCCGGGCTCGATCATCGTCGAGGCCCGTCGCTCCACCCACACGCTCTACCTGCACGTGCTCGACGTGGACACGCCGGACGAGGCCGCCGCGTTCCGTCGGGCGGCGCTCGAGGTCGAGGCCCGCTTCCTGCGCGCCTTCGAGCCGAAGCCGGGCACGGCGTTGGCGACCGAGGAGGCGGCCCGATGACCTACGTGTTGGTGGCGGCCGGTGGGTTGCTGGTGCTGGCCGGGGTGCTGCTCGTGGTGCGGATGACCGTCGGGCCGACCATCCTGGACCGCTCGATGGCGCTCGACGTGCTGATGTCGGTCATGGTCTGCGCGGTGTCGCTCAAGGCGATCCACCGCGAGGAGTCGTGGGCGATCCCCATGCTGCTCGCGTTGGCGATGATCGGCTTCGTCGGTGCGGTCTCGATCGCGCGTTACGCCAGCGGCGCCGAAGACATCGACACCCGCGACGACGAGCGCGACGACGAGGGGGTGGAGCGCCGATGAGCTGGGTCGACGTGATGGACGGCGCCTCCGCGGTGCTGCTGCTGGCCGGCTCGGTCTTCGCGCTGATCGCGGCGATCGGCGTGGTGCGCCTGCCCGACCTGCTGAGCCGGATGCACGCCGCCACGAAGCCGCAGGTCATCGGGCTGATGCTCGTGGTCTCCGGGCTCGCGCTGCGACTGCGTGACCCCTCGGTGCTGGCGATGCTCTTCTTCGTGGTGCTGCTGCAGATGGGCACCAGCGTGGTCTCCAGCCACATGGTGGCCCGGGCCAACTACCGCACCGGGCGCCTGCGCAAGGACCTCCTGGTGCTCGACGAGCTCACCGCCGAGCAGAAGAACTGGGAGGACCAGCGCGGGGCGCCCTGACGGGGCTGCTGATCCCGTGCCGCCCCCGCGTTGACCTCGGCGAGCTTGCCGGGTTGGCTGGACGCATGCAACAGACGAGCGACCGGCCCGGCGTGGGACGAACCTTCCGGTTCGATTTCACCGGAGAGGTCGACCACGACGCGGACACGCCGCTGGGGGAGCGGCACGACCCGTTGTTGACCTTCGCGATGACGGTGCTGGCCGCCAACAAGCAGGCACGTCTGGGTGGACGCCTCGCCTCCTTCGGGCGGGTCGAGGTGGCGCCCGGAGGCCGGGGCACGGTGGCCTCCGTGGTGACCGCGTGGTTGGACGTGCGGGCGGCGTCGGCGGTCGCGCTCGACGAGTTGGTGGCGACGATCCGTACGCAGGCGGAGCAGCGGGCGGAGCGGGACGGCACCCGGGTCGTGGTCACGCCGGAGGCTGAGTGGTGACCGTTCCGCTGGCTGTACCGGTGCTCCAGGGCACGCTCGTGCGGCTGCGGCCCCATCGGGAGTCGGACCTGGATGCGGTGCTGGAGCGTTGCCTCGACGCGGAGACCCAGCGGTGGACGACGATCCCCCTGGGCTACACGCGGGACATGGCGGAGGAGTACCTCGCGGGCCTTCTGGAGCCCTCGCCGGAGATCGCGTCGTGGGCCATCGAGGTGGAGGGACGCTACGCCGGAACGATCGACCTGCGCGCCATGCCGGTGGACGGCGGGGCGGGAGACCTGGGGTTCGTGACCCATCCCGCCTTCCGGGGGCGCGGCGTGATGACGGAGGCGGTCGGCCTGGTGGTCGGCCGGGCGCTGGACGCGTGGGGGTGGCAGCTCGTCCGGTGGCAGGGGCACGTGGGCAACTGGGGCAGCGCCAAGGCGGTGTGGCGCCACGGCTTCCCGGTGCCGGTCTACGTGCCCGACCTGCTGCTGCAGCGCGGTCAGCTGGTCGACGGATGGATGAGTACGTTGCGCCGGGAGGCTCCGCGCGCGCCCAGCGTGGCGTGGGACGAGGTCGTGGCCGCACTGGGCTGAGGTCGGGTGCGGTCAGGCTGTGGGTACTGCGCTCGGAGTCGTGGCGCGTGGAGGCGGGACGGGTGGTCGCGGGACGG
>NZ_JADCSA010000161.1 GCF_015070385.1 Nocardioides malaquae | reverse complement strand
AATGTTTTTCCAGTACAGGTTCGCTCTTGATTGGGACATTCTAGCCTAAATGTAGGGCTATAGGGATGCGATGGCCTAGTGGTTAGAGAGTCGAATTTATTATCGAGAGTGCGCCAAAGTCTTCAATGAGATACCAGAATTGTATGCAAACAGATTTATTTCTGGGATGGTTCTTCAGTTCAGGAATCACAAGTCGAAGGAAGAATATGAGGCAAAGACAGAGGCTGAAATCCAGCAGACGATCCAGGAGAGACAGGTGAAGATCCAGGAGGTCCAACGCTCAGTAGAGCTCAGTAAGAAAGATGCAGACAGAGAGATAGCAGACAGTGTGCAGGTCTCCACTGCTCTGATCA
>NZ_JADCSA010000160.1 GCF_015070385.1 Nocardioides malaquae | reverse complement strand
AACCTTGGTGTCGCTATTTTGGGCATGTCGTTATTATGGACGCGAACTCTCAAAAACAGCCTAGAGGCTTCTGTATACGAGCAGAGACCTTGTCTCTCCCTATTTGAACATTTTGTGATTTTGTGACCACAACCGGCGCAAACCCAACATAAATTATCTACAAGCCCACGTTGCATTGAGGCGGCGACACGTTGTGGGCTTATGGATCTGTCTGACTCCATAATCCCTGCTGATTGGCTATGACTGCCTTCTAAAGTTTGTGCTTGCGACCTGACGGTCGTTTATCTCCCGATTAGGGAGTTGTAATGGTTCTCTCTGCCACTAACCTACTTACTTTCTGTTCTCCTTTCTTTT
>NZ_JADCSA010000159.1 GCF_015070385.1 Nocardioides malaquae | reverse complement strand
AAACTGTTGTCCTTGACCACTGAATAAGATTGCCGTTTTCATAACTTAGTCCTCGCTAGTTTCCTGATGAGTCGCCACATAATCAACTAAATCACCAACCGTGGCTAACGCGTCATCCGTTTCGATTTCGATATCATATTCGTCTTCGATCTTATCGATCACTTCAAAAACGTCCAGACTATCAAGTGCTAAGTCTTCGGTAAAGTTCGTTGTCATCGTAATCTTGTCAGCATCCACGTCTAATTGTTCCACGATCATCTTTTTAATTTGGTCAAAAATTTCAGTTTTAGTCATTGTTGATTCCTCCAGAATTTTTAAATTAATTTTAAATGCTTGATTTCAGTTATCAATTAA
>NZ_JADCSA010000158.1 GCF_015070385.1 Nocardioides malaquae | reverse complement strand
TGGATCTATATGAATTTGCCCCTGAAACAAAGAGTGCTGAAATTGGATTATTTATTTTATAATAACCTACTGCTCATCGTTTCATCGGTCCCGTGGGCAAATGGATAGTGAGTGAGCCTTCATGCCGGGAGGACGGGGTTCGACTCTCAACAAGTAGGCTGCATACTTTTCAATTAGGATTTTCACTGAATTGGACCATTTGGAGAACTCATAACACATTACAGCAATTCTTCTAAATAAGGAATGAATTATAATCACTGACTTGACCAAATAGACCCTTAACTTATAACGAGTGTACACATGGAAGCAATTTACCTGTAAGCGTCCATTTGGTTCCTAACTGTCATTTAACTGGG
>NZ_JADCSA010000157.1 GCF_015070385.1 Nocardioides malaquae | reverse complement strand
CATTGCCCATATATTGAGAGGATATATCTGTGTCATATTTCTAACAGTCCCCATATATGGGTACTGTCATAATATCACGAGTATATAAGGAGAAGAAGATGTGGCGTGATGTCATGTAGAGCAATATGCCTTGCGGAATACATATTATCCTTATATGGGCATAAGAGGGACAATCCCTGAAGGATAGAATGTCTCTCCTTATATGGGCATAAGAGGGACAATCCCTGAAGGATAGAATGTCTCCTTATAGTCAAGAAGATGTGGCGTGATGTCATGTAGAGCAATATGCCTTGTGGAATACATATTATTAGAAATATGACACAGATATATGGATCCGGCTAATTTGGATATGGCCAT
>NZ_JADCSA010000156.1 GCF_015070385.1 Nocardioides malaquae | reverse complement strand
AATTTTTAATCACTTGAAGCAAAAAGCGCCCCACGATAATATAACAAAGAAAATACTGTAGTGGAGCCTTGAGGGACCAATCATATGGCGTTCAAGTGGTTAAGCTAACTACCTTTTATGTTCCACTGCATTTGCTCACTTTAAATATCCTAAAATAATAAGAGGAAAAGAGTCAAATCTCTGTTACAAGGAACTTTACTGCATTACTGTATGTTTTAGTCAAGTGGTTCAGCATGTTACAATACTGTATTTTGTCATTTTAATTACATTTTTACTGACGGCACACTCGTGCTCGTGAGGGAATCGTTCACCTTAACTCTTCGAAAAATCGATTTTCGCGATAGCCGCGCAGGCCTAA
>NZ_JADCSA010000155.1 GCF_015070385.1 Nocardioides malaquae | reverse complement strand
GTGCCAGGGGACCCTTAAGACGTCTCTGAACGTCTTAACGTTTTACCATTGTAAACAACTAGAAGTTCGGCCGGCCTCACCTCTAGTCTCGTCGTGCAAGTACAGTAACAGCAGGGGAAGCAGCTAAGTCAGCTATGCCTATATATGGAGTTCTACATTAGCCTGTTCATGATGTCAGACTTAGACAAGTTAGTAGGGTGTCGGTATCTCCATATATGAGTAATATCCATCTATGGGCAGGGGAAGCAGCTAAGTCAGCTATGCCTATATATGGAGTTCTACATTAGCCTGTTCATGATGTCAGACTAAAGGTCCTTACACACCGGGGCGAATGTGCGAGGCGAATCATTCGCTTTTT
>NZ_JADCSA010000154.1 GCF_015070385.1 Nocardioides malaquae | reverse complement strand
CTCGGCGAAGGGTAGACGCACGCTGATCCGCTCAGTGTGGCGCGCGTGCAGCCCCGGACATCTAAGGGCATCACAGACCTGTTATTGCTCCTTCTCGTGTGGCTGAACGCCACTTGTCCCTCTAAGAAGTTAGTCGCCGACCACACGGGGCCGCGAAACTAGTTGACAAGCCGGAGTCTCGTTCGTTATCGGAATCAACCAGACAAATCACTCCACCAACTAAGAACGGCCATGCACCACCACCCACAGAATCGAGAAAGAGCTATCAATCTGTCAATCCTCTCCGTGTCCGGGCCGGGTGTGCTTCCCCGGGTGGAGTCAAATTAAGCCGCAGGCTCCACTCCTGGTGGTGCCCTTCCG
>NZ_JADCSA010000153.1 GCF_015070385.1 Nocardioides malaquae | reverse complement strand
GTGCCTGTTCCAAATTGGTATGTGTCATGGTTTGTGTATGTGTGTGTGGCGGCAAATAGGAACAAGCTGTATTTGCTTAAGCCCCGCCCCTGCTGTCTTCCCATTGGCTGGACTTTGAACAGCCATAACTCCAGTTTGCAGCATGGCCTTGTCTCGAAACTTGTTGTGTGGACTTAGACCGTCTATAGGGACAAGCTGTAATTGCTTAAGCCCCGCCCCTGCTGTTTTCCTATTGGCTGGGCTTTGAACAACAATAACTCCTGTTCATATTATGGTACCGTCTCGAAACTTGGTCTGTGGACCTAGACCGCCTATAGGGACAAGCTGTAATTGCTGAAGCCCCGCCCCCTGTCTTCCTATT
>NZ_JADCSA010000152.1 GCF_015070385.1 Nocardioides malaquae | reverse complement strand
GGCCACAGCGGAGAGGAAGGCTCGGGGCTGGAGGAGCCAATGATGGACAGCCCCAACAACCTACAGGACGGCATGTCTGGGCGGGACGGGACCACCGACACAGGAAGTCGACTTCCCAACGGTACGGTGGTTTTCTGGAAAAAAAAAAAATGTTATTTATGTCATTTATATATGCAAACGTTTATGAATGAAGATTAGCACAATATTACCACCCTCTGTTGAGTCCAGAACCTGAGCCTGGCCCCACACTGCGTGATGTCACGGATGAAGTAAAAAGGGTGCAGCCACTCTGCTGCACTCTAAAGATTTTCATTCTGCAAAAAAGAAAAACGGCCTCACAAACCTATGGTTTAGTGATGACC
>NZ_JADCSA010000015.1 GCF_015070385.1 Nocardioides malaquae | reverse complement strand
GGCGTCTTCGCCGCCGGCGACCTGGTCGACCACACCTACCAGCAGGCGATCACCGCCGCCGGCACCGGTTGCGCGGCGGCGTTGGACGCCGAGCGCTGGATCGCCGCCCTCGACCAGGCCGCCTCCAGCGCCGGCTCGGCCGCCGAGACCGCTGCCCTTTCCATGTGATGTGGGCGGGCGGTGCGGCGCGACCCAAGGCGAGCATCGTTCACCTCTGGTGGTCGTGCACCTGCCATTGACCGACTCAGACATGCCGGAGGACCTACAGACAGTAGGACAGGAGCGCCCTTCATCCCGCAAACACACGCCAAGGTGGCTGCTTTCCTTGTGCGGGATCGACGCACTCTCTTGGTGTCTCTCGAGTGTTCAGTGTGAGGGAAGAGAACCGCTGAGTCGGAGGTGCCGTTCTGCGCTGGCGTCGTTCAGGCCGACGAGTTCGACGGTCTTGCCCTTGCGCTCGTACTTGGTGGTGATGGCGTCGAGGGAGGCGACGGTGGAGGCGTCCCAGATGTGGGACTGGGTGAGGTCGATGACGACTTGGTCGGGGTCGTCGGCGTACTCGAATTGGGTGTAGAGGTCGTTGGAGGAGGCGAAGAAGAGTTGACCGGTCACGTGGTAAACGGCGGTGGGGACGCCGTTGCGGTCCTCGACGACTTCACGTCGGGTCTCGGTGAGGTGGGCGACTCGGCGGGCGAAGAGGGTCATGGCAACCAGAACGCCGACGACGACGCCGATGGCGAGGTTGTGGGTGGCGACGGTGACCGCGACGGTGCTGACCATGACGATGGTCTCTGACTTCGGCATCCGGCGCAGGGTGGCGGGTTGGATGGAGTGCCAGTCGAAGGTACCGACGGCGACGATGATCATGACTGCGACGAGCGCAGCCATCGGGATGATGGCGACCACATCGCCGAATCCGACCACGAGGATGAGGAGGAAGACGCCGGCGAGGAAGGTCGAGATGCGGGTGCGTGCGCCGGAGGCGTTCACGTTGATGAGGGTCTGGCCGATCATGGCGCAGCCGCCCATGCCGCCGAAGAACGCGGTGATCACGTTGGAGGCGCCCTGGCCCCAGGATTCGCGGGTCTTGTTGGAGTGGGTGTCGGTGATGTCGTCGACGAGCTTTGCAGTCAGCAGCGATTCGAGCAGACCGACCAGCGCCATTGCGAGGGCGTAGGGGGCGATGATCTGCAAGGTGTCGAGGTTGAACGGCACGTTGGGGATGAACAGGGCTGGGAGGCTGTCGGGCAGTTCGCCCTCGTCGCCGACGTTGGGGACAGTGAGGGCGGCAACGACGGTGAACGCGGTGAGGGCAACGATGGCGACCAAAGGAGCGGGGACGACCTTCGTGACACGCGGGAGACCGATCATGATGGCGATGCCGACGGCGATCATCGGGTAGACGAGCCACGGCACGTCCACCATGTACGGGATCTGCGCCATGAAGATGAGGATGGCCAGCGCGTTGACGAATCCGACCATGACAGAGCGTGGGATGAAACGCATCAGTTTGCCGAACCCGCCCAGGCCGAGTGCGATCTGGATGAGGCCGCCCAGGAGCACGGTGGCGATGAGGTAGTCGTACCCGTATTCGCGCATCACCGGCGCGATGACCAGGGCGATGGCGCCGGTCGCGGCGGAGATCATGGCCGGACGCCCGCCGAGGAACGAGATCGAAACCGCCATCGTGAACGAGGCGAACAGCCCGACACGGGGATCGACGCCCGCGATGATGGAGAACGAGATGGCCTCTGGGATCAGCGCGAGCGCGACCACCAGACCGGCGAGCACCTCGGTGCGCAACAACTTTGGGGATCGCAGCGCGGCCATGACGCTCGGCTCGGGTGCATGGGACAGGGTGGTGGCGCTCAAGGGCGGCACTCCGTTCTGGAAGGCAGTGGTCCGCGCGAGCGTCACGTCGAGGTGACAGGCCCGGACGACTTGGATCTGGATGGGGTTGGTGCGCACCATGGGTGCGCGTGCCGGCGTCCTGCCGGCGAAGTCTGAGCAGAGCGTACTCTCACGTAACGTGAGGGTTGCAATTGTCGCGACGTGAGGATCCCCTCGATGCCCCCTGAGTCCAACCCCTCCGCACCGGGTGCGGTGATGCAGATCGGTGAGGTGGCGACGAGGACTGAGCTGTCCCTGCGCAGCCTCCGGCACTGGGAGGAAGTCGGTCTGCTGAGGCCCTCTGGACGCAGCGAAGGCGGGTTTCGCCTCTATACCGCGGAGGATGTGGAGAAGATCCTCGTCATCCGACGGATGAAGCCATTGGGATTCACGCTCGACCAGATGAAGGCGGTCATGGCCGACATCGAGACGATCCGCGACCCCGCCGCTGACGCAATGGCATCTCGGTTGGCCGTCGATCGCCTAGCCGCCATCCGTGCCGACGTGGACGAGCGGCGCGCGAAACTGGCACGGCATCTGGAGATGGCAGACGAGTTCATCGCCCTCCTTGCCCAGGAAGTGCCCTGACCAGCGTTCATCCTCAGACCGGTGCGCGGTACAGAACTCCATCCGGTCCCGTGTAGGCGGCGCGATAGCGACCCGACACTCTACGCTCAATCCGACCGAAACCGCGACGGTCAAAATTCCTTGCCCGAGCCATCTGAACCTTCCCGGCGGCACCGTTTCGGGGAACAAGGACCTCCATCTTTGTCCTTTTCTGTCCCCATCTGTCACTGCGTGTGGAGGGCGTAAAATGCCGCCTGACCTGCGACTTTACGCTCAGAGAAGGGCTTTCGGCCATCCCCCAGAAGTAACCCTCTCAAAAGTTCGAACCCAGTATCGCCCACCGTAAGACCGCAGGTCAGAGCCCCTTTTGAGGGGCTCTTTCCCATTTCGGGAACGCGAACGAGACCGGGGCAAACTGGCGTGTCTGGGTGGAGAGCCACCGGCCTCCCGGGTGTGTTCACCGGGATGGGGGCTCTGCGTCGCCCGCGTCCGGAGTCGCGGTATGGTCCCGTCAGCCAGTCGTACTCCCACGTGGAGTCAGGGAATCCGGTGGAAGTCCGGAACTGACGCGCAGCGGTGAGGTGACGGGACGGACACGCCGGCAACGGCAGCCACTGGGTTCCTCGGAACCTGGGAAGGCGTCCACTCCCGGTTGATCCGAGTCCGAAGACCTGCTGGCCCTGGCGACGCCCGTCGCCGGGTCATGGCGGGTCCCGCGCACGGACCCCGGACTCGAACCTGGAGACCCTGGTGAACCGGTCACGCCCCGACCGCTGCCCCGGCGCGCTGCGCCCCTGGCCCGCTGACGACGGACTGCTGGTGCGGCTCCGTCTGCCGGGTGGACACGTGGCAGCCACGCAACTGCTCGCACTGCTGGACGTGGCGGAGCGCCACGGCGACGGCCGCGTGCACGTGACCACGCGGACGAACCTGCAGGTGCGCGGGCTGCCCGCTGCGCCCGGGACCCAGCACCTGCCCGAGGCCGTGCTCGCGGACGTCGAGGCGACCGGCCTCCTGCCGAGCCGTACGCACGACCTGGCGCGCAACATCATGGCGTCGCCCCAGACAGGACTGGCTGGCGGCCGCGCCGACCTCCGCCCCCTCGTACGTGCGCTGGACGCGGCGCTGCTGGCCGCACCTGCACTCGGGAACCTGCCCGGTCGCTTCCTGTTCGTCCTTGACGACGGCCGAGGTGACCTGCTGGATCGCACCTGCGACCTGGGGTTCGTCGCGCTCAGCCCCGAGGACGCGCAGCTGCGGATCGGCGCCGCCTGGGGCCCGGTGGTCCCGTTGAGGGGAGCAGAGGAACGGCTCGTGAGCCTGGCCCTGCACTTCCTCGGCGTACGCGGCGACGGACCTGGCGCTCCGTGGCACGTCGATGAACTGCCCAAGCCGCTCATGGACCCTGCGTCGCCCGCGGCTGAGTTGCCGGTTTCATCACCCCCGCTCCCGTACGGCCCCGTCCCCGGCGGAGAGCACGTACCCGTACCCGAGGGCGGCCTCGACCGTCCGGCCGTGGAGCGCCTCTGCGCCGCGGCACCCGCCCTTGTCGTCACGCCGTGGCGTGGCGTTCTCGTCCCTGAGGAGATCTCGTGAGCACGTCGTCCACCTTCCAGCCGCGACGCCCGAACCGGCACTACCCGTACGTCGACCGAGGCCCGGCCATCTACCTCGACTCGTTCGCGATGATCCGGCGCGAGGCTGACCTGTCGCGGGTGCCGGCGAGCGCGGAGAAGCTCGCGGTCCGGATGATCCACGGCAGCGGTCAGGTCGACCTGACCGACGACCTCGTCATCCACCCGGAGCTCGTTCCGGCCGCTCGCGCCGCTCTTGAAGGCGGGGCGCCGATGCTCTGTGACGCCACGATGGTGGTGAGGGGAGTGACGCGCAGCCGGCTGCCGGCCGACAACGAGGTGCTCTGTACGCTGAACGACCCGGAGGTCGGGGCGCTCGCGGAGCAGTGGGGCACCACGCGTACCGCTGCGGCCGTCTCGCTGTGGGAGCCCCGCCTCGAGGGCGCCGTCGTCGCCATCGGAAACGCCCCCACCGCGCTGTTTCACCTGCTGGAGATGCTTCTCGACGGTGCGCCGCGTCCGGCCGCAATCGTGGGCTGCCCCGTGGGGTTCATCGGCGCTGCGGAGTCGAAGCAGGCGCTGCAGGACCTGCGTGTTGACCACGGCATCGACATCCCGTTCGTCACCGTCCGCGGCCGCCGAGGCGGATCCGCGATGACGTCGTCCGCCCTCAACGCGCTGGCCCAGGAGCAGGAATGAGCACGTCCACCCGCGTCACCGGTCGCTTCTCGGGGGTCGGTGTCGGTCCGGGCGACCCGGAGCTGATCACCCGCAAGGCAGCGCGACTGATCGAGTCCGCCGACGTCGTCGCCTACCACGCGGCCCGCGGCAAGCAGTCCAACGCGCGACGGATCGCGGCCGAGCTGTTCCCCGAGGGGGTGATCGAGGAGCAGCTGACCTACCCGGTCACGACGGGCACCACCGACCACCCGGGCGGGTACGCCGGGGTGCTGGCCGAGTTCTATGAAGATGCGGCACAGCGCTTGGCTGAGCACCTCGCAGCAGGTCGCGACGTGGTGCTGCTCGCGGAGGGCGACCCGCTCTTCTACGGCTCCTACATGTACATGCATGACCGTTTGGCGCAGCGCTTCCCGACCGAGATCGTGCCCGGGGTCCCGGCCTTCCTGGCCGCGACCGCCACGACGGCGAGCCCACTGGTGCGGCAGACCGACGTGTTGACGGTGCTGCCCGGCACCCTCCCAGAGTCCGAACTCGCGCGGCGACTGGCCGACACCGACGGTGCGATCATCATGAAGCTGGGTCGGACGTTTCCGGCTGTACGCCGAGCGCTCGCCGCCGCCGGTCGTCTCGACCATGCCCTGTACGTGGAGCGTGCCTCGATGCCGGAGGAGCGGTGGATCCCGGTGTGTGAGGTGGATGAGGCCTCGGTGCCGTACTTCTCGCTGATCGTGGTCACCGGCGACAGCCTCAACGGTCGGCGGTCGCGGGAGTCCAGCGAGCAGGCCGCGGCTGCCGCTCCGACCGCGGACGGGGTCGAGCCGGCCGAGTTGTTGGTGGTGGGCCTGGGGCCCGGACCGGACGGCTGGCTGACCCCCGAGGTGAGCGCTGCGCTCGCTGACGTCGACCACGTCGTGGGGTACGCCCCGTACGTCAACCGTGTGCCGCAGCGTGAGGGCCTGGTCCGCCACGCCTCCGGCAACACGGTAGAGGTCGACCGGGCGGCGTTCGCGCTGAAGCTGGCGAAGCGCGGCGAGAGGGTGGCGGTCGTGTCGGGCGGGGACGCGGGTGTCTTCGGCATGGCGGCTGCCGTCTTCGAGGCCGCGGAGAATCCGGCGTACGCAGGGGTCTCCGTGCGCGTGCTGCCGGGAGTGAGCGCGGTGCAGGCCGTGGCCGCGCGCGCCGGTGCTCCCGTGGGCGCCGACTTCGCGGTGATGAGTCTCTCGGACCGGTTGAAGCCCTGGAAGGTTGTCGAGAAGCGACTCCGGTCGGTGGCCGAGTCCGATCTCGTGCTGGCGATCTACAACCCGGCGTCGCGCAGCCGCACCGAACAGGTCGCGACAGCCCGTCAGGTCCTGCTGGAGCACAAGAGCCCGGAGACGGTCGTGGTGGTGGGCCGCGACGTCGGACGCGCCGAGGAGTCCCTGACCGTGACCACGTTGGGTGAGCTCGACCCGGCCACGATCGACATGAAGTGCCTGCTGATTGTGGGCGCCTCGTCAACCCGTGTCTCCCCAGCCGGCGTCTGGACCCCGAGGTTCGTGCGATGACTGTTCACTTCGTCGGCTCCGGACCCGGCGCCGCAGATCTGCTGACCGTACGTGCGACGCGGCTCCTCGCCGCTGCAGACCTCGTGCTCTTCCCCGGCACCTATCTGGATCCCGAGGTGCTGGCGCATTGCGGGCCGCGCGCCGAGCTGGTCGACACCCAGGACCTGGACCTGGACCAGATCACTGCACACCTCGTCGACGGCTTCCGTGCCGGGCGCGACGTCGTACGCCTCACCTCCGGGGACCCGTCCTTGTACTCCGCGCTCCACGAGCAGACGAGGCGCCTGGACGCCGCCGGCGTCACGTGGGAGGTCACCCCCGGTGTGCCCGCCTACGCCGCCGCAGCCGCCCGGGTGGGCAGCGAGCTCACGGTCCCGTTGGTGTCGCAGTCCGTGGTGTTGACGCGTACGCAGGCCAGGTCCACCCCGATGGGCGTGGGAGAGTCGCTGACCGACTTCGCTGCGACCGGCGCGACCCTGGTGCTGCACCTGGCCATCACTCGTACGCGACCCTTGATGGCCGAGTTGGAACCGATCGTGGGTGGCGACTGCCCTGTGGTCGTCGTGTACCGGGCCAGCCAGCCGGAAGAGCTGGTGCTCCGGGGGACTGTCGCCACGATCGCCGACGCCGTGGAGGCGGCTGCGCTGCGGCAGGCGGCTGTGGTGCTCGTCGGGCGCGCGCTCGCGGAGTCGGGGGAGCGGGAGGGCGGGGAGTCGTACCTCTACAGCTCTGGGCGTGATCGGAGGGTCAAAGCGCAGGGGAGTGGAGGGTCTGCGGCACGATCAGCTGTCACGTGATCGTGCATCAGATCCGGGCATGGTGTGCGGTTCAGCCGCGTCCCGGTGGTGGAGTGCCGCACCCTCAGTTCTCCTCAGCGACGCACGCTCCACTGCGTCACTGTCCTCAGTGGCGTCCACCCGGTGAACGTCCCGACGGGGTGCGTTGTCTCCACCGCCAGCCGAGTGAGCTCGCCCCCGTGTGTCCGGTAGGCGTGCGCGAGCAGCGACTCCGTCTCCAGCGTCACGCCGTGCACCACGAGCCGCCCACCGGGCCGTAGCGCGGCGAGGCATGCGTCCAGGACTCCGGGGCGGGTGGCACCGCCGCCGATGAAGACTGCGTCAGGGGCATCCAAGCCGTCCAGGGCATCAGGCGCGCGGCCCTCCACGACCCGCAGGTCAGGAACTCCGAGTCGTGCCGCGTTGCGGGTGATTCGGGCAGCGCGTTCGCAGTCTGCCTCCACCGCGGTCGTACGACACGTGGGGTGGGCGCGCATCCACTCGATGCCCACCGAACCGGCGCCCGCGCCGACGTCCCAGAGGTGCTGGCCGGGAGAGGGGGAGAGGCGGGCCAGGGCAGAAGCACGCAGATCACGTTTGGTGAGTTGGCCGTCGTTCTCGAACGCGTCGTCAGGCAGGCCCGCGGCCCACGACGACCACGATGGGGGCACCGTGTCGACGGGGACATCGATCGCCAGGACGTGCAGCGGCGGGACATCCTCAGCGGGCGTCTCGGCCCACTCGGAGGCAGCCTTGGTGGTGCTCGATTCTGCGTCGCTCCCGAGGTCTGCGAGCAGGGTGATGACCGCGTCCGGATGGCCCGTCTCGGTGAGCAGCTCGCCCACGATCGCAGGGGTCTGCGAGCCCGACGTCAGCACCAGGATTCGGCGACCTGGAGCGATCTCGCGGAGCACCCGCGCCTCGTGGCGTCCCACCACCGTCACGACCGCCGATTCCTCTGCTGACCAGCGCATACGTGCTCGCGCCAACGCCACCGACGACACCGCTGGCACCACCCGGACCGCGTCGGGGCCGAGCGCGCGTACCAAGGTCGAACCGATCCCCGACACCATCGGATCTCCTGACGCCAGAGCCACCACACGACGACCCCGCAGCTCATCCAGAAGACCCGGCAGCCCGGGCAGGAGGGGCGACGGCCAGGGGCGTCGATCCTGACCCGGGACCGGGGCCACGAGGTCGAGATGTCGGCGCCCGCCGAGGAGCACATCCGCGCAGCGCACGTGCTCCTCGGCGGCCCCGTGCAGCACCCCGTCGGCGGTTACCCCGACCACGGTCACGAGGTGTCCACCGGGTGGGGTCGTCATGTCGCTCACGAGTCGTGAGGCTATCCTCAGCGGCACACGTGAGGTGCCCCTGCGCCCCAGCCATCGGAAACGGTGGGGACGAGCAACGGGGAGAATCTGGGAAGCCGGTGAGAGTCCGGCACAGGCCCGCTGCGGTGAGTCGAGCACTTCGTCAGGAGTGACTCGACGAGTCCGAAGACCGGCCTCGCGTGAGCCCATCCACGGCCTACGAGCGGGAGCCTCAACGTGCCATTGAAGTACCCATTTTCTGCCGTCGTCGGCTGCGAGTACGACCCGGCGACCGCCTCCGGTCTCGACGACATGGGTCTCGCCCTCGTCCTGACCTCGATCAGCCCCGAGATCGGGGGCGTCCTTGTGCGCGGCGAGAAGGGCACCGCCAAGTCGACGACAGTCCGCGGGTTGGCCGAGGTGCTTCCCTGGATCGACGTGCACGACGGCGACCGGTTCTCCGCCGACCCGCATGACCCCGCCGCCAGCTCACCTGACCTGCCCACCAGCTCCGCCGCCGTCGTGAGTCGTCCCGTACGCCTCGTCGAGCTGCCCGTCGGCGCTACCGAGGACCGCGTGCTCGGTTCCCTCAACCTCGAGAAGGCACTCACTGCCGGCTCCGTCGAGTTCGAGCCCGGCCTCCTCGCCCGCGCCCACCGCGGCGTCCTGTACGTCGACGAGGTCAACCTGCTCCACGACCACCTCGTCGACCTGCTGCTCGACGCCGCCGCCACCGGACAGGTCACCGTCGAACGTGACAGCGTCTCCGTCGGCCACAGCGCCCGTTTCGTCCTCATCGGCACGATGAACCCCGAAGAAGGCGAGCTCCGCCCCCAGCTCCTCGACCGCTTCGGCCTCGCCGTCGAAGTTGCCGCGCCCCGCGACCCCGCCCTGCGCGTCGAAGTCGTACGTCGTCGCCTTGCCTTCGACCGCGACCCGGCCGCCTTCGTCGAGACGTACGCGACCAGCCAGACCGAGCTCACTCGACGCATCAGCCAGGCCCGTCACCGTGTCGACGAGGTGACGCTGGGTGACGCAGCCATGCTGAAGATCGCCGAGGTGTGCGCCGCCTTTGAAGTCGACGGGCTGCGTGCCGACATCGTCACCGCCCGCACCGCAGTCGCTCACGCCGCCTGGGCCGGGCGCCGCTTCGTCACCCGTGACGACATCCGCGTCGCCGCTCTGCTCGCGCTGCCGCACCGTCGCCGCCGCAACCCGTTCGACGCCCCCGGCCTCGACGAGGACCTGCTCGACGAGATCCTGGGCGACGACGACCTGCCCGAGCCGCCCGAGCCGGAGGGCCCGACACCCACGGACGACCCCAGCGACGACCCCGGCGACGACGCCCGGGACAGCGACTACACGGACCCCGGCACCCCGGACCCCAGCACGCACGAGGCAGACCGGCCCGACCCCCTAAGCGACGAAATGCCCGACAGCGTCCAGGACTCCGCCCCCGACTCAACCCCCGACTCGCCCCAGGTCCCACCGCAGCCCGGCGCCGGCGGCGCGTCCAGCACCGTGAAGGCCGGCGAGGCGTACCGCCCCCGTCTCTTCACCGTGGACGGCCTCGGTCAGGGAACTCCTGGCCGCCGCAGCCGCGCCCTCGGCTCCACCGGCCGCCGCGTGGGTGCCGCCTCCGGCCGTGGAAACGGCGCCCTGCACCTCGTCGAGACGTTGCGTGCCGCAGCCGAACGCCACGTCAGCCAGGAGCCGGGAGCCCACGACGGACGCCTCACGCTCCACGCCTCCGACCTGCGTACCGCCGTCCGCGAAGGCCGCGAGGCCAACCTCCTCCTGTTCTGCGTCGACGCGTCGGGATCGATGGCGGCCCGGCGCCGCATGACCCAGGTGAAGGCCGCGATCCTCTCGTTGCTCACCGACGCCTACCGGCGCCGCGACAAGGTCGCGATGATCGCATTCCGGGGCACCGAGGCCGACCTGACGCTCCCACCCACCGGCTCGGTGGAGGTCGCCGTCTCCCTGCTCGACGACCTCCCGGCCGGGGGACGTACCCCGCTGGCCGAAGGACTGCTCACCGCGGCAGACGTCGTACGCCGCGAACGCCTCCGCGACGCCCGGCTGCGGCCACTGCTCGTGGTCGTCACCGACGGTCGCGCCACCGCCGGAGCCGATGCCGTCGAACGCTCCCGGCTCGCCGCCGCCCACGTCGCCGGTATGGGGGTCCCCAGCGTCGTCGTCGACTGTGAGGACGGCCCGCTGCGTCTCGGTCTCGCCCTCACGCTCTCGGCGCACCTACAGGCCGAGCACGTTCCGATGGCCCGCGTGAGCGCGACCGGTCTCGTCGACGTCGTGAACGGACGGGTGGCCTGATGAGCTCGCTGGCCCCCCTGCTTCCCGGCACGGTCGCGTTGGTCGGCGGCGGCCCCGGAGACGCAGGTCTGATGACGGTCGCTGGACGTGCCGCTGTCGAGCAGGCCGACGTCCTGCTGGTCGACCACCTCGCACCTGAGGAGGCGTTGACCTGGGCGCCCGTTGAAACGCTCGTCGTGGACGTGGCGAAGCTGCCGCGCGGCGCCTTCACCCCCCAGGAGCGCATCAACGAACTCCTGGTCGAGCACGCCCGTGCCGGTCGCCGCGTCGTCCGGCTCAAGGGTGGGGACGGCTTCGTCTTCGGTCGCGGGATGGAGGAACTCCAGGCGTGCACCGAGGCCGAAGTCCCGGTGCGGGTGATCCCCGGGGTCACCTCGTCGGTGGCAGTCCCGGCGCTCGCCGGCATCCCGGTCACCCACCGGGGAATCGTCCAGGGCTTCACCGTCATCTCCGGTCACGTGCCGCCCGGCCATCCCGCCTCGACACTCGACTACGGCGCCCTGGCCCGCTCAGGCACGACGCTGGTCGTGCTCATGGGGGTCGCCACGCTGCCCGCGATCACCGCGGCCCTCGTGGAGAACGGCCTCGACCCGACCACCCCGGCCGCGGTCATCGCCCGGGGCGGCCACCCGGACCAGCGAGTTGTGAGTGGCCCCGTGGCTGACATCGCCGTTCGCGCCGCCCACGTCGACCCTCCTGCCGTCACCGTCATCGGGGAGGTGGCGTCGTTCGCCGCCGTCACCGCCGCCAGCACCCTGGAAGAGGTCAACTGATGCCCCAAGGCCAGCCGCTCACCATCCCCGACGACGGTCTCACCACCCGCCAGCGTCGCAACCGGCCGCTCCTGATGGTCCACACCGGCGACGGCAAGGGGAAGTCCACCGCCGCCTTCGGGCTCTCCATCCGAGCGTGGAACCAGGGGTGGAACATCGGCGTGTTCCAGTTCGTGAAGTCCGCCAAGTGGCGCATCGGCGAGCAGACCGTCCTCGAACGCCTCGGACGGCTCCACGAGGAGACCGGCGAAGGGGGCCCCGTCGAGTGGCACAAGATGGGCGCCGGCTGGTCCTGGACGAAGAAGCAGGGTGACGCCGATGACCACGCCCGGGCTGCCGCCGAAGGCTGGCAGGAGATCAAGCGGCGCCTCGCCGCCGAGACCCACGACCTCTACGTCCTCGACGAGTTCACCTACCCGATCGCTTGGGGCTGGGTCGACCTGGAGGACGTCGTCACCACCCTGCGCGACCGCCCGGGCAAGCAGCACGTCGTCATCACCGGTCGCCGCGCCGCGCCCGAGCTGATCGAGGTGGCCGACCTCGTGACCGACATGGGCAAGGTCAAGCACCCCATGGACGCCGGCCAGAAGGGCCAACGGGGAATCGAGTGGTGACGGTGCGCGAACCCGCCCCGCCCACCGCACCGACCTTGCTGCCGCGGGTGGTCCTCGCAGCGCCCTCCACGGGGCAGGGGAAGACCACCATCTCCACCGGCCTCATGGCCGCGCTCCGGGCCCGCGGACTGGAGGTGTCGGGCCACAAGGTCGGGCCCGACTACATCGACCCCGGCTACCACGCGCTCGCCACCGGACGCCCCGGGCGCAACCTCGACCCGCACCTGGTGGGGGAGGAGCGGATCACCCCGCTGCTCCTGCACGGCGCCCGAGGCGCCGACGTCGCGGTCGTCGAAGGGGTGATGGGGCTCCACGACGGCCGGATCGGCGCCGACGGGTTCGCCTCGACCGCCCACGTCGCGAAATTGACCCGTACGCCGGTGGTGCTCGTCGTCGACATCGCCCGCATGTCCCGCTCCGTCGGAGCCGTCGTCGCCGGCATGGCCGCCTACGACGCGGGCGTCGACGTCGTCGGCGTGATCCTCAACCGGGCCGGTTCCGCACGCAACGTCGCCGAGGTGGAACGCAGCCTGCGTCTGCCCGTGCTCGGCGTCGTCCCCCGCGACGACACGATCGCCTCGCCATCGCGCCACCTCGGGCTGGTGCCGGCGGGGGAGCGGTATGAGTCCGCCGAGGTCGTCACCCGGCTCGGCGAGCAGGTCGGCCGACACGTCGACCTCGACGCCGTCCTCGAGCTGGCCCGCCGTGCCCCCGACCTGACCGACACCGCTTGGGACCCGACCCGAGAGGTGCGCCGCCTGGAAGGCGACTCGCCCGTGGTCGCCGTCGCCGGCGGACGCGCGTTCACCTTCGCTTACGCCGAGACCGAGGAGCTGCTGCGCGCCGCCGGCTGCACGGTCGTCCCGTTCGACCCGCTGCGCGACCGGGCGCTGCCTGACGGGACCCGGGCGCTGCTGCTCGGCGGCGGGTTCCCCGAGATGCATGTGCAGCAGCTGGCCCGCAACCGGGCCCTGCTCGACCAGGTGCGCGACGCCGTGGCCGCAGGGCTGCCGACCGTCGCGGAGTGCGCAGGCCTGCTCTACCTCCTCGACGACCTCGACGGCGCCTCGATGGCCGGAGTCATCCCTACGGGCGCGACGATGTCGCGCCGCCTGACACTGCGCTACCCCGAGGCGATCGCCGCGGGTGACAACCTGCTCACCCGTGCAGGCGAGCGAGTGCCGGGCCACGAGTTCCACCGCACCACCCTCACCGCGCCGGCCCGAGGCTGGGCCCCCGCCTGGGAGGTCGACGGCGAGCTCATCGGCGCCGCCACCCCCACGCTGCACGCCTCCTACCTGCACACCCACTGGGCCGGGCACCCCACGATGGCCGAGCGTTTCGCTCTTGCCGCGTCCCGGGCGACACCGGTCACGGCACCCGCGTCCCCACCCTCGCTCGTGCCTCACCCGATGCCGGACGACGAGGTCGTTGATCCGCTGCTCCACCACGGCGACGTCGAGACCGGGCAAGGCCTGGTCGACTTCGCGGTCAACGTCCACCCCGAGACCCGGCCCCCCTGGCTCGAGGAGGCCCTGCGCCAGGGCATCGAGCACTCGACCACCTATCCAGACGTGACTCCGGCCCGTGCAGCGATCGCCGACCTGCACCACCGGCGTCCCGACGAAGTGCTGGTGACGGCCGGAGCAGCGGAGGCGTTCGAGCTCATCGCCCGGTGGAAGCCGTGGCGACGCCCCGTCGTCGTGCACCCCCAGTTCACCGAGCCGCACGCCGCGCTCGAGCGGGCCGGGCACGAGGTGACTGTTGTCAGCTGCCCCCCTGAAGACGGATTTCGGCTCGACGCCGATGCCGTGCCCGAGGACGCCGACCTGGTCTTCGTCGGCAACCCGACCAACCCCACCGGGGTCCTGCACCCGGCCGAGGAGATCCTCAAACTGCGTCGGCCCAAGCGGGTCGTCGTCGTGGACGAGGCCTTCATGGACGCCGTGGTCGACGCGGGTCAGTCGCTCTCTGCTGACCGGCGCCGAGGCCTTCTGGTGGTGCGGAGCCTGACGAAGCACTGGTCCATTCCCGGCATCCGCGCCGGCTACATCCTCGGCAACGACCGGGCCATCGCGGGGCTCGCGGCCAAGCAGGTGCCATGGTCGGTCTCCTCCCCGGCGGTCGCGGCGGCGCTCGCCTGCAGCTCGACCGAGGCCTCACTCGAGGCGGCCCGACGGGCTGAACGCATCGAGCAGTGGCGTGCGGGGCTCATCGCTGCCCTGGAGCAGCGTGGGTACGAGGTCGTGGGATCGGAGACGTCCTTCGTGCTCGCCAGGCTGGGCCGTGGGACGCGGCAGGCGCTCCGCGAGCACGGCGTCGCGGTACGCCGCGCCGACACCTTCCCGGGGCTTGACGGCGAGTGGGTCAGGATCGCGGTGCGCCCACCCGAGACGACGGCTGAGCTGCTGCGCGCGCTCGACGGCGTGCGAGCCGGCGCGCCTGCTGCCCTGGGCGCATGACGCACGACGCCTCACGGGCGGCGGGACTGCTGCTCGGCTTCGCCGGAGACCGGCTGTTCGGTGACCCACGGCGAGGGCACCCGGTTGCCGTCTTCGGCACGGCCGCGGCACGCCTCGAACAAGGCATGTACGCCGACTCGCGGGCTCGGGGTCTGATGTACACGACTGTGCTCGTGGGAGGCAGTGCGGTGCTCGGCCTCGCCCTCGAACGCGCCACGCGGGGACGTCTGCTCCTGCACACGGTTGCCACCGCTGCGGCCACCTGGACGGTCCTCGGTGGGCGCAGCCTCGAACGCGAGGCGCTCGCTGTGCACGCCTTCCTCGATGACGAGGACCTGCCCGGGGCACGACACCGACTGACGTACTTGGTGGGGCGCGACACGACGTCCCTCACGTCGCGGGAGATCACCCGTGCCGTGGTCGAGTCGGTCGCGGAGAACACCTGCGACGCGGTCACGGCGCCGCTGTTCTGGGGTGCAGTCGCTGGCGTCCCCGGGCTGCTGGCCCACCGGGCGGTGAACACCTTGGACGCGATGGTGGGGTACCGCAGCACCCGGTACGAGAACTTCGGGTGGGCCTCGGCCCGGCTGGACGACCTGGCCAACCTGCCCGGCGCGCGCTTGGCAGGTCTGGCCGTGCTCGCGGCGCGGCCGCGAACGGCTGCGGACGCCTGGGCCGTCTGGCGGCGCGACGCATCGGGACATCCGAGTCCCAACGGTGGCGTGGTCGAGTCCGCGTTCGCTGGTGCCCTCGGGGTGACCTTGGGAGGGACCAACCGGTACGGCGAACGGGTGGAGCGCCGATCAACTATGGGGGACGGGCCCGCACCCGCCGTGACGGACATCCCGCGCTCGACCGATCTTGCCACCCACGTCGGAGCTGTGGCGGCCCTGATGATCAGCGCCAGCGTGCTGGCGCGGCGCGCTGTCCGGCGTACTGCCGAACGGTAGGCGCGCAGGCCGGACAGTCACGTCGTGCGACCCCGAGGCAACCGGAGTCGCGCGACCGGAACGCCACCCACGAGGTGCCCCCTCACGATGTCGTCCGCTGAAGCCTCGCCCACGTTGCCGTACCAGACGTCGTCGGGTTGAACCGTGACGACCGGCGCGTGGTTGCAGGGGAACTGGCAGCCCGTCTGTGTCACCAGCACGTCGTCGTCGCCCAGACCAGCGCGCATCAGCGCGAGGACGAGCTGCGTGGAGGTCTTCTCGGCCCCAGCTGCGCTGCACCGTGGCCCCCGGCAGACGAAGACCTGGTGACGGTGGCCCGGGACGGTCTCCCACGCTGCGGACGCGAGCCCCGGACCGCCGTGGGTGATCGGCCGGGCCAGCTCGACCAACCGGGACCACTGCGACACGTCGTCCAGGAAAGCGGGCGCGGTCGCCACCTCCGGGCCGCGCTCTCCCTGGTCTCGCCACCAGTGAGCAGCGATCCTGCGCAACCACGAGACTCCCGGACCCTTGGTTCCTCCGCTGACCCCGACGAGGACCACGCGTTCAGTTCGCTCGTCGGCCAGTCTCGTGAGCAGGTCGGTCAGGGTGGGCGACGCGAGCTGGAGGAAGGCGAGCTCGGCACCGAGGTGGCGGGAGAGGTCGTGCAGCTCGTGACGGCGCGCGGCATCGGCGAGAGAGGTGCCGACGAGGACGTGGACGGTCATGGGTTCTCCTTGACGTGCCGGTCCCAGATCAGGTGAGGACGATCCAGGCGCGGGTGAGGGTCCAGTGATGCCTCGACGTGGTAGACCTCGCGCAGCAACGAGGCGGTGAGGGTGGAGGTGACGGGCCCCTGGCCGTGGACACGTCCGTGGTCGAGCACCACCACGTCGTCGCAGAACGCCGTCGCCAGCTCGAGGTCGTGGAGCGCGGCGATGATGGTCAGGCCGAGGTCTCGGGCCAGGGCGAGGAACCGCAGCTGCTGTCCGAGGTCCAGGTGGTTGGTCGGCTCGTCCAGGAGCAGGACCTGGGGCTGCTGGGCCAGGGTGCGGGCCAGGTGGGCGCGCTGCCTCTCACCGCCGGACAGCGTGGTCCACCCGCGGTCGGCCAGATGCGTGAGTCCGACGAGGTCCATGACCTTGTCGATGACCTCGGCCCCCGAGTCGCTGCGTGTGCCGCCCAGCATCCGTCGGTGGGGGAGGCGACCCAGCGCGACCACCTGACGCACGGTGAGGTCTGTGGTCGTGCTGGCATGCTGCTCGACCAGGGCGATGGTCCGGGCACGGCGGCGGTGCGACAACGAGCGAATCGCGACGTCCCCCACCACGACCGTGCCGCGCTCGGGAGTGCGCAGACCCGCCAGGACGTGCAGCAGGGTTGTCTTGCCGGATCCGTTGGGTCCCAGCAGTGCAGTCACCCGACCACCTCGGGCCACGAGGTCGACGTCGCCGAGGACGACGTCGCCGCCGAGCCGGACGACGACACCGCTTGCGCGCACGTCGGGGGTTGAGGTGTGCACGCACAGGTCGCGATGAGTCATGTGCGGGGCCTCCTGGCCATCAACCAGATCAGGACGGGTACACCCAGCAGGGCGGTCAGTGCACCCACGGGAACTTCTTGACGGTCGACGAGCGAACGTGCGGCCGTGTCGGCCCAGACCAGCAGGAGCGCACCGCCCACGGCCGAGGCGGGCAGGACGGCTCTGTGATGGTGGCCCACCACCGGCCGTACGAGATGAGGAACGACCAACCCCACGAAGCCGATCACCCCGACGTAGGCGACCGTTGTCGCTGTCACCAGGGCGGTGGCCACCATGAGCACCCAGCGGGTTGCGGTGACGGGCACCCCCAAGGACTGCGCGGACACCTCGCCGAACGTGAAGGCGTCCAGTCGATCGGCGTAGGCGAAGAACCACACCATCGCCACCACTGCCGCACCCAGCAGGACCAGGGCGCTGTCCCAGCGGAGTCCCGCGAGCGAGCCGAGCGTCCAGCTCAGCACCCTGCGGGCGGCGTCACCCTCGGCGTGCATGATGACCACGACTGAGGTGTAGGCGCTGCACAGGTAGGCCACCGCGACGCCGGCGAGCACGGTCCGGTGAGGGGTCAGCCCTTGACCTCCTGCTGCTGCGATCACCAGCACGACGGCGAGCGCGGCCAGTGCCCCTGCGAAGGCGGCGGCGGACACGGCCGCGCTCGCCACCAGCCCGCCGACACCGATGCCCAGGACCATGACGGTCACCGCCCCCACCGTGGCTCCGCTGGAGACGCCGAGGAGAAACGGGTCGGCCAGGTCGTTGCGCGTGAGGGACTGGAGGACGGCCCCGCACAGCGCGAGCACGGCCCCCGCCGCGATGGCGCCCATGACGCGGGGAAGCCTCAACTGCCAGACGAGCTGGTCCTCCAGGATCGTGACCTCTCCTCCCGCACCGAGTCTGCGCCTGAGCACGGCCAGCACTCGTTCCAAGGGAACGTCCACCGAGCCCAGCGCCAGAGCAACCGCGGCGCTGGCCACGAGGGCCGTGGAGGCGAGAGTCACCACGATCACCGACCGGCCCACCGCGAGGCGGGCCACACTCACTGCCCGAGCTCGAGATCTGCCAGCTGACGAGCCACCGAGGCAGCGCCGTCGACCATGCGCACTCCCGGCGTGGCCTCGGAGTAGGCCACGGTCACGAACGCGCCCTTCTTCACCGCGGTCAACTCGCTCAACACCGGGTCCTTCTCCAGGAAGGCCCGCTTCTCCTGCGCCGATGACCAGCTGGCATCGGCCAGCACGATGACGTCGGGGTCCGTGGCCAGGACGTCCTCCCAACTGCCCTCGCCCCAGCCCCGGTCCACGTCGTGGAACATGTTCTCCGCACCCACCGCGTCAAGGATCAGTTGCGGTCCGCCCTCGCCAGCACCTACGAACGGGGTCTTGTCGCCGGAGTCGTACCACAGGGCGGTCAGGCCCTCACCTGGTGCCTGGGTTCGGACGCGGCTGAGCGTCTCCTTCTGCTCGGACACGAGCGCCGTCGACCTCTCGGGTTCGCCGAGCAACTCTGCGACCTCGCTCAGCTCCTGCCACACAGCGTCGAAGGTGGGGGCCGGCCGCTGGCTCTCATCCGGGCATCCGAAGGGCGACAGGTACGACTGCGTGCCGGAGTCTGCCAAGACGGATCGATCACCCGCCACGCCCTTGTCGAAGGCGGACGCGTACGAGGCGTACACCAAGTCGGGTTCTGCCTCCAGGACAGCCTCGTGGGTGGGGTACTCCTCGGCCAGCACCGGTGCCTGCTCGTACTCCTCGGCCCATCGGTCCGAGATCGCGTCGTCGAGGTAGGCAGTGCCGGCCAGGCGGTCGCCCAGACCGAGGGCGAGCACCACCTCAGTGGCTCCCTGATTGAGGGTCACCACACGCTCGGGCGTGGACTCCACGACGACCTGCTGGTCGCAGTTGACGAGCTCCACGGGGAAGCGGTCGCTGCTCCCGGCGGCGCCGGACTCCTTCATCGGGGCGCCGGCACACCCGGCGAGGAGCAGGACGGCGCCTGCGGCGAGTGACAATCCGGGCACGGTGGTGGGACGAATCATGGGGTCTGTTCTCCAAGGACCTCGTTGGATACTGAACGCGCCGTGGCCGGTCTCCTGGCTCGCGCATCGACGTCCTGCGACCGACCTTCCCAGGTGTGCACCCAGTGGTCCCGACACCGGAGTGTCGGTGAGGTCGCGGAACTCCGCGCTCACAGTGGCGAGGGCCGCGCCGGCTTCGAACCGGCTTCCCGTGCACCACGACGCGATGAAACGTATCACCGCGGGAGTGGGAGTCCGCACCCCACGTCCAGTGGCGTACTGTGCACTTGGACACGACGGACGCCGGTGAGAATGCGGCACAGTCGCGCTGCTGTGACACCGTGCTGGCGGTGGAGCGAGACCCGCGTGTCCGCTGCGGTCGCGGGACGCCTGGACCGGTGTCGTCGTGGCCGGCGTCGCGTACGTCGCGGTGGTGGCCGTCGCGGCCATCACGATGCCTGCGGTCAACGAGCTCGGTGAGTTCCCCGCCGACGTGCTGTGGGAGTTTCGCATCTCCTCGCTGTTCACTCTTGCTGCCCTGTGGGGCACGTTGGGTGTGGCCCTCACGTGGCTGCTCGGACGGGTCACCGCGACCCCGGAGGTCGCCGCCTGACTCAGCGGTGCGACAGCACCCACTCCAGAGCCGGGCCCACCGCGTGCACGACCTGCGCGCGGGGGTCCGGCTCCGGTCGTTCCACGACCACCACGGCGACGCCGAGCAGTGCCGCGGCCTCCATCTTGGGCCACGTGTACGTGCCACCGGAGTCCTTGGTGACCAGCACGTCCGTGCCGTGCTCGCGCATCACCGCGAGGTCGCCCTCGAGCGTGTACGGCCCCCGGCTCGTGAGCAGACTCCACGTCGCCGGGAGATCGATGTCGGGGGCGTCCACGACGCGTGCCAGCACCGGTGCCTCGCGCAGGTCGGCCACGAACCGGGCCAGCTCCTGTCGGCCGACCGTCAGGAACGGACGCCGCCCCAGGGCGGCCGCGACCTGCGCGGCCTCGTCGTGCGAGGTGACGTACGTCCATGCCGGGTCGCGTTCCCACCCGGGACGCTCGAACCGCAGCAACGGCACCTGCTCGATGGTGCAGGCCTCCACCGCGTTTGCGCTCATCCCACGGGCGAACGGGTGCGTGGCGTCCACCACCAGGTCGTACGCCGCCAGCGCAGCGCGCAGCCCCTCGACGCCACCGAAACCACCGATGCGGACCGGGCCGACCGGCAGGCGGGGGCGGGCGACGCGGCCGGCGAGCGACGAGGTCACGTCCACCTCGGCCTCGACGAGGAGCCGCGCGAGGTCGCGCGCCTCCGCGGTGCCGCCGAGCAGCAGGACCTTCATCGCGTGCCTTCCTGGGGGAGTGCGGGGACGGTGAGGACGGGCAGCGACGCCGGTGCCCCGTTGCGCGCGAGCCCCAGCAGCGCGTCGACGTCCAGGTGTTCCTCGACGAGGTCGGCGAGGAGCTCCATGCGACGTTCCCGCGCGGCGGGGAAGCTGGCACCCGAGGGCGGCAGGTCGGCCACCTCGGCCAGGAAGGCCGCTCGGAACGCGTCGCCCTCGAGGCTTCCGTGCCACATGGTGCCGAAGACCTGACCGGCACGGGCGCCGCCGAGGAACTCCTCGGCGTCCGGGTCGCGGGTGATGCGCCCGTGATGGATCTCGTACCCCTCGGCAGCTGAGCTCAGCGCCTCGCCTGTGGGCAGGCGCAGCGCTTTCTCCGGTGCGAAGGTGGTGCTGACCGGGAGGAGGCCCAGCCCCTCGGCGCAGGCGCCGGCGTCGCCTTCGACCCCTTCGGGGTCGTGGACTTTGCGCCCCAGCATCTGGAACCCACCGCAGATTCCGAGCACCGGGCGACCCGCGGCCGCGTGCATCGTGATCGCGGTGTCGAGACCGCGGGAGCGCAGCCACGCCAGGTCGGCAAGGGTGGCGCGCGTCCCGGGCAGCACGACCAGGTGGGCGTCGGCGAGGTCGCGCGGGTCGGAGACGAAGACGACGTCGAGCTCCGGTTCGAGGCCGAGAGCGTCGACGTCGGTGAAGTTGCTGATCCGGGGGAGTCGTACGACCGCCACCCGCACCCGGGCCCCGGTGCGGCTGCGACGCCCCTCCAGATCGAGGGCGTCCTCGGAGTCGAGCCAGAGGTCAGGGTGCCAGGGCAGGACCCCGTGCACCGGCCGCCCGGTCATCCGCTCCAACTGGTCGAGACCCGGCCGCAGCAGGCCCACGTCACCACGGAACTTGTTGACGACGAAACCCGCCAACAGTGCCTGGTCCGCCGGCTCCAGCAACGCCAGCGTCCCGAACATCGAGGCGAAGAGACCGCCACGGTCGATGTCGCCGACCAGCACCACCGGGAGGTCGGCGTGCCGGGCGAGCCCCATGTTCACGTAGTCACTGGAGCGCAGGTTGATCTCCGCAGGGCTGCCGGCCCCTTCGGCCACCACGACCTCGAAGCGGGCCGCGAGGTCGTCGTACGCGGCGTGCGCCGCCTGCGCCAGGTGTCGTCGCCCCGTGGCGAAGTCGGTGGCCGACACCTCGCCAGCGGGGTGCCCCATGACCACGACGTGGCTGCGCCGGTCGGAGCCGGGCTTGAGGAGGACGGGGTTCATGGCGGGCTCCGGGGTCACCCGGGCCGCGAGCGCCTGGACCCACTGGGCCCGGCCGATCTCGGCGGTGCCCCCGGCCGGGTCCTGGCAGACCATGGAGTTGTTCGACATGTTCTGCGCCTTGTACGGCGCCACCCGCACCCCGCGGCGCGCGAAGGCGCGGCACAGACCGGTGGTCACGACCGACTTGCCGGCATCCGAGGTGGTGCCGGCGACCAGCAGCCCGCTCACGCGTCGCCTTCGGGGGCCCGGAGCAGGTACACGTCCATCACCCAGCCGGCCTGGGTGCGGGCCAGGGCACGGGCTTCGCGTACGGCGCCCAGGACTTCGCGGACCGTGCCCGCGACCAGCTGCTCGCCGGTCGAGCCCAGGTTGGCGCCCCACCAGATCTTCCAGTCGGGCAGTTCGTCGAGCTGGTCGAGGCTCGCCTCCGACCCCAGCATCACCAGCACGTTGCGTTGACCCGATGCGAGAGTGTCGCGCAGCCGGCGGGCCGTGGTGACGTGCACGGGAGCGCCCACCGGGTGCAGCACGATCCGGTGCCGGGCGGCCAGCAGCTGGGGTGCGCTGATGCCGGGCACGACGTCCCAGGTGAGGCCCGCGAGACGGGGGTCGGCCGCCATGCCCTCCACCACACGCAAGGTCGAGTCGTACAGCGACGGGTCGCCCCACACCAGGAAGGCGGCGCGTCCGCCGCGCGCCGCCACGACGTCGGCGAACGCCGCGACCCGCGCGGCGTGCCAGTCCCGCACCGCGGCGGGGTAGTCGGCCGGGTCGTCCCGGTCGCGCTCCGGGTCGGGCACCTCGACCAGCTCGACCTCGAACTCCGCGCAGATCGCGCGGCGGACCCGCAGCAGCTCGTCGTCGGCGTGCTTGCGTACGGCGAGCACGTAGTCGGTGTCGAGCAGCGCACGGACCGCGTCGCGGGTCAGGTGGTCGGGCCCGGTGCCGAACCCGACCACGTGCACGTGGGCACTCACGCGTCGTCCTCCAGGTCTCCTTCGACCTCGAGGTAGACCTTCTGCAGCTGGGACAGCGTCTCCGGGTCGGGCTCGGCCCACAGGCCGCGCTCCGCAGCTTCGTGCAGCCGCTCGACGATGCCGCGCAACGCCCAGGGGTTCGACGTACGCAGAAACTGCTGGTTCGTCTCGTCCAGCACGTACGAGCTGGCCAATGACTCATACATCCAGTCGTGGACGACACCGGCGGTGGCATCGAAACCGAACAGGTAGTCGACGGTGGCTGCGAGTTCGAAGGCGCCCTTGTAGCCGTGGCGCTGCATCGCACCGATCCACCGCGGGTTGACCACCCGGGCCCGGAAGACCCGGTTCGTCTCCTCCTGCAGCGACCGGGTGCGGACGGCGTCGGGGGAGGTGGAGTCGCCGACGTACGCCTTCGGGTCCGCGCCGGTGAGCGCCCGCACGGTGGCGACCATGCCGCCGTGGTACTGGAAGTAGTCGTCGGAGTCGGCGATGTCGTGCTCGGTGCTGTCGACGTTCTTCGCAGCCACCTTGATGCGGCGGTACGCGGTGCGCATGTCGTCGGCCGCGGCCACGCCGTCCAGCCCACGTCCGTACGCGAACCCGCCCCACGCGGTGTACACCTCGGCCAGGTCGTTGTCGTCACGCCAGGAGCCCGACTCGACGACCTGAAGGATGCCCGCCCCGTACGAACCTGGCTTGGAGCCGAAGATGCGGGTGGTGGCCCGACGTGCGTCCCCGTGCTCGGCCAGGTCGGCGCGGGCGTGGGCGCGGACGAAGTTCATCTCGTCCGGCTCGTCCAGCTCCGCCACCAGCTGCACGGCGTCGTCGAGCATTGCCACCACGTGGGGGAAGGCGTCGCGGAAGAACCCGGAGATGCGGACCGTGACGTCGATGCGGGGACGGCCCAGCTCGGCCAGGTCGATCACCTGCAGCCGGTTGACGCGACGCGACATGTCGTCCCACTCGGGGCGTATGCCGAGCAGTGCCAGCACCTCGGCGACGTCGTCACCGGAGGTACGCATCGCGCTGGTGCCCCATACCGACAGGCCCACCGACGTGGGGTACTCGCCGGTCTCGTCGAGGTAGCGCTGGACGAGTGACTCGGCCATCGACTGACCGGTCTGCCAGGCCAGGCGCGACGGGATGGCGCGCGGGTCGACGGTGTAGAAGTTGCGGCCGGTGGGGAGCACGTTCACCAGACCCCGCAGCGGTGAACCGGACGGGCCGGCGGGCACGTAGCCGCCGTCGAGGGCGTGCAGCAGGACGTCCATCTCGTCGGTGGTGCTGGCCAGTCGGGGCACCACCTCGGTGGCGGCGAAAGTGAGCGCGGCCCGTACCCCGTCGTCCTCGTGAAGAGACGGCACGACAGCGGGGTCCCAACCGGCGTCGGCCAGGGCCTGGACGAGTCGGCGGGCCTCGGCCTCGAAGGCGTCGACCTCGGCGGTCGTTGCGCCGTCGGACAGGCCGAGCGCGGAGCGCAGGCCGGGAACGGCGTTGCCGACACCGCCCCACACCTGGGAGGCCCGCAGCACGGCGAGCACCAGGTTGACCAGGGCGTCGCCGGTCGGCGCCTGCCCGAGAACGTGCAGGCCGTCACGGATCTGGACGTCCTTGATCTCGCACAGCCAACCGTCGACGTGCAGCAGGAAGTCGTCGAACTCCTCGTCGTCCGGACGCTCGTCGAGACCGAGGTCGCGGTGCATCTCGGCGGCCTTCATCAGCTGCCAGATCTCGCCACGGATCGCCGGCAGCTTGGCCGGGTCCATCGCGGCGATGTTGCCGTACTCGTCCAGCAGCTGCTCGAGGCGGGCGATGTCGCCGTACGTCTCGGCGCGCGCCATCGGCGGGATCAGGTGGTCGACGATGGTGGCGTGGGCGCGGCGCTTGGCCTGCGCGCCTTCACCGGGGTCGTTGACGAGGAACGGGTAGAAGAGGGGCAGGTTGCCGAGCACTGCGTCGGTGCCGCACTCGGCCGACAACGCGGCGTTCTTGCCCGGCAGCCACTCCAGCGAGCCGTGCTTGCCGACGTGGACGACGGCGTGCGCGCCGAAGCCACCGGACGAGGGCGACTCCTCCAGCCACCGGTAGGCGGCCATGTAGTGGTGGGTCGGGGCCAGGTCCGGGTCGTGGTAGATCGCGACGGGGTTCTCGCCGAAGCCGCGCGGCGGCTGGATCATGATGACCACGTTGCCGGCCACCAGCGTCGCGATCACGATCTCGTCGGCGTCGTTCACGAAGAGCTGGCCGGGCGCCTCGCCCCACGCCTCGGTCATGGAGTCGCGCAGACCCTGCGGCAGGTGCGCGGTCCAGCGGCGGTACTGCTCGGCGCTGATCCGTACGTGCGCGTCGGTGAGCTGACCCGAGGTCAGCCATTCCTCGTCCTGGCCGCCTGCGGCGATCATCGCGTGGATCAGTGCGTCGCCGGCCTCGGTGTCGTCGGTGAGGTCGAGACCGGGCACCGCACCGGGCTCGCCGAGGTCGTACCCGGCGTCGCGGAGGCGGCGGAGCAGACGGATCGTGGACACCGGGGTGTCCAGACCCACGGCGTTGCCGATGCGGGAGTGCTTCGTCGGGTATGCCGACAGGACGAGGGCGACCTTCTTCTCGGCGTTCGGGAGGTGCCGCAGACGGGCGTGGTTGGCCGCGATCGCGGCCACCCGGGCGCAGCGCTCCGGGTCGGCGACGTAGCGGGGGAGTCCTTCCTCGTCGATCTCCTTGAAGGAGAAGGGAGCGGTGATGATGCGTCCGTCGAACTCGGGGATGGCGATCTGGTTGGCGGAGTCGAGCGGCGTGACGCCGTCGTCGTTCGCCTCCCACTCCTCGCGGCTGCTGGTCAGGCACAGACCCTGGAGGACGGGGATGTCGAGCGCGGCGATCCGCTCCACGTCCCAGGTCTCGTCGTCGCCTCCGGCGCTCACCGAGGCGGGCACGCTGCCGCCGGCCGCCAGGACGGTCACCACCAGCGCATCGAGCTGACCGAGGGCGTCGAACAGCTCGTCGGGCGCGCTGCGCAGCGAGCCCGCGAAGATCGGTACGCCGACCGCCTGTCCGGTGGCGTCGACGGCGTCGGCGAGTGCGTGGGCGAAGGCGGTGTTCCCGCTCGCCTGGTGGGCGCGGTAGTAGAGGATCCCGACCTTCGGCAGCGCCGGGTCGGTGGGGCTCCGCTCCGCGAAGCCCCACGTCGGCACGGCCGTCGGGGGCTCGAAGCCTTCACCGGTGAGCAGGACCGTGTCGGAGAGGAAGGCGTGCATCTGCGCCAGGTTCACGGGTCCGCCTTCGGCGAGGTAGCGGTGCGCCTCCGCAGCCACACCGATCGGGACCGTGCTCAGTTCCATCAGCTCGGCGCTCGGCTGTTGCTCCCCACCGAGGACGACGAGGGGAGTGCCGGCGGCGCGGACGGCGGCCAGCCCGTCCCACAGGTCGTGGGGCGAACCCAGCTGGCGGATGACGACGAGGTCCGCGTCCTCGACGACGGCGTCGAGTTCGCTGCCAGTGCTGCGGGACGGGTTGGCGAGCGCGTAGCTCGCGCCACTGGCCCTCGCCGAGAGCAGGTCCGTGTCGGACGTGGAGAGCAGGCAGACGTGTGCGGACGCGGCCATGTGCCGGGTTCCTCCTCCGGGGTTCTCGCCCCGTGTAGCGGTCGGATTCACCCACGGCCAGTGTCTGGCTGCCAGGCATCAGAGCCTGGTCACAGTGGCGGAACCGCCCCGGAGTCTCACCGGGTTCCTGCACCGTGGGTCGCCAGCAGCCTACGGGAGAATGGGCCGCGTGCAGGAGTTGGTGTACCTCGTGCGGCACGGGGAGTCGGAGTGGAACGTCCGCGGTGTGACGCAAGGACAGACCGCCCATCCCCGACTCACCGCGCGGGGACGCGAGCAGATGGTCACGGCCGCCGAGAGAATCAGGTGCCTCACGTCAGGGAGGAAGGTCGGGCTCGTCACGTCAAGTGATCTGGACCGAGCCGTCGAGGGGGCCGAAATCCTGTCCCAGCTCCTGGGAGCCGGCCGGAGCGAGGACATTCGGCTCCGAGAGCGCTCCTTTGGGTTGTTCCAAGGCACGAAGCACGCCCGCACCCTCGCTTGGACGGCCAGGGCGTCCAAGCTGGCACTCGCCCATGGAGGAGTGGAGGATGCGGGCCGTGTACGGCTCCGAGCGCAGGTCGCGCTCGCAGGGTTGGCGTCTGGAACGACGCACGTAGTCGTGGGTCACGGTGAGTTCTTTCGACTACTGCCCGGCGGGGCCGACCTAGGTGTGGTCGGCAACGGGGACGTGGTCGTCTGGGATGGGGCGTCAGTGCGCAGGACGTGAGGGTGGTACCGCCCGCGGGTGGGCTTCCTGACAAATGGGGAAACCGGTTCCGTCTCACACCCTCGCCCTCATCCGGCCGGGGGACGAGGGAGTCTTGGACCGCCACATTCACTGAGTGTCGGGGACCGGCATCGAAACCAGGGCCGACAGTCTGCGGGCAATCTCGGCGTCGCGGTCCTCACCCGCGCCCAAGCCGTCGACAACGCCGTCGTCGAGGAGCTGACCGAACCCGAACCCCAGGCCCTCACGGCCTAACCGACACGCCCAACCGAGGGATCAACCTCGTACACCACGCCCCTGGACTTGACCTCTCACACCTCCGAGCCCTTCTTGGCAGGGGTCCAGACTCAGTAGGGGATACCGCGCGATCAACCGCGTCTGCCCAGCAAAGTCGTACCTAAGGACAGTTGCCGTCGCCGTCTAAGCCGCGCCACCTGCAGTATCGACGGTCTTCCTCCATGAGGTCCGCTCAGCGCGGATCCACATGGAAGTAGGACGCTCGCCGAGTGATCAGCTCGGCCCGCGCCAGCCGCGGCTTGTCCGAGCCGTCGCGGATCACGCGCCCGCCTGCCTCGAACTTCTCGAGGAAGTCGACCGCCCAGGCCACGTCGGCGGGGGAGGGGCTGAACTCCTCGTTGATCACCGCGGGCTGCTCGTGGTCGAGGCAGAGCTTGCCCGTCATGCCGAGCACGACCGCGTCCTCGGACTGCTCGCGCAGCAACGAGTGGACGGAGCCCACGGTGGGGCCGTCGATGGGGCCGGTCAGCCCGCCGATGCGGGAGGCCAGCACGAGGCGGGTCCGGGGGTACGCCATCGCGACGGCCTCGTTGGCGGTGCCGGTGTCCTTGCGGTAGTCGCCCGAACCGAAGGCGAGACGGTGGGCCCCCGGCGCCCGAGCAATCGACGTCGCCTCCTCGATGCCCAGTGCCGACTCCACCAACGGGATCACCGGCACGTGGCCGCCCAACCGGTGGTGGGTGACGCTCACCTGCTCCGCCGACTCGGTCTTGGCCAACATCACCCCCAGGACACCGGGCGAGCCCGCCAGGGCCGACAGGTCGTCGGACCAGAACGGTGTGGTCACGTCGTTGACGCGCACCCACGCCTTGCCGCCACCGGCGAACCACTCGAGCACGTGGTCGCGGGCCTGCTGCTTGAGCCGGTCGTCGATCGCGTCCTCCATGTCGAGGATCACCTGGTCGGCCCGCCCGAGGTGGGCGACGTCGAAGTCCTCGACGCGCAGGGCGGAGACCAACTGCCAGGAGCGGGCGTGGGCACTGATCACTCGGGACGACTCACGCTCCACACGACGGGCTTCGAGCTCGGCGTTCACGGGCCCTCCGCTCCCGTCAGCGGGCAGTGGATGACCGTCCGCCACCCGGCGGGGTCCGGCTCATCGTCCGGGTCGGTCACGTAGGTCTCCCACGCGCTGGTGCCAGGCGTGAGACCTCGGTCGCCGACCCAGCGCTCCAAGTCCTCGTAGCTCTGGGCGATGGCGTCGTAGTGCCCCACGTGGGTCGCGATCACGACGGCGCCCCCGGGAAGGACGAGGCGGCGCGCCCTGCCTGAGGGGTCCGCGGGGCTGGAGACGGGGAAGCCGGCATCAACCGTGATGCTGTCGCCCGGCGGCTCGGGGTAGTAGGCGAAAGGGGGTCCCGTGATGACGAGTCCGGACTCCTGGGCGGTCGAGGCGACCTCTTGGAAAGCCTCGCCCAGGAAGCCGCCGATCTCGTCACGGGCCACCACCCCGCGGATGGCGAGCGCCTCCTGGGGTTCGAGCTGCACGACGTCGGGGGTCTCGAGAGGCATGCTTCGACTCTAGGGAAGCCTTGCGGCGGAGAACAGGGCCGCGATCCGAACGGTTTCCGGATGGTGGCCGGGTGCCCACGCGACTCGAGCCCGGAAGCGAATCCTGGATCCTCATGTGCGGAACACGTAGGGTGGTAGCGTGCCGAAGATGAGGATTCGTGACGCTGCCACCCATCTGGGGGTCAGCGACGACACCCTGCGTCGCTGGATCGACCGCGGGCTCCTGCAGGCCGACCTGGACTCTTCTGGCCGCAAGGTCGTCGACGGCTATGAGGTGGCCATGGTCGCCCGCGACCAGGCCGCACCTCCCGGCCTGCCGACGGGCACCACGAGCTCGGCCCGCAACCGGTTCGTCGGGCTGGTGACCGACATCCGCATGGACTCGGTGATGGCTCAGGTCGAGCTGCAGTGCGGACCCTTCCGCGTCGTCTCACTGATGAGCAGCGAAGCCGTCCGCGAGCTGGGCCTCGAGCTGGGCTCCGCGGCGGTGGCGACGACCAAGGCCACCCACGTGGTGGTCGAGGTCGCCCACGAGGCCGGCGACCAGTGAGCGATCGACGCCGGGGCAGTGGACCCGTCGCCGCTCTCGCCACGTCCGCCGCGGTCGTGCTGGTCGTCGGGCTGACCGGCTGCACCAGCGCCGAGGAGTCGCGGACCACCACCCTGACGGTGCACGCCGCGGCCTCGCTCTCCGGCACCTTCACCGAGCTCGGGGAGCTCTTCGAGGCCGAGCACGACGACGTCGACGTGGTCTTCAGCTTCGCCGGCTCCTCCGACCTCGCCGCCCAGCTCGAGCAGGGCGCTCCGGCTGACGTCTTCGCCTCTGCTGACACGACCACCATGGACCGCGTGGTCGACGCCGGGCTCGTTGACCACGGGCCGGTCGCCTTCGCGGCCAACACGCTCCGGATCGCCGTGCCGCCCGGCAACCCCGCCGGTGTCACCGGGTTGGCCGACCTGACCCGCGACGGGGTGCAGTCCGTCGTGTGCGCGCCCCAGGTGCCGTGCGGACTAGCGGCGCGCGAGCTGCTCCGCTCCGCGGACCTCGATCTACGACCGGTGAGTGAGGAGCAGAGCGTCAGCGACGTGCTGGCCAAGGTCGCTGTCGGAGAGGCCGACGCGGGCCTGGTCTACGTGACCGACGTCCTCGCTGGCGAGGACCGCGTCGACGGTGTCACCGTGCCGCAGGCCGCCGACGTGGTCACGACCTATCCCGTCGCCACGCTCACCGAAAGCGACCAACCCGACCTGGCGAAGGCGTTCCTCGACCTCGTGGTCGGGCCCCGGGGCCGCCAGGTGCTCGACGACGCCGGCTTCGCGCGGCCGTGACGCCATGAGCACCCCGACACGGGCCACTGCCACCACCCCTGCAGCGGGGACCGCGGTGCCCCGCTGGGTGTACGTGCCCGCCCTCGGTGGGGCGGCCTTCCTGCTGCTGCCGCTGCTGGCGATGCTCATTCGGGTCGACTGGTCGGACTTCCTCGGCCTCGTGACCAGCGAGTCGTCGCGGGCAGCCCTCGCCTTGAGTCTGCGTACGTCCGGCCTCGCGACCGTCTGCTGCGTGCTGCTGGGCGTCCCGTTGGCGCTCGTGCTGGCACGCACCCGACTGCCGGGCCTGGGCGTGCTGCGGGCCCTGGTCCTGCTGCCCCTCGTGCTGCCGCCGGTGGTGGGCGGCATCGCGCTGCTCCACACGTTCGGGCGTCAGGGCCTGCTCGGGGAGAGCCTGGAGGTGCTCGGCGTGCAGGTGGCCTTCTCCACCGCTGCTGTCGTCATCGCCCAGACCTTCGTGGCGCTGCCCTTCCTGGTGCTCAGCCTCGAGGGGACGCTGCGCACCGCCGGGCACCGCTACGAGGTGGTGGCCGCCACCCTCGGCGCGAGCCCCAGCCGGGTGCTGTGGCGGGTCACCCTGCCTCTGGTGGTGCCGTCGCTGCTCTCCGGCACGGTGCTGGCCTTCGCCCGGGCCCTGGGTGAGTTCGGTGCCACCATCACCTTCGCCGGAAGCCTCCAGGGAGTCACCCGGACCCTGCCGTTGGAGATCTACCTGCAACGTGAGGCCGACCCTGACGCGGCGGTGGCGCTGTCCCTGCTGCTGGTGGTGGTCGCAGTGCTGGTCATCGGGCTGACCGCGCGGCGACGGGGGGCGACGTGAGTCTGCAGATCTCCCTCGTCGTGCCGGAGCGCCGTCTCGACGTCACTGTGGACGTGCCCCGGGGGTCGACGCTCGCGGTGCTCGGCCCCAACGGTGCCGGCAAGTCCACGATCCTGCACGCCGTTGCAGGTCTGCTGCGCCCCCACGACGCCCGGATCGCGCTCGGCGGTCGAGTGCTGAGTGAGGTCGTCGACGGTCACGCCCGGACCTGGGTGCCCGCCCACCGGCGTCGAGTCAGCCTGCTCGCCCAGCAGGCCGACCTCTTCCCCCATCTCACCGTCCGCGACAACGTGGCCTTCGGGCCGCGCAGCCGCGGCAGCGGGCGTACGCAGGCCGGCGAGATCGCCGAGGAATGGCTCGACCGTGTGGGTCTGGAGGCGCTCGGCCAGCGCCGGCCCTCGCAGCTCTCGGGTGGTCAGGCCCAACGCGTCGCCGTGGCCCGCGCGCTGGCCGCTGCGCCCGACCTCGTGCTGCTCGACGAGCCCTTCGCCGCGCTCGACGTCGACGCCACGCCGGCCCTGCGGCACGTGCTGGGTGAGGTGCTCGCCGAGCGCACCGCGGTGATCGTCACCCACGACGTGCTCGACGCGGTGCTGCTGGCCGACGCGGTGGCCGTGGTGGAGGAGGGGCGGGTGGTCGAGCACGGCCCCACCCACGAGGTGCTCTCGCGGCCCCGCAGCCGGTTCGGCGCCCGGATCGCGGGCCTCAACCTCGTGGCCGGCACCTGGGACGGGTCGGGGGTACGGACTCGGGACGGTCGCCGCCTGCAGGGCACCCTGCGCGAGGCCGGGGTGGGTGACGGTGCCCCGGTCGTCGCGCTCTTCCGGCCGGCCGCCGTGGCCGTGCACCTCGACACCGTGCCGGGGTCACCGCGCAACGTCGTCGAGGTGACCGTCTCCACCTTGGAGCCTCACGGAGACCTGGTGCGTGTGCGGGGGGACGACCTGCACGCCGACATCACCCCGGCTGCGGTGGCCGAGCTACGGCTCGCGCCCGGCATGCGGGCGCAGTTCGTCGTCAAGGCCGCCGAGGTGGAGATCCATCCCGCGACGACGTGAGGCGTGACGCCCGACACTCCAGCAGGGCGGCGGGCGCTCGGGGGACGGGCCGCAGTGACACAATCATGGTCGCACCGAGGCAGACCGCGCCCCGGTGACGCAAGCAGGAGGCGGGATGTCAGAGCTGGCTGTGGGCCGCTACCCGATCCCGTCGACCCTGCGGCTGGCCAACGTGTCGGCCAAGGCCGGACTCGTCCTCCTGCTGGTCTTTGCGCTGCTCTTCCCCGACGACAGCAACATGAGGGACAAGGCCGCCGGGGTGCGGGCCGTGGTCTACCCGCTGCTCGCCTTCACGGTCCCGGCGATCTGGTACGTCCACTGGCGTGAGCGCTCCTCGTTCCCGTGGTTGGCCGACTTCCTGGTCACCATCACCTGCTTCACCGACATCCTCGGCAACCGACTCGACATGTATGACTCCATCGTCTGGTTCGACGACTGGATGCACTTCATGAACACCGGGCTGCTGGCCGCGGCGGTCATCCTCCTGACGATGCACCGTTCGGTGACCCTGGGCCGGGTGGTCGAGCGCGCCCTCGCGGTGGGGGCGACGGGGGCGATCGCGTGGGAGATCGGCGAGTTCTTCGCCTTCATCAGCGGCTCGTCCGAGCGGAGGTTCGCCTACGCCGACACGCTCAGCGACCTGGGTCTCGGCGTGCTCGGCGCCCTGGTGGCCGCCGTGCTGATCCACCGCCTCTGGGCCCGCGGTCGCCTCGTCGCCGCCGCGCCGCAGCTTGACCACACGGTGCGGGTCTGACGTTCGCCGGCTTCTGAAGCCATCAAGCGGTGGTGCCCGGCGCCAACCGTGCCCCCGGTGGCAACGCCGAGGCGACCCGGCTGTCGCGGCCGACGAGGACGATCGCGTCGGGGTCGGTGAGGTCGATGTCCGCGGCGCCCACGTCGGCGCCGTCGAGCAGCTCGCACCCGGTGTCCACCACGCTGCGCCGCACCCGGGCCCCGGAGCGTACGACCACCTCACCGAAGAGGACCGACTCCTCCACCACGGCTCCCTCCTCGACCACCACGTCCGGGCCCAGCACGCTGCGTCGCACGGTGCCTGCCACCCGTGAACCGGGGCTGAGCAGACTGTCCTCGACCCGGGCGCCCGAACCCACGCGCGCCGGCGGGTGCGGGCGGTGGGAGGTGTGCAGCGGCCACGTCCCGTCGAAGAGCTCGAGCCCGTGGTCGATGAGCTCGAGGTGGGCGTTGAGGTAGTGGTGCGGCTGGCCCAGGTCGCGCCAGTAGCCGTCGAGGTGGTGGGCGAAGGCCTTGCCGCGCTGGACCATCCGGGGCAGCAGGTGCTCCCCGAAGTCACCCAGCCCACTGTCGTCCTCCTCACCTGCCAGCTCACGGTGGAGCTCCTCGAGCACCTCGACGAGCACCGGCACCTCGTAGACGAAGATCTCGGCTGCCACGAGGCTGCCGACGGGGCGCTCGGGCTTGTAGGCGACGTCGGTGACGCGACCCAACCGGTTGACCTGGACCACTGCGTGGTCGGCCGGGTCCTCGGCGAAGGTGTCGCCGAGGTCGGTGGAGACCACGGTGACCTCCGCCTCCTTGGCCAGATGGGTCTCGACGACGTCGCGCAGGTCGAGTCGGTAGACGTGGTCGGCGCTCATCACCACCACGAGGTCGGCTCCGCTGTCGCGCAGCTGGTCGCGCAACCCGTAGAGCTCGTCGGCGTTGCCCGCGTTCATGCCCTCCTCGTGCAACGAGCCGCTGCCCTGCTCCGGCGGGACCAGCCGGAACCCACCGACGCTGCGGTCGAGGTCCCACGGCCGGCCGTTGCGCACCTGTTCCTCCAGCGACCCGGCCTGGTACTGCACCGACAACCAGACGTCCTGCACGCCCGAGGTCGCCAGGGTGGAGAGCGAGACGTCGACGAGCTGGTGGTCACCGGCATAGGGGAGCGCAGGCTTGGCGTGCTCGAGGGTCAGGACGTCCATCCGGCCGCCTGCGCCGCCTGCCTGCACGAGACCAAGGATTCGGGGAAGTCGCATGACTGGGTGCTACCCACGGCGCCCAGGATTCACCCACCGTGCGCCATCCAGGTCGGGGCAACCACGCTCCTGTTGTGGCCCCGAGCACGCCACTAGGGTGACACCCACCCGCCAGCGCCGCCCGCACGAGAGGTCATCCCAGGTGACGAAGCCCGAGCAAGAGCCCGCGTCCCCCTCCGACGACGGAACGCCACGCCGTCCCGGCCTCCACCTCCCGCCGGGCGCCGACGCCCTCGTGCACGCGACGAGCTCGCTGGTGGCCTGGCTGGCCCACGCGGGAGAGGCAGGAGCCCGAGCCGTCGTGCCCGAGGCCGTGGTCAGCCCGGTGGAGCAGTGGGTGACAGCCATGCGGCAGTTCGCCGAGGGCGCACCCACGGTCGGTGAGGAGCTGCGCATCCTGACGCAGGAGATCCATGCCAAGCGCCTCACCATCCAGGCGATGACCGCCGAGCTCACCGTGCTCGATGCCCAGCTCGAGGTGCTGGAGCGGGTGCTGGCGCCCGTCGAGGCGTGGAGCGAGCAGTTGGACGCCTTGCGCAACGCCCTGCTGAGGGACACCGAGCAGAGCCCGCCCGACCCGCGCTGAGCCGCTGGGTCACCGTGCGTTGCGGAGCGTACGTCCCCACTCCCGCGCCCGGTCGACCTCACCGTCGGCGAGGGGGCCGCTGACGCCCGTGACGTAGAAGCTCTCCCGTCCGACGACATGCCCGAGGTGGCGACGACCAGCGGCACGGGCAGCAGCGCGGGCCGCCGAGCCCGGTAGCCGGCGCATGGACGCGACGCGGGTGTCGAAGGTGGCGACGGCGAGCTGCGGCGCACGCTCCTGGGCAGCCAGCCACTCGCGGATGCCCGTGGCCTCGGCGGTGGCGGCCCCACCTTGGCGCACGGCGTCGGGTCGTGTCGAGGCACGCGACATTGAGAAGGCGTGGGTGGGACCACCGATGACCAGCAGGTCGACGTCGCCCGTCAGCCGCGGGGCCTGCGCCACGTCCAGCACCTGTGCGTCCTCACCGAGACCCTCGGCCACGGCACGCGCGCCCTGCCGGGTGTTGCCCCACATCGACTCGACGACCACCCAGGTCCTCACGGCCGCTCCTCCCGGTCCACCACGGCGATCAGCGCCCAAGGGTGAGCTGGTAGCGCAAGCGCAGCGGCCGTTCCTCCTGGGCCCACAGCAGGCCCGGACGTCCGCCGGGGGAGATGCCGAGACGTACGGACTCCAGGACGTCGACCTGACCGCGGTCACGATGCGGCGTGGTGGTCGGCCCCCAGGAGGCGCGCGGTGCGCGGTGACGCGCCCAGACCCCGTAGTAGTTGTGCCAGCCGACGACCGCGGCGCCCGCACCGTTGATCGCGGCCAGGGTCTCGGCGATCCGTCGCTCGCCCGTCTGCCCCAGAGACTCGGCCATGCCCCACCGGCCCCTAGGGCCTCGGCGCACCGCCTCCACCGTGTGGGGACCGACCAGATAGCTGACCAGTGCCTGCCCCCGACTGTTGACGGCCGCCGACCACCCGCGGGCGCGGACCCCGGGGGCGGTCACGTCGACCGGGGTCCGCCACCGGCGGCCCCGCGGCTTGACGACGGATCTAACCGTGCCGGCCTGCCGGAAGACGACCACCACCTCACCCGGCGCCGTGAGGGCGAGGGCGCCCAGGTCGCCGGTTCCGACGCGGGTCGCCGCCGACCAGGTGCCCCCACGACGGCGGTCGCGCACGAGCACGCGTTCGGGCCCGCGTCGCTGCTCCTGCGACCACGCCACCCAGACGCCAGCCGGACCGAGGTCGGCGCGCACCTGACGTACGTCCTGTGCCCCGCGACTCAGCGTCCGAGCGGGTTGCCACGCCCTGCGCGGAGGACGGAAGGCCGCCTGCACCCGGAACGGAACCTCCCGTTCCAGGCTGCCCCACCGCCACGCCACCAGAGCGGCACCACCGTCGCGCACCGCCACCTGCAGGTCGACGGCGCCGTAGTTGCTGACGCCGTCGGGATAGCCGGTCACCTCGCGGTCGGAGGAGAGACGCACTGGCGCCGACCACGCCCGACCGTAGGGCTTGCGGGCCGACCAGACGCTGGCCGTACGCCCCTGCTCGTCGCGGATCCACGCGGCGACCAGGTTGCCGGCACTGTCGGCCGCCACGACGGGGGAGTGGCCCTCCCCGAGCTCCACCGGGTCACGCCAGCGCCCCTGGGCGGTCTGCTGCTGGGCCTTGACCGGTTTTGGCCACCCGGCCTGCGAGCCCCACACCACCGTGGTGACCCCTCGTCCGTCCTGCACGAAGGACTCGCCGAGGGTGTTCTGCTCGAACCGGTGCGTCGGACCCCACCGTGCCGCCGCCGCACCCGACGTCTCGGCGCCCGCTGTGGGAATCCCCACCAGCACCGATGCCAGACCCGATGCCAGGCCGGAGGCCAACGCCAGCCACACGGTCACTCGTCGAACCCCCATGACCCACCACCCTGAGGGCGGACGCGGGCGGCCCGCACCCTCTCCTGCGCACTCTCCACCTGCAGGCGCCGTGCGGCAAGAGCTGCGGGTGGGCAGATCAGCTCTCGGAGGTCTCGGAGCTGTCGCGCCCCCACTCGGCGGGCGTCAGGGCGGGCGCCCGGTACTGCTCCTCCAACCACACCAACGCGGCCTCGTGCGCCGTGCTGTCGGCCGAGGCCACGGCGTCCCGGGCCACCACCACCCGCAGGTCGTGGGCGTAGGCAGAGGCGGCCGTCATCGCGATGCACGCCTCGGTCGAGACGCCGGCGAGCACCACCTGCCCGACGCCGAGGTCGCTCAGCCGCTGCGCGAGGTCGGTGCGGTGGAAGGCGTCGTCACGTCGCTTCTGGATCTCGACGTCGGGCTCCACCTCGAGCTCGTGGACGCGCCATGACCCCGGAGTGCCCTCGAGGACCACCGGCTGCATGTCGTCGCGCATGTTGAGGGCCCACGTCTCCTCGTCGAGGGGGAGCACGGTGCGGATCTCGACGACAGGCGAACCGGTGGCGCTCGCCCAGTCGATCCATCCCCGGACGGCGGTGAGCAGGTCGTCGCGTTGCTCGCGCAGCCCCGGCGCTGCGAGGAAGTCCTCCTGGAGGTCGATGAGCAGCAGCGCAGACCTGGTGTCGGGGTCGATCGTGGTCGTCACATCTCCTCCATCTGCGGTGTCGTGGGGGCCCACCGGGCCCGTGGGGCGCAGGTACCCCGGGACGTCGCCGACGAACCGTCGGGCAGGTCTGGTCTCGTCCCGCGATCAGTGGCACCGGGCACGTATGGCCCCGGACGAGTGCGGGTAGGGGCGCTGGGACCCCACCCGATCTCGGAGGTATGGCATGGACACCAGCAAGGCCGCGAAGAAGGTCGCCGAAGCCGTCGAGGAGACCGTCGACGCGGCGCGTCGCACCCTCGAGTCCACCGCAGAGACGATCCCCGGCCGCCCCGGCCCCGGCTCGCCGCCGGCCGACGAGCCCACCGAGCCGCAGCCGCCGTTGCCGCCGAAGGACGACCAGCGAGGTCCCGCCACGCGCACCGCGACCGGTGCAGAGACCGGTGCGCTGCAGGACGCCCGCGCCCAGCAGGGCGAGTTCCTGACCACCTCCACCGGCACCCGCTTGCGCGACAGCGACCACTCGCTGAAGGCCGGACGACGCGGTCCCACGCTGCTCCAGGACCACCACCTGCGCGAGAAGATCACCCACTTCGACCACGAACGCATCCCCGAGCGGGTCGTGCACGCACGCGGCGCCGCCGCGCACGGCGTCTTTGAGGGCTATGGCACCGCCGAGACCGTCACCCACGCCGCCTTCCTGGCCAAGGGGGTCACCACCCCCGTCTTCACGCGGTTCTCGACCGTGCTGGGGTCCCGCGGCTCCGCCGACACCGTGCGCGACACCCGCGGCTTCGCGACGAAGTTCTACACGGCGGAGGGCAACTTCGACCTCGTCGCCAACAACATGCCCGTCTTCTTCATCCAGGACGGCATCAAGTTCCCCGACGTCGTGCACGCCGCCAAGCCGCACCCCGACCGGGAGATCCCGCAGGCGCAGAGCGCCCACGACACCTTCTGGGACTTCGTCTCGCTGCACACCGAGGCCCAGCACCACACGATGTGGAACATGTCCGACCGCGGCATCCCGCGCTCCTACCGGATGATGGAGGGCTTCGGAGTCCACACCTTCCGGCTCACCAACGCCGAGGGAGTCACCTCGCTGGTCAAGTTCCACTGGAAGCCGAAGCTCGGCGCGCACTCGTTGGCGTGGGAGGAGGCCCAGCTGATCAACGGCGTGGACCCCGACTTCCACCGCCGCGACCTCTACGACGCCATCGAGTCGGGCGCCCACCCGCAGTGGGAGCTCGGCATCCAGGTCTTCCCCGACACCCCCGAGCAGGAGTTCGAGGGCATCGACCTGCTCGACCCGACCAAGCTGGTGCCCGAGGAGCTCGCACCCGTGCAGCCCATCGGCCTGCTGACGCTCAACGCCAACCCGCGCAACTTCTTCGCCGAGGTGGAGCAGCTGGCCTTCCACCCGGGCCACCTGGTGCCCGGCATCGACGTCACCGACGACCCGCTGCTGCAGGCCCGGCTCTTCTCCTACATCGACACCCAGCTCAGCCGGCTCGGCGGCCCGAACTTCAACCAGATCCCGGTCAACCGACCGCACGCGCCGGTCAACGACATGTTCCGCGACGGCTTCCACCAGCACGCGGACCACGTCGGCGTCGCGCCCTACAAGCCGAACTCGCTCGACGGCGGCTGTCCGTTCTTCGCCGGGAACGAGGACAACGCGTTCCTCGACACCCCCGTCGAGATCCCGGCTGCCACGAAGGTGCGGGAGAACCCCGCGTCCTTCGACGACCACTTCTCACAGGCTCGTCTCTTCTGGCAGAGCATGACGCCGGTGGAGAAGGAGCACATCATCAGGGCCTACTCCTTCGAGCTCGGCAAGTGCTACGAGGAGACGATCAAGGCCCGACAGCTGCAGTGCCTGGCGCAGATCGACCCGGTGCTCTGCTCCGAGGTGGCCACGGCGCTCGGCATGCCGACGCCCGAGCCGTCGGAGCCGCTGGCCGACGTGACGCCGAGCGCCGCCCTGTCGCAGCTGGGGCAGACCTGGCCGGGCGACGGTCGCATGGTGGGCATCGTCGTCGATGACGCCACCGATGCCGAGGCGCTGCAGGAAGTGCGCGCGGCCGTCTTCGCCGCCGGCATGGTGCCGCTGGTGGTGGCGCCCCACGGCGGCGAGGTGGCGGGAGCGACGGTGCAGCGGACGTTCGCCACGGCGCGGTCGGTCGAGTTCGACGCCCTGCTGCTGGCCGCCAGCCCCGTCCCTGCGCCTGACGCGTTGCCGGCGCGTGATGCCAAGGCTGGGGCCGGGGGTGACCCGGCCCTCGACCCCCGGGTGAAGCTGCTCGTCGAGGAGTGCTGGCGCCACGCCAAGGTGCTCGGCGCCTGGGGAGATGGCGCGACCGGCCTGCGGCTCGCGGGCACGGGCGAGGGCGACGTGGGTGTCGTGGTGGGGGAGAGCGGCGTCGACGTCTTCGCCGAGGTCCAGGAGCTGATGTCGGCCCACCGGGTGTGGGAACGCTTCGCGGCCTCCGTCTCCTGAGGGGTGAGGCAGGTGTCGAGGACCGTCTCCGACGCCGTCAGTGGCGTCGGCGGGCTGCTGCTCTCCGGCGCCACCCTCGGGGTGGCGGCGCTGCGCCGTGCTCCGAAGCCGCTGCACCCGCGCGGGGAGGTCTGGCAGGGGGTGCTCACCCGTGAGGGAGGCGCCTCCTCCCGCGTCGGCGTCGCATGGCTCGACGAACCGGGGCACGACGACGTGCTGGTGCGACGCTCCGCCGCGGTCGGCCTGCCGGCGTGGTCGTGGGACATCCAGGGCCTGGCTCTGCGCCTGCCGCAGTGGGAGGGCGCCGACATCCTCCTGGCCTCCACGGGCGCCGGGCCCTGGAGCCGCTTCGTGCTGCTGCCGGCACGGGCGGCGCGGATCAGCGGCTACACGTCGCTGCTGCCCTACCCCACGCCCGTGGGGCCGGTGTTCCTGCGCGCGGAGCCGGCGGAGAAGGAGCGCCACGTGCTGTCGTACGCCCTCGGCCGCGGCGACTGGGTGCGGTTCGGTGAGCTGAGGCTCATCGCCCGCAGCCCCGAGGATCCGTCCTTCGACCCGGTGCGCTCCCCGCACCCAGAGCTGGGCAACTACCGATGGGTCGAACGCCTGCGGGCGCCTGCGTACGTCTCGGCGCGCCGGAGCCGCGGCGAGCAGTAAGCAAATAGGTCGCCCACCCCAGCCGGGGTGGGCGACCTGGCTCAGCGTGTGGTGGTGACCAGGGTCAGTGCTCCTGGTCGGGAGCGGTCTGCGGGGTGTCGTCGACCCCCGGGGTGGTGCTCGGGTCCTGTCCCGGCGGGACAGGGTTGGCCTCGGGTTCGCTGACCTGTCCACCCGACGCGTCGTGCGGCGTGGACTGCTCGTTCTGCTGCATGGGTGATCCCTTCTGTGTGCCGGTCTCTGCTGGCCATGTGGTCTCTGGTGCGCTCGGCACCTTGGCCGGCCGGGTCGCGGGGCCCTCGAGGACGCTGCCGTCGGGGGCGAAGCGAGAGCCGTGGAGCGGGCAGTCCCAGGACCTCTCCGCTGTGTTCCAGTGCAGGACGCCGCCCATGTGCGGGCAGATGCCGCATCCCCTGGCGGCGTCGGTGACACCGACGTCGCCCGCGCCCGGGAGGGCGACCTGGGCGACGTCGCGCACCTGGCGCAGCCCGACGGTGGCGTTGTTGCGCGCCCACGAGGCGGGGGCGGGCGTGGCGCCCAGGTAGTGGCCCGGGAGGTGGAGCGGTTCGTCTCCGACGATGTCGGAGGCGATGGCCAACGCAGCGGCCGTCCCGTTGGTGAAGCCCCACTTCGCGAACCCCGTCGCGACCCGCACGCGACCGCGGGTCAGCGGCATCCGACCGACCAGGGGCACCCCGTGGGTCGGTTCGTAGTCCTGCGCCGACCAGGCGGCGACCTCGACCGCGTCGGCGAAGTGCTGCCGGGTCCAGTCACGCAGCCGGTCCAGGTGAGCGCTCTCGTCGCGCGTACGCCCGACGACGTGCCCCGCGCCGCCCACCAGCAGCAGCTGGTTGCCGTCGCGGTCCACCGCGTCACGCACCGAGCGTCCGTCGCTGCCGGCCGAGAGCGCCATGTGCTCGAGACGACCGTCCCACCGGTAGGCCACGGTGTAGGACCGCATCGGCTTCACCTGCGTCACGTGCAGTCCACGGTCCATCACCGGGGTGCCGGTCGCGACGACCACCGAGTCGGCCCGCACGCTGCGACCGCCCTCGAGGTGCACGGTGGCGGCGTCGGGGGACAGGCGCCGCACCCGCGCGCCCTCCACGACCCGGCCGCCGGCGCTGCGCACGGCAGCGACCAGCTTCTGCACCAGGTGCACGGGGTCGGCCTGCAGCTGCCCGGCCAGGGTGGTGGCGCCGTGGGAGGGCAGACCGTCGAGCGGGCCGTCGTGCCAGGCGACGTCGAGACCCAGCTCGAGAGCGGTCTGGTGCTCCGTGCGCACGGAACCGACTTCGTCGGCAGACCGCGCGTAGGTGGCGGCCACCCGCTCCTGCACGACGATGCCCTGGTCCTCGCAGAAGGCACGCAGCCATTCCAGGCCCGCCCGGTTCGCTGCGACGTAGGAGCGACCGATGGCGACCGACTGCCGCTGCACGACCTGCTGCAGCCGGGTGCCCTGCAGGAGGGAGAACTTGGCCGTGCTGCGGCCCGTGGCGCCGGCCCCGGCGCGGCGGGCCTCCAACACGCAGACGTCACGACCTGCCCGAGCCAGGGTCAGCGCGGTGACGAGTCCCGTCACGCCGGCCCCGATCACGACGTCGTCGCAGGAGACCGGCAGCGGGCCCGACGTGGAGTGGGCTGGCTCGCCCCAGACGGCGCGCACCTCACTCACCACCAGTGGCGAGACGGGGGCGTGTCGGTCGCGGCGCCGCTGTCTCCGGAGCGGCGGTGTCCCACCCGGGGGGCATCAGCTTGTGGGTGCCGTCGCACCAGGGCATGCGCTGCGACTTCTCGCACCGGCAGACCGCGACGACGGGGCGTTCGACCGCGTGGAGCTCTCCGTCGGCGTCGGGCCAGGCGTCGGCGCCGCGCACCAGCAGCGGGCCGTGGGGGCAGACCTGCGTACGCACGCTCATGCCGCCCCTCGCGACTCGTCGAGGGCATCCCAGCGGCCGAGCAGCTCCTGGGCGGCGACCGCGTCGAGCACGGCACAGGCGGCCGCTCCCATCAGGACGTCACCCGCCAGGGCAGGTTCGTCGGAGACCACGCGCCCACAGATGTCCCGGAGGGCGACCTGCTCGTGCGCGGCGTCGGCCTCGACGTGCTCGTCCCAGTAGGCGGCCGCCGCGTCGGGCAGCCCCAAACGGCGGGTGCCCTGCGCGATGCGGCGGCAGGGGATGCTGCTCGTGGCCTCGAAGGCGGCCAGGTGACCGAGGCTGGCACCCCGCAGCCTGCGGTTGAGCGCGAAGAGCGACATCACGTTGTTCACGGCCAGGGTGGAGGCGTCGGCCTCGTCGATGTAGACGCCGTAGTCGGCCTCAAGGCCGCACGCCTCCAGCGCCCCGGCGAAGAGCCGCTGGTGGAGCATCTCGGGGCGGCCTGCGCCGAACTCGTCGTACTGGAGCTCGGCCAGCGCCACCTTGGCGCCACCGCGCACGCGCGGGAGCACGAAGCTCTGCGGGTCGGACTCCTTCAGGTGATAGATGCTGCGCAGGCGCATGAACTCGGTGAACTGCGCGAGGTCGGCGCGACGCTGCAGGTGACCCGTCAGGTCAGGCCCGGTGACGGCGTCGATGACCTGCGTCAGCTGGGCGACGACGCCCTCGATGTCCGTCGCGGGCGCCTCGGTGGGCATCACGGAGGCCGTCCGCTCCCGCACGGAGGCCTCGAAGAGGCGCTCGAGCTGGCGGCGGAAGGCGATGAGCGTGGGGTCCCAGTCCGCGTCGGGGTCCGCGTCGTCGAAGCCGCCGTAGTGCAGCTCGTAGAGCGTCCACAGCGCCAGCTGCAGGTCACGGTCGAGCACCGGGTCGTCGCTGGCGACCTCGGGCGCGGGGGCCGGGTCAGCGCCGACGAGGACGCCGTGGACCCATCCGGAGAGGGGACCGACGGGGCGAGGGGTGAGCACGGGCTGCCTCCTGGAAAGTTCGGACTGGCACCCACCTACCCCCACCCCGACGGCGTCACACGTGGCTTGCCGCAGTCCGGTCCGGACCTCAGCCGGCCCAGCGCAGCAGGGCCACGACCCCGCGGTCCTCGTGGGCCCGTACGTCCGTCACCCGCAGGGCCGGCGTGTCGTCACGGGCCAGCCACTCACGCACCGCGTCGACCTGGGCGTGGTCGCCCAGCTGGAGCAGTCCGGCCCCTCCGGGGGCCAGGCAGTCGCCCATCACCGTCAGGCAGGTCCAGGCGATCGCCAGTCCGTCGTGGCCACCGTCGATGGCGAGGAGTGGGTCGTCGGGGAAGCGGCCGACGGACGCCGACGGCACCCACGGCGGGTCGGCGATGACGAGGCCGAACGACTCGTCGGGACGCACCGCCTCCTCGGCCCGTCCGAGCCGCACCTCGACGCGGTCAGCGAGCCCTGCGCGCTCGGCGTTGGCGTGGGCGAACCAGGTGGCCGCGGGGTCGACGTCGACGAGCACGCCGGGCCGGCCCGAGAGGTGCACCGCGAGCAGCCCGATGTGGCCGGCCCCCGTGCAGAGCTCGAGGAGCGGTCCACCGGGCAGCTCGGGGGAGAGGTCCGCTGCCCAGCGCGACTGCAGCACCGTCCACGGCCTCGGCTCCAGGACCCGCGCGTCGTGGGCGATCGTGAGCGGGCCGAAGTCCATGTCGAGCACGGGCGTCGTCACGCCGACCGCCGCCAAGGACGACGGGTCTCCGACTGCAGCACCTGCCAGCTGCCGTCGGCGCGTCGGGCCGCCAGCCCCCGGCGGGCGAACTCGAGCAACCACGCCTCCATCGCGTCCTCGCCCCAGCGTTCGCGGAAGAGGTTGGCGTTGCGCACGATGTCGTCGAGGTGCTCCACGGGCGGGGCCGAGACGGGGTGCCACTGGTGGTAGGCCCGCGCCGCGCCGGTCCAGCCCAGGGTGAGCCCCGAGCGTTCGACCAGGCGTCCGAAGTCGGTGTCCTCACCGCCGTAGCCCACGTAGTCCTCGCAGAAGCCACCGGTCGTGCGCCACGCATCCGCGCTGCACGCGAACGAGAGTGACCAGAAGAGGTCGGGGTCGGCGCCCACCACCAGCTCTCCAGGCGCCGGTGCGGGGCGGGCCGGGTGGGGGTCGTCCATCTCCGCCAGACGGTCGAGGTCGTAGCCGGCGACGGGGGCTGGGGGCAGGTAGGTGACCGGACCGGACCACACGACGTCGGGTCGCATGCGTACGGCCTCGGTGTAGCCCGAGACCAGGTCGCAGCCGGCCAGGCAGTCGACGTCGAGGAAGACGAGCACCTCGGCGCCGTGCGCCAGTGCCTCCCGGGCGCCGGCGTTGCGGGCCGCAGCCAGGGGCAGGGCCGTGACCCCCGAGTCGGCAAGGGTCACGGCGTCGACGCTGACGCGGGCGACCCCGCGCTCCACCAGCTCCGAGTCGTCCATGGCGACCACCACGTGGTCGTCCGGGGCGGGCCCGCAGGCCGCCAGCGTGGCACGCTGCCCGGCCAGGTGGGTGTGGCGACCGTGGGCCACCGTGATCACCGCGACGCGACTCATGCTGCTCTCCTCTCGTGGATGACGGCGCGCACCAGCGCCGCCACGCGTTCCGCCGACCGTCCGTCGCACCAGCTCTGCCACGCGTCACCGTCGAGTGATGCCGCCTGCTCCAGCACGTCGGACCACCCGACGTCGGGCAGCGTGTCCAGAACCAGCGCCGGCCAACCCTCCGACAGCACCGTCGCGGTCGTCACCTGCTCGTCGAAGGGTCGCGGTTGCGGCACCACGACCGCGGGGACCCGCAGCGACGCGACCTCCGCGACCGAGTTCTGGCCGGCATGGATCACCGCCACGTCGGCCGTCGCGAGCAGCGCTGCAGGGTCGGGGTGCCAGGTGCCGAGGCGGCGACTGAGCACGGTCCAGGTCCAGTCTGGCGTGCTGGCGCGGGCCCGCTCGAGGGCGGGAGCCGAGAAGGAGTCGCCGCCGTCGCCGGCGATCACCACGACGTGGCGGCCCGCGCGTCGGCCGGGCCCGGGTCGGTGCTCGGGCAGGGCCACGGGAAACCGGGAGCACCCCCCGACGGCCGTGAAGCGGCGCCGGATCCGCTCCGGGACGCCCGGCAGCATGGCGTCGGTACAGCCCTCGGGCCAGGCGCCCACCAAGGCGGAGCAGACGTCGAACCCGAGCGTGTGGGCCGGGTCGCCCCGGTGTCCGGGAGCCGTGAAGCCGACGACGGGGACGCCGTGCAGGCGAGCGGTCAGGGTGACCTCCACCGACTGGTCGACCAGCATGGCGGAGGGTCGCTCCCGTTCGATCCAGGAGGAGAGGGCGTGCGTACGCTCCCTCAGGCCGTCGTCCTGCAGTGGCACCCAGCGCAACCGCTCGCCGGCGGTCACGTCGGCGGTCGCGTAGCCCACCGGGTCGGAGTCGTCGCGGGGCAGCTGCACCCAGTCGCCCTGCCAGCCGTCGGGACGGGGCAGGGAGGAGAGGCCGGTGACCGGCTCGGGCAGGTGCGGCGCGATGGTCATGGCCCGGTGCAGGTGGCCGCTGCCGTGGTGGTGCACGTAGTGACCGATCACGCGGCCACCCCTGTGTCCAGAAGGAGGCGGTAGTGGTCCTCGTAGCGCTCGACCATCGTGGCGACCGACAGGTGCCGCTCGGCGTGGCGCCGGGCAGCACGGCGGTCCAGTCCGCGTGCCTCCCGGATCGCCTGACCGAGGGTGACGACGTCTCCGGCCGGCGCGAAGCTGCCGTGTCGACCGACCACCTCCGGCAACCCACCGCGGGCGTAGGCCGCCACCGGGGTGCCGCACGCGAGCGCCTCCGCCGCGACGAGTCCAAAGGGCTCGTCCCAGTCGGGCGTCACCACGGCCACCGACGAGCGGCCCACCAGTTGGGCGAGGGCCGGCTGTCGCAGGTGCCCGGCACAGATGACCCTGCCTCCCAGTCGGGGCCTGATCTCGGCGGCGAAGTAGGCGTCGTCCAGCACGGGACCCGCCAGCACCAGCGCCACCCCGGCGTGGCGGGCCGCGTCGATGGCCTGGTGGGGAGCCTTCTCCGGCACCAGACGTCCCGACCACACGGCCGTGTCTCCTCCGGGGCCAGCCGGCCACAGGTCGGTGTCCACCCCGTTGGGCACGCAGGAGGCGTCCACCAACGGCGCCCAGGACCTCGCGGTGAACTCCGAGACCGCGGTGAAGGCCGGTCGTCCGCCACCGGTCCTGATGGCCTTCTCCATCGCCGCGAGAGGAGGCGTGTGCAGCGTCGTGAGCACCGGCATCGGCAGCGACGCGGCCTCGGCCAGCGGAAGGGGGTGGAGGCTGTTGTTGTGGAGGACGTCGAAGTGACGCTCACCGGCGGACAGGTCGGCGAGGAGCCGCTGGTAGGCGACGTGCTCCGAGGCCTCGATCCACTCCGGTGCGTCGACGTCGTTCCGTCCGGAGTGGCGCCGTCCGGCGTTGCCCTGCGTCGGAGTGAGAGGCAGCTTCTCGACGTCGAGCGCCGGGTCCGACCCGGGGGCGGCGAAGAGCGCCACCTCGTGTCCCCGTCGACGCAGGCCCCGCGCCAGGTGCCAGGTCATCGACTCGAGACCCCCGATGAAGGGCTGGCGGATCGGGAACCGTGCGTTGGCCACCAGGCAGATGCGCAGCCTTGCCTCGTCCCGCCACCGGCCGCGCAGGGAGTGGGTGGAGTGCGTCGTCATCGCACGAGGTCCTGGTAGATCGCGTCATGGGCGGCGGCCACCTCGTGGCGTTGCTGGCGCCGCTCGGCCTCACTCGCCCCCCAGCTCGGGCGTTCCTCGTACGCCCGCAGCACCGCCGTCCGCAGGCTCGCGGGGTCGAAGTGGTCCTCGTCGTGCGTGTAGGTCAGCACCGGTCCCTGGTCGGCGAAGTGACCGCAGGTCGGCGCCAGGACCGTGGTGCCGACGTCGCGACACGCCTCCAGCCAGCCCGAGTGGGTGCCGAAGCGGTAGGGCAGGACGGCGAGGTCCAACGAGGCGAGGTACTGCCACAGGTCGGCGTCACTGAGGTAGTCGTGCACCCGGAGGTCGACGAGTCCGCGGTGCGCCGCCTCCGACAGCAACGCGTGCAGCTCGTCGTCGAACCGGGCCCCCCCGCGCTCCAGCACGTCACGGTGCCCGTTGACCTGGAGCACGGCGTCGTCGAGGTTCGCCACGGTCTCGATCAACGTCGGCAGGATGCGGTGGGGAGCCATCCCCGCCCTCAAGCTCTTGACGTGCAGGCCCACCCGGAAGGGGCCGGCGCCGTCGCGGTCGTGGCGCTGGCGCCGGAGGGCGGCCGAGGTCTCCAGGTCGACGACGTGGGGGTGCGGGACGACCGTGGCCTCCACGCCCCAGCGGCGGGCGATCTCGGTCGCCGCGCCCCGGGTGAGGGTGATGACCGCGTCGGCGGCGGGCACGAGCACGTCGAGTTGGGCGTCATGGAGCGTGCGGTCCTCGTGGTGTGGGTTGCGCAGGTCGTGCACGGTGAAGACGAACGGCTTGCCGCGGCGACGAAGCACCTCGACCACCTCCTCCAGGGTCGAGGGATCACAGGCGTCGAAGCCGAAGTGCAGGTGGAGGAGGTCGAAGTCGGCGGTGGCGAGCCAGGTCGGGTCGAGCATCACCGGCGGCCACCAGGCGGCGCCGTTGGGCCGTCCGCCTGCCGGCACGGGGTCGGGCAGGCGTCGTGGGCCGCCACCATCGAGGGGCGCCAGGTGACGGACGTACACGTGCCCCGCAGGCACCGACGCGACGGTGAGGGGACGCGACTGACGCTGGCGTGGCGGCACCAGCACCGCCGACTTCTGCTCTGGCATTGGCAAGGACTCCCGTGACACGAGCCGCATCTGGTCGACGCGGACCACCGGCTCCTACCCCTGGGCGTCCTCGCTCACTCCTGAGACCTCGGGGGCGTGACACGATGGGGGAGGAGCAACGCGCGGGTGACCGCTGCGGGGAAGGAGCCTCGATGGGTCAGGGATCCGCAGGGTCGGGCCACTTCGACGGGACCCTGCTCCAGCGCGTCCAGGCGCACCGTGCCGTGGGGCAGACCTACGGTCAGCGCGCGCTGGTCCTGGGCGCCACCCAGCCGGTGCCGTACGTCGGCACGAGTTCCTCCACCCACGCCAAGGAACGTCCGTTCTCGCGGTTGGCCGCCACCGCGGAGGCGTTCGAGACCGTCTTCTTCGGCACCCGCGCGGAGGCTGACCGAGTGCTGGCCGGGGTCCGGCACATGCACCACCGGGTCAGGGGAGTGCTGCCCCGCACGGAAGGCCGCTTCGCGCAGGGAACGCCCTACGACGCCTTCGACCCCGAGCTGATGCTGTGGACGATGGCGGTGCTGGCGGACTCCTCGCGCGTCTGCTTCGAGGCACTGGTACGTCCGCTGACGCCCGCCGAGCGTGAGGACCTGTGGCAGGACTGGATCCACTTCGGGGAGCTCTTCGGGATGCCGAGGGAGGTGGCACCTCCGACCGCCCCCGAGTTCGATGCCTGGCTGCGGGGGAAGATCGAGGGGCCCGACTTCCACGTCACGGACGAGGCGCGGGTGGTGGGTCGCGCCATCGCCACCGCCATGCCGGTGCCGGCCCGCATCCGACTCGGCTCGCGCGGCACCGGCCTGGTGGTCGTGGGCCTCCTGCCCGAGCGTGTCCGGCAGGCGTTCGGCTTCCGCTGGACACCGGTGCACCGCGCGGCGCACGCCGGCCTGACGGCAGCGGTCCGCGCGTCACAACGAGTCCTGCCCGAGCAGGCGCGGCTCGGGCGCAACACCCGGCTCTTCCGGATCGTCAGCGCCACGGAGCGCGAGATCCTCGCCCGCGGTGGCCGCACGATCGACCTGCCCTCCCCGCCCTGACCTCCGAGCCCTCATCGCCGGACTCGGCCCGCGCCAGGCTACGCGCGGGTAGTGTCACGCCGCGTGAACCGTCGTCAGCGTCTCGTCGCCTCCGCCCTGCACGCCGCCCACCGGTGGGTGGAGCGGGCCGGGGCGATCGCGCCCGGCACGGTGCTCGGCGACGAGTTCGGGACCCTGGGGCCGGGCAGTTGCATCGCGTTCCCGCCGTTGTCGCTCTTCGGCACCGGGTCGATCCATGTGGGGGCCGGCACGATGATCGGCCGCCACACCTCGATGAGCGTGGGCTACGGACCCGGCGACTCCGCCGCACCGGAGCGGGGACTGGTGATCGGCGAACGCTGCGTCATCGGGGCGCGCGCCACGATCACCGCCCACGAGTCCATCGTGATCGGTGACGACGTGTGGTTCGGCCAGGACGTCTACGTCTCCGACGCCAACCACGGCTACCAGGACCCGCACACTCCCGTCGGTCTGCAGTTCGGACGCCACGACCCCGTCGAGATCGGAGACGGTTCCTGGATCGGGCGGGGTGCGGTGATCCTGCCCGGTGCCAGGATCGGACGCAACGTCGTCGTCGGGGCCTCCTCCGTCGTGCGCGGTGAGGTGCCCGACCACAGCGTCGTGGTCGGCGCCCCGGCCAGGGTGGTGCGTCGGCTGGTGCCCGGAGTCGGGTGGGTCTCGACGAGCCGTGCCGACGACGTGCTCGAGGAGGTCTCGACCAGCGAGGTCGCCGCGGCCATGGGTCTCTTCGTCGCCTCCTGAGCCGCTCGCGGCACCGGGTCGGGCCCGCACACCACTAGGATGGGCGGCTCCGACCGACGCCGCGCCCCGAACCGTGGAGGAGCCCAGCACCGCATGGACGGTCAACCTCGGCCCCGCCTGCCTCGCTCTCGAGGAGGTGGGGCATGACGCCCTGGCTCCTGCTCGCGCTCTCGGTGCTGCTCATGGTGGCCTGCGGCCTCTTCGTGGCCGCTGAGTTCTCGTTCGTCACCGTCGACCGCAACGCCGTCGAACGCGCTGTCCGGGCGGGAGAACCCGGCGCCGCCGGTGTCCAGAGCGCACTGCAGTCGCTCTCGACCCAGCTGTCCGGGGCGCAGGTCGGCATCACGGTCACCAACCTGGCCATCGGGTTCCTCGCCGAGCCCGCGATCGCGCAGCTCGTCGACGGGCCTCTCGTGGCCCTCGGGACGCCTGCGGGGGCCGTCACGCCCCTCGCGATCGGCATCGGCCTGACGCTCTCCACCTTCGGCACGATGCTGCTGGGGGAGCTGGTGCCGAAGAACCTGGCCATCGCCCTGCCGCTGGCCACCGCCCGCGCGACGCAGGGGTTCCAGCGAGGGTTCACCACGGTCATGGGCTGGCCGATCCGGGGGCTGAACGGTTCGGCCAACGCCATCGTGCGCCGCCTCGGCATCGAGCCCCAGGAGGAGCTGCGCTCGGCCCGCAGCTCCGGGGAGCTCGCCTCGCTCGTGCAGCGGTCGGCCGACGAGGGCACGCTCGACGCCGACACGGCCGAGCTCATGGAACGGTCCGTGGAGTTCGGGACGCGCACGGCCGGCGAGATCATGACGCCCCGGGTGCGCACCCACAGCCTGCAGGAGACCGAGCGCGCCGCGGCCGTCATCGACCTGGCCCGTCAGAGCGGGCACTCACGCTTCCCGGTGCTCGACGCCGACGGGGGCGTCGTCGGCACGGTGCACGTCAAGCACGCCGTCGCGCTTCCCCTGCACGAGCGGGCCACCACCCGCGTGCGGCGGATCATGGTGAAGCCCATCGTGGTGCCCGACTCCCTGCGCCTCGACCCCTTGCTGGCGCTGTTGCGCCAGGACGGCTTCCAGATGGCGGTGGTGCTCGACGAGTACGGCGCCCAGGCCGGCATCGTGACCCTGGAGGACGTCGTCGAGGAGATCGTCGGTGACATCGCCGACGAGCACGACCGCATGGGTGAGCGCGTCCGGCGACGGCGCGACGGCTCGTGGTCGGTCTCGGGGCTGCTGCGACCCGACGAGGTCGAGGACGCCACCGGTTGGGCCCTGCCCGAGCACGACCACTACGACACCGTCGCCGGCCTGGTCGTCCAGGCGCTGGGAAGGCTCGCGGTGGTCGGCGACAGCGTCGAGGTGGAGTGCCGTTCCGCGGGGGAATCGGACGGAGAGCCCGGCGCCTCCGCCGTCCGGCTGCTCGTGGAGCGCGTCGACGGTCGGCGGATCGACCGCTTGTGCCTCGAGGCAGCCCCGGGGGAGGGAGGCGACCATGAGTGACCTGACCGCCGTCCTCGTGGCGATCGCGCTGTTGGCGATGAACGCCTTCTTCGTGGGCGCCGAGTTCGCCCTCATCTCTGCGCGACGGTCCCAGATCGAGCCCCTCGCCGCCGCCGGGTCCGCCATGGCCCGCTCCGCCCTGCGCGCCATGGAGCAGGTGTCACTGGTGATGGCCGGCGCACAGTTCGGCATCACCGTCTGCTCGCTGGGGCTCGGCGCCGTGGGAGAGCCCGCCGTCGCCCATCTGATTGGTCCTGGCCTCGAGGCGTTGGGGGTGCCCGCCGACCTGGTGCACCCCATCGCGTTCGCGATCGCGCTGGTGATCGTCGTCTACCTCCACGTGGTCCTGGGCGAGATGGTGCCCAAGAACATCGCCATCGCCGGCCCCGAACGGGCAGCACTCGTGCTGGGCGCTCCCATGGGAGTCGTGGTGACGGCACTCAAGCCGCTCATCCTCGCGATCAACGCCTGCGCCAACCTGGTGCTGCGGGCGCTGGGGATCGAGCCGAGGGACGAGGTCAACTCCGTCTTCACGCGCGAGGAGGTGGCCGCCCTGGTCGAGGAGTCCCGCGGCGAGGGGATGATCGAGGCCCACGAGTACGACCGGTTGGCCGGTGCCCTGGGCTTCACCGAGCAGCCCGTCTCCACGGTGCTGATGCCGGTGGAGGCGCTGATGACGGTGCCTCGGGGTGCGTCCGGTGCCGAGGTCGAGGAGGTGTGCGCCGCGACCGGTTACTCCCGGTTCCCGGTGCAGCAGGAGTCGGGCGACCTCCTGGGCTACCTGCACGTCAAGGACGTGCTGGAGGTTGACGAGCAACGCCGACGCCGCCCGGTCGACGACAAGTGGATCAGGCCGTTCGCCAGCGTACGACCCGACGACGCCCTGCACACGGCCCTCGAGGCGCTGCAGCGTCGAGGTGCCCACATGGGTCGCGTGGTGAGCGACGAGGGCGTCACCCTCGGACTGGTGACCCTCGAGGACGTTCTGGAGGAGCTCGTCGGCGAGATCCGCGACGCCGCGCACCAGGACGACTTGCCGGGGTCGTGACCCGCCGGAGGCGTCGGTACGCTGGTGCCGCTGCCGTAGGACGGAGCCGCACGGGGCGGCAGAAGGGGTGTGGACGACCGTGGTGACCGATGCTCACGCCCCCTCGTCGCGGGTGTGGACCGTCCCCAACGCCCTGAGCGCGGCCCGCCTGCTGGGTGTCCCGCTGTTCCTGTGGTTGGTCATCGTGGTGGAGCAGGACGCACTCGCGTTCGCCCTGCTGATGGTCTCCGGGCTCACCGACTGGCTCGACGGCCACCTCGCCCGGATCCTGGACCAGCGTTCCCGGCTCGGCGCGTTGCTCGACCCGATCGCCGACCGGCTCTACATCTTCGCCGTGGTCGTCGGGTTGGCGTGGCGTGACTTCATCCCGTGGTGGGTCGCGGTGCTGCTCCCGTTGCGTGACCTGCTCCTGTGGGGCCTGGTGCCTCTCCTGCGCACGCGCGGCTACAGCTCCCTGCCGGTCCACTTCCTCGGCAAGGCAGCCACGTTCAACCTGCTCTACGCCTTCCCGCTGCTCCTCCTGGGTGGCGGCGACAGCGCCCTGGCGACCCTGGCCAACGTCTTCGGTTGGGCGTTCGCCTGCTGGGGCATCAGCCTCTACTGGTGGGCCGGCCTCCTGTACGCCTGGCAGGTGCGCACGCTGCTGCACCACACCCTGCCGGTGCCCCGCGGCGGGGGAGGGCGGCCATGAAACGACCGGATGCTCGCCGGGCTCCGGGCGAGAACGACCGGACCCCCGACGACGACACGGTGGTCGACCCCACCGACCGTCCGGTGCCCGGACACGTCCTGATGCCGTTGCTCACCCGACTCACCCAGGAGTCCATGGATGCCGACTACCGGGTCGTGGCCGAGCGTCGTCGGGCGGCGGGGGAGGCCACCGGCGCGGCGCGGTCGCGGGGTCGACGGCCCTGGGTGACGGCCGTGGCAACCGGGGTGTTCGGCGTCCTGCTCACCGTGGCTGCGGTGCAGACGTCGCGCAACGCCGACGTCGACGCCCTGGGGCGGGCGAGCCTGGCCGAGCGGGTCACCCAGGAGAAGGCGGCGGTGCGCGACCTGCAGGACCGGGCCGGTGAGCTGCTGGCGGACAACGCCGCAGCCGAGGCCTCGCTGCGCGAGCTGCGCGAGCGCGAGGACCAGCTGACCGCCCGGGTGAGCCGGGTCGGCACCCGCACCGGCTACCTGGCGGTGCGCGGCCCCGGCCTCAGGGTCACCGTCGACGACCCGCTGAGCGGGGGAGACATCCGGGTCAAGGACGAGGACCTGCACCTCCTCGTCGACGGGCTCTGGGCGGCCGGCGCCGAGGCGATCGCGGTCAACGGGCAGAGGCTGACCGTGGTGAGCCCGATCCAGAACACCGGCGGAGCCATCCATGTCAACGTCCGTCCGCTCAACCCACCCTACGTCGTGGAGGCGGTCGGAGACCCCGACCAGATGTCGGGACGTCTGTTGGCCAGCACCAACGGATCGCTCTTCTACGCCGTGGCGCGGTCGCTGGGATTTGTCCTCGAGGTGGAGGATGATGACAACCTGCAACTGCCGGCCGCGCGGGTCCGTACGCTTCGCTCGGCCGTCCCGGGCGCCTCCGGGGACGTGAGCGACGAGTGAAGGAGACCACTGAGCCGTGATCGCAGCCATCGGCCTGCTCCTCGGGGTGCTGGCGGGCATCCTCCTGCAGCCCGACATCCCGCTCAGCCTCGAGCCCTACTTTCCCATCGCCGTCGTGGCCGCCCTGGATGCGGTGCTGGGCGGCTTCCGCGCGCACCTTGACGGGATCTTCGACGACAAGGTCTTCGTCGTCTCCTTCATCAGCAACGTGGTGCTGGCAGCCTTCATCGTCTTCCTCGGCGACAAGCTCGGCGTCAGCAGCCAGCTCTCCACCGGCGTGACGGTCGTCCTGGGCATCCGCATCTTCTCCAACGCCGCCGCCATCCGACGCCATGTCTTCCACGCCTGACGACTCCGACACCCGCGCCCCGGAGTCCGACGTGACGGACTCCGACGCGGCGGAGCTCGATTCTCCCGCGCCCGATACGCCCGAGCCTGAGCAGACCGAGACCGAGTCCGAGGATCAGGAGCCCCAGGACGCGGAGCCCGACGCTCCCGAACCCGAGGAGCCGGAGACCGAGGCAACAGAGCCCGAGGAGACGGAGCCGGGTGCGCCGACTGAGTCGTCGGAGCCGACCGAGTCGACGGAGCCGACGGTGTCGTCAGAGCCAGTCACGCCGCCCTCGCGCCTGCGCACCCTGATGGGCAGTCCCGGACGCTCCCAGGCCATCGTCGGCGTCCTTCTCGCGGTGCTGGGCTTCGCGGCGGTGACCCAGGTCCGCAGCACCGGGTTGGACGACTCCTACCAGGGGCGCCGGGAGGAGGAGCTGATCGAGATCTTCAACGGCCTCACGGGCACCGCCGACCGCACCCGGCGCGAGATCGCGCGGCTGGAGCAACGACGCCGCGAGCTGCAGGTGAGCACCAGTGCCCGCAGTGCCGCCATCGAGCAGGCCGAGCAGCGACTGCGCACCCTCAACATCCTGGCGGGCACCGTGCCGGTGACGGGGCCTGGACTCCGGATCACCGTCACCGAGGAGGGTGACCGGGTCAGCATCGACTCCCTCCTCGACCTCGTCCAGGAGCTGCGCACCGCAGGTGGCGAGGCGATGGAGTTCAACGACGAGGTGCGCCTGGTGGCGTCCAGCTCCTTCTCCGACGTCAACGGCGTGATCCACCTGGACGGGGTCCCGCTGACCTCCCCCTACGTCCTCGAGGTGATCGGCGAGTCCTACACGCTGCGCACCGCCGCCTCGTTCCCGTCGGGCCCGGTCACCAAGCTGCGGGACAAGGAGGACGCCGACGTGGCGATGGAGGAGCTCGACGCCGTCGACATCGAGTCCGTGCGTGACTTGCCGCGACCGGAGTTCGCCGAGCCCGCTGAGGGGCAGTAGCCTCGTCGGCACAGAGCCGTCGCACGAAGGAGTTCGGATGTACCCCGAAGACCTCAAGTACACCGCCGAGCACGAGTGGGTGCGCAGCCCTGGAGAGACCCAGGGTGCGGTGCGCGTCGGCATCACCGACTTCGCACAGGACGCCCTCGGCGACATCGTCTTCGTCCAGCTCCCCGAGGTCGGCGACACCATCACCGCTGGTGAGTCGTGCGGTGAGCTCGAGTCCACCAAGTCCGTCAGCGACCTGTACGCGCCGGTGAGCGGTGAGGTCGTCGCGGTCAACGAGGCGCTCGACGCGACGCCCGAGCTCGTCAACAACGACCCCTACGCCGGGGGGTGGCTCTTCGAGGTGGTGCCGGCCGAGGCCGACGCGGTGGAAAACCTCCTGGACGCAGCGGCCTACCAGGCCGGTCTTTCCTGACCAACCCGGCAACCCTCGGTTGCCACCACTGATAGGTTCGTAGCAACCTTGAGCCTCAGTCGGACCGTGAGGGTTCTCGGGGTTCGGACGCCTGTCATCGTCGAAGCGGAGGACACATGCCGTTCTGCACGGCCTGCGGGAAGAACAACCCCGACGACGCACGGTTCTGCGCCCAGTGCGGCACCCGGATCGCGGCGGCCGAGCCGGCCAATGGGTCTGGTGCCGAGACGACCACGACGATCAGCGCGATCGTGGAGCGGGCGGAGTCGTCCGACCGCGACCTGAGTGCGGTCGACGCGGCTGCGGTCGACGGGCTCCCCGTGGGCTCCGCCCTGCTCGTGGTGCAGCGCGGCCCGGGAGCGGGCTCGCGGTTCCTCCTCGACACCGACCTGGTCACCGTGGGCCGTCACCCGGACTCGTCGATCTTCCTCGACGACGTCACCGTCTCGCGTCGGCACGCGGAGTTCCGTCGTTCGGAGGAGACCTTCGAGGTCTCCGACGTGGGCAGCCTCAACGGCACCTACGTCAACCGTGACCGGATCGACGCCGTCACGTTGACCGACGGTGACGAGGTCCAGATCGGCAAGTACCGGTTGGTGTTCTTCCCCGGGCACGCCGACTGATCCGTGATGGCTGCCTCCACCGCCTCCGCAGGGTCGGCGCCCCAGGGTCGGATGACGATCGGGCAGGTCCTCGACCTGCTGCGACCCGACTTCCCCGGGGTCACCATCCCGAAGATCCGGTTCCTCGAGAGCGAGGGCCTGATCAAGCCGGACCGTACGCCTGCGGGCTACCGCAAGTTCTCCTCGCAGGACGTCGAACGCCTGCGCTACGTCCTGCGCATGCAGCGTGACCACTACCTGCCGCTGAAGGTCATCGGAGAGCACCTGGACGCGATCGACCGGGGCCTCGAGCCTCCGCCGATCGAGTCGGTGGTGCCCACTGTGCCCAAGGTCGCGCTGAGCAGCGACGGATTCCCCTCCCCGGAATCCTTCGCGCCCCGCTCCGACGTGCGCCTCTCGCGCCGCGAGCTGCTCAAGATCGCGGAGATCGACGAAGAGGTCCTGGCCCAGCTCGAGCAGGCCGGCTTGGTGCAGGCGCGTCCCGGCACGGGGCACTTCGACGCCGACGCGCTCCTCATCGCGCGGACTGCCCAGGAGATGGCGAACTTCGGCCTCGAGCCGCGGCACCTGCGGGCGTACAAGTCCGCCGCCGACCGGGAGGCCGGGCTCGTCGAGCAGGTCGTCGAGCCGCTGAAGCGTGGTCGCGACGCCGGAGCGAGCGCCCGGGCCGACGAGACGGCGCGCGAGCTGGCGGCCCTCTCGGTGCGTCTGCACGCCACCTTGGTGAAGACCCGCCTGCAGCAGTCCTGACCCTTCGCCCCGGGAGTAGGGTGGATCCGTGCATGAGATGGACGTGATCGGGGTTCGGGTGGAGGCGCCCTCGAACCAACCCGTCGTGCTGCTGCGTGAGGTCGGGGGAGACCGCTACCTGCCGATCTGGATCGGTGCGGTGGAGGCCACCGCCATCGCCTTCGCCCAGCAGGGGGTGGAGCCTCCCAGGCCCCTGACCCACGACCTCATGCGTGACGTACTGACCGCCACCGGGCAGCAGCTCGACGAGGTGCAGATCGTCGACGTGAAGGAGGGGATCTTCTTCGCCTCCCTGGTCTTCGCCTCCGGGGTGGAGGTGAGCGCGCGCCCCTCCGACTCCATCGCCCTGGCGCTGCGCACCGGCTCGCGCATCGTCGCCAGCGCCGACGTGCTGGAGATGGCCGGGATCAGTGCGCCGGAGGAGCAGGACGACGAGGTGGAGAAGTTCCGTGAGTTCCTCGACCACGTGACGCCGGAGGACTTCGAGGAGCCCGGAGGCTCACCCTCAACCTGAGGGTGAGGGTTGCGACACGCCGCGGAGGTGCGTTGACCCCCGGGGGTGCGCGGCCTACCTTGAACTGTCTCCGTTGTAACTCCTCAGTTGTGACTCGTTCTTGCGACGACCGCGACTTCCTTCCCCGATCGAGTTACGCTCAACGGAGTAGACGACGGAGGGTCCCACGTGGGCGTTAACGAGAACGAGAAGGACAAGGTGGACGCGGCAGCAGCCGCGCATGCCACCGAGGTCGCGGAGGAGCAGGGTCTGCTCTTCTCCGACGACGTGTCCCCGTTGCCCAGTGACACCGGCTACCGCGGGCCCACGGCCTGCAACGCGGCCGGCATCACCTATCGGCAACTGGACTACTGGGCCCGCACCGGTCTGGTCGAGCCCACGGTGCGCGGCGCCACGGGTTCGGGGTCCCAGCGCCTGTACTCCTTCCGCGACATCCTGCTGCTCAAGGTGGTCAAGCGTCTGCTCGACGCCGGCATCTCCTTGCAGCAGATCCGGACGGCAGTGCAGCACCTGCGCGAGCGGGGCACCGACGACATCACCAGGGTCACCCTGATGAGCGACGGCGCCTCGGTCTACGAGTGCACGAGCAACGACGAGGTCATCGACCTGCTGCAGGGTGGCCAGGGCGTCTTCGGCATCGCGATCGGCGGTGTCTGGCGTGAGATCGAGGGCACGCTCTCCGAGCTGCCGAGCGAGCGCACGATCGCCGCGGGCGACGAGCCGCCGGTGCCAGGTGACGAGCTGGCCGCGCGACGCGCGGCCCGCAAGATCGGCTGAGCGGAGCCACCTGGGCCTCGCCCACGCTGCCACGAGCCGTCAGCGCCCCCGAGTGATAGATTCGGGGGCGCTGTCTCATCCCATGCGGGAGAGCCTGGCGTCACGACGTCAGCGCCGAAGGGGCAATTCCTCCCCGGAACCTCTCAGGCACCAAGGACCGTGTGGGCAGGCGACTCTGAAGGGCTCTTCCGACAGAGGGGGAGGTTGACCTGTTCGACCGACCCCCAAGGACCAGGCATGCCCGACCGCCCCACGCTCACCGACCTCGACGGCGTCCTCCCGTTCTCCGAGAGGCACCTCGGGCTCCGGCCGGCCGATGTCTCCCGGATGCTGGAGCACCTGGGCCACGAGTCGGTCGCCTCCCTCATGGATGCTGCCGTGCCGGGCAGCATCCGGGTGCTGGACCAGCTCGACCTGCCCTCGCCGCTCAGCGAGGCCGCCGCGAGCGCTGAGCTGCGCGCGCTGGCGGCCGCCAACCGGCCCGGTGAGGCCATGATCGGTCTGGGCTACCACGCAACTGTGACCCCGGCGGTCGTGCGCCGCAACGTGCTCGAGGACCCGGCGTGGTACACGGCCTACACGCCCTACCAGCCCGAGATCTCCCAGGGCCGCCTCGAGGCGCTGCTCAACTTCCAGACGATGATCGGTGACCTGACCGGTCTGCCGACGGCCAACGCGTCGCTCCTCGACGAGGGCACGGCGGCGGCCGAGGCGATGACGCTCGTCCGCCGCGCCAACCGCAAGGCGGCCGGTCCCTTCGTCGTCGACGCCGACGCCCTGCCCCAGACCATCGACGTGGTGCAGACCCGGGCCGAGGCGATGGGCATCGACGTGGTGGTGGCCGACCTGACCGAGGGCCTGCCCGAGGGGGAGCTCTGCGGCGTGCTGGTGCAGTACCCCGGCGCCTCGGGTCGGATCCTCGACCCGGCACCTCTGATGGAGGCCGCCCACGAGCGCAACGCGCTGGGCGTGGTGGCGGCTGACCTGCTGGCCCTCACCCTCCTGGAGGCACCCGGCCACCTGGGCGCCGACGTCGTGGTCGGCTCGTCCCAGCGTTTCGGCGTCCCGCTCTTCTACGGTGGCCCGCACGCCGGCTACATGTCCGTCGCCCAGGGACTCGAGCGGCACCTGCCCGGCCGTCTGGTGGGGGTCTCCGTCGACGCGGAGGGGCGTCCGGCCTACCGCCTGGCCCTGCAGACCCGTGAGCAGCACATCCGTCGCGACAAGGCGACCTCCAACATCTGCACCGCCCAGGTGCTGCTCGCGGTCGTGGCGTCGATGTACGCGGTCTACCACGGTCCGGAGGGCCTGCGCGCCATCGCGCAGCGCACCCACCGCTACGCCAGCGCGATCGCCGCCGCCCTGCGTCAGGGAGGTCTGGAGCTCGAGCACGAGGAGTTCTTCGACACCCTGGTGGTGCGCGTGCCAGGGGCTGCCGCCGAGGTGGTGGCCCGCGCTCGCACGCTCGGCCTCCACCTGCGCCTGGTCGACGGCGACCGCGTGGGCCTCTCGACCTCGGAGACCACCACCGGCTCCACCGTCCACAGCGTCCTGCGCGCCTTCGCGCTCGAGGTCGACGACGTGGAGCGGCTGGACGCCTCGGCCGCGGAGACCCTGCCCGAGACGTTGCGGCGCCGGACCGCGTACCTCACCCACGAAGTCTTCAGCTCGCACCACAGCGAGACCCAGATGCTGCGCTACCTGACCCGTCTGGCCGGACGCGACTACGCGCTCGACCGCGGCATGATCCCGCTGGGCTCCTGCACGATGAAGCTCAACGCCACCACGGAGATGGAGCCGATCAGCCTGCCGGGCTTCGCGGACCTCCACCCGTTCGCCCCGGCCGACGACGCGCTGGGCTACCGGCGCCTCGTGGCCGACCTGGAGGGTTGGCTCGCCGAGGTCACCGGCTACGACCGTGTCTCCATCCAGCCCAACGCCGGCTCCCAGGGAGAGCTGGCCGGGCTGTTGGCGATCCGCGGCTACCACGCCTCGCGCCACACCGACGGCGAGACCGTGCGCGACGTCTGCCTGATCCCGTCGTCGGCGCACGGCACCAACGCCGCCTCCGCGGTGATGGCCGGCATGCGGGTGGTCGTCGTCAAGGCCGCCTCCGACGGGTCGGTCGACCTCGACGACCTGCGTGCGCAGTGCGAGAAGCACGCCGACGACCTCGCGGCGATCATGGTGACCTACCCCTCCACCCACGGTGCCTACGAGGAGTCCATCACCGAGTTGTGCCAGATCGTGCACGCCCACGGCGGTCAGGTCTACGTCGACGGGGCCAACCTGAACGCGCTCCTGGGCTTCGCCAAGCCCGGAGAGTTCGGAGGCGACGTCTCGCACCTCAACCTGCACAAGACCTTCTGCATCCCGCACGGCGGTGGGGGTCCCGGCGTGGGGCCGGTCGCGGTGCGCGAGCACCTCGCGCCCTTCCTGCCCTCGCACGCAGCGCACCCGGAGGAGGAGAAGCGTCAGGGGGTCGGACCGATCAGCGCCGCGCCCTACGGCTCGGCCGGCATCCTGCCCATCTCGTGGGCCTACGTGCGGATGATGGGCGCCGCCGGCCTCACCACCGCGACGGCCCACGCCGTGCTCTCGGCCAACTACATCGCCTCCCGCCTCGAGGAGCACTTCCCGGTGCTCTACCGCGGCCACTCCGGCCTGGTCGCCCACGAGTGCATCCTCGACCTGCGCGAGATCACGAAGGAGACCGGCGTGACGGTCGACGACGTGGCCAAGCGGCTGGTCGACCACGGCTTCCACGCGCCGACCATGTCCTTCCCGGTCGCCGGCACCCTGATGGTCGAGCCCACGGAGTCGGAGGACCTCGCCGAGATCGAGCGCTTCATCGACGCCATGGTCGCCATCCGGGCAGAGATCGACCGCGTGGCCGCCGGTGAGTGGGCCGTCGAGGAGTCCCCGTTGCGCCGGGCGCCGCACACGACCCGCGCCCTGGTGGGGGAGTGGGAGCGCCCCTACAGCCGCGAGGAGGCTGTCTTCCCGGCCGGGATCAGCGTCGACAAGTACTGGCCCGCGGTGGCCCGCATCGACCAGGCCTACGGCGACCGCAACCTCGTCTGCTCCTGCCCGTCACCGGAGGCGTTCGCGGAGTGAGGCGGCTCGACCCCGGCACCCGGGGCCGAGCCGCCTCAGGCGTAGCGGACGCTGCGCTCCGCGGAGGTGAAGCCCCACAGGGCCAGCCCACACCTCCGGGCGAGCTCCACGGCCAGGCTGGTCGGTGCGCCGACCGCGACGAGAGCCCCCACCCCGCTCACCGCGGCCTTCTGCACCAGCTCGAAGCCGGCGCGACCGCTCACCACCAGGGCGGCGGCGTTCGGTCCCTGCCCCGCCAGCAGGCGGGTGCCGGCCACCTTGTCGACGGCGTTGTGGCGACCCACGTCCTCGCGCACGGCCTGCACGCCGCCTGCGAGGTCCACGAGGGCAGCGGCGTGGGTGCCGCCCGTGCGGTCGAAGAGCGGTTGCTCGGCCCGCAGCCGGTCGGGCAGGCTGCGCACGACCTCCGCGTCCAGGTCGGGGCCGGCATAGGCCTCACCCCGCGAGGCGGCGATCGTGCGTTCGAGGGCGTCGATGGTGTCGCTGCCGCAGACGCCACAGGCCGAGGAACCTGCGGAGAGCGCCGTGGGCGGGGGAGCGGGCGCCCGGTCGGGCGGGGACGTGAGGTCGACGGTGACGACGTTGAACTCCTGCTCGGCCCGCAGGTCGGCGTCCGTGCAGTAGGCGACACGCGAGGGCGCCGAGGCGCCGATCCACCCCTCGTGGAAGGCCCATCCGGTGGCGAGCTCGAAATCGTGCCCGGGGGTGCGCATGGTCGTCCACACGCGCTGCCCGGGATGACCTGGCCACCGCAGCCGGATCTCCATCGGTTCCTCGGTCACCACCCGGTCCTCGCGGCGGCGGGTGCGGCCGTCGTCGTGCTCGCTCACGCGCAGACGCGTCGTCGGGCCGGGGCGGCGTGGAAGGTCGTTCACCGGCGAGCCTCGACGAGGCGCGCCGTCGCCACCTGCATCCGCAGGTCGTGGGTGAGGTCCAGCAGGTTGCGGTGCACCGTCGGGTCCAGGCCCCCGGACAGGAGTTCCTCAGCGCGTTCGAGGGTGGTGTCGTCGACCGCCGTGCGGGGGAAGAAGGCGCGCACGGCGGTGCCCAGCACCCAGCCCGAGTGCACCGACGGCAGGCCGGCCAGGGCGTCGAAGAACCGGGGCACGAACGGTGCGGTCCAGGTCTCCTGGCCGGTGCGCCACATGCCCAGACCGGCCGCCTCGATCTCGTAGTTGGACGCCTCGGCCACCCCGGTGAGGCGCTCCCACGCCCACTCCTTCGCCGCAGGGAGGGGGAGCGAGGCCACCGCGCGTGCGTGCTCGACCCGCGCCTTCGCGGTCGGCTCGTGCGCCAGGACCGCGTCCAGCTCCTCACGTGTCGCCGCGCCCAACGCGGCGAGCCTCACCCAGGTCAGCCACCTGAGGTCGGCGTCGAGCTCCAGCTCGGAGGGCAGGTCGCCGAGCAGGACGGTCCTCAGCGTGGCGGGGTCGCTGCAGGTGGCCACGTAGGCCTGGAAGGCCGCCAGCTGCAGGGTGCTGCCGGGCGCAGCGGTGCCGGTCCGCTCGGTGAGCGCGGCGTGCAGACGGGCCACGGTCCCGGTCGGGTCGGGCGCCACACCCACGACCGACCGGAGCGCCCACGGCACCAGGGTCGTGATGGCCTCGTCGGAGGGCTCGGTCGGCAGGGTCGCGGTCAGCAGGTCGACCACCGCGTCGGGGTGCACGCGCGCCTGGCCCCAGCCGGTGCGGACGCTGTTCCAGGCCCCGGCCCGGAGCATGGGGTCCTCCACGGCGGGCAACAGCTCGACCAGATGGGTCAGTGAGTCCTCGTCCAGCACCGTCGCGGCCCAGGTGTCCTCGTACGGGTCGATCACCACGGCGTCGCCCTCAGGGCCCCACGGGGTCTCGGGCCCGTCGAGGGTGAGGGTCTCGGTCTGCCAGCGTCCCCCGCGGTGCACGGCGGCGCGCAGGACGTGCGTACGGTCCGCGGGGTCGTCGGCCGGGGGCGTACGCAGCACGATGCCCGCGGCGCGGTCCCACCGCACGGTGTCGGGCCCGGCGGTGCGCAGCCACGCGGAGGTGAAGTCGTGCAGGCCCTCGGCGCCGGCACGGGTCCACGACGCGAAGAGGTCGTGCATGGTGGCGTTGCCGAAGCGATGACGGTCGAAGTGGTCCACGACGCCGGCCAGGAAGACCTCGTCGCCCATCCGGGCGTTCAGCTGCTTGAGGATGCTGGAGCCCTTGGCGTAGGAGATGCCGTCGAAGTCCTGCAGGGCGGAGGCGGCGTCGAGCGCACCGTTGCCGGCGACGGGATGGGTGCTGGGCCGCTGGTCGGCGCTCAGGCCCCACTGGCGCCGCGCCCAGGCCGTGTGCACCCAGGCGTCGTCGTAGTCGGTGACCTCGGCCGTCACCCGGTTGCCCATGTATTCGGCGAACGACTCGTTGAGCCACAGGTCGTCCCACCATCGCGGCGTGACCAGGTTGCCGAACCACTGGTGAGCCATCTCGTGGGCCACCGTGGTCGCCCGCTGGATGCGGGCAGCCCGGGTGACGCGACTGGTGAACACCATGGGGTCGCGGAAGGTCACGCACCCCGGGTTCTCCATGGCACCGGCGTTGAACTCGGGCACGAACGCCTGGTGGTAGGCGCCGAAGGCGTAGCGGATCCCGAAGAGGCGGTGGAACTCGTCGAAGCACGACTTCGTCAGGCCGAAGAGCTCCTCGGCGTCGGCCTCGAGCGCACCGGCCAGGCTCTGTCGGGCGCTCAGGCCCAGGGCAATGCCGTCGTGACTGTCGCGCAGCAGGTGGTAGGGGCCAGCCACCAGTGTGACGAAGTAGGTCGACAGCGGGGGAGTGGTGGCGAACTCCCACCGACCCGGCTCCACCTGGTCGCCTGGTGCGTTGCCCACCACCGTCCAGTCGTGAGGGGCCCGGACGTGGAACGTGTAGGGCGCCTTGAGGTCCGGCTGGTCGAAGCAGGCGAAGATCGTCGGGGCGGCGTCCATGAAGGACATGCCGTAGACGTAACGACGCCCGTCGGCGGGGTCGACGTGGAGGTGCAGCCCCTCGCCGTCGCTGCGGAAGGGCATCGTGGCCTCGACCTCGATCCGGTGGGCGCCCGGTGGGAGGTCCAACGGGAGTCGCCCGCGGTCGAGCAGGTCGACGTCCAGCGCCGTGCCGTCGAGGAGGATCTTCGTCACGGCAGCGGGTTTCAGGTCCAGGAACGTGGCGCCCCCGCGACTGGTCAGGTCGATGACCGTGCGGGAGTCGAACGTCCGCTCTCCGGTGAGGTCCAGGCTGACGTCGTAGTGGTCCACGCTGAGCACGTCGCGTCGCGCCTGGGCCTCGTCGCGCCGGAGGCTGAGGGTCGGGTGGGGGCTGCCGGAGGTCATTCCCTCAGAGTAGGCGTACTCAAATCCGGGGTTCCTCGTAGGAGAACGGCGGTTCGACCCTCGTCATTGCCACCGATTGGGCCTAGGTTGAGCGGGCGCACAGTGCGCTTGACCCTTGGGGGAACGAATGAACAACTTGCATCGGCGGAAGCGGCCACTGGCCGCACTCGTGGGCGCCGGTCTGCTGGCCAGCGGCCTGGCCGGCGTCACTGCCTTGAACCAGGCAGCCGTGTCGGCTGCCCCGGCAGCCCCGGCAGGTGAGTGCCCGGTCGCCTTCCCGGCGGCGGCCCTCGCGTCGGGAGACAGCGTCACCGGCTTGACGGTGGCGCGGGGGACGACGCCCGCTTCCTTCACCGGGGAGGTTCTGGGCGTGGTGAAGGATGGCATCGCGGCCGGTGTCGACATGATCATCGCCGACCTCAGCTCGCCCGACATCGACGCTGCGGGCGGCATCTGGGCCGGCATGTCCGGCTCGCCGGTCCATGCAGCCGACGGCCGCCTCATCGGCGCTGTCTCCTACGGGCTCTCGTGGGGACCCAGCAAGGTCGCAGGCATCACTCCCTACGAGCACATGGACGACCTGCACCGGGGTCAGTCCGCTCGCTCGAACGTCTCCCTGCGCGGTTCGCTGGCGGGCACGGTCGCCGGAGCCGCGGGCGTGTCGAAGGACCAGGCCGCGCGCGGCATGACGCGCCTCCAGGTCCCGATGAGCGCCACCGGCATCGACCCCGCGCGCATCGCCAAGGTCGCCGACCGGCCGTGGATCCGCAGCCCGCGCTCTGCCGGGGCAGCGGTGGGCAGCGTCGGCCGCGAGGCCATCGTTGCCGGCGGCAACCTGGGCGCCTCGGTCTCCTCCGGCACCGTGACCTACTCCGGCGTCGGCACCGTCACCTCCGTCTGCCAGGGCTCGGTCGTCGGATTCGGCCACCCGCTCGCCTACATGGGCCAGACCTCGGCCGCGTTGCACCCGGCCGAGGCGGTCTACGTGCAGGAGGACTCGGCCAACACCCCGTTCAAGGTGGCCAACCTCGGGGCCCCCGTGGGTGTGATCGACAACGACCGGCTCGCCGGCATCTCGGGCGTCCTCGGGCCTGTGCCCGACGGCACCACGATCAGCTCGACCAGCCGCTACGGCAACCGGAGCTTCAGCGGGACGTCCACCGTCACGGTGCCCTTGTATGCACCTGAGGTCGTGTGGATGCACAACGCCACCACCAACGACCGGGCGGTCGACGGTTGGGCCAAGGGCAACGGGCTCGTCAGCTGGACGATCACCGGCACCGACGAGAAGGGGGCTCCCTTCACCCTCGAGCGCACCGACCGCCACCCGGCGGGATGGGACCTGGCCAGCGAGGCCGTGGGCGAGGCGCCGGACCTGCTCTGGCAGCTGCAGCGGCTCTCCGGGGTGGAGGTCGACTCCGTGGAGTCCGACATCACGCTCTCCCAGAGCACCGCTCGCCTGCGGGTCGCCGGTGTGGAGCAGCGCGCCAAGGGCAAGTGGGTCAAGGTCCGCGGGCCCGTCGTGGCCAAGGCCGGCAAGAAGATGGTCCTGCGCGTCGTGCTGAAGAACGCGAAGCAGACCGTGCGTCGCAAGGTGTCGCTCGTCGTGCCGAGGCGGTTCAAGGGCACGTCGACGCCGGCGTGGGTGCGAGGCGGCCGTCGCCACTACGGCGACTGGTCCAACGACTCCGTCGCAGCGCTGAAGGAGTACGTCGCCAAGAGCGCCCGCAATGACCAGGCCGTGCTCGTCCTGGGCCGCGGTGACGACGACCGCGCCGTGCCGGAGGCCGTGACGCCGGCTGCCCCCTCGATCGTGGTGGGTCAGCAGCGCATCCGCGTGGTCATCCGGTGATGATGGGGGCATGACCCCCCAGGACCTCACCCGCCCCGGCACCGGACTCCGCGAGGAGCCCGGTGCCGGGGCACTCCTGCGTACGGTGCGCGACGCGGTCGTCGGTGACGACCACGTCATGACCACGCCCTACGGACGTCGACGGGTGACCTACGCCGACTACACGGCCTCGGGCAGGGCGCTGGACTTCCTCGAGGAGTTCCTGCGCCGCGAGGTGCTCGTCTCCTACGCCAACACCCACACCGAGTCGTCCGGCACCGGGTTGCAGACCACCCGGTTGCGGGAGGAGGCGCGCGAGATCATCCGAGGGTGCGTGGGCGGTGGCGACGACTCCGTCGTGCTCTTCACCGGTTCCGGCAGCACCGCGGCGATCGCGAAGATCATCGGCGTCATGGGACTGCGACTGCCGTCGGCCCTCGAGGACCGCTACGGCTTCGGCCGTCAGATCCCCGCCTCGGAGCGTCCGGTGGTCTTCATCGGACCCTACGAGCATCACTCCAACGAACTGCCCTGGCGTGAGTCGATCGCCGACGTGGTCACGATTCCCGAGGACCCCGACGGGCGCATCGACCAGGCGGTGCTCCGCCGGGAGCTGGAGCGTCACGCTGACCGGGAGCTGAAGATCGGGTCGTTCTCGGCCGCCTCCAACGTGACGGGCATCGTCTCCGACACCCACGGCATCGCTGAGCTGCTCCACGCCCACGGGGCCCTGAGCTTCTGGGACTTCGCTGCAGCCGCGCCCTACGTCGCGATCGACTTCAACGGCGACCTCCAGCGGCCGGGGTCGCACAAGGACGCGCTCTTCATCAGTCCGCACAAGTTCATCGGTGGCCCCTCGACGCCCGGACTGCTGGTGGCGCGCCGGGAGCTCTTCGGCAACCGGGTGCCCGACGTGCCCGGTGGCGGGACGGTCTCCTACGTCAACTCCGACGACCACCGCTACGTCGGCGATCCGGAGGTGCGCGAGGAGGGCGGCACTCCGGCGATCATCGAGTCGATCCGGGCCGGCCTGGTCTTCCAGCTCAAGGAGGCCGTCGGAGTCGAGACGATCCGTGCCGAGGAGGAGCGCCTGCTGCGTCGGGCGGTCGAGGCGTGGGGGAGTGAGCCGGCGGTCGAGCTGCTCGGCAACCTGGAGGCCGAACGCCTCTCCATCGTCTCCTTCGTCGTGCGCTCCCCGTCTGGGCGGCACCTGCACCACAACTACGTCGTCGCCCTGCTCAACGACCTCTTCGGCATCCAGGCGCGAGGCGGGTGCTCGTGCGCCGGTCCCTACGGCCACCGGTTGCTGGGCATCGACCTGGAACGGTCGGCGGAGTTCGACCGCGAGATCAGCGGGGGATGCGAGGGCATCAAGCCCGGCTGGGTGCGCGTCAACTTCAACTACTTCATCTCCGACGCGGTGGCCGACTACCTCGTCGAGGCTGTCCGGCTGGTCGCCCGGGAGGGATGGCGCCTGCTGGGGGACTACCTCTTCGACCCGGCCACCGGCCTGTGGCGTCATCGGGCCGGGGTGGTCGAGCCGCCGTTGAGCCTGCGCGCCGTCACGTACGCCGACGGGGTCCCGCGGTTCCCGACCTCGCAGGCCAGGGGAGGGGAGGAGCTGCTGGCCCAGCACCTGAGCGAGGCCACCGAGATCCTGGCGGCCGCCGACCCGCCGTCGCTGGACAGCCATCCCGGCGACCTCTCCGCCGACTTCGAGCACCTGCGGTGGTTCGACCTGCCGGCCTGTGCGGTGCCGTCGGACTGACGGCCCGGCCAACGGGGCGGTTCTCTATGATCGGGCCATGACCGACGTGCCTGCACCCGCCACGCCCGCTCCCGCCGAGAACCACCGCGCCGTGACGGTGAGCAAGATCGGCCACGGCCGCTTCAAGGCCACCAACGGCCGTGGGGGAGAGACCTACTTCGGCACCGGGGGAGAGGATCCCGACTTCTCACCGGTCGAGCTCCTGCTCGCCGCCATCGCGGGATGCAGCGCCATCGACGTGGACCTGATCACCGGCAAGCGCGCGGCCGCGACGAAGTTCGAGGTGGTCAGCGAGGGCGACAAGGTCCGCGACGAGCAGGGCAACCACATGACCGGCCTGCGCCTGACCTTCGACCTGGAGTTCCCTCCGGGCGAGGAGGGCGACGCTGCCCGTTCGGTGATCCAGCGCTCGCTCGAGCAGAGCCGTGACCGCCTCTGCTCGGTGAGCCGCACCGTCCAGATCGGGGAGCCGATCGAGTTCCGTACCGCAACCTGAGGGGTCACTCCCGTTCGAGGGTGATCGTCTCAATCTCGGCCGGGGTCGCCGGCGGTCCGCTGGTCGTGCCGTCGGCGGTGCCGCCGCGCGCGATCTGTCGCAGCAGCTCGACCCCGTCGTCCCCGAACGAGCCGAAGACGGTGTAGTCGGCCGACAGCTGGCTCTCCTCGTAGACGAGGAAGAACTGGCTCCCGCCGCTGTCGGGGGCGCTGGTCCTGGCCATGGCGACCGTGCCGGCCGGGTAGGTCTCACTGCCGTCGACCTCGTCCGGGATGGTGTAGCCGGGGCCGCCGGTCCCTGTCGCCGTGGGGTCTCCGCACTGCAGCACGAAGATGCCCTCGGTCGTCAACCGGTGGCACTCGGTGGAGTCGTACCATCCCTGCTCCACCAGGGACACGAAGCTGTTGACCGTGCACGGGGCCTCGTCGGGGGTGAGCGTCATCGTCAGGTCGCCCTGGCCCAGTCGCAGGACAGCGTCCAGCGGTCCGTCCTGGTCGGGTGAAGCCGGAGGCTTGTCCACCTCCTTGGCCGCGGCGCCTGCATCGGGGTAGTCGCACGTTCCGGACGCCGTCGAGTCGTCGTTGCCACAACCGGCAAGGAGGGCGGCGACGAGCAGGGACGATGCCGCAGCGGCACGGCGAGGAAGGCGAGACGTCATGGCCAGATGGTAGGGGAATCCGTGTCACAATCGACGGCGTGCTAGGTGTCGTCGATCTCCCCACCTTCGTGGCTGGTCTCGTCGTCATGATCCTGTTGCCGGGGCCCAACTCCCTGTACGTGCTCGCGACGGCCAGCCGTTCGGGTGCGCGTCCGGCCTACGCTGCATCAGCGGGCGTCTGGACCGGCGACGCGGTGTTGATGATCCTCGCCGTGGCGGGCGTCGCCTCGGTGCTGCAGGCGCATCCGCTGCTCTTCACCGTCATCAAGTTCCTGGGAGCCGGCTACCTCGGGTGGCTGGGCTTCGGGCTGCTGCTCTCGGGGATCGGCGCGTGGCGCCGCCACCGGGGGAGAGGCGCGTCGGAGCTCGTCGACGAGATCGAGCGAGTCGGTGGAACCGCGGTCACCCCTGCGGCGGCCTACCGTCGGGCCCTGGTCGTCAGCCTGCTCAACCCGAAGGCGATCCTCTTCTTCGTCTCGTTCTTCGTGCAGTTCGTCGACCCGACCTACGCCCACCCCTGGGCGTCCTTCCTCGTGCTGGGATCGATGGTCACGCTCACGAGCTTCTGCTACCTGTCGGTGCTCGTGCTGGCCGGAGCGCACCTGTCCGCGGTGGCGCGTCGACGGCAGGCGCTCACGGCTGGAGCCTCGACCGCTGCGGGTGCCCTCTTCATGGGGTTCGCCGTGAAGCTCTCCCTCGCGAGCGCCGGCTGAGCCGGTAGATCACCCCGACGGCCAGGACCGCCACGCCCGCGACCACCGAGGTTGCCGGCAGGGTGGCCACCAGCACCGCGCAGCCGACGGCACCTGCCACCTGCAACGCCCGGGGAAACCGTCGTCGATCGGGTTCCTGCGTGAAGGCGGACACGTTGGCGACGAAGTAGTAGAGCAGCACGCCGAACGAGGAGAATCCGATGACGTCGCGCAGGTCCAGGGTCATCACCAGGAGGCTGACGACGACCGCGAGCGCGATCTCGGCGTGGTGGGGGACCTGGTGGCGGGGGTGGACCGCGGCGAGCCAGTGGGGGAGGTCGTGGTGCCGCGCCATCGCCAAGGTCGTACGTCCGATCCCGGCCATCAGCGCGAGCAAAGCTCCCAACGAGGCGGCGGCAGCCCCGAGCCGGACCACCGGGTCGACCCAGGCCCAGGATGAGGCGTCCACCGCTGACGCCACGGGGGTGGCGGAGGCGGCGACACCGGAGGCGTCCAGGGTTGCGAGCAGCGTCACGGCCACCGCGCCGTAGACGAGCACGGCCAGCAGCAGTGCCGTCTGGATGGCCCGGGGGATGGTCCGCTCCGGGTCACGGACCTCCTCGCCCAGGGTGGCGATCCGGGCGTAGCCTGCGAAGGCGAAGAAGAGCAGACCGGCAGACTGCAGCACGCCGTACCAGTCGGTGCCCGATGACAGGTCGGGAACGCTGCGGCTGAGCTCCGGCTCACCGGCGACGAGGCTGGCGACCAGGGCGAGGGAGAGGGCCGTCAGGACGATCACGACGATGACCCGGGTGAGGCGTGCGGTGCGGGTGACACCGCGGTAGTTCGCCGAGGCGAGCGCCACCACGGCGGCCAATGCGACGGGACGCTCCCAACCGGACGGAGCAACGTACGCGGCAAAGGTGAGCGCCATGGCGGCGCAACTGGCCGTCTTGCCCACCACGAATCCCCAGCCAGCCAGGAACCCCCACCAAGCGCCGAGCTGCTCACGGCCGTAGACGTAGGTGCCGCCGGAGGTCGGGTACTGGGCGGCCAGCTGGGCCGATGCCGTCGCGTTGCAGTAGGCGACGACCGCGGCCAGGGCCAGGCCGACGAGCAGCCCCGAGCCGGCGGCCACGGCCGCCGGCGTGAAGGCGGAGAAGACGCCGGCGCCCACCATGGAACCGAGTCCGATGAAGATCGCGTCGCCCGTGCGGAGTTCTCGTCGGAGCTCGGCACGGGGCGGCGGGGTGCTCATGGAGTCATGGTGACGCAACGGATCGGAGTCCGATCGAGGGGCCCTCGCTCGGAACCCGGATCTACAGTAGTGGACAGGCTGCGTATCAAGTCCGGGCGTATTCGGCGGGGATGAGACCCGGTGAGACCGGCGGCTAGCATCGCCCAGTGCCTATCGAAGTGGTTCCGTACTCGCCATCGTGGCCTGCGCAGTTTGCGCTGGTCGCAAGCGACCTGAAGCAGGCTCTCGCTGGACTGGCGACCGCGCGAGTCGAGCACGTGGGCTCAACCTCAGTGCCAGGACTGGCGGCCAAGCCCATCCTCGATATCGACGTCATCGTCGACGGAGCGGAGATGTCGGCAGCGGTCGCCGCCCTGGGTTCGGCCGGGTACGTTCACCGCGGCGATCTGGGAGTTGTCGATCGGGAGGCCTTCCATGCTCCCGATGCGAACCCGCGGCGGAACGTCTATGTCTGCCGGGCGGGCACGTTGAACGTCCGCAACCACCTCGCGGTTCGCGACGTTCTTCGTGTGCGGGAAGATCTGCGTGACGAGTACGGGGCCGTGAAGCTGGCGCTTGCAGCGGAGCCCGGCATGGACATCGATACCTACATCGCCCGAAAGTCTGCGGTTCTCCAGAAGGTCCTCGCGGAGTCGGACCTCACCTCCGACGAGCGCCTTCAGATCTTGCGCCTCAACGACCCTGCCGCCTGACCCGACTACAGCTCGCCAGGCGGGTTGGCCGCCTCAGTGCGAACGAGCTCAGACGCCTGTCGGACGAGATCGACCAGGTTGTCGGGGAAGACCTGTACCTCCGCGCTTGTGAGGTCGTCGGTCGACCACCATCGCCACGTGGTCACGGCTCGCTGTTCCAGCTCGGGCATCGGGGAAAGCATCGAGGGTGAGCCGAAGATCGTCCAGCATAGTCGGCAAAGCAGCATCCGCGACTTCTCCATCGCTCAGACCTACGTGATCCGTAAAATCGATTCGGGCGACCCGACAACCGTTCGTGGCTAAAGCGTAGGCAAACGGGAACATGCTGTGAGCCGTCGCGCCGAAAGGAGGCGCCAGCACCACAGAGCCGCGCGAACTCCCGTTCGTTGGCTCGTCTATCGTAATTCGAATAGTTTTACCGAGAGCGTTGTCAAGCTCAACCAATGAGTCATACATATGTTTGGTTCCTCGTCTTCTTCACCAGGTCAGCAGCATGGTTCCAGGCAGCCGATCCGGGTCGACATCGACGAACCCAAGGTCGCGATAGAGCGCCAGGGCGGGGTTGTCCGACTCAACACTGAGGCTAAGCCGACGATGTCCTCGATCACGAGCCATCTCGATCGCGCGAACCATCAGATCGCGACCCAGACCACGGCGCCGTGCATGCTTTATAACGCTCACGCTGACCTCTCCGGTGTCAGCGTCGACGAATCCGTAACCCGGATCGTCTAATGGCAGGAAAAGCACCCAGGCGACGCCCACCCATTGGTTATCTTCGTCAACCGCCACGACCCCGAAGTCACCGCGAGAAGGGTCGAGGTTCACGTAATGGGAGAACTCGGGATTCGAGGTGACGTCAGAAACGGTAAAACGTGGCTCAGCCCAATTTAGATTGGCTAGAGTAGCCTCGCGAAGGATCTTGCCGTCAGAGGTCGTTAAGTCGCGCTTTCGGAGATCGAGACGATCACTACCGAGATTGGACATGTCTCTCCATTCGCCGCGGGGTGTCCGGCGTAGGGAAGACTAGGTCTTAATGGATCGGCCGGCGTACCGGGCCCACGGCTCGCCCGCCTTGTCGGCGTGGAGGAACGCGACCTGGGCGCTGTAACCGAGCGCCTCTGCCACCAGGGAGGGCGGGCATTCAAGGACGAGCTCACCGATGGCACGGTTGCGGGCACCGAGGAGGTTGACGCCCAGGTCGCGGAGCCGGTCCATGACGGTGTTGGGATGCAGATGCCGCCCCGCCAGCGTGCTTGGAAAAAGCCACGGGCTGTCGGATCCGGCGCCCGTGCGTAGGTTCGGCCGTGCGGCAAGGTGCTCCCTGATGAGCGAGGCGAACGGCTCGGGAACATCGGTCGGATGCGTGCCGAGAACGATGCTCATCCCAGAGTCGGCGTCGTCGACGATGCTGGTCGGAAAGGTGACGACCTTGACCAGCGGCTGGGCGTAGAGCAACAGGAGCATCCCGGCGACGCGGTAGGGGAGTGACTCGCTGGTGCCCGTGAGGAGCTCGTGGATCCAGGCGAGCCGTTGATCCTGACTGAGAGATGGGCTGCTCTTCGCGGATCGGTGCTGAACAGTCACCGCCGTGTTGAGACGCGCCTGCTTCGCGACCACGAAGAACGTTCTGATCGCACTGCGCGTCGTCGGTCCGGCGGCGAGCCACTCGTCGACGTCCTGCTGAGTGCAGGTGGCCGCGGTGCGCTGATACGTCTCGTGGAGCCACACGAGGAACTTCACTGTTTCGGTGATCTCCTGCTTCGCGGAGTGGATTGGCGCGCGAGTGGGTGCGCCAGCCCCGGCCTTGGCGCGGATGCGCCGCAGGTGGTGCCACGTGGCGAAGTGCTGAACCGGCTGCCGTACCTCGTCGGGGAGTCCGTCGAGCTTGGCTTCGATCCAGTTCTCGAAGCGCGGCAGGTAGGGGTCGCGAGGGGGGAGTAGGCCGTGGTGCTGCATCAGTGCCCGGAGATGCTCGGCGGGCTTGCCGGGCACGGAGTCGAGACCCTCGTGCGACGCGGCGATGGCGCCGTTACCGAGCCCGCGAAGCAGCTCCTGGACCTTGGCCGACCGCTTCCAAACGAGGATCGACTCGGGCCTGTCCGACGCGCAGAGAGCATCGACCAGGCCGAGCAGTGCGGGATCGCTTGGCACGCCACCGAGCAGCCCGTGGAGGTCGTCGCGGAGTGCGCAGCGGACGCAGAGCCGTCCGCGATGTCGCGCTGCTTCGACGTCGCAGCGCTCGCAGTGGAAGTCGACGGGGATCTCAGCGCATGTCGAGCAGATCGGCTGGCGATCGGTGGCGCGCAGGCCCGGCAGGAGCCGATCCTGGAGGCACTCTGGGCAGGTTCCGCGGGTGTGCACGGCGTCGTAGTAGCAGATGTTGCAGAGTCGGCCTTCTGGCCAGTTGGCTGCGAGTCTGGGGATGTTCCGGCCGCAGCGAGCACACGGATCGTCGCGAGTGCTCGTCGCGCGCGGACGGCCTTGGACGGTCGAGCGAGGGGAGAGGCCCGTCGGCTTCGGATCCATCGATGCTCCTGGCGCTACTCGTCGAGGATGTTTGCGCGCCGCGGCCGCACGCTGCGGTCGAGCGAGACGACGTTCGGCGGGGAAGCGGTGCCCGTCTTGCGCACGCGTACATCCGTCGCCGTCGTCGTGAACAGGTCCGTCGACTCGCACTCGAAGATGTCGCACAGCGCCGCGATCAACATCAGGGAGACGCGCTCCGGCCGCTGGTTCACCAGCCGGTACACCTGCGGTCGAGACAGATTGATGTCGCGCTCGGCCAGCAGGGGAATGAGATCCGTGGTGTTGTGCAGGCCCCGGGCGGCCATCAGCTCGGCCAGGCGCCACGTGTAGTCGACCTTGCGCTTCATGATGTTCCGTCCTCGGTCTTGCGGGCCATGGCTTCCTTCACCGTACGGTCCAAGGCGCTCCTGAGCGTGGAGCGCCTGAACTCGTCGGACACGAAGTGATAGATGCCGGTTGTCGCCCCGTGCTCATGGCCCATCTGGTCCTGCACGAACCGCGGGTCCCATCCAGCTTCGAGCAGGTGAGTGGCGTACGAACGACGGAACGAGTGGAGATCGAGCCCATCGGAGAATCCCAACTCCTCGCAGTAGCGCCGGACCCGTCGGATCAGAGTCGACTCGACGACCAGTCCGCCGCGTTCGCTAGGGAAGAGGTCCAGGGTGCCCGGATCACCGCGGCCGTTGGCGAGCCAGTCCTCGATGATGCCGGGCGTCCACCGCCAGACAGTGAGAACGCTCCGCGGCTTGTGCGGCGAGGACCGCTTCGCCTTGCCGTAGCGAACCTTGCAGACGCCGAACGCGCCGAACTCTCGGGCGTGTGGGTTGCGGGCGAAGTCGACCGTTTGTAGGTGCCTCAACTCGTTGAACCGGAGCCCGTAGCCGTACGCGATCTTCATCATGACCGCGTCCCGGTACGCGGCCTGCCAGCCCTTGCGGCCCGACTTGCCGATCCGTTCAACCTCGTCGTCGGCGTGGTCGAAGAGTTGACTGATCTCCTCACGGGTGTACGGACGCTTCTTCGGGCGTCCGTCGTACTCCTGGACGTGGGGAGCGGTGTTCCAGTCGAAGAACACCTGCGCCGGGTGGGTGCCGAAGAACCGCTCGCACACGACGTCGAACCCGTAGTCGGAATTGCTGATGTAGCTGGTGAAGGCACGCAACGCGGAGTGATAGCCGCGCAGCGTCGAGTGGGCAACGTGCTTCTGGGTGCGTAGGTCCGCCGAGAACTCCTCGACGAGCGCGGGCGTCCAGTTCCACGGGTCTTCGTTGACGTGGCTGATGAAGCGCTCCACCACCCGTAGCCGCTGGTCGATGGTCGCGAACTGCAGGTTGCGTGACAGCTGCTGGTTTCGCCAGCCCTCGAGCATCTTCTGGAGCACCTGCTCGTCGGGCCGGAGGACCGGCACCGACTCGACCAGGCGGACCCGTCCGGAGCCATCAACCTGCATCGGATCCTCCCGAGAATCTGGTTTCATCCAGTGATTCCATGATGCATCCGATGAGACGCCATCTGTGTTTACGCAGGTCAAGGGCGTGTCGCGGTGGCCGCGCAACGCCTGATCGTTCCGCCGCCACGCACGGTTTGACGCCGTTACGACGACGTTCGGTGCTGCGTTTCCGCGGGTCAGAGCTGGGTTCAGTCCTGCCAGCGGGGCAGCGGGATAGCCGCCCGCGATTGATTCATCCGATGCAATACGCAGACTAGTAACTGACATAATGTAGATTATCGGAGCAAAAGTACGACGAGTTCAAACAGATGAGAGAGCTCGTCGCGCACCCGCATTGCGGTGTTTCCGCAGGCCGCGGCGTGGATTGCTCTACTCGGGCCAGGCTCGGATGTGCGCTTGAGTAGCCGCATAACGCCTGCTCAACAGGGTTGCCTCTCGTTTAATGCGAGTTTCTCGCGTACGGTCTGCAACATGGAGCTTGTGCCGGGACGGATCCCCGACTATCTGGTTGACGACTCGATCGGGCTGCTGCGGGCTGATGACCGTGTGTTCGAAGCGATGCTGGATGGCTGGCGTGCGCAGCAGCTGGCACGCGGCCTGACGACGGCCCACATCAAGACCTCGTCCCGGATTGTGACGCGATTCCAGGAGCACACCAACGAGTACCCGTGGACCTGGCTGGCTCATCACTTCGAGGAGTTCCTCGCCGACCTACGCACCGGTGAGCCGCCGCTGAAGGTCTCGACGCTGCGTTCCTACACCACGGCGATCCGTGCGTTCACGCGTTATGTCAGCGATACCCGGTACGGCTGGGTGGCGTTCTGCGACCGAGTGTTCGATGACATCCCGGCGCAGATCGTCTTCGACTGGAACAGTCCACGTCACAGCACCGACGACGACGTGCCCACCGGGCGACGGGCCCTGACCCGCCCCGAGATGCAGAGCCTGTTCGACGCCGCCGATGACTTCGTCGACGCCGAGTACGCCAAGGGCACCAAACGGTGGCTGCCGGCGCTGCGTGACTCGACCGCGCTGAAGGTCGCCTACGCATACGGGCTCCGACGACGCGAACTGACCAAGTTGGAGTACGTCGACTTCGGCCCCAACCCAAAGGTCCCGGCGTACCGGAACTTCGGGGCCGTGCAGGTGCGCTGGGCCAAGGGCATGCGGGGCTCCGGGCCACGACGGCGCACCGTTCTCACCACACCGGAGTTCGACTGGGTGGTCGACCTTCTCCAGCATTGGCTCTCCCCGGCCGGCCGCGCGCTCTTCCCGACCGCCGACCGGTCCCGGTGTCTCTGGCCCTCGGAACGGGCCGGCGCCGCGAGCCTGCGAACCTTCGAACGCGCCTTCGCCCGCGCACGCGAGCAAGCCGGCCTTCCGCAGGAGCTCACGCTGCACTGTCTGCGCCACTCCTACGTGACGCACCTGATCGAAGCCGACTACGACCCGTTCTTCGTCCAGCAGCAGGTCGGGCACCAACACGCCTCGACCACGTCGCTGTACACATCGGTGTCCTCGGACTTCAAACAGAAGACGATCCAGCAGATGATCAACCGGCGCCTACGACTCGACAACCAGGATGGTGGTCACGATGGCTGAGCAACGACGCGTCGGCTACCACTGGCGTCTGCGCCAGGTGATGGCCGAGCACAACCTCTGGAAGACCACCGAGCTCATCCCGCTACTCAAGTCGCGTGGCGTGAACCTGTCCAACGCCCAGGTGCATCGACTCGTCACCCAGGCTCCCGACCGGATTCCCGCACGCACCTTCGCAGCCCTATGTGACATCTTCGACTGCACCCCGAACGACCTCTTCGAGCCCTACGTCGAAATGCGCGCCGCTGCCACGGCCAACGCTCCCAAGCGGCCCGAGGACCTCGGCATCAAGCCCGGTAGTCCCGTCGCCCGACGGGTCCGCGTCGTTCCTGACGAGTCCGACGACTGATGGCGCGTCCCAGGAAGCCAGGCGACCCAGCCGCCTGGCCGGATCCGTGCGCGCGCTGCAACGAGCACCACCCGACCTCCGCATGGTGGCCCGATGGGCGGATCTGTGGCTACTGCTACCAGGCCGCCAAGCGCCACCGCGGCCGATGCGCTTGCGGCCACGAGGGTGTTCTCCCCGGACGGACTGACGGCAGGCCCACCTGCCGGACCTGCTCAGGTGTCACCCTCAACATCGACTGTGTCGCGTGTGGCGCCGAAGCCGAGCTCTATCGCGGTGGACGCTGCATGCACTGCGAGCTGAACCTCGTTGTGGACTCGATGCTGGCCGACCCGGTCACCGGGCAGACCGCACCCGAGCTCGTCGCCATCAGCGAAGCCATGAAGAACATGAAGCGAGCCAACAGCGGCCTGACCTGGATCAAGCAAACCCACGTGCGCGCGTTCTTCGAACAGGTCCGCGGCCACCGCAACGTCACCCACGAGCTGCTGGACTCGCTGCCGCCCTCCCGGACGCGCGACTACGTTCGCGGGCTCCTGGTCGAACACGGTGCGCTCCCCCGCAAGGACCTCTACCTTGACCGCTTCAACGACTGGGCTCCCGGTGCCATCGAACGACTCGCCCACCCAGACGACCGTGAGGTCATCACCCGCTTCATCCGCTGGCACATCCTGCGCCGGATGAACGAGGCCGACGGCACCAGCCGCGGCACCTTCCTCCGGTCCAAGCAAACCGTCACCGTCGCCATCGACTTCGTGACCTGGCTCCGTGCACGCGGAGTCCGCCTCGAAGACCTCACCCAAGGCGACCTCGACGCCTGGCAGGCCGGCGGAACCACCACACGCGGGATCGCCAGCCGATTCCTCGGATGGGCCATCAAGACCAGACTGATCGACCCCGACC
>NZ_JADCSA010000151.1 GCF_015070385.1 Nocardioides malaquae | reverse complement strand
ATTTATCTCCTAAACTTGAAAAAAAAAAAAAAAAAACAATCTTAGGATTTTGGAGGTGCACCAGCAAAACCATATATAATCTGAAATTAATTTTCTCTGGGAGATTATATTTTATTTCCATCATGCATCTCCTTCCTGAAGGTGCAGGAAAAAATAAAAACCATCATTCCTAGGCTTTTGGATATCGACCCTCATATATTCTGGAACTACATGACCCAAGGAGTTTCAATAAGTACATCAAATTTCCAAAGGGCATCTATTTCCAAAGTGCATCTCCCTCCTGAAGGTGCAGTAAAAAAGATCAATCACTCCTAGAGTTTTAGAAATAGACCACCATACCCATATATACTTTAAAACTACTTGAC
>NZ_JADCSA010000150.1 GCF_015070385.1 Nocardioides malaquae | reverse complement strand
CAGCCCCCCATGAGCAACTTGAGCCATGGGACCACAGGTAAGACCAACTTTTCTGCTCCAAGCGACCTGCCTGGTGGACTCAGGACACAGGCCCACAGGAACAGCTGAAGACCAGTAGACAGGAAAGACTACACGCCCGAAAGCAGAACACTCTGTTCCCATAACTGGCTGAAAGAAAACAGGAAAACAGGTTTACAGCACTCCGAACACACAGGCCTATAGGACGGTCTAGCCACTGTCAGAAATAGCAGAACAAAGTAACACTAGAGATAATCTGATGGCGAGAGGCAAGCGCAGGAACCCAAGCAACAGAAACCAAGACTGCATGCCATCATCTGAGCCCAATTCTCCCGCCAAAACAAACA
>NZ_JADCSA010000149.1 GCF_015070385.1 Nocardioides malaquae | reverse complement strand
AAGAGCAAATCTACAAGCTCACATCCTATATGTGGTGTGTTGTGAGCTTTTAGATACACCTGGTTGCTTATTTCTCTGCAAGATCTGGCAACAAGACTCTAGTTTCCTCAGCTGCCTTCTGAGTTCAGAAATGTAATTGGTGACATTGGTTACACCAGAGTGAGTTAGTCAACAGGGCACTGTGGGGGCAGGTAGTCACCTGGAGTCGTGTAGTCAGGAAATGAAAAGAGGAAAGGAAAGATGATGCATTTTGCATCATCATTCCTGACACGAACACTCAAAATACTAAAATATCTAAAAACACAGATATAATGCGAAAATGAACCCAGGATTGTGTTTATTGTGTCCCAATCGACTATAAAATA
>NZ_JADCSA010000148.1 GCF_015070385.1 Nocardioides malaquae | reverse complement strand
GGAGTCGGAGACACTATTCTAGTTGATGATGGTTATACTTTAATGTCTACCTCTTTTCACTGACGAAACCTAAATAAAAACGAAATAAAAAACTAAGCTATGATGACTAAAACTACGACAAAATATATTGACATTTCAACAATGTCAACAAATACAAATTAATTTAGATTAAAATGTCAGGGAGGGACTAGGGGAGAAGAGATCCAGTAGAACTGAAAGACAAGGTTTGGTTGCGTTGGGCTCAAGTGTTGTTCTCTGTAAATAGCCATTCTTCAAGCTCACAATGTGTCACAGTGCAACCAAGTGTAAATTCAGCCAGTACGACGCTATTCCCCATCTGGAATTAAATGCGGGTAAATGTATTT
>NZ_JADCSA010000147.1 GCF_015070385.1 Nocardioides malaquae | reverse complement strand
GTTAATTCAACGTTTTCTTAATCGCGATTAATTATTTTAACTCAAGATTAATCACAGGTTTATTTATTTTAGCCATTTGGCCTATTGGTAGTTTAGCACACAGCTCTCAGTCAGTTAGCATGCTGCTTATGTTTTGGTGTTAAGGATATCCATAGTACCAGAGTACCATTACTGTTATTAACCTACAACTCATTAGGGATTACATTTACTACTTCGGCTGCAATTTGCATAAAGAAAGCGGTTGTCTACTCCCAAGGCATTGATACATGTTAAGAGTATTAAAAACTTTAAAAAATATATTTGTTTAAGGAAGATTTAGAATGGATAAAACATATGCGATTAATTTGCGATTAATCATGATTAACTAT
>NZ_JADCSA010001436.1 GCF_015070385.1 Nocardioides malaquae | reverse complement strand
TATTTATTTATTTATTTATTTATCAAACTATTCATTTACTCATTCATACACTTATTTATCTAATTTATATATTCATAAAGTGATTTTAGTTATCGCAAATTCTCTTCCCTGTCTTTCATTTTCTGTTTATATTTATTTATTTATTTATTTATCAAACTATTCATTTACTCATTCATACACTTATTTATCTAATTTATATATTCATA
>NZ_JADCSA010001435.1 GCF_015070385.1 Nocardioides malaquae | reverse complement strand
GAACTATAGTTTGGGAACCAGTCATGGACCCTCTGGAAAGCCTTGAGGGACCAAATGGGGTCCCCCAACCGCAGTTTGGGAACCAGTCATGGACCCACTGGAAACCCTCGACGGACCCGTGGGGGTCCCTGAACTATAGTTTGGGAACCAGTCATGGACCCTCTGGAAAGCCTTGAGGGACCAAATGGGGTCCCCCAACCGCAGTTT
>NZ_JADCSA010001434.1 GCF_015070385.1 Nocardioides malaquae | reverse complement strand
CTGACTGTCTGTCTGTCTGTCTGTCTGTCTGTCTGTCTGTCTGTCTGTCTGTCTGACTGACTGACTGACTGATATATCAAATTAATAAAATCATATCAAATTAATAAAATCATTACAGGCAGACAGACAGACTGACTGTCTGTCTGTCTGTCTGTCTGTCTGTCTGTCTGTCTGTCTGTCTGTCTGACTGACTGACTGACTGATATAT
>NZ_JADCSA010000146.1 GCF_015070385.1 Nocardioides malaquae | reverse complement strand
CGGAGGAAACCATGCAAGGCAGCAACCTGCTCATCAGGAGGAATTAGGAGTCTTGCTCAAGGACACATCGACACTAAGGCCGTTTCTCACTACGCCGACTTGCCTGTGCTTGCGTTCTTGCGACACATCAGTCGCTGCCAAAGTACGAATCCAATCTCAAGTTCGCGTCTGACCAAGTAGGGACCAAATCCCCGGGTGCGAACTTGCTCCTCCCCCGATCCTCCCACTTTAGCGAGGTTACATCGGAGATGACTTGTGTGGACTTTTCTCTGCAAATTACCCAGGATACCTTTCGGTGCATCCAGTTGCGTCAATTCAGTAAATGCAGGGTATAGCAGCATGCCTGTAGACTTCTTGCCGCCGAAAAG
>NZ_JADCSA010001433.1 GCF_015070385.1 Nocardioides malaquae | reverse complement strand
GGGAGCAGACTTTTTCAACACTAGGGGACGATGGCCGCCCGGCCATCCTGCGGGGAATGGCTTAACCTCTCACAAATAACCAAACCTCAGTCTGCCAGTCATGAATTATCCAGCAGCATGGACGAAATCATCCGGGAGCAGACTTTTTCAACACTAGGGGACGATGGCCGCCCGGCCATCCTGCGGGGAATGGCTTAACCTCTCACAAAT
>NZ_JADCSA010001432.1 GCF_015070385.1 Nocardioides malaquae | reverse complement strand
GCGAAAGTTAACCACCTTTTCTTTCTCTCAGAACTTAAATTTCATGTTTTTTTCTTTTCATTATTATTTTATTAAATCAATCAGCCATTGAAGTCACTGCCATTTCCGAATAATCACCATGAAGTGACATATGTAGAGCGAAAGTTAACCACCTTTTCTTTCTCTCAGAACTTAAATTTCATGTTTTTTTCTTTTCATTATTATTTTATTAAAT
>NZ_JADCSA010001431.1 GCF_015070385.1 Nocardioides malaquae | reverse complement strand
ACCAAGTTCGCGCCCACGGCCATCATCGCCGAAATCCTCGGCTACTCCCCCGCCACCATTGAGAAGCACGCCATCGGGTCAGCCGCGAACTACGCCACCTACATCCAAGCCAGGCTCGACGCCGATCGAGCCTGACAACCGGGCCTGACTTGGGTCAAACGCCTTAGTGCCTTGCGGCGGGTGTTTGCAAGGCCTTGAGGAGAGCTTCGTCGTCAGGGCT
>NZ_JADCSA010001430.1 GCF_015070385.1 Nocardioides malaquae | reverse complement strand
TCAGAGCAGCAATTTAACATTGGTCTATGCATAGCATTGAAGCTGCCCTCAGAGCAGCATTGACAAGGTGCCCTCAGGGCAGCAATTTAACATTGGTCTATGCATGCATAGCATTGAAGCTGCCCTCAGAGCAGCATTGACAAGGTGCCCTCAGAGCAGCAATTTAACATTGGTCTATGCATAGCATTGAAGCTGCCCTCAGAGCAGCATTGACAAGGTGCCCTCAG
>NZ_JADCSA010001429.1 GCF_015070385.1 Nocardioides malaquae | reverse complement strand
CTATAGCTGTTTGAGACCACTGTACTCTAGCTATAGCTGTATGAGACCACTGTACTGTCGCTATAGCTCCAATAGATCACTTTACTGAATGTAGACCACTGTACTGCATCTATAGACCACTGTACTCCATATATAGACCATTGTGTTGCATCTATAGGCCAGACACATTGCCCACTGCACTGTATCTATGTGACCACTCTACTGCAAGTCCGGAGCCCAGCCGCGTTA
>NZ_JADCSA010001428.1 GCF_015070385.1 Nocardioides malaquae | reverse complement strand
CCACACTACATCGATCACATGTACCGACTGCATGTGGGCTGCATGCAGGCCACGCTACATCGATCACATGTATTGACTGCATGTAGGCTGTAAGCAGGCTACACTACATCGATCATATGTATCGACTGCATGTAGGCTGTATGCATCGTTCATATGTGTCGACTGCATGTGGGCTGTTTGTAGGCCACACTACATCGATCACATGTACCGACTGCATGGGGGCTGCAT
>NZ_JADCSA010001427.1 GCF_015070385.1 Nocardioides malaquae | reverse complement strand
TCCTCCAGCCACGTCCCCCTGAAAGCCGGGGAGTTGCAAGTTCACATTGACTCCCAAAGCCCGCTTGGCCCCCGACTTGTACACGGCAGAGTCTGTCAGTCCAGCGGGGGAGACCCAGAGAGACACAAGTTTCTTATCATCAGAGAGTTTAAGACGGATCGGAGCCATGCCGTTCTGTGGGCCAAGGAGGTGCAAGGTCACATTGCCGTCCTACGCACACGCGGCCAC
>NZ_JADCSA010001426.1 GCF_015070385.1 Nocardioides malaquae | reverse complement strand
GACAGGCTTGCTGCTGCAATACACACCACAAGCCTGTTTTCGGGGGCTGCATGGTCTCTCTATGTCTCTCTCTCTCTCGCTCTCTTTCCCTCTCTCACTCTCTCTCTCTGACACACACACCCCGACACACAGAGTATAGCAACAACACAGGAGGACACGAGCGACAAGCTGAGCTCTTCCAAAACTATTTACTGTAGGCCTACTTGGGAATTATTACTTTGCAATACC
>NZ_JADCSA010001425.1 GCF_015070385.1 Nocardioides malaquae | reverse complement strand
CAACCCTGTTCTATAATATATGACATTTAAAAAAACAGGTTGGACAAAACGCTGCTTTGGTCTAAGTACTGATACTGTTTTTTTATTGTTTTATAGGCGTGGCTGAGACTATGTTTTCACCCCATGTATTCGTCCGTGTGGGTTCGTCTATTTGTCTGTTAACAAGCTAATCTCCGGCGCCATTGGAACAATCGGCATGACACTGCGCAGGCACGCCCCCTGGAGGCT
>NZ_JADCSA010001424.1 GCF_015070385.1 Nocardioides malaquae | reverse complement strand
TCAACGAAGGTTGCCTTCCTAAGGCGGCGTGGCCTCCGACTTGGAGCTCCTCTGGTGTTGATGAAAGACCAGATCATGGTGGAGGTGTCCAATTCATAGATGTCATTGGTCCACCCAGTCAGGTTGTATCCTCCATAAACATACATCACCTTCCCCAAGACACAGGCTGAATGGCCCGCCCTCACCTGTGGAAGTGGAACAGAAACCTTCCATATATGGGTATTGACA
>NZ_JADCSA010000145.1 GCF_015070385.1 Nocardioides malaquae | reverse complement strand
TGTTTTCGCAACAGCCTGTTATTGTTAAAGCTGAACACACACGGTGTCAGAGATCTCTCCATCCTTCTTTTAAATGAGTGCTTCTCAAACATTTTCATATCAAGGACCCGCGAATCAAAACTGAAAACCTCACACACAAAATGCTAAGCCTGATTCTCCCTTCGCGAGATGGCTCTTTGCCATCAAATCTCTTAAAGGAGAATTCCAGCCAAAAAACATTTTTTACCTGATTTTGTAGATTTTTCATGATGAAAAAACTTGTCAATGGCTTGTATAGTCCAAAATTGCATTATTGTCCATTTTGGGGCGACCATGACCGACCCGACCACAGCCCACAATGATAGCAATTCGCCTTATGCAAATCTGCTT
>NZ_JADCSA010001423.1 GCF_015070385.1 Nocardioides malaquae | reverse complement strand
TCAGACACATGATAACACCGCGCTGCGCGTCAAGGAAAGGACTTGGCCAGACGGAATATAACGCTTTTCGTTGCTGAAGTTTAATCAAGCCATTATTATTTGCCACGGGGAACTCCAGACTATATCTTCTCTCAAGGAATAACGTTTTAAAGAGATGAAAGCGTGGCAGGTTCGATGCCTTTACTTTCTGATATTAAATGCGGCGCTACGATATGTGACGTCCTTGGA
>NZ_JADCSA010001422.1 GCF_015070385.1 Nocardioides malaquae | reverse complement strand
ATATTCTGTCCTCTCCCCAAAAACAAGCAGAAACACGCACGCACGCACGCACCCACGCCGGTAGAGTTACATGACCACAGTGAGTTTGTTTGCGAAGTATTTACAGTAAACATTTAAGGTCTCGTGTTATAGCTTGTTGCTATCTCACCCACAACAATGCAGTATATTGAGGGTTTCCTCATTATAGAATAATGCCAGCATTATATCTTCATTAAACTATAATGTACC
>NZ_JADCSA010001421.1 GCF_015070385.1 Nocardioides malaquae | reverse complement strand
AATAGCAGAACAGAAAAAAGGGAATTTACCACTTCCCCTGGGCAGCCGCCACCTGGTACCAATATAGCTCCCCCAGCACCAGTACTGCAATGAGAATCGTAATAACAAACTCTCAGTGAAATATATCAAAATGTTATCAAATTAACAGGAGTGATAGATGTTTCAGCTGTAGGCAATCCTTACATAGGCCTGAGACCTAAGTATTTGCCCGTCAATACAAACAATAAG
>NZ_JADCSA010001420.1 GCF_015070385.1 Nocardioides malaquae | reverse complement strand
CATTATAAACGTGATTATAATGAATCATATAGATCCGACATTTTAGTAAAGTGTTACCATAACCTCGCTATGGTAACATGAGAAATGATGTTTTACCTTTTGAGAGATGAGTTCTGATTTTTCGTCAGCGTCCAATCTGTGTTTGGCTGTTTAAGCTGTAAGAGAAGGAGATTTCAATACTTAGTTTCAACATTATTTAAATTATGTACACTAGGCTTATGTATAACA
>NZ_JADCSA010001419.1 GCF_015070385.1 Nocardioides malaquae | reverse complement strand
AATGAGATTAATAGCTGGGAAGTTTGTATCAGTCATATTTTTGGAAAATAATTTGTGTTGAAAAGAATCATGATTTGAATCGAATCGTGAGTTGAGTGAATTGTGGCATGCCTACACTCTACTGTACCAAAACCAAATTCCTCACATGTTAAGAGTCAAGGCAATAAAGTCTTCTGAATATGAATCTGAAAGGTGCTTTATACTTCTAATCCACTATATCTCAAGAGG
>NZ_JADCSA010001418.1 GCF_015070385.1 Nocardioides malaquae | reverse complement strand
GATATGGGAGTTGGTATATATAAGATAGATTTAGCCTCTGAGGCTCTGGTTTTCAGGCCATTAGAAGACTGATTGCAACCAACCTGGGGGCCAACTAAAAGAAATCCCTCTTAAGCATTCAAACAACTTTTTCACGCATTCAGTGACTGGTGCGAGGGTTTTTGTGATGGACAGACACTCGCCACATGGAATACGTTACAGGCTGTTCAGTTCACACAGGTATGTTAC
>NZ_JADCSA010001417.1 GCF_015070385.1 Nocardioides malaquae | reverse complement strand
TGGATTGATAAAATAAATCAAAAATGAGTTCTAATTCTTCTTTTGGAATTCCCGATCCAGTATCGGAAACCGATAGTTTTATTTGCTTTTTAGAGTCGATGGGGATAACACTTAACTGAACATTCCCTTCCTTTGGTGTAAATTTGAAAGCATTTGATAGCAGGTTATAAATTACATGTTCTATTTTTTCTTTATCGTACCAAGCAGTATGTAAGTTTTTTGGGCAAT
>NZ_JADCSA010001416.1 GCF_015070385.1 Nocardioides malaquae | reverse complement strand
CCAAAGTCCGAATTCATTTATTATTATTTTAAATAGCAGCTGTACATGAAATGTTAATGGGGCTTTATTATCAAAATGGATATTCACTCATATAAATACATGGTTTGATAACCTACAAGTAGGCGAAAGCCATTTCCAAGTAGGCTTGTGTGTCTCTCCATCGTCCCACTTCACAAGCAGAGCGGGCTCGTTCACGACTGGAGCCCCGGCTCGTTCATAGCGGCAGTG
>NZ_JADCSA010001415.1 GCF_015070385.1 Nocardioides malaquae | reverse complement strand
GAAGGAAAGGTAGCAGGCAGAAAATCATTAAAAAAAAAGCCTCCTAATAAACAAACACAAAAACAGAAATGAGCCTACAGGCAATGCTGGAACATTTTATCTGATTCTTCTCAACCACCAAGAACGGTAGGGTTTGGATATCTTCAAACGACCCGAACGAGCGGTTAAATAAGTGTCCTCATTTGCTCCTGTGTCTCCAAGTTCCACCACAGGTGATCTTCCATTTTT
>NZ_JADCSA010001414.1 GCF_015070385.1 Nocardioides malaquae | reverse complement strand
TGTGACTTTGTCAAATATTCCGGCTTCATCGGGAATCGTGTGCTTGTATTTTGCTAAGAGAAATGTTGTATAGTTTATTTTATATTGATTTATTAGTGGATTAAATTTCCCCATTGACTTATAATGGGAACGTGCAAAAACTGACATTCAAGTATTTATTTCTCGGAAACCGTAAAGGCTGAATACTCCTAACTTACAGGCATATTTGTATAAATCAATACAAATGTA
>NZ_JADCSA010000144.1 GCF_015070385.1 Nocardioides malaquae | reverse complement strand
TTATACCCAGTGTTGTTAATAACTAGTTACAAAGTAACCTAGTTACATACCGTAATTACTTTTATTGGTAACTATTAACTTAATTAGTTCTTTTTTTAGAGAGTAACTAATACTATAACTAGTTACTTTTTAAAAGTAACTTTAACAACACTGGCCATAATGCAGATCATTATACGGACATGATACTGACCATGATAGTGACATGATTTTGACATGATACTGACCATGATTTTTGTTTTGTATTGTCACAGAAGCAGACCAATAGTCTCCTGCAGTGTGAAAACACCTACAGGTACTACGACTGTGAAGTCCGAAACCTGGAGAGATCATCTGACTGGTAAAACATTTTCCTTTACTGTTCTATGCAACT
>NZ_JADCSA010001413.1 GCF_015070385.1 Nocardioides malaquae | reverse complement strand
TTTTTATAATCCTTAAGTTGTCTAATTACCGGCTCAGTGGCCTTGTGGTATAGTGTCCGGGAGGTTGGGAGTTCGATTCTCAGCTGGGTCACTCCAATACCTCCCTTGCTTGACACTCAACATGGGTGAGTGCCTGCTGGGTAACTGGTCTGAGGGCACCCACATGGGCTATGATAACCACGCAGCAGCGGCGGTTAGACTCCCAAGCCGGGTGACCTTTACCACATG
>NZ_JADCSA010001412.1 GCF_015070385.1 Nocardioides malaquae | reverse complement strand
AGTGAGCTATCATCATCAGAAGCCTTTAAATTAAAGGCATGGTCTTTACTAAATAATCACTAACGATGTTCAATTATCTCGTGCGACATCTGCGGAGTCCATCAGAATAAAACACCCTGCCCTTCTCCTCGGGACGCTACGTCAAACAATCAGTCGTCCATCACTAGGGAAGCCTCATTAAAGGATCAACATGAGCGAGAGAGAAAAACTAACAAAAACAGATGATGT
>NZ_JADCSA010001411.1 GCF_015070385.1 Nocardioides malaquae | reverse complement strand
GTGGGACACATGTACATACAGTACATACATACAAACAGAAAAGACATAGAAATGGTTAGCATCGCTCAGAAATATGAGAAAGAATACCCTTGAAAACATAGACAGACACCAACATCATCTATCCTGATCATGGCTCAGATGAAGTACGTATACTTTGGACTAACACTGGTTTCAATCATATTTACCATAAGAACAGAACCAAATTAACCAACAGAAATGTACGTTTTC
>NZ_JADCSA010001410.1 GCF_015070385.1 Nocardioides malaquae | reverse complement strand
TAAGAACATACATACCCGCGGTCTTCCCTAAGGTTTCTATAGAGTTGCCATAAGTGAGTTATTGTGTAGGAAGCATTTGAATTCTCAACTAAAGCAACAATTTGTGCAATAGTTATAGGGTCAAATGTTTCCCCCCATTTACAGGTTTCTCCTTGCTGTTGTGCTGCATATCGCAACTTTAGATAGCATTTTCTATGGTAGTACACACCTGCTGCATGTACATCGGAT
>NZ_JADCSA010001409.1 GCF_015070385.1 Nocardioides malaquae | reverse complement strand
TGTTTATTGTTGATTCTAAGTAGATATATATTTTTAGGCTTCTTTTACGTTTTAAGTATTATTCTTTTCCTCGTCTGTCAACTACCTTTCTTTTTATTTATAAACATTATTTTTTATCTATATAAATGTTATAAATGTAAGATGGAAAAGAAAAAATGGTATAATGATAATTCAAAAGTTATTAAATGTTTATGTTGTATGAAAGCATTTACGCAACCTGATGAAATT
>NZ_JADCSA010001408.1 GCF_015070385.1 Nocardioides malaquae | reverse complement strand
GGTAGAATGACTAGGTTCTGCGAATTGTGTATTCACGCCGCAATCACACGCAAGACAAATTAGAGATAAAAAGGCGATACTATACTTTGCCTTAATGATACATTTCGATCTACAGTATGCTAAAAGCATACCACTACTTAAAAGCATTTTGACCTATTTTTTAACAGCATATAAAAAATGAAAAGGGAAGCCACTGTATAATGCAGATTACAATATTTTAATGCCTTC
>NZ_JADCSA010001407.1 GCF_015070385.1 Nocardioides malaquae | reverse complement strand
ATAGTAGTGTCTTTATTGCACACTTCCTGATGGTGACGCCAGATAGCTGAGGGTATTGTCTATCTTATTCAAGTAAGGTTGTGTGTGTGTGTGTGTGTGTGTGTGTGTGCGCATGTGTGCGTGTTTGTGTGTGTGTGTGTGTGTGTGTGGGCTCATGGTATCCATCTCCAGCAAGGGGCCACAGTAGTGTCTCGCAGGACCGGGAAATCTTTTTCTGTGCGACAGGGA
>NZ_JADCSA010001406.1 GCF_015070385.1 Nocardioides malaquae | reverse complement strand
GCCCGCCTCGCCCCCGACTTCCACATGAGACTAGCAAACAGAAGGGTTAGGGCCCCAATGAAAAGAGTTGTGTGGTCTAATATCCCACTGTGGAGTGTTAACTTTTTATTAGCCAATGAAGTGATACTGTAAATACACACTATTTCTAGTAAGTCGGATCGTAGCCATGACGTTCTGTGAGCCAAGGGGGGGCAAGTTCACCTTGTCTTGCTAAGTCTTCCTGGCCTAC
>NZ_JADCSA010001405.1 GCF_015070385.1 Nocardioides malaquae | reverse complement strand
CCAGTGATAGCAATGAGGCGGTGTCTCGGTCTCCTCCATGTTTGTTTGTTTACGTCACTCGCCATCTGACTCAAGTCTCACACTACCCAGTTTGTTCCCGGCGGGTTCAGGCCCGCCCTTCCCCATCCCATATTCACACGTACAGATAAGTGCGCATCGTTTCCGTATCCGCTCTAGATTCTAGATCTAGACCGGATCAGCAGCCTGCAAAGCAACTCGATCCCAAACC
>NZ_JADCSA010001404.1 GCF_015070385.1 Nocardioides malaquae | reverse complement strand
CCCTGCAACACAATCACAAGATTAAATACTGGTCTTTTCGCCATATTGCCTTTTCGCCATATCAGCATATTTTAATATTTTGAGGAGAGTATTGATTGTTGCTATTGATTGAATGTTCACTGTTTTGATATATTGTGGTATTGTCGCTATGCTACTGTATAAAGAACAAAGAGCCGAGGGACAACGTGTGTGACTAAATGTTGCAAAAATGTGTCCAAAACTCTATGTT
>NZ_JADCSA010000143.1 GCF_015070385.1 Nocardioides malaquae | reverse complement strand
GTCTATGGGACAGCAAATCTCCGGCGCCGTTGGTACGATTGCAGTGAAACTTTGCACGCACACTCCCTAGGTGCCGCAGAAGAACCTCTGATCGCTTTTTATCACTTGGGCCTTTTTTCCAAAAATCACGTATCGGTACACAGTATCTCTATAGCCAGTAAACGAAAGGGGTCTTTCACATTTGTCATACTCCTTCCCGATTGCCTACGGTTGGATTCCAAAGTTTGCGGGAGTGCTTCGCTTTGAATTAAATGCCTGAACTCAGGCACATAGAGTGCTATTTCCGTGAAATTGTGCACGTATAAATTCCTACTAGGCTAAGTAAGAAATGCCACTTCAAATCAGCCTCTTGGTGGCGCTATAACAGGCT
>NZ_JADCSA010001403.1 GCF_015070385.1 Nocardioides malaquae | reverse complement strand
ATGAAATACCATTGTTTACAAATAACTAAATAGAGCAACATATTTTTTTCAATGGAAAACTCCCAAAATGCAAAATGCGCAAAATAGCATTAAATGCCAATGTTTATACGTAACTAAATAAAACAATAGTTTTCAATTATAAACAGCCGAAAGGCAGTGTTTTTTTTTTATAAAATGCACCTAGTAGCATGAAATACCATTGTTTATAACTAACTAAATAAAACTTCAT
>NZ_JADCSA010001402.1 GCF_015070385.1 Nocardioides malaquae | reverse complement strand
GCTGATGGATTAGTTTTGAAAATGGTTCCAAGTTAGATAAGCCACTATTGCTTTGTAAAATAAATAGCATGGAAGCATAGCATACTTGAAGGGCAGCATGTGCATTACCGGTGCAGTTGCTCGTCATACTGTAGCAAAATGCATTTTCTCTGTGGGTGTACAGGCTAGACATGGCACGCAGATGGGAATTTGGATTTAGGGTTTCTTATGCTTATACTGTAGGATATGA
>NZ_JADCSA010001401.1 GCF_015070385.1 Nocardioides malaquae | reverse complement strand
ATACCTGTAAATGTTTTCTCTCGTATCTCACAGTGGACCACATCGTCGCATAATTCCAAACGTCTATATTTCCATTTTCTAACACAGTATGAAGACACTATGCTATGACTATGACGTTAGTGTAATCCGACATCCTTAAAAGTAAATGTATCTCTAAACAAGAACTACTAGAAACTAGAAAGAAAACTATCGTATCTGAGACTGTCGCACGTCCCGTCCAAAAGAGCAG
>NZ_JADCSA010001400.1 GCF_015070385.1 Nocardioides malaquae | reverse complement strand
GGAGCGTCGTGAGGCACGTCTGCGGGCCAAAGAGTTGAACCCAGTGGTTGCCTTCCTAAGGCCGCTTGGCCCCCGACTTGTATACCATGCACACAGTATGGAGGCCGAGTCCGACACAGTTGAAACACAGTGGTGGACGGGAACAGAGTAAAGTCGGATCGGAGCCATGTCGCTCTGTGGGCCAAGGAGTTGAATCCAGTGGTTGCCTTCCTGAGGCCGAGGGGCCGCG
>NZ_JADCSA010001399.1 GCF_015070385.1 Nocardioides malaquae | reverse complement strand
TATGTCCCGCCCTCACGGCGTTGTGGTTGGTAACTGCCGTCCCACTTTTCTGCCTCTGATTAGCTGAACACCGGCATGCTTGTGGGTTGATAGAGTTCTGTCAGCCAACACACAACACCGTTGAGGCGGGACATAGTTCCAAATAAGGAAGGAGAAGGAGTTTGGAAAAAGTAAGCTGAATTACAAATAATGATTAAAAAAAGACTTAACAGCAGCGCCGATAAACACA
>NZ_JADCSA010001398.1 GCF_015070385.1 Nocardioides malaquae | reverse complement strand
CAACCTGTTTCGGGTGGACCAAATGATACGTCAGTGGGAGAGATCTCAGTAAAAACCGGAAATAACGCCAGAAATGGTGGAAAAAATAGCCTAAATAGGCTGATTCGATGTGTTTGCGGGAAAAAAATCGGCCCAGATCCGCGAAATTTTAATCAGCGAGTCAGCTTGGGAAGAAATGACCTGCTTATTCGCACCTTCCCTTGTTGTCAGTTACGCGGAGATAATCCCC
>NZ_JADCSA010001397.1 GCF_015070385.1 Nocardioides malaquae | reverse complement strand
CTCATTATATTGGTTAACTTATTTTTGTATTTTTTATATCTATTTTCTGCCTCTTTGGTTCTTAATTTAATAAATTCCCTATACAAAGTATTCTTTTTTTTGCAAGCATTTTGCAGTCCTTTGGTGATCCATGGTTGTTCCTTATGACTATGTTTTCTAGTGTATTGTTTTAGTGGACAATTTTTATCATACAGGATTTTAAATCTTCTCAAGAATTTATCATATGCAC
>NZ_JADCSA010001396.1 GCF_015070385.1 Nocardioides malaquae | reverse complement strand
CCTCATTGTTTACGTCTCATCTACCAACCAACACACAGTGTGAAAAAATACACCTTAGAAGCGTATGCTTCCTGTATTTGAAACCAACCACGGGTACCTGTCAGCCTCCTTGGCATACATATAAGACATAAACAATCCAGGAATAGTCTATAACCTATGAATTACAACAGGCAGAAGCCATAGAGACAGGTTCCATTAAAAGCAGTTTGGAGCTGCTTAGCTCCTAAAA
>NZ_JADCSA010000142.1 GCF_015070385.1 Nocardioides malaquae | reverse complement strand
ACCCACATATTTGCTCTACTGTGCATTTTTATACAGCACCTTCTAAATATGTGCGACCGAAGCTCGCTATTTACTCTGAAAACGTGCAGATCTTTTCTGTCTGTTGCGTCATGTGATTTCAGAACCGGTGACCAAGATGTAGGACTTCCCTTTATGACCTATATATGGAGATCCCTCATGTGATCATTATTAAGCTCATATATGGACATATTGTAGTCATAAATCCATATGACCCAATCAAATACTGGAAATCCATCCACCGGGAACAGCTATGCAACCTTGCCCTTTAGGGCACAGGAGTCTAGGCACAGGTGAACGGATGAACGGGTGGCAACTTTCCTAAAGTACGTTCAACACCTTCCTCACATTTT
>NZ_JADCSA010001395.1 GCF_015070385.1 Nocardioides malaquae | reverse complement strand
CACACTCTGTTGTGAATGTACGACACAAGCAATAGTGCAAGAGGCCAGGCGGGCGGTGATGCCTACCCCTTCAAGTCACTTTTTCCAATAACAAAAAACTCTTTTGCTATAATCTTCCAAAGGCGTAACATTTTTCTCAGTAACTGTTCCATATAAATTATGACAGACATTGTTTGATGACTTCTTAAAGCTTAGCTTACACTAACACCATCTCCATTATAACATACAG
>NZ_JADCSA010001394.1 GCF_015070385.1 Nocardioides malaquae | reverse complement strand
CTTAGCACACCACTTCTCGAACACCTGCCACTTAGACCTGTATAAGGACCTGGTGGATGGCGCCCTTGCGTCTTCGATGGTGGAGATGACCCCTGGGGTCAGCCCACAGGCAGCGAGGGCGGACCTCTGATCGGCCAAACCCACAGATCCAGCTCTACTGGGCGTGGGTGAAGAATCGATCCTTCTGCCTGACTCACCAAGTCCCGACGGGGAGGAAGTTGCCACGGGG
>NZ_JADCSA010001393.1 GCF_015070385.1 Nocardioides malaquae | reverse complement strand
GGATGCAGAATCTGCTCTCTTATTATTTTAAGACATTATCACACTTTATTGCCGAATGTCATTCACCCCAAAATAGGGTCGATATGGTTCACACAGTTGAGATATAACATTGTCTGGCATCCAGTGCCCAAAACAAAACAAATCGCAAAGCGGTGTTCAGAGCAGATGTCTCCTATCATAAAGAGGAAATCTTGATGGTATCCCGCATAATCCTTGAACTGACTTGTGG
>NZ_JADCSA010001392.1 GCF_015070385.1 Nocardioides malaquae | reverse complement strand
AGTGTTATAGAAGAGAGACAAACCTGGAAGACTATGCTGTACAGCCATAGGAACACCTGTACACTGTAAGCAATTATTGCTCAACAAAGATTGTATTTAATAGACAAATAATGTGATGTGCCTGAATTAGAATTCAGAGCAGAATGTTCCATAAAGTATTTCACTCAACCAATGCACCTGCAGTGTAGGTTTACTGCCTTGGGGTCGGGGGCCTGGGCTGGATGAGGAT
>NZ_JADCSA010001391.1 GCF_015070385.1 Nocardioides malaquae | reverse complement strand
TATGTAATACCTCAGGCTAGGCTATACAGTATCTCAGATGTGGAACCAAATACACTCTGAGGCAAACACAGCTTTCTTGGCATGCACAGCAAAATCTCAGTTAAATTGACACTTAGGATTTTGCGGTGTATTATAGGTTCACCACTGTATCTTAGTGCATCTACCACTTGCACACGCCACCTCATTCTAAACAGAGGGTCGACCACATCCCCATGAATCAAATTGTCTC
>NZ_JADCSA010001390.1 GCF_015070385.1 Nocardioides malaquae | reverse complement strand
CTGTGCCAACTTCTTAGCAGCGTGTTGCTGCCATAAAATTCTAAGTTAATGATTATTTGCAAAACAAAATAAAGTTTCTCAGTTCAAACATTAAATATCTTGTCTTTGCAGTGTATTCAATTGAATATAAGTTGAAAAGGATTTGCAAATCATTGTATTCTGTTTTTATTTATGATTTAAACAACATGACAACTTTTTGGAGGTTGGCTTTGTACATCCCATTTACGGT
>NZ_JADCSA010001389.1 GCF_015070385.1 Nocardioides malaquae | reverse complement strand
CTTCGAGCTTTTATTGCTATAGGGTTTAGCAATGTTTGGTGAAATAATTCGGCATGATTATGAAGTCCTGACCGGTGTTGGTTTTGACAGCTAATTGTTTTTTTTTTTTAGACTTTTGAATACGATTCTGTTTAGTTTTAGTCATATTTTAGTCAACCTAATACGAAGAGATTTGAGTCGACTACAGTTGATTTAGTCGACTAAAATGTATAGCATATTGACGGGCCTT
>NZ_JADCSA010001388.1 GCF_015070385.1 Nocardioides malaquae | reverse complement strand
TTTAATCGTTTAACTGTAAGTATTCGTCTTAATAATATAATATAAAGCTACAATTACTATTATTATTGTAAATACTATAACGCATACAATGCGGATTAATATCAATAAAGCGCGTTACTACCCCCGAGTGATTAAAAACAGTATTGCAGCTCAGTAAGGACATGCCGTAAAAGCCGTAAAGCGCGACGGGGCGAGTCGATTTTGCAGGGCGAGTCGATTTTGTACCTAC
>NZ_JADCSA010001387.1 GCF_015070385.1 Nocardioides malaquae | reverse complement strand
CCCCATTTGGCAGCCGTCTGCTCTGGGTGATCTGCAGGGAGGGAATGTGCACTGCAAACCCCACCCTTTTACTATTTGGGTCCATGGAGCCATCTGTATAAATCTGCACATGGTCTGCCCATTCCTGCTGCATCCTCTCCCTCACCAGCTCATCTGGGTCTCCACTACCCTTCTCCCTCTTCCTCTCTGCTATTGTGAAGTCCACCTCCACACTTGGTAGCAGCCATGG
>NZ_JADCSA010001386.1 GCF_015070385.1 Nocardioides malaquae | reverse complement strand
GTCCCCTCCCATAAGGGGAACACACTTGAATAAAACAGTTATAATAGTTAAAATAACGTAGTTTAAGCTAAAATAAAATGAAAAAAACAAACAAACAAATAAATCATGTGTGGTCCTGAGAGCCCCTGTGTGTACTGTAGACTGCAGTCAGAAAAGGAAGGTAAATTGAAATGGAGAGACAGATAGTACAGAGAGAGGGAGGCGTCCATGGATCACGGGTAAGTCGGAT
>NZ_JADCSA010000014.1 GCF_015070385.1 Nocardioides malaquae | reverse complement strand
GAAAGACAGTCCAGCAGGACGTCAGTCGGATGAGACGAGCCACGACCGCCGCGGGCGGTTCTCATCATTACTGTCGGTGGTCACGGCAAGGATGAACACATCGCTGGACGGCGTCTTTCGGGGGACCTGGGCAGCACCGGTGAGAACCGCTCTGAAAGGAGCCACGCATGAAGATCAACGCACTGCTCGACGTCAACGTCGTCGCCCACGAGGCCGCCGACGAGGTCGCTGTCCTGCTCGAGGTGGTGGCGCCGCCCGCGCCGGCATCGGCCACCCGCCCCCAGGCCTCCCTGCAGGTCGTCCTCGACCGCTCGGGCTCCATGCAGGGCGCCCCGCTGGAGGGGGCCAAGAAGGCGCTGATCGCGCTCGTCCGACGGTTGGAGCCCACGGACAACTTCGGCCTCGTCACCTTTGACGACTCCGCCCAGGTCGTCGTGCCGGCCGGTTCGTTGACGGACAAGGAAGCCGTCGTCCAGCGCATCGAGGGCATCGACGCCGGCGGGACCACCGACCTGTCGGCCGGCTACCTGCGCGGACTGCGCGAGATCCGCCGGGTCGCAGGCGACACGGGCGGCACCGTGCTCGTCATCTCCGACGGCCACGTCAACGCCGGCATCCGCGGGGTCGATGAGTTCGCCTCGATCACGGCGAAGGCGTACGGCGAGAAGATCGTCACCTCCACGCTCGGGTACGGCCGTGGTTACGACGAGACGCTGCTCGCGGGGATCGCTCGCTCCGGTTCGGGCAACCACGTCTTCGCCGACAACCCCGATGCGGCGGGGGCTGCCATCGCCGGTGAGGTCGACGGGTTGCTCAACAAGGTGGTGCAGGCGCTGTCGCTGACGATCACCTTCGCGCCCCAGGTGGAGTTCCTCCGGCTCTACAACGACCTGCCCGCGACCCAGATCGGTGACGGTCAGGTCATGGTCGAGCTCGGTGACCTCTACGCGGAGGAGACCCGCAAGGTCCTGGTGAAGTTCAAGGTGCCCGCCATGGCTGCGCTCGGGCTCGCGAAGATCGCCACCCTGGAGCTGGCTCACGTCGAGCTGCCCGCCCTCATCGAGCACGTCGCCTCGCTGCCGATCACTGTCAACGTCGTGCCCGGCGACGAGGCAGCGGGCCGTGTGCCTCACCCGACCGTCCACTCCGAGGTGCTCTTCCAGGAGGCCCAGGACGTGAAGCGTCAGGCCTCCGAGGCCTTCGAGCGCGGCGAGTTCGAGACCGGCCAGCGCCTGATCGGGCAGACCAAGGCGCGTTTGACGGCGTCCTTGGAGGCGGCACCGGAAGAGCTCAAGCCAGAGATCCGCGCCGAGATCGACGAGGTCTCCCACCTGGAGGGCTACAGCCAGACCACCGGTGTCGTCGGCTCCGCCTACATCTCGAAGATGAGTCGGGAGTCCTACCACCGCAGCAGCCGCAAGCGCGGTCGCACGGTGCGCCCCGACCCGTTCGCCAACGGAGAGGGTGACGCATGACGAAGCGAGAGCGGGGCGTCTGCCCCGAGTGTGGCAGTGGGCAGGTCAACCACCTCGTGTTCGGCATGCCCGTGTTTCCGCCCGGGGAGTCGACGCCGGAGTGGGTGAAATTTGTCGGCTGCGTCGTCACTCCGGAGAGCCGATCTCGCTACTGCGAGAACTGCGAGTACAGCTGGAATCCATAACCGACGACAGAGGAACCGGAGGCCAAGGTCCCCGCCCTCTGACAGGCTGCCACCAGCCCCGACCGACGAAGGCAGGACGCCCGTGTTCCTCATCGATGACGCACTCCACTGGAGCGCCTCCGACCTCACCGCTGCAGCCGAGTGTGAATACCGGTTGCTGCGCACCCTCGACCAGAAGCTGGGCCGGGTCGAGGCGCTCGAGGACGCCGGCGATCCGTTCATGGACCACATCGCGACCCTCGGTGACGTGCACGAGGAGCGGCTGCTGAGCGCCTACAGGGCCGAGCAACACGTCGTGTCGCTGCCGCCCGTGGAGCCGCCCTACACCGCGGCGAAGCTGGCGGCCGCCCACGCGGCCACGCTGGCTGCGTTGGAGGGGGACGCCGACGTCATCCACCAGGCGGCCTTCAGCGACGGTGAGTTCTTCGGCTACGCCGACTTCGTGGAGCGTACGGACGCCGGCTGGCTCGTCGCAGACGCCAAGCTCGCGCGCTCCGCCAAGCCGAAGGCGCTGGTGCAACTGGGGGCGTACGCCGACCAGGTCGAACGCATGGGCGTCCCGCTCGCCCCCGAGGTCGCGCTGCTGCTCGGCAACGGCGAACGGGTCACCTTCCGCGTCGACGACGTGCGCGGGGTGTTCCACGAACGCCGCGACCGGTTGCGCCACCTGCTCGGCACCCACCGGTCCGGGGGAGTGCCCGTGGCGTGGGGCGACGAGCGCTACGTCGCCTGCGGCCGTTGCGCCGAGTGTCAGGCCGCCATTACCGACACCGACGACGTGCTGCTCGTTGCCGGACTGAGCGTCGAGCACCGCCGTCGCCTCCACGAGGTCGGGGTCCGCACCGTCCAGGACCTCGCCACCGCCACGACTCGACCTGAGCAGATCGCGCCCGCCACCTTCGAACGGCTCCGTGCCCAGGCCGCCCTGCAGTGGAAGCAGATGAGTGGCGGTGACGACGCCCCCGTCACCTACGAGCTCAAGCCCGACGCCGCTGACACCCTCGCCCGGATGCCCGCCCCGTCGCAGGGCGACCTCTTCTTCGACTTTGAGGGTGACCCGATGTACGACGAGGGCGACCCCCGCGTCGTCGGCCTTGAATACCTGTGGGGCGTGCTCGACACCGACGAGAAATACCTGCCGATCTGGGCGCACACCCGCGCCCAGGAACGCGACGCGTTCACCCAGTTCGTCGACCTCGTCAACGAACGCCGCGCCCTCCACCCCGACCTGCACGTCTACCACTACGCGCCCTACGAGACCACCGCGCTCAAGCGCCTCGCCATGCGCTACCAGGTCAAGGAGGACGAGCTCGACGACCTGCTGCGTGCCGGCGTGTTCGTCGACCTCTTCGCGACCGTCAAGGGCGCCATCCGCGTCTCCCAACCCTCCTACAGCATCAAGAAGCTCGAACCGCTCTACATGGGCGACGAGCTGCGCTCCGACGACGAGGACGCCGTCGGCGACGGCGCTGCCTCCGTGCTCGCCTACCACGAGTACCGCGACTGGATCAGCGACCAGCCCGAGAAGGCTGCCAAGCGCGAGGCCGCGCTCGCCGACTACAACGAGTACGACTGCCTCTCCACCCTGCGACTGCGTGACTGGCTGCTGGAGCGCGCCGCCGAGGCAGGCGTCCGCGGTCAGATCACGCCCAGCGCAGCGGAAGATGCTGAGCCCACCGCGCCCGCTGAGTCGGCCAGCGCTGGCGTGGTGGTGGAGGACCCGCTCTTCGATCACCTGATGGCCCGCTCCGGCCCCACGATCCGCAAGGACCGTACGCCCGAGCAACAGGCCTACGCGATGCTCGCCAACGCGCTGGACTACCACCGCCGCGAGGACAAGCAGTACTGGTGGGAGCACCTTGAGCGGCTCTCCCACCCCCTCGACGAATGGGTCGGCCACCGCGACGTCTTCTGCATCGAGGCCGTCGAGGTCCTCCAGGAGTGGGCCGTCCCCGAAGGGAGGGCGACGAACTCGCGCCGCGTCCTGCGCGTCGTCGGCGACTGGTCTCCGGGCAGCAAGGAAGCCGACCAGGTGCAGGCCGTCTACGCCGTGCCCGGCCCCAGCCAGGGCTTCGGACCCGAGCGGGCGCCCTTCACGGCCTGCGGCGTGGACATCACTCGCGACCCCGACGACCCGCGGGTCATCACGATCACCGAGAGCTGCAAGCCCGACGCCGTCCACTCCGCCCACCCCGTCGCGCTCGTGCCCGGACCACCGCCGCGAAGCACCAACCTCCAGGTCGCCATCACGGAGGTCTGCTCCGCCGCCGACGCTGCCCCCTCGCTGCCGGAGCGCGCCGTGCTCGACCTGCTGGCCCGCCGCACCCCACGTACGCACGCCGGCGCGGCCCTGCCCCGCAGCGGCCACATGATCGACGACGTCGTCGGCGCCCTGCTCGCCATGGACGACTCCTACGTCGCCATCCAGGGGCCACCCGGCACCGGCAAGACCTACAGCGGGTCCCGGGTCGTGCGTACGCTCGTGAAACAGCATGGCTGGCGGGTCGGCGTCGTCGCCCAGTCGCACGCCGTCGTCGAAAACATGCTGGCCGGAGTGGTGAAGGCCGGGCTCGACCCCGGGCTTGTCGGCAAGGCCAAGACCAAGAGCAACACCGCCACCTGGACCGAGCTCCAGAAGGTCGCGCCGTGGCTGGAGGAACAGGCCGGCGGGTGCGTCGTCGGCGGCACCGTCTTCGACTTCGCCAACCCCACCACCATCCCGCGCGACACCCTCGACCTGATCGTCGTCGACGAAGCCGGGCAGTTCTCCCTCGCCGCCACGCTGGCCGCCTCCGTCGCCGGGAAGCGGCTCCTGCTGCTCGGTGACCCACAACAGCTGCCGCAGGTCAGCAAAGGCAGCCACGCCGAACCCGTCGACACCTCCGCCCTCGGCTGGTTGATGGAAGGCAGCGAGACCCTCGATGAGGCGTACGGCTACTTCCTGGGTGAGACCTTCAGGATGCACCCCGCGCTGACCACCAAGGTGTCGCGGCTGTCCTACGAGAACCGGCTGCACGTCTCCGCCACCGCACCCCAGCGCCGCCTCGACGGCACCGAGCCCGGCCTCGAGGTCGTCCATGTCGCCCACACCGGGTGTCGCACCGAGTCGCCCGCCGAGGCCGACGAGGTCGTCACCCAGGTTCAGGCGCACCTCGGCCGGACCTGGCACGACCCCGACGACAGCCGCGCCCCGCGGCCACTCGAGCCAGGCGACTTCCTCGTCGTCGCGCCCTACAACGCCCAGGTCCAGCTCATCCGCGCCGCCCTCGACGCCGCCGGGCTCACCGGCGTCCGGGTCGGCACCGTCGACAAGTTCCAAGGTCAGGAAGCTCCCATCGCCTTGGTCTCCATGACCGCCTCGTCCCACGGCGACGTGCCGCGGGGGATGGGCTTCGTGCTGAGTCGCAACCGGGTCAACGTGGCCGTCTCCCGTGCCCAGTGGAAGGCGGTTGTCATCCGTTCGCACGCGCTGACGTCCTACATGCCCCGCAGCGCCAAGGGAGTCGAGGAGTTGGGGGCGTTCATCGGGCTCTGCCGGGGGTGACCCGGGACCGTTGACGCGGGGGCCTTCCGAAGACGGAGCGCCCCCGTCTGGGCATCGCCCGCACCGAGTTTCCCGCTTCGGTCCGTTTGTCGGTGGTCCGCGCTAGCGTGCTGGGGCATGCAGAGGGTGGAGACGGAGGAAGCGGCGAAGGCGCTCGCTGACCGGTTGAACGGCGGTGACCGTGACCGGCCGATCGTCGTCGTCACCACACCGTCGGGCGGCCCCGAACCGTGGATCGACGCGGCGGAGGTCGAACGGCAGGTCGGCGACCTCGCCGAGGTGGTGCTGATGCCCACCGGTGCGTTCACCTGGGCGTTCTCCACGGCAATGCCGCCGATGACCCAGGTCTTCGGCGGCGCCGGTCGGGTCTATCCACCGGGTCACGCATGGGCCACCAACCCCCAGGCATCCCCGCTTCGCTTCGCCTACGACGCAGACGACGGGCGCCGCGCCACCGACCACCTCATCGACGACGCCATGACGATGGCGGCGCTCGCAGGCGTGAAGGCAGAGGACGACAAGAGACGGCGCACGCACTGCGAGGGGGTGGTCGCCGGGATCGTTGCTGACCGAGCCTTGGTCAAACTCACCAGCGGCGGTCTTGGCAACGTCAGTCCCGCTCTGGCGGTGCCGGGTCTTCCGGTCGAACGTGTCCTGGTGAAGGGCCAACCGGTGTCCGGCTGGTTCGACCCCGCCACCTCGTGGTTCGACCTACGTGAGTTGGCACTGGCGCCTGCGGTCGCCTTGACCGCCTACCAGGTCGGCGAGGTGGTGCTCGCCGAGGTCGGCGAGGTGCGGGAGGCGAGCGCCGAGCTCTTCGTGCACCCGCTCGTGCCCGTCGTCATCGGCCGCGACGAGGTCACCGGCAACGACCGCGACGACCTGCGTACGCTCCTCACCCGCGGCGAGGTTGTCGCCGCACGGCTCACCGCCACCGGACCCGAGTGGCGCCTGAGCCTCCTCGACGTCGACGACGACGAGGAGCCGGCCGTCGCCGTCAGCCTGCTGCGAGGTGGCCCGCCGTGGCTGCAGCCGCCGGTCGACGACCCCGTCCAGTGGGAGCCACCCACCCCTGAGCCTGACCTCGCACCCCCGCCCGAGGCGAGGCCATCGACCGCGGCGCCGACAGCGCCACCGCGCCACGAGGAGACGGCTCCCGCGCCGGTCGCGCCGGTGCCGTCGGAACCACCTGCCCCGACGCCACGGCCCAGCCCGATGATGTTCGACCCCCGCCGACGTCACCTCGCGCCGCCGGCACCACCGACCGTGCCCGACGCACCTGCTCCACCAGCCCCACCGGTCGCCGCCCCGGCACCCGCGCCAACAGGTGCGCTGGAGCAGATGCGACGAGAGATCGACGACCTGCGCAGCCAACTCGACGGTTACCGCCAGGAGGTCGGTCTGCTCCGGCAGGAGCGCGCCCACCTCGAACGGCGCACCGCCCACCTGGAGAAACAGCTGGCCGACCAGCGGGTGCGGCTGCGCAAGGCCAAGCGACCCGCCCCCGAAGCCACGCGCCCTGCCTTCGCCGACGCCGAGCAGCGCTTCCGGTATGCCGTCCTCACCGCGTGGGCGACGCGTACGCCGTTGGCCGAGCAGGCGGCGATGCCACTGCCCGACTACCGCATCGGTCCGCACTTCCTGACCAGCCTCGAACGCCTCGACGGCATCTCGGACGAGAAGGTCGCCGACGTCGCCTTCGAGGTGCTCACCGGGCGAGCCCAGGAGTTGGCCGGCCGGGGCCTGCACCAGTACCGCGAGTCCGACGGAGGCGGTGCCCCCGCCGTGCATCGCGGTGACGGAGCCACGTTGTGGCGGGCCAACCTGCAGACCAACACGGCCTCAGCGCGCCGCCTGCACTTCTGGCGGCTGAACGGCGGGGAGGTCGAGTTCTGGCACGTCGGCACCCATGACGAGAAGCCGCCCCTCGACTGATCCGGGTCAGCGCCTGACCTTGCGTCCCTTGCTGGTCTTCGTGACGGTGGCGAACATGGGCTTCTTCACCGTCACGCGGACCTTCAACTTCTTGCCGCGGTCGGCCTTCTTGATCTTGTAGGCCTTCTTCTTCGCGCCCTTGATCGCCTTACCGTTGCGCAGCCACTGGAAGCGGATCTTCACCGGCTTCGGCCCCCACCCCGGGGTGCGGGCCTTGAGCTTCTGGCCGACCCGCGCCTTGCCGACAACCTTGACATTGCCCTTCTTCAGGGCCCGCTTGGCGACCGTGCCCTCCGAGGTGGTGACGTAGGTGCCCCACCAACCCGGGCGGGTGACGGTGACCTCGACCTTCACCTTCTTGCCCAGGTCTGCCTTCGTGAGCTTGTAACGCGGCGAGGTGGCACCCTTGACGGCCTTCCCGCCGCGGATCCACTGGTGCTGGACCGTCGCCGCCGGGTCGGCCGTCACCGACGGGGCCGCCAACGTCCGACCAATCGCCGGCTCGCCGGCAGGGGCAGGAGCCGGGGGCAGCGGCTGGGCGCGACGCTCACCCGCCACCTGGACCTGGGCCCGCTGGGAGGCGTCCGAGCCGTCCACGTAGTGCCCCTCGGCGTCCCGGCGGTAGATCCGCATCCGCGCCTCGACCCGGGCACCCGCGTGGGCACCGGCCACCGGGAAGGTGGCGCGGTCACTGTCGTACGTCTTGTGCTCCGGCTGCGGGACACCGTCGACGAACCAGTCGATCTCGCTGTAGGTGTTCCCGGGTCGGCCGAAGGAGGCCGTCAGGGTGCCACCCGCCACGGCGTCGCCGGTGATCGCCAGCGGCGAGGTGGGGCGTACGTGCACGCCCCCGGCCCGGGAGAGCGGTGTCACCAGCGCGGCCGGCTTGTAACCGGGGCGGCTCGCCGTCACCTGGGCGTAGACCCACTTGCCCTCGTCCGCGGGCGTCGGCACGTACGTCGCCCCGGTCGCGCCCGGGATCGGTGCCGCCGGACCGTCGGTGGAGGACCACCACTGGTAGCTGAAGGTGGCGTTCGTCGGCCGCCAGCCCTCCTGCCCCACGATCGTGAGGGGTTCGCCGATCTCGTAGGTGCCGACGATGAACGGATCCACCGGCGCCATCCCCAGGCCCTGCACCGGCATGGTCACCGCAAAGGTCTTGGACGAGTCGCGTGCCGTCGGCGTCCAGGTCTGCGCCGACTCCACCGACGTCGCGTTGGGCCAACAGGTGTCCCGGTGCCGGACCTCGGGCTGCCAGTAGCTGCCCGGTGTGGTGGCGTTGCCGTAGTAGGTGTCGTGGAAGCAGACGCGGTACTGCCCACCGAGCGGCATCTCCCACTCGAAGCGTCCCTGGCCGTCGGTCAACCTCGGCCCGAACTGCAACGGGGAGGTCCATTCGCCGTCCTCGTAGGCGTGGATCGTCCACGTGACGTTGGGCAGGGGCGTGCCGTCGGGGTCACGGGCCACCCCGGTGATCGTGGCCTCGTCGGTGGCGTGGGCGGGCGCGAGCCCCGACGGCACGACGACGAGCGTCAGGGCGGTGACCAGGAGAGTTCGCAGAGGACGCACGCCGACGACCGTACCCCCGGATCCGCCGCGGCGCATCAGTGCACCGGTGCCGCACCAAGCCCGTCCGGGCAGCAACGGGGCCGCATCAGCGCCGCAGCAGCACCGTCTTCCGGACCGTCCGGCCCTTGCCGCCCTTCGTGATCGTGAAGACGAGCTTGACCTTGAGGCGCTTCTTCGCCTTGAGCGTCCGCAACGCCTTCTTGGTGAGCTTGAGCGTGATCACCGCGTTCTTGCCCCGCACCTTGGCGGTCTTCTTCGCCACGGTCATCTTGGGCTTGGCCGACGTGGCCACCACGCGCACCTTCACGACGTTGCCGTAGGTGCTCTGGGCCTTGACCTTGAAGACGCCCTTCTTGGTGGGCTTCATCTTCTTCGGGACTCTGTAGGTCACCTTGCCCGTGGGAGTCGGTGAGGTGGTGGGCGAGCTCGTGGGCGACGGCGTCGGCGGGGTCGTCGGTCCCGGGGTCGGGGTCGGACCACTCGTCGGGGTCGGACCACTTGTCGGGGTCGGAGCACTTGTCGGCGTCGGAGCAGAGGTCGGAGTGGGCGTCGGGGCAGGGCCCTCGACGACGGTCACGGACTCACAGGTGAAGCTGGTGACGTCCACGGCGTCGGCCCGCACGGTGTCGGCGCCTTCGCCGCATTCGACGGCGTCGACCTCGGAGTCGACTGAGTCGATCGTGTCGTTGCCCTTCTGCCCGTCGATCGAATCCACGCCGGGGCCGCCGATGATGGTGTCGTTGCCGTCGTGCCCCTTGAGGTTGTCGTTGCCCGGACCGCCGTCGATGTGGACGCCGGGCCCCCACATGTAGATCGTGTCGCTGCCGTCGCCGCCGTAGACCTTCTTGGAGCTTCCCGTCGCCCCTGACCCACCGGTGATGGTGTCGTCACCGCCACGGCCTTCGATGGTGATCGCGCCGGAGGGGCTGCCGTCGATGACGTTGGGTCCGTCGTTGCCCACCACGTTCATCGTGGTCCAGTTGCCGTAGCCCGGCAGGGTGATGTTCTCGACGCTGTCGTCGGCGTCGATGTTGTCGCCCTCGCCGGCCTCGCCGTCGTTGGCGACCGTGTCGAGGGTGGCCGAGAAGGTGCGGTTGATGTTGTAGTCGTAGGCCCCCTCATAACTGACGACGTCGGTCCCGGATCCGCCGCGGAAGGTGTCCGCGCCGCCGCTCCCCACCAACGTGTCGTCGCCAGCTCCGCCGTCGAGGAAATCGTCGCCGTCGGTGTCGCGGGTGCCGCCGTCCTGGCCATCGCCGTAGAGCTCGTCCTGACCGTCCCCGCCCTGGAGGTTGTCGTCTCCCGCGTCGCCTTCCAGAAGGTCGTTGCCGGCACCACCCACTAAGGTGTCGTCGCCTGTCGCCGCGTAGATCCTGTCGTCGCCGTCACCGCCGTCGAGGTGGCTCCCGAGCGGGTTGGGCTGCTCGTAGGTGTCGACGCTGATGTAGTCGTTGCCGCCCTCCCCGTACGCCGTGACCTGACGGTTCTCCGAGGCGTACAGGTCGTCGTTCCCGGCACCGAGTCGAGCTTCCACCGCGAAGTCACCCTGGAGCTGCACGGTGTCGACACCGCTCGTGCCCGTCAGCTTCACCAGGGTGATCCCGAGGCACGTCCAGGCGGAGGCCCACTCCTCCCGCGTGCACCCCGGCACGGAGTCCAGCTCGTTGTTGTAGTCCTGCACGGTGTGACCGCCGGTGTCGTAGTCCTCACCGATCTCGAAGTTGTTGTTGGCTCCCAGAGACACCGTGAGCACCCCGCCACTGAGGCTGACGGTGGTGGCGGCCTGGGCCGGGCTGGCGGTGAGCACGCTCGCCGCCGCCAGGACCGCGACGGCAACGAGACTGACGGGGCGCGATTGCATGACGATCCTCCAGGTCAGGGCGGAATCTCACATTCAATCGCCGGACCGGGCTGCGGGCATCAGCCTCGAGGATGAGATCAGCGTGCTTCCGGACGACGGCGGCCGTGGGTGTAGGCGCGCACGACGAGCTGCACTCGGTCGCGCGACTGTGTCTTGCGCAGCAGCTGCGCGACGTGCGACTTCACGGTGGGAAGCGAGACCACGAGCTCCTCGGCGATCTCGGCGTTGTTCAACCCTTGCGCCACCAGCAACCACACCTCGCGCTCACGCGGCGTCAGGTGGTCGACGGCTGCTGGTGCCGGTTGCTGCAGGTGGATAGTCATCGCTCGCCCCCCAGCGCGAGACCGGGACGTCCGGTCGCCAGATGTGATCCGGTGCTCACCCTACCGAACTTCGGGCCGGTCCACATCGGACGCAAAGGGCGTCTTGGGGCGATCAACCCCTTGGCGAAGAAGATGGGTGCCACAGTTTCAACGTGGACGGTCTCTACCTCGTCATCCGCTCATTCGCCGACCTCGACCTCGGGCACGGTCTCGCCGTCGCGCGCGCCTTCGACGCCCACCCGTACCTCCGGCCGGTCAGGGTCGGCGGCGACCCGGCGCGCCTCAAGGTCGGCGACTCGATGCAGGCCCTCGTGGCCGAGCGCGGCTTCCCGCTGGACTGGCTGACGGTGCGACGCAACGGTCGATGGCCCGACTACGAGGGCGGCGACATCGACCTCAGCCACGGACGAGGAGCGTGGTCAGGCAGCCACGTCGACAGCTGCGAACCCCACGAGCTCGGTGGCCCGAACCACATCGATCCGTGGGTCTACCACCTCCACGGCCACAAGATCGAGCAGCACTGGCTGGCGGCGACGATGGCGGAAGAGGGTGCGGTGGAGGAGGCCGCGGCACTCTTCGAGGAGTTGGTGACCGCCGTCGACGCTGCCTACGGCTACGTGGTGGCCGAGGCCCGCCGCCCCAACGGGCTCCTCAGCCTCATCGACCACCAGCTGCCGGGCGTGTACTGGCTCAACTACTTCGGCCCGGCCTTCCGCCACACGCACCCTGACCTGGGGCGTACGCCCGGAGCGCGCACTCTGGAAAGCGGCGGCGTGCTGGTGCGGACGGCGCCGTTGCCGTGGATCGACACCGACGACGGGTCGGGTCGCGAGGCGCTGCGCCGGGTCTTCGACCCGGAGGCCTTCCGGTTCGTCCGGCCGCACAACCCCGCGCTGCCCTCGGTGGAGGCGCACCTGGCCGCCTCGCCGGGCACGATGGAGATGCCGTGGACTAGCTTTCTGGCGCAGAAGGCCGCTCGCGGCAAGGAGAGCAAGCACGCCGCCGCGCGCAAGCGGTTGGACGCCCGGGTGGGGGAGCGCCCTGCGCCCCAGGTGCCCGCCGACGCGATCGAGTGGTCCACCTCGTTCGACCTCGATGACTTCCTGGCGTTCTTCGCCCACCTCAAGCGGCGGCTGGGCGGCGAGCTCGCGCGACCGCTCGGCACCGCAGTGCGGTCTGTCATCGCCACCGCGCCGCTCGACGACGAGGACGAGGTGGTGCTGGAGACCAGGCTCGGACCGGTGCGGGTGCGGTGGTTCATCGACGACACCGACACCGTCGATCTGTATCTCTTCGGCAGCGAGGACGTCCACGCGGTCTGCGAGGCGTGGTTCTCGCAGGAGTGACACCTGGTGTCAGCGGCGGGCGGCCAAGGCCAGCTCGGCGAAGCGCTGCAAGGACCAGGTGCCCGATGGCGGCGCCAACCCCAGTCGTACGGCGACAACCTTCTTCGACGGGGAGACGAAGAGGTGCTGGCTGAAGAGCCCGATCGCCCAGAAGGCGTCGCGCCCGGCGCCCGGCACCAGCGGGCCCTCGCCCTCCTCGCCGGGCAACGAGCCCAGCAGCGGCCCCGTCTCGTTGATCCAGAAGAGCAGGCCGTAGCCGGTGTTGAGGCGCTGGCTCGGGCGCTGCGTCGCCCGCTTCCAGTAGGCCCGCGACACGATCCTGCGACCCTCGAAGCGGCCCCGGTCGACGAGCATGGCGCCCAGCCTCAGCAAGTCGGTGCAGGTGGTCGTGATGCCGCCGAAGAGCATCGGGTTGCCCGCGCCGTCGGCCTGGATCGAGGTCCGGCGCATGCCCAACGGCCCGAGGAGGGTGCGCTGCGCGAACGCCGCGACCGGCTGCCCGGTGGCCCGCTCCAGCACCTGCTCGAGCACCTGGATCGCGGAGTTGTTGTAGACCCACACCTTGCCGGGCCGGTGCTGCTGCTTCAGCCGGATGGCGAACCGGGTCTTGTTGGGTGCCTTGCCCGCCATCCGTTCGTAGTCGAGTTTCTCGCTCCACTGCCGCCCCGACGTGTTGTCGAGCAGGTGGTGGATGCGGACGTTGCGCGACGGCGTCCCTCGCCAGGCCGGCACGTAGCGCGACACCCGGTGGTTGAGGCGCAACATCCCGCGGTCCTGGGCGATGCCGACCAGCAGGGCCGTCACCGACTTCGTGATCGACCAACCTGCGCTGGTTGACACGTCACGGGCGAGGTCGCGCTTCACGACCGTCTTGCCGTTGCGCACCACCGCGACGCAGTGCGACTCGGCCGCCCGCGCCTCCTTGACGAGCGTACGCCTCGCCTTGCGCCCCGACTCGACCGTCGCGTTTGAGGCGCCCGCCGCTGCGACGTCGTTTACGGCAGATGAAGAGGCCGAGGTCGACGGGACAGTGGCAGTCATGGTCGTGACCAGAACCGCGGAGGCGACGGCGACCGACCAGCCTCGGAGGTGGGGGCGCATGGGGTCGAGGATCTCACGCGTCGCCGACGTCCGGGCAGACTCTTCCCCTGCGGGCGCGGGAGTGCCACCATCGAGCATGCGTGAGGTGAGGGTGGAGACGGTCCCGCTGCAACGACTGGCCCAGTTCCTGGAGCCGGACCGTGTGACCGTTCTCGAGTCGACGGCTGCGGCGGCGCGCACCGCCCTGGAGGGGCGCGTCGTGTGGAACGTCAACGCGACAGCCTCGGGGGGCGGGGTCGCGGAGATGCTGACCACGCTGCTGGCCTACAGCCGCGGCGCCGGGGTGGACGCGCGGTGGCTGGTGCTCGACGGCAACCCTCGCTTCTTCCGGATCACCAAACGCATCCACAACCTGTTGCACGGCTCGCCCGGCGACGGCGGTCCGCTCGGCCAGGCAGAGCGCGACGAGTACGAAGCCGTCCTCGCGAGCAACCTCGAGACCCTCAACGCCTGGGTCAAGCCGGGCGACATCGTGCTGCTCCACGACCCGCAGACGGCGGCGCTCGCCGCGGGGTTGCGTACGTCGGGGGCCCACGTCGTGTGGCGCTGCCACGTGGGTCGGGACGTGACCAACCAGTCCACCGACCTGGCCTGGGACTTCCTGAGGCCCTACGTCAGCGACGCCGACGCCAGCATCTTCTCCCGGCCCGCCTACGTGCCCGAGTGGCTGGAGGGCCATCGCACCCGCATCATCCCGCCCTCCCTCGACCCCTTCAGCACCAAGAACATCCCCCTCGCGCCTGCCGACGTCACCGCCACCCTGCGCCGTGCCGGCCTCGTCGACCTGCCCGCCGGCCTGGGCAGCCTGACCTTCAGCCGCCGCGACGGTTCACTCGGATCGGTCCGGTCCCACGGCAACCTGCTCGTCGCCGGCGAGGTCGTGCCCGCGGATGCCCGCGTGGTGCTGCAGGTCAGCCGGTGGGACCGGCTCAAGGACATGGCCGGCGTGCTCACGTCCTTCGCCACCCATCTGGCCACGTTGCCCGACGACGCGCACCTGGTGCTGGTCGGCCCCGACGTGCTCGGTGTCAGCGACGACCCCGAGGGCGCCGAGGTGCTCTTCGAGTGCGTCGACCTGTGGAAGGCGCTCGCTCCCGAGGTGCGCGCCCGGGTGCACCTGGTGTCGCTGCCCATGGACGACGAGGGCGAGAACGCCCACCTCGTCAACGCCCTGCAGAGCTATGCCTCGGTCGTGGTGCAGAAGAGCCTCGTCGAGGGCTTCGGCCTGACCGTGACCGAGCCCATGTGGAAGGGCCGGCCCGTCGTGGCCTCCGCGGTCGGCGGCATCCAGGACCAGGTCGTCGACGGTGAGAGCGGCCTGCTGCTGCGCGACCCCACCGACCTGGCCGGCTTCGCCGACCTGATCGCCAGTCTCCTCAACGACGACGACCTGGCGAGGCGGCTCGGGGGCGGGGCGCAGGAGCGGGTGCGTGCGGAGTACCTGGGGGACCGGCACCTGATCCAGTACGCCGAGCTCTTCGCCGAGCTGCTCCGCGGCTGAGCGCGCGGCACCGGGGGAGCGCTGTGTGCGCGAGTCAGCTTCGTTGTCGGAGTGTCGAGCCTGTTCGTGCACACAACTGGTCTGACCAGCCCTGACGAGCGGCGACGACGAAGCCCCTGACCTGCAACGGGGTGCGGGCCAGGGGCTTCGGGTGACGACAGGAATCAGATGTCGTAGTAGAGCTCGAACTCGTGCGGGTGCGGACGCGCCTGCACCGGCTCGATCTCCTGGGTGCGCTTGTAGTCCACCCACGTCTCGATCAGGTCCGGCGTGAAGACGTTGCCGACCGTCAGGTAGTCGTGGTCGTCCTCGAGGGCGTCGAGGACGGCACCGAGCGAGGTCGGCACCTGGTCGATCTCGGCCATCTCGTCCGGCGGCAGCTCGTAGATGTCCTTGTCGATCGGGTCCGGCGGCTCGATCTTGTTCTTGATCCCGTCGATGCCGGCGAGCAGCAGCGCGGAGAACGCCAGGTAGGGGTTGGCCGACGGGTCCGGGAAGCGGGCCTCGACGCGCTTGGCCTTCGGGTTGGTGCCGGTCAGCGGGATGCGGATCGACGCCGAGCGGTTGCGCGAGGAGTAGACCAGCGAGATCGGGGCCTCGAAGCCCTTCACCAGGCGGTGGAACGAGTTGACCGTCGGGTTGGTCAGCGCGAGCAGCGACGGGGCGTGGCGCAGGATGCCGCCGATGTAGTGGCGCGCCATCTCCGAGAGGCCGCCGTAGCCGGTCTCGTCGTAGAAGAGGGGCTCGCCGTTGTTCCACAGCGACGAGTGCACGTGCATGCCCGAGCCGTTGTCGCCGAAGATGGGCTTCGGCATGAAGGTGACCGACTTGCCGGCCTCCCAGGCGGTGTTCTTGATGATGTACTTGAACTTCATCACGTCATCGGCGGCCTTGAGCAGCGTGTCGAAGCGGTAGTTGATCTCCGCCTGACCCGCGGTGCCGACCTCGTGGTGCGCGCGCTCGACCTGCAGGCCAGAGGCCTCGAGGTTCTTCACCATGACGTCGCGCAGGTCGGTGTAGTGGTCGTAGGGAGCGACGGGGAAGTAGCCGCCCTTGAGGCGGGTCTTGTAGCCGAGGTTGTCGCCCTCCTTGCCGGAGTTCCACCAGCCCTCGACGGAGTCGATGTGGTAGTACGACTCGTTCACCCCGGTGGAGTAGCGCACCTGGTCGAAGATGTAGAACTCCGCCTCGGGAGCGAAGAAGGCGGTGTCGGCGATGCCGGTGGAGTTCAGGTAGGCCAGCGCCTTCTTGGCGATGTTGCGCGGGTCGCGGCTGTACTGCTCACCGGTGATCGGGTCGTGGATGAACATGTTGACCACGAGCGTCTTGGCGGCGCGGAAGGGGTCGATGTAGGCGGTGCTCGGGTCCGGGAAGAGGTTCATGTCGGACTCGTTGATCGCCTGGAAGCCACGGATCGACGATCCGTCGAAACCGAGGCCGTCACGGAAGACCGACTCGTCGAATGACGACGCGGGCACGGTGAAGTGCTGCATCACGCCGGGGAGGTCGCAGAAACGGACGTCGACCATCTCGACGCCCTCGTCCTTGATGTACTTCAACATTGCGTCGCGATCAGCGAACATTCGTCCTCCTTGATCGCCCCGGTGAGCGACCGTTCGACAGGCGGTGGCATCGGTGCTGCTGTGCACAGATTGCCCGGCAACCTACGTGGCGGCCGTTTCTCGACCGTATCCCGATTGTTTCAGGCATGTAACAGACGCCCGACCCGGGGGTGTGCCACGTCACGTCGTTAGCCTTGCCGGGTGATCGAAACCGCCTCGTGGAGTCGCCGCATCCTCGCCCTGCTCATCGACTGGTTCGCGAGCATCGGTGTGGTCATGCTGTTCCTCGGTCCCGCCGGGTGGCTCGACAACCCCGCGGCGGGCACCTACACGTTGGGCGTCTTCGTCGCGCAGTCCACCTTCCTGGTGGCGCTCGCCGGCGGCTCCTTCGGCCAGCTGGCCACCCAGCTGCGCGTCATCCGCCACGACGGCACCCCCCGCCCGCTCGACCTGCTGCGGGCTCTCGTACGCCAGGTGCTGGTCGCCCTGGTCATCCCGCCGTTGGTCTTCCGTCCGGACGGGCGAGGACTGCACGACATGGCCGTCGGTTCTGCGGTCGTGCGTCTGCAGGACCTGCGAGGACCTGCCCGCTAGGGTCGGGGGGACTGCTCGTACGCGTCCCGAAAGGCCCCTCCATGCGCCACCGACCCATGCTTCCTCGTCGCGCCGGCACCGCCCTTCTGGTCTCGGTCGCCCTTAGCCTGAGCGCGTGCGGCAGCGACGAACCCGACGCGACCCAGGACTCCTCCGAGGTCGGCTCCGACGCAGCCGAGATCGGGAAGTCGGACTCCGCGGCCACGGACGACGCCGGTGAGACCGACCCCGCCGACGAGCCCGGTGGCTCGGACTCGGCAGGCGATGCCACCGACGACGCCCCCTCGGGTGACCGCGCAGCCGTGGGGGAGGGCAAGGCGGGTGACCCGCTGACCCCGGCTGACTTCGCCGACATCGTCGACGCCGCTTTCGAGCGCGCCACCACGGCCCGGGTCGACGTGGTCAGCGACCTGCAGGACATGAGGTCCGAGACCACCGGAGTGGTCGACTTCACCGGCGACAGTCCCCTCATGCAGATCCAGATGACCGGGGGGCCGCTCCCCGACGGCACCACCGCTGACATCCGGCTGCTCGAGGACGGGATGTACATGGACTCCGGCTTCAGCGGCGGCAAGTTCGTCAAGGTACCCGCGGAGCAGATCGCCGCCACCGGCGTCGACCTCTCCAACATCGACCCGTCGACCACCGCTCGCCGCTTCGCGGAGCACGCGAGCGAGGTCACCTACCGCGGGGTCGAGCAGGTCGACGGCGTGGCCCTGCACCGCTACACCCTGCAGCTCGACTCCTCTGCGCTGAAGGCCGGGGGAGGTGCGGAGGGGCCGGCGCCCAAGCGGATCAACCAGGACATGTGGTTCGACGACGAAGGCCTGATCCGGCGCATGAGCACCGACATGGGTGGCATCGGCACCACGGTGGCCACCTACTCCCAGTGGGGCAAGCCCGTCACCATCGTGGCTCCGCCGGCCTCGGACGTGATGGAGATGCCCGACCTGCCGACCTCCCCTCAGGGCTGAGCCGGGGTCGCTGCCGGATCAGCGTCCGCGCAGGTTGCCGCGCATGCCCTTCATGCTCGTCGGCACCGGGCCCTTGGGCAGCGGCACGTTGGAGCGGGTCGCGTCCATCGCGCGCAGCCGCGAGAGGATGTCGGTCATCTCGGCGGGCTTCACCTGACGGCCGAGCTTGCGGACGTGCTTCATCAGCTTGTCCAGCGGGACCTCGCCCTCACCCTTGCCGCAGACGACCTCGTGGATCGGCGTCTCGGTCAGCACACGCTCGTGGTTGCGCCGTTCGGTGATCATCAACTTGCGCAGACGCGCCTGGCTGGTGCCCTCACCGACCAGGATGATCCCGGGCGGACCGACGACCCGGTGCACGACGTCCTGCTGCTTGGTGAAGCCGACCACCGGGTCGACCTTCCACTTGCCGCGCAGCATGCTGAGCGCGGCAGCAGCGGCACCCACCTGGCCGTCCATCTGGGCGTACGCCGCGGTCTGGGCCCGGCGACCGAAGACGATCATCGCGGCGAGGATGCCCACCAGGATGCCGGTGACCGTGGCCAGCACCCACTGCAGCACCCCTTCGCCGGGCAGGGCCACGGTGACGAAGAAGCCGACCAGGAAGCCGACGAGGGCTGCCCCCCAGACCCACAGACCCAGGCGCGGGTCCGTCTTCTTGGTCATCCGGTAGGAGCGCACCAACTGCTGGCGGCGGCTGAGGTCTGAGGTGACGGGGGAGGACATGTCGTGCCTTTGCTGACTCGCCGGCCGGGGCCGGAAAAGGTGGGTCGTACGGGGACCGCTCAGGCGGTCGCGGGCGCGGACTCGCGCGCGTCCATGGCCTGACGGTACAGGCGTCCGGCGCGGTAGGAGGAACGGACCAGCGGGCCGGACAGCACGCCCGAGAAGCCGATCTCGGTCGCCTCCTCGGCCAGCTCGACGAACTCCTCGGGCTTCACCCAGCGCTCGACGGGGTGGTGACGCACCGACGGACGCAGGTACTGCGTGATCGTCACCAGCTCGCAGCCGGCGTCGTGCAGGTCCTGCAGCGCCTGGCTGACCTCCTCGCGGGTCTCGCCCATGCCGAGGATCAGGTTCGACTTGGTGACCAGGCCGAAGTCGCGGGCCTGGGTGAGCACGTCGAGCGAGCGCTCGTAGCGGAACGCCGGACGGATCCGCTTGAAGATCCGCGGCACGGTCTCCACGTTGTGCGCCAGCACCTCGGGCCGCGACTCGAAGACCTCGGCGAGCAGCTCCGGCTTGCCGTTGAAGTCGGGGATCAGGTTCTCCACGCCGGTGCCGGGGTTGAGCTCGTGGATCACCCGCACGGTCTCTGCGTAGAGCCAAGCACCGCCGTCGGGCAGGTCGTCGCGGGCGACGCCGGTGATCGTGGCGTAGCGCAGCTGCATCTTCTGCACCGACTCCGCGACACGACGGGGCTCGTCGCGGTCGAGGGCGGTGGGCTTGCCGGTGTCGATCTGGCAGAAGTCGCAGCGCCGCGTGCACTGGTCACCACCGATGAGGAAGGTGGCCTCGCGGTCCTCCCAGCACTCGAAGATGTTGGGGCAGCCCGCCTCCTGGCAGACCGTGTGCAGTCCCTCGGACTTCACCAGGCTCTGGAGGGCCGTGTACTCCGGACCCATCTTGGCTCGCGTCTTGATCCACTCCGGCTTGCGCTCGATGGGGGTCTCGGCGTTGCGGACCTCGAGTCGGAGGAGCTTGCGGCCTTCAGGGTGAGGAGACGTCACGAGAAGCAAGACTACGCCGCGAGGCCAGCAAGCCCAATCACGGGACGTCGCGCCGTCGGAAGGACAACATGCTCCCGACCACGACCACGAGCACGAGAGCGGCCAGGTAGACCGCAGCCTGCGGTCCGGTCAACAGCTGGGTGCATCCCTCACCGGTGCGCCAGCACTCTTCGGAGTCGACGTAGTACTCCTGGCGCCCGAGCACGAAGGCGAAGGCGTTGGTGCCGATCATCCACCGCGACGCTGTGGCTCCGAGCACGACCGCGAGCAGGACGCTGCTGCCGATCGAGGCCCCGATGATCACGCCCAGCGCCCCGACGGTCGAGCGCAGCAGCATGGTGAGGGCGTACGCCGCGCCGCCGGCCCCGGCGACCAGGACCACGCCGCGGGCCGCGGCGGTGACGCTCCACCACCACTGGTTCGGCCCCACGGCGAGGTCCCGCATCTCGGCGGCCACCCAGATGCCGCCCCAGAAGAGGCCCAGACCCAGCAGCGCCATGACGCCGGTGGCGGCGACGACGGCCGCGAACTTGGCGGCCCAGACCCGTAGTCGCCGCGACTCGAAGAGCAGCTGGTTGCCCATCGACCCGGTGGCCCAGTCGTGGCCCGCGAAGGTGGTGCCGATCAGGGCGGCCAGCAGGGCGAGGATCGTGACGACGGCCAGGCCGACACCCTCGCGGGTCTCACGGATGGTCAGGGCCGGCCGGTAGATCCAGTCCTCGACCTCGCCGACGTTGCCCGCGCGCTTCTCGCAGCGGGTGGCGATCTCCTCGGGCGTGAGGTCCTTGACCCGGAAGCCCCAGTCGCGGGGGGAGGCGATGCAGTCGCGCACGCTCTGCTCAGCCGTCGCCTCCATCTCCGCCCTCGCCTGGGTGCGGTCGGCTTCGGTGATCGGACGGGTCTCCCACAGGGTGCCCGCGAGGACCACCGCCGGGACGACGAGGGCGAGCACGAGCAGGGCGACCACGGCGCGACGCCAGCGCAGCCGCGTGATCTCTGCATGCAGCAGATGCACCATCACTGACCACCTCCCACGCGGCTGCCCGCGGTGAGCTCGAGGAAGACCGACTCCAGGTCGCGCCGCACCGGGTGCAGCTCCGAGGGCCACAGGTCTGCGGCGGCCAGGGTGCGTACGACCTGGGTCGCGTCCGCGGCCTCGACGAGCAGGTCGGCGCCCTCGCGGCGCGCGGCGAAGCCGGCCGCGTCGAGCCGTTCGACTGCGGCGTCGGGGTGCTGCACCACCACCCGGTGGACCGGCGCGCTGGTCGATCCGTTGAGCAGCTCGTCGACGCGGCCCGAGGCGATCTGGCGTCCGTCGCCGATGATCGTCACGGAGTCACAGACGGCCTGGACCTCCGCGAGGATGTGCGAGCTGAGCAGGACCGTGACACCGGAGGCGCCCAGAGACCGGATGGTGTCGCGGATCTCCCGGATGCCCTTCGGGTCGAGGCCGTTGGTCGGCTCGTCGAGGATCAGCAGGTCGGGTTCCTTCAGCAGGGTCGCCGCGATCGCCAGGCGCTGCTTCATGCCGAGTGAGTAGCCCTTGTAGCGGTCCTCGGCGCGACCGGTCAGCCCCACGGTCTCGATGGCCGTGGCGATGTGCGACTCCGGCAGCCCGGCCGACCGGGCCAGGAGCACGAGGTTCTGCTCGCCGCTCGACTGCGGTGCGAACTTGGGGGACTCGACGACCGCCCCGACACGCTGGATCACTTCGGGGAGCCCGTCGGGCACCGTGGTGCCGAAGATCTTCATCTCACCGGCGCTCGCCCGGGCCAGGCCCAGCAGCATCCGGATCGTCGTCGTCTTGCCCGACCCGTTGGGCCCGAGGAATCCGTGTACGCCACCGCGTGGGACCGCGAGGTCCAACGACTCGATGGCCACCCGGCGTCCGCGTCGTCCGCGGAACTCCTTGCGCAACCCGTGGGTCTCGATCACCAACTCGCTCATGCGTCCCCCTCGTCCGGCCGCCGCGCGGCCGGACGACACCCTCTCAGGCGCCGGAGCCGCTGCCCGCGGGACACGCCGTTGCTGAGACGCGCAGTTCCGTGTGGGAACTGGGGGAGGGGTGGGTCAGGAGCCGGGCGTGACCAGCTGGACGCGGGGTCCGTGCGCCGGCTCGGGGCGCGGTTCGTAGTCAGGGGTCGACGTGTAGGGCTCCCAGGCCAGCAGCTCGGCCACGTGGCGGCGGACGACCGGCAGCACCTCGGCGACCGGCACGTCGCGACCCAGTTCCTGCGACAGCGACGTCACGCCCGCGTCGGAGATGCCGCAGGGCACGAAGCGGGAGTACCACCCCATGTCGACGTCGCAGTTCAGCGAGAAGCCATGCATGGCCACGCCCCGGCTCACCCGGATCCCGATGGCGGCGATCTTGCGCTCCGGGCCACGGTCGTCGGCCTGCAACCAGACACCACTGCGACCCGGCACCCGCGCGGTGCGCACCCCGAGGTCGGCACAGACACCGATCAGCGCCTCCTCCAGGCGGCGGACGTAGTCGACGACCTTGACGTGGTCGGGCAGCCGCACGATGGGGTATCCGACGAGCTGGCCGGGCCCGTGGAAGGTGATCTTGCCGCCGCGGTCGACGTCGATGACCTCCGCGCCACCGGGGTCGAGCGGCCGCTCGTGGGGGTCGGTGCGCTTGCCGGCGGTGAAGACCGGAGGGTGCTCGAGCAGCAGGACGGTGTCGGGACGGGTGCCTGCCACGACGTCGGCGTGCACGGCTCGCTGCAGGTCCCACGCCTCGAGGTAGGGCACCGCGCTCTCACCGAACCCGGCCTCGTCGAACTGGAGCGTCATGCCGTCCAATGTAGACCCCGATGCGGGACGTGCCGGCTGGCGGTGTGGGTGCCTGTGGATGACGCCTGACGGGCACCTGCGATCTCCGACAGGGTGGCTCCATGCCTCCCGCTACCCTTCGGCCCTCCGCGGTCGCCACGTTGGGTCTCGCCTCCGCCGCGTGCTGCCTGGTCGCCGCGCTCGTCCTGTGGTGGTCGACGGGTCGCGCACCCGACGAGCCGGTCGCGCCCGACCGGACGGTCTCGGAGCCCACGGAGGTGCTGCGCCAGTGGGACCGCGACCGGGCCCAGGCCTGGGCGAGCGGTGACCTGCAGCAGCTGGGTGGGCTGTACGCGCCCAGGTCGGCGGTCGGGCGTCGCGACGTGGCGATGCTGCGCAGCTATGTCGACCGGGGACTCGTGGTCGAGGGACTCACCACGCAGCTGATCGAGGTGGCGGAGCTGCGGCGTTCCGAGGAGGTCTGGGTGCTGGAGGTGACCGACCGGGTGCACGGCGGTGTCATCGTCGGCGAGGGCGTACGCCGCGCGTTGCCGAACGACGCCCCGGACCGGCGCAAGGTCACCCTGCGCCGCCACGACGACACCTGGCGGGTCGCCTCCGTCGTCACGATGCCCGACGCGGGTCGCAGGGCAGGCTCAGGCGGCCAGTCCGGTTGAGATCACGTCGTCGACGGTGCGGTCGGCGAAGTCGAAGCCGGCCGCCTCCAGGGCCGCGGGCACGGTGTTGAGCGAGCCCAGCACCTCCGGCGCCATGGCGCCCGCGGCTCTGCGCAGCGCGAAGGAGGGCACGGCGAGGAAGGCGCGACGGTGCACCGCGCGGGCCAGCGCCGTCGTGAACTCGGCGTTCGTGGGAGTCTGCGGGGCACAGAGGTTGAACGGGCCGGACAGGTCCCGCGACTCCACCAGGAACGCGACCGCTGCCAGCCAGTCGCGCAGGGAGATGATCGGGAAGTACTGACGACCCGAACCCAGTCGCGCGCCCAGCCCGGCCTTGAAGAGAGGCGCCAGCAGGCTCAGGGGGGCCGAGCGCCGGTCGATCACCGGTGCCGTGCGCAGGATGCAGACTCGGCTGCCGGCAGCCGCAGCCGGAGCAGTGGCCTCCTGCCACTCCCGGGTGACGTCGGTCAGCAGGGCGTCGCCGCGGCTCAGGGCGGACTCCTTGAGCGGCTCGGCGCCGTGGTCGCCGTAGAACGAGATGCCGTTGCCCGCCATGAAGGCTGGCGGGCGTTCGGACCGGGCGATGGCCTCGGCCAGCACCGCGGTCGTCCGCACCCGGCTCTCACGCAGCTCGCGGGCCCACTTCTTGGAGTGGGGGTTGCCCATGGTCGGGGCGCCGGCGAGGTTCACCACCACATGGGCATCGGCGACGACGGCCGGGTCCAACGGGCCGGCGTAGGGGTCCCATCTGATCTCGTCAGGGCCGGGAGCCCGGCGGACGAGGGTGCTCACCTGGTGCCCGTGGCTGCGCAGGTGGGAGATGAGGTGGGTGCCCAGGAAGCCGGACGAACCGGCGATCACGACGCGCATGGGGCCAGCCTCTCAGGTGAGTGGTAGGCCGGCCCCATGTGTCGAGTCGTCAGGTGTGTGACCTCGGGTCAGATGTCGAACCCGCCAGCCTCGAGGCGCTCCTTGACGTCGCTCAGGAACCGCGCCGCGTCGGCACCGTCGACCAGGCGGTGGTCGTAGGTGAGGGCCAGGTAGACCATGTGGCGCACCGCGATCGTCTCGCCCAGCTTCGGGTCGTCGATCACGACCGGACGCTTCACGACGGCGCCGGTGCCCAGGATCGCCACCTGCGGCTGGTTGATGATCGGGGTGTCGAAGAGCGCGCCACGGCTGCCGGTGTTGGTCAGTGTGAACGTGCCGCCGGAGAGCTCGTCGGGGGTGATCTTGTTGGTGCGGGTGCGCTCAGCCACGTCTGCGATCTTGCGGGCCAGGCCCGCGATCGAGAGGTCGCCGGCGTCCTTGATCACCGGGGTCAGCAGCCCCTTCTCGGTGTCCACCGCGACCGCGAGGTTCTCGCGGTCGAAGTAGGTGACCTCGCCCTTCTCCATGTCGATCGCCGCGTTGAGGGTCGGGTGCGCCTTCAACGTGTCGATCGAAGCCTTGGCGAAGAACGGCATGAACGAGAGCTTCACGCCCTCCCGCTCGGCGAACTCGGCCTTCACCGCGTCGCGCTGACGCGCGATCTCGGTGACGTCGACCTCGATGACCGTGGTCAGCTGTGCCGCGGTCTGCAGCGACTCCACCATGCGCGAGGCGATCACCTTGCGCAGGCGCGAGAGCGGCTCGGTGCGGCCACGCAGCGGCGAGGGGGTGACCGACGGCGACGAGGCGGCCGGCGTCGCGGCCTGGCCCGACTCCGCCGCCGGTGCCTCCGGCTCGGCCGGGGCCGACGCGGCGGCGGCCGCGTCGAGCACGTCCTGCTTGCGGATGCGGCCACCGACACCGGTGCCGGTCAGGGTGGAGAGGTCCACGCCCTTGTCGGCGGCCAGCTTGCGGACGAGCGGAGTCACGTACGCACTCTGGTCGTCGTCGCGCGACGGCTTCGCGGCAGGCGCCTCCTCCTGCTTCGGAGCGTCCTGCTGGGGGGCCTGCTGCGTGGGGGCTTCCTGGCGGGGCTGCTCCTTGGGGGCCTCCTCCTGCTTCGGTGCCTCCTGGGCGGGGGCGGCCGGAGCCTCCTCCTGCTCGGGCTCTTCGGTCGGAGCGGCCTGGGGCGCCTCCGGCTCGGCCGCGGCGGGCTGTCCGGAGCCGACGAGGGCGAGCTCGGCGCCCACCTCGACGGTCTCGTCCTCGGAGACCTTGATCTCCAGCAGGGTGCCGGCGACGGGGGAGGGGATCTCGGTGTCGACCTTGTCGGTGGAGACCTCGAGCAGCGGTTCGTCGACGGCCACACTGTCACCGACCTGCTTGAGCCAACGGGTGACGGTGCCCTCGGTCACCGACTCGCCGAGCGCGGGCAGGGTGACGGACGTGGCGTCGCCGGAGCCCGACTGGGCGGCAGGCGCTGCCTCGGCGGGCGCCTCCTCCTGCGCAGCAGCGGGCTCCTCGGCAGGCTCGGCCGGAGCCTCCTGGGCGGGCTCGGCCGGAGCCTCCTGAGCGGGCTCCTCCTGGGCGGCGGGTTCCTCGGACGCCTGCTCGGAGTCACCCGAGCCGCCGCCCTCACCCTCGTCGCCGACGACGGCCAGCACGGCACCGACCTCGACCGTGTCGTCCTCGTTGGCTCGGATCTCGAGCAGCGTGCCCGCCACGGGAGACGGGATCTCGGTGTCCACCTTGTCGGTGGAGACCTCGAGCAGCGGCTCGTCGACGGCGACGGTGTCGCCGACCTGCTTCAGCCAGCGGGTGACGGTGCCTTCCGTGACGGATTCGCCGAGTGCGGGGAGGGTGACTTCGGAGGCCATGGGTGTCCTGTCGTCTCGTGAGGGTGGGGATCAGTGGTCAGGAGTCGGTGGTGTCAGGTGCGACGCGGTGCCGGTGGGCGCGGCGCGGACGATCAGCGGGAGTGGGTGATCGGACGATCGAGGAGGGCGACGGGCGTGGAGTGGTGCGCACACGCCGGGGCGACCCCGGGTCACCAGGACCGGTGCGTCGTGCTCGGCGGCCGCCACTGTGGTCAATCCCTCACTGGATCCAGATCGTCTCTTGCGGAGACCATCCTCGCACTTAGTGACGGACTCCGCAGCACCGCATCGCCAGGGACCCGTCAGACTGGGGGCATGGGTCTGTTCGATCGCTTCCGTCGCGGCCGTGCGCCGCGGATGAGTCGCCCCAGTGGCGACACCACCCGCACGGGGTCCACCTCCGTGCGCGCCTCGTCCTCCGCCGACGCCAAGCACCTCAACGAGTGGGTGGTGCAGCGCCGCGGTGTCGAGGGCTTCGTCGAGCCCCGCACCGCGGTCAACGACGTCACCCTCCTGCTCGTCGCCCACGACGGCGAGTGGACCCGCCGACGGGTGCCCTCGGCGAAGTGGGCCCACGACTTCTGCAACCACCACCGCGTCCCGTCCTACGACGCCGCGGTCGTGGGCGTGCCCCAGCGCATGCGCGAGTGGAACCGGCGCCAGAAGTCGCGCGACACCTGACCCGGCGCCACACCGCGGGGGCGCGGCGCCGGGGGTCGCGGACGCGGGGGCCACAGCGGTCGTCCCGTCAGTCCTCGGCGAGGGTGCGGGCGTACTCGACGAGGGTCTGCACCGCCACGCCGGTGCCGCCCGAGGTCCAGTCGCCGAAGGGGGCGCCCGTGTTGTAGGCCGGCCCCGCGATGTCGAGGTGGGCCCAGTCGACGTCGCCCACGAATTCGCGCAGGAAGGCGGCCGCGAAGAGGCCGCCGCCCCAGCGCACCCAGTCGTGCTGGGCGAGGTCGGCCACCTTGCTCGAGCGGACCCGCTCCTTCATCTCCTCCGGGATGGGCATCGGCCAGTGCGCCTCACCGGCGCGCTCGCCGGCGGCAACCACGGCGGCGACGGTGTCGTCGTCGCCCATCACCCCGGTCACCTTGTCGCCCAACGCCAGCATCATCGCGCCGGTCAGCGTCGCGACGTCGAGCACGACGTCCGGCTCCTCCTCGACCGCGAGCGCGAGGGCGTCGGCGAGCACGAGTCGGCCCTCGGCGTCGGTGTTCAGCACCTCGACGGTGCTGCCGCCCCGCATGGTCAGCACGTCGCCAGGGCGGGTCGCGCTGCCCGAGACCATGTTCTCGGCCAGGGGGGCCCAGGCGGTGACCCGCACCGGCAGGCCGAGGCGGGCGACGGCCAGCGTCGCCTGCACGACGGCCGCGGCGCCAGCCATGTCGCACTTCATCGTGTTCATGCTGGAGGCTGGCTTGATGCTGAGGCCGCCGGAGTCGAAGGTGATGCCCTTGCCGACGAGGGCGAGGTGCGTGGTCGCGCCCTCGGGGGCGTACGCGAGCTTGACGAGGCGGGGCGGCGCGTCGGAGGCGGCGCCCACCCCGACGATGCCGCCGCAGCCCATCTCGGCGAGCTGCTCCTCGTCGAAGACCTCCAGGGTCAGGGCCGGCGCCTTGCGCCCGCTGGTGAGCTCCGCGTGCGCAGTGGTGGTGGCCTCGGCGAAGAGCGCCGGGGTGAGCGTGCCGGGAGGCTCGTTGACGAGGTCACGGGTCGCGGCCACGGCGGCCGCGACCACCTGCGCCCGCTCGAAGGCTGCCTTGGCCGCGTCGGTGCGGGCCAGGGGGGAGAGCACCCCGACCTCCGCGGGACGGGTGTCCTTCGAGGGCTTCTTCCACGCGGTGTAGGTGTAGCCGCCGAGCACGAAGCCGGTCACCGCCGCAGCCACCGAGGCCTCGTCGTCGGCCGGCAGCGCCAGCGCCACCGAGGAGGCGTTCGGGATGTTGCGGGCAGCGACACCTGCGGCACGCCGCACGGCGACCGGCGTCACCTCTGCGCCCAGACCGACCAGCACCAGCAGCGGAGCGGTGACGGTGCCCGTCGTCGGCACCTTGACGGCCTCGCCGGCCTTCCCGGTCACCCCGAGGGTGGAGAGCATCGGGCCCAGCTTGCGACCGTACGCCGCGGCGACCTCCTCGCCGCCGGGTGCGAGCACTGGGCCGTCGGAGGCCTGGAGGACCCCCACGACGACGGCGTCGGTCCGGGTCTTCGCGGGGTTGGCGTGGCGCAGGGTGTACGAAGTCACCTCGGCAGGATAGCCAGCCGACCTCGGCCCGCCGAGAGTCGTGCCCCCACGGCGTCGGTGGGCTGCGTTAATGTCGGTCCATGTCCAATGACTCGGGCCAGAAGCAGTCGCCGCTGCACGAGCGCCACGTCGCGCTGGGTGCGAAGTTCTCGGAGTTCGGCGGCTGGGCCATGCCGCTGGAGTACTCCACCGGCATCGTCAAGGAGCACACGGCCGTGCGTGAGGCCGTGGGTGTCTTCGACGTCTCCCACCTCGGCAAGGTCCTGGTCAGCGGGCCGGGCGCCAAGGAGTTCGTCAACGCCACCCTGAGCAACGACCTCGACCGGATCAGCCCGGGCAAGGCGCAGTACACGCTCTGCTGCGACCCGGAGACGGGCGGCATCGTCGACGACCTGATCGCCTACCTCTCCGACGACGAGCACGTCCTGCTCGTGCCCAACGCCGCCAACACCGAAGAGGTGGTCCGGCGTCTCTCCGCGGAGCTGCCCGAGGAGCTGAAGCTCGTCGACCACCACCACGACTACGCCGTGCTCGCGGTGCAGGGGCCGAAGTCCGACGAGGTGCTCGAGACCCTGGGCCTGCCTGCCGGGCACGACTACATGACGTTTGAGGAGGCGCGCTGGCGCGGCTGGCCGACCCCCACGGAGCACGACGAGGCCCTGGTCGTGGTGTGTCGCACCGGCTACACCGGGGAGCGCGGCTACGAGCTGATCGTGCGCAACGACCAGGCCGCCGAGGTCTGGGACGCGCTGCTCGCAGCCGGGGCCGAGCACGGCATCACCCCGTGCGGCCTCGGCGCGCGCGACACCCTGCGCACCGAGATGGGCTACCCGCTGCACGGCCAGGACCTCACGCCCGAGACCACCCCGCTCGAGGGCGGCGTCGGCTGGGCGGTGGGGTGGTCGAAGGAACGCTTCTGGGGCAAGGAGGTGCTCGCCGCGCTGAAGGCGGAGGGCGCCCCGCGGGTGTTGCGTGGCCTGATCGCCAACGGGCGCGGCATCCCGCGGCCGGGCATGTCGGTGACCCTCACCGAGCACATCCCGCTCGCCGACGTCACCTCCGGCACCTTCAGCCCGACCCTGCGCAAGGGGATCGGGCTCGCCCTCCTGCCGACGATGGTCGAGGTGGGGGCAGAGGTCGGGGTCGACATCCGCGGTCGCCGCGAGATCTTCACGGTGGTCAAGCCCCCGTTCGTCGACACGTCGGTGCGAGAGGACTGAGTCATGGCAGACGCTGAGTGGTACTGGATGATGGAGGACGCCTCGGGCGCTCCCGTGCACGTGCCCGAGGAGCTCGCGAGCGAGCGTTGGGCCGACAAGGCCGAGGCGGAAGCGTGGGTCGGCGAGGTCTTCGCCGACCTCCTCGCCGCGGGCGTCGACCGGGTGAGCCTCTACGAGGGCGACGCCAAGGCCTACTCGATGTCCCTGCACGCCGAGTGACCACTGCTCCCTCGACGTCCGGTCGGGTGCGTGAGGCCCGGCCCGAGGACGTCCCGACGATCCTCGAGCTCGTCCATGCGCTCGCGCGCTACGAGAAGGAGCCGGAGGCCGTCGAGGCCACCGAGGACGACTTCCGGACCGCGCTCTTCCCCGAGCACGGCCACCCCACCACCTTCTGCCACGTCGCCGAGGTCGACGGCCGGGTCGTGGGCATCGCGGTGTGGTACCTCAGCTTCTCCACCTGGACCGGTCGCAACGGCATCTGGTTGGAGGACCTCTTCGTCGCCCCCGAGCACCGTGGCTCCGGGCTGGGCAAGGAGCTGCTGCGTACGCTCGCCGCCCTCTGCGTCGAGCGCGGTCTACGTCGCCTGGAGTGGTGGGTGCTCGACTGGAACGCACCCTCGATCGCGTTCTACGAGTCCCTGGGTGCCGTCGCCCAGGACGAGTGGACGACCTACCGACTCGACGGTGACGCGCTCGCGTCGCTGGGCGGCTGAGGTCCGCCCGCCGTGAGCCACGCGTTCTCCCAGGTCGACGTCTTCTCCGCCGCGCCGCTGCTGGGCAACCCGGTCGCGGTCGTGCACGGTGCCGACGACCTGACCGACGAGCAGATGGCGGCCTTCGCCCGGTGGACCAACCTCAGCGAGACGACCTTCCTGCTCAGCCCGACCGACCCGGCGGCCGACTACCGTCTCCGCATCTTCACGCCCGGTGGCGAGCTGCCGTTCGCCGGCCACCCGACGCTGGGCAGCGCGCACGCGTGGCTGGAGGCCGGGGGCACGCCGCGTACGCCCGGGGTCGTCGTGCAGGAGTGTGGCGTCGGCCTGGTCGACCTGAGGCGCCACGACGGGCGACTCGCGTTCGCCGCGCCGAAGCTGTTGCGCAGCGGACCGGCCGACGCGGCCACGACGGCTCGCGTCACCGAGGCCCTGGGACTCTCGGCTGACGACGTGGTGGCCGTGGCGTGGGTCGACAACGGTCCCGGGTGGGTGGCCGCCCTGGTGCGCGACGCCGAGACGGTGCTCGCGGCGCAGCCCGACCTGACGGTGATGCGCGGACTCGAGGTCGGCCTCGTCGGCCCCTACCCACCCGGCAGCGAGTGCGCCGTGGAGGTGCGCGCCTTCGTGCCCGGCCTCGGCGTCGACGAGGACCCGGTGACCGGCTCCCTCAACGCCGGCATCGCGCAGTGGCTGATCGGCAGCGGACGACTGCCCGAGTCGTACGTCGCCTCGCAGGGCACGGTGCTCCGGCGTCAGGGACGGGTGCACATCGCGCGCCTCGACGGTGTGGTGTGGGTCGGCGGCGACACCACGACGACGATTCGCGGGCAACTCGAGATCGGTTGAGCCGGACCGCGTAAGGTCGCCCCCATGCGCGCGTACCTGGACCTGCTGCAACGCATCCTGGATGAGGGCGTCGACAAGTCGGACCGCACCGGCACCGGCACGCGCTCGGTCTTCGGCCACCAGATGAGGTTCGACCTGTCGGACGGCTTCCCGCTGGTCACCACGAAGAAGGTGCACACCCGCAGCGTCTTCGGTGAGCTGCTGTGGTTCCTGCGCGGCGACACCAACGTGAAGTGGCTGCAAGACCGCGGCATCACGATCTGGGACGAGTGGGCCGACGAGAACGGCGACCTCGGACCGGTCTACGGCTACCAGTGGCGCTCGTGGCCCACGCCCGACGGCCGGCACGTCGACCAGATCGCCAAGCTCGTCGAGGGCATCCGCACCAACCCCGACTCGCGACGGCACATCGTGTCGGCCTGGAACGTTGCCGACGTCGACGACATGGCGCTTCCACCGTGCCACTCGCTCTTCCAGTTCTACGTCCAGCCCGCCGCCGACGGGGGCCCGGCGAAGCTCTCGTGCCAGCTCTACCAGCGCTCGGCCGACGTCTTCCTCGGGGTGCCCTTCAACATCGCCTCCTACGCCCTGCTGACCCACATGGTCGCCCAGGTCACCGGGCTGCGGGTGGGTGACTTCGTGCACTCCTTCGGAGACGCCCACCTCTACTCCAACCACGTCGAGCAGGCGCGCCTGCAGCTGACGCGTGAACCGCGTCCGCTGCCGACGCTGCGGCTCAACCCCGAGGTCACCGAGATCGACGGCTTCGACCTGGACGACATCGAGGTCGTCGGCTACGACCCGCACCCGGCCATCAAGGCGCCGATCGCGGTATGAACGACTCCCACAGCACCAGCACCCCTGAGGGCTCCCGCCGGAAGGTCACACTCATCGCCGCCCACGCCCGCAACCGGGTCATCGGCGACGGCCCGGACATCCCCTGGCACAGCCGCGAGGACTTCGGTCACTTCAAGGCCATGACGCTCGGCCACACCCTGGTGATGGGCCGTGTCACGCACGAGTCGATCGGGCGCCCGCTGCCGGGACGCCGCACGATCGTGCTCACCCGGGACCCTGCGTGGCGTGACGACGGAGTCACGGTGGCCGCCACGTTGGAGGAGGCCTACGCACTCGCCGGGGAGACCGAGATCTTCGTGGCGGGCGGCGCCCAGGTCTACGCTGCCGCGCTGCCCGGTGCGACCCACCAGATCCTCACCGAGGTCGACCTCGACGTGCCCGGCGACGCCCACTACCCCGAGTTCGACGAGCAGGAGTGGCGCGAGGTCCGGCGCATCTCCCGCCCCGACCTGGACCCGCCGCTGGCGTGGGTCTGGTGGGAGCGGCGGTGAGGTTCGCTGTCGACCACGACGCCGCCGAGCCCGTCTACGAGCAGGTGCGTCGCCAGGTCGTCGAGGCGGTGAGCGACGGTCTCCTCGCGCCCGGCGACAAGCTGCCGCCGGTGCGTACGCTCGCCAGCGACCTCGGCCTGGCCGTGAACACCGTGGCCAAGGCCTACAAGGAGCTGGAGGCCGCCGCGGTGGTCGCCACCCGGGGTCGGGCCGGCACGGTGGTGCTGGGCGCAGGCGTCGAGCAGGCCGCCCGCGCCGCTGCGGCCGCGTACGTCACTCGCGTCCGGGAGCTGGGGCTCACCGACGCCGACGCGCTCGCCCAGGTGCGCCGGGCCCTCGTCTGAGCCCTTCGACGTGGCGGGGCAGACTGGGCGCGTGACTCCTCGGATCGTCGTCTCCGCCGTCGCCCTCGTGCGTGACGGCGCCGTGCTCACCGTGCGCAAGCAGGGCACCAGCCGCTTCATGCTGGTGGGCGGCAAGCCCGAGCCGGGGGAGAGCGCCCTCGAGTGCGCCGTGCGCGAGACGGCGGAGGAGGTCAGGCTCGAGGTCACCGACCTGGAGCTGCTCGGGGAGTTCGTCTCCGAGGCCGCCAACGAACCGGGACACGAGTTGCACTCCACGGTCTACACCGCCGAGCTGCCGGCCGAGCCCGTCGCCGCCGGTGAGATCGCCGAGCTGCGGTGGACCGCGCTCGACGGCCACTACGACGACCTGGCCCCGATGCTGGAGCGCAACGTGCTTCCCCTGCTGCGGGAGCGGGTCGCGGCGGGGCGGTGAACGACGCTCAGGTGCCGCAGAAGGTCTGGAACGAGGCGGCGAACTCAGCGGTCGCGGGCTGAGCGAACCGTTCGCCGCCCTCGATAGGTTCGTACGGCCGCCGGACGGCCTCCACGAGCGCGTCGAAGGGCGCCATCTCGCCCGCGCCAGCCGCCGCGAGGGCCTCCTCCACCAGGTGGTTGCGGGGCACGTGCACCGGGTTGACGCGGTCCATCGCCTCCGGGTCGGGGGAGAGCGCGAGCCAACGCTCGAGCCAGGCGTCGGTGCGCTCCAGATCCATGCTGACCGAGCGGACTGGCTCGCGGTCGCCGCGGGCCGCCGTGGCGAGGTCGCGGAAGAAGGTGGTGAAGTCGGCCGCGCTCGCCTCGAGCTGGCCGTGCAGGTCGGTGACCAGCTCGACGATCCCGTCGGCGTCGGGGGCCACCCCCAGCTTCGCGGCCATGCCCCCGATCCAGGCCTCGTTGAAGTGCGTGGGGAAGGTGTCGAGCACGGCCGTGGCGGCCTCGACCGCCTCGGTCTCGTCGTCGGCGATCGCCGGGAGCAGCGCCTCGGCGAACCGGGCCAGGTTCCACTGCGTCACCGTCGGCTGACGGCCGAAGGCGTAGCGGCCACCGGTGTCGATGGAGGAGAAGACCGCGCCGGGGGAGTAGGCGTCGAGGAAGGCACACGGGCCGTAGTCGATGGTCTCGCCGGAGATCGTGACGTTGTCGGTGTTCATGACGCCGTGCACGAACCCGACGCCCAACCACTGCGCCACCAGCCGCGCCTGGGCCCGGACCACGTGGTCGAAGAGGGCCAGCGCGGACACCTCGGCGTCGGCGCCCTCGGGGGCGTGGCGTTCGAGGGCGTGGCGCACCAGCCGGTCGAGCAGTTCGCGGTCGTCGGCGGCGCGTACCGCCTGGAACGTGCCGACCCGCAGGTGGCTGGAGGCCACCCGCACGAGCACGGCCCCGGGGAGCGGCCCCTCCTCGCGCAGCACCTGGTCACCGGTCGCCACGACGGCCAGCGACCGGGTGGTGGGGATGCCCAGGGCATGGATGGCCTCGCTGACCAGGTATTCACGCAGCATCGGCCCGAGAGCTGCGAAGCCGTCGCCGCCGCGGGCGTACACGGTGGGCCCCGAGCCCTTGAGGGCGATGTCGCGCAGACCCAGCGGCGTCTCCACCTCACCGAGCAGCATCGCGCGACCGTCGCCCAGGCGCGGGACGTAGCCGCCGAACTGGTGCCCGGCGTAGAGCTGCGCCACCGGTCGCGCCTCGTCGCCCAGCGCCTGGCCCACCATGAAGCGGAGGCCCTCGTCGCTGCGCAACCACTCCACGTCGATTCCGAGCTCGGCGGCCAGCGGATCGTTGAGCACGACGAGCCGGGGCTCGGAGAAGGAACGTGCCGTCGTGGGGGTGGCCAGCTCGGGCAGGGCATCGGCGAAGCGGTGCTGCAGGGGGATACTCACGGCTTGAGCCTAGGCCGCGCCCGGTCACGGATCCCCGCACAGGCCACGAGCGCGGAAGTTCACCCCGCCCAGCGCGGCACCTCGCCTGAAGTCCAAGGCTCGGACCGCGAACTTCCGCCGGTGTGGCCCGTCCAGCGCGAGTCGCGGAGGTCGAGCGGACCGAGGGCGGCCCGGACAGCGGCGCAGTGGGCGACGGCATCTACCAGCACGGCGTGCACCCGAGTCTGGTCGAACATGGCTTCCTCCCACAGGAACCGGATCACGGTGAGGCCCCGCCTGGTCAGCTCCGTGTAGCGCCGCACGTCGCGTCGGAGGCCGGCCAAGGTGCCGTGGTGCTCGAAGGAGTCCGCCTCCACGGCCAGGCCCAACGACTCATCCAGCAAGTCGACGCGGCCCACTCCGGGGACCTTGCCCTGGGGTTCCACCCGCAGGCCGGGCACGTCCAGGGCCACGGCCCGGACCACGGACTCGAACGGGTTCGCCGCCCGGGCGTCGGCCGCTTCGACGACCCGGAGAGCGCGGGTCCGCCCGGTCCGGGGCAGGGTCGCAGCTGCGACCTGCAGCTCATGGGGCGCCACCAGGCCCGAACGCAGCGCTGAGTCGGCGACGGCGAGTGCCTCGTCGAAGGGGAGCGCCCGGGCACAGTCCAGGACGGTTCGGACCGGGCGGCTGACGTGGCGGTGAACCTCCGCGTCAGCCAGTTGACTCCACCGGACGTCGACCTCGCCACCGGGTCGGTGACCGTGCGGACCAATGGTCACCGTCGTGCGCAGCGGCGGGTGCTTGACCTTCCAGCCCCACCACGCGGCAGCGCTGAGGTGCGAGAGGACGCCACCGGCCCGAGCAGCGGTGAGGCGGGTGGCCTCCGTGTCGACGAGGGCGTACCGGTCACGGCGCGCATGAATCACCTGCCCTTGGGCCACGGCGTGGCGGAGCTGCTTGCGAGTGCAGGGGCCGAGGATCTCCTGGTAGGTCGCGATGCCACCGAGCCTGCGCAGCACGTCGACCGGGTCCATTCCCTCAGCCTGACGCTTTTTCGGGCTTGGTGGCGGGTGTCGTGCACAGGGGCCACTGGCGCGGAAGTTGGATCCAGCTGCGCGGCGATTGGGCCGTAACTGGGCCCATGAGTCGGCGAACCTCCGCAGCTGTGGCCCGGACTTCATCGACCACGGCCCATGGGGCAAGGTGGGGGCATGGAGCTGCGCATCTTCACCGAACCCCAGCAGGGCGCCACGTACGACGACCTCCTCGCCGTGGCCCTGGAGGCCGAGCGGCTCGGCTTCGGAGCCTTCTTCCGCTCTGACCACTACCTGACGATGGGTGGTGACGGCTTGCCCGGGCCGACGGACGCCTGGACCACCCTCGCCGGCCTCGCCCGGGACACGAGCACCATCCGACTCGGCACCCTCATGACCTCGGCGACCTTCCGCCACCCCGGCGTGCTGGCCATCCAGGTGGCGCAGGTCGACCAGATGAGCGGCGGGCGCGTGGAGCTCGGCCTGGGGGCCGGCTGGTTCACCGAGGAGCACACCGCCTACGGCATCCCCTTCCCCGACACCAAGGAGCGGTTCGACCGCTACGCCGAGCAGCTCGAGCTGGTCACCGGCCTGTGGGCCACGCCGATGGGGGAGACATACTCCTTCGACGGCGCCCACTACCAGCTCGCCGACTCCCCGGCCCTGCCGAAGCCCACGCAGGAGAAGCCGCCGGTCCTGATCGGTGGGCGGGGCAAGCGTCGTACGCCCGCGCTCGCGGCCCGGTTCGCCGACGAGTTCAACCTGCCCTTCGTCGACGAGACCGAGACGCGCGAACAGTTCGACCGGGTGTCGCGGGCCTGCGAGAAGATCGACCGGGACCCCTCCACGATGACGTGGTCCAACGCCTTGGTGCTCTGCGTCGGTGAGGACGAGACCGAGATCGCGCGCCGCGCGGCCACCATCGGTCGCGAGGTCGACGAGCTGCGCGCCAACGGGCTGGCCGGTACGCCCGAGGAGGTCGTCGACAAGATCGGTCGGTTCGCCGAGCTCGGCACCGAGCGGGTCTACCTGCAGGTGCTCGACCTCGCCGACCTCGACCACCTGCGTCTGGTGGCGGACCAGGTTGCGCCTGCCGTGAGGTGATGACGGAGGCTCCGACACGCAGGGTGACCACGCCGGTCGTCCCGACGGAGGGCCGGGGCGCCGGGACGATAACCTTGCCCTCATGAACTCCGCACCCGTCGCGCCCTTCGGACGTCTGCTGCCGGCCATGGCCACCGCGTTCAAGGACGACGGCTCGGTCGACCTGGACGGCACCGCCCGCATCGCCGCCCACCTGGTGGAGAACGGCTCTGACGGCGTGGTCGTCTCCGGCACGACCGGTGAGTCGCCCACGACCACCGTGGAGGAGGACGCGCAGATCCTCGCGGCCGTGAAGGACGCGGTGGGTGACCGCGCCACCATCATCGCCGGCGTCGGCACCAACGCCACCCACCACTCGGTGGAGCTGGCCCGCAACGCCGCCAAGGTCGGGGTCGACGGAGTCCTGCTGGTCACGCCCTACTACAACAAGCCGTCGCCGGCCGGGGTGCAGCACCACTTCCGCTCCGTCATCGATGCCACCGACCTGCCGGTGATGCTCTACGACGTGCCGGGACGCACCGGCCTCACCATCGACATGGAGACCTACGCCCGGGCGATCGAGTCCGACAAGGTCGTCGCCGTCAAGGACGCCCACGGTGACATGGTGCGCGTCACCCGGCTCGTCGACATGGGTTACGCCGTCTACTCGGGCGATGACGTCGCCACCCTCAGCTTCCTCGCCCACGGCGGGTGCGGCCTGGTCTCGGTCGTCGCCCACGCCGCGGCGCGCCCGCTGGCGACGATGATCGACACCTTCCTGGCCGGTGACCACCCGGGCGCCCTCGAGATCTTCCGCCGGTTGGTCCCGGCGTTCGACGCCGTCATGGGCGTCACCAACTACGGCGCCACCACCGCCAAGGGAGCCCTGCAGCTGCAGGGCATCCTCGACAACCGCAACGTCCGCGGGCCCCTGGTGCCGCTGGACGAGGCCGAACACGAAGCCCTGCGCGCCGGACTCACCGCCGCAGGCCTGATCTGAGGAACTGCATGTCGCATCCCCACCCTGAACTGGACGCCGCCCCGCCGCTCGCGAAGGGCGCCCTGCGCGTCGTCGCCCTGGGTGGTCTGGGAGAGGTCGGTCGCAACATGACCGTCTTCGAGTACGACGGTCGTCTGCTGATCGTCGACTGCGGGGTGCTCTTCCCCGAGGAGCACCACCCCGGCGTCGACCTGATCCTGCCCGACTTCGCCTCCATCAGGGACCGTCTCGACGACGTCGAGGCCCTGGTGCTGACCCACGGTCACGAGGACCACATCGGCGCCACGCCCTACCTCCTGCGCGAGCGGGGCACCATCCCCCTCGTGGGCTCGGAGCTCACGCTGGCGCTGCTGGGCTCCAAGCTGAAGGAGCACCGTCTCAAGGAGACCGTGCGCCACGTGGTCAAGGAGGGCGAGCGGATCACGTTCGGCCCCTTCGAGCTGGAGTTCGTCGCGGTCAACCACTCGATCCCCGACGCCCTCGCGGTCGCGATCCGCACCGGCGCCGGCATGGTGCTGCACACCGGCGACTTCAAGATGGACCAGCTGCCGCTCGACGGTCGCGTCACCGACCTGCGTCACTTCGCCCGGCTGGGTGAGGAGGGGGTCGACCTCTTCCTGACCGACTCCACCAACGCCGAGGTGCCGGGCTTCACCACCCACGAGAAGGACATCGGCCCGGTGCTCGACCGGGTCTTCCACAAGTCGCAGCAGCGGATCATCGTCGCCTGCTTCGCCTCCCACGTGCACCGCGTGCAGCAGGCGCTCGACGCCGCGGTCGCCCACGGGCGCAAGGTGGCCTACGTGGGCCGCTCGATGGTGCGCAACATGCAGATCGCCAAGGAGCTCGGCTACCTCGACGTGCCGGCAGGCGTGATCGTGGACGCCAAGGAGCTGGCGAAGCTGCCGCCCGAGCGTCAGGTGCTCATCTCGACCGGGTCGCAGGGCGAGCCGCTCTCGGCGCTGAGCCGCATCGCCCAGCGCAGCCACTCCTTCGTGCACCTGGAGGAGGGCGACACCGTCGTCCTCGCCTCGTCGCTCATCCCGGGCAACGAGACCTCGATCTACCGCGTGATCAACGGCCTGGCCAAGCTGGGCGCCAACGTGGTGCACAAGGGCAACGCCCTGGTGCACGTGTCGGGCCACGCCAGTGCAGGTGAGCTCCTCTACTGCTACAACATCGTCAAGCCCCGCAACGTGATGCCGGTGCACGGCGAGGTCCGCCACATGCAGGCCAACGCCGACCTGGCCCGGGCGACCGGCATCGACGACGACCACATCGTGATGGCTGAGGACGGCGTCGTGGTCGACCTGGTCGACGGCCGGGCCCGCGTGGTCGGCAAGGTCGACTGCGGCTATGTCTTCGTCGACGGCACGACCGTCGGTGGTGACATCACCGAGGCCTCGCTCAAGGACCGGCGGATCCTGGCCGAGGAGGGCTTCATCTCGGTGATCACGGTGGTCGACTCGGTCACGGGCAAGGTCTCCAGCGGACCGGAGGTGCACTCGCGCGGGTTCGCGGAGGACGACTCCGTCTTCGAGAGCGTCAAGCCCGGCATCGTGCGAGCCCTCGAGACCGCGATGGCCGAGGGCGTGACCGACACCTACCAGCTGCAGCAGGCCGTGCGGCGCGTCGTGGGTCGTTGGGTCAACAAGGCCCACCGTCGCCGGCCCATGATCGTGCCGGTCGTGATCGAGGCCTGAGCCTCACCCCACGCTGACGCCGTCGCGGGGCAGCAGCCGAGGCGCCTGCCCCGCGGCGTCGAGGACCACCACGTGGTCCATGGCGTCCAGGCCCACGCGGCCGTGGGTGATCCACAGGATGCTGCGTCCGTGCTGCTCCAGCAGCTCGGCACTCACCGCTCGGGCGGTCTCGGTGTCCAGGTGCGCGGTCGGCTCGTCGAGCACCAGCACCGGCTGGTCGGCCAGCAGCGCCCTGGCCAACGCCAGGCGAGCTCGTTCCCCACCGGAGACGTGCGCGTGACCTTCACCCACCATCGTCTCCGCGCCGTGGGGGAGGGCCGCGACCCACGCGCCCAGACGTGCGCGCTCGAGGGCCGCGAGCACGTCGTGGTCGTCGGCGTCGGGCCGCGCGAGGCGTACGTTCTCCAGCACGGTCGAGGTGAAGACGTAGGGGTCGTCGTCGACGAGGCCGACCCGCTCCCGGATCGTGTCGGGGTGGAGCCCTCGGGCGTCGGTGTCGTCCCAGGTCACCTGCCCGGCCGTCGGGTCGAGGAAGCGCATCAACCCTGCGGCGACGGTCGACTTGCCGCAGCCGCTCGGGCCGACCAGCCCGACCCGGGCCCCGGCCGGCAGGTCGAGGTCGAGGCCGCGGACGGCGGGTTCGTCGCCCCACCCGAGGTCGGCCCTGACGACGGCGCCGTCGGGGTGCGCCGAGAGCGGCTCCGGGGCCAGGCCCGGCGCGACGGCCACAGCCGGTTCCCGCCGGGTGAGCGCCTCGAGTCGGGCGGCTGCCGCCTGGGTCCGCACCGCCACGGGAGCGGCGTCGACCAGGGGGCCGAAGACATCGACCATCGCCAGCGGCAACATGACCAGGAGGGCCGTCATCGCCGGCGAGAGCTGTCCGAGCTGGAGGGGTGGGGCCATCAACGCCGCGGTGCCGGCCAGTCCGAACCCGCAGGAGAGCAGGACCAGGGCGTGGCCCAGCGCGGAGGCCCGGGCGGAGCGTCGGCTGGCGACGCCGAGACGCTCGGAGGCGGCGTCGACGCGGGCCAGGGCGGTCGACTCGGCCTGCCACAGCACCCACTGCCGCAGGCTGTGCAGGTAGGCCTCGACCTGGGTGGAGACCTCCGCGCGCGCCGCGACGAAGTCGCCCTCGGCCGCGCGCACCCGGGCCAGCGTGAGCAGGTGTGCGGCGAGACCGGCCGCGCTCACGACTGCCACGGCGACCGCACCCCACGGGTGCACGAAGAAGGCGAAGACCAACGCCAACGCCACCACGAGGGCAGCGGTGGCCCGCGGCTGCCGGACCCGGAGCTGGTCGTCGACGAGGGCGTCCACGTCGTCGACGACGCTGGTCAACAGGTCACCGCGGCGCACTCCCAGACGTCCGGGCACCAGCGGCACGAGGGCGTCGTAGACCTGGGCCCGCCGCTCGGCCAGCAGCCGGAACGCGGCGTCGTGGGAGACCAGGCGCTCCGCGTACCGCAGCACCGGGCGGCCCAGACCGAAGGTCCGCACGCCGACGATCGCGACGATGAGGTACATCACGGGTGGGTGCTCCGAGGCCCGAGTGATGAGCCAGGCAGCGGTGGCGGTCAACGCCACGCCGGAGGCGACGGAGAGCGCGCCGAGCACGGTCCCGGTACGCACGCCCCAGCGCGCCGGCTCGAGATCACCGTCGTCGGTGGTCGTGACGCGGGCACCCCGGCTCGCTCCCTGGCTGCCGGGACCGGTGTCGGCCACCGCGGTCACGTCGAGCGCGGTGGACGCGTCAAGCACCGGGGTCGTGGCAGCGACGGGGGAGGGGGCCACCTCGAGCACCTGGTCGGCGGCGTCGACCACGGCACTGCGGTGGGCCACCACGACGACGAGGGCGTCGTCGGCGAGGCGCCGGAGCGTACGCAGCAGCACGGCCTCCGACTCGGTGTCGAGGTGGGCGCTGGGCTCGTCGAGCAGCACCACCGGCCGCGCGGCGAGCACGACGCGGGCCAGCCCCAGGCGGGCGCGTTGTCCGGCGGAGAGGCCGGCGCCGTCCTCGCCCAGAGGCGTGTCGAGGCCCGCGGGCAGGGCGCTCACGACGCCGCGCAGGTCGACGGAGTCGAGAGCGTTCCAGAGATCCTGGGTGTCGGCGTCGGGGCGCCCGACCAGCAGGTTCTCGGCGATCGTGCCGGCGGTCAGCCAGGGCCGTTGCGGAGCGGTCGCCACCCCGGCGTGCCAGCGGGTCGGAGCGACGTCGGAGAGCGGCACCCCGTCGACCTCGACGGCGCCGGTGGTGGGGGTGAGCTCCCCGGTCAACAGGTGCAGCAGCGTCGACTTGCCGGCCCCCGAGGGACCGACCACGGCGACCAGACCCCGCGCCGGCAGGGAGGCGTTCAGCGGGGCGAGTGCCGGGTCTCGTCGGCCCGGGTAGGTGAAGCCGACCGACTCCAGACGGACCCCGCGCTTCAGGGGCGCCCCGTCTGACGACGGGGCGTCGGCGCCTTCGCCGCGGGCACCCACGACGTCGTCAGTGTCCGCGGTGAGCAGGGCGGTGGCGGTGGCGAAGGTGGCCGTGCCCTCAGCCGCGGCGTGGAACTCCGCCCCGACCCGACGCCACGGCCAGTAGGCCTCCGGCGCGAGCAGCAAGACGATCAGGGCGGTCTCGAAGTCGATGCCGTCGTTTGCCAGCCGCAGGCCGACCACCACGGCGACGAGGGCGACCGAGAGGGTGGCGATGAACTCGAGGGCGGCCGAGGAGACGAAGGCGATCTTCAAGGTGTCGAGCGTGGCGCGGCGGTAGCGGTCGGTGACCTGACGGATCGTGCGCGACTGGGCGTTGGCCCGACGGTGGGCCACCAGGGTCGGCAGGCCACGCACGACGTCGAGGAAGTGGCCCGACAGGGTCGCCATCTCGCGCCACTGACGCTCGGCGCGGTCCTTCGTGTTGAGCCCGATCAGGATCGCGAAGACCGGCACCAGGGGGAGGGTGAGCACGACGACGAGGCCGGAGACCCAGTCGAGGTAGAAGATCGTCGCGATCGTGGCCGCGGGCAGCACCGCAGCCAGCACGAGCGAGGGCAGGTAGCGGGTCAGGTAGGGCTCGACCGCGGCCATGCCACGGGTGGCCAGCGCGGTCATCTCGCCGGTGCGGTGCCGCGAGAGCTGCAGCACGTCGAGCCGGGCGGCCGACTCCAGCAGTCGACGCCGCAGGACCGTGGAGACGCGGGCCGACGCGCGGGCCGCACTCACGTCGACGACGTAGCCGGCCGCAGCCCGGGCGACGAGCACGACGGCCAGCCACAGGGCGGGGGAGTGCCAGCCGTCGCCCGAAGGGTCGGTCACCAGTCGGACGATGAGAGCACCCACCGCCCAGGCCTGGGCCACGGCCAGCAGACCCTGCGCCGTCCCCGCGACGACCCCCGTGAGCAGGGGGCCTCGAGCCGGGAGGAGGTGGGGGACGAGCGCAGGGTCCAAGGGCTTCACGCGGTCACTCCACCTCGGCGCCGGGGTGGCCGGCGTACGCGTCGTCGGGCACCGGGTCGGGGATGCTGTCGGTGGTGATGCGCTTGCGGAAGACCCAGTAGGTCCAGGCCTGGTACATGAGCACGATCGGGGTGAAGATGACCGCCACCCAGGTCATGATCTTGAGGGTGTAGGCCGTCGCCGCGGCGTTGGTCGTGGTCAACGAGTAGGCCGCGTCGGTGGTCGAGGGCATGACGTCGGGGAAGAGCGCCAGGAAGAGCCCCGCGACGGCCAGCGCGATCGTGGCGAAGGTGCCGATGAAGGCCCAGCCCTCTCGCCCGCGCAGGTTGGCCGCCATCGCCCCCACCAGGGCAGCTGCAGCGGCGACGAAGGCGACGGCGGAGGCCGTGTCACCGGTCTTCACCTGGATCCACCCCATGAAGGCGATCGCGAGCACGGCGGTGACGAGCCCCAGCTTCGCGGCCATGGCCCGGGCACGGTGCCGGATCTCGCCGTCGGTCTTGAGGGCCACGAAGATGGCCCCGTGGGTGGCGAAGAGGCTCGCCGTCACCAGCCCACCGAGCAGGCCCAGCGGGTTGAGCAGCGTGAAGAGGTTGCCGGTGAACTCCTTGTCGGCGTCGATCGGCACCCCGGCAACGATGTTGGCGAAGGCCACGCCCCACAGGACGGCCGGCAGCCAGGAGCCGACGACCAGGGCGACGTCCCACTTCTTGCGCCACGAGTCGGAGTCCTTCTTGCCCCGGTACTCGAAGGCCAGGTTGCGCACGATCAGCGCCACCAGGATCAGCAGCAGCGGGAGGTAGAAGCCACTGAAGAGGGTGGCGTACCACTCGGGGAACGCCGCGAAGGTGGCGCCACCGGCCACCAGCACCCACACCTCGTTGCCGTCCCACACGGGGCCGACGGTGTTGTACATGACGCGGCGTTCCTTCTCGTTCTTCGCCAGGTGCGGCATGAGCATGCCGACGCCGAAGTCGAAGCCCTCGAGGGCGAAGTATCCGATCCAGAGGATCGCGATGAGCGCGAACCAGACGGTGGTGAGTTCCATCGGAATCCTGCTCCTCTCTCAGTAGGCGAAGGCCATGGGGCGGTCGTCGTCGTGCCCTCCCACGGGCACGTCCGGCGGCTCGACGAAGGGCTCGGCGCCGCGTCGGACGTACTTGACGAGCAGCCCGACCTCGATCACCGCCAGCACGGCGTAGAGCAGGGTCAAGGTGAGCAGCGAGATCGCGGCCTCGGTGACGGTCACGCCGGGGGAGACGGCGTTCTGCGTGGTCATCAGCCCGTAGACGGCCCACGGCTGGCGGCCCATCTCGGTGAAGATCCAGCCGAACGAGTTGGCCGCGACGGCGAAGACCGGGAGGCTGATGCCGAACCAGGCGAGCCAGCGGCCCGGCATGATCGGCCGCTTGGCGCGGGTCACCCACAGCAGCAGGGCGGCGCCGGCGGCCACGACGAATCCCAGACCCATCATGAAGCGGAACGACCAGTAGGTCACCGGGATCACGGGCACGTAGTCGCCCGGGTGGTAGTAGGCCGCGCCCGGGTCCTGGCCGTAGGTCTCGGCGTACTTCTCGCGCAACGGGTTGATGCCTTCGACGGTGCCGTCGAACGAACCGGTGCCCAGGTAGGAGAGCAGCCCGTGCACCTCGATGATCGGGGTGGCCTCGGTGCCGTCGAGCTTGCCGATCGTCAGCACCGAGAACGAGGCACCGTCCTCGGTCTCGTAGTGCCCCTCGGCTGCGGCCATCTTCATGGGCTGGACCTCGGTCATGATCTTGCCCTGGACGTCACCGCTGAGGGTCACGCCCAGACCGCCGACCAACGCTGCGACGGCACCGATCCGGATCGCCAGGCGGTAGAGGTTCCGGTCCGCGGCGTGCTGCTTGCGACGGCTCACGTAGAGGTAGGCACCGACCCCGGCCATGAAGGCTCCGGCGGTCATGTACGCCGCCAGCACGACGTGCGGGAAGGTGACCAGCTGCACCTTGTTGAACATGACGGCCGCGAAGTCGACGAGCTCGGCCCGCCCGGTCTCGGCGTTGTAGGTGTGGCCGACCGGGTGCTGCATCCAGCTGTTGGCGGCCAGGATGAACCAGGCCGAGGCGAGCGTGCCGATGTGCACCAGCCACATGCAGGCGGCGTGCAGGGCGCGGGGGAGCTTGTCCCAGCCGAAGATCCACAGCCCGAGGAAGGTGGACTCCAGGAAGAAGGCGAGCAGGCCCTCGATGGCCAGTGGGGCCCCGAAGACGTCACCGACGAAGCGTGAGTAGTCCGACCAGTTCATGCCGAACTGGAACTCCTGCACGATTCCGGTCACGACTCCGAGCGCGAAGTTGATCAGGAAGAGCTTCCCGAAGAACTTCACCAGCCGCAGGTACTCCTCCTTGCGGGTGCGCACCCAGATCGTCTCCATGACGGCGAGGAGCATCGTCAGGCCGATCGTGAGCGGCACGAACAAGAAGTGGTAGACGGTGATGATGCCGAACTGCCATCTGGCGATGTCCAGGACTTCCACAGTGCCTCCAGGGGGACGGTGACCGGTCTCCGGTCGTGGGGCGGTGGACGTTCGGGCGCCCTCCACCTGACTACTACGAATCGTAGTACGCAGAAGAGTAGTACGTCGTCGTGTCGTAGGTATACTCGGGCACGTGACTGTGAAGAAGCCCACCCGCACCCTGCCTCGCCGCCCGGCTTCGAAGGCGGCCCTGGGTGAGCTCGAACGTACGGTCATGGACGTGCTGTGGGACCTCGCGCCCGAGGCGGACGTCACGGTCCGCGAGGTGCACCAGGAGATCTCCGCCTCGCGAGACGTGGCCTACACGACCGTGATGACGGTGATGGACCGGCTCTCGCGCAAGGGAATGGTCGAGCAGCACAAGGAGGGTCGGGCCTACCGTTACCGGGCGCGCTCGTCCCGGGCGGAGATGACGGCCGACCTGATGCGCGGGACGCTCGCCGACCTGGGGTCGGGGGAGCGGGAGCCAGCCCTTGTCGCCTTCGTGGAGGACGCCTCGGCCGAGGAGATCGCCGCCCTGCGCAAGGCCCTGGCGGCGTTGGACTGACATCTTGATGACACCTCTGGCCCTGGGGGCGACCGCGGTGGCCCTCGCCGGTCCGGTTCCTGCTGCCCTGGCGCGTTGGAAGCGGCTCCACCTGACGCCCATCGCCTCGCTCGTGCTCTGGCAGGCGATCGCGTTGGCAGCCGTGCTGGCGGCCGTCGGCGCGGGTCTCTCGCTGATGACTGCCTCGGCGTGGGAGCACGGCACCGGGACGGTCGGCGTGGTGGTGGCGGTCCTCGCCGGCCTGCTCACGGTCGTGGTGGTGGCGCGTCTGCTGTTCTCCGGTCACCGCGTGGGCACGTCGCTGCGCACCGAGCGTCGCCTCCACCGCGAGCACCTGGACCTGCTCGCGGAGCATCGTGGCAGCCTGGGTCGGGTGCGCGTGCTGGACCATGACGTGCCCGTGGCCTACTGCGTCCCGGACGTCGCCCAGCCCCGGGTGGTGCTCTCCGGGGCGGCCCTGGCCGCGCTCGACGAGCAGCAGGTCACGGTGGTGCTGGCGCACGAGCGCGCGCACCTGGCGGCCCGGCACGACCTGGTGCTCGAGGCCTTCACGGTGCTCCACCGCGCCTTCCCCCGCTGGGTCTCCTCCGACGCGGCGTTGCGGGAGGTGCGTCTCCTGGTCGAGATCCTGGCGGACCGGGCGGCCCTCAAGGTCGGGTCGGCGGGCGACCTGGGTCGCGCCCTGCTGGCGATGGCCGGTGCCCGTCCTCCTGTCGGGGCGATGGGGGCCAGTGCGGTCGACCTCGTCGAACGGGTCCGCGTGCTCTCGCTCGTGCGTCCGCGGCCGCTGCAGACGCTCGCCCTCCTGGCGGTGGCGTGGGCCCTGCTGGTGGCTCCGACCGCGCTCGTGGTGGCGCCCTGGCTGAACGGGCTCTGAGCCTCAGGGATCAGCGACACGCACCTGTGCTTGGAGTGGCTGGTGTGGCGAATCAACTAGGGTCGCAGCATGGCGACCCGTACGTCTTCCCCGCCGGGTTCGCGGAGTTCGGGCTCTTCTGCGAAGAAGGGCACGAGCACCCGATCCCGGAGTACTGGCTCGAGTGGAGCTGGCAAGAGCACCGCACGTCCTGCCTCGTCGGCAGGACGTGGCTCTGCGCGCGCCCCGCAGACGGCACGGCGCCCCGCGCCCCGCGCGGTGCGCAACGGCCCAGGGCCCGTGCAGCGTACGTTCGTGGCGCTGGGCCGCGGCCTGCTCGCGCTGTGGATGGCCGTGGCGCACGGTGTCGGTGCCGTGGCTCGCAGCGTAGGCCACGGGGCGCGTGACCTGGACCCGGAGCTGCGTCGCGACGGGGTGGGTCTCTTCCTGCTCGGCCTGGCCATGGTCGTGGCCGGCGCCGTGTGGTGGCAACCGCCCGGCGGTGCGATGGACTTCGTCCGCTCGGTGACCGCCGGCACCGTCGGCAAGGTCGCCTGGGCAGTGCCCCTGGCCCTCGCGTTCCTGGGCTGGCGCACGCTGCGCGACCCGGAGCACAACGGCCCGGTCGGCCGGCAGGTGATCGGGTGGACCGCCGTGCTGCTGGGCGTCCTGGGCCTCGTGCACATCGCCAACGGCAACCCGCAGCCCAGCCTGGGCGACGCGTCCGCCCTGCAGGGGGCGGGCGGCGCCATCGGCTTCGTCGTCTCGAGCCTCCTCATGGACCTGCTGCGCACCGTCTACGTGGTCGTGCCGCTGCTGGTCCTGCTCACCGTCTTCGGCGTGCTGGTGATCACCGCGACGCCGATCTACCAGGTGCCGCACCGCCTCGCCGAACTGCGCGACCGCCTCACGGGCCGCACCTACGACGAGGACGGGGAGCCGATCCACCGTCCGCGCCGGGGCGAGGTCGAGATCGACCCGGAGATGGGCGACCCGGCCTACGACACCCCGCTCCTGGAGGACCGGGAGATCACGAAGCGCCGCCGCAAGCGCGACCCCATCGACGTGGCGCTGGAGCAGGACGGCGACGCCGGCCTGGACATCCTCGGCGACACCGCGCCCGCCCAGGACGCCGCGACCGAGGTCGTCCCCGCCGTCGAGCCGCCGCCCCACACCCCGTTGCCGCCGCGCGTGGAGCAGCTGGCGCTCTCCGGAGACATCACCTACACCCTCCCGGGCAGCGACGTGCTCAAGCCGGGCTCGCCCCACAAGGCCCGCTCGAAGGCCTCCGACGAGGTCGTCGGCCGGCTGACCCAGGTGCTGGACGAGTTCGGCATCGACGCCCACGTCACCGGCTACACGCGTGGTCCGACCGTGACGCGCTACGAGGTCGAGCTCGGCCCCGGCGTCAAGGTCGAGAAGATCACCAACATCCAGCGCAACATCGCCTACGCCGTCGCATCGGCCGACGTGCGCATCCTCAGCCCGATCCCCGGCAAGTCCGCGGTCGGCGTCGAGATCCCCAACCTCGACAAGGAGATCGTCTCCCTCGGCGACGTGCTCCGCTCGGAGGCAGCCCGCAGCAACCACCACCCGATGGTCGCGGGCCTCGGCAAGGACGTCGAGGGCGGCTTCGTGGTCGCCAACCTGGCGAAGATGCCCCACCTGCTCGTCGCGGGCGCCACCGGCTCGGGAAAGTCGTCCTTCATCAACTCGATGATCACCTCGATCATGATGCGGTCGACCCCCGACGAGGTGCGGATGATCATGGTCGACCCCAAGCGGGTCGAGCTCAACGCCTACGAGGGCATCCCGCACCTCATCACGCCGATCATCACCAACCCCAAGAAGGCCGCCGAGGCCCTCCAGTGGGTCGTGCGCGAGATGGACATGCGCTACGACGACCTGGCCAACTTCGGTTACCGCCACGTCGACGACTTCAACAAGGCCGTCCGTGCCGGCAAGGTCGAGGTGCCCGCCGGCAGCGAGCGCGTGCTCACGCCCTACCCCTACCTGCTGGTCATCGTCGACGAGCTCGCCGACCTGATGATGGTCGCCCCGCGCGACGTCGAGGACGCCATCGTCCGCATCACCCAGCTCGCCCGCGCCGCCGGCATCCACCTGGTGCTCGCGACGCAGCGGCCGTCGGTCGATGTCGTCACCGGCCTGATCAAGGCCAACGTGCCCTCCCGGTTGGCGTTCGCGACCTCCAGCCTCGGCGACAGCCGGGTGATCCTGGACCAGCCCGGCGCCGAGAAGCTGGTCGGTCAGGGTGACGGGCTCTTCCTGCCCATGGGCGCCTCCAAGCCCATCCGTGTGCAGGGCGCCTGGGTCACCGAGGCAGAGATCCACGAGGTCGTCGCGGCCTGCAAGAACCAGCTCGAGCCGACCTACGTCGAGGAGGTCACCGCCCCGGCGGCCTCCAAGCGCGAGCTCGACGACGACATCGGTGACGACCTCGACCTGGTGATCCAGGCCGTGGAGCTGGTCGTCTCCACCCAGTTCGGCTCGACGTCGATGCTGCAGCGCAAGCTGCGCGTCGGCTTCGCGAAGGCCGGGCGGCTGATGGACATCCTGGAGAGCCGAGGCGTCGTCGGCCCCAGCGAGGGGTCGAAGGCACGCGACGTACTGGTCAAGCCCGACGAGGTGGACGGCGTCATCGCGACGCTGGAGGGGGAGCGATGAACGGGGGAGCTGTGGACGGTTTCGGCAACGCTGCGCAGGAGTGGCACGACGACGAGCGCGCGGGTGCAGACCTCCCCGCCCTGAGCCTGGCCGGGGAGATCGTCGAGGTCCGCCGCAACGGCGCGGTCGCCGCCGTGGTGGGCATCCTCGCCTCCGCGGTGGCCATCGCCTGGTTCGGCCGGGCGATCAGCTCCGGCGCCGTGCTGGACTGGATCCTCGTGGTGGTGCTGTCCGCCGTCTCCGCTGCCTGGCTGGCGACCCTCGTCGACGCGCGCACTCCGTTGCTGGTAGCAGACGACCAAGGGGTACGCCTGCGCCTGGGGCGCGCCTGGGTGGGTCTGCCGTGGTCGGCGGTCGCCCGGGTCGAGCACCGTCCCCGCCAGGGACTGCTGCGCGACGGGGTGCTCTCCGTGGTGGCGCACACGCCGGAGCGGATGCTCGCCCAGCTCGGTCGCCCAGCGGCCCGACAGGCGGCCTGGGCGCGTCGGATGTACGGCGGCCCGCTGGCCCTGCCCCTGGGCCTCAGCACCCGTGTGGTCGGCGCCGGCTCCGACCTGACGGCCGCCCTCGACCAGCTCGCCAGCCGCGGCGCTTCGGTGCTCGTCGTCGAGGACGGCGCCGAGACCGAGTCCGGTTCGGGTGCGCCCGAGGCGCTGGTCCTCGACCCGGTGGCCGAGGCCGAGGCCCCCGCGGTGCTGGACCCCGACGTGGCCGTCGCTCCGGCCACAGACCGCGCGGTCCCGCTGCTGAGTGTCGCCGGCTCCCGCCTGGGTGCCCGCGTCACGGCCCTGGTGTCGCGACGTCGGGCCAGGGTGGAGGACCCCAACGGCGAGGCGTCCGACCAGTTGGCGGCCGAGGAGTCCGATGCCCTGGCGACGTCGCTCGTCGAGGACGAGCCGGCCGAGACCCCCGAGTCCGCCGTCGAGCCGAGCGAGACGCCGGCTCCGATCCGCGCCATCACCCCCGCCTCGCGTGCCGAGGTCGTGAGCAGCCTCGTCGACGACTCCGAGTCGCAGGTCGGCGCGGACGCTCCCGGCACCGGGCCCGAGGCCGAGGACTTCTTCGAGGAGGACACCCCTTGGGGTGACCGGGTGCGTCCCATCGCGCAGGAGGGCCACGCCGTGGCTCCGGTGGTGATCGACGACTTCGTGGTCGAGCCCGCGGCCGACCCGGTCGTCGGGCCCGAGCTGCGGGCTGCCCGCACGCGACTGGGCCTGAGCACCGAACAGCTCGCCGAGCGGACCCGGATCCGGCCGCACGTCATCGAGGCGATCGAGGTCGACGACTTCGTGCCCTGCGGCGGCGACTTCTATGCCCGCGGTCACCTGCGTACGCTCGCCCGCGTGCTGGGCATCGACGTCGCCCCGCTGCTGGTGGCCTACGACGAGCGGTACGCCCACGCGCCGGTGGACCCGCGTCGGGTCTTCGAGGCCGAGCTGGCCACCGGGAGCCACGGCTCGATCCGCGGCACCAAGGGCGGACCCAACTGGTCGGTCCTGGTCGCCGTGGTGATGGCGTTGGTGCTGACCTGGTCCGTGGCCAGGTTGGTGATGGACGCGCCCCGCGACGGCGTCGCCGACACCCCGGTGCTCAACGGCTCCGGCGGTCCCGGAGGCCTGGGCAGTGCCGTGGCCGACCCCGTCAAGGTCCGGGTCGAGGCCCCGACCGGCGGCGCCGCCGTGGTGGTGCGTGACGCCAACGGCGAGGTCGTCTTCCGGGGTCGGCTGGCCATCGGCGAGCGCGCCGACGTGGAGGCCAGCCCGCCGGTGCGGGTGCAGAGCAGCGACGGCTCGGTGACCGTCGTGGTGGCCGGCAAGAAGCGTGGCCCGATTGGCGAGGCCGGCGAGCCCGGCCAGGGCACCTACGCCGAGTGAGCCACCGGGTCGGATGACCCGAACGAGCGCCGCCCGCCCTCCCCGGACGTGTCCCACACCCCAGTCGGGGATGCGGACCTTCCGCGGAGCGGCGGGCATACTCGTGTCGCGATGACTACGACTACTCCTGCCTCCGACGGGCTGATCAGCGTCGCCGTGGTGACCCTCGGCTGCGCTCGCAACGAGGTCGACTCCGAGGAGCTGGCCGGCCGCCTCGAGGCTGACGGCTTCCGCCTCGTCTCCGAGCCGGAGGAGGCTGACACGGTCGTCGTCAACACCTGCGGCTTCGTGGAGTCGGCCAAGAAGGACTCCGTCGACACCCTGCTGGAGGCCAGCGACCTCAAGGAGCAGGGGCGTACGCAGGCGGTCGTCGCCGTCGGGTGCATGGCCGAGCGCTACGGCAAGGAGCTGGCCGACTCGCTGCCCGAGGCCGACGCAGTGCTCGGCTTCGACGACTACCCCGACATCGCGGCCCGGCTGCGGTCCATCCTCGGTGGGGAGAAGCACGAGCCGCACGTGCCCGCCGACCGGCGTGCCCTGCTGCCGATCTCCCCGGTCGCTCGCGACGCCAGCGGCATCAGCGTGCCCGGCCACGCCCAGGCAAGCGTCCTCGACGTGCAGGAGCCTGACCTGGCCGCCGACGCCGCCCCGGCGAGCGGCCCCCGTGCCGTACGCCGACGCCTCGGCTCCGGTCCGATGGCTCCGCTCAAGCTCGCCAGCGGCTGCGACCGTCGGTGTGCGTTCTGCGCGATCCCCAGCTTCCGGGGCTCGTTCGTCTCGCGCCGTCCCAGCGACGTGCTGGCCGAGGCACAGTGGCTCGCCACCCAGGGCGTGAAGGAGCTCTTCCTGGTCAGCGAGAACTCGACCTCCTACGGCAAGGACCTCGGTGACCTGCGGCTCCTCGAGACCCTGCTGCCCGAGCTGTCCGGCATCGACGGCATCGACTGGGTGCGGGTCTCCTACATGCAGCCCGCCGAGACGCGCGCCGGCCTCGTCCGGGCGATCGCCCACACGCCGGGCGTCGTGCCCTACTTCGACCTCTCCTTCCAGCACGCCAGCGCCCCCGTCCTGCGTCGGATGCGCCGCTTCGGTGACCCCGAGAGCTTCCTGGCCCTGCTGGAGCAGGTGCGTGCCGAGGCCCCGACCGCCGGCGTGCGCTCCAACGTCATCGTCGGGTTCCCCGGCGAGACCGAGGAGGACCTCGAGACGTTGTGCGACTTCCTCGAGGCCGCTCGCCTCGACGTCACCGGGGTCTTCGGCTACTCCGACGAGGACGGCACCGAGGCCGCCGGCTACGACGGCAAGCTCGACCAGGACGAGGTCGACGCCCGCGTCGCCCACGTCAACGCGCTCGTGGAGGAGCTGACGAGCCAGCGTGCGGAGGAGCGCGTCGGCGAATGCGTCCAGGTGCTGGTCGAGCACGTCGAGGACGGCGTGGTCGAGGGCCGCGCGCAGCACCAGGGGCCCGAGGTCGACGGCACCACGGAGCTCCTCGGCGGCGAGGTCCTGGCCGTGGGCGACCTGGTCTGGGCCGAGGTCGTGGAGAGCCAGGGCGTCGACCTGGTCGCCCGTGTCGAGAGCGGAGTCGTATGAGCACGCAGAGCACCCGGACGCCGAGCAACTGGAACGTCCCGAACGCCCTCACCACCCTGCGGATCCTGCTGGTCCCGGTCTTCGGGTGGGTCCTGCTGCAGGACGGTGGCGACTCCACGCTCTGGCGCTGGGTCGCCTTCGGGATCTTCGCCGGGGCCATGATCACCGACAAGATCGACGGCGACCTGGCGCGCAAGCACAACCTCGTCACCGACTTCGGCAAGATCGCCGACCCGATCGCCGACAAGGCCATCACGGGCATGGCGTTCATCGGGCTCTCGATCGTGGGAGACGTGTGGTGGTGGGTCACCGTCGTCGTCCTGCTGCGCGAGTGGAGCGTGACTCTCCTGCGCCTCTCGGTGCTGAAGCGCGTCGTGATGCCGGCCGCCCAGTCGGGCAAGGTCAAGACCGCCCTGCAGGCCTTGGCCCTGGGGCTGCTCGTCATGCCGTTGCCGCACGGCGATGCGCACGGCGGGGCGTTCGACGCTCTCGGCATCGGGGGTGAGGTCGTCTTCTACATTGGGCAGGTGGCGCTCGCCGGCGCCGTGGTGATGACGGTGTGGTCCGGCTTCGAGTTCTACCGCGAGGTCTGGCGGCAGCGGGCCGCCCTGCGCGCCTGACCATTTTTCTCGTCCCGGCCGTCGACGGGGCGCCCTGAGGCCTATCGTGGGGGTGGGCGGTGTACGCCCGTCAGCACTGGTCACCCGGGGGAAGAATTGAAGAAGTCACTGCACGCCATCGCGCTGTCGGCCTCCGGGGCGGTGGTTGCCAGCCTCCTCGCCGGCCTGCCGGCCGCCTCGGCCGAGCGGCAGCCCGACCTGTCGAAGCCGTCGGAGCCGTCGGCTCGCACGGCACCCGAGCGTCCGGCGCTGGCCGCTGGCCTCATCGTCAAGTACCGCGGAGGTGCCTCTGCCAGCGCGCTGCGTGCGGCTGCGGGCAGCGCCCTGGGTGATGACGTCTCCGTACGCGCCCTGGGCGACCGGGTGCGCGCCTACCGCAGCGATCCCGTCCCGGTGGCCGAGGCAGCCGAGGCGGCGGCCCGCGTGGCCGAGCGGGCCGACGTGGTGTGGGCCGCACCCAACCACGTCCGTTGGGCCACCGACGCGTGGCCCACGCCGGTGCCGGACCCCATGGCGGCCCAGCTGCGCAACGTGTGGGACACCCGCGGCGCCGACGACGCCCGGGTCCGGGCCATCGGCGTGAACCCGTGGCCGGCCGGGGGGTACGGCACCAAGGCCCCGGCCCTGTGGCGCGCCACCAAGGGTCAGGGCGTCGTCGTCGCCGTGCTCGACACCGGCGTACGTCTCAACCACCCTGACCTGGCGCCCAACCTGGTCTCCGGTTACGACTTCGTCTCCGACGCCGGCTACTCCAACGACGGCGACGGGACCGATGCCAACCCCGACGACCCGGGCGACTGGACCCCGGCGGAGTTCTGCCCCTGGGGCGGGCCGGCGCAGGACAGCTCCTGGCACGGCACCCACGTCGCCGGCACCGTGGCCGCGGCCTCCAACACCCAGGGTGTCGTCGGCATGGCGCCCGGCGCCAAGATCCAGCCCGTGCGCGTGCTCGGGCGGTGCGGTGGCACGGACGCCGACATCACCGCGGCGGTCAAGTGGGCCGCCGGCGTGACGGTGCCCGGCACCCCCGCGAACCCCACGCCTGCCAAGGTCATCAACCTCTCGCTCGGCGGCTCGGGCACCTGCACGGCTGCGTGGAACGAAGCGATCCAGTCCGCTAAGGGCAGGGGAGCGGCAGTCGTCGTGGCGCTGGGCAACGAAGGGGTCAACGCCGTCGACAGCGTGCCGGCCAACTGCAACGGCGTGATCGGTGTGGCGTCCACGAGCGACTACGGCGACCGCGCCATGTACTCCAACTACGGCAGCCAGGCCGACGTCGCCGCCCCCGGCGGCGACATGGCGTGGGAGGGAAGCAACGGCGTGCTCTCGACGGTCGACATCGGCTCGACCTCCCCGGAGGGCCCCGGGTACGGCTGGATGCAGGGCACCAGCATGGCCACGCCGGCAGTGTCAGGTGTCGCGGCGCTGCTGGCGTCGGTCGGGCGGTTCACCCCCGACCAGCTCGAGGCTGCGCTGCGTGCCGCCGTCGCTCCGTTCCCGAGTGCGAGTGCCTCCGGCTTCCTCGCCTGCACCACTTCCACGTGTGGCACGGGCGTCGTCGACGCGACCAAGGTCCCGGCTCCCACGGGGATCCCGACGATCTCAGGCACCCCCGCGCCCGGTCAGACGCTGAGGGTCACCGGCACCAGCTGGACCGGTCCGTCGTCGGGCAAGTCGTTCACGTGGTTCGCCAACGGTCGCTCCGTGGGCACCGGGGCGACCTACGTCGTGACCAGTGCCGACGCGGGCATGCAGGTGGTCGCGCGCGAGAGTGTGGCGAGCGGTGTCTTCGCGCCGGTCGGAGCGGACTCCGCCCCCGTCCGGGTGTCGGGCACACCGGTGCCGACGCCGACCCCCACCCCGACCCCCACGCCCACACCGACTCCGGGGAGCCTCCAGACGGTGACGACGGTCGAGGCCCTGCGGACCCTGGTGCAGTACAGGGGCAGCTACAAGCCCTACCTCGAGGCCTCGGTGACGACCACGTCGGGCGACAGCGTCTACGCCGGGCAGGTGGCGCTCCAGGCCAAGCCGGTCGGTGGGGGCTGGAGGACCGTGCGCACCGCTGCGGCCAGCGGGTACGTCAGCTTCTACGACGTCATGCCGCAGAAGAACACCCAGTACCGGGCGGTCTACGAGGGCGGTTCTGACTCCGCTGCGACCTACGCGACGAGCCAGTCCGGCACGTTGTCGGTCCGCGTCGCCCGCAAGGTGACCTTCAAGGGCAACGACCGCACCTTCGTGATCAATGGCAAGGTCACGCCGAAGTACGGCAAGAAGAAGATCGTCATCAAGGTCTCCAAGCGCCAGAAGGCCGGGTTCAAGAAGTTCCGGACGATCCGGACCACGAAGGCTGGCAAGTACCGCACCAAGCTTCCCAAGCGGCGTGGCACCTGGTATTACCGGATGATCGTGCGCGGCGACAAGAGCTACGCCGGGGTCGTGTTCACGATCACCGCGCGCGTCACCTTCCGGGGATCTCTGCCCTCCTCGCTCGGCGTCAGGAGCACCGGGACGACCCGGTGAGCCAGGGCCACCGGTCGTGCCTGTGGTGACGCCGTCCTCAGACGAGGTGTCGGTCCTCCTCGCGCGCATGCGCGAGGAGGGCCTGACCCTCGCCACCGCGGAGTCGCTCACCGGGGGTGCCCTCGCCGCCACGATCACCGGGGTCGCGGGGGCCTCGTCGGTCTACCGGGGTGGCGTGGTCGCCTACGCCACGGAGGTCAAGGCGGACGTCCTTGGTGTGCCTGTCGCCGTGGTCGAGCAGCACGGCGTCGTCTCGCAGGAGTGCGCCGCGGCGATGGCGCAGGGAGCGCGCCGGCTGGTGTCGGCCGACGTCGCGGTGGCCACGACGGGGGTGGCCGGTCCGTCCACCCAGGAGGGACATCCGCCCGGCACCGTCTTCGTCGCCGTGGCGAGCGGACAGGGTGTCACCGCGCGTCGGCTCGCCCTGCGCGGTGACCGGGCAGCGGTGCAGGCCGCGACCGTCGCCGAGGCGCTCGCACTTCTTCACGAGATCCTGCCGGGGGAAGAACCACGTGTCCGGTAGCGTTGGAGCCACGTGCAGTCGACATGACCGAGGAGGACGCATGGTGCTGTTTCGCCGGACCCTGGGCGAGGTGCTGCGTGCCACTCGGATGGAGCGCGGTCTCACCCTCCGTGAGGTCTCGGCGCAGGCACGTGTGAGCCTCGGCTACATCTCCGAGATCGAGCGCGGTCAGAAGGAGGCGTCCTCCGAGCTGCTCGCGTCGCTCTGCTCGGCCCTCGACGTCCCGCTGTCGGCGGTCCTGCGCCAGGCCAGCGTCGTCGTCGCCCGCGAGGAAGCCCTGGGGCGTACGACCTCGCTCGAGTCGGCCCGGCCTGCGGGCGACGTGGTGGCCTCCGCCGCCTGATCTCAGGCGACCGTACGCTGGCAGCTCGGGCACCAGTAGGTGGCGCGTTCCTGTCCCTCGACGCCGAGCATCGTGGTGCTGATCCGGCCGTGGCACCGGCGGCAGGCCTTCTGCCGGTAGACCCAGGTCCGCCGTCCGGGCGCGAGGTCGCCGGTGGTGGACTGTTGGGCGCGTTCCTTGTTCACCGTCAACACCTGCTGGGCGCGCTGCACCAGCCGCTCCGGTCGCTCCACGGCTCCCACAGGCACGTGAGGGTCCAGGCCGGCCAGGAAGCAGAGCTCGTTGGCGTACATGTTGCCGACCCCGGCCATCCGGGTCTGGTCCTGCAGGGCCTGGACCAGAGGCGTGGAGGGCTCCGCGAGCAGGCGGCGCAGGGCCTCCTCGGGGTCCCAGTCCGGGCCGAGCAGGTCTGGCCCCAGGTGGGAGAGTCGGTCCTGCTCCTCGGCGCGTGGCCAGAGCTCCACCACGCCGAGCGAGAAGCCGACGGCGGTGGGCCCGTCGGTGGTGAGGACCACGCGGGCGGTGTGCGCCGGGCGTCGCCACGGTTGCCCGGGGGAGAAGGTGCGCCACGCGCCCTCCATCTTGAGGTGCGTGTGCAGGGTCCAAGGAGTGTCGTGGTCGAGGCGCAGCAGCAGGTGCTTGCCGCGTGAGGCGCTGCTGGCCACCACGGCACCCGCGAGGTCGACGGTGGCCAGGCGTGGCACCCGGAAGTCGCTGCGCACCAACGTGCGGCCCACGATGCTGCGATCGAGCATGCGTGCCGCCCGCCAGACGGTGTCTCCCTCAGGCACGGATGCGCAACCCCCGGGGCGTCGCCACGAACCCTGCCGCGTCCAGGGCATCGCGCAGCACCGAACCTCCGTGGCCGAGCAGTGGTTCGCCGTCGGCCTTCTCCAGGGTGAGCTGTCCCAGGGCCCCGCGTCGCACGGCGTCGGCGAGCCCGGTTGCTGCGGCCGCCAGAGCCGTGTCGTCCTCCGACCAGGTGAGCAGCGAGCGACCCCCACGCTCCACGTAGAGGACCAGGCTGCCGTCGACCAGCACGACCAGGGCACCGGCCTTGCGTCCTGGACGGTGGCCGGTGGTCTCGGGCCACGGCAGGGCCGCGCCGTAGGGATTGGCCGGGTCGGTCGCCGCGAGGGTGAGGGCGACCGGTGCGGCCGGGCGTTCGTGCGGGTCGTCACCGAAGGTGCGGAGCCGGTCGACGGACCCCGGTGTGCCGAACTGGGCCGCACCGAGACCCTCCACGAAGTAGCCGCGTCGGCACCGCCCGTTCTCCTCCAGGGCGCCGAGGACGCGGTAGACACCCGCGAAGCCACCCGGCACGCGTTCCGAACCGACGGCGCCACGGGTGACGACGCCGTGACGCTCCAGCAGCAGCTCGGCGCGGGCGTACGCCACCCGTGTCGGGTCGCTCTCGCGCGCCGGAAGCAACGACCACCGGCCTGCGGTCTCCGGAGGGCCGCTGCGCGACGGCATCCGGGCGGCACGCGGGGGCGTACGCCGGTTGCGGTGCGTCGTGCTCCCGCCACGGAGCAGGCCGCGCAGCCCGACGACCGTGTCGTTGGTGACGTGACCGCTCCACACCAGGCTCCACAGCGCGGAGCTCAGGGCGCGGTCGTCGGTGCTGCCCACCAGGTCGGAGAGCTGACGGAAGAAGTAGGCGCCGCCGCCCTCCAACGCCTCCAGCACGGAGCGGGCCAGTGGTTCGAGGTCGTCCTCGACTAGCGGCGGGAGGGTCAGGTGGGCCCGGTCGACGGGATGGAGGCTGATCCAGCCGTCGGAACCCGGCAGCGCGCCGTGCCCGGACCAGAGGACCTCCCCGGCGGCGGTGAGCTCGTCGAGGAAGGCCGGGGAGTAGTCGCGCACCCGGGAGGGCAGCACGAGCGACTCCAGGGCGCTGGCGGGCACCGGGCACCCGGCGAGCTGGTCGACGACGCTCAGCACGCCGTCGACACCCCGCAGGCCGACGCGGGGAGCGCTGCCGGCGACCTTCTGCCACACCGGCAGGAAACGGGCCAGCGCCTCGGGGGGCACCGGCTCCACCTCCTGGCGCAGGCGAGCGAGGGAGCGCCTCCGGATGCGCCGCAGCACCTCGGCGTCGCACCACTCCTGTCCCGTGCCGTCGGGCCGGAACTCGCCCTCCACCACGCGACCCCGGGCCGTGAGGCGGGCCAACGTCTGACGTACGACCGCCTCACCCAGGCCGAAGCGGGCGGCGGGGTCCGCGGGCACGAAGGGGCCGTGCGTGCGGGCGTAGCGCGCGAGCAGGTCACCGATCGGGTCCTCGGTGACCTCGGTGAAGGCCACCGGCACGCCCGGCGGCACCGGCACCCCGAGGCCGTCGCGCAGGCGGGCCACCTCCTCGACGGTGCACCAGACCTCGACGCCGGCCATCCGCACCTCCACGACTCGGCGGGTGGCGGCGAGGGAGTCGAGCCACGACGGCGCGGACTCGGGATCCGTGCTGCGCGCCGCGACCTCTGCCGTGGTGAGGGGCCCGAGCACACGCAGCATGTCGGCCACCCCCTCGGCGTCGCGGGCGCGCCGGTCCTTCGCGAGCCACTGCACCTCCTGCTCGACCTCCGCGATCACGGCAGGGTCGAGCAGCTCGCGCAGCTCACTGCGCCCGAGCAGCTGGGCGAGCAGACCGGGGTCGAGCGAGAGGGCCGCCGCGCGGCGCTCGGCCAGCGGCGAGTCACCCTCGTAGAGGAACTGGGCGACGTAGCCGAAGAGCAGCGTGCCGGCGAAGGGGGAGGGGTGGGCGGTCTCGACATCGGTGATCGTGATGTCGCGCTGGTCGACGCGTCGGAGCAGCTGGACCAGGGCCGGCAGGTCGTAGACGTCCTGGAGGACCTCACGCACGGCCTCGAGCACGATCGGGAAGGACGGGTACTTGGCGGCGACCTCGAGCAGCTGGGCGCTGCGCTGGCGCTGCTGCCACAGCGGAGAACGCCGGCCGGGGTCGCGCCGGGGGAGCAGCAGGGCGCGGGCGGCGCACTCCCGGAACCGGCTGGCGAAGAGGGCGGAGCCGCCGACCTCGGTGGTGACGATCTCCTCGATCTCCCCGGGGTCGAAGACGACCAGGGAGGCGTCGGGCGGCTCGGCGTCGGTGTCGGGCACGCGGATCACGATGCCGTCGTCGCTGGCCATGGCCTGGGTCTCGACGCCGTAGCGCTCCCGCAGCCGGGCGTTGATCGCCAGCGCCCAGGGCGCGTGCACGGGCGTGCCCCACGGCGAGTGCACGACGAGGCGCCAGTCGCCCAGCTCGTCGCGGCAGCGTTCGACCAGGACGTGGGAGTCGTGCGGCACGACGCCGGTGGCCTCGCGCTGCTCCTCGAGGTAGCGGACGAGGTTGTCTGCCGCGTAGTCGTCGAGGCCCTCGTCGCGCGCCAGTTGGCGGGCTGCGTCGGGACCCACCGAGGTCAGGGCGCGCACCATCTCGCCGATGGCGCCACCCATCTCGGCGGGGCGCCCGAGCGTGTCGCCCTTCCAGAACGGCAGTCGCCCCGGCACGCCCGGAGCCGGGGTCACCATCACGCGGTCGTGGGTGATGTCCTCGATGCGCCAGCTGCTGGCCCCCAGCGCGAAGACGTCACCGACCCGCGACTCGTAGACCATCTCCTCGTCGAGCTCGCCGACGCGTCGTCCCGTGCCCTCCCCGACGAGGTGCACGCCGAACAGACCCCGGTCGGGGATCGTGCCGCCGCTGGTGACGGCGAGACGCTGCGCTCCGGGACGAGCGGTGAGGGTGTCGGCGACCCGGTCCCAGACCAGGCGCGGCCTCAGCTCGGCGAACTCCTCGCTGGGGTAGCGACCGCTCAACAGGTCGAGCGTGGCCTCGTAGGCGCTGCGGGGAAGGTCGGCGTAGGGAGCGGCTCGCCGGACGAGGTCGTGGAGCTCCTCCACGTCCCACTCGTCCATCGCCACCATCGCCACGACCTGCTGGGCCAGCACGTCGAGCGGGTTCTTGGGGATGCGCAACGCCTCGATGCCACCGGAGCGCATGCGGGTGACGGCGACGGCTGTCGGGGCCAGGTCGCCGCGGTGCTTGGGCATGAGCACGCCGCGGCTGACCTCACCCACCTGGTGGCCGGCGCGGCCCACACGCTGCAGGGCGCTCGCCACGCTGGGCGGCGACTCGATCTGGATGACCAGGTCGACCGCCCCCATGTCGATGCCCAGCTCGAGGCTGCTGGTGGCGACGACGCACGGCAGGCGTCCGTGCTTGAGGTCGTCCTCGATCAGCGCCCGCTGCTCCTTCGAGACCGAGCCGTGGTGCGCCTTGGCGATCACCACCTCGGAGGCCGCTGCGGCACCGGCGGCACCCATCGCCTCGGCCGGCGCTGCGTCGCGGGAGGTCTCACCGCCGGCGCGCTGGGTCGCGATCTCGTTGAGCCGCGCGGTGAGGCGTTCGGCCAGTCGTCGGGAGTTGGCGAAGACGATCGTCGAGTGGTGCTGCTCGACGAGGTCGACGACGTGCTCCTCCACGTGGGGCCACAGCGACGGTGAGGCGGCCTGCTCCTCTCCGTCATGACCCGCGTCGTCCCCCAGTGGGCCGGCCGCGTCGCTGGACAGGTGGCCGGGAGAGGTCATGTCCTCGACCGGCACGACGACCCGCAGGTCCCACTCCTTGCTGCTGGGCGGAGCGACCACCTCGACCGGCGCGCCACCGCCGAGGAAGCGGGCGACCTCCTCCACCGGGCGCACGGTGGCGCTCAAGCCGATGCGCTGGGCGGGGCGGGCCAGCTGGGCGTCGAGGCGCTCGAGGGTCACCGCGAGGTGGGCGCCGCGTTTCGTGCCGGCCACGGCGTGCACCTCGTCGAGGATGACCGTGTCGACGTTGCGCAGCGCCTCGCGTGCCTTGCTGGTCAGCATCAGGAAGAGCGACTCGGGAGTGGTGATGAGGATGTCAGGCGGCTTGGTCGCCTGGCGTCGTCGCTCGCCGGCGTCGGTGTCGCCGGAGCGCAGACCGACCCGCACGTCGCGGACCTCGACGCCCAGCCGTGCGGCGGTGTGCCGGATGCCGGCCAGGGGGGCGCGCAGGTTGCGCTCCACGTCGACCGCGAGCGCCTTGAGGGGCGAGACGTAGAGCACCCGGCAGGCCGGCCCGTCCTCCGGAGGGGGCGTGGTCAGGACGCGGTCGAGGCCGGAGAGGAAGGCGCTCAGCGTCTTGCCCGACCCGGTGGGCGCCACGACGAGGGCGTGCCTGCCACGCGCGACCGCGTCCCAAGCGCCTTCCTGGGCGGCGGTGGGTGCGGCGAAGGCAGCGGAGAACCACTCGCGGGTCGGGGCACTGAAGGCGTCGAGCGCTGGCACGCAGACATCCTTGCACCGGGCACCCACACTCAACCCTCGCGAGCCGGGCCGCCACGGTGCTGGATCGCGGTCGCTGTGGCTGGTTGCATGGGGGCATGACAGACCCCTCGCCAGCACGCCGGATCCCGTCGCCCCCGCGCCCGACACCAAGGACTGGACGTGGGTGCTGGAGCGCCCGTGCCCCGAGTGCGGGGTGGAGGCCTCGCGCCTCGAGGTGCCCGACCTGCCCGGCCTGCTCCACGACGCGACCCTCGCGCTCAGCGAGGCGCTGCGCGACGGCGGGGCGGGCGTACGCCCTGAGCCGGGGACCTGGTCGGTGCTCGAGTACGCCTGCCACGTGCGCGACGTGCACCGCACCATGGGCGAGCGGCTCACCGCGATGCTGGAGCAGGACGACCCCACCTTTCCGAACTGGGACCAGGACGCCACCGCCGTGCAGGAGCGCTACCACGCCCAGGACCCCGCGACGGTCGACGTCGAGCTCGTCGAGGCCGGGGGACACGTCGCCGGACTGTGGTCCGCGGTCCAGCCGGAGGCGTACGACCGGCGCGGGCGCCGCAGCAACGGCTCGGCGTTCACGGTGCGCACGCTCGGGCAATACCACCTCCACGACGTGCTGCACCACGTGCACGACGTCGGCCGGCCGGTGCCGGGCGTGCACTGAACCTACGCCGGTCGCCGGTGGCCGGTCGTCGTCGGTGCCGCGCGCAGTGGTGTGGTTGCCTGTGCCCATGAGGCACACCGAGTTCTGGGCACGCATGGACGAGGCGCTGGGGGAGGCGTCGTCACGCAGCTGGGCCGAGCTCTTCGTCATCGGTGAGCTGGGGTCGCGCACCGTCACCGAGGCCCTCGCGGCCGGCGTGCCCCCCAAGCAGGTCTGGGCGGCGGTCTGGCAGGTCCTCGAGCTGCCGGACCGGCTCCGGTGACGACGCCCCTGCCGAGCGACGCGACCATCCCGTCGGTCGACGTCGCGGCACTGCAGCGGCGCACCGTGGGCAGCCTCGTCGGCGTCCAGGCGACCGGCGCCCTCGGCATCACGATCGGCATCGCCACCTCCTCGCTCCTCGCCCGCGACCTCTCCGGCTCCGAGGAGGTCGCCGGGCTGGCGCAGACCTTCCAGGTGCTCGGGGCTGCGGTGGCCGCCTTCCTGCTGGCCCGGGTGATGACGCGTCGCGGGCGCCGTGCCGGTCTGGTGGCGGGCTACCTGACCGCCAGTGCCGGAGCCCTCGTTGCCGTGGTCTCGGGCGTGGCCGGCTCCACCCTCCTGCTGTTGGCGGGCATGGTGCTCCTCGGTTTCGCCACCGCAGCCAACAGCGCGGCGCGCTACGCCGCCACCGACCTGGCGCCCGTGCACCACCGGGCCCGCGCCCTGTCGCTGGTGGTGTGGGCGACCACGATCGGCGCGGTGCTGGGGCCCAACCTCACGGGCCCGTCCGTCGACCTGGCCGCGCTGCTCGGGGTGCCTGACCTGACCGGTCCGTTCGTGCTCGGCGCCGCCGGCACCACGGCTGCTGCACTCCTGGCGTTCCTGCTCCTGCGCCCTGACCCGCTGGTGACGGCGCGCGCCGTCGCGTCGGGCGGGCACGAGGGAGGCCCGCGCCCCGCCGTGGTGGCCGGGCGCGGGGCCGCGGGGGGAGACGTGCGGGCGGCCTTTCGGCAGCACCCAGTGCTCGTCGCCGCGACCGCGGGGCTCACCGGAGCCCACGCCACGATGGTGGCCGTGATGGTGATGACGCCGCTGCACATGGAGCACGGAGGTGCGGAGCTCCGGCTGATCGGCGTCGTGATCTCCGTGCACGTGCTCGGGATGTTCGCCTTCTCCCCGGTGGCGGGATGGGTGGCCGACCGGTGGGGACGAGGTCGCACCCTCGGGGTGGGGGGAGCGGTCCTGCTCGTCTCGCTCGCGCTGAGCGGCTCCTCGCCGGAGGGCAGCTCGTGGCAGATCTTCGCCGGACTCTTCCTGCTGGGGCTGGGGTGGTCAGTCGCCACCATCTCCGCCTCGACCCTGCTGGCCGAGCACGCACCGCTCGAGGTCCGGGCGGGCGTCCAGGGCACGGCGGACATGACGATGATGCTGGGCGCCGCGGCGGCGAGTGCGTTGGCGGGCGTCGTCGTGGGCACCTTCGGCTACCCGGTGCTCAACGCGTATGCCGCGGTGCTCGCCCTCGGGGTGGTCACGGCCGCCGCGTTCGTGGCGCGACACGCGGGACGCGCCTGAGAGACGTCGAACAGGTGTTCGGGTAGCCTCGTGTCCACAGGTACGACGCAGGGCGAGGTCGTCCACAGCTCGACAGGCTGATCAGGCTTCTTGTCGGTGGCTCGCTCTAGCGTCGAAGACGTACCTGAACCACGACGACGAGATGGGAACTGCAATGGCTGCAGCGAAGAAGGCACCCGTGACCAGCGGAGGCGACCGGAGCTCTGCTCTGGACGCGGCGCTCGCGAACATCGAGAAGAACTTCGGCAAGGGATCGGTGATGCGTCTCGGCGACGAGACCCGTGCCCCGCTGGAGGTCATCCCCACGGGCGCGATCGCGCTCGACGTGGCCCTGGGCCTCGGGGGTCTCCCGCGCGGTCGCGTGGTGGAGATCTACGGCCCGGAGTCCTCCGGAAAGACGACGGTGGCCCTGCACGCGGTCGCCAACGCCCAGGCCGCCGGCGGCATCGTCGCCTTCATCGACGCCGAGCACGCGCTCGACCCGGAGTACGCGAAGAACCTCGGCGTCGACACCGACGCCCTCCTCGTCTCCCAGCCCGACTCCGGTGAGCAGGCGCTCGAGATCGCCGACATGCTGATCCGGTCGGGCGCGCTCGACCTCATCGTCATCGACTCCGTCGCCGCGCTCGTGCCGCGTGCCGAGATCGAGGGCGAGATGGGCGACAGCCACGTCGGCCTGCAGGCTCGACTCATGAGCCAGGCGCTGCGCAAGATGACCGGTGCCCTCAACAACTCCGGTACCACCGCGATCTTCATCAACCAGCTGCGCGAGAAGATCGGCGTGATGTTCGGGTCGCCGGAGACCACCACCGGTGGTCGCGCGCTGAAGTTCTACTCGTCGGTGCGCCTCGACGTGCGACGGATCGAGACCCTGAAGGACGGCCAGGAGATGGTCGGCAACCGGACCCGGGTCAAGGTCGTCAAGAACAAGGTGGCCCCGCCGTTCAAGCAGGCCGAGTTCGACATCATGTACGGCAAGGGCATCAGCCGGGAGGGCGGCCTGATCGACGTGGGTGTCGAGGCGGGCATCGTCCGCAAGGCGGGCGCCTGGTACACCTACGAGGGCGACCAGCTGGGGCAGGGCAAGGAGAACGCCCGCGGGTTCCTGAAGGACAACCCTGACCTGGCCAACGAGATCGAGAAGCGGATCCTCGAGAAGCTCGGCGTCGGCCCGCAGGTCGACAAGCCGGTCGACGACCTCTCCGACGAGCCCATCGGGGTCGACGACTTCTGAGTCGGGGGCGTGAGTCGATGAGCCCGACCCGCGGGAGTGGCGATCGCCCCGGTCCCGGTGACGGGGCGTGGCGCGGTGACGTCGCCGCAGGTGTGGCTGCCTGGACGGGAGAGCCTCCCGAGGACCCCGTCCGGGCGGGGCCTGCCGCCGACCCGGAGGAGGTGGCGCGCAAGATCCTGCTCGACCAGCTGACGGGACAGGCCCGCAGCCGCAAGCAGCTGGCCGACAAGCTGGCCCAGCGCAACGTGCCCGAGGAGATCGCGAACCGGCTGCTCGACCGCTTCGAGGAGGTCGGCCTCGTCGACGATGAGGCGTTCGCGCAGATGTGGGTCGATCACCGCCAGTCCGGGAAGGGGCTGGCCGGGCGCGCCCTCGCGCAGGAGCTGCGCCGCAAGGGGGTCGACGACGCCATCATCAAGGACGCCGTCGCCACGATCGACCCGGAGGACGAGGCCGCGGCCGCCCGCCGTCTGGTGGCGAAGAAGATGCGGTCCATGGGTGGCCTGGACCGCCAGGTGGCGACCCGTCGCCTCGTCGGCATGCTGGCTCGGAAGGGTTACTCGGCGTCGATGGCCTACGCCGTCGTGCGTGAAGCCCTCGACGCGAGCGGTGCCGACCCCGACGACGACTTCGCCGAGGGTGCGCCATGATGGCGCCATGACACCGCCCGAACCGTTCGACACCTCTGTCCTACGTCTCCCCGAGGGGCCGGTCCGGCTCTCGGAGCACGACACGGCGGCCACCGTCGGCTACTCGGGCGAGAAGGCCGACGCCGAGGCGTCGCTGGCGGCGATCGGGGTCGAGCTCGCCGACCTGCAGGAGCGGTTGTGGGCGCGCCGCACCGTCGGCGACGAGCGTCGCGTCCTCCTTGTCCTGCAGGGCATGGACACCAGCGGCAAGGGAGGGGTGATCCGCAAGGCCCTGGGCCTCGTCGACCCGCAGGGCCTCCAGATCACGGCCTTCAAGGCGCCGACCGAGGAGGAGCTGCAGCACGACTTCCTGTGGCGGATCCGCAAGGCCCTCCCCGTCCCCGGCCACATCGGGGTCTTCGACCGGAGCCACTACGAGGACGTCCTGGCCGCGCGGGTGCGCGGCCTCGTCGACCCCGAAGAGCTGGAGCGGCGCTACGACGCCATCGTCGAGTTCGAGCGCGAGCTGGTGCACCAGGGCGTCACGGTGGTCAAGTGCTTCCTGCACATGAGCGCCGTGGAGCAGGGGGAGCGCCTCCTCAAACGCCTGGACAACCCCGACAAGCACTGGAAGTACGCGCCCAGCGACGTCGACGACCGGGCGTTGTGGAGCTCGTACCAGGAGGCCTACGAGGTCGCACTCGAGAGAACCAACCACCACGCTGCTCCCTGGCACCTCGTTCCGGCCGACCGCAAGTGGCTGCGCAACCTGGCGGTGGCGGCCCTGTTGCGCGACACCCTGGCGCTCATGGGTCTGGAGTGGCCACGGGCCGACTTCGACGTGGAGGCCGAACGCCAACGTCTCGCTGAGGTGGAGATCCAGTGATTCCGCGCGTCGCGGTCACCCGCTACGTCACCCCCTTGCGCGAAGGGGGAAGCCTGCCGGGCATCGTCGAGGCGGCCGACCTGGGGACCTACGTCTGCAAGTTCTCCGGTGCCGGACAGGGGGTCAGGGTCCTGGTGGCCGAGGTGCTGGTCAGTCAGCTGGCTGCCCGTCTCGGACTGCGCACCCCAAGGCTGGTGACGCTGGAGCTGGACCGCCAGATCGCTCGCTACGAGGCCGACGAGGAGGTGCAGGACCTGCTCATGGCCAGCATCGGCCTCAACCTGGGCGTCGACTACCTGCCGGGCGCCTTCGGCTTCGACGGAGACGTCGAGGCCGAGGCGACCGACCACGGCATGATCCTCTGGCTCGACGCCTTCACCGCCAACGTCGACCGCAGCTGGCGCAACCCCAACCTGTTGGTGTGGCACGGTGAGGTCTGGGTCATCGACCACGGTGCCTCGCTCTACTTCCACCACGCCTGGAGCCGGGGCATCACCGACCCGGCCAGGTTCGCCGCCCAGCCCTGGGACCCGAGCGACCACGTCCTGCGACGCCACCTCGACCGGGTGGCGGACGCCGACGCCCGGGCGCGTGCGCTGCTCTCGCGTGAGGTCTTCGCCGAGATCGTGGCCGAGGTGCCCGACGAGTGGCTGACCTCCACGCCGGGTGCCACGCCCGACGAGCTGCGTCAGGCCTACGTCGACTTCCTCAGCGCTCGTCTCGAGGGCAGCTCCTGGCTTCTGGGGAGCGACGATGAGTGAGTTCTGCTACCAGTACGTGGTGCTGCGCTGCGTGCCGCGCCCGGAGCGCGAGGAGTTCGTGAACGTCGGGGTGGTGCTCTACTGCCAGGAGAGCGACTACCTCGACGTCGCGTGGCAGGTTGACCGTGACCGGTTGGCGACGTTCGCTCCCGGGCTCGACCTTGACCGGGTCGTGGCAGCCCTCGAGTTCGTGGCCGGCGTCTGCGCCGGTGACGCCCGCGGCGGAGAGGCGGCCATTCGGCCGCTGGGTCAGCGCTTCGGGTTCCTCAAGGCGCCCAAGTCGACCGTGGTGCAGCCCGGACCCGTGCACGGGGGTGTGACGGCCGACCCGGCGTCAGCCCTCGCTCACCTGCGTGAGCGTCTGGTGGGCTGACGCCGGGGCTGTCAGACCGGCACGAGCTCGACGGCGCCCACCGCGTAGCGCGCGAGGATCGTGCGCGCCACCTCGGGGTGAGCCCCCAGCGGCTCCGAGACCGCGACCGCGCCGGCCTCCAGCGCCAGCTCGGTGGCGCGGTCGGTCAGCTGGCCGTGGGCCAGGAAGAGCGAGGCGACGGCGATGTGGCGACGTCCCTGTGCCCGGAACGCGCGCACGGCCTCGCCGGACGCCGGCGGCGCCGCCGAGGCGAAGGCAGCCGTGACGGGCAGCTTGTGCCGAGCCCCCCACATCCGGGCGAGACGCGCCACCGACTGGTTGGCCAGCGGGTCCGAGGAACCCGCGGAGGCCAGCACGAGAGCGTCCAGCTCGCGTACCCGGTGCTCCTTGAGGGCTTCTCGCATCCGGATGTCCAGCACGTCGAGGAAGCTGGCCTCCAACCCGAGCACCGAGGTGGCGCGGATCTGGAGACCGGCGTGGCGGCTCATGGCCTCGGCCACGGCCTCGGGCACGTCGACCTTGGCGTGGTAGGCCTCGGTCAACAGGAGCGGCACGACGACGATCTCGTCGTAGCCGGCTCGTACGAGCTTGTCGACCGTCGTGGTGAACGACGGCTTCGAGAGCCCGAGGAACGCGGTCTCGATCCGCAGGTCCGGACGCATCCGTCGGACCTCCTCGACCAAGGCCTTGACGGTCGCCGCGGACCGAGGGTCGCGACTTCCGTGTGCCAGTGCAACCAGCGCAGGAGCAGCCATCACAGAGCCTCCCATTCTCCAGTGGTGTGCTGTGCATCGACGCCGTTGTCGATCCAGTGGGTGTTGCGGGTGGAGCAAGCGTGCAGGTGGAGCGTCAGGAGTGGATTCCACACTCCGTCTTGTTGGTGCCGGCCCATCGACCGCTGCGCGGGTCATCACCCGGAGCGACGCGTCGTGTGCAGGGCCAGCAGCCGATCGAGGGGTAGCCGTCGTAGACGAGCGGGTTGACGAGCACGCCGTTGTCGGCGATGTACTGCTCCACCTGCTCGTCGCTCCAGCGGGCGATGGGCGAGACCTTGACCTTGCCGCGTCGCGCGTCCCAGCCGATGACGGGGGCGTTCACCCGGTTGCGGGTCTCGGCGCGCCGCAGACCCGAGGCCCAGGCGTCGAAGCCGTCGAGCGTCTCCTGCAGCGGCTGCACCTTGCGCAGCTTGCAGCACAGGTCGGGGTCGGTGCGGTAGAGGTCCTTGCCGTACTGGGCGTCCTGCTCCTCGACGGTGAGGGGCGGGGTGATCGTGATCAGGTTGACGTCCAGCACGGCCTCGACGGCGTCGCGGGTCCCGATCGTCTCCGCGAAGTGGTAGCCGGTGTCGAGGAAGACGACGTTGATGCCGGGCGCGACGCTGGAGGCCAGGTGCGCCAGCACCGAGTCACCCATCGAGGAGGTGATGCAGAAGCGTTCGCCGAAGGTGGCGAAGGCCCACTCGATGATGTCCTCGGCCGGAGCCAGCTCCAGCTCGGCGCCCATGTGGGAGACGAGCTCGCGCAGCTCCTCGGGCGAGCGGCCTTCGGTGTGCGTGCCGCGGAAGGCCCGCGCGGCGGTGGTGGTCTCGGTCGTCACGACGTCGCTCCAGGTCGGGGGATCGTGCCCAGCATCTTCAGGACGAACGAGCGCAGGCAGGCCCTGCACTCCCACGCGGCCAGCCCCTGTTCGGCCTCACGGGGCCACAGGTTCTCGTCGCCGCAGTAGGGGCAGTGGTTGGGCTGGGAGCGGCTCGTCATCTCAGACCGGCTCCAGGACGTGGTCACCGCGGAGGTTGGCCTCATCGGTGCGGGCGGCCCAGCTGGCGAACGACTCGCCCTCGCCGCGCTCGGCGAGGTAGTTGCGCACGAGGACGGTGACGTAGTCGTCGAGGCCGGCCGAGGTCACCTTGTGCGCCCGCAGCTTGCGACCGAAGTTGGCCTGCAGGCCCAGCGCGCCGCCCAGGTGCACCTGGAAGCCCTCGACCTGGTTGCCGGCGTCGTCCATCACGAGCTGGCCCTTGAGGCCGATGTCGGCCGACTGCGTGCGGGCGCAGGCGTTGGGGCATCCATTGACGTTGACGGTGATCGGGGTGTCGAGCTCGGGGAAGCGTTGCTCGAGCTCCGTGATCAAGGCAGCTGCCCGGGCCTTGGTCTCGACGATGGCGAGCTTGCAGAACTCGATGCCGGTGCAGGCCATGGTGCTGCGCCGCCAGTTGGAGGGGCGGGCCTCCAGACCGACGGCACGCAGGTCGGACACGACCGCCTCGGTGTCACTGGGCTCCACGCCGAGGACGACCAGCTTCTGGTGTGCGGTCAGCCGTACGCCGCGCAGGCCGTACTTCTCCACGACCCCGGCCAGGCCCAGCAGGACCTCTCCGCTGATCCGCCCGACCACGGGGGCAGCGCCGATGTAGTACTTGCCGTCCTTCTGCTCGTGCACCCCCACGTGGTCGGACTGCTGGGTCGGCGATGCCGGCGACGGGTTCGAGACCAGGGTTCGGCCGAGGTACTCGCCCTCGAGGACCTCGCGGAACTTCTCGACGCCCCAGTCAGCGACGAGGAACTTCAGCCGGGCGCGGGAGCGCAGCCGGCGGTAGCCGTAGTCGCGGAAGATCCCGCAGACGCCCTCCCAGGCGTCGGCAACCTCGTCGAGCGGGATCCAGACGCCCAGCTTCTGCGCCAGCATCGGGTTGGTCGACAGGCCGCCACCCACCCAGAGGTCGAAGCCGGGGCCGTGCTCGGGGTGCACGGTGCCGACGAAGGAGACGTCGTTGATCTCCGGCGCCGAGTCGTGGCTCGGGTGGCCGCTGACCGAGGTCTTGAACTTGCGGGGCAGGTTGGAGAACTCGGGGTTGTTGATCACCCGTCGCTTGATCTCCTCCAGGGCCGGGGTGCCATCGATGATCTCGTCCTTGGCGATCCCGGCGACCGGCGAGCCCAGGAAGGGACGCGGAGAGTCGCCGCAGGCCTCGATGGTGCTCAGGCCGGCTGCCTCCAGCCGCTCCCAGATCTGCGGCACCGACTCGATCTCGATCCAGTGGTACTGGATGTTGCACCGGTCGGTGATGTCGGCCGTGCCGCGGGCGAAGTCGACCGAGACGCTGCCCAGGGCACGCAAGGCCGCCGCGTCCAGGATCGCGCCGTCGGAGCGTACGCGCATCATGAAGTAGCGGTCGTCGAGCTCCTCCTCCTCCAGCTGGGCGGTCTTGCCGCCGTCGAAGCCGGGGGCGCGCTGGGTGTAGAGACCCATCCACCGGAAGCGACCACGCAGGTCGGACGGATCGATGGAGTCGAAACCGCGCTGGGAGTAGATGCCGAGGATGCGGCTGCGGACGTTGAGCGGGTTGTCGTCCTTCTTGCTCTGCTCGTTCTTGTTCAGGGGCTCGCTGTAGCCCAGGGCCCACTGGCCTTCGCCGCGCTTGCGGCGGGGGCGGGCGGGAGCAGGAGTGGCAGTCATGCGGTGGTCCTAGAGGCGCTGAGGTGCTCCGGCGGGAGCGACGAAGGCGGGTGGGCTCGAAGTCAGCGGGTCCAACAGGTCATGCTGCCGATACGCATGAGGTCCACGTGGCGTCGTGCCACGAGGTGCTTGTGCGTTGCTCGGCTGATCACGCGGCGAGTCTCATCGTGCGGACACGGTTGCCACAACTTCAAATCTCATCATGTGATCTAGAGGTCCAATATGTGGACACCAAATTGGGTACGCCCCGCGGCCCAGCGACCACCCGTGAGGCGCACGTCACACGGCGGTGTCGACCGGGAATGGAGGAGGTCCGACGACCTCATTACTCTTGGACCCATGACCGACTCTCTTGCCGCGACCGCGAGCTCTGCGTACGACGCCGCCCTGAAGGTGATCGCCTCCGTCGAACCCCGGATCGCCGAGGCGACCCGGCAGGAGCTCGCCGACCAGCGCGGCTCTCTGAAGCTGATCGCCTCGGAGAACTACGCCTCCCCGGCCGTCCTCCTCACCATGGGCACCTGGTTCAGCGACAAGTACGCCGAGGGCACCGTCGGTCACCGCTTCTACGCGGGCTGTCAGAACGTCGACACCGTCGAGGCGCTCGCCGCCGAGCACGCCCGCGAGCTCTTCGGCGCCGAGTACGCCTACGTGCAGCCCCACTCGGGCATTGACGCCAACCTCACGGCCTACTGGGCGATCCTGGCCCACCGGGTCGAGGGGCCGTGGTTGAGCGACGCCGGGGTGAAGAACATGAACGAGCTCACCGAGGCCGACTGGGAGAAGCTGCGCCACGAGCTCGGCAACCAGCGCCTGCTCGGCATGAGCCTGGACGCCGGCGGTCACCTCACCCACGGCTTCCGCCCGAACATCTCCGGCAAGATGTTCCACCAGAACCAGTACGGCACCGACCCCCAGACGGGTCTGATCGACTACGACGCCCTGCGCGCGAAGGCGAAGGAGTTCAAGCCGCTCATCCTGGTGGCCGGCTACTCGGCCTACCCGCGGCGCGTCAACTTCGCCAAGATGCGCGAGATCGCCGACGAGGTCGGCGCCACCCTGATGGTTGACATGGCGCACTTCGCCGGTCTCGTCGCGGGCAAGGTCTTCACCGGCGAGGAGAACCCGGTGCCCTACGCCCACGTCGTCACCTCGACCTCGCACAAGTCGTTGCGTGGTCCGCGTGGTGGCTTCATCCTCGCGACCGAGGAGTACGCCCCGAGCGTCGACCGCGGGTGCCCGATGGTGCTCGGTGGTCCCCTCAGCCACGTCATGGCCGCCAAGGCCGTCGCGTTCGCCGAGGCGCGCACCGAGGGCTTCCAGACCTACGCCCAGCAGGTGGCCGACAACGCCCAGTCGCTGGCCGACGGCTTCCTCAAGCGAGGTGCCCAGCTGGTCACCGGCGGCACCGACAACCACCTGGTGCTCGTCGACGTCTCCTCCTTCGGCCTCACCGGTCGCCAGGCCGAGTCGGCCCTGCTCGAGGCCGGTGTCGTCACCAACCGCAACTCGGTGCCCGCCGACCCCAACGGCGCCTGGTACACCTCCGGCATCCGCCTGGGGACGCCCGCGCTCACCACCCGCGGCTTCGGCCACGACGAGTTCGACACGGTCGCCGAGATGATCGTCGACGTCCTGAAGCACACCGAGCCGGGCACCACCAAGGCCGGCGCACCCTCCAAGGCCACCTTCACCACGGCCGACGGGGTGGCCGACCGGGTGCGGGCCCGCAGCGCCGAGCTGCTGGACGCCAACCCGCTCTACCCGGGTCTCGAGCTCTCCTGAGCGGAGCCGGTGGTGGTCAGTCCACCACCGGCGTCGCCCGCTCCACGAGGAACTCCTGGTCACCGCCCACCAGCATGCCGAAGGCGCCGGCCGAGATGCCGCTGCCGGGGCCCAGGCGGGAGGCGCAGAAGAGGTCGGAGACCTCGGCAGGGGAGTGGCGCACCAGGAGTGAGCCCTGCAGGCAGGTCGCCATCCGTGTGGCCAGGAGTCGGGCCGCGCCCTCGTCGGTCGCCGACTCGCCGAGCAGCGCCAGCGTCTCGTCGACCGCGCGGTCGAGGTGGGCGTTGGCGCCACGGGCCGCACCCACCTCGGTCACCCAGGCGGCGAGGGTCTCGGGCTCGCGCGACAGCGCCCGCAGCACGTCGAGGGCGTTGACGTTGCCCGAGCCCTCCCACACGGAGTTGAGCGGGGCCTCCCGATACATCAGCGGAAGCCCGGACTCCTCGACGTAGCCGTTGCCGCCAAGACACTCCAGCGCCTCGGCCACGGCGGCGGGCGTCCGCTTGCACACCCAGAACTTCGCCAACGGCAGGCCGATGCGCCGCAGCGCTGCCTCGTGGGGGTCGTCGCGCCTGTCGACGGCGGTGGCCAGTCGCATGGCCAGTGCCGTGGCCGCCTCCGACTCCAGGGCGAGGTCGGCCAGCACGTTGCGCATCAACGACTTGTCGGCGAGCAGTCCACCGAAGGCGCTGCGGTGCGCGGCGTGCCAGCTCGCCTCAGCGAGCGAGTGTCGGATCAGCGCGGCCGAGCCGAGCACGCAGTCCAGACGGGTGGCGGCGACCATCTCGATGATGGTGCGCACCCCGCGGCCCTCGTCACCGAGTCGGCGCACCAGCGTGCCGTCGAACTCGAGCTCGGAGGAGGCGTTGGAGCGGTTGCCGAGCTTGTCCTTGAGGCGTACGACGTCGAAGACGTTGCGAGTGCCGTCGGGCAGCATCCGCGGCATCACGAAGCAGGTGAGTCCGCCCGGAGCCTGGGCGAGCACGAGGAAGACGTCGTTCTGGGGGGCGGAGGTGAACCACTTGTGCCCGTGCAGCGTGTAGAGGCCGTCCTCGCCGGTGGGCACCGCACGGGTGACGTTGGTGCGGACGTCCGAGCCGCCCTGCTTCTCCGTCATCCCCATGCCGGCCAGCAGACCCGTCTTGGCGGCCGGTGCGCGGGTCGAGGGGTCGTACGCTCTCGCGGTGAGCCCCGGCACCCACGTCGCGGCGGCCTCGGGGTCGACGCGCAGGGCGGGCACGGCGGCGTAGGTCATCGAGATCGGACAGCCGTGACCCGGCTCGGTCTGCGACCAGGCGAAGAAGCCCACCGCGCGGCGCAGGTGGGAGTGCGGGTCGTCGGACTCCCACGGGGCCGCCTGCAGACCGTGGCCGACGGCACGCTCCATCAGCCAGTGCCACGAGGGGTGGAAGCGCACCTCGTCGACGCGGTGGCCGTGGCGGTCGTGGGGGTGGAGCGTGGGTGGGTTCTCGTTGGCGGCGAGTCCGTGGTGCCGGGCCTCCTCGGAGCCGGCCTCGCGGCCCAACCCGGTGAGCTCGGCGAGCACCGACTCGTCCCCGTGGCGTCGCACGGCCTCGGCCAGCGCGGCGTCACCTCCGACGACGTCGTGCCCGACGAGGGCAGGGGCCTGGTTCAGCGGTGCGCGGAGTTCGGTTCGCATGTGGATACGGTAGGCGCATGAGCTCTTCAGACCGGGAGGATCGGCCGAAGGTCGTCCCTCCCGGCGACGGCTCGCTGCTCGCCCGACTGCGGACGCTGCGTCACCTGGTGTGGCGGTTGGTCGTCACCACGGTGGGTGCGTGCATGACCCACCGGGTCACCGGTCTGGCCGCGGAGGCCGCCTTCTTCGCGATCCTCTCGGTGCCCCCGCTGGTCTTCGCGCTGGTCGGGGCGATCGGTTTCGTCTCCGAACGTTATCCGCCGGCGCAGGTCGCCGACCTGCAGGCCTCCATCCTCGACCTCGCCTCCCAGGCGCTGACCGAGGACGCGGTGAACCGGGTCATCTCGCCGACCATCGACGAGGTGCTGCGCGAGGGTCGGTTCGACGTGATGTCGCTGGGCTTCTTCCTGGCCCTGTGGTCGGGCTCGCGGGCGCTCAACGTCTTCGTCGACACCATCACGATCATGCACGGGCTCGGCGGGCAGCGCGGGATCGTACGCACCCGCGCGCTCTCCTTCTCGCTCTACCTGCTGGCGATGGTGATGGGCGCACTGGCCCTGCCGCTGGTGGTGACGGGGCCGACCCTGCTGAACACGTGGCTGCCCGACCGCTTCGACCCGGTCCTGCGCTTCTACTGGCCGGTGGTGATCGTGCTGTGCGTGATCTTCCTGGCCACGCTCTACCACCTGTCGGTGCCGGTGCGCACCAACTGGAGCTTCAACCTGCCGGGTGCGGTCTTCTCGTTGGGAGCGTGGGTCGCGGGGTCGAGCCTGCTGCGCTGGGTGCTGACGGAGACGGCGTCGGAGTCCTCGTCGGTCTTCGGCCCCTTGGCGGCGCCGATCGCGGTCCTGCTGTGGCTCTACCTGCTCTCGATCGCCGTGCTCATCGGAGCGGCGGTGAACGCGGCGTTCGACACCGTCTTCCCGCAGACTTCCACGGCGCGAGCGCGCCGCGAGCTCGTGCAGCGCCTCAGACAGAGCTCCCGCGTGACAGACTCGGGCGCGTGAGCGAGAACCCCGTGCTGCCGCCGAGCCCCAGTGGCTCGGTGAAGCTGCCGGATCCCCAGCAGTCGCCGTGGGCGGCCCTGGGGCGCCGCATCTTGGCCGCGGCCGTCATCCTGGTCGGCACCGTGCTGCTGGTCTGGCTCGACCGCGCCGGCTACAAGGACGCCAACGATCGCACGGGCGAGGTCGACCTGCTTGACGCGATCTACTACACGACCGTCACGCTGAGCACCACCGGCTACGGCGACATCGTGCCGGTCTCCGACACGGCCCGTCTCCTCAACGCCTTCGTCATCACCCCCGCACGCATCGCCTTCCTGGTGCTGCTGATCGGGACCACCCTCGAGGTGCTGGCCACCCAGGGCCGAGAAATGTTCCGGGTCGCCCGGTGGAGGAAGAACATGGGAGAGCACGTCGTCGTCATCGGCTACGGCACGAAGGGGCGCAGCGCCGCGTTGACCTTGGTGAAGAACGGGCTCGACCGCAGCAGCATCGTCGTCGTCGACCCGCACCCCACCGCCCTGGCCGAGGCACACGCCGACGGGTTCGCCGTGGTCACGGGCGACGCGACGCGGCGCCACATCCTGCTGACGGCCGACGTGCACGAGGCCCAGCAGGTGATCATCACGACCAACCAGGACGCGACCAACATCCTCGCGACGTTGACCGTGCGGCAGCTCAATCCCGAGGTGCAGATCATCGCCGCGGTGCGCGAGGAGGACAACGTGCCGCTGATGAAGCAGTCCGGTGCCGACTCCGTCATCACCACCGCCGAGACGGTGGGGCGGCTCCTGGGCCTCTCGACCCTCTCGCCCGACCTGGGTGACGTCATGGAGGACCTGTTGACCTCGGGAGCGGGCCTGGAGGTCGCCGAGCGTGACCTGCTGCTGACCGAGGTGGGCATGCAGCCCCAGCGCGTCGGTGACCAGGTGATCGCCGTGGTGCGCGACGAGAAGATCTACCACTACTACGACCCGGTGGTCACGCAGCTCGCGCGCGGCGACCGGTTGATCGTCGTCCGGCCCTCGCAGGAGCTGCCCTGGGCGCCGCGTCCGGGCACCCACGAGGGTGAGGACTACGCCCGGGACACCGAGGAGGTCTGATGGCCGGCCCGGTCCTGGTCACCGGGGGCGTGCGCTCCGGCAAGTCGCGGCACGCGGAGTCCCTGGTGTCGCAGGCCGACTCGGTGACCTACGTGGCCCCCGGCCCGCGACCGGACGTCGAGCAGGACCCTGACTGGTCAGCCCGGGTCGCCCTGCACCGCGAGCGTCGCCCGGCCCACTGGTCGACCGTGGAGGGCGTCGACCTGGCCGCGGCCGTGAGGTCGGCACGTGGACCGGTGCTCGTCGACTGCCTCGGCACCTGGCTGACCGGTGTCATCGACGCGGCCCAGGCGTGGGAGGCGAGCTCGGAAGAGGCGTACGACCTCGTGCGGCGCGAGCTCGACGGCGTCACGGCCTCGTTGCGCGAGCGCGCTGACTCCGGACAGGGCCCGACGGTGGTCGTCACCAACGAGGTCGGGTGGGGAGTCGTGCCCGTGCACCGCTCCGGACGTCTCTTCCGCGACCTTCTCGGAGTGACCAACCAGGCGGTGGCCGAGGTCTGCGACGAGGTCCACCTGGTCGTGGCCGGACGGGTGCTCGTGCTCTGACCGACGGGGGGCGTTCTCGGAAATGATCGAACGTTCGATCATTTCGGCGAAAGGGGGGTCGGGTCAGATGCGGAGGCTCAACCCCAGCAGCGCGGCGGCCAACGCGATCTCGACGGCAGCGCCGAAGACGTCGCCGGTGACGCCGCCGAGACGGCGTACGCAGTGGGTCACCAGCAGGGCCACGGCGACGGCCGCAAGGGCCGGGCCCGCGACGAGACCCGCCACCCCGAATCCGAGCGGGACCAGCGCGAGGGCGGCCACCCCGGCGCAGACGAGCCACACCAGCAGTGCCTGCCAGGGGGCGACCACGCCTGCCAGTGGATGCCCCAGCCCGTCCTTGCGTGCCGGCGGGACGCCGCGCACGCACGCCAGGGGGAGCGCGAGGCGGGAGAGGCAGACGGCGATGCCGGCGGCCACCGCGCCGGCCTGGCTGGAGACCAGGGTCGCGAACGCGGCGACCTGGAGTCCCGCCACGACGACCGTGGCGACCACGCCAGCGGGGCCGGAGGTGCCCGACTTCATCACCGCCAGCGAGCGCTCGCGGTCGTAGGAGGCGGTGAGGCCGTCGACGGTGTCGGAGAGGCCGTCCCAGTGCAGGACGCGGGTGGCGAGTGCCAGCCAGCCCACGACGAGCACGGCGACGACGAGCGGCGACCAACCGACAGCCGTCCCGAGCCATGCGAGCGCCAGCACCCCCGCGCCCAGCGGCAGCACCGCCACCGGGCCCCAGAGCACCGCGGCGCGGGCCACGGCGGGCGTGACCACACTCGGGGGAGGAGTGGGCAGCGCGGTCAGCGTGCCCAGCGCGAGACGCCAGCCGTCGCGGAGCGAGGCCGGACCGCTCACCCCATGACTTCGGAGAGCAGGGCCACGTCACGCAGCAGCGCCACGGCGCCCCGCAGCACCGGCACGGCCGCCACGGCTCCGCTGCCCTCGCCGAGGCGCAGCCCCAGGTCGAGCAGCGGCTCGAGGCCGAGCTTCTCCAGCGCCAACGACTGGCCGGGCTCCGTCGAGCGGTGACCGGCGGCGAACCAGGCGGCGGCACCGGGCGCGATCCGCTCCGCGGTGAGGGCGCAGGCGACCGACATCATGCCGTCGAGCAGCACCGGCACCCCCGCCTCGGCAGCGGTGACGAGGTAGGCAGTGGTGGCGGTCAGGTCGGCGCTGGAGAGCGCTCGCAATGTCTCGTGCGGGTCCTGGGCGCGAGCGCCCACCCGGTCGAGTGCCTGCTGCACGACACCCACCTTGTGCTGCCAGGAGGCGTCGTCGATGCCGGTGCCGCGTCCGGTGACCTCCGCGGCGGGCAGGCCGAGCGCGGCCGCGACCATCGCGGCGGCCGGGGTGGTGTTGCCGATGCCCATGTCGCCGCTGATGAGCAGCTGGGCGCCGGCGGCGATCTCGTCTCGGGCGACGTCACACCCGGCCTGCCAAGCGCGGTCGTACTCCTCCTGGCTGAGCGCGTCGGTGAGGTGGATGGCGCCGCTGGAGCGGCGTACCTTGCGAGCAGTCACGTCGGGCGAGACGGCCGGGTCGTCGGCGAGGTCGGCGTCGACACCGAGGTCCAGCACGCGCACGCTCACGTCGTGGGTGGCGGCGAGGGCGCTCACCCCGGCCTTGCCGGCCAGGAAGAGGCGCACCATCGCGCCGGTGATCTCGGAGGGGAAGGCGGAGACACCGTGGGCCGCGACGCCGTGGTCGCCGGCGAAGATGACCAGGCGTACGTCCGTGAGCGCCGGCGGCGGCACCTGACCCTGGGTGGCGGCGAACCAGCAGGCCACCTCGCCGAGGCGACCCAGCGCTCCCGGGGGAGTGGCGAGCCCGGCCAGTCGGGCTTCGGCTTCGCTGTGGACGAGGACGTCAGGAGGAGTGATCATCACCCGGGCATTCTAGGCGCGGGACGGGTCAGGACAGGAGCAGCCGCTGGGGGACCGGCGGTTCTGTAGCGTCGAGGTCATGGCACGCACGGCGGCGGAGCGGATGCTGGACGTCCGGACGATCTTCCACGAGGCCGCGGTGCTCGACCACCCGCGGGGCCGCGCGGTGCTGGAGCGTTTCCCCGACGCCGAGCGGGTGGAGGTGCGGGCGCACCAGGAGATCCCGGGGCTCTACGGCAACCCAGGCGGTGTCGAGGACTGGGTGCGCAACAAGCGGCAGGTCCTGGTGCTGGGGGAGAAGAAGAGCCTCTCCGCCCGCCCCAACGGGCGTTCGTCGGACTTCATCGCGCCCTCCACCTCCAACGGCTGCGCCATGGCGTGCGCCTACTGCTACGTGCCGCGTCGCAAGGGCTACGCCAACCCGATCACGGTCTTCACGAACATCGACCGCATCACGGGATACCTGGCGCGGCACGTCGAACGCCAGGGGTCCAAGCCCGCGCCCAACCAGTGCGACCCGGTCGACTGGGTCTACGACATCGGGGAGAACGGCGACTGCAGCGTCGACGCGCTCGTCAGTGACAACGTCCGCGACCTCGTCGACCTCTTCGCCGGCATCGACGGGGCGAAGGCGAGCTTCGCCACCAAGTTCGTCAACCGCGAGCTGCTCGGCTGGGACCCCCGTGGCGGCACCCGGGTGCGCTTCTCCCTCATGCCCGAACGGATGGCCAAGCTGCTCGACCTGCGCACGACACCGGTCCCCGAGCGGATCGCGGCCGTCGACGACTTCGTGGAGGCCGGCTACGAGGTGCACCTCAACTTCAGTCCAGTGGTGGTGCACGAGGGGTGGCAGGAGGAGTGGCGTGAGCTGTTGCGGCAGGTGGCTGACGGCGTCTCCGCACCGGCGCGAGCACAGCTGGCCTGCGAGGTCATCTTCCTGACCCACAACGAGGCGCTCCACGAGGTGAACCTGGGGTGGCACCCCAGGGCCGAGGAGTGGCTGTGGCGTCCTGACCTGCAGGAGCCGAAGGTCAGCCAGAGCGGCCAACGCAACGTGCGCTACCGCACGCCCTGGAAGCGGCGGTGGGTCGAGGACCTGAGGCGGCTGGTCGAGCAGGAGCTGCCCGAGTGCCGCATCCGCTACGCCTTCTGAAAATCAGCGGGTGGATCAACCACGCGAGACCTCCGGCAGTCGGGCGCCGGCGACCACGCCGACGAGCCCCAGGGCGGCGAGGAAGAGCAGCGCCCACAGCACGTCGCCGAGCGCGAGCAACGAGCTGATGCCACCGACGAGAAGCAGGACGATGCCCATCGCGGAGTTGGAGACCGCCACGTAGGTCGTACGTCGATCGCCCTCGGCCATGTCGACCACGTAGGTCTTGCGGCCCACCCGCACCCCGGTGTGCATGAGGGTGAGCAGGAAGTAGGCGACGACGAAGGTCAGGTCGCCGACCGGGCCGAGCCGCTCCACGTCGAGCAGGGTCGTGGTCGCGACCAGGGCCAGGACGACCGCGGAGGCGACGCCTGCGCCGAGGCTCATCAGTCGGCGGCTGGACCGGTCGGCCATCCGGCCGAAGAGTCGTCCACCGAGCAGGGCGGCCAGGCCGGAGGCGATGACGAAGCCGCCGAGGCCCGCGAGAGCGTCGACGTCGGACTGCAGCGAGAGGGTGACGACGAAGGGCGGGCTGAGCGAGGAGACCAGTAGCAGGCTGCGGACCCCGACGAAGCTGCGGAAGGCGCGGTCGGTGCGGAGGAGGTCAACCGTCCGTGCGAACCAGCCCGCCTCCTGTGGCTCACTCCTCGGACCGCTGCCGGAGGGCTCGTCGAGCGGCTCGCGGATGCCGGCGGAGACGAGGGCCACGCCGACCCACAGCGCCGCACCGCCGGCCAGCAGCCATGCGAGCACCGTCGCGGTGAGGTCGTCGCCGCCGAGGAACCTCAGGCCCAGCCCCAGGGTGATGGCGACGACGCCGGCGGCGGTGGTCGCAAGACCGGTGACCTGGCCGCGTTGGCCGGGTGGGATCGTCCGACCCTGCACGTCCTTGACGGCGATGGAGCACAGGCAGCGACCCAGCGAGAAGACGGTGAGGGCGGCGATCACCAGGACGCCCGCCGTCACTCCTCGGGCGAGCGCGGCAGTGAGAGCCATCACCGCCACCGCTGCGGCCTGGCCAAGGGCGCCGGCGACGAAAACCCACTTCCGACGCCGCACGCGCACCACGAGGGGCGTGAGGAATGCTTGGGGCAACATCGAGCCCGACTCCCGGATCGGCACCAGCAGACCCGTGAGGGCCGCGGGCACGCCGAGCACCGAGAAGAGCCAGGGCAGCACGGTGGAGGCGTTGACGACCTGGTCGCCGGAGGACTGGAGGGCCTGGGCGGTGACGAGGCGTACGCCGTTGGTGGCGACGTGCTCGCGGGCCTCCGGTGCCAGCTCCTGCGCCGCGTCGGGGTCGCCGTGGACCAGCGCGCTGTGGAGACGTTCGGCGATCGGCTCGGCCATGGCGGCGATGCTAGTGCGAGCGGGCGCGAGGAACGCCGTCGAACTGCGGGGTGGGCGATACTGGGTTTGAACCAGTGACCTCTTCCGTGTCAAGGAAGCGCGCTACCGCTGCGCCAATCGCCCTGGGTGGTGCGTCTGTGCTGTGTGGTTGTCCTGCTGGTGTTGCTGATCGAGGTGGGTACGGGATTTGAACCCGTGTACACGGATTTGCAGTCCGTTGCCTCGCCTCTCGGCCAACCCACCCTGTGGCCCCGCCGGAGCCTCCCGGACGGAAATCCTGGAGCGGACGACGAGACTCGAACTCGCGACATCCACCTTGGCAAGGTGGTGCTCTACCAACTGAGCTACGTCCGCAGGCACCCTCGCGCCGGAGTTCGGCGTGCGGTGCGGGACAAACCGTAACCCACACCCGGAGCGACGATGCACCCGGGTCGGGGTCGTGCTTGCTGACCGTCCCCTGAGGCGCTGCGTCGGGGTGGTCGGAGACGCCAGAGGCCCCAACGGGATCCGTTGGGGCCTCTGGGCTGGTGGGCGATACTGGGTTTGAACCAGTGACCTCTTCCGTGTCAAGGAAGCGCGCTACCGCTGCGCCAATCGCCCGTGGTGGTGCTTTTCAGTTGTGCTGTTCGAGGTGGGTACGGGATTTGAACCCGTGTACACGGATTTGCAGTCCGTTGCCTCGCCTCTCGGCCAACCCACCGCGGAGGACCTCCCAAGGAAGGACCTGGTGGAAAGACCTCTCCGAGCGGACGACGAGACTCGAACTCGCGACATCCACCTTGGCAAGGTGGTGCTCTACCAACTGAGCTACGTCCGCATGCAGTCGCCGGCCGGTTTCCCGTCCTGCGGTGCGGAAAGAACATTAGCCGATGGGTCTGGCGATGCAAAAAGCCGGGGGTCCTTCGGGGTGTCCCGGGCCTCATGCCGGGCGCATAGGGTGGGCGCCGTGCACGCGGGTGACGGACTCTTCGAGACGCTGAAGGTGGTCGACGGCGTGCCGTTCGCGCTGACCCGTCACCTGACGCGGATGGCTGCCTCCGCCGCAGAGCTGGCTCTCCCCGAGGTCGATGTCGCCCACCTGCGTGCGACGGTGCTCGACCGGCTCGCCGACCTGTCGGAAGCGGGGGTGCTGCCCGACGTGGCGCGCCTGCGACTGCTGTGGAGCTCCCGCGTCGACGGCAACGGTGCGCTCGACGTGACCACCAGCGGCCTTCCGGTTGCCCAGGGGGCGGCGCACGTGCGTACGACGTCATGGCGGCGCAACCGCGAGGGTGCGGTGCGGGGGCACAAGTCGACCGACTACGTCGACAACCTGGTCGCGCTGGCCGAAGCGGTCGACCAAGGGGCCGGAGAGGCGATCTTCGCGGACACCTCAGGGATGCTCTGCGAGGGTAGCGGCACCAACATCTTCTACGTGGTCGATGGTGAACTGCGTACGCCCGCGCTCAGCACCGGCTGCCTGCCCGGCGTGACGCGAGGCCTCGTGTTGGAGTGGTGCGGTGGTCGGGAGGTGGAGGAGCCCCTCGACGTGCTGGGTCGCGCCAGCGAGGTCTTCTTGACGTCGAGCACCCGCGAGGTGCAGCCGGTTGCGTCGTGCGACGGCTGGACCTACGCGGCGCCGGGGCCGGTGGCCGGAGGCGTGCTGGAGGTGTGGGCACGACGGAGTCGAGAAACCCCCGACCCTTGACCCCCGTCCCTGACGGAGGGAGGGAGGTGACGGGCGTGGGTGGATCAGACCGCGAGCAGCTGCTCGATCATCGAGTCCATGCTCACGTGCATCGACTCCTCACCCTCGGGCACCAGGGCGAGCGAGCGCTGCACGAAGGTGAAGAGGGCGTCGGTGCGGGCCTCGGTCACGAGGTGGCCGTCGGGAGAGCTGAGTTCGATGATCACGACGGCGCGGCCGCGGTCGTTGATGCTCGGACAGACGTGCACGTCGCCGTCGCCGATCGGGGCGGTCATGCCGCGCAGGAGCAGGTCACGGCTGAAGGTCCACGGCAGGTCGCCCTCGGGGGTGAGGAACGTGATCGTCACGGCGAAGGGATCGTCCTTCGTGTACGAGAAGACCGTGTCGAGGTCGTGCGTGCGCCCCGAGTTGTCGATGCACTGGATCGTGATGTCGTGCGTGACGGTGTTCTCTGCGACGCGACGGTCGTGACGACTGGCCATGGGGACCCTCCAACTGGTGTCTCTGTTGGTAGTGAGACGCAGGTGTCAATGTGCCATGACGCGGAAACTCATCAACCATTTTGGGGAAAGTTTCGTTGGGCGTTCTGACTACCCTTGGCGCGTGGTGGCGGACGAGGTGACCAGTGACACCCAGCGTGAGCTGGAGAAGGCCGAGGAGGAGTACTTCGGGCCGAGGTTTCTGGCGCGACTCCACGCCCGTCTGCACCGCAACCCGGTGACCGGACTGATCACGAAGATGGTCGTGACCCTCATCGGCGTCCTGGTGATCATCGCGGGGCTGGTGATGATGGTGGCCCCGGGCCCCGGCATCCTGGGCCTGCTGTTCGGTCTGGCGATCCTCTCCACCGAGTGGCGTTGGGCCGACCGCTGGCTCGACGCGGCCCGCGCCGCCGCCCACCGGGCAGCGGAGAAGGCCCGGCAGATCGACCCCGCCGTACGCCGCAGGCAGATCGCCCTCGGCGTCCTGGCCGTCGTGCTCACTGCTCTGGTCGTCGGTTTGCTGGTTGACCTGCTCGGCTGGCCCGAGCTCGCCCTCGACGGGTGGGATTGGATGCAGGGCATTGTCACCGTGCTCCCGGACCTCCCTGGGGAGTGAGCCACCCCCTGATGTGAACGGGCCGGAATCATGCGCTAGTGTTTCGCAACGCACCACGCGGGCGATTGGCGCAGTGGTAGCGCGCTTCGTTCACACCGAAGAGGTCACTGGTTCGAACCCAGTATCGCCCACCGTAAGACCGCAGGTCAGAGCCCCTTTTGAGGGGCTCTTTCCGTTTCGGGGAACATACGGGGAACAAGGATCAGGCGTAGATGTCCCCGTTTGACCCTCTCGTGAGGTCGCTCACATATCAGTCTTTGGATTCGAATCGCCACAGTTGGCATCATCGCGAGAGCCGCTTCGAGCCGCCCCCGACTGGGCAGGCGTCGATGAACCGCTCGGTGGATTCGACCCTGATCCGCAGGGTCTTGCTGCCTAGGCGAACCGCTTCGAGGTGTCCCTCGGAGACGTAGCGGCGAACTGTCTTGGGGCACACGGCGAGGATCTCTGCTGCTTCGCTCAGGGACACGAGGCGTCGTGAGGTGGTGGACATGGTTGCTCCAGTGCGAGGCTGGGTGGTCAGGCTGACCACGCGTGTCTCTGTAGGTGCGCAGGGTTCACTTCTGCTCCCTGAGTTCCCAGAGTGCGCCAAGCGAGCGCTGGACGGGCGGTGAGGCCCTCTGCGATGCGGTCGCCCGCTCGTCTACCGTGTCTCATGAGTCGATGGAGCCAGAGGTACATGCGCGTGGGTCCGGTCCATCGTTCCTGCGACTTCCGGAACCAAGGAGCATCATTGATGGTCGACAATGATGACAGCGCCTCCCTGGAGCGGGTTGCTGAGGTAGAGGCGGGCGTCGTCGTCATCGGCGCTGGCCAGGCAGGATTGGCCACCGGGTTCTACCTGCAGCGTGCAGGGTTGGTTCCGGGTAGCGACTTCGTCATCCTCGACGCTGCCGAAGGCCCTGGCGGAGCATGGCCACGGACCTGGCCAAGTCTTCGACTGTTCTCGCCCGCCGGCTTCTCGTCGCTGCCGGGCTGGATGATGCCGCCATGGGATGACGCCGCGCGCGGATTCCCTCCGCGAGACCATGTCGTGGACTACCTCACCCGGTACGAGGAGAGGTATGACCTGCGTGTGCAACGCCCTCGCCGGGTCGAGGGGGTGGCGCGGGACGACGAGTCTCCGAACGGTCGACTGATCGTGACGTCCGGAGGGCATGCCTGGGCTGCTCAGCGGGTGGTCTCCGCGACCGGCACATGGGATCGTCCCTTCTGGCCGACCTATCCGGGCATGAGGGAGTTCGCCGGACGGCAGGTTCACACCGTTGACTACCAAGGCCCCGACGACTTCGCGGGACAACGGGTCGTGGTCGTCGGTGGCGGGAACTCGGCTGCGCAGATCCTTGCCGAGGTCTCCGTGGTGGCTGACACCACGTGGGTCACTACCCGGCCCCCGCGGTTCCTGCCCGACGACGTGGATGGACGGGTCCTGTTCACCACTGCCAGAGCCCGGATCACGGCGCTGGAAGAGGGGCGAGAGCACAGTGGCGTCGCGGGACTCGGAGACATCGTGATGGTGGACAGTGTGAAGGACGCCCGCGAGCGTGGAGTGCTCCACTCCCTTCCGATGTTCTCCCGCCTCGTCCCGAATGGGATCGGATGGGCGGACGGCACCACGAGGGACGCCGACGCGATCATCTGGTGCACCGGGTTCCGCCCGGCTCTACGACACCTGCGCCCACTCAGGCTGCGGACGGAGCGTGGCTACGTGCCAGTCGGCGGAGCGTCGGGCACCCAGGCGCTGGAGGAGCCGCGGCTTCATCTGGTCGGATACGGCGACTGGACCGGGCCTGCCTCCGCGACCCTCGCTGGAGTTGGGCCGTCTGCTCGCGCCACGGCTGTCGCAGTCGTTGGCGACCTCTCCTAGCTGGTGTGCGCCAGCGCGGATGCCAGCGTGGTCAATCCGGTTTCCTGGATGCGGTAGTAGGCCCAGCGTCCGCGCTGCTCGCGGCTCACGAGCCCGGCCTCGACCAGCTGCTTCATGTGGTGCGAGATGGTCGGCTGAGCAAGACCCACCGGTCCAGTGAGGTCACACACACATGCCTCACCGTCAGGCGACGCTGCGATGAGCGAGATGAGCTTGACCCGCGCCGGGTCACCGAGGGCCTTGAACATTTTGGCGAGCGTCACAGCGACTTCGTCGGTGACGACGCCAGCAGTCACCGGGGAACAGCAGCCCGCCAAGGACTCGATCTCATCCAGAGGTGCATGGGTGTTCATGTCGCCATCATCGCCCATATATTGACATCTGTCGATGCGTGGCTAGGGTGAACATATCGACGAACGTGAATGCGAGGATGGTTTGATGAGTGACTTGCCTGTTGTTGTGATCGGTGCGGGACCGCAGGGGCTGGCTGCTGCCGCCCACCTGCGCGAGCGGGGCTTGGTGCCCTTGGTGCTGGAGTTGGGCGATGGACCCGGGGCTGCCGTGGCCGAGTGGGGGCACGTCCGACTCTTCTCCCCGTGGCCCGAACTGATGGACCGTGCAGCGGTGGACATCCTGCAGCCCTCGGGGTGGGTGGCACCCACCGAGGGGTACCCGACCGGAGCTGAGTGGGTGGAGTCCTACCTGGCGCCTCTGGGGGCGGCGCTGGCGCAGTGGATCCGCTACGACACCCGCGTGACAGGCGTGTCTCGGAAGGGACGCGACCGGCTCGTGGATGCCGAACGCGGCGATCAGACGTTCACCGTCCATGTCGTGAACGGGGCGGGTCACGAGGCTCTGATCGAGGCCCGAGCGGTCATCGATGCCTCTGGAACGTGGCGCACCCCGAGCCCTGCCGGTGCTGACGGCCTCCCCGCTCTGGGGGAAATCGCATGCGCCGACAAGCTTCGCTACGGCGTCCCGGACCGGCACGACCCCGAGGCGTTCGCAGGTAAGCACACCGTGGTGCTCGGGGCGGGAGACTCCGCGCTCAACGCGATCCTCGAACTTGACCGCATCGCCCAGGATCACGCTGGGACCACGATCACGTGGGCGCTGCGCCGCGCCACCACCGAAAACACCTTCGGCGGTGGAGCCGACGACCAGCTGGAGCGCCGCGGAGCGCTCGGCGTCCGTGCCCGCGAAGCCGTGGAGGCCGGACGGGTCGACATCGTCACCGGCTTCCGGACCAGCGAGATCCGCCGCGTCGGCGACCAGGTCGCTGTGGTCGCCGAGGACGGCCGGGCGCTGCCCGCTGCCGACACGGTGGTGGCCCTGACCGGCTTCCGTCCGGACCTGACGTTCCTCTCCGAACTGCGCCTCGACCTCGACCCAACCCTGGAAGCACCTCGGCGGGTGGCGGCGGAGGTGGACCCGAACATCCACTCCTGCGGCTCCGTCCAGGCGACCGGTGCCGCCGACCTCGCACATTCCGACGAGCCGAACTTCTACATGGTCGGGATGAAGTCCTACGGCCGAGCCCCGACGTTCCTGGCCATGACGGGCTATGAGCAGGTGCGCAGCGTCGTGGCGATGCTGGCCGGCGACGTCGAATCAGCTGCGCGCGTGGAGCTCGTGCTGCCCGACACAGGTGTCTGCGGCGGTTCGGGTCTCTACGACGAGCCCGACGCCGCTTCCGAGGGCGGCTGCTGTGGTTCGGCCCCTGAGCTGGTGCAGCTGGGTGCAGGGCCTGTCGTCTCCTGAGGATCGCGTTGCGGGGAGACCGGCCCTGAGCCGCAGCTCCCTGCGCGTGGTCCTGGCGGGCCTGTGCGTGACGGAGATCGTCAGCTACGGAGTCATCTTCTACGCCTTCACGATCCTGCTTCCCCAGATCGCGACCGATACGGGATGGAGTCGCACCGCCATCACGGCCGCCTTCTCGATGGGCAGCGTGACCGGGGGAGTGGTTGGCATCTTCACCGGTCGGATCCTGCAGAACCGCGGACCCTGGACGGTCATGTCGACCGGCAGCGTAGCCGGGACCGTAGCGATCGTGATGCTCGCCTGGACCCCCAACTACGCGCTCTTCTTCGCCGCATGGGTGCTCGCGGGGGCAGCAAGTGCGTGCACCCACCCGCGTCAGTGACCGCCACATCCTCAGGAGCCGTACTTTCGTCCTCGCAACTGCCGCCGGCACGCTCATGGCGTTCGTCTCGTACGCCTCGATGGTCTACCTGGTTCCCCTCCTGATTGATCGCGGCATGGCCCCCTCGAGTGCCGCCTGGGCCCTGGGCCTGGGCGGCGCCGGACAGGTGCTTGGCCGCGTGTTCTATCCCTGGCTGACCTCCCGACTCACCCCACAGGCGCGGGCAGTCGTGGTGATCGCGGCCATGGGGGCCGCCCTGCTCGGATTCGTCACCATCCCCGGACCCGGCCTCGTCCTCGTCCTCGTCACGCTCGCCGTCCTTGCGGGCGCCTCACGAGGTCTGTTCACCCTCGTCGGCGCCACCCTGGTCAGTGACCACTGGGGTCCCCAAAGATACGCAGCCGTCAGTGGCGTGTACAACGCGCCGGTGCTCGCGGCCAGCGCCCTGGCGCCTCTGCTGGGTGCCTTGATCGTGGAAGCGACCGGAAGCTACGCGGGGCTGTACGCGGTCCTCACGGCAACCGCCGGCCTCGCGACCATATTGGCGATTGTCGCCGCCAGAGAGCCTAAAACCGTCAGTCTCCCAGACTCGAGGACCGAACTCCTGGGGAGAGCGACCGGAGGTGAGGGGCGGCGACTGTTCACCGGCCGTTCATCGGAGCCGCGTGACAAATGATTCCAGACTCGTCAATATAGACGCATGTCGAAATCGGTGTGTGCTCCCAGCGATGCGCTCGAGTGCTGCACGTCCCTGGCTGTCGAGCCGATGGATGCCGGGCAGGCCGAGCAGGTCGCTCCGCTCCTCAAAGCTCTCGGCGACCCGGCCCGTCTGCGGTTGATGTCCCTGATCCTCTCCCATGAAGGGGGAGAGGCCTGCGTGTGCGACCTCCTGCCCTCGTTCGACCTGTCCCAGCCCACGATCAGTCATCATCTCAAGGTGCTCCACGATGTGGGTCTGGTGAGCCGCGAACGTCGCGGCACGTGGGTGTATTACTCCGTACGGGCCGAGGCAATGCCTGCTCTGGGAAGCCTCTTCCAGACGGCGGTGCCGGCATGAGTGTCCAGGCGCCTCCGGCTGAAACTGCGGGCCTCGAGCGGCTCTCCACCCTCAACCGTCTGCTCCCGGTCTGGATCGGGATCGCGATGGTCCTCGGTCTGGTTCTGGGGCGTCTCGTGCCCGGCCTGGACGAGGCCTTGGCGGCCGTAGAGATCGGCAACGTGTCGATCGTCATCGCCCTGGGCCTGCTGGTGATGATGTATCCGGTGCTGGCCAAGGTCCGCTACGACGAGCTGGGCCACGTCACCGCTGACAAGCGGCTGCTGTGGAGCTCGATCCTGCTCAACTGGGTCCTCGGACCGGCGCTGATGTTCGCCCTGGCCTGGCTGCTGCTGCCCGATCTCCCGGAGTACCGCACCGGCCTGATCATCGTCGGACTCGCCCGCTGCATCGCCATGGTGATGATCTGGAACGACATGGCCTGCGGTGACCGCGAAGCGGCCACCGTGCTGGTCGCGATCAACTCCGTCTTCCAGATCATCGCGTTCGGCGCACTAGGCTGGTTCTACCTCGACCTGTTGCCCACCTGGCTGGGCCTGGGTGACGGAGAGACGCTGGACGTCTCGGCGTGGGACATCACCAAGTCCGTGCTGATCTTCCTCGGCATCCCGCTGGTCGCCGGCTTCCTCACCCGCTTCTTCGGTGAGCGGGACAAGGGGCGGGAGTGGTACGAGGACAAGTTTCTGCCGCGGGTGGGACCGGTAGCGCTCTACGGGCTTCTGTTCACCATCGTTGTCCTCTTCGCCCTTCAGGGCGACGCGATCACCAATCAACCCCTCGACGTGGCCCGGATCGCGCTGCCGCTTCTGGCGTACTTCACCGTGATGTGGATCGGAGGGTTCGCCCTGGGCAGGGCAGTGGGCTTGGGTTACGAGCGCACCACCTCGCTCGCCTTCACCGCTGCGGGAAACAACTTCGAGCTGGCCATCGCCGTGGCGATCGGGGTCTTCGGCGTCACGTCCGGACAGGCCCTGGCCGGTGTCGTCGGTCCGCTGATCGAGGTCCCGGTGCTCGTCGGACTTGTTTACGTGTCGCTGTGGGCCCGCCGCCGCTACTTTCCTTCGGCCCCGGCGAAGGAGAGCCGATGACATCCGAGCGCCAAGCGTCCGGGATACCGCGGTCCAGCGGCACGGATCGAAGGGGATGGCATCTGCTCGAACCTGCGCAACTGCTCCGCCGGATCGCCGAGGACCTGAACCCGCAGTTCTCCGGACTATTCGGCCCTGAAACCGTCCACGCCTACGTCACCGACGCCTACGAGCGGATCGCGGACGAGGCACGTATCAACAATTACCTCCCCGTTCTCACTGCAAAAATCGCCCACGCGGCTCTCGTGCAGGCCGCCAATCAGGAGAAAGACATCCTCATGACCACCGTGCCCGAAGTTCTCTTCGTCTGCGTCCACAACGCTGGCCGCTCCCAAATGGCCGCCGGTTTCCTGCGCCACCACGGCGCAGATCGTGTCGTCGTGCGCTCGGCTGGTTCCGCGCCCGCGGAGACGATCAACCCCGCCGCGGTCGAAGCGATGGCAGAGGTCGGCATCGACATCACCGCCGAAGTCCCCACCAAGTTGCTGACCGAGGACGTGGCCGCCTCCGACGTCGTGATCACCATGGGGTGTGGCGATGCCTGCCCCATCTTCCCCGGAAAGCGCTACGAGGACTGGGCCCTCGTTGATCCGGCGGGCAAGGGCATCGACGCCGTACGTCCGATCCGCGACGAGATCGAAGCCCGCGTCAAGACGCTACTGGCGGAGATCGCACCCGTCTGAGCTCCACGCCCCGCGGTGGACCACGTCTGCCGCGGGGCTGGGCCCCGAATGTCCGTCAAGGAATGAGGAACATGTCCGACCAGCCGCGCAACGTGATCATCATCGGCTCCGGCCCCTCCGGCTACACGGCCGCCGTCTACGCGGCCCGCGCCAACCTGGCGCCGCTGGTCTTCGAGGGCTCCGTCACCGCCGGCGGCGCGCTGATGAACACCACCGAGGTCGAGAACTTCCCCGGCTTCCGTGACGGCATCATGGGCCCGGCCCTGATGGACGAGATGCGGGCCCAGGCCGAGCGCTTCGGCGCCGAGCTCGTGACCGACGACGTGGTCGAGGTCGACCTCACCGGCGACGTCAAGGTCGTCAAGACCTACGACCAGACCTACACGGCGCGCTCGGTGATCCTGGCGACCGGCTCGGCCTACCGCAAGCTCGGGCTGCCCCGTGAGGACGAGCTCTCGGGCCGCGGCGTCTCCTGGTGCGCCACCTGCGACGGGTTCTTCTTCCGCGACAAGGTGATCGCGGTCGTCGGCGGTGGTGACTCCGCCGTCGAGGAGGCCACCTTCCTCACCCG
>NZ_JADCSA010000141.1 GCF_015070385.1 Nocardioides malaquae | reverse complement strand
ATATTTGGCTGAACTCGCAGCATCTGTCCGGTCGCCGCTGACCCCGTGAAAGTCACCACATCCTGGCTGTCCAGATGATCCAACAAGTCGCCAGCACTACCGCAGATCAGACTAATTGCGCCTTCGGGAACAAGACCACTATCGACAATTGATTTCACCATCGCCTGAGTCAGTTGGGCCGTCGCGGTAGCTGGTTTGATGATGGCTGGCATTCCGCCCAGCCACGTTGGTGCCAGCTTTTCCAGCATTCCCCAGCAGGGGAAGTTAAAGGCGTTAATATGCACTGCCACGCCTGACTTTGAGGTCAGTAAATGGCGCGCGGCAAATCCACCTTCTTTCGATAAGGGGATCAATTCATCTTCCGGCCACAG
>NZ_JADCSA010001385.1 GCF_015070385.1 Nocardioides malaquae | reverse complement strand
AGGGCCTAACGCCTGAGAAGTGGCTGTACTACTTAAGGGTCGTACGTCTTTTTTATATACCCCTGCTTTAACTCTAGACTTTAAGCGCTGAGCTTTAGGGTATTCTCGATCATAAAAATAACGAAACTGACGTAGTGTTGGGTAATCCTCTTGGGGAATGCGAGGAAAATACTGAGCAAACAAGTCCACAAATCGTCTATAGGCAACGGTGGTCTTTGTACCTTTTTGAT
>NZ_JADCSA010001384.1 GCF_015070385.1 Nocardioides malaquae | reverse complement strand
GTCAAGGCAGCGGAGCGGAGAGCACAAATACACCTTTAATGGACAGTTTTTTTTTATAACTGATCTTACAGCGCGCACTTGAAGCACACAGCATTAAGTGGTAATGCAGCACTTCAAGGCAACACGGGGCCCCAGCAGACTGTAAGTAAACTAAGTGATTAGAGTGTTTAGTTGACAGGACGAGAGCGATGGCTCTTTAATAGTCCGGCAGCGTCTAATACCATATCGCC
>NZ_JADCSA010001383.1 GCF_015070385.1 Nocardioides malaquae | reverse complement strand
CGGAGGCCAAGTGGTCGTAGGAAGACAAGAAGGACTGCCAACCCCTTGGCACACAGAACGACATGGCGACGATCTGACTTATAATGAGACAATTTGGAAGCAAGACCAAATTAGCAACTACTACACCTTAGAAACAAGCCCAAAAAAGCAAAGTCGGGGGCCAGTCGGTCTTAGGGAGACAAGAAGGCCCGCCAACTCCTGCGCGCCCAGCGGGGTGTTGGGAACTGTTA
>NZ_JADCSA010001382.1 GCF_015070385.1 Nocardioides malaquae | reverse complement strand
GTGAAACCGTTAAGAGGTAAACCGGTGGGGTCCGCGCAGTCCGCCCGGAGGACTCAACCCGGCGGCGGGTCGGCCGTGCGGTGCCGGGGACGAGGCTCGCCCTCGCCCCGGCCCGTCTCGCTGCCCTGTGCCCCCGCCGGGCGCACTTTCTCCGCCGGCGGTGCGTCGCGACCGGCTCCGGGTCGGCCTGGAAGGGCTCGGCGCGAAGGTGGGTCGGCGGGCTTATACCC
>NZ_JADCSA010001381.1 GCF_015070385.1 Nocardioides malaquae | reverse complement strand
ATTAAGGCCACATCCACTCTGTAATTTGGAACTCCCTGGGGTTGGGGTGGGATTAATTTGCAACATTCTTGCTTATTTAATTACTATGTTTGCACTCACACTATAAAGTCAAAGCTAAATAAATGAAAATTGTGTCAGATCACATCTGTCCACGGGACATCTTGCGGCGCTGTGTAATAATGCCTATTCTTCCAAAGTAAAACTAGCGGACAGACGGGGACTCCCACAAT
>NZ_JADCSA010001380.1 GCF_015070385.1 Nocardioides malaquae | reverse complement strand
CTACTGCTTTAGGACCTCCTCCATGAAACCAACCCAGACTAGCGAAGGTTTGTACCATGACACCACCACCATCAAACCCACGGACCTCATGGATACGGTCACGTACAAGAGTCTTGTGGAGGACATCCTTAAACATATCAGGCATTTCAGGTGGGGGCATTCCTTTGGGCGGGCGGTCAACCTGACCAGGGCCGCGGGGAAGGATCCGGCCTCTGTCCTTCTAGCGGGCT
>NZ_JADCSA010001379.1 GCF_015070385.1 Nocardioides malaquae | reverse complement strand
GGTGCTCAACAGTTATTACAGTGGGTTAGACACACAGCCCGCCCACAGAGTAAACACTAGGCTACCAGAGATGATAGCAATGATGATGATCATGATGGTGATGTTGATGATGGTGGTGGTGGTGATGGTGGTGGTGGTGGTGGTGGTGGCCAGGTACTGTAGGCTACTATTGAACTTGAGCTACTACTATTGTACCTGATGCTGTCTGGCTCAATACAATAAAGCACCAC
>NZ_JADCSA010001378.1 GCF_015070385.1 Nocardioides malaquae | reverse complement strand
ATATGACCTTTGAACTATAGAGCTGTACAGCCACTAGGCACAGCACAGCTCAGAGGTTTGTTTGTCTCTCTCTCTCTGTGTGTCTCTCTCTCTCTCTCCACTCGGAAAAAAGGGTCTTTGAAACTATTTTGAATCGCGCTAAAACAACCTCAATTGGCATGTGTGTTCGCATCAGTGGCAGAAGCATCATCTTAAATCAGGTTCACAACTAGCCTTTACAAAAATAATAC
>NZ_JADCSA010001377.1 GCF_015070385.1 Nocardioides malaquae | reverse complement strand
ATTTTGCATTAACTTCAAAAGACACCTTTTTTTGATGATATTTCTCCAGATTTCAAACAAATCACAAACTAAATAAATAAATAAAACAAAACTAGTGGGAGGTATCTATTTCTTATTTACCCCACAGCTTCCTTGAGTACTGTCAGCTGCAAACACGCAATTTACACATGAATGAAGAAAAGTAAGCAGCTCATCATCCAATCATATCATATAACAGATCACTAGAGTGG
>NZ_JADCSA010000140.1 GCF_015070385.1 Nocardioides malaquae | reverse complement strand
AAAGGAAATAAAAGCGTATCCACCACAACACGGGACAGTGCAGCCCTGCAACTTGACATTGGCGCATGGAACGGTGATCACGGGCTCACTAGCAGAATTGTGATAGAGGAGATATATTCTTAAATGAAATTGTTTTAAACGTGGTCAATTCAAATAGGTTTCTATGATCAAAGATCGAAGATCAAAATCAAAGAAGAGGACCCGCACATCTCTGTGATGAATTTGCAAGTAAAAAATAGCTTTTGATGCGACATTTTGGCCACCTAGGCCTTCATCAGGACAGACACAGTGTATGTCCTACGCACCTGTTAACTCAGCCTTTGAAGTGTGCGTCAGCCCTTTCTTAAAACATGGTAAGTCGGATCGTAGCCGT
>NZ_JADCSA010001376.1 GCF_015070385.1 Nocardioides malaquae | reverse complement strand
TGGCTCAGAGGTAGTTGAGCCCTCAAACTGCGAGACAGGGCTCACGTACCCTCCATAACATCAGTCGAGGAGCCGCTGTTCCCGCTCTCGGAATTCGAAGTCAAGGTACAGGCCGAAGACCACAAACGATCCCCATATATGGGAACAAAAGGAGAGCATAGATGACACCCGCGGATTCCCTTGTATGGAGAGTACGAAGATCTCCGTATATGGACGTATAAAGGACACAT
>NZ_JADCSA010001375.1 GCF_015070385.1 Nocardioides malaquae | reverse complement strand
TATAATATACACATTGGCTACATATTCCTGAGTCAGCAAAAGTATTGACCAAGAGTGGACACATGTACACTGCCCTGCCACGCATACACTTCTCATGTTTGTCTCATGTATAAAAGTAGAACTCAGAACTCAGTTCAATGCGCTTCCTGGCCTCCACAACATGGAAGTTAGCCGGTTGAATGTTCTGCCCTCATTTTGTGGAAATAAACCATCTTTGATTGTTTAAGGAC
>NZ_JADCSA010001374.1 GCF_015070385.1 Nocardioides malaquae | reverse complement strand
GGTATCAAAATGTATATCTTCCTCTGTACAGTCATTCTGTACTGTCAAGTGGTGTTTCCTATTTCTCACACTGCTCCACCAAATACTGCTTATATCCGGATAACTAGATATGATATATTTTAATTAACTTCCATTACAGTGAATTTTGTATAATTTGTTTTGTTTCTCTTATTTAATCTGTATTTCTAGACTTGTTGGCTGTAACCTCAGAAACACAGAGGTTGAAGTTG
>NZ_JADCSA010001373.1 GCF_015070385.1 Nocardioides malaquae | reverse complement strand
GTGCCACTACCGAAAGGTATCCTGGGAAATTTGCCGGCAAAGTCCACAGCGAGTCAGCTCCGATGCAGGCTCGGTAAAGTGGGAGGATCAGGGGCGGAGCAAGTTCACATCCGGGGATTCGATGCCTACCTGCCCAGATGCGAACTTCAGATTGGAAACGTACTTTGGCAGCGGCTGATGACGTGTCGCAGGCACGCAAGACAGCAAGTACAGACAAGTCGGCATATTGA
>NZ_JADCSA010001372.1 GCF_015070385.1 Nocardioides malaquae | reverse complement strand
AGTCTTTGCTAAGAAGAGTCAATTATGTGCAGGATGTCATTTGCAAGATGTTAGGGAACTTAAACTAATTGACATATTTAAAAGAAAAATCCTCCTCAAACGTATGCCAGTGTGCCAGTGATCACCCTGCCCGTGCCAATATTGGCACCGGTGCCTACGGTTGCCTATCCCCGATAAGGGTGTTTGCTTTTGCTAAAATGTACCATAATAGAAATGGTCAATTTAAATGT
>NZ_JADCSA010001371.1 GCF_015070385.1 Nocardioides malaquae | reverse complement strand
TGTATAAGTTTGTATTGATGATACATCCCTTTGAATTATTTCATTTATATGCGAAAAGTATGGCTTTTTTCATATTTATTCATTTAGTTGTTGACATAGATAACTTAGCAAACAGAAAAAAGGGCATACTACTTGGGTCCTGAGTCCCGACCCACTGTTTGGGGAAACAATGCTCTAACATGTTACTCATCCCTGTCTGTCTCTGTTTGTATATCCGTCTCTCTGTCTGT
>NZ_JADCSA010001370.1 GCF_015070385.1 Nocardioides malaquae | reverse complement strand
GTTAGGGTACGAATCCGACGGGTTTCACACGGGCGCCTCGGTGCCTCCTGGCTGTGGACGATTGAAGAGTGATGGTTTTGGTGGTGTTTACGTTGATGTCGAGCGGCACACGAAACGAGCGACTCTAAGCTGCACGTCCGAGCGATATCCCGTGTTGTTGTGCTGACCGGAAGACTTCCTCCCCGCTCTGTGGGTCTCGGGGGAAGAGTGGTCGCGGAAAGGGTAGGGCG
>NZ_JADCSA010001369.1 GCF_015070385.1 Nocardioides malaquae | reverse complement strand
AAGCCCTTTGAGGGTCTGGAGCACTCGGTGAGGATCACTTCATTGCTTTCTTGCAAAGCGCATCAAGTCTCAAGTGCACGAACTTGCCTGGCACAGAGAAATACCAGCCTAGCATTTTTCCTGGAAGGCCTTTAATCATTCTCATCGGTTTTCACTTCTGCTGCCAGAATGGGTGGGGCAAATACAGGCTGTAGCTTCCCCCCACACAGGCGAGCAGGGACATGCTCCCT
>NZ_JADCSA010001368.1 GCF_015070385.1 Nocardioides malaquae | reverse complement strand
CGGCGCCCACCGATGTGGGTCTCTCAGACCAGGAGTTCTAGCTGAGTATTGTCTTGCTAAGCCCGCGTGCCCTCCGACTTTCTTATATGCTGATTTTATGAATGCCATATACCGGTAAACCTATTTTTTTCTTTTTTGCTATTTACCATGAAGTCCGATCGGAGCCATGTCGCTCTGTGAGCCAAGGAGTTGGTCCTGAGTATTGTCTTTCTAAGGCCGGTTGGGGTCAG
>NZ_JADCSA010001367.1 GCF_015070385.1 Nocardioides malaquae | reverse complement strand
ATGGCATATTGTGTGTTATCATAATCGCTAAGACATTTATGCAAATTGGCTGGAGAGCCAAACAAGCTGGTGAGATGAGCCCTGCGCCAATGAATAGTCATCAGCTGCACAGGCAAATTGCGCAACATCAGCTTTAAGGCTGATTCACCAAAAGGCTGACAGCCAATGAAAGAAGCGGCTGCAAACGCCTAGACAACAGATCTGGTTGAATAGATCAATAAGCAACAGAG
>NZ_JADCSA010000139.1 GCF_015070385.1 Nocardioides malaquae | reverse complement strand
GTCATTTCAAGATTTCCCCACACTAGGCATGCCACGATTCATGAAAACAAAAAACGAATCGTGTTTTTTTTTTTTTTTTTTTTTTTTTAATCAAGTATGGTGCATCCGACATGAAATTGAGCTGGCTCCAATCACAGTAATCCTACTTTATCATCATATTCAATGGCTTTTGGAGAGAGATTAGTACAGACTTGGAGTGCACTGCTGGGAGAGCTCTGTGTGTCTGTCACCAGGTGATGGTCATTGGCATCGTTAAAGCTTGCAGGGAAGGCAATTATGTTCTGCACTGTCAGTCTGCATCTATTCTATGATTGCATCAAAGCCAAATCGTATTATTTATAAAATAATTATATTATTAGTAAAAAAGCATACT
>NZ_JADCSA010001366.1 GCF_015070385.1 Nocardioides malaquae | reverse complement strand
GCTTTTAGAGTGGTCATACAATGAAGTATTTGAAACAATGATGTATAAATCTTGCTTAAAGTGCAGTTCATACTGTATAATATTATGCGGAGAACCACAAGATGCTGTTAAGGATACTTGAGCCCAGAAGACTATAGCCCTGCACACAAAATGCAATTGCATTCGAGGGATTAAAAGATAAACGTAATTACTCTCCGGCTCGATAATTTGCCATATTATCGTCCCAGCGC
>NZ_JADCSA010001365.1 GCF_015070385.1 Nocardioides malaquae | reverse complement strand
GTTGAGATACCCCTCCCCAAGTTAGAACAAAACGCAACCATGTTTTTTTGTATCTTTAGGGTCTCCCATTAATGAAATGGAATGTTGCGGAACTGTATTTGGGGCAGAAAAGTGTTTTTGGGCTATTCTTTATACCTACCCCAATTTCTAAAAAGGGAAAATCCGAATAGGGAAAATTAGACAAATAAAGACTATAACTTGAGAATACACACTCTTTTCTTCATCAAATT
>NZ_JADCSA010001364.1 GCF_015070385.1 Nocardioides malaquae | reverse complement strand
GTACAGAAATGTAATTTGTTGTTTTGTCATCCAACAAATTAAAAACTGGTCTTTTTTGTCCAGCCACAATATGACTCTGTATAAAGATACAATTTAGAAATAGTAATTTAATATAATAGTATCATTTGTTTTCGTGCTGAAAAAGCAAAAACAAACAAAAACAAAAATCAAACCAAAATAAAAGTTATCACTTAAAAACTAAACAAATGGTGGACATTTTATTTTCAGTG
>NZ_JADCSA010001363.1 GCF_015070385.1 Nocardioides malaquae | reverse complement strand
GGTGACACGGCCCAAGCAGAAAGTATTTTTCTCATCTCAAGGAGACATGAACAGGAGTGCTGCCATGGGGTCTATTGTATCTCTATAATTTTCCCCTTTCTCTCTCTCTTTCTCTCCATGCCTCTGTCTGTCTATCTGTCTATCTGTCTATCTGTCTATCTGTCTCTCTCTGTCTCTCTCTCTCTGTCTCTCTGTCTCTGTCTCTCTCTCTCTCTCTCTCTCTCTCTCTC
>NZ_JADCSA010001362.1 GCF_015070385.1 Nocardioides malaquae | reverse complement strand
GTATGGGCGGAACAAAGAAAATAAAAATATGTTGTAGATTCCAATAGCAAGGCTATGCAGTCTTATGAACTTATGAAGAACTTATTGGAGCTACACATGGCAAAGTACCTGCGAGCTCTGTAATTCCAATTCCCAACACAGTATCAGCACGCAGGTAAGAGAAAACAACATATGCTAAACACTGGCAAAAGCAAATCCAGTCTGTATAACTCGCTGAATGATTTCAATAT
>NZ_JADCSA010001361.1 GCF_015070385.1 Nocardioides malaquae | reverse complement strand
TACATAACTAAAGATTGAATATTGGCATAAGAATTTTGTAACGCCTCCTCAATTTCTTGAGTATTAAGCCAAGCTACTTCGGTTATTCCCTCCTCTTCTTGTGCATATAAATTCCCTTTAAAACTGGTTTGCATTTCAAACCAATAGGTGATTTTAATTTTATACCGACCGTTACGTTTAAAAATATGATAGGTAGTTTCAAGGGGCTTTACAATTTTAAGGCCAGCAAC
>NZ_JADCSA010001360.1 GCF_015070385.1 Nocardioides malaquae | reverse complement strand
CCACTTAAATCAGCTAACACAGGGAAGCTGACAGTACACCGGCTAAAAACCCCTGGACAAAATCCACTCGTCCCAGACAATTCGCCCTCCTGGCCCCCAAACTGTGGAATGATCTCACTGTCACACTTAGAACAGCAAACTCGCAAAATACAGCGGTTTTGAAATGTGGTTTTTAATGACATTAACAGGGCTTTTGACACCCACCTCCCACTTGACTTCAAGACTGCTAT
>NZ_JADCSA010001359.1 GCF_015070385.1 Nocardioides malaquae | reverse complement strand
AACAGCCTGAGCAAGCCAAAGGGCTATGTCAACTCCTTGGCCCACAGCACGACCTGGCTGCGATCCGACTTGTCCATCTCAGTCTTCCCCTCCATGGCGAAGCAGTGGTCCTTCTCCAGCGTGTGGACGTCGTTCTCGCAGCAGGTGCCGATCTTGGCGGAGTGGGACAGCGTAGTCCGCGGGCAAGCGGGCTTAGGAAGCCAATGTGACCTTGCAACTCCGTGGTGCTCA
>NZ_JADCSA010001358.1 GCF_015070385.1 Nocardioides malaquae | reverse complement strand
GGCCAAGTTTGCAAAGTATTGAGGGTTTAAGTTGTTAAATGTCTAAAAATACAAAATTCAATATGTAGTGGGGGTCCCTTCTTCATCTTTCTCTCAGCTAAGGGGTCCTTGGCTGAAAAACGTTGAAGACCCCTAGCGTACACTCTTATTAACGGCAGTGTGTTGTTGTGGGTGCACATTTAATGCCACTTGTACCCTGTTGAGCCATGAATGCACACTGCTGCTTCTGGC
>NZ_JADCSA010001357.1 GCF_015070385.1 Nocardioides malaquae | reverse complement strand
AGTGTGCCGAGCCCTCTTAAGGAAGACAACCTTCACCACCACCTCCTTGGCACACAGAACGCCATGGCTACGATCCGACTTATTCTCAGCTCTCAACTTCAAATTAGCAACGCAGAGCAATATACTGTAATAATATAAATTTGCCTCATCAAGTCGGAGGGCCAAGCGGTCTTAAGGAAGACAACCTTGATCAACAACTCCCTGGCCCACAGAAGGAGCCTGCTGGGACAC
>NZ_JADCSA010000138.1 GCF_015070385.1 Nocardioides malaquae | reverse complement strand
AGAGAGACTGCGTGTCACGTTCGCGCTGGACTGCTGTGATCGTGAGGCACTGCACTGGGCGGTCACTACCGGCGGCTTCAACAGTGAAACAGTACAGGACGTCATGCTGGGAGCGGTGGAACGCCGCTTCGGCAACGATCTTCCGTCGTCTCCAGTGGAGTGGCTGACGGATAATGGTTCATGCTACCGGGCTAATGAAACACGCCAGTTCGCCCGGATGTTGGGACTTGAACCGAAGAACACGGCGGTGCGGAGTCCGGAGAGTAACGGAATAGCAGAGAGCTTCGTGAAAACGATAAAGCGTGACTACATCAGTATCATGCCCAAACCAGACGGGTTAACGGCAGCAAAGAACCTTGCAGAGGCGTTCGAGC
>NZ_JADCSA010001356.1 GCF_015070385.1 Nocardioides malaquae | reverse complement strand
GGCGGATATCGTGCCGTCGGGCCACTGATACAAGGACTTGCCGCGCCGATGCACGATCTCTCTCGTGGTTGTAGCGTGCAGGAAATTATCGAGCTGGCGCTGGTGGCAGCTGTGCCGCGTCAGACAGAAGTGAACCGCGAAAGCAGTTTACAAACACTGGTTGAATGAACGGTCCCGTTCTGGACCCTGATAAAGAGGAAAGCACAATGGAAGCATTAGGAATGATCGAAA
>NZ_JADCSA010001355.1 GCF_015070385.1 Nocardioides malaquae | reverse complement strand
TCAAATTAATTATTATACATTCCAGTAAAGAGGAAGAAGGAATGATTGAAGTGACATTCAAGAAATCATAAACAGCCTGGCTCAGGGGTAGAGTTGCTGCCTTTGGAACATGAAGGCTTCCTAAAAGGTTCCCAGTTCGATCCCGGGCTCCGCTGGAGTCAATGTTGAAGAGTCCTTGAGCAAGACTTTGAACCCGCAGTTGCTTCTGGTGTTACTCATTAAGCCAACGTG
>NZ_JADCSA010001354.1 GCF_015070385.1 Nocardioides malaquae | reverse complement strand
GAAGCTGCCGGCGCGCCGCGACCACGGTCCTAGGAGTTGCAGGTTCACATTGTCTGCCTAAGGCCGCTTGGCCCCCGACTTAGGACTAGACCCCCACTAGACCCCCAGTTTGAGATGCACTAAGGGTAAGCCCATTTCATTTTTACATTTATGTCGGATCGTAGCCATGTCGGTCTGTGAGGCAAGGAGGTGCAAGTTCAGCGTGTCTTGCTAAGCCCTCCTGGCCCTCCC
>NZ_JADCSA010001353.1 GCF_015070385.1 Nocardioides malaquae | reverse complement strand
AAACACCATATGATCACGCACTTTGCTTGGCCTCCAATGCTACGCCTCCCGGCGGATTCCTCGGGTCTCCGCAGGCGTCGGTGTGATCGAGGCACCCACGCTTGCAATTTCCCCAAATTGCGCCACTCTAGTTTTGAGTCATTTTTGACAAGCTAACACCCAACCGCAAACAGGAAAGCAGCCAGTTAGTTTCACAGATTTTATTGTGTGGCCAGGGCACTGTGGCTGGTG
>NZ_JADCSA010001352.1 GCF_015070385.1 Nocardioides malaquae | reverse complement strand
GGATGGCTAGGAGGATATGAGAGGAGGGGGAGGATGAAAAGAAGGAAAGTAGGACAGAGGGATGTGACTGGCTGCCACAGGCCTGCTTGGGTGTTTTTGTACTTTAGCAGAAGCCAGTCTTGTTTTAGGGAAGATGATGAAGCAGTTCTTGTGCTTTGTGTGTATACCGTTCCATACAAGAAAAGTGGGGGAAAAAACATTTGGCTAATTTCCTGCTGAAAACAGGGATAG
>NZ_JADCSA010001351.1 GCF_015070385.1 Nocardioides malaquae | reverse complement strand
ATGTCCACACACTGGAGACGAAGCCTTGTGGAAAGTACATCAGGATGGCAAAGACGAAACCAAAGACAAGGATACGGTCAGCCCCCCGGTGATCACCGAGCCGTCCGAGTCGCGGCGCCGATAATAGCGTCGAAATTCCGGGTAGAGCGGCAATGATTCCAGCAACGACGGTGATTGGGCCGACGTTATGCATCAGTTCTTTGACATATAGACTAATAATGGGCGTGATGG
>NZ_JADCSA010001350.1 GCF_015070385.1 Nocardioides malaquae | reverse complement strand
GAAATGTAAATTTATCTGGAAATTTCCGAACTCAAAATAAAGTTTTTCATATACATTACTGTCCTATCTCCAACTCTCTCCAATTGTTTCATGGGCAATTAATGACTTCAGCAAAAAATCACATACAGTGGGGTTTGGTTTGGTCTTTAGCACCATCTGCAGGCTTTAAGTTGATATATCCATGATCTATCTCTAGTCTACATGCTCACATTAACTGCAAATAAATCATTC
>NZ_JADCSA010001349.1 GCF_015070385.1 Nocardioides malaquae | reverse complement strand
GATTTTATTGTTTTTGGCCATAGTAATGTACCTTGAGAATGCATGTTCTTATTGATGATTTATCCAAACTGAAGATGACATCTAAATCTGTTTTAGCCTATAATATTACAGTAATAAATGTGCATTTTGTATTTTCCTAAACACGTTTCTGCCTACCTTTGTTAACAAATCTGAGTTGGGAGTTATACATTGCTCAAGGTGGTATTTAAATTAGGTATTAGTATTTCCTAG
>NZ_JADCSA010001348.1 GCF_015070385.1 Nocardioides malaquae | reverse complement strand
CTTCTCATAATATCTTTTCACAGACCCCCTAAAAGGAAGGATTGGAGTTAATATGCAGAAAGATTTGCACACTTTTCATTCCCTCTAATTAGTATTTCATTCCCTCCATTTCTGTATTTCGTCCCCTCAATTTAGTATTTCATCCCCTCGATTAAATAACTTCGTTCCCTCGATTAATGTATTTCGTAAATATCAGCATATTTTTTTCCATTCATTTTTGTGTAGAGCGAC
>NZ_JADCSA010001347.1 GCF_015070385.1 Nocardioides malaquae | reverse complement strand
AAATCTTCAAATCAAGGTTCAAAGGGATGACTTCACTGATTCTATTGTGAGAACATTCAAATATGAAATACTTTATTTCTGACTTTAGTTCTGATTATTGAGAGTTACTCTCAAAATGTGCTGGAGAAACAAAGCCAGTCTACATACGCTGGCTTAGTTTTTCAGGTTAATAATGTCCAACAGTGATTTTAAGTCTTTGGGAACATGCGTACAGTTGATACAGTTCAGTAA
>NZ_JADCSA010000137.1 GCF_015070385.1 Nocardioides malaquae | reverse complement strand
ATAGCACCACGCATGATGTCATGGCGTCAGGCACGTCCAATCACAATGCAGTATAGCACCACGCATGACGTCATGGCATCCAAAGTACTCCGACGTGATTGGACGGAGCGGACAGCCAATCTCATCTATACAAGCGTTTTCTCTATGTCCCCCATTTTGAAGGCAAATTTGCAGTTTGGCTTTGCTCGGTTCGAATGTAAGTAATTAAATCTTACATTAAATCACTTTTTTATCACACTTTATATTCAATCAGTGTCCCTCAGACAACCACAGAAGCCAACACACTTGCAGTTCTGCACCACTCAGTTCACACACGGGTGTGATTTTTATATTTCCACACAACTCCCTCAAGTTCAACATTGAAAGAATCACACC
>NZ_JADCSA010001346.1 GCF_015070385.1 Nocardioides malaquae | reverse complement strand
CCCAATACAAATAGAACAGCCATGCATGGAAAAGGCATGGAAAATGAATATCTCTCAAGCTTTACTGTGTTTTAACAGATGTGACAGATGTGTACAAACATGTTTATTGCATATGGTCTCGTCTCCACAAGGTTGAAACTCGCTGAAGCTTGTTTTTGTTCATTTGGTGTGGTGCTAAAGTAAAGTAAAGTAAAGTAAAGTAAATACGCTATATGGAGATGAGGTTTCTGC
>NZ_JADCSA010001345.1 GCF_015070385.1 Nocardioides malaquae | reverse complement strand
AGCACACGGGCTACAGCCACATGGACTGCAACCTCCTGGGCAGACCGTGCTGCGTAGGAGTCCGGGGCCGGTGTGAGATCTCCACCAGGGAGTACTGCGCCTTCATGCGCGGCCACTTCCACGAGGAGGCCACGCTCTGCTCGCAGGTGCGCTGCCTGGGCCAGGTGTGCGGCATGTTGCCGTTTCACAAGCCCGACGTGCCCGACCAGCTCTATCGCCTGGTGCTCTCGC
>NZ_JADCSA010001344.1 GCF_015070385.1 Nocardioides malaquae | reverse complement strand
TCTATCATGATGCGATGGTCGCTGAAGTGTGTTCGAGTCAGCAGATCTTTCGCTTCAAGGCGCGGTATGATTACCCGAATAAAAAGTTGCATCAACGCGACGAAAAGCATCAAATTAACCAGTTTTTAGCCGACTGGCTAAGATATTGTTTAGCACATGGAGCAATGGCGATTCCGGTTTGTTAGCGTCATAAACCTACCTAAGGACACCATTTGGAAAGCCTGTTGAACC
>NZ_JADCSA010001343.1 GCF_015070385.1 Nocardioides malaquae | reverse complement strand
ATGGCTCGCTCAAAACTGAAAAGTGACTAAACCATACTTTCGTGGGGCCATTTTTAGCAGAATGAAAATCTAGAGCAAAACAAATGCTTGGAATGGATTCAGAGTTATCACAAACCCCTAGTATGACACCTTACTTGGTTCTTAAAGCAAATCTATTTTGGTGTATTTTATCCTCTATAGCAGGGGTTTTCAACAGATTTTGACCCAGGGACCACCAATCTGACTAAGAGC
>NZ_JADCSA010001342.1 GCF_015070385.1 Nocardioides malaquae | reverse complement strand
AATATAGTTAAATGTGTAATATATCAGTAAAATTCCGAAGAAACAAAAATTATTATAACATTGCACAAACCTCATAGCTTTTTCTAAATAAAAAGATGTCTTCTTCACCAGATGTTATCCTAAGATGAATAAAACCGAATTGTTTTACCCAAATAAGATTGTAAATCCGTCACAGAAGTATTTCCTATCTAAACCCAGCGTACAGTCTAATAGATAAATGAAATACAATTA
>NZ_JADCSA010001341.1 GCF_015070385.1 Nocardioides malaquae | reverse complement strand
GGATCGGGCTGTGATCCCCTACCGACCTTGGATCAAAGACGATCTCCTTATTTAAAATTAAGTTTTGCTCCTCGCACCACCTCACAACCCCTTCTAGCTCTTGTCTGTACAAGTCGATGGTGGAGGATTCTTCCAATAGACTAAGGATGACTGTATCGTCTGAGAACTTAATGATATAATTGTTTGGATGTCGATTCCTCAGTTCGTTGGTGTAAATTATAAACAGAAAAG
>NZ_JADCSA010001340.1 GCF_015070385.1 Nocardioides malaquae | reverse complement strand
TATGCTAAAGAACAAAATGCTTAAATGTTTAAGTTAACTAATTGCCATGTAAGAGGTTTAAAATGCGATTTTAAAAAGGGGCAGATCTACAAGCTCATTGATCTGCCATTATATTAATATTTAATCCTTTAACATAAGTTAAAATGATTGGTTTCGTAAAAGGGTGATGTAATTTAAAAACGTTCACTTGAAAATGCCCTAAATGATTTGCTTAGTGGTTAAAAGTTGAAG
>NZ_JADCSA010001339.1 GCF_015070385.1 Nocardioides malaquae | reverse complement strand
CTGTGTTTTTCTTGGGTCTATCTGCCTTTCTACTGTTGTACATTACGTATGCTGTTGATAATATGTTGTTTTTATTGTCTGCTGTTTTTAACATATTTCTATAGAACTTTGTAACATTGTTTAGAAAAGCACTATACAAATAAATTATTTATTTTCTGAGAGCCATTCACTGCTTTTGAACAACTCTCGCTTCAAAGTGAGAGCTTTTGTTTACCCCAAATCTCTTGACAT
>NZ_JADCSA010001338.1 GCF_015070385.1 Nocardioides malaquae | reverse complement strand
ATAGAGGGACACGATTGATGCCATTAAAGTTTAACTTTACACCTGCGTGTTTGTGGTTTGTCTTTACGCAAAACACCTCATCGTCATTATTACAGATCAGAGGCAGACACCTAGGGAGGAATTTGAGTTTAACTGGATGCACTCGTCTTCAACCTACCTGAGCGACATTACAGTAAGACATTAAAATAAATGTCCATTTCCTGGTGCAGGAACCGCTGTAGCAGCAGCAGT
>NZ_JADCSA010001337.1 GCF_015070385.1 Nocardioides malaquae | reverse complement strand
CTACACAATTAGAGAATAATTGTAAGAATAATTGTTAGAATATCCAATGCTAACAAAATATGCCTTTGTTTTCTGTCTGAGAAGCTAAATCTCATCAAATGGTGGCCCTTAGCTTAATAAAAAAATGCAATTCAGTGGAATTGTAAGTGTGGAACGTGAGTCAAGCGGTAACTGAATCTTCTTGTTCCCAATATTATTGTGATCCTATCATGACCCAAAATATTTCTGTTG
>NZ_JADCSA010001336.1 GCF_015070385.1 Nocardioides malaquae | reverse complement strand
GTATGTACTTAATGTCTGTCCACTCGAAATCACAGTTAATGCTGCCGTGCATGATATCATGAAACAGAAGCACCGCCGGCCACGGAATGCCTGAAGAAGTGAAACTCTAACTTTTGAATTGGAAAGTTCTGTCATAATATGAAATATATACATATTCTGTATATAACAAATGAAAGAAAAGGAACATATTGGACAAATGTCTTAGTTACACCAACTATGTTGTGAAACACT
>NZ_JADCSA010001335.1 GCF_015070385.1 Nocardioides malaquae | reverse complement strand
GGTGCATGAAATATACCAGGGGCCAGTTCTAATAATAATTAGGTATCATCCCGCGGGCCACAGAAAAGTCCTTCGTGGGCCTGATTTGGCCCCCGGGCCTTGAGTTTGACATATGTGCTCTAGTTGCTTAAGTCCTTAAACTCTTCATACTCTATATTAGTAAACATGACAAGAAAGAATAAATTAAGCAGTCGTAAAACTAGGAATTTTTAATTGGCCCACCTGAAGAAG
>NZ_JADCSA010001334.1 GCF_015070385.1 Nocardioides malaquae | reverse complement strand
GTTTATCAACTCGCCATGTAGCTTGTAGTGTGTGTCACCCGAACTAAAGCTAGTCACCACTGACGGCACTGTTTACAGCTATTTACAAACATACAGTACATAGACACATACAGCTAGGGGACATGATGACAGAGTAATGGTTGTCTCCTGGGTTCATCAAACCACCTCCCAGAGCTGTTGCTCAGCCGGCATCACTCACTTCACACGTGGGTGTGATTTTTAAATTCTGTG
>NZ_JADCSA010001333.1 GCF_015070385.1 Nocardioides malaquae | reverse complement strand
ATGAAGAATAAACGACACAGAAATGTGAAATGCTGAGTAGCCGGCAAACGTTTCACATGGAAATTATTTATTGTAGTTAATGCCTCATTCATACAGGTTGATTCTTACAGGTTGTTCACAGTGCAGCAGCTCAGAAAACTTGACAGTGTTCCAAATAAAAAATACTGACAGAGCATTAGTCACGTTTTCTTTTCTTTTTTTATTCACTTACAGTATGACACAAGCGGTTTG
>NZ_JADCSA010001332.1 GCF_015070385.1 Nocardioides malaquae | reverse complement strand
AAACATGCAAAGATGGCCAAGTGTTAGCACAGAAGATTTGCATTTGGCAAAACCGCACACACTGTTAGCCTTCACCGCAGCATTTATGAGCGTGTCAAAGTCACAATCCACAGTGGCGGCAGCAGCAATGGCACAGGGACCTGCTTTGGTGCGGTTCTTTGCTTTAGCTGACTTGGTCTTCTTAGAAGATTGGACCGTGTGAACACTAATGTTACCCTGTTGTTCCTTTTG
>NZ_JADCSA010001331.1 GCF_015070385.1 Nocardioides malaquae | reverse complement strand
GTCGAAGGATGATGATGATGAGATAACCTCAGACTGACGACAAACTCCCACACGGAGCGGCGCGGAACGGAACGCACACAGTGAGTGAGACGAGCTGCAGGCAGGCTGCGGTGGCTATGCTTCGGCGTACCGCGGTTGTGCAGACATACAAGCTCACAGCGCGGCGCGCTGCAACGTGTTCTGAGCTTGTAGCTCTGATACTTTGAATGCGCGACAAAGTCGGATCGTAGC
>NZ_JADCSA010001330.1 GCF_015070385.1 Nocardioides malaquae | reverse complement strand
GGCCCCCAGCAGCCAACCGGCCATCTGCATAGCGTGACGATTCCGGCTAGCCAGGGGTTCGGTGTTCCTCTTAGCCTCGGCGAAGAGCTGATCCGCGGTGTTAGCCGTGGGTTCAGTCTGCACCAAGGCGGAGAGGGAGCCTATGAGCAGGGCGGACCCGTTCAAGAGGCCGAGGGTTCGGCATGCGCCGTCGAACATCCGTGTGGCTGTGGCGCTGGCCTTTGAAGTGTA
>NZ_JADCSA010001329.1 GCF_015070385.1 Nocardioides malaquae | reverse complement strand
GGCTACGATCCGACTTTAGTCTGCATTGTTTGCATTTGCATTGTTTGCTATTGAGTGACGTGACCATTGTGTAAAAGGGCGTCATTTGTTCCTTGACCTAGCGGGAATGTGAGAGCAAAATTATAAAATTGCATACTTGAGGCATTTAGTTTAAAGGATTTGTTGTTGTTCAAAACTGAACAATCCTACAAACTATGGAAGCGAGCTAGGAAGGAAAATGAAATATTGGAC
>NZ_JADCSA010001328.1 GCF_015070385.1 Nocardioides malaquae | reverse complement strand
GGCCATGTTGGCGTGCGCGGCGGCGTGCGCGGCGCGCATCACCATGGCCCTCTGCTGGTGCGCGTGGTGCTGGTGCTGATGATGATGCTGCTGCCGCTGCCGCAGGTGATTGGTCAGATACTCCCTCTGCTGCTGCTGCTGCTGGAGAGACAGGTTCTTGAGTTTCTCTGTGCTCTCTTCTAAGATGGCTTCTACAGACTTCCTGTTACCCTTTGAGCCCTCTATTGACATA
>NZ_JADCSA010001327.1 GCF_015070385.1 Nocardioides malaquae | reverse complement strand
ATTATATTGTATTATCATTGATATCCAGTCCATGTGATACTGAACATAATCTAAATTACTCTCGTATATTCATCTTAATATTGAAATATGGTTAGAAAAAAAACAAAACAAAAAAACAGGGGTAATCAGGTTATGAATCCCGAGTGTGGATTCCAGTTTTTAATGATGTAACAGTATTCCATTACTTCCCAAACACGATGATAAAGTACAATGGGGGGTTTGTGGACCAAAA
>NZ_JADCSA010000136.1 GCF_015070385.1 Nocardioides malaquae | reverse complement strand
TGGCATTATTAAAAAAGGCCACCTGAAAAGTGTGGCCTGAGGGGAGTTCGATGTAAACATTGCGGCAGTTGTATTGCCGGATGTGGCGTAAACGCCTTATCCAGCCTACCGCCGCGATCTGTAGGCCGGATAAGACGCGTCAAGCGTCGCATCAGGCATCGGTGCTGGCCTATTAAGACTCCAGCGCCAGCGCGCGGTTTCTGAATTTCAGCGCCTGATACAGCCAAATCATCAGTACCAGTCCTACACACGCCAGTGCGCCCCAGGTAATTTGATCAAATACTTCAATATATGCATTGATGGAGTAGTTGATCGCCCCGGAAGCATCAAACGAAGCCTGCGATGTCTGATCGGCAATCACGCCCGCCAGATAGTTC
>NZ_JADCSA010001326.1 GCF_015070385.1 Nocardioides malaquae | reverse complement strand
CCCCATGAATAAGTCATTATAGCAACTGACCCTGCCACGAAATTAATGGTGGAAACAGCTGTAATGCCATGTTTTAAAGCACTCGCCGTGCACCCAAATGAATGGCCCTCCGCCACTAACGCGCCGCTCCGCACGTGCACCTCGTCACCCCGCCCGATACAATAAGGAAGAGCACATCCTGCTCCTCCACTTCCGTACCCTTGCATCTCTTTCTCTTCCATACATCACCACC
>NZ_JADCSA010001325.1 GCF_015070385.1 Nocardioides malaquae | reverse complement strand
AGGGTATAGGGCTGTCTGAAGCGAGGGAGTGAGTGTGTGGTTCTAACTGAAGCTAGGGGGTGAGTCTGTAGTTCTAACCGAAGCTAGGGAGTGAGTCTGTAGTTCTAACTGAAGCTAGGTCGTGAGTCTGTTGTTCCACCTGAAGGTAGGGGGTGCGTCTGTAGTTCTACCTGAAGCTACGGACTGGGTCTGTAGTCCTAACTGCAGCTAGGGAGTGAGTCTGTAGTTCTAA
>NZ_JADCSA010001324.1 GCF_015070385.1 Nocardioides malaquae | reverse complement strand
GCAACAGCGCATCGTATTTGTAAAATAAATCATTTTCGCCGCCGAGTTCGCCTTCACGCTCCCTGAAGGCTGGGCTGTAAGGGCTGCCGTAGTTACTTCCGTGGTATCACAACCACCAATCACAGACGTAAACGTCATCATTTAGCATTGTGGGTAGTGTATTTTTTATCATTTTTTATCGCTATAAAACATGTTTTTACTAAAACTAGCGTGAAAGCAAATTTACTTGGGG
>NZ_JADCSA010001323.1 GCF_015070385.1 Nocardioides malaquae | reverse complement strand
GGGGCAGGCCAGCCACTCCCACGAAGCCCATCCAAAGGCGCATCTGCTACGCCCACACGACGACAGGGATACGATGCGACTTTGAATTATTCATTTCAACACGTCTTTAAGACTAAATTGTTGCTGTCGGGCAGAAACCTTTTTGTGTTTAAGTCGGGGGCCAAGCGGGCTTAGCAACGCAATTCAGCAGCGCCACCCCCAGGCCCTCACTACGGCCACCCTGGTGGCCGAG
>NZ_JADCSA010001322.1 GCF_015070385.1 Nocardioides malaquae | reverse complement strand
CTCTAAATAGGGAGGTCAAGCTCCCACTAGGGAGCGGTTGCTAAGGTACTAGTAACCGGTTGCCAAGGTGGGATAGGACAGGCACGATTTGGGGGAGGAGCAGCTATCCGTCCATTGGCTCCCCACCCGTGGAAGCCGGGTGGGGAAGCTGGGTATATCTGTACTTCTATAGGGTGGGGCTGCACCTGTCAGCTGCACCAGTCTACGTCCTCTCTCCTCCACTCCTCTCTGA
>NZ_JADCSA010001321.1 GCF_015070385.1 Nocardioides malaquae | reverse complement strand
TGTATAAATGTTGATCATTGATGTCATTGTCATGGTCTCCCCTTAATGTAACTCTATACAAATAGCACCAAATGGACCCGTCACTGTGTACTCAAAGACTTGTAAGGGTCAGTTTCGAACCCCCTAAAGGAACCCAGAATCCACTTTAAGAACCTCTGATTTACACTCAAGAGTTAAATAAACACTGAGGATTTGCTGGCTTTTAGTTCTGCAGAAACGGCAACAAACCTTT
>NZ_JADCSA010001320.1 GCF_015070385.1 Nocardioides malaquae | reverse complement strand
ACATGTTGAATGAAAACAAACAACCTGTGACGTGAAGGATTCCATTCAGCCCCACTTGGGATTCTTTTAAGAAATTATCTTGTTAAAAATGGTAGGCTACACGAGTAACACATTCTTGATGCAGTATAGTTTTTGGGTTGGAGTTGAATATGAAGATGCATAAGAATGTATTTTGGTGGTTGCAGATTGTAAACAAGAAAGGTGGAAGCTGTGAACTAGCTGTTCTTTCAAC
>NZ_JADCSA010001319.1 GCF_015070385.1 Nocardioides malaquae | reverse complement strand
CATCTTGGACCATAGTAAGAATAAAAAGAATATTCCTTTTCATATTTCAACAGGCAGGATGTGATTTGTTTTTGTATATATAGTACTTGATGAATGTTGCAATTAAGTGCTTACTTCTTCTCCTGGCTGTTCATTGATGGTATGTTATCCACTTTAAGGCCTTGCAATCCACTCCAGGATGGGTCATAAGTGGGGTTGGATGACTTTGGTAATGGTTGGAAGGGAGCTGCGC
>NZ_JADCSA010001318.1 GCF_015070385.1 Nocardioides malaquae | reverse complement strand
GTGCTGTTCATTGTTTCAGGCTTCAGTGGTGAGATGTGCCAGATTGACATCGACGAATGCTCCAGCACACCTTGTCTAAACGGGGCCAAGTGCATCGATCGACCCAATGGATACGAGTGTGAATGTGCAGAAGGTACTATAACCGTAAAACGTCTTTTTGTTTTTTACTGCTGGGTAAACATATTAAGCAATTTCAATATGTCTGTCTGCTATATTGTTTTACCATCATTAT
>NZ_JADCSA010001317.1 GCF_015070385.1 Nocardioides malaquae | reverse complement strand
GAGCATTTTATTCCATGAGCTCACCGAAGAACAAAAAACACATATTGTTTAAGTAATTCTCTATTAAAAGCAGGTCTCAAATCATGGTTATACAAAAAGATAAGATGGGAGCTTGTGTCATAGTTTAGTTTCAAGCCATATCCTACTCATAATAAATACATTCCAGGCCAACATGTACCGGTGACTTGGATCTATAAAATGATTGTGAACAAAAGGCCAAAGATGAATAGCA
>NZ_JADCSA010000135.1 GCF_015070385.1 Nocardioides malaquae | reverse complement strand
GAACATAAGGTTAGTGGGCGGGGCTTATCAAATAAATGAAGCTTAGTGGGCGGGGCTTATCAAATAAATAAAGAATGAATTAATGACGTCTAAAATTGGACCTCTAGACGTCTAAAATTGGTCTACCAGAGGTATAGATTTGAAAGTTTTTTAGACGTCTAAACTTAGATTAGAAGACGTCTAATAGACGTATATATTTAGACCGTCCAAACGTCAAAATTTTAGACGTCTAATAGACGTCTATTAAACGTCTATATTATAGACTATCAAAATACCGTCTAAATACAGTCTATATATAGACGTCTAATAGACGTCTATACCTGTATATGCGGGAGGTTTTGGCCCGACAGTTAACCTGACTCCGCCAGATGGTGCCA
>NZ_JADCSA010001316.1 GCF_015070385.1 Nocardioides malaquae | reverse complement strand
TTCTAAAGCATTTTGAAACATTTGAATTTCGGTATCTACCTCGTCATGTTCTTCTACCGACTCCATTTGTTCGCTTATATAATTACCAAGTTCAACTTTTGTGAATGCTAATTGAATTTGGTCGCCTTCGGTTTTAAAAACATATTTTAATACAAAATCAGAAATCCAAATTACAAAATCGGATATAAGACTAAACAACACATAAAACACATAGGCTGGCACAGCTAAGGTT
>NZ_JADCSA010001315.1 GCF_015070385.1 Nocardioides malaquae | reverse complement strand
AACATAGACACACCACCCTCTCAACTGGACTACATGTCTGCAGGATAGCTACATTATCTCCAGAAACAGGCTACATCTAATATGAATGTAGGCTATATCATAAATGCTGCAAAGCCAAGCCACCCTCCTGACAGACGAGTGGATTTTTTTTATTTTTTATTTTTATTTTTATTTTTCATTAAGTGCAATTGTGAACAATAGCCAAGTAAAATAATGTGTACACTATCCATTG
>NZ_JADCSA010001314.1 GCF_015070385.1 Nocardioides malaquae | reverse complement strand
CGAACCCGTACAGGTCTCTCGGGTCTTCGGGTAATTTCGGAATCGGGCGCCTCGTGAAGAGCTTTAATCCAGGGTGCACATAATCCTGACCACGACTACACAGTATAATCCTAATGGGTCCATTTGGTTACATTTTTACACTCTAATGGATGGTATTTTTTTATAGCGCTTTTCTAAACAAGTTGTGAACTCAAAGGGTTTTACAATGGTTCATTCATTCATACATTGGGAA
>NZ_JADCSA010001313.1 GCF_015070385.1 Nocardioides malaquae | reverse complement strand
GGAGGTTCTACTTGGCCTGCCTCGATTCAAGACGGAGGAGACGTATGAAATGAAAGACGTCTTGATCAAGATGGGCATGGTGGACGCCTTTGACGAAATAAAGTGTAACCTCTCCGGCATCTCTTCAGCCAACGACCTGGTGCTTTCTAACGTGGTGCACAAGGCCATTGTGGAAGTGAATGAGGAGGGGACTAAGGCAACCGCGGCCCCTGCTGCAGTTGTTTGCTGGATG
>NZ_JADCSA010001312.1 GCF_015070385.1 Nocardioides malaquae | reverse complement strand
GTTTGACGTGTGTAACAGTGTTCAGTAATTCAATGTCCAGAGTTATATTCAAGTTGGATATACCAATCCTTTTATTGTCACCGAATCTTAGACAAAATCAAAAATCCAAATATTGTCGACCTGCACAGCAAACAAATACACTTGACACGGTCTAAAACTGTTTGTCCTCACTCTGCCATTGCTCCCACCTGTCTCAATCACTGTCGTGACTAAATAAACTTCCATGGCAACA
>NZ_JADCSA010001311.1 GCF_015070385.1 Nocardioides malaquae | reverse complement strand
GGTGGTTTAATGAGAATAAAGTCCAGTTCATCATTGTGTGTAATTTTACGTATATATTTACTATTTACTTGTGCATCAAATATGGGTAAAAACAATGGGCTCTAACACACGCACGCACACACACAGAGTAAGATCAGTTCTCTTTTGCTGCGAGTCTGGGAGGGCGTTGAGTTTCAGTAAACGTTTCAGTGCTGCTTTGTTACCGTGTTGAGTGCAGCTAATGGACAGTTAC
>NZ_JADCSA010001310.1 GCF_015070385.1 Nocardioides malaquae | reverse complement strand
TATAATGCCTGCCCCGTAGCCCCATTAGTACTGTAGGTGTAATCCAGCGAGCCACTCCCAGGCTCACTGCCAAAGCCACTCCGACGCCCTCGGCGCTAGACTGGGAGGCTTTAACAAAGTCCATCTATTCAGCCTCTCTTCTCCTACACAGACCCCTTTGATGTTTGTCCAAGGACTTCGTTCCAACCGCCGATATTACCCTGGCTATAATCCACAGGACTCCTTACTATTG
>NZ_JADCSA010001309.1 GCF_015070385.1 Nocardioides malaquae | reverse complement strand
GACTTAAGTTATCTCCTGAAAAGTGCCAGTTCTTCAAGAAGTCTGTCCAATATCTAGGGCATGTTGTGTCAGAGCACGGAGTTGAGACAGATCCCAGGAAGATTTCTGCCCTGACCACCTGGCCGAAACCCCAGAATATCCAACAGCTCAAATCCTTCCTTGGGTTTTCCGAATATTATAGGAGATTCATAAGAGATTACTCCAAACTAGCAAGACCTCTAAATGACCTAAC
>NZ_JADCSA010001308.1 GCF_015070385.1 Nocardioides malaquae | reverse complement strand
TAATAGTAATATATTATCAACACCAAGTAATATTGCCCATCTCTGTCTACTATAGATGCTTTCTTTACTCCCACAATCTTGTGATCACGTCAATGTGGGTGAACAGGTTACTTTGGGTGGATACCGGATACTGGACATTGATTGATTGAAGATCGATCGATTGATTGAATAATTTATTTTATATGAGGAAAATTACAATGGAACAGGTACAGTTTGACAGTACACATTCACT
>NZ_JADCSA010001307.1 GCF_015070385.1 Nocardioides malaquae | reverse complement strand
CTTCTCTTCATGTCGTTGGCATTGTCCCTTTGTCCTTCTCCTGGTCCAGGCTGTTTCAGAGCTCTGAGGACCGAGAGGCAGCAGAAAGACACCACAGTAATGGACACAATGCAAAAGACCAGACAGATGTAACACAGCACTGTCAGAGACAAAAACAAAAACCAGCTGAGTGCAAACACCATCAGCCAGACAACACAGCAACAGGCCACCCTGTACCGAAGAGCTTTGTACC
>NZ_JADCSA010000134.1 GCF_015070385.1 Nocardioides malaquae | reverse complement strand
ATTTTATCAGACACGCCCCCTTCCTTTACAAACCCATTGTAACTTCAAACTCCATTTTTTTTTTTACTTTTTAAAATTTCCCCCCAAAATTATTAAAAATAAATGAAAAAAGTTATCGGAAAAAACACGGCCAGCTCACGTATTAGGAGGGCGTCAGGAGTCACCAGAAAAAAGAACGGGTGTTTTCATTGAATCTATCATGGTTAAAATGGAGTTTGAAGTTACAATGGGTTTGTATGGGAAGGGGGCGTGTCTGATGAAATGAATATCAATTATCTAAATACTGAATCAAGCAACTTGATGAGTAGATGATAAAATAACCAAAAGTTTTTTTGAAAGTGAAATATCCCTTTAAGTAGCTTATTTTGGGCTTATGTTT
>NZ_JADCSA010001306.1 GCF_015070385.1 Nocardioides malaquae | reverse complement strand
TGTCACCTGGAGACAACAAGTGCAATGGAAGAATAATTATGATTAACCACTTGTACCCTATATATTCTGCTAATCTCTTTGGTGAAAATCGTCAAAAAAAGAAAGAAAAAAAAGTCTCAACAAGATCAAAAGCTAAACGTTCGCCTATTACGAGACAGAATAGGGTTTATGTTGTTAATTAGAAAAAGACAATTATGCCTTTGAGGTTTTAGTGCCAAGCTGACTTTCCCAT
>NZ_JADCSA010001305.1 GCF_015070385.1 Nocardioides malaquae | reverse complement strand
TAGCGGCCCATTGACATAAACCATCCAGACTATCATAAGGCGATTCGTTACCCGTAAATTGTGCTAAAAAAACTCCTGGTCCTTTAATTGTTTTCATTTTGCTGTAGATTTTTAATCTATTATTACCCAGTCTGCATTTTTCTTGTCACTTTCAACAGAGGCATAAATAAATTTCATTCCTCGCACCCCATCATCCACAGAAGGGTAATCTGGTGCATTAACAGATTCTCCT
>NZ_JADCSA010001304.1 GCF_015070385.1 Nocardioides malaquae | reverse complement strand
CTAACACTATTTTTTTGATTATTACTGTCGTTGCTAGGGTTGGATGATAAAATAGTTGTTAGATGCATTTTAGAAATAGAAGCATCATGATCAACCCGATTCGTATAACACGCCATAAGTGTGAAACAAATCATTGAAATAATTATTGATTTAATATCATTTTTAAACCTAACCATAATTATAGAGGTAAATGTCATGTTTATGACATTAATTAAGTTAATGGTGTTACAAG
>NZ_JADCSA010001303.1 GCF_015070385.1 Nocardioides malaquae | reverse complement strand
CAGAGAGACAAGAACCTGAGGGTAAAGAGGAGAAATGACACGGAAAGCAGGTCTCTGGCTAGAATCCAATGGGAAAAGTTACAATCTGGTCACTGGAGACACCCGAAACATCCCTCACTCGCCTCCATTTTTTGGGATGTTCTTGTAGACTTGTTTTACTGAGGTTTAGGTTAGGAATAAGGTTAGGTGTAGACAGTTTTACTAATGTTACGTTTAGGAATAAGGTTAGGTG
>NZ_JADCSA010001302.1 GCF_015070385.1 Nocardioides malaquae | reverse complement strand
GGTGGATAAATAAAATGTACTTTAACCTGTTAACACTATGGTCCGCCGGCGGGTCAACCCGTAGAAACCCGCTAAAAACAGACAAAACCTGACGAAAAGAAGTCTACTTGCATGCTGTCATACCCTAGCACTGCACTGCACAGAGCTGAAGCAGGCAGGCATTCAGGCACGGCTGTCCCTGTTTTGCGTTTGATTAGCCAGGAGTCGTTATTTACTGATTTTCCCCCGCGGG
>NZ_JADCSA010001301.1 GCF_015070385.1 Nocardioides malaquae | reverse complement strand
CATCACCAGCACCTTAGCTGGTCAGATCGTCATGGAAGGTTATTTACACATCCGCTTACCGCTATGGCAACGACGGCTGCTTACTCGCGCTGTCACGCTAATTCCGATTCTGATTATCGGTATGTTAGTCGGCTTTAGTGACGCTGCCTTTGAAAACTTGATCATTTACGCGCAAGTGGCACTCAGCATCGCCCTCCCCTTTACCTTGTTGCCACTAGTTGCGCTGACAAAT
>NZ_JADCSA010001300.1 GCF_015070385.1 Nocardioides malaquae | reverse complement strand
TGGGAACTATTGCGTTGTAATGTATGCTGTGGAAGTATAAATGGTCAAACTTGTGGATTGGAGTGGACCTGAATTCTTCGTGTGTGCACGTCATGCGCGTCATACAAGTGTCACATAACTCTCATGCTTTTAAAAGTGTCTATACACAGCCGCAGTACATACCTCATCCAATATGAGCACTGCAGGAGCAGCCATGCTGCCAATCCGTGACATGGTCGACACAAACCCCATC
>NZ_JADCSA010001299.1 GCF_015070385.1 Nocardioides malaquae | reverse complement strand
GTCTGGAACTGGTGGGGATCACCGCAGCAGAAGCTGATAACCCGGAGCAAAGTATACCGAAAGCAACTAACCAGGTTATCTACCGCATCCTGATTTTCTATATTGGTTCGTTAGCCGTTCTGCTCTCACTGATGCCGTGGACCCGCGTTACCGCCGATACCAGTCCGTTTGTGCTGATCTTCCACGAGTTAGGCGATACCTTTGTGGCGAATGCGCTGAACATCGTGGTACT
>NZ_JADCSA010001298.1 GCF_015070385.1 Nocardioides malaquae | reverse complement strand
GTATTGTCTTCTATCTGACATTCCAAATCAATCTGCCATTGCATTCGAATATGATCAGTGGAGTGGTTTGAATTTATATCAAAAGTTTCGTACATAAAGGAAATAAATCTTTCTGGTACAGGATTGGTGAGAATATTCTCCAGGAAGGACTTTGTTGGGGCTTGCATGTTAGTTGTTGCATAGTGGCGTATTTGTAAATATCGGAAAAAATGTGTTTGCTCTAATGAATATC
>NZ_JADCSA010001297.1 GCF_015070385.1 Nocardioides malaquae | reverse complement strand
TGGCTTCGATCCGACTTAGACAGCAGACAATTTTGTGTTATGTGTTTTCTTTTATTTTCCTGGGCCGATTATATGAGAAAGGTCTAAATCCGTCATAAATCATGTTTGTTCACAAGCTGTTCCAGACGGAGCCATTCACTTGCATGTATCACTGGTGGCAGCTGAACAACAATTAATGTCGATTTAGAGTGATTTTGTGGTGTTTGAGCAAATGTTGTTTGACACACCCTAT
>NZ_JADCSA010000133.1 GCF_015070385.1 Nocardioides malaquae | reverse complement strand
CACCGTACGACATGGCTACGATCAGACTTATGCAGAGATCATCATTATAACAGTAGATTAAAAGTGCAAGCAATCTAAGGTTTGACCTCACACAAATTGCAACAGAAACGTTTTCTACTTTTCTTGTTTCATGAATATGTCAGTAACAACATATCAAAACTCCTAAGAAATCCAAGTGGTGGAACATAGTGAAAAATGCTGAGATAGATATAAATTATAGGTAAAAAAGATAAAATCCAAGATAACTCCAAATGCATTGATTTTAAGCCCCATAAATGTATTGAAGATGAATATAAAGTTGGACATTCCGGATATTTTGGTACCAAGTACATGCTTGTATCTATTGCGGTTCTGGCGATACAGCGTATATGCACTTTTA
>NZ_JADCSA010001296.1 GCF_015070385.1 Nocardioides malaquae | reverse complement strand
CCCATGCCCAGTCCAGGGCTGCACTTCCAGTAGTAGTTCAGAATATAGTGCAGCCATGTGAGAATATGGCAGAAAGGGAAGTGCACAGAACATGTTCTGTGAATACTGCTGATGAAAAAAGAGAAAGCATTGGAGCTGTGAGCATGGACGTTGATAAGACAGCCACAGTAATCATCAATCCTTTCACCAAAAAGAGGGATGGCGCCCGTGTCTACGACAAAAAAACAACAAC
>NZ_JADCSA010001295.1 GCF_015070385.1 Nocardioides malaquae | reverse complement strand
GGCCATCCTTTGGAAGGATGGCCTTTTGGGCTGGGGAGACCTCTGCGGTCGCTGGATTCCGCGATCCACCCATTTGTTTGAGTGCCCTTTTAGCGGGGGGTCCAGGTGGGGGTCCAGCGGAGCAATGGCTGCTGGTGCCCGTGCCCATATGTTAGGAGATGGACTCTAATGTGCTGCTTCAGAGCTCCAGGTGTTGGAGGGAACTTGCTGCCATGTGCTTGCAGAACAGATGC
>NZ_JADCSA010001294.1 GCF_015070385.1 Nocardioides malaquae | reverse complement strand
CCTCAACTCACGGGTCAATTGTTTTAAAATAATACGTTTTGACTCCTAAGCATAGCTCTGTCTCTCCCTGGCTGATTATGTCAGCCTCGTGTGCAATACCACTAGTGACCACAGGGGACAGATGAGGGTGGGCATACACAGGAGATAGATCATGCTGCAACTACAGTATTTGAAACCACCACTCAGTTTACACAGGTGTGATGTTTTCATTCTCTCCAATGTCTCCATCATCT
>NZ_JADCSA010001293.1 GCF_015070385.1 Nocardioides malaquae | reverse complement strand
CCCCGCCCCGGGACCCGGAGGGGGGCGCCGGCCCCCCGGGCCCCCCGGAGGGTGCGGGGGGGGCGCCCCCCCCCTAGGGGGGGCCTCCCCCGGGCCCGGGGGGGGGGGGGGGGCGGGGCCCCCCCGGGGGGGGGGGGAGAAGAGCGGGGGGAGCCAGCAACGGGGGGACCGGGGGGGGGGGTCCCCCCCTTTTTTTTTCTTTTTGGGGGGTTCCCCCCCTTGGGAAAATTCTT
>NZ_JADCSA010001292.1 GCF_015070385.1 Nocardioides malaquae | reverse complement strand
TCTCGGCGGGAGGCGGTTCGGGGCTGGGAGGGAGGGGGTCGAAGCCGGTGGTTGTCTTCGTAAGCCCGCTTGGGCGGGGACGTCAGTGGGTGTGGGGGTGGGGGGGGGGGATAAGGAGGTCTTGTTTTTGGGGGTGACACCAGAGGGGGGAAGACGGACGGGAGCCATGTCGTTCTGTGGGGCAAGGCGTTGAAGGCAGGGGGTGTGCCCCTAAGCCCCGTCGGCGTCCCCTT
>NZ_JADCSA010001291.1 GCF_015070385.1 Nocardioides malaquae | reverse complement strand
CTAAAGTAACCACATTTAGTGTAATGTTTAACACGGCCGTTTTGGCTTGATTTCAGGGCTGGTGGCCGGGACCGCTGCTGATTTGTTTTGACCGTGGTTTCCCACCACTTATCCACACAGTTACACCACTCCACTCCGACTCGTCGTGGTTCCCTGGGCTATTCAATAACAACGCCGCCCAGTGCTGTGTGATGGTGGCGTTCACTTTTCCATAGAGGTTCATAGCCTATACC
>NZ_JADCSA010001290.1 GCF_015070385.1 Nocardioides malaquae | reverse complement strand
GTTGAGAACCACTGATATAAGCTAAACATTTTTTTCACTTGAACATAACTGCTAAATACTAAGTTCTAAAAATAGTTAGAATAGTAACCACAGTTTAACACACACTTTAGAGGGAGCTGCAAGCCATTAGACTATGGGCTATAGAGCGATTTCTCAGAGTGGCAGCCATAACTGCGGTGTCAAGCGGCCTCTATGTGTGCACCACAGCCTCGGCGCCCAGGGAATCAGTCCAT
>NZ_JADCSA010001289.1 GCF_015070385.1 Nocardioides malaquae | reverse complement strand
CGGTGGCTTGGGCGCGCATGTCCTGACCATGGCGTCGGACGAAGGACTGATCGACGGCGGGCTGAAGCTGCGCACGATGCGCTTGCCCGACATCTTCCAGGATCAGGACAAGCCCGAGGTGCAATATGCGCAGGCCGGGCACGACGCCGACGCGATCGTGGAGACGGTGCTGAAGGCGCTGCGTCACAACAGCAGCCACGTGACCGAAGGCGCGCGGGCGTGATCCGTGGCTG
>NZ_JADCSA010001288.1 GCF_015070385.1 Nocardioides malaquae | reverse complement strand
AAACCCCCCCCCCCCCCGGGGGGAAGAGGGGGGGGAAAGAAAAAAAAAGGCGGGGCGGGGGGGGGGGGGGCGCCCCCCCCCGCCCCCCCCCCCCCCCGCCCCCCCCCCCCCCCCCCGCGCCCCCCCCCCCCCCCCCCCCCCCCCCGGCCGGCGGGGGGCCCCCCCCCCCCCCCACACCCGGGCCGGGCGGGGGCCCCCCCCCCTTCAGAAGCCCCAGAGGCGGTTGCCCGTAG
>NZ_JADCSA010000013.1 GCF_015070385.1 Nocardioides malaquae | reverse complement strand
GCCCTCGCGGGTGCGGGTGATGAGGACCCGGTCGGTGCGCGCCGGGTGAAGGCACTCGTGTCGCTGGCGCGCGAGGGCGCGGACCAGCTGGCGTTCGGGTTTGCCGCCGAGGACGCAGCGACGGCGAAGACCGGTGGGGGTGTGGCCGGAGGTGTGGCCCGGCCACCGAGGCAGGCACTCAAGCTGTACGTCCACACCTCGCTGGCCGACCTGGTCGCGCTCGCCGCGGGAACTGGTGACGTGACGGTGGCGGAGGTCGAGCGCCTTGGGGCGATCACCTCGGAGCTGGTGAAGTCCTGGCTGGATCGGACCCGAGTGAGCGTGACTCCGGTCCTCGACCTGGCCGACGCGACGTGGTCCCCGAGGCACGACCCGCCGCCGCGGATGCGCGACCAGGTGGTGCTGCGGCACCGGGGCTGTGTGTTCCCCTACTGCGGACGCGACGCGAGGTCGGGCGACCTCGACCACGTCGAACCCTGGGACCCCGACCGTCCCGGCGAACCGAACGATTCCCACGAGACCTCGGGCACCCGGCCGGACAACCTCGCCCCGCTCTGCCGGCGACACCACCGGGTCAAGACCCACGGACGCTGGCGCTACGAAGCACTACCCGACCCGTTTGGCGACCCCACCACTGATCCACCGAGTGCCAGACCCACCCGACCACCCGAACACCTCTGGATCGGCCCCCACGGCGAGACCTTCCTCGTGACCCAAGGCTGCACCCTGCCAGTCGGCGACCCCTGACACCCACGACGTCCACCCGACTCCGTGGCAGGTGGGTCCCAGCGCCCGCGCGACGATGCGAGCGTGGATGCAGTGGCGACGACCTCCGGAGCGATCGAGGTACGCATCGTCGCGCCTGGCTCGGCGGCGGCGCAGGCGGCGCAACTCGGCTACCTGGCGGACGTCGCGGCCCGTTACTACGGCCGGCCCGCCACCGCGGAGGAGATGGAGGCGGCTCTGCGTGACCACCCCATCGACGAACTGGTGGCACCCGACGGCCTGTTCCTCGTGGCGACCGACAGCGTGGGTTCCGTCTGCGGGTGCGTCGGCCTGGCCCGCATGGAGAACCGGAGCGGCGAGGTCCGCCGCCTGCACGTCCACCGCCAGTTCCGGGGCAGAGGCCTGGGCCGTCGCCTCATGACCGATCTCGAGCACCGTGCGCGCCGGATGGGCATCGTGGACCTCCGCCTCGACACCCGACGTGACCTGGTCGAGTCCCAGCACCTCTACGAAGCCCTCGGCTACCACAGGAGCACTCCGCACTCGGGCGGTCCCTATGCAGAGGTGTTCTTCACCAAGAGCCTGGGGTGAGTCGCCCCGCCGGTGGGGGCGACCCACTCACACCAGCAGCAGCACCACCGGCAACAACACGCTCGTGGCCAGCGCGGTGAGTCCCATCGACAGGCCCGCGAAAGCGCCCTCGGTCTCGTTGTCGACGAGCGAGCGCGAGGTGCCGATGCCGTGGGAGACCGCGCCCATTGCCAGCCCGCGTGCGCGATGGTCGCGCACCCGCAGCAACGTCAGCACGGTGGGCGCAAGCACAGCACCGAGGATGCCGGCGGTGATGGTGACGACGGCCGTCAACGGCGGCAGGCCACCCACCTGCTCCGAGAGCGCGATGGCAACAGGGGTCGTCGTTGCCTTGGGTGACACCGTCAGCGCCAGGGTCTCGCTGCCGCCCAGGAGCAGCACGAGGGCGTACGCGGTCGCGATCGAGACCACCGCGCCGAGCGGGATGGCCACCAGCATCGGCCCGACCACGCCGCGCATCCGGCGTACCTGCCGGTGCAGCGGCACCGCCAGCGCCACCGTCGCCGGCCCGAGCCAGAAGCTGACCAACGTGGCCGCGTCGGCGTACGCCGCGTAGTCGACGTCGAGCAGCGTGATCCCGAGCGCCGTGCCGACGATGCCGACCACGACGGGTTGCGCCAGGGGGTGGCCGTGGGTCCGGTCACGCAGCCAGAGCCCGAGGCGGTAGCTCAGCAGGGTCAGCAGCACCAGAGCTGCGGGGGACGCCAATGCCTCACGCATCGCGACCTCCTGCGGCCGTCGCATCGCCACCCGGCTCGGGGTGGTGGCGACCGAACCCCTGAACGATCCAGCCGACGACGGCGAGGCCCGCCAGCCAGGACACCACCAACGACACCCCGAGCGGCACTGCCTCGGTGCGCAGCACCGCCAAATGGGTGACGATCCCGACCCCGGCCGGCACGAAGAGCAGCTGCAGGTGACGCAGCAACCCGTCGGCAGCCCGCATCGTGCCGGCGTCCGCCGCCGGGCGACGCCACTGCAACCAGCCGAAGAGCAGCACCATGCCCACCACCGGCCCCGGCACCGGCAGGCCGGTCACGTCGACCACGATCTCGCCGACGACCTGGAGCAGGAGCAGGACGGTCAGCCCACGGATCACCCGGCACCGCCCTCAGGAGCGACACCGCGCCGGTGGCAGTCGTACAGGTGGGGGTCGAACATCCCCGTCGCCTCCATCAGTGCGTGCATGGTCGTGGGTCCGACGAAGGTGAAGCCACGCTTCTTCAGCGCCCTCGAGAGTGCCACCGACTCCGTCGAGGTGGTCTGCGCCTGCGGCACCACCGCGTCGCCGGGACGGTACGCCGCGACGAGCTCCTCGAGCCCTCCGGCTTCCCGCAGCGCGACAACGGCCCGGGCGTTGACCACGGCCGCAGTCACCTTCGCCCTGTTGCGCACGATGCGGGCGTCGCTCAGCAGCCGCTCGACATCGGCCTCGGTGAAGCCGGCGACCACGTCGGCGTCGAAGCCGGCGAAGACCTCCCGGAAGGCCGGCCGCTTCGCGAGGATCGTGCGCCACGACAGCCCCGACTGGAAGGCCTCGAGCGTGAGCCGCTCGAACCAGGCCGCCTCACCGGAGACGGGCTCGCCCCACTCGGCGTCGTGGTAGTCGCGCTCCATCGCGCTGCCGTACGCCCACGGGCACCGCAGCAGGTCGTCGTCGGCGCCACGGACCGCGCCGAGGCCCTCACCACCGACCGCCTCCACGCGCGCCGGCCCCGTCACGCGACGCTCACCGGCGCGGCCGCAGCCGTACCTGCGGCATCGGCGGGGCTGGGATCGGCGGCAGGTGCTGGCCGGGCACGACGCCGAACCGACCGGGCTGGACCAGCGTGCTGTCGGTGACCAGCTCGCCGTCGCGGTGGAGCTGCGCCTGCCACTCCTCGCGGGCGGCGACGACCTCCTCGTGGGTGCGTCCCACGAAGTTCCACCACATCAGGATCTCCTCACCGAAGGGCGGCCCACCGATCACGACCAGACGTGCGGCGATCCCGGCGCGCAGCGTCACCCGGTGGTGGCCGGTGCCGAGGTAGAGCAGCTCGCCGGGCTCCACGTCCTCCTCGCCCACGGTCAGGCTGCCGGCGTCGAGCAGGATGCCGTGCTCGTAGGACGGGTCGAGGTCCAGGGTCATCGTCGTGTCGTCGTCCAGCAGCAGCTCGGCGCCCAGCAGCGGCGAGTGGGTGCGTACGGGTGAGGTGTCGCCCAGCAGCGAGCCGACGAAGACCCGGGCCTCCCACCCCTCGCCGCGCACGGCGTCGGGCACGTAGTGGTCGAACCCGGGCTCGACGTCCTTCGCCTCCGCGGGCAGCGCCACCCACAGCTGCACCCCGTGCAGCACGGTCGTCTCCGGCGTCGAGACCTCCGAGTGGCTGATCCCCCGGCCGCCGGTCATCAGGTTGAACTCGCTGGGACGCACCATCGCCTTCACCCCGGTGGAGTCGCGGTGCTCGATCTCGCCGGTGAAGAGCCAGCTGACGGTCTGCAGGCCGATGTGGGGGTGCGGCGGGACGTTCATGCCTCCGGTCTCGCTGACCGGGTCGGGGCCGTAGTGGTCGAGGAAGCACCAGGCGCCGACGAGGGAGCGGTGGCGGGCCGGCAGCGTGCGCCGCACCGTCATCGCACGAGGGCCGCCCAGCGGCACCTCGCGGGGCACGAGCACCTCGACGGTGACGTCCTCGCCGCAGGCGATGAGTTCCTCGGTCGGGTGCGGGTCGGGGTTGGTCATGCGACGGCCTTCCTCGGCTCGAGCCGGATGATGATCGACTTCGACGCCGGCTGCCGCGATCCGTCGGCCATGTGGTCGAGCGGCACCAGCGGGTTGGTCTCGGGGTAGTACGCCGCCGCGCACCCACGCGGCTGGTCGTAGGGCACCACCCGGAAGTCGGCGGCCCGACGCTCCACGCCCCGCCAGAGCGAGACCAGGTCGACCCGGTCGCCGTCGGCGAGGCCGGCGTCACGCAGGTCGTCGGGGTGCACGAAGACGACCCGGCGCCCGCCCGTGATGCCGCGGTAACGGTCGTCGAGGCCGTAGATCGTGGTGTTGAACTGGTCGTGCGAGCGCAGCGTCTGCAGCAGCAGGTGGCCGTCGGGCACGTCCAGCACCTCCAACGGCGACGGCGAGAAGACGGCCTTGCCCCGGGCGGTCGGGAAGGTCCGCGAGTCGCGCGGCGGGTGCGGCAGCGTGAAGCCACCCGGGCGGTCGACGAGCTCCTCGTAGCCCTCGCAGCCGGGCACCACCCGGCCGATGCGCCGACGGATCTCGGAGTAGTCACGGCGCATCGCGTCCCAGGGCACCACGTGACCCTCGCCGAAGGTGGCCAGCGCCAGCGAGCAGACGATGTCGACCTCGCTGCGCAGCTCCGGCGACGCCGGCTCCAGCGGGCCGCGTGAGGCGTGCACGGCCGACATCGAGTCCTCGACGGTGACTCGCTGCTCCCTCCCCCCGGTGCGGTCCTTCTCGCTGCGGCCGAGCGGCGGCAGGATCAGCGCCGTACGCCCGTGCGCGAGGTGGGAGCGGTTGAGCTTGGTCGCGACGTGCACCGTCAGTGCCGCATTGGCCATCGCCGCCTCGACGACCGCGGTGTCGGGGGCGGCGGAGACGAAGTTGCCGCCCATCGCGAAGAAGACGTCGAGGTGACCGTCGCGCAGCGCCTCGATGGTGGCGACGGTGTCGAAGCCGTGCTCGCGCGGCGAGGTGATCGAGAACTCTGCGTCGAGGGCGTCGAGGAACGCGTCGGGCGAGCGCTCCCAGATGCCCATCGTCCGGTCGCCCTGCACGTTGGAGTGGCCGCGGACCGGGCAGACGCCGGCGCCGGGCTTGCCGATGTTGCCCTGGGCGAGCGCGACGTTGACGATCTCCTTGATCGTGGCCACCGCGTTCTTGTGCTGGGTGATGCCCATCGCCCAGCAGATGACGGTGCGCCGCGAGCGCTTGAACTCGTCGACGACCGCGGCGATCGTGGCCTCGTCGATGCCGGTGGCCCGGTGCACCGCCTCGAGGTCGAGGCCGCGCAGGTGGTCGGCCCACGCCTCGAAGCCCTCGGTGTGGGCGGCGATGAAGTCGTGGTCGAGCACCTGCTCGCCCCGCTCGTCGGCCTCCAGCAGCGCGGCGCCGACGGCCTGGAAGAGCGCCAGGTCGCCGTTGATCCGCACCGGCACGTGGAGGTCGGCCAGGTCGGTGCCCTTGCCGATCACGCCGCGGGGCTTCTGCGGGTTCTTGAAGCGCATCGTGCCGGGCTCGCGCAGCGGGTTGATCGAGACGATCCGGGCGCCGTTGCGCTTGGCCACCTCGAGCGCGGAGAGCATCCGCGGGTGGTTGGTGCCGGGGTTCTGGCCCATCACCACGATCAGCTCGGCGTCGTGGATGTCGCCCAGGGTGACCGACCCCTTGCCGACCCCGATGGTGTCCGTGAGCGCGGTGCCGCTGGACTCGTGGCACATGTTGGAGCAGTCGGGCAGGTTGTTGGTGCCCAGCGAGCGCACGAAGAGCTGGTAGACGAAGGCGGCCTCGTTCGAGGTCTTGCCCGACGTGTAGAAGGCGGCCCGGTCGGGGTCGTCGAGGGCGCGCAGGTGCTCGGCGACCAGGCCGAACGCCTCGCCCCAGTCGATCGGCTCGTAGTGGCTGGCGCCGGGACGCAGCACGACGGGCTCGACGATGCGGCCCTGCTTGCCCAACCAGTACTCACTGCGCCCGCGCAGGTCCTCCACCGAGTGGGCGGCGAAGAAGTCGCGGTCGACGTGGGCCTTCGTGGCCTCCTCCGCGACCGCCTTCGCCCCGTTCTCGCAGAACTCGGCGTGCGCGCGCTCCCCGGGCGCCGGGTCCGGCCAGGCGCAGCCCTGGCAGTCGAACCCGTCGGCCTGGTTGAGCTTCGTCAGCGCGGACGCCGCACGCGTCGCCCCCATCTGGCCGACGGCGTGCTCCAGCGCCACGCGTACGCCCGTGACCCCCGCCGCCGCGTCGGCCGGCGGACCGACCTCGAGCCGGGACTCGTCGACGTCGTCGCTCGGGCGCTTCACGACGGGATCACGTTTCTCGGCCGCTCGCTCATGCCCCCATCCTCCACGGTGTCCCGTGGAAGGGAAGCCCGGTCCTCCACGCGGCAGTGCCACGACCAGCAGAGCTGGCCCAGCACCACGATGACCGCCGAGGCGACCGCGAAGGCGAGCGTCGAGGTCACCAGCAGCGGCGCGAGCGCGACCGCCACGGTCGCGTTGAAGAGCAGGGTGGTGAAGGTCGCTGCACTCATCACCGACCCGCGAGCCTGCGGGAAGAGGTCGAGCGACATCAGCTGCAGCGTCGGGTAGGCGATCGCGCTGCCCAGGGCGACGCCGACGCACCCGACGACCGCCCACGGCGCCCGGTCACCCACCGGGGAGGCGGTCACGGCGATGCCGAGCGCCGCGCCGGCGAGCGCGACCGTGTAGCCGATGCTGACGAGGCGGCGGCCGCCGATCCGTCCGGCCGCGCGACCCGAGATCCACGAGCCCAGCGTCATCGCCACGATCATCGGCACGAAGAGCACCCAGAAGTCGAGCTCCCCCAGGCCGAGCAGGTCGCCCACGAAGATCGCGGCGCCGCCGATGTAGAGGAACTGCGCCCCGAAGAGGAAGGTGCCCGACCAGGCAATCCGGTGGAAGGCGGCAGTCCGCAGCACCCCGACCAGCCCGCCGACGAGCGCGGCGGGACGCAGGGGCGTACGCCGCTCGGGCGGGTGGGTCTCCGGCAGCACCAGCAGCGCCGCGGCGATGAGCACCACGCCCAGCGCGGCCATGACCCCGAAGACCAGGGGCCAGTCTCCCACCTGGAGCACCGCGCCACCGACCATCGGGGCGATCGCCGGCGCCAGCCCGAAGATCATCGCGACCCGGCTCATCAGCTGCTGGGCCTGCGGGCCGTCGAAGACGTCACGGATCACCGTGCGGCTGACGATCGTCGAGGCGCCCGCACTCAGCCCCTGCAGCACCCGGAAGGCGAGCAGCGTGGTCAGGTCGGGCGAGAAGGCCGCACCGATCGAGGCCACCGAGTAGACGGCGAGCCCGGTCACCAGCACCGGCCGGCGGCCCACCGCGTCGGAGATCGGGCCGTGGAACACGCTCATCACCGCGAACGCGCCCATGTAGGCGGTCACCACCAGCTGCATCTGTGCCGACGTCACGTCGAAGTCGCGGGCGATCCGGCCGAACGCCGGGAACGGCGTGTCGATGCTGAAGGGGCCGATCATCGACAGCATCGCCAGCACCACCGGGATGACCACGAGGGCGCGGCGACTCGTCGGGTCGAGCGGCCGGGGAGTCACGACCGAGTATGCGCCCGACCGGGACGACGTCGGTCGCTGGCTAGGCTCGGTGTGTGAGCGAGCAGACATCCTCTCCCGACGTGCACCCGGCCTGGGCCGGCCTCCTCGACGACGCCCGCGCGACCACCCCGCAGGGCACCGTGAGCCCTGAGCTGCTCGCGCAGCACGCCGACCTGCGCGCCGGCGGACTCATCGGCACGCTGGCCGTCCGCGACACCGACCTGCCGCTGCTACGAGGCGTGACGACGCCGTTGCGGGTGGTGCTGACCAGCGGCGCCGGCGCGGTCGCGGGTGCCCTCGGGCTGGCCGCGAAGCTGGGTCTCACCGTCACCTCCCTGCAGGTGGCGCTGCGTGACGTCGACGACCTTGGCGGCAACGCCCGGCGCGTGGTCGCCGCGGTCGACGCGGCCCGCGGCGAGGGCGTGCTCGACGACGAGGTGCGCGTCCACGTCGACGTGCCCACCGACCTGCCCGGCGGGGTCGGCGGGCAATGGGCCCGCGCGGCCGACGAGGTCGCCGCGGCCGAGCTGGCGCTGCACCTGCGCTGCGACGGCACGGTGGACGTACGCCCCGACGAGGCCGCCCGGTGGATCGACGCGGTGCTCGACCGGGAGACGCCGTTCTCGGTGGCGGCCGCAGCAGACGTCAGCGACCCCGCGGGAGCGGGGGACGGCACCGGGCTGATGGGCGCGGTCAACCTGCTCCTCGCCACCCGCCAGGCCTTCGACGGCGCCGACCGGGCGACCGTGACCGCGACGCTGGCCGGCGACGACCCGACCGAGGTGCTGACCGTGGCGCGGGGCGAGGAGTACCTCGCCGCGACCCGGCGCTGGCTGCCCTCCGTGGTGGCGAGCGACCCCGCAGCCGTCGCCGACGGCTTGCTCGCGACGGGGCTGCCCACCGGTTCGTGAGGACCGCCCGGGGTGGTGACGGCCCGGTACGCTCAGAGCCGTGAGCGCGCTGTCATCTCCCCGTCCGGTCCGCCTGCTGCTGATGCGGCACGGCCAGACCCACGGCAACGTCGCGGGAGCCCTCGACACGGCCGCGCCCGGTCTGGAGCTGACCGACCTCGGCCAGGCGCAGGCCCGCGCCGCCGCCCGCGCACTTGCCGGCCACGGGGTGCAGGAACTCTTCGTCTCCACCCGGATCCGCACGCACCAGACGGCCGCTCCCACCGCCGCCGAGCACGGCTGCTCGCCCGTCGAGCTGCCTGGGCTGCACGAGATCTCGGCCGGCGACTACGAGATGGCCACCGACAACGCATCGGTGATGGGCTACCTCTCGACCGTACGCAGCTGGGTCACCGGTGACCTGCACGTGCGGATGCCCGGCGCCGAGACCGGCCACGAGTTCCTCGAGCGCTACGACGCCGACGTCGAGCGACTGACCACCGGCGGCCACGACACGGTGCTGCTGGTCAGCCACGGCGCCGCGATCCGCACCTGGGTGGCCACCCGGGTCGACGGTGCCCGCGAGCGACCCGAGGCGACCCAGCCACTGCACAACACCGGCCTGATCACCGTCGAGGGCCACCCGCGCACCGGCTGGCGGCTGCTCGACTGGCACGCCGACCCCGTCGGCGGCTCCTACCTGGAGGACCCGTCGGCCGACGACCCGACCGCGGAGCCGACCCCCGAGGCCGGGGTGCGCTGACTCAGATCCAGCCCATGCGTCGAGCGGTCGCCACGGCTTCGTGCCGGTTGGCGGCGCCCAGCTTGGAGACCGCCGACGAGAGGTGGTTGCGCACCGTGCCGGCCGACAGGTGCACCCGCCGCGCGATCTCCTCCACCGGCGCCGCGTCGGCGGCGGCCTCGAGCACGTCGGCCTCCCGGGCGGTCAGCGGCGAGTCGCCGGCAGCGATCGCCTCGGCAGCCAGCTCGGGGTCGACGTGGCGTCCCCCTGCGTGCACGGCACGCACGACCGACGCCAGCGTCGCCGCCGACGTGGTCTTCGGCAGGAACCCGCGTACGCCCACGGCCAGCGCCCGCTTGAGGTAGCCGGGCCGCCCGTGGCTGGTGACCACGACGCAACCGCACTCCGGGAGCTCGCCGAGGATCTCGGCGGCCGCCTCGATGCCGTCGAGACCGGGCATCTGCAGGTCGAGCACGGCCACGTCGGGCCGGTGCTGCCGCGCTGCGGCGACCGCCTCCGGGCCGGTGGCGGCCTGCGCCACGACCTCGAAGTCGTCGTCGAGGTCGAGCATCTGCGCCAGGGCCCCGCGGATCAGGTGCTCGTCGTCGGCCAGCAGGATCCTGATCACGGGGTCGCCTCCTCGGGGGCGTGCAGGTGCAGGCGCACCACGAACTCGTCGTGCTCGACGCCCCACGTCAGGCGTCCACCGTGGGTGGCGACGTCGGCGGCCAGCGTACGCAGCCCGCTGCCGTCGCCCTCGACGTCGCCGGGTGCGTCACCGCCCTCGCCACCGTGGCCTGCGTGGACACCGTCGTTGCGCACCGTCACGACCCCGTCGGCGTGGTCGAGCCGCACCTGGGTCGCGCGGGAGTGGCGCAGGGTGTTGGTCACGGCCTCGCGCACGAGGCGCGCGACCGGTTCCTGCCACCGCGCGGGCAGGTCCGCCAGGTCGGTCTCGACCGCGATGCCGGCCGACACGAGGAGCGCCCGGGCACCCTCCACCTCCTGGGCGAGGTCGACGGGGCGGTAGCCGCGAGCCAGGGCCCGGGCCTCCCGCAGCGCGTCGTGGGCGCTGGCCCGCACCTCGCGGATCCGCGCGGCCGCCCGGGGGTCGCCACGCTCAGCGAGGGTGGCGGCCAGCTCCGACTGCACCGCGATGGTGGCGAGGTGGCGGCCCATCACGTCGTGCACGTCGCGGGAGAAACGCAACCGCTCCTCCGCGACCGCCAGGTCGGCCTGGGCGCTGCGGGCCCGGTCGAGCTCGTGCACCACGCCGAGCACCCACAGCGAGCTCTGCACGGTGAAGACGAAGAAGGCCGCGATCCCCGCACCGAAGAGCCACATCCAGGATCCGGAGACCCCGCAGAGCAGGGCTCCCGCCACGACGGCACCCCCCTGCACCCACTTCTGTCGCGCGCCCCCCAGGGCCAGTGCGACCGTCGTCGTGAGCAGGTAGCTCGTCGTGAAGCGGTCGTCCGGCGAGGTGCCCCACGCCAACCAGGCCACCCCCACCAGGAGGAGCACGGCCAGCGCCGTCAGCCACAGCCGGGGCAGCTCGCCGGGGCTGAACCAGAGCCGCATGAAGATCGTCACGCACCGGTCGACCACGACGACCAGCGCCACGGCGTGCAGCGCGATCGCCACGACCTCCCACCGCGTCGTGGCGGTGCTGACCGCCGCGAGGCCGGCGAAGCCGACCAGCAGCAGCGCCATGCCGCGCAGCGACCCCCGCGTGTAGAGATCGATGCGCTGCACGTTGGTGCGCCCGGCCCAGCCGAGCAGTGGGCCCCCCGACGTCACGCCCGCGGCTCCCAGCGCAGCGACCGACCGGCCAGCAGCAGTGCCACGACGGCCCAGACGACCAGGACGGCGAGGCCGGGCCCAGCCTCCGCGAAGCCCTGGAACCATCCCACCCGCTCGAGCGTCTCGGGCTCGCGCCCGAACCAGGAAACCATCAGCAGGTCGCTGATCGCCGCGCCGGGCAGCAGGTCGGTCCAGCGGGTGACCGACTCGGGCAGGCCGGCGGTGAGCGAACCCGCCAACGCGATGATCATGACCGGGCCACTGGTCAGCTGGGCGGACTCGGCCGTCTTGGTCCACGACGCGGTCCAGATCGCCAGCGCCGCGAAGGTCACGCAGGCGACCAGCACGGCCACCAGGAGCAGCAGGGGGTTGCGCGGCAGGTCGAAGCCGGCGCTCATGGCGATCGGCACGGCGAGCAGCACCACGCCCACGGTGATCGCGACACCCGGCAGCGCCATCGAGGTGACGAGCTCGCTGTCGCGGACCTCACCCGTGCGCAACCGCTTGAGCACCAGCTCGTCGCGCCGCGTCACGAACATCGAGAGCAGGTTGTAGTAGCCGGGGAAGATCAGCGCCATCACCACCGTGATGGTCAGCGCCCCCACCCCCGCCTCCGGGGTGGCCTCGGGCACCGCGAAGAGCAGGAGCAACGGGATGAGCGGCATCCCGAATCCGTAGATCAACGTGGTGCGGTTGCGCGCCATCAGCAGCAGGTTGAAGCGGGCCAGGCCCACGGTGCGACGGGCGGACAGGCTGGGGCGGGCGGGGGCGAGGGTGCTCATGCCGGGGCTCCTTGCTGGATTTCTGCACGGTCGGCCGCGACGGCCAGGAAGACGGACTCGAGGGTGGCGCTGCGGGCGTCGAGCATCGCCAGCTCGACGCCGGCGTCACGGGCGGCGAGGAGCAGGTCGGTCAGCACCGGCTGCAGGTCGGCGACCCGCAGCACTGTGGTGCCACCGTCGTGGCTGACCTCGGCGCCGGCGGGCAGCGGCAGGTCGCGCCGGGGCGTACGGAACGAGATCTCGGCGGGGTGACCGGCGACGATCTCGGCGACGGTGCCCTCACGGACGACCTCCCCCGCGCGCATGATCGAGACCTGGTCGGCCAGCTGCTCGGCCTCCTCCAGGTAGTGGGTGGTGAGCAGCACGGTGGCGCCGGAGTCACGCAGGTCGCGCACCAGGCGCCAGACCGCGCGCCGGCTCTCCGGGTCGAGGCCGGTGGTCGGCTCGTCGAGCACCACCAGCTCGGGGCGCCCGGTGAGGGTGCAGGCCAGGTCGACGCGGCGGTGCTCGCCGCCGGAGAGGCCACGCATCCGGGTGTCGGCCAACCGGCTCAGGTCGAGCATCTCCAGCGACTCCTCCACGGGGCGCGCGCCGGTCACCGTGGCCGCCCACATCTTCAGGGTCTCGCGCACCGTCAGGTCGGCGACGAAGCCACTGTGCTGCAGGAGCACGCCCGTACGCCGGCGCACCTGCGCGCGGTCGGCGACCGGGTCGAGGCCCAGCACCCGGACCTCGCCGGCGGTGGCGGGGGCGAGGCCCTCGAGCACCTCGAGGGTGGAGGTCTTGCCGGCGCCGTTGACGCCGAGCAGCGCGTGGACCTGTCCGCGGCGCACCTGCAGGTCGATGCCACGGACGGCCTCGAAGGCGTCGGCTCCCGTGCCGTAGGTCCGCCGCAGGCCCCGGGTCTCGATCGCGAAGGGGAAGTCAGTCATGGCTCCAGCCTCTCCCGAGGAGCGACGCGGCGACAGTGCGGGACGTCATGGGTTGACGAGCGTGCGGCACGGGTCGGCCATGACAGGTGTCACGGGCAGTCACGTCACGGGCGGTCGTCGAGCGGCAGCCACTGGTGGCCGGCGCGCAGCAGTGCGGTCGCCTCGGGATGGGTGTCGTGCAGGTGGGCCCGGGCCCGGCGGCGCAGCCGGACCATCTGCACCAGGCCCAGGCCCCAGCAGAGGTACTGGGCGGCGAAGGCCACCCGGAAGTCGTCGAGGTCGTAGGCGCCCGCGCCGGCCGGCTCGACGACGTCGAGCACGATCCCGATCAGCGCCACGGTGACCAGTGAGGCAACGAAGCCGCCCACGTTGACCAGCGCGGTCGCCCGGCCGACGGCCCGCACCGGGGTGAAGGTGCGGATGATGTCGAAGCCGATCACCGACGTCGGTCCTCCGGTTGCGACGCAGGCCGCCATGAGCAGCACCAGCCAGACCGGGGAGGGTCCGTCCACGAGGAGGACCGCCGTCCAGGCGGCGACGATCGCGAGCACCACCACGATCGCGGTGCGGGCCCGATGGAAGGGCAGCCGGGTCGTCAGCTGGCCGATGACGACGCCGCTGAGCACCACCCACCCGGTCATCGCCATCAGCAGGGTGCCGGCCGCGACCTCGCTCCACCCCTGCGCCCGCACCAGGAACGGAAAGCCCCACAGCAGCACGAAGACGGTGAACGGGAACGACGTCGTGAAGTGGACCCAGAACCCCAGGCGTACGCCCGGGTTGCGCCACACGCGCCCGACCGAGGTGGCGACCTCCCGCAGGCTCTCCGCGGGACCTGTCGCGACGGCGTACGGCGAGTTCTTCACGACCAGCAGCACACCCACGAGCAGCACCACGCCGATGCTCGAGGTGGCGGCGAAGGCACGGGTCCAGCCGAGGTGGGTGAGCAGCAGGGTCAGCGGGGCCGCAGCCACGATCGCGCCCATCTGCCCCATCCAGCCGGTCAGCTGCGTGGTCATCGCCACCTGCGTGGGCCGGAACCAGACCGCCACCAGGCGCACCACGGTCACGAAGACCATGGCGTCGCCGGCGCCCACGAAGCCTCGGGCCACGGCCCCGAGCAGGAACGAGTCGGCGAACGCGAAGGCGAGCTGGGCCGCCGTCATCACCACGAGGCCCACGCAGAGCAGGGCGCGGGCGCCGAAGCGGTCGAGCATCACCCCGACCGGCACCTGCATCCCCGCGTAGACGATCAGCTGCAGCACCGTGAAGAAGGCGAGCTGTGAGGCGGCGATGTCGAAGCGCTCGGTGGCCAGCAACCCGGCGACGCCGAGCGAGCTGCGGTGGAAGACCGCGAGCACGTAGACGCCGATCGCCACGCCCCAGACCGCCCAGGCACGTCGTCGACCGATCGCGTGGATCTGCTCGCCCGTCATCCGGCCGAGTCTGCCGCAGTGACCGGCGGGCAGAATGACCGCATGCCGACGACTGCGCCCACGGGCCTGCTCGACCTCGTCGTCGTGGGCGGCGGTCTCGTCGGCTTGGCGACGGCGCGCGAGTTCCTGCTCCGCCGGCCGGGCGCGCGGGTGGTGGTCGTCGAGGCCGAGGACCGGGTCGCGGCCCACCAGAGCGGCCACAACTCCGGGGTCGTGCACGGCGGCCTCTACTACGAGCCCGGTTCGCTGAAGGCGCGGCTCTGCGTCGAGGGCGCGGCGATGACGTGGGCGTACGCCGCCGAGCACGGCATCGCCCACGAGCGCTGCGGCAAGCTCGTGGTCGCGGTGCGACGCGACGAGCTGGGCCGGCTCGACGAGCTGGAGCGGCGCGGGGTCGCCAACGGCGTGCCCGGGCTGCGGCGCGTGGGGGCGGAGGAGATCCGCGAGATCGAGCCGAACGCGACCGGGGTGGCGGCCCTGCACGCCCCGAACACCGGGATCATCGACTACGCCGCTGTCGCGCGGCAGGTGGCGAGCGACCTGGAGGCGGCCGGTGCGTCGGTGCTGCTGTCGACGCGGGTGCACAGCGTGCGCGAGGGCGTCGACTGCGTGGTCGAGGCCGACTCCCCCACCGGTCCCGTACGCCTGCACGCGCGGCAGGTGGTGACCTGTGGTGGCCTGTGGGCCGACCGGTTGGCCCGCGCCTCCGGAGCCGACCCGGACCCGCGCATCGTGCCCTTCCGCGGGGCGTACCTGCGCCTGCACCGCACCGAGACCCCTGTGGTGCGCGGCATGGTCTACCCCGTGCCCGACCCGACCCTGCCGTTTCTCGGCGTGCACGTGCACCGGACGATCTCCGGCGACGTGATGGTCGGCCCGACCGCGGTGCTGGTGGGTGCGCGCGACGGCTACCGGCTCTCGATGCTACGGGCCCGCGACGTCGCCGAGACAGTGACCTGGCCAGGCACGTGGCGGGTCGCCCGCCGCTACTGGCGCACCGGCATCGACGAGGTCGCCACCGCCCTCAGCACGCGGCGCCACCTGGCCGCCGCGAGGGCGTACGTCCCCTCCCTCACCCCCGCGGACCTCGACGGCACCGTGCACGCCGGGGTCCGCGCCCAGGCCGTCGGCCGGGACGGCGCTCTCGTCGACGACTTCGTGCTGTCACGCAGCGGCGCCGTGACGCACGTACGCAACGCGCCCTCGCCCGCGGCGACCTCGGCGTTCGCGCTGGCGCGGGAGCTGGTCGACCGGGTGACCGGCTGAGGCACCCCGAAATCACCACTGGCCCCCGCGTGGCGGGGGCCAGTGGACCCAGTGTGGCAGATGAAGGATTCGAACCTTCGAAGGCGTAAGCCGACGGATTTACAGTCCGCTCCCATTGGCCGCTCGGGCAATCTGCCTTGGGTGTCGCCCAGACCCGTTTGGGGGTCCGCGTGACTACGGGAGAGAATAGCCCAGCACGCCTCGAGAGAAAAAACCGACCACCCCGAACCGCAGGAGAGACAGTTCATGGCCGACTCGTCGTTCGACATCGTCAGCAAGCTGGACCGCCAGGAGGTCGACAACGCGCTGGGGCAGACCGCTCGCGAGGTCGCCACCCGCTTCGACTTCAAGGGCACCAACGCGACCATCGAGTGGTCGGGCGAGAAGGTCATCGAGATCTCCGCCTCCGCCGACGACCGCGCCAGCGCCGTGCTCGACGTCTTCAAGACCAAGCTGGTCAAGCGCGACGTCTCCCTGAAGGTGCTCGACGCCTCCGAGCCGCGCCAGTCGGGCCAGCTGTCGAAGATCACGATCAACCTCAAGGAGGGCATCTCCTCGGAGGACGCGAAGAAGATCTCCAAGCTGATCCGCGACGAGGGCCCCAAGGGCGTCAAGGCGCAGATCCAGGGTGAGGAGCTCCGCGTCTCCTCCAAGAAGCGCGACGACCTCCAGGCCGTGATCGCCCTGGTCAAGGGACAGGACCTCGACTTCCCGGTGCAGTTCGTCAACTACCGCTGAGCGTGCGCGAGCCTAGACTCGATGCATGAATCTGACTGACGAGCAGGTCGCTCGCGTCCTCGCGCTGGCCCTCGACCTGGCCCGCGCCGGGGAGACGGAGCAGTTGGCGGAGTTCCTCGACCACGGCCTCCCGGTCGACGCCACCTCCGAGTCGGGCGACTCGTTGCTGATGCTGGCGGCCTACCACGACCACCCCGACACCGTGGACATGCTGATCGGTCGCGGCGCCGACCCCGACCTGCGCAACGCTCGCGACCAGTCGATCGTGGCTGGCGCCTTGTTCAAGGGCGCCGACGACGTCGTACGTCGCCTGGTGGCCGCCGGTGCCGACCTCGACGCCGGCACGCCAACAGCCCGCCAGGCGGCCGAGATGTTCGGCCGTGGCGGGCTGCTGGACTGAGGCCCCTCAGGCGAAGGCCCCTCAGACGAAGGCCCCTCAGACGGAGGTCACTCAGGCGGGCGGAGTGCTGTCGGGGTTGGGGTCCGTGTCGTCGAGCGCACCAGCGTTGAGGGCCTCGAGCGCCTTGCGGACACCCTCGCCGTAGGCCGGGTCGGCCTGGGTGCAGTGGTAGATGTGCTTGTCGATCGACGTCTGGGAAGCACCCTGGATGTTGCGGGCGGTGTTCTCGAACAGCCGCTGCTGCTCATCAGGCGTCATCAACCGGAACAGGTCGCCGGGCTGCTCGAAGTAGTTGGCGTCGTCCTCGCGGAAGTTGAACCGGTCGGCGACGGCACCGATGGCCTGCGCCGGGTCGGCGTACTGCGGCTGCTCGGACCAGCGGCCGAAGTTGTTCGGCTCGATGCCCGGCACCGAACCCTGGTTGCCGTCGACCCTCATGGCGCCGTCGCGGTGGTAGGTGTTGACCACCTTGGCCGCACGCGGCTGGTTGACGGGGATCTGGTGGTGGTTGACGCCCAGCCGGTAGCGGGCGGCATCACCGTAGGAGAAGAGCCGGCCCTGGAGCATCCGGTCCGGGCTGAACGAGATGCCCGGGACGAGGTTGGCGGGCGTGAACGCAGCCTGCTCGACCTCGGCGAAGTAGTTGTCGGGGTTGCGGTTGAGCTCGAACTCGCCCACCTCGATCAAGGGGTAGTCCTTCTTCGACCAGACCTTCGTGAGGTCGAAGGGGTGGAAGCGGTAGGTGTCGGCCTCGGCCTCCGGCATCACCTGGATGAAGAACTTCCACTTCGGGAAGTCTCCCCTCTCGATCGCCTCGTAGAGGTCGCGCTGAGAGGACTCGCGGTCCTCGGCGACGACCGCTGCAGCCTCGGCGTCGGTGAGGTTCTCGATGCCCTGCTGGGTGCGGAAGTGGAACTTCACCCAGAAGCGCTCGCCGGCCTCGTTGATGAAGGAGAAGGTGTGCGAACCAAAGCCGTGCATGTGGCGGTAGGACTTCGGAATGCCCCGGTCGCTCATCACGATGGTGACCTGGTGGAGCGCCTCGGGCAGGTTGCTCCAGAAGCCCCAGTTGTTCTCCGCGTCACGCAGGTTGGTGCGCGGGTCACGCTTCACGGCGCGGTTGAGGTCGGGGAACTTCAGCGGGTCGCGGAAGAAGAAGACCGGGGTGTTGTTGCCGACGACGTCCCAGTTGCCCTCCTCGGTGTAGAAGCGCAGCGCGAAGCCGCGGATGTCGCGCTCGGCGTCCGCTGCACCGCGCTCACCAGCGACGGTGGAGAAACGCGCGAAAATCTCGGCCTGGTTGCCGACCTTGTTGAAGAGCGCGGCCTTCGTGTACTGCGAGATGTCGTGGGTGACGGTGAACGTGCCGTAGGCGCCTGAGCCCTTGGCATGCATCCGACGCTCAGGGATGACCTCACGGTCGAAGTGCGCGAGCTTCTCGAGGAACCACAGGTCCTGCAGCAGCATCGGGCCGCGCGGGCCGGCCGTCATGCTGTCCTGGTTGTCGACGACCGGGGCGCCGGCAGCCGTGGTGATCGGCTTGGTGTTCTCTTCAAACGACATCGTGGATGGCTCCTCTGTGAGGGTTGGTGAGGGTTCGGTGAGTGGGTCGAGTCAGGTGGTGGCCTGCGAGGTGGCGGAGCACGTCGGGCAGACGCCCCAGTAGGTCACCTCGGCTTCGTCGACGACGAAGCCGTGGGTGGTGGAGGCGTCGAGGCACGGGGCCTGCCCGACGGCGCAGTCCACGTCGGCGATCGCACCGCACGAGCGGCACACGACGTGGTGGTGGTTGTCGCCGATTCGCGCTTCGTAGCGCGCAACGGACCCGGAGGGTTGGATGCGGCGCAGCAGACCCGCCTGGGTCAGCGCCCGCAGCACGTCGTACACCGCTTGGTGCGAGACCGCCGGCAGCTCACGGCGTACGGCGTTGATCAGCGACTCGGTGTCAGCGTGCGGCTGCGAGTGCACAGCACTCAGCACGGCGACCCGAGGTCGCGTGACACGCAGGCCTGCGGCCTTCAGACTCTCGCGGGAGTCGACACCAGACGTGGTTGACATCTCCGCCACCCAACCACACTCTCTTGAATAATTCAAGAAACGGTGGTCAGCTGGGTCGCGGCGGGCCTGCTGGGGCGAGCAGGCATCACCGTCGCGCCGGCGACCGGGGAGAGCCACACGGTGACCCCCTCGCGTACGCCCAACGCAGCGGCGAGCGGGCGGGTGAGCTGCACCTGCACCGCCTCGCCGTCCAGGGTCAGCACCGTGAGTTTCACCTCAAATCCGATCCTCAGCACCCGCGACACCGTGCCCTCCACGGCGCCGACGACCAACGGTGCCGAGGAGACCTCGATGTCGTGAGGGCGGATCACCCGGCCCCCGAGCGTGGTGACCTCGCCCAGGAAGCTCATCACGAAGTCGTTGGCGGGCTCGTCGTAGAGCTCGTCGGGCGTGCCGACCTGCTCCACCCGGCCGTTGTTGATCACCACGATCTCGTCGGAGACCTCCAGCGCCTCCTCCTGGTCGTGGGTCACGAAGACGGTCGTCACGTGGACCTCGTCGTGCAGGCGTCGCAGCCAGTCGCGCAGCTCCTTGCGGACCTTGGCGTCGAGCGCACCGAAGGGCTCGTCGAGCAGCAGGACGCTCGGCTCCACCGCGAGCGCCCGGGCCAGGGCCATGCGCTGGCGCTGACCACCCGAGAGCTGCGACGGCAGCCGGTGGGCGAACTGGTCGAGATGCACCAGCTCCAGCAGCTCGTGGACCCGGTCGGCCACCTCGTCCTTGGGCTTCTTGCGGATCTCGAGCCCGAAGGCGACGTTCTTGGCGACCGTCATGTGCTTGAACGCCGCGTAGTGCTGGAAGACGAAGCCGACGTTGCGCTTCTGCGGCGGCAGCCGGGTGGCGTCGATTCCCTCGATCTCGACAGAGCCCGCGTCGGCGGACTCCAGGCCGGCGATGACCCGCAGCAGCGTCGACTTGCCGCCGCCGCTGGGGCCGAGCAGGGCCGTCAGCCGACCCGTGGGGATGGAGACGGTGACGTCCTCGAGCGCCACGAAGTCGCCGAAGCGCTTGGTGACGTCCTTGACCTCGATGCTCATGCGCGTGCTTCCTTCTCGTCGGTGTGGCTGGGGCGGATCAGGGCGACGACGACGATGCAGACCACCGACACCATCGCCAGGAGGAACGCGACGGCGTAGGCCTCCTGCTGGGCGAAGTTGAGGTACTTCTCCTCCACCACGAGGGTGGCGGTGCGGGTCTCCCCCAGCACGTTGCCGGAGACGACCTTGACGGCGCCGAACTCGCCGAGCGAGCGGGCCAGCGAGAGGACGACGCCGTAGACGATCGCCCACTTGATGCCGGGCAGCGTGATGCGGAAGAACGTCTGCACCCCGTTGGCGCCGAGCGAGCGGGCGGCGACCTCCTGGTCGGTGCCGATCTCCTCGAGCACCGGCACGACCTCACGGATCACCAGCGGTAGCGCCACGAAGGCGGTCGCCATCACGATGCCGGGCGTGGAGAAGATGACCTGCAGGCCCCACGACTCCAGGGTCGGACCGAACCAGCCGCCACGCCCCCCGTAGACCAGCACCAGCGCCAGACCGACCACGATCGGCGAGACCGAGAGCGGCAGGTCGATCAGCGCGCTCAGCAGGCGCTTCCCGGGGAACTCGAAGCGCACCAGCAGGAGCGACATGGTGACGCCGAAGACCAGGTTGATCGCCACGGCCCAGAAGGCGGCGAGGGCGGTGAGCCGCAGCGCCGCCTGGACGTCGACATCCGCGAGGACGTCCAGCAGTGCCTGCGGGCCTCCGTCGAAGGTGTTGACGACGACCAGCGACACCGGCCACGCGATGAGCAGGAAGAGGTAGGCGACCACGATCGAGATGCGCAGGACCTTAGCCACGGCGGCTCACCCTCCTCTGGATGACGTCGAGCACGATGATCACGGTCAGCGAGATGACCAGAAGCACGGTGGCGGTGGCGGCGGCGGAGTCGAGGTTGTCGTTCTCGATGCTGCCGAGGATGCGCACGCTGGTGACCTCGGTGGAGAAGGGCAGGTTGCCCGAGAGCAGGACGAGCGAGCCGTACTCACTCACGCCGCGCGCGAAGGAGAGCGCGGCGCCGGCGGCGATCGCGGGCACCAGTGCGGGCAGCACGATGCGGCGGAAGGTGGTGAACCGGCTCGCGCCCAGTGACGCGGCAGCCTCTTCCACGTCACGGTCGAGCTCCGCGAGCACGGGCTGCACGGTGCGGACGACGAACGGCAGCGTGACGAAGAGGAACGCCAGGAAGACGCTCAGGCGGGTGTTGGCGACGTCGACGCCGAGCGGGCTGTCCCGACCGTAGAGCGACAGCAGCACCAGACCGGCGACGATGGTGGGCAGCGCGAAGGGGATGTCGATGAGGATCTCCAGCAGTGCCTTGCCCGGGAACCGGTCGCGCACGAGCACCCAGGCGATGAGCGTGCCCATCACGATGTTCACCAGGGTGACCAGGACGGCCTGGGAGACGGTCAGCCGGATCGCGGCGGCCGTCTGGTCGTTGGTGAGGGTGGTCCAGAAGTTCGTCCAGCCACCCTCTGAGGCCGTCACGACGACGGCGCAGAGCGGGATGAGGACGAGCAGGCTGAACCAGGTCATCGCCACACCCAGGGCGAGCCCCGACGCCGGCGTCAGGGTGGAGGGCGTACGCCGGCGCGGACGCGCCGCCGGCCGGCGGCGTGACCCAGGTCCCGCCGCCGGTCGCTCGAGGGTGGCCGTGCTCATTCACCCAGTCCGGTCTTGGCGATCGCCTCGGTGACCAAGCCGTTCTCCTCGTCGAAGAACGTCGTGGAGACCTCGTCCCAGGTGCCGAAGTCCTCGGCGACGGTCATCAGGGTCGGCACGACCGGGAAGGGGTTGCTCGGGTCGGCCGCCCCCTCGACGGTGCCCCCGAAGTCGACGTCGTCGCGGATCGGACGGAAGCCGGTGAGGGCAAACTGCTTCTGGCCCTCGTCGCTGAGCACGAACTCGAGCCACTTCTCCGCGATCGGGTCGGCGTCCTTCAAGATGGCTCCGGGGTTCTCGATCAGCAGGGTGGTCTCGGGGATGACGTACTCGAAGCCCTCGCCCTCCTGGGCGGCGAGGATGGCCTCGTTCTCGTAAGCCATCAGCACGTCACCGGTGCCGCTGAGGAAGGCCTGGGTGGCGTCGCGCCCCGAACCGGGCAGGGCAACCACGTTGGCGAAGAAGTCGTCGACGTAGGCCTGCGCGTCCTTCTCGCTGCCGCCGTCACGGATGACCTGGCCGTACGCTGCCAACGCGTTCCAGCGCGCCGCACCGGAGGACGCGGGGTTGGGCGTGACGATCTCGACGCCCGGCTTGACCAGGTCGTCCCAGGTCTCGATGCCCTTGGGGTTGCCCTCGCGCACACCGAAGACGACGACGGAGCGGGAGACGACGCCCTTGTTGTCGCCCTGGTCCCAGTCCTCGTCGACCAGGCCCTCGTCGACCAGGCGGGTCACGTCGGAGGCGACGGAGAAGTGGACGTAGTCGGCGTCCAGACCACTCACCACGGCGCGACTCTGGTCACCGGAGGCACCGTAGGAGCCCTTGACCTTGAAGCCCTCGCCGTCCTCGGTCCTCGCGAACTCCTTCTCGATGTTCTTGTTGGCAGCCTCGGGCACGGCGAAGCCGACGATGCGGAAGGCGCCGTCGTCGGCACCCTCGGACGCTGCGCCGCAAGCGGCGAGGGCGAGCATCCCGACGGCGGCGAGACCGGTGGCGAACCGGCGTGAGTGGTTGAGCTTCATGTCCATCTCTCCTCGGGTGGGGCGGGACCCGACGACCGGGTGCCCGACTACTTAGTCGAGTACCTTAGTGGACTTAAGTAGGTAAGTGCGGTTTTGAGACAGCGGCGCGGCGACGACTCGACGTGACCTACGTCTCAGGGACGGGTCGAACCACTGGTGGCCGGGGCTAGGGTGGCGACAGTGCCCGCGCGCCGAGGGAAGGGTGGCCCCGCAGTGACGACGAAGCAGGTCAAGCAGCTCGACCGGGTGATCATCCGGTTCGCCGGTGACTCCGGAGACGGCATGCAGCTGACGGGCGACCGGTTCACCAGCGAGTCCGCGGCCTTCGGCAACGACCTGGCGACCTTCCCCAACTTCCCCGCGGAGATCCGGGCACCTCAGGGCACCCTGCCGGGCGTCTCGTCCTTCCAGGTGCACTTCGCCGACCACGACATCCTCACCCCCGGCGACCGGCCCGACGTGCTGGTGGCGATGAACCCGGCAGCCCTCAAGGCCAACCTGGGCGACCTGCCCCGCGGGGCGACGATCATCGTCGACACCCACGACTTCACCCGACGCAACCTGCAGAAGGCCGGCTACCCGACCAACCCGCTCGAGGACGACACGCTCGCGGAATTCCAGGTGCACCCCGTCGACCTGACCGGCATGACGGTCGAGGCGGTCAAGGAGTTCGGGCTCTCCCGCAAGGACGCGGCGCGGGCGAAGAACATGTTCGCCCTCGGGCTGCTCTCGTGGATGTACGGCCGCCCGACCGAGACCACCGTCGAGTTCCTCACCCGCCGCTTCGCCAAGGTGCCGGCCATCCGCGACGCCAACGTCACGGCCTTCCGCACCGGCTGGAACTTCGGCGAGACCACCGAGGCCTTCGCGGTCTCCTACGAGGTCAAGCCGGCCCCCATGCCGGCTGGCACCTACCGCAACATCACCGGCAACCTGGCGCTGGCGTACGGGCTCGTCGCGGGTGCCGTGCAGTCCGGGCTGCCCGCACTGCTGGGCACCTACCCGATCACCCCCGCGAGCGACATCCTCCACGAGCTGAGCAAGCACAAGTCGTTCGGCATCACCACCTTCCAGGCCGAGGACGAGATCGCCGGCATCGGCGCCGCGATCGGCGCCTCGTTCGCCGGCCACCTCGGCATCACCACCACCTCCGGGCCGGGCATCGCGCTGAAGAGCGAGGCGATCGGCCTGGCCGTGATGACCGAGCTGCCGCTGGTCGTGGTCAACGTGCAGCGCGGCGGACCCTCGACCGGCCTGCCGACGAAGACCGAGCAGTCCGACCTGCTCCAGGCGATGTTCGGCCGCAACGGCGAGGCACCCGTGCCGGTGATCGCCCCCTCCTCCCCCGGCGACTGCTTCGACGCGGCGCTCGAGGCGGTGCGGATCGCGGTCACCCACCGCACGCCGGTGATGCTGCTCTCCGACGGCTACCTGGCGAACGGCTCCGAGCCGTGGCGCGTGCCGGACCCGGCCGAGCTGCCCACCATCGACCCCGGCTTCGCGACCGCGCCCAACCACGTCAGCGAGGGCAAGGACGGCACCGAGGTCCACGACTTCTGGCCCTACGTCCGCGACGCCGAGACGCTCGCCCGCCCGTGGGCGGTGCCCGGCACCCCCGGCCTCGAGCACCGCATCGGCGGGCTGGAGAAGGGCGACGGCCACGGCAACATCTCCTACGACCCGGCCAACCACGACTTCATGGTGCGGACGCGCGCGGCCAAGGTCGCGGCGATCGCCGACGCCCTGCCCCCGCTGGAGGTCGACGACCCGACGGCGGCCGACGGTCAGCCGGCGAAGGTGCTGGTCATCGGGTGGGGCTCGACCTACGGCCCGATCGGGGCGTCCGTACGCCGCGTGCGCAAGGCCGGCGGCCGGGTCGCGCAGGTGCACCTGCGCCACGTCAACCCGTTCCCGAAGGACCTCGGCGAGGTCCTCGCGCGCTACGACAAGGTGCTGGTCCCGGAGATGAACATGGGCCAGCTCCGGATGCTGCTGCGCGCGGAGTACCTGGTCGACGCGATCGGCTACAACCAGGTCAACGGCCTGCCCATCAAGGCTGCCGACCTCTCCCGGGTCATCGCTGACCTGGTCGAGGAGGTCGACGACAGCACCCTCGACATGGACGCCTCCGGAGAGAGGAGCAACGCATGAGCACCGCCGACCTGCCGATGCCGACCCTGGGCACCACCGGCGTCCCCACCGCCGACACCCCCCAGACCGCCAAGGAGTTCACCTCCGACCAAGAAGTCCGCTGGTGCCCCGGCTGCGGCGACTACGCCGTGCTCAAGGCCGTCCAGTCCTTCCTCCCCACCCTCGGCCTCCGACGCGAAAACATCGTCTTCGTCTCCGGCATCGGCTGCTCCTCAAGGTTCCCGTACTACCTCGACACCTACGGCATGCACTCCATCCACGGACGCGCACCCGCCATCGCCACCGGCATCGCCACCGCCCGCGAAGACCTCTCCGTCTTCGTCGTCACCGGCGACGGCGACGCCCTCTCCATCGGCGGCAACCACCTCATCCACGCCATGCGACGCAACGTCAACATGACCATCCTGCTCTTCAACAACCGAATCTACGGACTCACCAAGGGCCAGTACTCCCCCACCTCAGAAACCGGCAAAATCACCAAGTCCACCCCCATGGGCTCGGTCGACCACCCCTTCAACCCGGTGTCATTGGCCCTCGGAGCCGAAGCCACCTTCGTCGCCCGCACCATCGACTCCGACCGCAAACACCTCACCACGGTGCTCGAAGCCGCCGCCGCCCACCGCGGCACCTCACTCGTCGAGATCTACCAGAACTGCCCGATCTTCAACGACGGCGCCTTCGACGCCATCAAGGACCCCGACACCGCCCAGGACGCGATCATCCCGCTCGTCCACGGCGAACAGATCCGCTTCGGCGCCCACGACGAGCACGGACGCGGCACCAAGGTGATCGTGCGCGACGAGGTCACCGGCGGCGTCCGGGCGGCGTTGGCCAGCGAGGTCGACGAGAGCCAGGTGCTCGTCCACGACGCCCACAACCCCGACCCGACCGTGGCGTTCGCGATCAGCCGGCTCACCGACTCCGGCTACCTCAACCAGTCCCCCATCGGCATCTTCCGCCAGGTCGACCGGGCCACCTACGACGACCAGGCCCGCGCCCAGGTGACGACGGCGCGCGGCGACCTCGACGCCGACGACCCGCAGGCGCGGTTGGCCTCCCTCATCGGTGGTGGCGACACCTGGACGGTCGTCTGAGGGCACGACCGCCGGGCCCGGCGAAAAGGATGCCGGGTTCTCGCCTGCCCACACCTATGCTGCGGGGGTGAGTGACTCCGGGCGCGGCGTGGTGGCGGGCGTCGCCGCCTACGTCATCTGGGGTCTCTTCCCCCTCTACTGGCCGTTGCTGGAGCCCGCGAGCGCCACCGAGATCCTGGCTCACCGCATCTTCTGGTCGGCGGTCTGCATGGTGGTCGTGGTGGTGGCCCTGCGGCGGTGGCGACGCCTGCAGCCCCTGGTCCGTGACCGTCGGCGTCTGGCGCTGCTCACCGTGGCCGCCGTCGTCATCACGGTCAACTGGGGCGTCTACATCTGGGCGGCCAACAACGGCCACGTGGTGGACGCCTCGTTGGGCTACTTCATCAACCCCCTGTTCTCGGTCGCCCTGGGGGTCTTCGTGCTCGGGGAGCGGCTGCGCCCGCTCCAGTGGATCGCCGTGGCCATCGCGGTCGTGGCCGTCGTCGTGCTCACCGTGGGCGTGGGGCGGCCCCCGTGGATCGCCCTGCTCCTGGCGGCGAGCTTCGGGACCTACGGGCTGGCGAAGAAGAAGGCCGCCGCGGGCGCCTTCGAGTCGCTGACGGTGGAGACCCTGCTGCTCACGCCCTTCGCCCTGGCCTACGTCGTGTGGCTGACCTCGGTCGGCACGGCGACCTTCGGCACCCAGGGGCCCGGGCACGCCGCGCTCCTCGTGCTGGCCGGCGCCGTCACCGCCGTGCCCCTGGTGCTCTTCGGGGCCGCGGCCACCCGGATGACCTTGGCCAGCCTCGGGTTGCTGCAGTACCTGGCGCCGATCCTGCAGTTCGCCCTCGGCGTGTGGTGGCTGGGCGAGGCGATGCCCACCGTGCGTTGGGTCGGTTTCGCACTCGTGTGGGTGGCCCTCGTCGTCTTCACGACGGAGGCGCTGATGCACCACCGGCGTCGCCAGCTGCTGCTGGCCGCGGAGTCCAGCGCGGCCTGACGGCATCGTCCAGGCAGTGACCTGACAGGCAGGTGGCCCGGTTCGCTCTCGACGCCGGGGCCGGGCGCGTCAGGCGGAGCGGACCGCCACGACGTCGGCGAAGGCCTCCAGCGCCTGCCGCACGCCACCCTGGGGCAGCACGCCGAGGCGGGCCTTGCCCTCGGCGGCACGGTCCTGGACGTAGGCACGGGCCTCGTCCATCGCCGGGTGCTTGCGGAGCAGGTCAAGGGCCTCGGCGTGGAGCGCGTCGTCGGCGAGGTCGGCGTCGAGCAGCTCGATCAGCCGGGCGTCCTCGGGACGGTTGGCGGCCCGGGCCATGAGCACGGGAAGCGTCGGTACGCCCTCGCGCAGGTCGGTGCCGGGCGTCTTGCCGGACTCCTCCGACTCGGAGGCGATGTCGAGGATGTCGTCGGAGAGCTGGAAGGCGGAGCCGACGATCTCGCCGTACTCCCGCAGCGCCTCGCAGACCTCGGTCGACGCACCGGAGAACATCGCTCCGTAGAGGGCGGAGGTGGCGATCAACGAACCGGTCTTGCCGGCCACGACCTCGAGGTAGTGCGCGAGCGGATCGGCGCCCGGAGCCGGCTTGACGGTCTCCAGGATCTGGCCCTCGACCAGCCGCGCGAAGGTGCGCGACTGGATGAGCACGGCCTCCGGGCCCAGCGCCGCGGTGAGCTCGGAGGAGCGGGCGAAGAGGTAGTCACCGGTGAGGATGGCGACGTGGTTGTCCCAGCGGGCGTTGGCCGAGTCGGCGCCCCGCCTGACGTCGGCCTCGTCCATCACGTCGTCGTGGTAGAGAGACGCGAGGTGCGTCAGCTCGACCACGGAGGCGGCCGTCAGCACCTCCGCCGCGTCCGGGCGGGGGCCCACCTCGGCGGCGAGCAGCACCAGCAGCGGCCGGAACCGCTTGCCGCCGGCCGACATCAGGTGGCCGGCAGCCTCGTTGATGAAGTCGGCGCTGCCCGAGACGTGTCCGGCCAGGTCGTCCTCGACCGTCGCCAGACGCCTGCGCAGGCGTTCGGCGAGCGCGTCGTCGACGACGGGGAGGGCCAGACCATCGGAAGGGTGGGGGGTCACCTGATGAATTCTCCCGCACTGGCCACGAGGTCGAGCAGCGGGTCCGGCAGGACGCCCAGGACCAGGGTCGCCACCAGGGTCACGGCGATCGCCGTGGCGGTGAAGGCCGACGGTGCCGCGACGACGGGGGCGTCGCCGTCGGGCTGACGGAAGTACATCAGCACGATGACCTTGAGGTAGATCCACGCCGCCACGACACTCATCAGCACGGCGAGCAGCACCACCGGCCACGCACCGGCCGCGAGGGCCACGGAGAAGACCGCCCACTTGCCCACGAAGCCGGAGGTCAGCGGGATGCCGGCCATGGCGAGCAGGAAGAAGGCGAAGGCACCCGCGACGAGCGGGGACTCCTTGCCCAGGCCCGCCCAGCGCGACAGCTGGGTGGTCTCGCCGCCGGCGTCGCGGACGAGGCTCACGACGGCGAACGCACCGAGCGTCATCAGACCGTAGGTCGTCAGGTAGAAGAGGACCGCCTCGACCGAGCTGAGCTCGCCGATCGCCAGCTCGCTCTGCGACTGGACGCCCAGCACGCCGGTGAGGATGAACCCGGCGTGGGCGACCGACGAGTAGGCCAGCAGACGCTTGACGTCGCTCTGGCCCACCGCGAGCACGGTGCCGATGACCATCGACAGGATGGCCACGACCCACATGACCGGAAGCCAGGACGTACGGTCGTCGCCCAGCGCCACGTAGAAGAGGCGCAGGATCGCACCGAACGCGGCGACCTTGGTCGCAGCCGCCATGAAGGCCGTCAGCGGGGTCGGCGACCCCTGGTAGACGTCGGGGCTCCAGGCGTGGAACGGCGCGGCGCCCACCTTGAAGAAGAGTCCGACCGCCAGCATGCCGACCGCGACGAGCAGCAGGCCCTCGCCGTCGGTGCGGTTGCGCACCGCCTCGGCGATCTCGCCGAACTCCATCGAGCCCGCGTAGCCGTAGAGCAGGGCGGCACCGTAGAGCAGGAAGGCGGAGGCGAAGGCGCCCAGGAGGAAGTACTTGAGCGCGGCCTCCTGGCTGAGGAGGCGGCGCCGACGCGCCAGGCCGGCGAGCAGGTAGAGCGGCAGCGACAGGATCTCCAGCGCCACGAAGAGCACGAGGAGGTCGTTGGCCGCGGGGAAGAGCAGCATGCCGAGCACGGCGAAGAGCAGCAGCGGGAAGACCTCGGTGTGCTCCCAGCGCTCCACGCCGGAGACCCGTTCGGCCTCCGACCCGGGTGCGGCGGACGCCTGCCCGGAGAAGGCGCTGACGCCTGCCTCGAGCCGACGCTCGGCGAAGAGCGCGGCCCCCAGGAGGGCCAGCACCAGGACGAGCCCCCAGATGAAGAGCGTCGGACCGTCGACGACGACCGAGCCCACGGCCGCGACCACGCCGTACGCCGCCCCGTCGCCGTGCACCGCGTCGGAGTCACCGCCGGAGAACTCCAGGGCGACCACGACCACCAGCGCCAGCGCGACGGCGAGCGACAGGAGGGTGAGCACCACCTGGACCAGGTGGCGGCGCGCCCGCGGCACGAAGGCCTCCACGACCACGCCGAGGCAGGCCGCGGCGAAGACGACCAGGAGCGGGGAGAGCTCGAAGTACTCCACGGTCGGGTTCACGAACTCGTTCACTGGTCGGCTCCCTCGTCAGTGGCGGCCTGGGTGTCCACGGCCGGAGGATCCTCGACGACGCCGACGTGGCTGAGGATGTCGTCGACCGCGGGGTTGATCACGTCGAGCACCGGCATCGGGAAGAACCCGAGGACCACGAGTGCCACCAGCAGCGGGGCCACGGTCGCGACCTCGCGACGGTCCAGGTCGACGACGCCGGCAAGCTCCTGCTTGACCGGCCCGGTCATGGTGCGCTGGTAGGTCCACAGGATGTAGATGGCCGCGAGCACGATCGAGGTGACCGCGATCGCGCCGGCCCACCAGGCGTAGCCGAAGGCGGCGATGAGCACCAGCACCTCGGAGACGAAGGGCGACAGGCCCGGGAGCCCAGCCGCTGCCATGCCGGCGACCAGGAACACGCCGGCCAGGACCGGCGCGGTCTTCTCGAGACCGCCCATCCGGGCGATGGAGGCGGTGCCGGTGCGCCGGATCATGTAGCCGGCGATCAGGAAGAGCGCTGCCGTCGAGATTCCGTGGTTGACCATGTAGAAGACCGCACCGGAGCCACCGTCACCGCTGAGCACGAAGATCCCCAGCACGATGAGACCGAAGTGCGAGAGCGAGGTCAGACCGATGAGGCGCAGCACGTCGTCCTGGCCGATCGCCACGAAGGCTCCGTAGACGATCGAGACCAGCGCCAGGATCACCACGACCGGGGTCGCCCACTGCGAAGCCTCGGGCAGCAGCCCCAGGCAGAAGCGGAGCATGCCGTAGGTGCCGATCTTGTCGAGCACGCAGACCAGCAGCACCGACGTGCCGGGCGTCGCCTTCTCCGTGGTGTCGGCCAGCCACGTGTGCAGCGGGAACATCGGCGCCTTCGCCGCGAAGGCGATGAAGAAGCCGACGAAGAGCCAGCGCTGCGTGGTCTCGTCGATGTCGAGCGCCGCCAGGTCACTGATCAGGTAGGACGGTGAGCCCGCGTCGGCGGAGACCACGTAGAGACCGATGACGCTGAAGAGCATCACCAGCCCGCCACCGAGCTGGTAGAGCAGGAACTTCGCCGCGGCCCGGCTGCGGCCCTCGCGGCCGAAACCGCTGATCAGGAAGTAGGCCGGGATCAGCGTGGCCTCGAAGACGACGTAGAAGAGGAAGACGTCGGTGGCGGTGAAGACCGCCAGCGACATGGCCTCCAGACCCAGCACCCAGGCGAAGAAGGACTTGGGGTTGCCCTCGTCGGACTCGTCCCAGCTGGCCAGCATGACCAGGGGCACGAGCACCACGGTCAGCAGCACCATCACGAGGCTGAGGCCGTCGACCCCGAGCGCGTAGTGGGCGCCGAAGAGCGAGATCCAGTCGTGGGTCTCGGTGAACTGGGTGCCGCCGCCGAGCGAGTAGTTCGCCGCGACGACCACGGCCGGCAGGAGGGTGGCCGCAGCCATCCCCAGGCCCACCTTCTTGGCCAGGGCGCCGTTGCCCGCGGGGAGGAGTGCCGTCACCAGCGCACCCACCAGGGGCACGAGGATCAGCAGGGTCAACCAGGGAAAGTCGCTCATGCGAGGTTCACCGCCAGCAGGACGAGGACGACGATCAGGACACCGCCGACGAGGGAAAGGGCGTACGAGCGGACGAAACCGTTCTGGATCCGGCGCAGCACCCGGGACAGGCCCTGGGTCGCTGCTGCACCACCTTCGACGGCACCGTCGACCACCACTCGGTCCATGGTGGTGAGTCCGGTCGCCAGACGGCGGCCCGGCTCGATCACCAGGACCTCGTTGATCTGGTCGCCGTAGAGGTCGGCACGGGCCGCACGGGTCAGGAAGGAGACGTCGGTGGGCGCCTCACGCGGGATGTCGCGCTTGGCCACGAACCAGATCGCCACGGCGACACCGGAGGCGACGACCGCGGTGATCAGGATCGTGATCACCCAGGCCGGCACCGGCGGCTCGTGGTGGGCGGCGTGGCCGACCACCGGCGTGAGCCACTCGACGATCCAGTCGCCCAGGAGCAGGATGCCGCCCAGCACGGAGAGCGCGGCCAGCACGATGAGCGGCACGGTCATCACCTTCGGCGACTCGTGCGGGTGCACGCCCGGCTCCCAACGCTTGTCGCCCCAGAACGTGAGGACCATCAGCCGGGTCATGTAGAAGCCGGTGACTCCTGCGCCGACCAGGGCCGCGACGCCGACCACCGGGTTCTCCACGAGCGCCGTCTCGATGATCTTGTCCTTCGACCAGAAGCCGGAGAACCCGGGGAAGCCGATGATGGCCAGGTAACCCATCAGGAAGGTCAGGTAGGTCACTGGCATGGCCTTGCCGAGTCCGCCGTAGCGACGCATGTTCACGTCGTCGTCCATGCCGTGCATGACCGACCCGGCCCCGAGGAACATGTTGGCCTTGAAGAAGCCGTGGGTGAGCAGGTGCAGGATCGCGAAGGCGTAGCCCGCGACGCCGAGACCGGCGGCCAGCATCATGTAGCCGATCTGGCTCATCGTCGACCCGGCCAGCGCCTTCTTGATGTCGTCCTTGGCGCAGCCGAGCACCGCACCCCACAGGAGCGTGACGGTGGCGACCACCACGACCGCGGTCTGGGCGATCGGCGCGTTCTCGAAGATGAAGTTGGCACGCACCACCAGGTAGACACCGGCGGTCACCATCGTGGCCGCGTGGATCAGGGCCGACACCGGCGTCGGGCCCTCCATGGCGTCGAGCAGCCACGCCTGCAGCGGCACCTGGGCCGACTTGCCGCAGGCACCGAGCAGGAGCAGCAGGCCCAGGGCCGTGAGCGTCGAGTCGCTGGCGCGCTCCGCGGCGGCCGAGACGACCGCGAAGTCGGTGCTGCCGAAGGTGGCGAACATCAGACCGATGGCGAGCGCCAGGCCGATGTCACCCACGCGGTTCATCACGAAGGCCTTCTTCGCGGCCGCAGCGGCCGACGGCTTGTGCTGCCAGAAGCCGATCAGCAGGTAGGACGCGAGACCGACACCCTCCCAGCCGAAGAAGAGACCCACGAAGTTGCCGGCGAGCACCAGCAGGAGCATCGCGGCGATGAAGAGGTTGAGGTAGCCGAAGAAGCGGCGCCGACGCTCGTCGTGCTCCATGTAGCCGATCGAGTAGACGTGGATCAGCGTGCCCACACCCGTGATCAGCAGGAGGAAGAGCGCGGAGAGCGGGTCGTAGAGCAGGTCCATGCCGACCTCGACCGGACCGGCGGAGAACCACGTCCAGAGCTCTTGGCCGATCTGGCGCTGCGACTCGTCGCGACCCCGCAGCTCGAAGAAGAGCACCAGGCTCAGGACGAAGGAGCCAGCCGCGGTCGCGGTGCCGAGCCAGTGGCCCCACCGGTCGATCGCGCCGCGCGTCATCGGGCCGCCCAGCAGGAGCACCAGGGCTCCCAGCAGCGGCAGGCCGATGACCAGCCACAGCAGCGAGAGGACGCCGTCGGCCTGGCCGGGCTCCACCACCGGCACCACGGCGTCGGCCAGCGAGAGGCCAGCGCCCAGTGAGAGTGCAGTCGTCATGTCAGACCTCTCAGTACTTCAGCAGGCTCGCGTCGTCGACCGAGGCCGAGCGACGGGTCCGGAAGATGGTCATGATGATCGCCAGCCCGACGACCACCTCGGCTGCGGCCACCACCATCACGAAGAAGGCGGCCACCTGCCCGTCGAGGTTGCCGTGCAGCTTGGCGAAGCTCACCAGCGCGAGGTTGCAGGCGTTGAGCATCAGCTCCACGCACATGAAGACCACGATCGCGTTGCGCCGGGTCAGCACGCCCACGGCGCCGATGGTGAAGAGGATCGCCGAGAGGACGATGAACGGGGTGACACTCATGCCCGGTCTCCCTTCGACTCGCCGGCCTCGTCAACGACGTCGGTCGCGTTCTGTGCTGCGCCCTGCTCCTCGTTGGCCACCACCGGGCCCGGCGAGGGCTGGCCCGCGACCTGCCGCAGCACGTCGTCGATCCGGTCAGCCTCGGCAGGGGCGGAGCGCACCGTGCCGCGCGCCGCGAGGACCCGCGAGACCGACGACGGCTCGGGGCTGCCGTCGGGCAGCAGGCCGGGGGTGTCCACGGCGTTGTGCCGGGCGTACACGCCGGGGGCGGGCAGCGGTCCGGGGTGCTTGCCCGACTCCTTGTAGGCGCGCATGCGCTCGGCGGCGAGGTCGGCCTGGGTCACGCGCGGTCCCTTGTCCCGGTGGGTGAGCACCATGGCCCCGAGGGCCGCAGTGATGAGGAGTGCGGCGGTCGCCTCGAACGCCAGCACGTAGCGCGAGAAGAGCAGCGCCGCGAGGCCCTCGATGTTGCCGTCGGAGTTCGCGGTCTCCAGACCCACGACGGTGCCGTAGCCGACCTGTCCGAGCACGACGAGCAGCAGGGTGCCGAGGGCGAGCCCGGCGACGACGCTGGCCACTCGCTGGCCACGGATCGTCTCCACCACCGAGTCGGCGACGTCGACGCCGACCAGCATCAGGGCGAAGAGGAAGAGCATCAGGATGGCGCCGGTGTAGACGATGATCTGCACCACGAAGAGGAACGGGGCCTCGAGCGACAGGTAGAGCACCGCGAGGCTGATCATCACGGTCGCCAGGAGCAGCGCGGCGTGCACGGCCTTGCGCACGACGAGCAGCCCCAGCGCGGCGAGGACCATGATCGGCGCCAGGATCCAGAAGGCGGTCACTGCTCGGCCTCCTTCTGCGGGTCCGGGGTCTTCGCGTCGCCGCTCCGGGCGTCCCGGGCGGCGAAGTCGCCGCGGTAGTAGTCGCCCTCGTCGTCGCCCAGGCGCATCGGGTGGGGCGGCTGCTCCATGCCGGGCAGGAGCGGAGCCAGGAGGTCGGACTTCTCGTAGATGAGCGACTCCCGGGTCGAGTCGGCCAGCTCGTACTCGTTGGTCATCGTCAGCGCCCGGGTGGGGCACGCCTCGATGCAGAGGCCGCAGAGGATGCACCGCAGGTAGTTGATCTGGTAGACGCGGCCGTAGCGCTCGCCGGGGCTGAAGCGCTCGTCCTCGCTGTTGGAGGCACCCTCGACGTAGATGGCGTCGGCCGGGCAGGCCCACGCGCACAGCTCGCAGCCCACGCACTTCTCCAGGCCGTCGGGCCAGCGGTTCAGCTGGTGACGCCCGTGGAACCGCGGCGCGGTGGGCTGCTTGTCGAAGGGGTACTTCTCGGTGACGACCTTCTTGAACATCGTCCGGAACGTCACGCCGAATCCGGCGATCGGGTTCCACAGCTGGTCCTTGAGGGAGGCGGGTCCCTCGTCGGACGACCGGGTGGTGTCAACCATCAGTTCTCCTCCTGGCTGGTCGAGGTCCGTACGTCGTCGCCCGGGCCGCTCTCGCCCCGCACGGTGGTCGGTGTCCCGCCGGGGGCGCCGAAGGTGAGGGGCGCAGCCGCGCCCCGCACCGCACCGGCGGTCATCAGCGGGACGGGGAATGCCGGGTCACCGGTGACCACGACGGGTCGGGCGGTGGGCTCCTCGGCGCCGCCGGACCGGCTCGGCCAGAACAGCACGATGGCGGCCACGATGACGGCCCCGGCGGCCACGAGCACCAGGGTGCCGCGGTCGAAGGTGTTCTCCAGGGACATCACCCGCACGAGCGCGACGAGGACGACCCACCCCAGCGCACCGGGGATGAGCACCTTCCAGCCGAAGGCCATGAACTGGTCGTAGCGCAGGCGGGGCAGGGTGCCGCGCAGCCAGATGAACATGAAGATGAAGAGGAGCAGCTTGCCGAAGAACCAGAGCACGGGCCAGTAGCCCTCGTTGGCGCCCTCCCACAGGTGCTCGACGCCCCACGGCGCCTTCCAGCCACCCAGGAAGAGGGTGGTGGCGAGCGCGGAGACCATCGCCATGTTGATGTACTCGGCGAGGAAGAACATCGCGAACTTCATGCCCGAGTACTCGGTGTGGAAGCCACCCACCAGCTCACCCTCGGCCTCGGGGAGGTCGAAGGGCGCGCGGTTGGTCTCGCCGACCATGGAGATCACGTAGATCACGAACGACGGGGCGAGGATCAGGCCGAACCAGAGGTCGTCCTGCGCCTCGACGATCTCGGCCGTCGACATCGAGCCGGCGTACATGAAGACCGCCACGAGCGCGAGTCCCATCGAGATCTCGTAGGAGATCATCTGGGCGCTCGAGCGCAGGCCGCCGAGCAGCGAGTAGGTCGAGCCCGACGACCACCCGGCCAGCACGATGCCGTAGATACCGATCGAGGCGATCGCCATCACGAAGAGCACGGCCACCGGCATGTCGGTGAGCTGCAACGGGGTCTGGGTGCCGAAGAGGTTGACCTCCGGACCGAACGGGATGACGGCGAAGGTCACGAAGGCGGGCACCACGATGATGAGCGGCGCCAGCAGGAAGACGACCGTGTCGGCCGCCTTCGGGATGATGTCTTCCTTGAACATCAGCTTCGCGCCGTCGGAGAGCGACTGCAGGAGGCCGAAGGGACCGTTGACGTTCGGCCCGATCCGGTGCTGCATGCGGCCGACCACACGACGCTCGAACCAGATGTTGAAGAGCGTCAGCAGGACGAGCACCAGGAAGATCAGCACCGCCTTGACGATGACGATCCACAGCGGGTCCTGACCGAAGGCGCTGAGCGCGCCGTCCGCGGCGGTGTACATCACTGGACTCCCTTCACGACGACCGTGCTCCCCGGGGAGGCGAGCTCGGCGAGCACGCCGAGGCCCGTGGACCGCATCGGCACCCACACCACGCCCGGGGCCACGTCGGCGACCTCCAGCGGCAAGGTCATCGAGCCGCGGTCACCGGTCACGGTGACCAGGTCGCCGTCGGCCAGGCCGAGCCCCGCGGCGTCGTCGGCGCCGAGGCGCGCGACGGCCGGTCGAGCGGTGGCCTGGTAGTGGATCTCACCCTGCTGCAGGGTGCCGAGGTCGACCAGCTGGCGCCACGTGGCGAGCCGCAGACCTTCACCATGGGCGACCGCAGCGTCTCCGACGGAGACCTCGGTGGGACGGGCACCGTCCCACGCACCCAGCTGCACGATCTCGGTGCGGAGCTCCTGCACCGTCCGCCAGCCGAGCGGGCGACCCATCTCCTCGGCGATGCCGGCGAGGACACGCAGGTCGGGCAGGGTCATCGGGTCGGCGAGCACCGTGTCGAAGGCGCGGGCGCGGCCGTCCCAGGTGACGAAGGTGCCGGCCTTGTTGACCACCGGGGCCACCGGGAGGACCACGTCGGCCAGTCGGGTCACGTCGGTCTCGCGCTGCTCGAGGGAGACGACGAACGCGGCCGCCTCGAGCGCGGCCCGGAAGGCGGCCGGGTCTGCGGTGTCGTCGGGGTCGACGCCACCCACGACCAGCCCGCGGACCTGGCCGGCAGCCGTGGCGGCGACGATCGCGTCGGCGTCGCGGCCGGCGCCCGAGGGCACCGAGTCGACGCCCCAGGCGCTGGCCACGTCGACACGGGCGGCGGCGTCGGCCACCGGACGGGCACCGGGCAGGAGGGTCGGCAGGCAGCCGGCGTCCACCGCACCACGGTCACCGGCACGGCGCGGCACCCAGCCGGAGCGGGCTCCGCTGCGGGCCACCAGGTCGGCGACGGCGGCGTACGCCCCGGGCGAGGTCGCGAGACGCTCACCGGCCAGGACCACGTCGCCCGCGGTCAGCGACAGCCCCGCCAGGGCAGCGGCCTCGTCGCCGGGCGCGGTGAGCACGACCTCTGCGGACAGCTTGCGCGACCCGCGCGAGGCGAGCGGGGCCACCGCGACCACCCGGGTGCCGTGGTGGGTGACAGCCTTGCGCAGGCGCAGGAAGAGGGTGCCGGCCTCGTCCTCGGGCTCCAGCCCGACGAGGACGACGGTGCCCGCGGCCTCGAGGTCGGCGTACGTCACCGACGGGGCGTCGGTCGCGGAGGTGGCGACGTGCGCGGTGAGGAAGTCGGTCTCCTCACCGCTCAGCGGGCGGGCCCGGAAGTCGATGTCGTTGGTGCCCAGGGCGACCCGGGCGAACTTGGAGTAGGCGTAGGCATCCTCCGCAGTCAGGCGACCACCGGTGAGCACCGCGGAGGCGCCGGCGGCGGCGAGTCCGCGCGCAGCCACCGCGAAGGCCTCGGGCCACGACGCCGGACGCAGCTGCCCGTCGCCGCCGTCTTCCACGCGGTCGCGCACCAGCGGGTGGGTCAGCCGGTCCGGGGTGCGGGTGTAGTGGAAGGCGAAGCGGTCCTTGTCGGTGATCCACTCCTCGTTGACCTCGGGGTCGTCACCGGCGAGGCGTCGGGTGACCTTGCCGCGGCGGTGGTCGACGCGGATCGCGGCACCACAGGCGTCGTGCTCGGCGACCGAGGGGGTGGAGACCAGGTCGAAGGGACGGGCGCGGAAGCGGTAGTCCTCGCTGGTCAGGGCCCCGACCGGGCAGATCTGGATCGTGTTGCCGGCGAAGTAGGAGAGGAACGGCGCGTCGGGTGCGATGCCGATCTGCTGCTGGGCGCCACGCTCGACGAGCGCGATGAAGGGGTCACCGGCGATCTCGTCGGTGAAGCGGGTGCAGCGCTGGCAGACGATGCACCGCTCGCGGTCGAGCAAGATCTGCGGCGAGAGGTTGATCGGCTTGGGGAAGGTGCGCTTGACCATGCCCTGCTCGGAGAAGCGAGACTCACCCCGGCCGTTGCTCATCGCCTGGTTCTGCAGCGGGCACTCGCCGCCCTTGTCGCAGACCGGGCAGTCGAGCGGGTGGTTGATCAGCAGGAACTCCATGATCCCCTGCTGGGCCTTGTCGGCGCCGGCGGAGGTCAGCTGGGTCTTCACCTCCATGCCCTCGGAGGCGACCAGGGTGCACGACGGCTGCGGCTTCATCCGGCCGGGCGGACCCTGCATCTGGCGCAGCTCGCCGTCGGGGCCGGGCAGGGCCACCTCGACGAGGCACTGGCGGCAGGCACCCACGGGCTTGAGCAGCGGGTGGTCGCAGAAGCGGGGGATCTGGATCCCGACCTCCTCCGCCGCCCGGATCACCAGGGAGCCCTTGGGCACCGTCGTGGTGATGCCGTCGATGGTGAAGGTGACGGTCTCCTGGGGCTGGTTGTCACTCATGCCTGCGCTCCTGCGGGTGCGAAGAGGGCCGAAGCGGCCGGGTCGATCGGGCAACCCCCGTGCGTCAGGTGGGCCACGTACTCGTCGCGGAAGTACTGGATGGACGAGGTGATGGGGCCCACGGCACCGTCGGCCAGGGCGCAGAACGAGCGCCCGAGGATGTTGTCGCACTGGTCGAGGATGACCTCGAGGTCGGCCTCGGTGCCCTCGCCCTGCTCGAGCTTGCGCAACGACTGCACCAGCCACCACGTGCCCTCTCGGCACGGGGTGCACTTGCCACAGGACTCGTGCTTGTAGAACTCGGTCCACCGCAGCGTCGCACGCACCACGCAGGTGGTCTCGTCGAAGAGCTGGAGCGCGCGGGTGCCGAGCATCGAGCCGGCGGCGGCCACCGACTCGAAGTCCAGGGGCACGTCGAGGTGCTCGTCGGTGAGGATGCCGGTGGAGGAACCACCAGGGGTCCAGAACTTCAGGCGATTGCCGTCGCGCATCCCGCCGGCCAGGTCGATGAGCTCACGCAGCGTGATGCCGAGCGGCGCCTCGTACTGGCCGGGGTGGTTGACGTGGCCCGACAGGCTGAAGATGCCGAAGCCCTTGGAGCGCTCGGTGCCCATCGAGGAGAACCACTCGGGTCCGTTGGCCACGATGCTCGGCACGGAGGCGATCGACTCGACGTTGTTGATCACCGTGGGGCTGGCGTAGAGGCCGGCGACCGCGGGGAAGGGCGGGCGCAGGCGCGGTTGACCGCGACGGCCCTCGAGCGAGTCGAGCAGCGCGGTCTCCTCGCCGCAGATGTACGCCCCGGCGCCGGCGTGCACGACCAGGTCCAGGTCGTAGCCCGAGCCGTGGATGTCCTTGCCGAGGTGGCCGGCGAGGTAGGCCTCCGCCACGGCGTGCTGGAGCCGGCGGATCACGTGGGTGACCTCACCGCGCACGTAGATGAACGCGTGGTGGGCGCGGATCGCGTAGGAGGAGAGGATGACGCCCTCGACCAGCGTGTGCGGGCTGGCCATCATGAGCGGGATGTCCTTGCACGTGCCCGGCTCGGACTCGTCGGCGTTGACCACCAGGTACTTCGGGTTGGGGTTGTCCTGGGGGATGAAGCCCCACTTCATGCCGGTGGGGAAACCGGCGCCCCCCCGGCCACGGAGGCCGGAGTCCTTGACCATCGAGATGATCGCGTCGGGCTCGGCGGCGAAGGCCTTGCCGAGCGTGGCGTACCCCCCGCGGGCCTCGTAGGCCTCGAGCGTCCAGGACCGGTCGTCACCCCAGTTGGCGGTGAGGACGGGCGTCAAGGTGTCGGTCACTTCGACTCACCCTCTCCGATGGCAGCCGCACCGGCGTCGGGCGCGCTCCATCCGCGCTCGCGCGCGATCTCGGTGCCGCGCAGCGAGGCCGGTCCCCCGGAGGGGCCCTCGTCGGCGCGACCGTCGTTGAACCCCGCGATGACACGCTCGTTCTCCCGCCAGGTGCCCACGACGGGCCCCCGGGTCGAGCGCACCTCGTTGCCGGCGCGGAGCTCCTCGACGAACTCGACGACCGACTCCGGCGTCTGGTTGTCCATGAACTCCCAGTTGACCATCGCCACGGGGGCGAAGTCGCAGGCGGCGTTGCACTCGATCCGCTCGATCGAGACGGTGGCGGCGTCCTCGGGACGCTTCTCCGCCGTCTCGTCGTTGCCGCAGCCCAGGTGGCCGCTGAGTCGGTCCCAGATGGCGTCGCCGCCCATCACGGCGCAGAGAGTGTTGACGCAGACCCCGACGTGGTAGTCGCCGACCGGGCGACGCTTGTACATCGTGTAGAAGGTCGCCACCCCGCTGACCTCGGCGGGGGCGAGGTCGAGGACCTCGGCGCACGCCTCGATGCCCTCGGGGGTGATCCGCCCCTGGGCCGACTGCACCAGGTGCAGCATCGGCAGGAGGCCGGAGCGCTTGTGCGGGTAGCGGGCCGCGATCTCGCGCAGCTCGTCCCAGGTCTTGTCGTCGAGCGGCTGGTCGGTCACCGGTCCACTCCTCCCATCACGGGGTCGATCGAGGCGATCGCCACGATCACGTCGGCGACCATGCCGCCCTCGGACATCACGCTCGTGCCCTGCAGGTTGACGAACGACGGGTCGCGGAAGTGCGCCCGGAAGGGGCGCGTGCCGCCGTCGGAGACGACGTGGGCGCCGAGCTCGCCGCGGGGGCTCTCCACGGGGACGTACGCTTGCCCGGGCGGCACCCGGAAGCCCTCGGTGACGAGCTTGAAGTGGTGGATCAGGGCCTCCATCGACTCACCCATGATGTGGCGGATGTGGTCGAGGCTGTTGCCCATGCCGTCGGACCCGATCGCGAGCTGGCTGGGCCAGGCGATCTTCTTGTCCGCGACCATGACCGGGGCGCCCTCGAGGCCGGCCAACCGGTCGGTGGCCTGCTCGACGATGCGCAGCGACTCCCACATCTCGGCCAGCCGGACCCGGAAGCGGCCGTAGGCGTCGGCGGTGTCCCACGTGATGACGTCGAAGTCGTAGGTCTCGTAGCCGCAGTAGGGCTCGGTCTTGCGCAGGTCCCACGCGTAGCCGGTGGAGCGCAGCGGAGGACCCGTGATGCCGAGCGCCAGGCACCCGGCGAGGTCGAGGTGACCGACGCCCTCGAGGCGCCCGCGGAAGATCGGGTTGGCGTTGCACATGTCGGCGTACTCCGGGAGCCGCTTCTTCATCAGCTCGATGAAGTCACGCAGGTCGTCCAGGGCACCGGGCGGCATGTCCTGGGCGACGCCGCCGGGTCGGATGAACGCGTGGTTCATGCGCAGGCCGGTGATGGTCTCGAAGAGGTCGAGCACGAGCTCACGCTCGCGGAAGCCCATCGTCATGACCGTCAGGGCGCCGATCTCCATGCCGCCGGTGGCGACGGCCACCAGGTGCGAGGAGATGCGGTTGAGCTCCATCAGGAGCACGCGCATGACCTGGGCCTTCTCCGGGACCTGGTCCTCGATGCCCAGCAGACGCTCGACGCCGAGGGAGTAGGTCGCCTCGTTGAAGAACGGGGAGAGGTAGTCCATCCGGGTGCAGAAGGTCACGCCCTGGGTCCAGGTGCGGTACTCCATGTTCTTCTCGATGCCCGTGTGCAGGTAGCCGATGCCGCACCGGGCCTCGGTGACCGTCTCACCCTCGAGCTCGAGGATCAGGCGGAGCACGCCGTGTGTCGACGGGTGCTGGGGACCCATGTTGACGACGATCCGCTCCTGGGCGGCCTCGCCGAGTCCTTCGGTGATCGACTCCCAGTCCTGGCCGCTCACGTTGAAGACGCGGCCCTGACTCGTCTCGGCGGTGGGTGCGTAGACGTCCTCGTGCGTGTCCATCAGTTGTACGACCTCCGCTGGTCGGGGGGCGGTGTGGTGGCGCCCTTGTACTCCACGGGGATGCCGCCCAAGGGGTAGTCCTTGCGCTGCGGGTGGCCCGGCCAGTCGTCGGGCATGAGGATGCGCGTGAGCGCGGGGTGGCCGTCGAAGATGACTCCGAACATGTCCCAGACCTCGCGCTCCTGCCAGTCGGCGGTCGGGTAGACCGCCACCACGCTCGGCACGTGGGGGTCGGAGTCGGGCGCCGTGACCTCGACGCGGATGCGCCGGTTGTAGCTCATCGACAGCAGGTGCAGGACGACGTGCAGCTCGCGACCGGTGTCGTCGGGGTAGTGGACGCCGGAGATCGACGCCAGGAACTCGAAGCGCAGCTTCTCGTCGTCACGCAGCACCTGGACGACCGCGAGCAGGTGCTCACGACGCACGTGGAAGGTGATCTCACCGCGGTCGACGACGACGTGGCTGACCGCATCGGCGACCCCGTCGCTCGTGAGCCGCTCGGTGAGCGCGTCGGCGGTCTCGTCGAACCAGCCGCCGTAGGGCTGCGACGAGGCACCCGGGAAGACGGTGGGCGCGACCAGGCCGCCGAAGCCGGAGACGTCTCCGGTGCCGGTCACACCGAACATGCCGCGACGGACGCCAACGGCGGCGTCGACCTGCGTACCGTCACCGACGACCTCGCTGGAGACCGTGTCGCCGTCCGGGTGGACCTCCGGGGTCGAGACGACGGCGTCCTCGCGGGCCGGGCTCGTCTGCTGGCGGGCGGAGTCGGGGGTGGCGTCCTCGCTGTCGGGACGGCCCTTGCCGGGCTCGCTGGGGGTGCTCTGCTTCGGGGTGTCCGTCATCGCAGCATTCCTCGCTGGGCGGAGGTGGGCAGGGCGTTGAGGGCCACGGTCTCGCGCTCCTCGATCTCGGCCAGGCGGTTCGGCCCCATCTTGGTCGACTGGACCTGCTTCTGGAGCTTGAGGATCGCGTCGATGAGCATCTCGGGGCGCGGCGGGCAACCCGGCAGGTACATGTCGACCGGCACGACGTGGTCGACGCCCTGGACGATCGCGTAGTTGTTGAACATGCCGCCCGAGGAGGCGCACACGCCCATGGCGAGCACCCACTTGGGTTCGGGCATCTGGTCGTAGATCTGGCGGAGCACCGGCGCCATCTTCTGGCTCACCCGGCCCGCCACGATCATCAGGTCGGCCTGGCGCGGGCTCGCCCGGAAGACCTCCATGCCGAAGCGACCCAGGTCGTACTTCGGGCCGCCGGAGGTCATCATCTCGATGGCGCAGCACGCCAGCCCGAAGGTCGCAGGCCAGAAGGAGGCCTTGCGGAAGTAGCCCGCCAGGCCTTCGACCGTGGTCAGCAGCACTCCACTCGGAAGCTTGTCCTCTACGCCCACGACACTCCTCGCTTCGCTGCGTGCTGTCGCGCGGCCCGGCGACAGCGGTGGTTGGTGGTCAGCACGCTCGAGTCAGCCACGGCTCAGTCCCAGTCCAGCCCGCCACGGCGCCACTCGTAGGCGTAGGCGAGGGTGATGTTGAAGAGGAAGAGCAGCACGGCGATCACGCCGAACCAGGCGAGCTCGTCGAAGTAGATGGCCCACGGGACGAGGAACATGATCTCGACGTCGAAGATGATGAACGTCATCGCCACGGTGTAGTACTTCACCGGGATGCGCCCACCACCCAGGGGCTGCGGAGTGGGCTGGATGCCGCACTCGTAGGCGTCGAGCTTCACCTTGTTGGCGCGCTTCGGGCCGATGATCGCGGCCATACCGATCGAGGCGATCGCGAATCCGGCAGCGAGGACGACCAGCGCCAGCACTGGTGTGTAGAGCTCCACGTGCCACTCCCTTCCTGGGCGGTTCCCACGTGAACGTCATCACACTTGTGACCTTGTGAATTCATTCACGAATGGCTGTGACCGTCAGTCTAGGACCCCGTGCCGACGGCGTCACCCCGGGGTGACCAACTCGTGACTCGGGCGCTGACCTGCGCATTTAGCGCACGTCGTCGTCACCTAATTGCGGCCGGCGCACGAGCAGCGCTGAGCTGCGTGGGCGCCGAGGCGCGCCACGCTGCCGACGACTCCCCGGTCGATGCCGCGTGAAGTCGGTCACGTAGTGGCGCGGTGCAGCGCCACGATCCCGCCGGTGAGGTTGCGGAACTCCGGGTCCGACCAGCCGGCCTCCGCCAGCAGCGCGGCGAGGCCCTCCTGGTCGGGCCACGCCCGGATCGACTCCGCGAGGTAGACGTAGGCGTCCGGGCTCGACGAGACGGCCCTCGCGATCGCGGGCAGCGCCTTCATCAGGTACTCGAGGTAGAGCGTGCGCCACGGCGCCCAGGTGGGGTGGCTGAACTCGGCGACCACGAGACGTCCGCCCGGGCGTGTCACCCGACGCATCTCCCGCAGACCGGCCAGGGGGTCGACGATGTTGCGCAGGCCGTAGGAGATCGTCACGGCGTCGAAGGTGTCGTCGGCGAAGGGCAGGCGGGTCCCGTCACCGGCCACGAAGGGCAGGTGGGGGTGCTTGGCCTTGCCCACGCGCAGCATCCCGACCGAGAAGTCGCACGGCACGACACGCACACCGGCCTCGTGGAACTGCACCGACGAGACCCCCGTGCCGGCCGCGAGGTCGAGCACGCGGTCACCGGGGCGCGGGTCGATCGCGGCGAAGGTCTCGCGCCGCCACGTCGCGTCCTGACCGCCCGAGAGCACCGTGTTGGTGACGTCGTACCGCTTCGCCACGGCGTCGAACATGCGACGGACGTCGGAGGGCTTCTTGTCGAGTTCAGCGCGGGCCACGCAGGCGAGCCTACGCAGATCGCGTGCAACCCCGGGCACCGGTTCCGCGTCCTCAGGACATGGACACCCGCCGCGCACTCCGCGCCCTCACCTCGGTCACCCTGACCGTCGCCGTCGCCCTCCTCCTGGTCGCCGGCGGGGGCCGTCTCCACACCGACCTGCTGTGGAGCAGCCCGGACCACCGCGCGCCGACCCCCGCAGCGGTGCCCGCGGCCCGTCCCTCTCCCAGCGCTCCGTCCACACCGGCGGCCGAGCCCCGGCTCCGTCCGACCCAGCCCCGTCCGACGCAGCGGCCAGCGGCCACCCCCACCCAACAGCCCACCCAGCGACCGAGCCATCCCTCCTCCGCCGGGCTGGACGCCCGGTGCCGCACCGGTCGGGTGATCTGCGTCGACAAGACCACGCAGACCTTGCGGTGGGTGGTCGACGGGGACGTGACGACGACGATGGAGGCCCGGTTCGGCGGCAGCTCCACCCCGACCCGGGAGGGTGAGTTCCGTGTCTTCGCGAAGTCGCGCGACCACGTCTCGAGCCTCTACGGCACCTCTATGCCCTTCGCCATGTTCTTCTCCGGCGGCCAGGCGGTGCACTACTCCCCCGACTTCGCGGCCGTCGGCTACGCCGGCGCCTCCCACGGATGCGTCAACCTCCGCGACGCGGCGGGAGCGGCTCGGCTCTTCGACCAGGTCGTCGTGGGCGACCGCGTGGTGGTCTGGCGGTCGTGAGCCGGTGCGGTCGGCCGCGGGCACGGGCGTACGCTGGTGGCTTGTGACGACCGCTCCGACGCCTACCCCGGCGCCCGCGCGCCTGGTGGTGCGCACCGAGGCCGTGGATGCGTCGACCCTCGACGACCTGCTCGGCCACCTGCCCGAGGACTCGCCCGTCACCTGGCTGCGACAGGGCGAGGGACTCGTCGGCTGGGGGATCGCGACGCAGGTGCGGACGTCGGGCTCCGCCCGCTTCCGCGACGCCGACAAGTGGTGGTCGGAGGTCACCGCGCAGGCCGACGTGCACGACGCGGTCGACGAGCCGGGCACGGGCTTGGTCGCCTTCGGCTCCTTCGCGTTCGCCGACGCCCCGGGCGACTCGGTGCTCACCGTGCCCAGCGTGGTGCTGGGCCGCCGCGGCGCCGTCGCGTGGCGTACGACCGTGCACGCCGAGGGCGCGTCCCCCTCCGGCCCGACGCCGATGACCCCGGTGGTCCGTCCTGCCGGCGTCACCTTCAGCGACGGTGCGCTCGACTCCGAGAGCTGGATGGGCGTGGTGGCCGACGCGGTGCGCCGCATCCAGTCCGGGGCATTGGAGAAGGTCGTGCTCGCCCGCGACCTGGTCGCCACCGCGGACACCGACGTGGACGTCCGCGCACCCCTGGCCCACCTCGCCTCGCACTACCCGACCTGCTGGACCTTCCACGTCGACGGGCTCTTCGGCGCCACCCCCGAGATGCTGCTGCGCCGCGAGCGCGGCCTGGTCACCTCGCGGGTGCTGGCCGGCACGATCCGTCGCACCGGCGACGACGAGCGCGACCTGGCGCTCGCGGCCACCCTCGCGCGCAGCTCGAAGGACCTCGAGGAGCACGAGTACGCCGTCCGCTCGGTCGCCGACGCGCTCGAGCCGCACTGCTCGTCGATGAACGTGCCGGAGGCGCCCTTCGTGCTGCACCTGCCCAACGTCATGCACCTGGCCACCGACGTGAACGGGGTCGTGCACGACGCCGCGACCGTGTCGTCGCTGCGGCTGGCGGAGGCCCTGCACCCCTCGGCCGCCGTCGGCGGCACGCCGACGGCGGTCGCCACCGAGCTCATCACCGAGATCGAGCAGATGGACCGCGGACGCTACGCCGGGCCGGTCGGCTGGATCGACGCCCGTGGCGACGGCGAGTGGGGCATCGCCCTGCGCTCGGGCCGGGTGGAGGGCAACCGGGTCCGCCTCTTCGCGGGCTGCGGGATCGTGGGCGACTCCGCCCCGGAGGCGGAGCTGGCCGAGTCGCAGGCGAAGTTCGTGCCGGTGCGCGACGCGTTGACCCGCGCCTGACCTGGCGTCCGCGGGTTCGCGGATTGGCCAAGCCGTCGGTGGGACCCGTTAGCCTGTGGCAGGACAGTTCAGCAGCACGGTCCCACTGCCGGGACCGGCTCACCACCACCTTTCCCGGGGGAATCACCCATGACTTCACGGCGTATTGCCGCGCTCGCAGCCACGATGCTGCTGTCTGCGTGTGCGCTCAACCAAGGTGCGTCCAGTGCCGAGACCCGAGGCCAGGCGGGCAGCTCCGCCAGCGCCTCCCCGACCATCACCACCGAGGCTCCGACCGCCCGCAAGCAGAAGGGTGCGCGCAAGGCCAAGAAGGTGACCGTGCGCGTGCTGCCGCAGATCGCGCAGCCCGGTGGCAGGACGGCCAAGTCCGCCAAGGCGAAGAGCGCCGTGCTGGTGCAGGTGAAGCCGAAGCGCGCCACCGCCGTCACCCTGCAGGCGAAGGCCGGCAAGAAGTGGAAGAAGGTCGGTTCCGCGACCACTGACCGCCGTGGCCAGCACGTCTTCCACGCCGCCGCGAAGCGGGGCGGCAAGGCCGCGACCTACCGCGTCGCCGTGGGCAAGAAGACGTCGAAGGCGGAGTCCACCGAGCGTTGGCTCACCTCGAAGTTCACCGACGAGTTCAACGGCAAGAAGCTGTCCGACAGCTGGGAGCACCGCAAGCAGTACCGTGACCCGCTCAGCAGCCGGGCGTGCTCCCGTGGCGCGAAGAACGCCGTGAAGGTCAAGGGTGGCGTCGTGCGACTCAGCGTCCTGAAGGACAAGTCGGCGAAGAAGAAGAAGTGCCGCGCGGTCTCCGACGGCAAGAAGCAGAAGTTCAACTACCGGCTCAACGGCCACATCGGGACCCAGTCGAGCGTGAGCTTCAAGTACGGCTTTGCTGCGGCCCGCGTCAAGTTCCCCCGCGCCCAGGGCCAGCACGGCTCCTTCTGGCTGCAGCCCGTCGCACCCGACCCGCACACGGCCAACCCCAAGCAGGCTGGCGCCGAGATCGACATCATCGAGTCGTTCGGTGCCAACGCCGGGCCGAAGGGCTCCATGGGCCTGTCGAGCTTCACCTACCACCGGATCGGCAAGATCAGGAACGGCACGTACAACTCGGTCAAGACCGGCGGCTACCTGAAGAACGTGCCCAGCGTGCTGGGCAAGAAGGACGACGTCTTCAAGCGCTACCACGTCTTCTCCGTCGAGTGGACCCCGAAGTCCTACGTCTTCCGCATCGACGGCAAGGAGACGTGGCGCAGCAAGAAGGGTGTCTCCGGCACCGAGCAGTACGCGATCCTCTCCCTGCTCTCCTCCGACTGGGAGCTGGGCCGTGCCCGCAGCGAGAAGAAGATCAACGAGCAGATGCAGGTCGACTGGATGCGCATCTGGGAGACCGGCGGCAGCTGAGGTGAGCCCAGCTCACACTGCATGACGTGACCGAACGGGTCAGGGACGAAGGTTCCTGACCCGTTCGTCGATTTCACGGCGGTTGTCCCGCCGGACGCGCACCTCGACGACCTCGATGCCTCCGGCCGGCTGGCTGAGCGCGTGCTCGAGCTCGGCGACCGACTCCACACGCCAGTGCGGTGTCCGTGTCGCGGCACAGAGCGCAGCGAGGTCCACCCCGTGCGGGGTGCCGAAGAGCCGCTCGAAGGCGTGGGCGTGGTCGGCGCCGCCCTGCTCCAGCAGGGAGAAGATGGATCCACCGTCGTCGTTGACGACGACGAGGGTCAGGTTGGGGCGAGGCTCGTGCGGGCCCAGCACCAGACCGCCCTGGTCGTGCAGGAAGGTGACGTCGCCCATGAGGGCGATCGTCCGGCCCTCTGCACCATGCGCCAGCGCGGCGCCGATGGCACTGCTGACGACGCCGTCGATGCCGGCGAGACCCCGGTTGGCGACCACCCGCGCCGACCGGTCCACCGGCGGCGGCGTCATCATCAGGTCGAGGTCGCGCACGGGGTTGGAGGGACCGACGAAGAGCAGGTCCCGGGCGCCGACGGCACCCGCGACGACGCCGGCGACCTCGTGCGGAGTCACGTCGCCCTCGGCCCGCAGCAGGGCCCGCACGCGCGCCGCCAGGGAGCGTCCGGCTTCACGCCACCGGTCGAGCCACTCCAGGTCGGGGGCGCCGTCGCCGACGCGCCAGACCGGCGCGGAGTCGACGACCGGGAAGGGGCGCGGCTGCCACCGGTCGTCGGGGGCGAGGTCGACGACCTCGACGTCCTCGCGCCCGAGCAGGCGGGCCACGGGACGCGAGAGGGTCGGGTGCCCGGCCACGACGACTCGTTCGACCTCCGCGGCGAGCTCGGTGCCGAGCAGCACCCGGTAGGCCGGCACGGCATGACTGCCGGCGCGGGCCCCGGAGCTCGGCTCCGCCAGCAGCGGCCAACCGGCCTGTTCAGCCAGGAGACGCGCCGCGGGGCCGGCGCCGTCGCCGGCAACCACGACCGTACGCGGCCCTCGGGCCAGCACCTTCGGCTCGGGGGTGGACGCCGGTGCCGGCGGGCGGGCCGTGGTGGGCCGGGGCACCCAGTCGTCGACGGGCGTGAGGGGCTCGTCGAACTGGACGTTGAGGTGGACGGGTCCGCGGGCCGCCAGCAGCGCTCCGACCGGCACGTCGACCTCGTCGCCTGCGGCGAGGTCGAGCACCTCGGCGCGCGGGAGCAGCCCGACCTGCTCGGTGGTCTGGTTGGCGCTCGTGCCTCGCAGCCGGAGTGGCCGGTCGGCCGTGACGGCGATCCACGGCAGGTGCTCGTGGTGGGCCTCCAGGGCCGCGGGGGCGAGGTTGGCCACCGCCGTGCCCGAGGTGCAGGAGACCGCGACGGGTCGTCCCGAGGTGCGGGCCAGGCCGAGGGCGAGGAATCCGGCGCTGCGCTCGTCGATGCGGGTGTGGAGCCGCAGCGCACCGGCCCGGTCGGCGGCGAGCAGCGCGAAGGAGAGCGGGGCGTTGCGCGAGCCCGGCGCCAGCACCGCCTCGCGCACGCCGGCGTCCAGCAGGGCCTGGACGACCTGGCGGGCCAGCTGGGTGGAGTCGCTCACGAGGAGAGATCCTGCCCCACGTCGGGCAGTCGCTCCGCCACCAGGGCAAGGCGCTGCTCCCAGTGGGCGCGCCGATCGGCCGGCGCAGCGAGCCGGGTCAGCGCCTGTGGGTCGACCTCCACGGGGCCGACCGGAAGGTGTCCCTCGACGGGCAGCAGGGACCGCGTGACCAGGTCGTCGGTGAACATCTGCACGGTGGCCAGGCCACAGGCGTACGGCAGCTCGGGCAGGGCGGCGGCGAGCGCCACGCCGGCGGCGATGCCGACGCTGGACTCGAGCGCGGAGGAGACGACGACGGGCAGGCCGATCTCCTCGGCGATCCGCAGGCAGGCGCGCACCCCGCCGAGGGGCTGGACCTTGAGCACCGCGACGTCGGCGGCCTCGAGGTCGCGGACGCGGTAGGGGTCCTCGGCGCGCCGGATCGACTCGTCGGCGGCGACGGGCACGTCGACGCGGCGGCGGACGCGGGCGAGGTCCTCGACGTCGGCGCAGGGCTGCTCGACGTACTCCAGGCCTCCAGCGGCCCGGTCGACGAGCGGGATCGAGGTGGTGGCCGTGTCGACGCCCCAGAGGCCGTTGACGTCGATGCGGATCCGGCCGCCGGGGCCGAGCGCGTCGCGGACCGCCTCGACACGGGCCAAATCGTCGGCGAGCGTCTGGCCGGGCTCGGCGACCTTGACCTTGGCCGTGGCGCAGCCCCCGGCGGTCACAATGGCGTGGGCGCGCTCGGCGTCGACGGCCGGCACGGTGACGTTGACCGGCACCCGGTCACGCACCGGGGCGGGCCAGCCGCCGTTCGCGGCTTCCACGGCGCAGCGCAGCCAGGGTGCGGCGATCTCGGGCGCGTACTCCAGGAACGGGCTCCACTCCCCCCACCCGCCGGGGCCCTCGAGCAGCACGCCCTCCCTGACGGTGATGCCACGGAAGCGGTGGCGCATCGGGATCGACCACACGTGCGTACGCATCACGCGGCGCCCCCTGCCTCGACCGCGGCGAGCAGGGCCTGACGATCGACCTTGCCGTTGGCCAGCAGCGGCAGCTCGGGCAGGACGACGAGGTGGCGCGGCGCCCAGGACCGGGGATGGGCGGTGGCGACCCAGTCGCGCAGCTCGTCGAGCGAGGGGTCGGCGTGACCGGGGTGCCGCACGACGACGGCGGCGACGGCCTGTCCCCACTCGTCGTCCGGCACCCCGACGGCCTCTGCCTGGGCGACGGCAGGGTGCTCGCGCAGCCGCGCGGCGACGGCCGGCAGCGGCACGTTGACGCCACCGCTGACCACGACGTCGTCGAGGCGCCCGAGCACCTGGAGGTGGCCGTCCTCGTCGAGGCGGCCGGCATCCGAGGTGAGGTACCAGCCGTCGACGAGCGTCTGGGCGGTGAGCTCGGGGTCACCGTCGTAGCCGGCGAAGATGGTGGGACCGCCGAGGCGGACCCGGCCGTCGGCCGCGATGCCGACGGCGACCCCGTCGAGCGGCACACCGTCGTAGACGCAGCCACCAGCGGTCTCGGAGGCCCCGTAGGTGGCCACCACGCGGATCCCCGCCTCCTCGGCCGCGCGGCGCAGAGCCGGGTCGATGGGACCGCCACCGAGCAGCACCGCCTCCATGGCGGCCAGGGCAGCAACGTCATCGGCGGAGGGCAGCATCCGGTGCAGCTGGGTCGGCACGAGCGAGGTGTACGCCGCGGGGCCGGCGTCGTCGGCCCACCCACCGAGCACGGGGCGCCAGCCGGCGACGAGCGACCTGACGATCACCTGGACGCCGGCGACGTAGGAGGAGGGCAGCACCAGCGCCCACCGGCCCGGAAGCGTGCCGAGGCGCCGGGCGGAGGCGTGCACCGAGGCCAGCACCGCCTCACGGGTCAGGACGACCCGCTTCGGTCGGCCGGTGGACCCGGAGGTCTCGATGAGGAGTCGCTGCGGCTCGTCGGCCTCGAGCCAGGCCGACAGCTGGTCGACGGCGACGGCCGGGTCGTCGGAGGGGCGCAGGAACTCCACGCCTCCACGCTAGTTGGCGCGGCGAACGGCCGGAGCAGGTGGGACTGCCTAGGGCAAGGGCACCCGCAGGAACTTGGGCCGGTAGAGCCGCGGGTCCTTCCGCAGGATCGCGGGGTCCATGGCGTTGACGCTCCAGCTCACGACCACGCTGTCGTCCTCCGGGAGGAGGTCGGGGTGGGCGAGTGGCATGTACTGCAGGAACGTCTCGTCGGTGGGGATGTCCGCCACCGGGGTGGTGGCCACGAACGGGCCGGTGGGGGCGTCGGCCTTCCAGATCACGAGCTCGTCTCCGAGGAAGTCCAACCGCTTGCTCACTGCGTACCAGGCGCCATCTCGCTCGAGGACGCTCAGCACCCGTGAGACGCCGGCCTCTGCCGGGATCAGGCTGGTCGCGGCGTTCGGGTCGGAGCTCCATCCGACGCCGTCGAAGTACTCCCACGACGACGGGTCCAGGTAGTCGTCCACCGTCGTGCGCGCCACGTGCAGGGAGTAGCCGAAGACGTAGGGGTCGCCGGGGGTCGCCGTGCCGTAGACGTGCACTCGCTCTCCCCGCAGCGCGACCGCCGCCCCCCACAACGGCCTGGCCAGTGATCGGTCGTCCGGCCCCAGGTCGGTGACACCCACCAGCTCGGGTGTGCCGTTGACCGGGACCTCGAACCGGGCGACGCTCGACCCGACGATCTCGAAGTCCCACATGCCCTGGCCGGTGGCCCGGACCCGCATGAGACCCACCGCCACCCGGTCGGCGCCGTCCTGCCCCGGCACGGCCACCACGCTCATCGGCCAGTAGCCGACCCCGTCACCACGGTCCGGCACGGCGGCGCCGTTGTCGGCCGACCGGTAGACCGACGCGCAGCCCTGCCCCATCAGCAGCATCGAGTTGCGCACCATCGACTCCCCCGGCTCCTCCTCGGGCCTCAGGGTGTCACCGAAGACCCAGAGGCTGCGACCGTCCGACAACCGCGTCGAGGCGCCGACGTCGCCGCCCACGAACCCGGGTGTCTCCTGGGCCTTGACGATGAAGTCGTTGATGTCCTCGACGGTGCGTGGCTGCTCGAAGGGGAGGCAGTCGAGGTAGTCCCGCGGCTCGGCCACCGGCACCGGCGCACGGGTCAGCCAGGCCGTCAACCCCAGCGGCACGAGGAATACGAGGATGACGACGAGCACCACCCTTCGGCGGAACTGCATCGTCATGCACCGAGGATACGGCTCGTCGCGCAGCCCCGAAGGAGAATCGCAGCGCCACCTGATTGAATCGTCCGGTGGTCACGGCTTCACGACGCCCCGCGGGCGGCTCCCCCTCCCGACTCACGCTCTGGGTCGCCGGAGCGCGTCCCCGCACCCTCCCCGCGGCTCTGGCCCCGGTGCTCGTCGGCACCGGTGTGGCGGCGTACGCGGACGGGCTGGTGATCTGGAAGGCCCTGCTGGCCCTCGTGGTCAGCCTCGCGCTGCAGGTGGGGGTCAACTACGCCAACGACTACTCCGACGGCATCCGCGGCACCGACGAGGACCGCGTCGGGCCGATGCGTCTGGTCGGCTCGGGCAACGCCACTCCGGCCGCGGTGAGGCGCGCCGCCTTCGCTGCCTTCGGGGTCGCCGCGTTGGCCGGCCTCGTGCTGGCCGCCACCACCGCGTGGTGGCTCGTCGCCGTCGGTGTCGTGTGCATCGTCGCCGCCTGGTTCTACACCGGCGGCAAGAAGCCCTACGGCTACCTGGGCCTGGGCGAGGTGATGGTCTTCGTCTTCTTCGGCCTCGTCGCCGTCGTCGGCACCACCTTCGTGCAGACCGAGACCTTCGAGTGGGCCGCCCTCTACTCAGGCGTGGGGATCGGCGCGCTGGCCTGCGCCGTGCTGGTGACCAACAACCTGCGCGACATCCCCACCGACGTGGTGGCCGGCAAGCGCACGCTGGCTGTGCGCCTGGGCGACTCGCGTACCCGCGCCTTCTACGCCCTCCTGGTGCTGGCGTCGGTCGCCGCCGTGGTGGCGGTCGCCGCCGCCACCCACTGGAGCGTGCTGCTCGCCCTCGTCTTCGTCGTCCGCATGGTGCCCGCCCTGCGGGCCGTGCTGGGCGGGGCGGAAGGCCCGGCGCTGATCCCCGTGCTGGCGGCCACCGGCATGGGGCAGCTGTGGTGGGCGGCGCTGGTCAGCGTCGTCCTCAACGCCGCCTGAGCGACACCCTCAGAACGAGGTGAGCGAGTAGGGCTCCGGCCCGCCGTCACTCATCGCCGCCCAGGTCGCCAATGCGTCGGCGTCGCCCCGGATCTGCCCGGCGTGCACGAGCGTGGGCACGTCGACCGCGCCCAGGTAGGCGGCGCCCAGCGTCGCGACGTCGAGGCTCACCTCCGGCCGCGCGTCACTGCGTACGACCGTGGCACGGCCTGCCTCGACTCGCACCGCCCAGCGACCCTCGGCGTGCCCCTGGTGGTCGGTGACCCCCAGCACGACCTCGCCGTCGGCATACCAGGGACGGGCCTCGAGGCTCGCGACCACGTCGAGGATGCGCAACCAGATGTGGTCGAAGGGGCCGCTGCGCTTCACGCACCGGCGGTCCTGCAACGCCCACGGCAGGATGTGGTCGACCGGCACCGTCGCCTTCACCGTGTCGGTCAGGTCGATGCCGGTGAGGAAGTGCCAGAGCGCGAGCTCACCCTCGGGGCTCAGCGACACCAGGCTCTCCACCGTGACCGTGTGGTCCTGCTTCCACCCTCCGTGGCGGTAGAGCACGTAGCCGTGGGGCTCGTCGTGCTCGTCGAGGTGCACGACGGCGCGCAGACCCATCTCGGGCTTCTGGCCTTTCCAGTCCCACTCACCGTGCACGAAGGCGTCGAAGAAGGCGGTGCGGCTCACCGAGCCACGGCGCTGCGCGTGCCACGCGTCGAAGATCGTCGCGGGCACGTCGCCCAGGTCAGCCGGCTCTACGTGCACGAAGCGGCCGGTCGGCTCGAAGTAGTCGAAGGCGAACCGGGGGCCGGCGTCGACGCTCACCTTGGAGAAGAACGAGGAGGGCCCGAAGCCGAAGCGGCGGTAGATCGGGGCCTCGGAGACCGTCAGGGCGGCCATCGGGCGCCCGGCCGCGGCGGCCTCGGCGAGGTCGCGCTCGATGAGGGTGCGGGCCAGGCCCTGACGGCGGTTGGCCGGGCTGACGGTCACGTCGGAGACCATGTGCAGGTCGAGCAGCTGCGAGCCGGTGTTGAGCGAACCGAGCCAGCTCACCACCGTCGCGACGGGCACGACCCCCGCGCCGTAGACGCCCTCGGGCAGCCAGGCGCCGTGAAGGCGGGTGCCGTTGCCCCGGACGTCGGCGAGCCAGTGGCGTTCGCCCTCAGGACCGGAACGGTTCTCGTGGAAACCCCGGTTGACCGCGGCCAGGTAGCCGCGCAGCAGCTCCGGGTCGGTCGAGGGGTCGGTGGGATCGAGCGTACGGACGTCGAATTCCATCCGGGCAGGATATCGGGACCGGTGTCCCGGACGGGACGACGGGTGAGGTCAGTCCGTGTCCTCGCGTGCCTTGTAGGCCTCCAGTCGCTCCGACGCGCGGCCCGCACGCTGCTGCAGGACCAGGGCGAGGGCCTCGCGCTGACGTGCCAGCAGGAACCAGGACGAGATGCCCGACAGGACGAAGGCGACCACGAGGGCCCACAGGAGCGGCACCTCGTCGGCGAGGAGCGACCAGACACCGATCACGATGATGACGGACGAGGCCAGCATCGCCAGACGCAGCAGGTTGTAGATCCAGAACTCCTTCACGCCTTCCACTCTAGGTCGCGGCTCCGTGGCACGGCGACCGCACCCTTCCCTCACGTCCTAGGCTGGAGGCGTGCTGAAGGTCCTGCTCGCCGTCGTCGTCATCGCCCTGGTCGTCTACGGCCTCACCCGGGTGATCGAACGGCGGGGCGTGCCGCGGCCCGTCCGCCGGCGGGAGCCTCCCCGGCAGGTCGCGCCCGACGACGACCCCGACTTCCTGTGGCGTCTCGAGGCCGAGCGGCGCCGCCAGGCGAAGCAGAACGGCGACGCCCCCGAGGGGACGCCGCCGCGCAAGGACGGGAACGACTCAGCTCGTCAGGACGAGGCGCCCGACGAGGACTCGACCGGCACCACCTGAACGACAGCGGCGCCCTCGGCGTAGGAGTGCTGCGAGGTGGTCGAGAAGAAGTTGACCCCGACGAAGCTCCACCACAGCGTCGCCAGACCCACCAGGGCCAGCACCGAGGCCACCCGGCCGCGCAGGCCGGCGGTCGTGCGGGCGTGCAGGTAGGCCGCGTAGATCACCCACGTGATGAACGCCCAGACCTCCTTGGGGTCCCAGTTCCAGTAGCGGCTCCACGCCTCGTGGGCCCAGATCGGTCCGCTGATCAGCACTGCGAAGGTCCACACCGGGAAGCCGAAGGCGTGCATCCGGTAGGAGATGCGGTCGAGCACCTTCGTGCTGGGCACCCGTGCCAGGTAACCGGTCGTACGCTCCCGCCCGACCTCGGCGTCCTTCTTCTCGGCGCGCTCCTTGACGAGGTGGAGCACGACCAGGATCCCACCGAGGGTGAAGGCGGCGGTCGCGATCACCGCCGAGACGACGTGGATCACCAGCCACGGCGAGTCGAGCGCCTCGGTCAGCGGCGCAACCGGCTTGTGCAGCCAGATCACCGCGAGCATCAGCACCGAGAGCACGACCCCGACGACCCACGGGGCCAGCCAGGAGAGCTTGAACCGCTTGTAGGTCACCAGGTAGATCACCACGACGAACCAGGCGCCGGAGATCGAGAACTCGTACATGTTGCCCCACGGCACCCGGTTGGGGTCGGCGGCCATGCCGCGCCCCACCAGCCCCACGAGGTGGACGAGACCGCCGAGGGCGGTCAGGACCAGGCCGAGGCGGTCGAAGAGCGCCGTGCGACCCGTGGTGACCTCCTCGGTGTGCGGCACCTGCCGCAGGCCGGCCCACGCCACCAGGTGGCTCAGCAGGGCGAGGAAGTAGACCACTCCGGCGACGGTGATCGCCTGGTTGCTCAGGACTTCCCACTGGGTGTCGGTCACGACTGCTCCTTCGGTGCTGCGTCGGCCTCGTCGGCCTTCGGTGCTGCGGGGGCCGCTGCGGCCTTCAGCTCTGCGGTGAGGGCCTCGATCTCCTCGCCGACGTCGCCGCCGGCCGAACGGTCGAGGCCACCGACCTCGACGAGGGTGCGGCCCTCCAGGCGCCGGGCACGGACCCAGACGCGGCGGGGACGGACGTACAGGGAGCCGATCAGGCCGAGCAGGGCCAGGACCACACCGGCCAGGGCCACGAACTTGCCCGGGGTCTGGCTGATCTGGATCTTGTTCCAGCGCTCGATGCCCTCGAAGGTCACCGAGCCGAGCCCGTCGGGCAGCTCGACGGTGTCACCGGGGCGCATGTCGAGGCGGAACATGCCGCCGTCGTCGGCGGTCACCTTCTCGGCCTTCGCCTTGTTGAGCACGTAGACCGACTGGCTGATGCCGTCGTCCAGGCCCAGGTCGCCGGTGTAGACCTCCATCGAGACCAGCGGGTTCACCAGCTGGCCGAACTGCGAGTAGGGGCCGTCGGCGAAGGCGTAGGTCGGGTAGAGCTCACCCTCCAGGGCCAGCGGGGTGGCGGCGTCGGGCGCCTTGACCACGCCGAACGAGCGGAAGTTCATGTCGGTGGGCAGGAAGATCGTCGGCCCGGAGTAGGCGACCTCGCCCTCGGAGTCGGTCACGGTGATGACCGGGGCGTAGCCGTGACCGATCAGGAAGATGTCGGTGGAGCCGATGGTCAAGGGGTGGTTGACCCGCAGGTCGTACTCCTTCTCCTCACCCCCCGGCTCCTCGGTGTAGGTCAGGTGCGACACGAAGTTGCGAGCCTGACCGGCGCCGGCGCCGCTGGTCAGCCACTCGATGTCGAACTCGTCGATGTCGAATGCGAAGGGCTCCATCCACTCGGTGCGGTAGAGGCTGCCGGGCACGAAGTCGTCGTACTGGGTGAGGTTGTTGGAGAAGCCGTTGCCGACGGTCACGATCACGCCGCCCTGGTAGCCGAAGAGGTTGCCCGCGGCCACGCCCGCCATCACCACCAGGATCGACAGGTGGAAGACCAGGTTGCCCGCCTCGCGCAGGTGGCCCTTCTCGGCAGCGACGAAGCCCTGGTCGGTGCCCTCGTCGTGGCGGTCGCGTCGGAAGCGGCGGCGACGCAGCACCTGCTCGGCCCGCGCGAGCACCTCGTCGACCGAGGCCTGGGTCTCGTACGTCGCGTGGTCGCCCAACCGGGTCAGGTGGCGGGGCGCCTTCGGGGGTCGCGCCCGCATGGCCCGGAAGTAGACCTTGGTGCGCGGCACGATGCAGCCCACCAGCGAGACGACGAGCAGCAGGTAGATCGCGGCGAACCACGGTGAGGAGTAGACGTCGAAGAGGCCGAGCTTCTCGTAGACCGGCGTCAGCTTCGGGTGGTTGTCCTGCCACTGCGACGTCTTGAGGGCGTCCACGTTGGCCTGGGGCACCAGCGAGCCGGGCACGGCGGCGAGCGCCAGCAGCAGCAGGAGCACCAGGGCGGTGCGCATCGAGGTCAGCTGTCGCCACGTCCAGCGCAGGAACTCGACCAGGTTGAGCTCGTTCACACCGCCACCTCGAAGTCGGAGACCAGGCGCACCTGGAGCCAGGAGACCATCTCGAGCCACCAGCCGGTGACCATGAGCACGCCAACGGCCACGAGCATCAGGCCACCGACCCGCATCACCGCGACCTGGTGACGCTTGACGAACGCGAAGGCGCCGAGCGCCCGGCGGTAGGCCAGGCCGGCCACGATGAACGGCACCCCGAGGCCCAGCGAGTAGACGCCGGCCAGCAGTGCGCCGCGGGCAGCGGTGCCCTCGGTGTAGGCCAGGGTCAGGATGACCTGCAGCGTCGGCCCCAGGCACGGCGTCCAGCCCAGGCCGAAGAGGAAACCCAGCAACGGCGCGGCGGCCAGGCCCACGGCCGGCACCTTGTGGATGCGGAAGTCACGCTGCAGGAACGGCAGCCACCCGGCGAAGGCGAGACCGAGCACGATCGTCAGCGCGCCCAGCGCCATCGTGATCTGCTCGGTCCAGGTGACCAGCCACTCGCCCAGCGCGCCGGAGATCGAGCCGAGCGCGACGAAGACCGCCGCGAAGCCGAGCACGAAGAGCACCGAGCCGAGCAGCATGCGGCCCCGGCGCCGCTCCGCCTCGCCGGTCGCGAGGTCGGCGCCGGACAGGCCCGTGGCGTACGAGAGGTAGCCCGGCAGCAGCGGGATCACGCAGGGCGAGAAGAACGACACGAGGCCAGCGACCAGCGCCACGGGGATCGCGAGCAGCAGCGTTCCGGAGCTGGCGACCTCACCGAAGAGATCACTCATCGGCGGACTTCCCGGAGACGTCCTCGATCACGCCGACCAGCGTGCCGGCCGAGGGCAGCACGCCGATGATCGCCGCGGCGACCCGGCCCTCGGCGTCGAGCACCACGGTCGAGGGGATCGCGTTGGGCGGGATGGTGTCGTGGAAGGGCAGCAGCGCCTTGCCGTCGGGCGAGTAGAAGGAGGGGTACTCCACGCCGAACTTGCGGTTGAAGCTGAGCGCCTGGCTGGTGGAGCCGTCGCGGATGTTGATGCCCACGAACTGCGCGATGCCCTCGGTCTCGGCGGCGGCCTCGACCAGGTCGGGCATCTCGTGGCGGCACTGGGCACACCAGGCACCCCAGACGTTGACGACCGTCGTCGTGCCCCGGAAGTCGGCGAGATCGAGCTGCTCGCCGTCCAGGCCCTCACCGCTCAGCTCGACCGGCGCCTCGCGCTCGCCCTCGTCGACCATCCGCACCGTGCCGTCGGCGGTCACGTAGCCCTTGCCGCCGGTGCCCTCGACCGAGGAGCAGCCGGTGAGCACGAGCAGGAGCGCGACCAGCACGGCGGCAGCACCGGAGGTCCGCGACGGGGAGGCGGGCGAGGGGGGACGCACGGGCACGGTCAGGGCCGCTTCTCGTCGGGCGCGCCACCCGCGGAGAAGGGCGCGTTCTTGTCCTTGGTGGGGATGAGGTCGCCGGCAGGCTCGGAGTAGCTGACCCGGGTCAGCGCGTCACCGGTGAAGTGCAGCGTGGTCAGCGAGCAGAGGGTGCACTGGCGGTTGCGCGGGTCGTGCACGAACGACTTCCGCTCGGCGTGCAGCCGAAGCGTCCAGATCGGCAGCTGGTGGCTGACGATGACGGCCTCATGGCCGCGGGCGGCGTCGCGGGCGTCGTGCACCGCGGCGAGCATCCGGGCCGCCATCTCGTCGTAGGGCTCGCCCCACGACGGCTTGAACGGGTTGTAGAGGTGGCGCCACAGGTGCGGGCGCTTGACCAGCGTCATCGCGCCCTCGCCGAAGCTGATGCCCTCGAACTTGTTGGTCGACTCGATCACCCGCGGGTCGATCTCGGGCGTCAGGCCCCTGACCGCGGCGAGCGGGGCCGCGGTCTCCTGGGCGCGCTCGAGCGGGGACGTACGCATGTGCACGATGTCGCGCTCGCCGATCGACTCGGCGATCCGGGTGGCCATCTTGACGCCCAGGTCGGAGAGGTGGAAGCCGTCACGGCGCCCGTAGAGGATGCCTTGGGGGTTGTGCACCTCGCCGTGGCGCAGCAGGTGGACCAGCGTCGTCTCGCTCATGCGTCTCCTCCAGCGGTGGCTGCGGCGCGGGCGGCGCCGGGCAGCGCGTCGAGCACCGTCTGCACGGCGCGGTCGTCGTGGGCGGCCGAGACGAACCAGCACTCGTAGGCACTGGGCGGCAGGTGGACCCCGGCGTCGAGCATCGCGTGGAAGAACGCCGCGTACGCCTTCTCGTCCTGCGCGCTCGCGTCGGTGAAGTCGCGCACCTCGCCGTCGCGGAAGAAGACCGAGAACATCGTGCCGGCCGACTGGATGCGGTGCGGCAGCCCGACGGCGGTGAACGCCTCGGTGACCCCCGCCTTGATGGCGTCGCCCGCGGCGGTGAGGTGGGCGTACACCTCGTCGGTGGCACGGCGCAGCGTCGCGAGCCCGGCGGTGGTGGCGACCGGGTTCCCCGAGAGCGTGCCGGCCTGGTAGACGCCGCCCTCGGGCGCGAGGTGGGCCATCACATCGGCGCGACCGCCGAAGGCCGCGGCCGGGAAGCCGCCGCCCATCACCTTGCCGAAGGTCATCAGGTCGGGCACCCAGCCCTCCTGGGCGCCGTCGAGGCCCCAGCCGCCCTGCGCGGTCGCACGGAAGCCGGTCATCACCTCGTCGGAGACAAAGAGGGCGCCGGCGTCGCGGCAGGTCTGGGCGAGGAAGCCGTTGAAGCCGGGCTCGGGCGGCACGATCCCCATGTTGCCGGGGGCGGCCTCCACGATCACCGCGGCGATGCGCGGGCCGTGCTCGGCGAAGGCCGCGGTGACGGCGGCGCGGTCGTTGTAGGGCAGCACGAGCGTCAGGTCGGTCGACGACGCCGGCACGCCCGGGGTGCCGGGCACCGCGAAGGTCGCGAGGCCCGAGCCCGCGGAGGCCAGCAGCGAGTCGACGTGGCCGTGGTAGTTGCCGGCGAACTTCACGATGACGTCGCGGCCAGTGAAGCCGCGCGCCAACCGGATCGCCGACATGGTGGCCTCGGTGCCCGAGGAGACGAAGCGGACCCGGTCGACGGGCGTACGCCGCACGATCTCCTCGGCGAGCTCGACCTCCGGCACCGTCGGGGTGCCGTAGGAGGTGCCGCGGGCGACCGCGGCGTTGACCTCGGCGAGCACCTCGGGGTGGGCGTGACCCAGCAGCATCGGGCCCCACGAGCAGATCAGGTCGACGTAGTCGTTGCCGTCGACGTCGGTCAGCCACGCCCCCTGCGCGGACCGGACGAAACGGGGCGTGCCTCCCACCGCGTTGAAGGCACGGACGGGAGAGTTGACTCCCCCGGGGGTCACGGCGCTGGCGCGCTCGAACAGCGCGCCGCTGCCGGCGTCGGGGCGTGAAGTCACCCGGCCATTGTGGCCCAGTGGCCCAACCGTGGCGAACTCGCCGACGGGTGACGTGGCACGCGCCACACTGTCTGCACCGGCCGGGGCGGGCGTCAGCGAGCGAGCAGCCGGGCGGCCTCGCTGGCCCAGTAGGTCAGGATGACGTCCGCGCCGGCGCGCCGGATCGAGGTGAGCGTCTCCAGGATCGCCGGCTCGCGGTCGATCCAGCCGTTGGCCGCGGCCGCCTCGACCATCGCGTACTCCCCCGAGATGTTGTAGGCGGCCACCGGCACGTCGACGGCGTCGCGCACCTGCCGCACCACGTCGAGGTAGGCCAGGGCGGGCTTGACCATCACCAGGTCGGCGCCCTGCTCCACGTCGAGCAGGGCCTCGCGTACGCCCTCGAGCGCGTTGGCGGGGTCCTGCTGGTAGGTGCGGCGGTCACCCTGCAGGGAGGAGTCGACGGCCTCACGGAAGGGGCCGTAGAAGGCCGAGGCGTACTTCGCCGAGTAGGCCAAGATCGAGACGTCGGTGTGGGCGTCGGCGTCCAGCGCCGCCCGGATGACCGACACCTGGCCGTCCATCATGCCGCTGGGGCCGACCATGTGGACCCCGGCCGCGGCCTGCGCCTGGGCCATCGCGGCGTAGAGGCGGAGCGTGGCGTCGTTGTCGACCCTCCCCTGCGCGTCGACGACGCCGCAGTGGCCGTGGTCGGTGAACTCGTCGAGGCAGAGGTCGGCCATCACGGTGACCGCGTCGCCCACCTCGCCGACGACGTCGGCGATCGCGGCGTTGAGGATGCCGTCCGGGTCGAGTGCGCCCGACCCGGTCGCGTCCTTGGTGGCGGGGATGCCGAAGAGCATGACACCCCCCAGTCCGAGCTCGGCGGCTTCGGCGACGGCGGCCTTCAGGGTGTCGCGGGTGTGCTGCACGACGCCGGGCATCGAGCTGATCGGCACCGGCGCGTCGATGCCCTCGCGCACGAAGAGCGGCAGCACGAGCTGGCGGGCCTCCACCGACGTCTCGGCGACCATCCGCCGCAACGCGGGCGTCGTACGCAGGCGGCGCGGTCGCACGGTGGGTCCGGTCAGGTCGTCCAGGTCAGCCATGCCCCGATCCTCTCACCCACCCCGCGAAATGCACCGCGGCGTCATACGGAGGGAGCCACCGGGGGCTCCGACCGTATGACGCCGTGGCGGGCGTACGGGCGTGACGAGCTACTTCGCGGCGGCCTTGCGGCGACCCGAGGCCTTGCGGTCCGAGGGACGCGTGACCGGCTGGCCCGACTCGACCAGCGCGGCGCGGCGCGCGGCACCGAAGTCGGCGAGCGCGTCGACCAGGACCTCGACGTCGGGCTTGGAGGCCATGACGTCGACCCGCAGGCCGTGCTCCTCGGCGGTCTTGGCCGTCGCGGGCCCGATCACGGCGATGACCGTCGACGGGTGCGGCTTGCCGGCGATGCCGACGAGGTTGCGCACCGTCGACGACGAGGTGAAGACCACCGCGTCGAACTTGCCCGTCTTGATCGCGTCGCGGGTCGGCGCCGGCGGCGGGGCCGCACGCACGGTGCGGTAGGCCGTGACGTCGTCGCACTCCCAGCCCAGCTCGACCAGACCGCTCACCAGCACCTCGGTGGCGATGTCGGCGCGCGGCAGGAAGACCCGGTTGATGGGGTCGAGCACGTCGTCGTAGGGCGGCCACTCCTCGACCAGGCCACGAGCCGACTGCTCGCCGGTCGGCACCAGGTCGGCGCGCAGGCCCCAGTCGGCGATCGCCTGGGCGGTCTTGTCACCCACCGCGGCGATCTTCAGGCCGGAGAACGAGCGCGCGTCGAGGCCGTACTCCTCGAACTTCTCGCGCACCGCCTTGACCGCGTTGACCGAGGTGAAGGCGATCCACTCGTAGCGACCCTCGACGAGGCCGCGGACGGCCTTGTCCATCTGCAGGGGGTTGCGGGGCGGCTCGACCGAGATCGTCGGCACCTCCTCCGGCACCGCACCGAAGTCACGCAGCCGGTGCGAGAGCGACGCGGCCTGCTCCTTGGTGCGGGGCACCAGGACGCGCCACCCGAAGAGCGGCTTGGTCTCGAACCACGAGAGCGTCTCGCGCAGGTTGACCACGTCGCCGATCACGATGATCGCCGGCGGCGCCACGCGGGCGGCCCGCACGTCGGCGGCCACGTTCTCCAGCGTGGAGGTCACCGTCGACTGCTCGGTGGTGGTGCCCACGCGGGTCACCGCCACCGGGGTCTGCGGCGAACGACCGGCCTCGATGAGCGCCTTCGCGGACTCACCGATCGACCCGACGCCCGAGAGCAGCACCAGGGTGCGGTCGTCGGCGTACTGCGACCAGTCGACGGTGCCGCCGCAGGTCACCACGGCGACCTCGCGGTGGTTCTTGTCGGTCAGCGGGATGCCGGCGTACGCAGGCACCGCGGCGACCGCGGAGACGCCCGGCACGATCTCGAAGCCGACGCCCGCCTTGACGCAGGCCTGCGCCTCCTCGGGACCCGAGGCGTACATGAACGGATCGCCGGTCAGGAGACGGACGACGCGCGACTTCTTGCCGTGCTTGACGACCACGCGGCCGCGGGCCGCGTTGGTCAGCGGCTGGCCGTCGTCGGCGCAACCGCCGTCGACGAAGAGCGGACCGTCGGTCTCGGGCGCCTCGGCGCCCTCCTCGACCGGGGCGGGAGCCGGGAGCCCCAGTACCGTCCGGACCATCTCCTCGTGCTCGGGCGCCTCGGTGATCACCACCTCGGCGGAGCGCAACAGCTCGACGGCGCGCACGGTGAGCAGCCCCGGGTCACCGGGGCCACCTCCCACGAACGAGACCCAACCCGTGGGGGTCGGCTTGTCAGGGGTCTTGCCAGTAGCCATGGACTGCTGCTTCCTCACTGGTGTTTCCATCAGGCTGGTGCCTCCATCAGGTCGGCTGCGCCCGCGGCGAGCATCTCGCTCCCCAGGCGGGCGCCGATGCCCTGGGCATCGCCGGGCTCGCCGGTGGCGCTCATGCGCACCACGCGGCTGCCGTCTCCGGAGAGGGCCACGGCCCTGATCCAGAGTTCTTCTCCTTCGTCTGCGTCGACCACCTCGGCCAGCGCACCCAACGGGGCGCTGCACCCGGCCTCGAGCGTGTTGAGCACCTGCCGCTCGCAGGTCACCGCCGCCCGGGTCGCGGCGTCGTCGAGCGCGCTGAGCAGCTCGACCAGCTCGTGGTCGTCGGTGCGGCACTCCACCGCCAGCGCGCCCTGGCCCGGGGCAGGGAGCATCTGCAACGGGTCGAGCGCCTCGGTGGCCTCGTCGGCCCGGCCCAGCCGGTTGAGGCCGGCGCGGGCCAGCAGGATGCCGTCGAGCTCGCCGCTGGTCACCTTGCCGATGCGGGTGCCGACGTTGCCACGGATCGCAACGATCTCCAACCCGAGCCCGAGCGCCGCGAGCTGGGCGGCGCGGCGCGGCGACCCGGTGCCCACGCGGCTGCCCGCAGGCAGCTCGCCGAGCGTCAGGCCGTCGCGCGCGACGAGCACGTCGCGGGGGTCCTCCCGGGGCGGGATCGCGGCGAGCGTGATCCCGTCCTGCGGGGTGGTCGGCAGGTCCTTCAACGAGTGCACGGCCAGGTCGACGCTGCCGTCGAGCAACGCGTCACGCAGCGCGGAGACGAAGACGCCGGTGCCGCCCATCTGCGCGAGCGGACCACGGTTGACGTCGCCCTCGGTGGTGACGTGCACGAGCTCGACCTCACGGCCGAGCCGGGTGCGGATCGCGTCGGCGATCATGCCCGACTGGGTGGTCGCGAGCGCTGAGGCACGGGTGCCGAGACGCAGGACGCGGCTCATCGGTTGCCTCCTTCGACGAGGTCGGGGCGGGTGACGGCGGAGACCGCGTCGGGGTCGAGGGCGAACAGCTCGGCCAGCGCGGCGGCGTAGGAGACCGCGCCGGACTCGGCGGCCAGCTCGCGCACCCGCACGGTGGGCTGGTGGAGCAACTTCTCGGCGACCCGGTGCACGGTGCGGCGGACCTCGGCGGTGACGGCCGGGTCGAGGTCGCCCAGGCGCGCCTCGAGACGCTCCATCTCGGCCTCGACCACGCCGGTCGCCATGGTGCGCAGAGCCACCACAGTCGGCGTCACGCTCGCCTGGCGGCGGGCGGCGAGGAACGCAGCGACCTCCTCGGCGACGATCTCGCGGACGCCGGCCACGCTGCGTACGGCGTCGTGGTCGTCGCCCAGGCGCTCGGCGAGGGTGGCCAGGTCCATGACGTGCACGCCGGGCAGCTCCGCGGCGGCGGGGTCGACGTCGTGGGGCAACGCCAGGTCCAGCACGTGGAGCGGGTGCGTACGCCCCTCGCGCGCGGCCGCGAGCTCCGCTGCGGTCAGCACGACGCCGGCGGCGCCGGTGCAGGCGACCAGCACGTCGGCACGACCGAGCTCGTCGTCCAGCTCGTCGACCGGCACGGCTCGGACCTCGCCGTCGGTCGCGTACTCCGTGGCGAGGCGCTGAGCGTTGGCCAGCGAGCGGTTGGCGATCACCACCTCGCGCGCGCCCTGCCGCGTCACGGTCGCGACCGAGAGCGCCGCCATCGACCCGGCGCCGAGCACCAGGACGACCTTGTCGCTGGCCCCCTCGTCGCCGAGCACCTGGGCCAGGGCGGCCGAGACCATCGAGGGCGCCGCCGCGTCGACGTCGGTCTCGGCGTGGGTGCGCTTGCCGACCCGCAGGGCCTGCTGGAAGAGCGAGTTGAGGGCGGGCCCGACCGTGCCGAGCTCCTGGCCCACGCGCAGCGCCTCACGGGCCTGACCCAGGATCTGGCCCTCGCCGAGCACCATCGAGTCCATGCCGGCGGCGACGTGGAAGAGGTGGGAGACCGCACCGTCGTCGTAGTGCACGTAGAGGTGCGGCACCATCGACTCCGGCGCGACCCCGGACTGGGCGACGAGCAGGCGGGAGAGCTCCTCCACCGAGCCGTGGAACCGGTCGACGTCGGCGTAGATCTCAAGGCGGTTGCAGGTCGAGATGACCGCGGCCTCGCCGACGTGCTCGGCGTCCACCACGTCGAGCACGAGCTTGCGGGCCCCGTCGGAGTCGAGCGCGAGGCTCTCCAGCACCGAGACGGGCGCGGACTTGTGGGAGATGCCCACGACCAGGACGCTCACGACAGCACCTCCTGCGCCAGGGCACCGTCGACGGCGGGCACGCACTGCTCGGCGTGCTCGGTCTGCTCGGCGTGCTCGGGCTCGAGCTGGGCGGGCTGCTCGATGGCTGCCTTGCGCTGCTCGTGGTAGGCGAGGATCTGCAGCTCGATCGACAGGTCGACCTTGCGTACGTCGACTCCGGGCGGCACGGCCAGCACGCGCGGCGCGAAGTTGAGGATGCTCGAGATGCCGGCGGCGACCATCCGGTCGGCGACGTCCTGGGCCGCGGGGGCGGGGGTCGCGATGACGCCGATCGCGACACCGTGCTCTGTGACGATCTCCTCGAGCCGGTCGAAGGACTGCACGGCGATGCCGGCCACCTCCTCACCGGCGCGCGACGGGTCGGCGTCGAGCAGGGCCACGACCCGGAACCCGCGGCTGCGGAAGCCGGAGTAGTTGGCCAGGGCGTGCCCCAGGTTGCCGATCCCGACGATGACGACGGGCCAGTCGTGGGTCACGCCGATCTCGCGGGCGATCTGGTAGGTCAGGTACTCGACGTCGTAGCCGACGCCGCGGGTGCCGTAGGACCCCAGGTAGGAGAGGTCCTTGCGCAGCTTGGCGCTGTTGACGCCGGCAGCAGCGGCCAGCTCCTCGCTGGAGCAGGTGGCGACGCCGCTCTCGGTGAGCCCGGTCAGCGCCCTGAGGTAGACGGGCAGTCGGGCGACCGTCGCTTCAGGGATCTCTCGCGCGTTGTCGGCAGAGGACCGTGAACTCACTGGGACGTCTCTTTCCAGCTGATCGATCCACCGGTGGGCTCCGGGGGCAGGAATCGTTCGGCCCAGCCACTTTAGGAGTTTGTGAACGTGAGAACAAAATCCGTCGACCCGGGTGAACTCGCAGGTGAGATGGGACACAGCCCTCCCGAGGAGGGATTCGTCAGCGGGTCAGCGCCGCCCGCAGCCGCGCCTCGTCCACCCGCCAGAAGTCATGCTGGCGACCGTCGACGAACGTGACCGGAATCTCCTCGCCGAAGCGGTCGTAGAGGTCCTCGTCGGAGTCGATGTCGACCTCCACGAAGCTCTCGCCGAGGTCGGCGCAGACCCGCTCGACCACCGCGCGAGCGTCGTCGCAGAGGTGGCAGCCGGGGCGTCCGTAGAGGGTGACGCGGGCGGTGCTCGAGGGCTCGGACATGGGTCCATCATCCCCCGGCGCGGGTCACTCCAGCAGACCGAGGGCCCGCCGGCGCTCGATGCCGCGCAGGCGTCCCTTCTCCACCCGGCCGGTGACCGTGGTGGGCAGCTCGGTCACCACCTCGATCCGGGTCGGCTGCTTGAACCGGGCCAGTCGACCCGCGACGTGGTCACGCACTGCCGCCTCGACGGCCTCGGCAGGCTCGCTGGAGACGACGTACGCCACCACGGCCTCGCCGGTCTCGGGGTCGTCGACGCCGATCACCGCCGCACTTGAGACCCCCTCCACCTCGGCCACCACGTCCTCCACCTCGGAGGGGTAGACGTTGAACCCGTGCACGACCACCATGTCGCGCACGCGGTCGACCAGGTAGAGGTCGCCGTCGGCGTCGATGTAGCCGACGTCGCCGGTCGGCCACCAGCCGTCGGTGTCGGGACCGTCGGCACCGTCGGGCCAGTAACCGCTGAAGAGGTTGGCGCCACGGATCTGGATCTCGCCGGGGTCGTCACCCTCCAGGTGACCGGTCACCTCGTCGACCAGACGCACCTCGACCCCGCTCAACGGGCGTCCCACGGAGCCGGGCCGCACCTGGGCCGAGCGCATCGTGGTGGTGACCACCGGCGACGCCTCGGTCAGTCCGTAGCCCTGGTGGACCTCCAGCCCGGTGCCGGCGGTGAACTCCGCGGAGACCGGACCGGCCAGCACCGCCGACCCCGACAGCACCAGGCGTACGGGACCGAGCCGCTCACGCAGCTGGTCGCGACCGTTCCAGTGGCCGAAGACCGCGGGCGCCACCGGCAGCACCGAGATCGCCTCGTCGTCGATCAGGTCCAGGGTGGCCTCCGGGTCGAACCCGTCGACCAGCACCAGCTTGGCGCGGTGGCGCAGCACGCTGCCCAGGACCGCGTTGAGGCCGTAGACGTGGAAGAGCGGCAGCACCCCGAGCACCACGTCGTCGCCGTGCATCATCGGCGGATCGGTGTCGGCGACCTGCTCGATGTTGGCGAGCAGCGCCCGATGGGTCAGCATCGCCGCCCGCGGCCGACCGCTGGTGCCAGCGGTGTAGAGCAGCGCCGCGAGGCGCTCGGCGTCACCGGCGGAGGCGACCGGCTCCGCGGGTCCGGAGACCAGGTCGGCGTAGGTCACCTCGGGCGACTCCACGCCCTCGCCGAGCACCACGAGCCGGGGCACCCGCGCCCGGGCGAGCAGCTCGGGCTCCAGCTCGCCGGCGCCGTCGAGCGGCGTGCCGTCCAACGCGGCCGCGAGCATCGCGACGGCCTCGCGGACGCGAGGGGCGGTGTCCGCCGCGGCGACCACCATCCGGGCGCCGGAGTCGGCGACCATGCGGGCCAGGTCGTACGGAGCGGCCTGCGGGTTCACCGGCACGGCCACGGCGTGGGCGCGCAAGGCACCCAGGTAGGTGGTGACGAACTCGAGGCGGTTGCCCAGGACGATCATCACCCGGTGGCCGCCGAACACGTCGAAGCGGTTGAGGCCGCTGGCCACCCGGGCCACCTCGTCCTCGAGGCCTGCCCACGTCAGGCTGCGACCACCCACCTCCACGAGCGCGAGGCGGTCCGGGCACTCCGCAGCAGCGGAGGCCACGAGGTCAGCGACGTCTGTGGGTCTCGGCATGATGGTGATACTGACACATCCGGCCACCCCTCCTCCCCTACTCTGGACCCGTGACCCAGTCGGACAAGCACCGCGCTGTCGCCCGGCCCCAGGACCTGCGCCGGCGCTCCACGCTGGCCGGGGAGGCCGCTGCCGCCACCGCCGAGGTCGAGCATGCGCTGGCTCTGCCCGTCGATGACCGGGCCGCCGCCTTCTTCGACGTCGACAACACCGTGATGCAGGGTGCGAGCATCTTCCACTTCGCCAAGGGCCTCTACAAGCGCAAGTTCTTCGGCACCCGCGACATCCTCGGGGCCGTCTACAAGCAGGCCTGGTTCCGGCTGGCCGGCGTGGAGGACCCCGAGCACATCGCCGAGGCCCGCGAGTCGGCCCTCAGCTTCATCAAGGGCCACACCGTGGCCGAGCTGGAGGACCTCGGCGACGAGATCTTCGACGAGGCGATGGCCCACCGGATCTGGCCGGGCACCCGCGCGCTGGCCCAGATGCACCTCGACCTCGGCCAGCGAGTCTGGCTGGTGACCGCCGCCCCCATCGAGATCGCCTCGACGATCGCGCGGCGCCTGGGCCTCACCGGCGCCATGGGCACCGTCGCCGAACGCGAGGACGGGGTCTACACCGGCCGCCTGGTGGGCGACCTGCTCCACGGCCCGGCCAAGGCCGAGGCCATCCTGGCGCTGGCCGAGCGTGAGGGCCTCGACCTCGCGCGCTGCGCGGCCTACTCCGACTCCTTCAACGACCTGCCGATGCTGTCGCTGGTGGGCCACCCGGTCGCCATCAACCCCGACTCGGAGCTGCGCGCACACGCCCGGGCCCAGGGCTGGGAGATCCGCGACTACCGGACCGGCCGCAAGGCCGCGCGCCTGGGGCTGCTCGCGGGCGCGGTCGGCGGCGTCGTCGCCGGCGGCGTGGCGGCGGGGATGGCCGCCCGCGACCACGGTCGCCACTGAGCCACGCCAGCGGCACGGCGCTCAGCGGAAGGCTCAGCGGAAGACGGAGTCGCGCTCCAGCAGGAGCGAGAAGAGCGTCTGCTGGATCGACTCGCGCACCTGGTCGGTGAGGTTGAAGACCAGCATCGGGTCCTCTGCCTCGGCCTCGTCGAACTCGTCGGTGCGGATCGGTTCGCCGAACTCCAACAGCCACTTCGACGGCAGCGGCACCAGGCCGAGCGGACCGAGCAGCGGGAAGAACGGCGTGATCGGGATGTAGGGCAGGTTGAGCAGCCGCGCCAGCGACGGCAGGTTGCCGACGATCGGATAGATCTCCTCGGCGCCGACGACGGAGAGCGGCACGATCGGTACGCCCGTGCGCAGCGCCGCGGAGACGAAGCCGCCCCGGCCGAAGCGCTGCAGCTTGTAGCGTTCGGTGAAGGGCTTGCCGATGCCCTTGAAGCCCTCGGGCCAGACGCCGACCAGCTCGCCGCTGGTGAGCATCCGCTCGGCATCGGCCTGGCAGGCCAGGGTGGCTCCGAGGCGCCGGGCCATGCCCGCGACGACGGGAAGGCGGAAGACCAGGTCGGCGCCGAGCGGGCGCAGGAAACGACCGGTCTCGTCGTGCACGGTGCAGATCGTCATCAGGGCGTCGACCGGCACAGTGCCGGAGTGGTTGGAGACCACCAGGGCGCCACCCTCGGCGGGGATGTTCTCAATGCCGCGCACCTCGATGCGGAACCACTTCTCCGCCAACGGACGGAGCATGGCCAGCAGCAGGCGCTCGGTGAGCTCGGCGTCGAAACCGAAGTCGTCGATGGTGAAGTCACCCTCGAGGCGGCGTCGCAGGAACGACATCATCTCGGCGAGGCGTCGTTCCCACTGACCGCCGAGCACCTCCCGGGCGCCCGTCTCGATGGCTCCCACCCAGTCCTGCAGTGGGATCCCCGGCATGGAGCCCCGGTCATGGGTCGTCGTGCTGCTGGTGCCGCCGAGGCTCGCCTGCTCCGAGGCCGCGGCGGGCGCTCCAGCGGCGGGCGACGCAGCCGAGGCAGCGGTCTCCTCGGCAGGTGCTGCCGCGGGCGCTGGGGACTTCTTCGTGGGGGTCTTCTTCGCTGGGGACTTCCGCGGGGAGGGCTGCTGCGCGGACGCCTCGGGCACGGACGCCTGGGGCACGGACGTCTGGGGCGCGGCGGGTTTATTGGCGGCGGACGGCTTGCGCGGCGGCGTGGGCGTACGCCCCTCGGTGCGCTTGCCCGCGAGGCTCCGCGCGGCGGCGGACGGCTTCGCGCGGCCGCTGCCGCGACCGGGGCGGCCGTTCGTGCCGATCGGGATGATGTCTGCCTCAGGCACGGGCTGCTCCCGCCGTCATCGTCTCGCGGTCGAGGCTGTGCGCGAAGTCCTCGAGGGCCTCCGCCGTCGTCCAGTGCGGGGAGAACCCCAGTTCCTCACGCATCCGAGTGGTGTCCACCCCTCGACCGTAGGTGAGGAAGGCCAGCTGTTCACGCGAGAAGTCCGTCAGGCGGGCCGAGCGCAGGGCCGAGGCGAAACGTCCGACGGCGAAGCTCGGCATCGGGACGTTGACCTTGCCGAGGCGCCGGACGACCTGTGAGAGCAGGAGCATGCCGTCGCCGGCGACGTTGAAGGTGCCGCCCACGTCGGTGGTGGCGGCGTGGCGCAGCACGGCGAAGAGGTCGTCCTCGTGCAGCACCTGCAGCCGGGGGTCGTAGCCCAGCACCGTGGGGATGACCGGCATCCGGAAGTAGGAGGTCAGCGGGCTCACCACGTGGGGGCCGATGACGTTGGCGCAGCGCAGCGTCGTGACGCGGACGTCGGGACGGCGGCGGGCGAAGCCGCGGACGTACCCCTCGATCTCGTAGACGTCCTGGGCGTAGCCGGAGCGCGGCACCGACTTCGGACCCATGTCCTCGGTGAACATCGCGGGGTCGCGGCTGCTGGCGCCGTAGACCGTGGTGGTCGACTTCACCACCAGGTGCTTGACGGTCTCGACCTTCTGGCAGGCCGCGAGGAGCTGCATCGTCCCGATGACGTTGAGCTCCTTCATGGCGTTGCGTCCCCCGGACCTGCCGGGAGTCGCGATCACGCTCATGTGGACGACGGTGTCGACCTGCTCGCGGGCGATGACCTTCGCGATGACGGGGTTGCGGATGTCGGCCCGGACGAACTGGACCGAACCGATGTCGCCGCGGGGCGGAACGACGTCCACCCCGATGACGCGGTCAATGGAGGGGTCGGCTGCTGCGTGGCGCGCGAAGCGGCGCCCGATGTCCCGGGAGATCCCGGTGACCAGCACGACCCTCCCCATGGCCGCGAAGTCTTACTTGCCGAGCTTGCGACGCTGCACGCGCGTCTTCTTGAGCAGCTTGCGGTGCTTCTTCTTCGACATGCGCTTGCGGCGCTTCTTGATCACAGATCCCACAGGGACAACCTTTCGCACAGACAACGGACCGCCGATCGAGCCGGAGGACCCGTCGAGCCCTGACAGCCTAACGGCCCGGCGCCCTCCTGCCGAAACTGGTTCCACAGCGGGGCCGGGCCGTGCCGCGACGGGGCCTGTCAGCCGACGTCGAAGAAGCTCTTGCGCAGGTAGTCGTTGACGTCGTCCTCGGTGACCCGGAAGGAGCGGCCGACGCGCACGGCGGGAAGCTCCCCGCTGTGCACCAGGCGGTAGACGGTCATCTTCGAGACGCGCATGACTGCAGCGACCTCGGCGATGGTCAGGAACTTGATGTCCGACATGTCCGACGGATTCACCATGGCACACCGATCTTTCTTCCACCACACGGCTCCAGCTTCCCCACTGGTGCTCAAACGTGTGGCGCGTGTGCCGAGAATAGGACTTCTGTGACTGATGGGGAAGCAGAATCCACAGCAAATCTGTCTCACCACGGCGTGTCGCGTTGATTTGGCCAGATTTGGCCGACGTCCCGAGGGTTGGTGTGGCTCAGGGCAGGGGGTCGAGGCCGTGCAGCGGGAACGCCTCCATGCGGGTGGCGTGCACCGCCCGGTCGAGCCAGGTCTCCGGGTCGTAGCCCATGCCCCAGTCGCGGAACGCGGGGACGCGTCCGTCGGTCATCCGGAACGGCACCTGCTCGTGCGTGCGGGAGGCGACGTACTCCCGCCAGGTCTGCGGCGTCTCGGTCAAGGGCTCGACGGGCTGGCCGGAGAGGATGGCCAGCAGGTGCGTCCAGGCGCGGGGCACGACGGAGGAGACGGAGTAGCCGCCCCCACCGGTCGCGACCCACTTGCCGTCGGTGAGCTCGTGCGCCAGCTCGTGGAGCGTCTCGTACGCGGCGCGCTGGCCGTCGACGCTGAGCATGAGGTGGGTGAGCGGGTCCTCCATGTGGGAGTCGCAGCCGTGCTGGGTGACCAGGACCTGCGGCGCGAACTCGCGCAGCAACGGCGGCACCACCGCGTGGAAGGCGCGCAACCAGCCGGCGTCGGCGGTGCCCGGGGGCAGGGCGACGTTGACGGCGCTGCCCTCCGCGCCCGGACCTCCGGTGTCGGCCGGAAAGCCGGTGCCGGGGAAGAGCATCTGGCCGGTCTCGTGCAGCGAGATGGTGAGCACGCGCGGGTCGTCCCAGAAGACCTTCTCCACGCCGTCACCGTGGTGGGCGTCGATGTCGACGTAGGCGACACGTTCGACTCCCTGGTCGAGCAGCCAGCGGATGCCCACGGCCACGTCGTTGTAGATGCAGAAGCCGCTGGCGCGGTCGGGCATGGCGTGGTGGAGGCCGCCGGAGATGTTGGCGCTGTGCAGCGACTCGCCGCTGTGCACCTGGCGGAACGCCTCCACGGTGGCGCCGACCACGTGGGCGGAGGCGTGGTGCATGTCGGCGAAGGTGGGGTTGTCCTCGGTGCCGAGTCCGTGGGTGAGGTCGATGACTCCCGGGGTGCTGCCGACGCGCTTGACGGCCTCGATGAGCGACTCCGAATGCACCTGGGCGATCAGCTCGAGCTCGGCCATCGGGGCGGGCACGACCTGCAGGCCTCCGTCGAGGAGACCCAGCTCCTCCACGAGCCGCATCGTGAGGTCGACGCGGACGGGGGTCATCGGGTGGTGGGGACCGAAGTCGTACTCGGTCAGGGAACGGTCGAAGACGACCGTCGCCGGTCCCGCGCACTCCACCATGAGCAGGACGCTACTCGCTGGAGGTGCGAAGGATCACACCCGTACCGGGTATTCAGTGCTCCGACATCTGGACCGAACGCTCGTACGCGGCGGTGGTGGCGGCCGCGAAGGCGCCACGGAGGCGGTTGTCTTCGAGCTGGGCGAGGGCGGCGGCTGTGGTGCCGCCCGGCGAGGTGACCTGAGCGCGCAGCAGGGCGGGGTGGGTGCCGGTCTCGTCGAGCATCGTGGCCGCACCGAGCAACGTCTGGACGGTCAGCTCGGTGGCGACGTCGCGCGCGAGGCCCAGGCGTACGCCTGAGTCGATCATCGCCTCGGCGACGAGGAAGACGTAGGCGGGGCCGGAGCCGGAGATCGCGGTGACCGCGTCCATCTGGGACTCCGGGAGGGTCACGACGCGACCGCAGGCGGTGAGCAGCTGCTCGGCCTCGGCGAGCTGGTCGTCGGTGCAGGTGGTGCCGCGGGAGAGCACCGACATGCCCTGCCCGACCAGGGCGGGGGTGTTCGGCATGACGCGGATGACTGCGACGCCCTCGGGCACGTGGCTCTCGAGGGTGGCGAGGGTCAGCCCCGCAGCGAGCGAGACGACGACCTGGCCGGGACGCAGCACGTCAGCGAGGTCGTCGAGCAGGGTGGTGACGTCCTGCGGCTTGACCGCCACGATCACGACGTCGGCGCGAGCGACGGCGGCGTGGTTGTCGACCACGTCGACACCGTGGGTGTCGCGCAGCTCCTGTGCGCGCGCCTCACGCTTCTCACCCACCAGGAGGGAGTCGAGCGGTCGGCCCGCGCCGATCATCCCGGCGAGCACGCTCTCGCCCATCGCGCCGGCACCCAGGATCGCGGTCGTCGTCATGGACGCCATTGTGCCCGCTCGCGCCGACGGTGGGCTGGGGCCGTCACCAATGCTGGGGAAATCCGGCCCCGCCCGGCCCTCGGTGCGGTCCTGAGGGGGGTTATCCACAGGCTCCGGGTGGACACGGACTCGTGGCAGCGGCGGTTTCCCTACGCTCCCGGGCAGCCTCTCGGGAAAGGAAGCCCCTTGTCTTCACGTACGTCCGTGCCCACTGCCTCCCTCGCCGCCCTGCTGGCGGGTGGCGCGCTCCTGCTCACCGGTTGCGGTGCGACCTCCGGCCAGGCCGAGCCCGCCGCTGCTCCGGAGGAGAGCTGGTCCCAGGTTCGGGGCGCGGGCGCCAACCACGCGTACCTCTACCGCGCCGTCCCGCAGTGCCTCCCCGGCACGGGTGAGCAGCCCGAGTGCCGCCCACATCCCTGCCCGGAGCCTGACGGCGGATTCCACTACTCGGTGCAGAGCGCCCTCCACGAGGCGGACCCACGAGAGTGGACCCACCTCGGCTACGTGTGCTCCACCGACGAGCGGCCAACCCAGCAGCTGCCGGTGCAGGAGCTGAAGATCGCCGTCGCCGACCTGACCCGACCCATCCCACCCGGCCGCTGAACCGGAGGACCCCATGAACAGCTCCCGCACCTTCACCGCTCTCCTCGTGCTCGGCGCCCTCCTGCTCACCGGCTGCTCGCAGGAGGAGCCCGAACCGAAGTTCGCCGACGAGCCGAGCGCCTCGCCAACACCGGAAGCGAAGGAGACCGCCAAGGAGTTCATTCGCCGGTGGAACGACGAGCTGACTGCCATGCAGAAGGGGGACACACGGGAGTACCGGGAGATCGCAGGTGCCTGCGAACCCTGCATGTCAGCGGCCGACAAGGTCGATGAGTACTACGCGGCAGGTGGCTACGTCGCGACCGAGGGACGCACCCTGGTTGAAATCGAGAAGCAACAAAACCACGGCAGGAACAGGGCCACATACAGAATCGTGGTGGACAGCGCCCCCACCGAGTACCAGACCAAAGCGAACGGGCCGATCGAGTCGTTCACAGGGGGGCGCGTGACGTACGGGGTCCTGATTCAGAACTCCAAGGAGTCGTGGCAGATTCTCGATACTTGGCAGATCCCCTCGTGACGCGTTGGCTGGCTATATGTCTCACGATCTTGAGCCTGAGCCTCTCAATGGCAGCCCCGGCGAAGGCCTCGGAGGAGGACTGCGGAGACAGCACGGATCTCACGCACACCCAAACAGAGTGCCGGAGGACGGCTGACGAGGTGCGTCAGCTGTACAGAGAGGGCCCCGCATCGGGCTTCATGTACCGGCTGGAACAGCAATTCCATCTGGATCCGGACAGCGACGACGAATACCGACCCGTCGCTTGCTACGACCCGCCCGACACCTTCTCATTCGAGATCTTCCGCGCCAGCACCACCGTGACACCTCCGGCATGGGAGTACATCGGCACCGTCTGCCTCGGGAGCGCCGACGAAGTCACACAACAAGTCACCACCGAGGACGTGCAACGCGAGTTCCGCCGAATCACCTGGCCGGCAGCCACCCTTCACATCCAGCCTGCAGACGGCGAGACCCTCGTCAACCTCCCCACCGTCTTCCACGCCGACAACGACGATCCCCACACCCAGACCGTCACCCTGCTCGGACAGACCGTCGTCATCGAAGCCACCCCCATCCAATGGACCTGGCACTGGGCCCAACCCAACGACGGCGCACCACCCGCCGACCTCACCCCCCACACCACCACCCACCCCGGCGCACCCCACCCACGCGCCACCATCACCCACGCCTACCGCACCAGCGGAACCACCCGACATCCCAGCGTCGACGTCACCTACCAAGGCCGATACCGGCTCAACAACGGCGCGTGGCAAGACATCCCCGACACCCACACCGTCCCCGGAACCCCCGACCAACCCCTGGACGTCCTCGAAGCCCGACCCGCCCTCGTCCCCTAAACGCAGGCAGCCCGCAGTGAGCGCTTTGTCGACAAAGCGCTCACTGCGGGCTCGGAGAGGGGTGTTCTACGAGGTTTCGCGAGGAGGTGGGCGACCCACCTCCACCGTCCGACCGCCGGTGACGAGGAAGCTCTCACCGTGGGGGCCGATCCAGAGGTGTTCGGGTGGCCGGGTGGGTCTGGTGCTGGGTGGATCAGCGGCGGGGTCGCCGAACGGGTCGGGTAATGCTTCGTAGCGCCAGCGTCCGTGGGTCTTGACCCGGTGGTGTCGCCGGCAGAGCGGGGCGAGGTTGTCCGGCCGGGTGCCCGAGGTCTCGTGCGGATCATCTGGGTCGCCGGGACGGTCGGGGTCCCAGGGTTCGACGTGGTCGAGGTCGCCCGACCGCGCGTCGCGGCCGCAGTAGGGGAACACGCAGCCCCGGTGCCGCAGCACCACCTGGTCGCGCATCCGCGGCGGCGGGTCGTGCCGCGGACTCCACTGCGCATCAGCGAGGTCGAGGACCGGGGTGACGGTGACCCGGGTCCGGTCGAGCCAGGACTTCAACAGCTCCGAGGTGATCGCCCCGAGGCGCTCGACCTCCGCGACCCTCGTGTCGTCCGAGGTGTCGCCGTCACCACCGGCCAGGGTGACGAGGTCAGCAAGCGAGGCGTGGACGTACAACTTCAGGGCCTGCTTCGTGGCCGACGAGGTTGGCTTCGCCGTCGCTGCGTCCTCGGCGGCGAACCCGAACGCCAACTGGCCTGCACCCTCGCGCGCCAGCGACACGAGTGCCTTCACCCGGCGTGCCCCGACCGGGTCCTCATCACCCGCACCCGCGAGGGCGTCGGCATCGGCGTTGACCCGCCCCATCACCTCACCCAACGCCACCGTGTCACCAGTTGCCTGCAGTTGCGAGGTGCCGGCCCACCGCCGCGGCTGAGTGAGCGTCACGTCCCACCGGGTCCGCTCAGCGGCCTCCCGCTCCTTCTGCGCCTGCGGGTCGACCCGCGCCACCGCCAGGTCGATCAACCTGTCCAACGCCGCCGCACCGATCGACGGTGCCGCACCGATCAGCTGACCGTCCACCCACGCCGCCGCCACCAACGGCAGGTCACGGGTGGCCTTCGCGATCTTCCGTGCCTTCCACACCGGCAGCACCAACGCCCGGACCTGGTCCCACGTCCGGGGAAGGCGGTGCACCAGGTCCAGGGTGTCCGCGAGCATCGCCTGCGCGGCGTGCGGCGAGATCCCCAACGCGCCCGCCAACGGCTCCGCAGTGAACGCCGCCACCCCCGGTGCACCCTGCCCGGCCGGGAACTCGTCGCGCGACAACACCTCTGCGTCACCCAGCGCCGGGTGCGCGAGCGCCCACGCGTACACCCCCTCGAGCTCCTCGACCTGCGCCGCAGCCACCACGACGTGGCGCATCCGCAGCTCATCGAGCAGAGCAGCCGGGGTGGTGAGGTCCTCGTCCATGGGTCAACTCAACCGGAGGCCACCGACAACTTTGTTGGCCGTGGGGACCGTCCCCCAAGCGCCGTCAGCCGACGGGGCTCAGGCCTGCCCGAGGTGCCGCCGCGCGAACTCCAACGACTCCTTCAGGTCGGCGACCCGCTCCTCCTTGCTGTTGCAGCGCCGCGTGTTGATCTCCAGCACCACCGCTCCGTCGAAGCCGGTGTCGACGATGTGCTTGAGGAAGGCGTCGGCGCCCATCGAGCCGCGTCCGGGCACCAGGTGCTCGTCCTTGCCGCTGCCGGTGCCGTCGGTGAGGTGCACGTGCTGGAGGCGCGACCCCATCCGGTCGGCCATCTCGATCACGTCGTCTCCGGCGATGGCCGCGTGGGAGATGTCGATGGTGGTGTGCGCGAAGCTGCCCGAGGACGGGTCCCAGTGCGGCAGGTACATCCCGGCGGCCGTCACGCCCCGCTTGCCTGCGGTTGCCCGCCACGGATACATGTTCTCGACGGCGAAGTGCAGGCCGGTCGACTCCTCGAGGTCGGCGATGCCCTCCTCGAACCGCGCCGCGTAGTCCTTCTGCCAGCGGAAGGGCGGGTGCACCACCACGGTCGGTGCTCCGAGGGCGTGCGCCAGCGCGGCGGAGCGGTGGAGCTTGCCCCACGGCTCGGTGCCCCAGACCCGCTGCGTCCACAGCAGGCATGGGGCGTGCACGGCGCAGACCGGCATCTCGTGGTGGTCGGAGAGCTGCTTGAGGGCGGCGGTCTGCTGGGCGACGCCGTCCATGCCGACCATGACCTCGACGGCGTCGTAGCCGACCGAGGAGGCGTAGGCGAAGCCCGCCGCCGTCGACTCGGGATAGATCGAAACGGTCGAGAGACCGACAGTGATGGCCATCGTCCGCCCCTCAGTCCAGCACCGAGAGCTGGTCGAACCGCTCGAGGATCACGCCCTCGCGCAACGCCCACGGGCAGATCTCCAGCTCCGGGAGGTTGAAGATGTCCATGACCGCCTCCGCGACGAGCGCTCCCGGCACCATCTGGTGGGCCCGGCTCGGGGAGACCCCCGGCAGGTCGGCCATCTTCTCCGGCGGCGTCGCCATCAGCGTCGGCAGCCAGGCCTGCAGGTCGTCGAGACGCAGCACCCGGGGCACGAGGTGACCTTCAGACGAGGGAGCGGCCCCGCAGATCCGGGCAAGTGAGCGGAAGGTCTTCGAGGTCGCCGCCGCGCGGTGCGGGGGCCCGGGGCGCAGCAGGTTGCCGGCGTCGCGGGCGATCTCCGCCCGGATCGTGCGCCGCAGCTCGCGCATCGTCACCTCGTCGGGCGCCTCGCGGAACCACTCGCGCGCCAGTCGCGCCGCGCCCAGCGGGATGGACCACGCCACGTCGGGCGCCTCGTCGGCTCCCCCGGCGATCTCGAGCGAGCCACCACCGATGTCGAAGACCGCCAGCCGCCCGGCCGACCAGCCGAACCAGCGGCGTACGGCCAGGAAGGTCAGGCGCGCCTCGTCCTCCCCCGACAGCACCTCGATGCGCGTGCCCGTCTTGGCCGCCACCTCGTCGAGCACCTCGTCGGTGTTGTCGGCCTCGCGCACCGCCGAGGTCGCGAAGGCCAGCATCTCCTCGCACCCCTTCTCCTCCGCGACCTCCATGGCCGCGGCGGTGAAGTCGGTCAACGCCTCGATGCCGGCGCGCGACAAGGACCCGCCATCGTCGAGGTGCTCGGCGAGCCGGAGCGGTTCCTTGTAGGAGAAGGCGGGCAGCGGAGCGGCACCTCCGTGCGCATCCACCACGAGGAGATGACCGGTGTTGGAACCGATGTCGAGGACTCCGAGCCGCATGGATGCCAACCTACCTGCCGCCACCGACCGCCCGAGGCCGCTCGGCAGAACCTAGGATGAGGTGGTGGCAGAGGTCGACCTGGTGTTCCCGCGGGCATTCGTCGAGTTCGTCGACCCCGCCGACGGCGAGCAGGTCTTCCGCTGCGACCTCACGTGGCTCACCTCCGCGTGGACCTGCATCTTCGGCCAGGGCTGCCCCGGCATCTACGACACCTCCCCCGACGTCGGCTGCTGCACCCTGGGCGCGCACTTCTCCGACGCCGACGACGAGGCCCGGGTGGCCGGCTTCGTCGCCCGCCTCACGCCGGCGCACTGGCAGCAGCACCCCGGCCGCGAGGTCACCGACGCCGACTGGATCGAGCGGGACGACGACGGCGAGCGCAAGACCCGCGTCACCGAGGTCGACGGGCAGCGGGCCTGTGTCTTCGCCAACCGACCGGGCTTCGGCGGCGGTGAGGGCTGCGCCCTGCACGGACTCGCCCTCGACATCGGCTTGGAGCCGCTCGAGACGAAGCCGGACGTCTGCTGGCAGCTGCCGATCCGCCGCACCTACCGCACCGTCGAGCGCCCCGACGACACCTCCTACCTGGAGATCTCGATCGAGGAGTACGACCGTCGCGGCTGGGGCCCGGGCGGCCACGACCTCGACTGGTACTGCTCGGGCAACACCGACGCGCACGTCGCCCCCGACCCGGTCTACGTCTCGTACGCTCCCGAGCTCACCGAGCTCATGGGCCAGCAGGCGTACGCCGCACTCGTCGCCCACTGCGAGGCGCACCTGCGCTCCCGGTCGGCGTTGGCGATCCACCCGGCCTCGCGGCACGCCTGACACGCTCGGACCGGTCGCGGCGTCCCACCGGCACCGGGTCCGTCGGTCACGGGGTCCCCAGAATGCTCGATGTCAAGAGACTCCGACCCCGGGAGTCCGGAGGGTCACGGGGGACGCAACAATCGACGGCATGAGGCTCGACCACCTTTCCTACGCCGCAGGCCCCGAGGGCCTGGCCGGGACGGCTGCACGGCTGGGCAAGCTGCTCGGCGCCACCTTCGTGAGCGGCGGCGTGCACCCGCGCTTCGGCACCCGCAACATGACCCTGGCGCTGGCCGGGGACACCTACCTGGAGGTCGTCGAGGTCCTCGACCACCCCGCCTCCGACAAGGCTCCCTTCGGCCAAGCCGTGCGCGCCCGCTCCGAGCTGGGTGGCGGATGGCTCGGCTGGGTGGTCAAGGTCAGCGACATCTCCGTCGCGGAGCAGCGCCTCGGCCGGCAGGCCGTCCAGGGCAACCGGCACCTGCCCGACGGCACCGAGCTGCGCTGGAAGCAGATCGGCGTCCACGGCCTCATCTCCGACCCGCAGCTGCCCTTCTACGTGCAGTGGGAGACGCCCAAGGAGCTCCACCCCAGCGCGGGCGCGGACGGTCGGACCGCCCTCTCGGCGATCGAGATCGCCGGCGACCCCCAGCGCGTCAGCGAGTGGCTGGGCGAGCCCGTCGAGCGTCCCCTCGAGGACGTCAAGGTCGAGTGGGTCGCCCCCAGCGGCATCCCCGGCATCATGGCGGCGGTCTTCCACACCCGCAACGGGATGGTCCGGATCTGACCTCCTGGCGCGCCCGGGCGCCCGAGGGCGTGCGACCGAGCCCCAACATCTGGCACCACACCGCGACCTACGAGGTCGAGAACCGGGCCGTCGACCCCGACGGCCACCTCGAGCAGGCGATGCGCGAGACCACGTCGTGGCGGAGTCGCACGGTGCTCGACCTCGGCTGCGGATCCGGCTTCCACCTGCCCTTCTTCGCCACCGAGGCCGCCCAGGTCATCGGTGTCGAGCCTCATCCTCCGCTGGTGCAGCTGGCCCGTCGCCGCACCCGCTCGCTGCCCCACGTGAGCGTGCTGCCGGGCACCGCCCAGCAGGTGCCGTTGCCGGACGCCTCCGTCGACGTCGTGCACGCCCGGTGGGCCTACTTCTTCGGTCCGGGCTGCGAGCCCGGCCTGGCCGAGCTCGACCGCGTGGTGCGCCGCGGCGGCACCGCGATGGTCATCGACAACGACGCCACCCGCTCGACCTTCGGCGCCTGGTTCCGTCGGGGCTACCCGATGGTGGATCCGGCCGAGGTCGAACGCTTCTGGTCGTCGCACGGCTGGCAGCGACGGAGCGTCGACATGGGTTGGCGCTTCGAGACCCACGCCGACCTCGAGGCAGTGGTGCGCATCGAGTTCGACCCCACCACCGCCGAGGCGGTGCTGGCCGAGCACCGGGAGCGTCACGGCGACTCCGAGGCGGGGTTGCGCGTGGACTACGCCGTCAACCTGTGGTCGCGGGAGTACTGAGCCCGGTGGGCAGCGCACACCGCGCCGCGGTGACGAAGCTGTCGGCCCCCTCCCCTACCGTGCTCGCATGAGCAAGTCGACGCGGGTCCGCACCACCTACCGGTGTTCCGAGTGTGGGTGGGAGACCGCCAAGTGGGTGGGCCGCTGCGGCGAGTGCCAGGCCTGGGGGTCGGTGGCCGAGGCGGCCAGCGGCGCACCGACCGGCCGCACGGCCCCGTCGGCCGTCACCAGTCCGGCGGTGCCCATCGGCCAGGTGCCGGTGGAGGACTCGACGTTCCGCTCCAGCGGCGTGCCCGAGCTCGACCGGGTGCTCGGCGGTGGCCTCGTCCCGGGTGCGGCGATCCTGCTCGCCGGCGAGCCGGGCGTGGGCAAGTCGACGCTGCTGCTCGAGGTCGCGGCCCAGACCGCCCGCGCCCGCCACCGCACCCTGTACGTGACCGGCGAGGAGTCCGCGTCGCAGGTGCGGTTGCGCGCCGACCGCACCCACGCGATCCACGACGAGCTCTACCTCGCCGCCGAGACCGACCTCGGGGCGGTGCTCACCCACGTCGAGCAGGTGCGACCCACCCTGCTGGTCATCGACTCGGTGCAGACGATCGGCGCCTCGGGCGTCGAGGGCGTGCCGGGCGGAGTCACCCAGGTGCGCGAGGTGGCCGCCGCCCTGGTGCGGATGGCCAAGACCCGCAACATCACCACCGTCCTGGTCGGCCACGTCACGAAGGACGGGTCGATCGCCGGGCCCCGCGTGCTGGAGCACCTCGTCGACGTGGTCCTGAACTTCGAGGGCGACCGCAACTCCCGCTTCCGCATGGTGCGGGCGATGAAGAACCGGTTCGGTCCGGTCGACGAGGTCGGGTGCTTCGACCTCTCCTCCGAGGGCATCACTGCGGTCACCGACCCGACCGGCCTCTTCGTGGAGCACCACTCCACCCAGGTGCCCGGCACGTGCGTCGCAGTCACGATGGAAGGGCGTCGCCCGTTGCTGGCCGAGGTGCAGGCGCTGGTCACCCCCACCGCCAGCGAGCGACCTCGGCGCACGACCTCGGGCATCGACTCCTCCCGGCTCTCCATGGTGCTGGCCGTGCTGCAGCAGCACTGTGGCATCCGGCTGCACCAGCACGACGTCTTCGTCTCCACCGTGGGTGGCGCCAAGCTGGTCGACCCGGCCAGCGACCTGGCGATCGCCGTGGCCGTGGCCGGGGCCTGCTTCGACGTCGCCGCCCCGACCGGCGTGGTGGCGATGGGAGAGATCGGCCTGGCCGGCGAGCTGCGTCGGGTGCGCGACCTGCCGCAACGCCTCGGCGAGGCAGCCCGGCTCGGCTTCCGGGTGGCCGTCGTGCCTAGCGAGCGCGGCCCAAAGAAGGCTCGCCCACCCGAGGCGTGGACGGTCGACTCCATGCGAGTCCTCGACGTCACGGACGTCGCCTCCGCCCTGCGCCTGCTGCGCCTGACCCGCGACGGCTGAGGGTTGACGCGTCAGCAGTCACTGGCGTACGCGCGCGCGTGCCGTCGGCCGCTACACTGACGCAGGTCGTGGGCGCGGGACGCCCCGGCCTCACCACTACGGAGGGCCACGTTGGTCAACATCGAGCGCAGCGACGAGAACCTGCGCCTGCGGGCCACGCTCGAAGCCATTGCCCCCGGCACCACCCTGCGTGACGGTCTCGAACGCATCCTGCGCGGTCGCACCGGCGCCCTGATCGTGCTCGGCCACGACAAGCTCGTCGACTCGATCTGCACCGGCGGCTTCACCCTGGACGTGCCGTTCACCGCCACCGGCCTGCGCGAGCTGGCCAAGATGGACGGCGGCATCATCCTCGACAAGGACGTCAGCCGCATCCACCGCGCGGCCGTGCACCTGATGCCCGACCACACGATCCACTCCGACGAGACCGGCACCCGGCACCGCACCGCCGACCGCGTCGCGCGCCAGACCGGCTTCCCGGTCATCTCGGTGTCGCAGTCGATGCAGATCATCGCGGTCTACGTCGGCGAGACCCGCCACGTGCTGGAGGACTCCGGCCAGATCCTCTCGCGCGCCAACCAGGCGCTCGCCACCCTGGAGCGCTACAAGCTGCGCCTCGACGAGGTCTCCTCAACGCTGTCGGCCCTGGAGATCGAAGACCTGGTGACGGTGCGCGACGTGGCCGTGGTGGCCCAGCGCCTGGAGATGGTGAGCCGGATCTCCGCGGAGATCGAGGACTACGTGCTCGAGCTCGGCACCGACGGCCGGCTGCTCTCACTGCAGCTGGAGGAGCTCGTCACCGGCGTCGACGCCGACCGCGAGCTCGTCATCCGTGACTACCTGCCGGCCGGCAAGAAGGCGAAGGAGCCGGCCGAGGTGCTGCTCGCCCTCGGGGAGCTCTCCGCCACCGAGCTCGTCGACCCGGCAGCCGTGGCGAAGGCACTCGGCCTGACCACCGGTGACCACCTCGACGGGGCCGTCGCCCCGCGCGGGTTCCGCCTGCTGGCGAAGGTGCCGCGTCTGCCGGCCACCGTCGTGGAGCGCCTGGTCGAGCACTTCGGCGGGCTCCAGCAGCTGCTCTCCGCGGGCATCGACGACCTCCAGACCGTCGAGGGTGTGGGTGAGCTGCGGGCCCGCTCGGTGCGCGAGGGACTCTCCCGGCTCGCGGAGTCGAGCATCCTCGAGCGCTACGTCTGAAACAGGACGACGGCGGGTCGACCTCGGTCCAGGTCGGGCTCAGCCAAGGTCGCCCTCAGTCGAGGTCGGGCTCGACCGCCCCTGACGGCTTCGGCGTGCCCTGCGGCGCGGGCTTCGGGCTGGACGTCTTCTTCTTGCTCTTCTTGCCGGGCTTCGGGTCGACCGTGCGGGTCACGGTCACCGGCGAGGGCCGGTTGAGCTGGAACTGCACCGACGTGGGCTCGCCGGCGTAGGCGGCGGCGTTGACGTGGTACCAGCCGGCGCGCGCCCAGTCGGTCAGGTTGGAGCACTCCTCGTCGGAGCGGCGTCCGCTCCACACCATCTCGACCTCGGCGTCGTGGTCGCGGTAGACGGTGAGCTCCTGGGTGGGCAACGCCGCGGGGCAGTGGCGGCTGTGCCAGATCTGGTCGGGTGCCTCACGCGTGCCGGAGTCGATCTTGACGGTGACGCTGCGCGGCGAGACCTGCCACGTGCAGGCCTCGGTGGTGGTCGTGCGCAGCACCAGCGTGATCGGCACCTTCACCGACGTACGCTGCTCGGGCACCACCGGGGTCACGAGGACCTCGTCGTTGGCGCACACGCCGGTCGGCTCGGGCAGGGGCGGCGGCGTCCGCTTCGCCTTCTTGCGCTTGCCCTTGGGCTTGGCCTTGCCGTCAGCGGCGGTCTCGGGCCCGCCCACGCCCTCGGTCGCACCGGGCTCGGTCGGAGCCTCCGCGCTCACCGTGGTGACCTGGCCCCGGTCGTCGGACTTCGCGTCGCTGCCCGAGGTGAGCAGGCGTGCGGTGCCGAAGACGACGACGAAGACGACCGACAGCACGACCAGGCGGCGGAACCAGTAGACCCGGGACGGCAACGGACCCTTGGGGGAGGTCAGCGCGGACATGCCCCGAGGCTAACCACCACGCGGCGCCGGAAGGTGGAGGCGCACCGGCGGGCCGTGGCCCGTGCACGGCCCGCGGCTAGCATCGGGCCCGATGAGTGACCTGCACGCCCCTGTCCTCGACTGGTATGCCGAGCACCGTCGGGACCTGCCGTGGCGCGGCGCCGGCGCGAGCCCCTGGTCGGTCATGGTCAGCGAGTTCATGCTGCAGCAGACGCCGGTGGCCCGCGTGCTGGCACCGCACGCCGCCTGGTTGGCCCGCTGGCCCACGCCGGCCGACCTGGCTGCTGCCCCCACGGGCGAGGCGGTCCGGATGTGGGGGCGCCTGGGATATCCGCGCCGCGCCCTGCGGCTGCACGCCGCGGCCACCGCCGTCGTCGAGCGCCACGGCGGCGAGGTGCCCGACGCGTACGCCGACCTCCTGGCCCTGCCCGGCGTCGGCGACTACACCGCCTCCGCCATCGCCAGCTTCGCCTTCGGCCGGCGTCACGTCGTGCTCGACACCAACGTGCGCCGCGTCTTCGCGCGCGCGGTGGGTGGCGTCGAGTTCCCGACCACCGCCCCGACGAAGGCCGAGCGCGAGCTCGCCACCGAGCTGCTGCCGCCCGACGACGCCACGGCTGCCACCTGGGCCGTCGCCACGATGGAGCTGGGCGCCCTCGTCTGCACGGCCCGGTCGCCGGAGTGTGGCGCCTGCCCGATCGCCGACCGGTGCGCCTGGCTGCGGGCGGGGCGACCCGCGTACGACGGTCCCCCGCGCCGCGGTCAGGCCTGGCAGGGCACCGACCGCCAGTGCCGCGGACGCATCATGGCCGTGCTGCGTGACGCCGAGGGACCGGTGCACGCCGCCGACGTCGTGGCCGCGTGGCCCGAGAGCACCCAACGCGAGCGCTGCCTGGAGTCGCTGGTCGCCGACGGACTCGTGGCGCGCGTCGGGGACGAGTCGTACGCCCTGCCCTCCTGACACGGCCGACGGCCCGGCCCCCTCGCGGGGACCGGGCCGTCGGACGGCGTACGCCGTGGGGCGCCGTGGTCAGTTGTCGCGCGGCACGTCGACCGGGCCGGCGCTGTCGTCCGGGCCCTCCGAGGCCGGAGCAGCCGGACCGTCGACCTCGATGGTCTCCAGCGGCGGCATGTCCGGCACCTGGGAGTTGGCCTGACCCTTGAACGTGAAGGTCGCACCGGGGCCGGAGCCCTCCGCGTCGACCAGCACGATCTGGCCGGGGCCGACCTCGCCGTAGAGCATCTTCTCGGCCAGCACGTCCTCGATCTCGCGCTGCACCGTGCGGCGCAACGGGCGAGCACCCAGGACCGGGTCGTAACCCCGCTCGGCGAGCAGCTGCTTGGCCGCCTCGGTGACCTCGATGGTCATGTCGCGGTCGCGCAGACGCTTGTCGACCGACGCGATCATGTTGTCGACCATCGCGACGATCTGCTCCTGCGTCAGCGGCGGGAAGACGATGATCTCGTCGACACGGTTGAGGAACTCGGGGCGGAAGTGCTGCTTGAGCTCCTCCGAGACCTTGCTCTTCATCCGGTCGTAGGTGCTCTTCGTGTCGTTGGCGTTGCCGAAGCCCAGGCTCATGCCCTTGGCGATGTCACGCGAGCCGAGGTTCGTCGTCATGATGATGACGGTGTTCTTGAAGTCGACGACGCGACCCTGCGAGTCCGTCAGGCGGCCCTCCTCCAGGATCTGGAGGAGCGAGTTGAAGATGTCGGGGTGGGCCTTCTCGACCTCGTCGAAGAGGACCACCGAGAACGGCTTGCGGCGCACCTTCTCCGTCAGCTGGCCACCCTCCTCGTAACCCACGTAGCCGGGGGGCGAGCCGAAGAGGCGCGAGACCGTGTGCTTCTCGGCGAACTCGCTCATGTCGAGCTGGATGAGCGCGTCCTCGTCGCCGAAGAGGAACTCGGCCAGCGTCTTCGACAGCCACGTCTTGCCGACGCCCGAGGGGCCGGCGAAGATGAACGAACCGCCGGGACGCTTCGGGTCCTTCAGGCCGGCGCGGGTGCGGCGGATGGCCCGCGAGATCGCCTTGACGGCGTCCTCCTGGCCGATGACCCGCTTGTGGAGCTCGTCCTCCATCTTGAGCAGACGGGTGGACTCCTCCTCCGACAGCTTCACGATCGGGATGCCGGTCGCGACGGCGAGCACCTCGGCGATGATCTCCTCGTCGACCTCGGCGATCTCGTCGAGGTCGGAGGAACGCCACTGCTTCTCACGCTCGGACTTGGCGTTGATCAGCTGCTTCTCCTCGTCGCGCAGGCGCGCGGCGGCCTCGAAGTCCTGACCGTCGATCGCGGCCTCCTTGCGCTGGCGCACGTCGGCGATCTTGTCGTCGTACTCCCGCAGGTCGGCCGGGGCGGTCATCCGGCGGATGCGCAGGCGCGAACCGGCCTCGTCGATCAGGTCGATCGCCTTGTCGGGCAGGAAGCGGTCGGAGATGTAGCGGTCGGCCAGCGTCGCGGCCGAGACCAGCGCCTCGTCGGTGATGGTCACGCGGTGGTGCGCCTCGTAGCGGTCGCGCAGGCCCTTGAGCATCTCGATGGTGTGCGCGATCGACGGCTCGGCGACCTGGATCGGCTGGAAGCGGCGCTCGAGCGCGGCGTCCTTCTCGAGGTGCTTGCGGTACTCGTCGAGCGTGGTGGCACCGATGGTCTGCAGCTCGCCACGGGCCAGCATCGGCTTGAGGATGCTGGCGGCGTCGATGGCGCCCTCGGCGGCACCCGCACCCACGAGGGTGTGGATCTCGTCGATGAAGAGCACGATGTCGCCGCGCGTCTTGATCTCCTTGAGCACCTTCTTGAGGCGCTCCTCGAAGTCACCGCGGTAGCGCGAGCCCGCGACCAGCGCGCCGAGGTCGAGCGTGTAGATCTGCTTGTCGCGCAGCGTCTCGGGCACGTTGCCCTTGACGATGTCCTGCGCGAGACCCTCGACGACGGTCGTCTTGCCGACGCCGGGCTCACCGATGAGGACGGGGTTGTTCTTCGTGCGGCGCGAGAGGATCTGCATGACCCGCTCGATCTCCTGCTCACGACCGATGACCGGGTCGAGCTTGCCTTCGCGGGCGGCCTGGGTGAGGTTGCGACCGAACTGGTCGAGCACCAGCGACGACTGCGGCGTCTCGCCCTGGGAGGAGCTGGCACCGGTGGTGGCGCCGGCGGTCTCCTTGCCCTGGAAGCCGGAGAGCAGCTGGATGACCTGCTGGCGCACCCGGTTGAGGTCGGCGCCGAGCTTCTGCAGCACCTGGGCGGCGACGCCCTCGCCCTCACGGATCAGGCCGAGCAGGATGTGCTCGGTGCCGATGTAGGAGTGGCCGAGCTGCAGCGCCTCGCGCAGGGACAGCTCGAGCACCTTCTTGGCCCGCGGGGTGAAGGGGATGTGGCCGGAGGGAGCCTGCTGGCCCTGGCCGATGATCTCCTCGACCTGCGCGCGAACCGCCTCCAGCGAGATGTCGAGGGACTCCAGCGCCTTCGCGGCCACGCCCTCACCCTCGTGGATGAGGCCGAGCAGGATGTGCTCCGTGCCGATGTAGTTGTGCGAGAGCATGCGGGCCTCTTCCTGGGCCAGCACCACCACTCGTCGGGCTCGGTCGGTGAACCGCTCGAACATCTGCGCTCCTAACGTCGTGTGCCCCCGCTGCCCAACACTCAAGGACAGTGGCGGGGACACTGGGCTCAACGCCCTGCACCAGCCTACGTGTTCCCGCCCACCACTCCAGAGCCTCCGCTCACAGCGAACAGGTGGCGGCGCTCAACGGCGCGGGCGGAGCACCAGTCGCACGCTCACCGGCCGGGCGGCGCGCAGGTAGGCAGTGCCCACGTGGCGGACCCGGACGACGCTGCGCCCGGGACGCGCACCGGGCAGCTTGACGGTGATCCGACCCCGCGGGCCCACCGCCCGCGTGGCGGTCCGGCCACCGACGCTGACCCGTACGCGTCCCTGCGGCGCCACGGCCACACCCGCACCCTGCGCGGGCGCGGTGCGCAGGCGTACGCGCAGGGTCACGCGCCGACCGGCGACACCATGCACGACGCGGGGCGTCATCAGGTGGGCGCGGTCGCGCTCGACGCGGTGGGCACGCGAGAGCACCTCACCGGCCGGGGCCCCGGGCACGAGGAGCCGCTCGATCACCGCGATCTCGCGGCCCACGTCGCGGGGGCGCACCCGGTAGGTGGCTCCGGTGGCCCCGGGCACCGCATAGCCGTCGCGCAGCCACTGGCGCTCGAGGCGGCCCCCGGCGCCACCGGTCCAGGTCGCGGGCGTGGCGCGCAGCAGGAGGCCACGGACCCGGTGGCGCTGACGGACGAGGGTGGGCGCGTCGACCGCGACCGGGGCGGCCACGGGCTCCTCCGGCGCGGGCGGCACGCTCAGGTCGGTCAGCACCAGGGAGCCGGCCACCACGTGGACGGCGGCGTCACCGTCGGCGGACAGGTCGAAGCCGGCCTCGGCGTCGACCCACTCGGCGACGGTGCGTGTTGTCCCGGTGGAGACCTCGCCGACCAGCAGGGCGTGGCCACCGGCGCGGGCGTGGGCGTAGAGCACGTCGCCGTCGACGCTCACCCTGGGGCTCGACGCCTCGCCGGGCAGCTGGTTGCTCTCGGTGGTCGGAAGCGGGGGCACCCGGCTCCAGCCACCGTCCGGCCGGAGGGCGACCTCGACCCGGGCGTCCGCGCCGCTGCCGGCGGTGAAGGCGATGCGGGTGCCCGCGTGGTCGATGGTCGGCGACCCGAAGTCGACTCCCTCGAGGCCGGAGGAGACCAGGGCGACGACGAACCCCTCGTCGACACGCTCGGCCACCACGACGTCGGAGCCCGGCGCCGAACCGGCGCCCCAGTGGGGCTTGGCCACGACGTCGGTGGCCCGGGTGGTGAAGGCGACGTGCTGGCCGTCGCCGCTCACCTGGGGCTGGTGCGAGCCGGCGTTGCCACCCTCCCACTCAGCGGTGCCGGAGACGAGGCGGGTCGTGTCGGTGAGCAGGTCGCTGAGCCACACCTGGGAGTGGGTCGGCGCGTCGTCGGGCCGCAGCGTCCACGCGATCCAGCGCCCGTCGTCACTGATCGACGGCTCGGCGACCTCGCCCTCGATGACGGCCCCGCGTCGGGTCTGCACCTGCTCGGTCTCACCGGTGGCGGTGTCGTGCCGGTAGAGCCTGCTCACTCCGTCGACCTCGCCCACGAAGGCGACCCATCGGCCGTCGGAGGAGATCGCGGGGTCTGAGGCCGCGAGTCCGCTCACGCCGGCGGGCCCGGGCACGTGGCTGCTCGGGCCTTGCGAGGTGGACCCGGAGAAGGCGGAGGCGGACGCCGGCGAGTCGGTCGCGCTCGACGCCGAGGCGGGCAGGCCGACCGAGGTGGCGGCGACCAGCACGACGGCGGTCAGCCAGGGGCCACGACGCATGGGTTCTCTTCCGGCTGCAGGAACGGGGTGCGCCGACGGTTCGGCCGCCCCGCCAGCATCCCCGGGCAGCCACGACGCCCACGACCCCCATATTGGGGTTCTTGTGACGCGTGGGAGTGACGCAGGCACGAGACGAGCGGCAATGACGAGGGGCCCGACGCCTGCGCGTCGGGCCCCTCTTGGAGATCAGGTCAGTGAGCGGCTTCGTAGGCCGCGATCACGCTGGCGGGCACCCGGCCACGCTCGGAGACCTCGTGACCGTTGGCCCGCGCCCACTCGCGCACGGCCTTGGTGTCGACGCCACTGCCCCCACCGGAGGAGCGGCGCGAACCGCCCCCAGCCCCGCCGCGGCGGGCGTTGGAGACCTTGCGGGCGTGGCCCACGTAGAGCGCCAGGGCATCGCGCAGCTTGCTGGCGTTGTCGTCGCTCAGGTCGATCTCGTAGGTGGTGTTGTCGAGGCCGAAGGTGATCGTCTCGTCAGCAGGGCTGCCGTCGATGTCGTCGACAAGAATGATGTTGACCTTCTGCGCCATTGAATTCCTCTGTCATTCGAAAGGGGGGATTGTCCTCTCGCGAGGGTACGCCCTCGAGACCATTCAAGGAAATGCCTTGAGAATCCTTGTGAATTGTCCCCGACTTTTGAGCGACCTCCTTTCCCACGCGATCAGCCGCTCGAATGGAGTTCCGCCCTCCACGAATTGCAGACGGTGCGCAGAAACGCCGGTCAGCGCCCGACGGCGAGGGACTTCTCGACCGTCCCGCCGCCGAGCACGAACCGCGTGCCGAGGTGGCGCACCTTCAGCACCCGCACACCCGCTGCGAGTCCGGGCATCCGCACCGAGACTCGACCGTCGCGGTCCACCCGGACCGTACGCACGTGGCCGGCGACGCTGAGCCGCAGGCGGCCCTGGGGACGGTTGCCCTCGTAGTGCCGCACGCCGACGCGCACCCGGAAGGGCTTGCCGGCACGCAGTCGACGCGGGGCACGGACCACGACCTGGGTGGCCGACCGCTCGGCCGCGAAGGCCGCGGACTGCACCCGACTCACGGGCAGGCCGGGCACCGCCAGGCTCTCGCGGACCCTGACCGATGCGCCCATGTCGGCGCGGGTCAGCACGTAGGTGCGTCGGGTCGCCCCGCGGATGACCTTGCCGTTGCGCAACCACTGGTAGGTCACGCGCTTGCCGAGGACGGGCTCCCACCTACCGGGCCGGACCCTCAACTCGTAGCCTCGGGCCGCGACCGCGCGGCGTGTTCTGTGAACCCACGGGTCGCTGTCGCGGCTGAGCGCCTCGGTCGAGGTGGTCGGCACGGGGCCGAGGTCCGCGGTCCACAGACGGGCAACCGAGGGGCTCATGTCCGGGGAAGCCGTGCCGACGAAGGCCACGTGACCGGCATCGGCGCTGAGGACCACGGGGGACCAGCTCAGCTCGCCGCCGGTCGACGGCACCGGCACCACTCGGGTCTGGCCGAGCTCGAGGTCGCGGACATAGACGTGCTTGGCGCGGTCAGTGAAGAGGACGTGACGACCGTCCGCGCTCAGGTGCGGGGTGCCGAGCGCGCCATGGGCGCTGGGCAACTCCACCCCGGCTGGGACGATCTCACCGGTCGCCAGATCGTGGACCGCGATCCCGGTGATCGACCAGTTCTTGGTCTGTGCGGTGTGCCGGTTGAAGGCCACCCTGCTGCCGTCACCGCTGATCGAGACCGCGTAGACCTGACCGGCCATGCCGTCGAGCGGCACCGAGACCCGTCGGACACGGCCCGTGGTGCGGTCCCGGACCCAGGCCTGGGGCACCGCGTCGGCCCTGCGCGCCGTGCGCAGGAAGGCGACGTGCTGGCCGTCGGAACTGACCGACGGACCCCCGGCGTTGCGGGACGTGCTGGCGGACGCAGCACGTCCGGAGACGACCTCGACGCCCCCAGTCACCAGGTCCTTGGCGACGACGTCGCTGCCCTTGCCGGCAGTGCCCGCCACCAGGTCGGTGGCGCGAGTCCGGAAGGCGACGACCTGCCCGTCGGCGCTGATGGCCGGCTGGTCGGACCGGGCGTTGCCCGGGGCCCCGTCGGACCTGGCCGAGAGGAGTTGGGTGGCGCCCGCCCCACGCTCGTGCAGCCAGACCTGGGACGGGCGTCCGGCAGTGAAGACGATGCGTGAAGCGTCAGCACTCATCGCCACCTCCCGGAAGGTCCCGCCCAGCGGCTCCCCGTCCACCGTGGTCGCGAGTCGTACGGTCTCCCCGGTCGTGCGGTCGTGCAGGTGGAGGCCGTTCGCCGATCCCGAGCGTCCGGCGAAGGCGACGTACCGACCGTCGGCGCTGAGCGCCGGGTCGACGATCGCGGACCATTCCTCCCCGGCGGGCGGGGGCACTTCCACGGGCGGGGGCACTTCCACGGGCGTGGTGCGAGCGGACGGCGAGGCTCCCGCCGTCGCCGTTGCCGTGGTCCCGGCCGCCAGAACGCCCGCCATCACACCTGCGAGGAGGATCTGTGCCCTCCGTCTACTGCTTTGTGCCCGCAACTTCGTCTCCCCCGTCACTCGAGCGACTCTCCGCCCGATCTGCGCGCCTCAGTATGGCGGGGTCGACCACGCCTCACAAGGGGCCAAACGGCGCTGTCAGCAGTTGCGCTCGAAGACGAGTCGCAACCCCTGCAGCGTCAACCACGGCTCGTGGTCGGTGAAGCACTCGACCTCGTCGAGCAGCAGGGGCGCCAGGTGACCGGTCGCCACCACACGCACCTCGTCACGGGTGCACCCCGAGCTCCGCCACCATCCGGGCGACCAGTCCGTCGACCTGCGCGGCGACGCCGAAGACCATGCCCGACTGCAGCGCCTCCACGGTGTTGCGGGCGATGGCCTGGCGGGGCCGCATCAGCTCTACCTT
>NZ_JADCSA010000132.1 GCF_015070385.1 Nocardioides malaquae | reverse complement strand
GTGGTGATAAGTGGCAGAGGGTGATTGCTAGACGGTGGTTGTCGATAAGAGAACTAAAAATGACTCCTCCGTCTATCAACCCGAGCAATCACACAGCACAGCGGCCCAGGAGGTACACACGCACGCACGCACACGCACACGCACAGATTTTGTCTTGAGGCTTAATACCCAAGTCTTCAAGTATTGGCAATACTGAAAACTAAGGGAAAAAATGCAAACCAACACATACCCTGCGTGAGTTTCAAACCCCATTCTACAATTTCAGACGCAGATAGTCTGTCACTGGACCAACTTGGATCTTCTTGACTGTAAAGGTCATAAATCTGTCCGTTTTTTTTTTTTTTTTTTTTCTTCCCACAAAACAGGAGTAAGTCGGATCG
>NZ_JADCSA010001287.1 GCF_015070385.1 Nocardioides malaquae | reverse complement strand
ATTATGCTCCTACCTTCGCTTTTCAGAGAGCCCCCTCTCCTCTCAAATCCGATCTTCTCCAGTACTATTTTTTCAGATGCGACGCGTGTAATAGATGTAGCCTACATTCCGCCCTCTCCCCCAAGACGGGAAAATGGGCTGAGCGGCACGGCACTGCACCTGGGATGATGATGACGGGATGAGGCGGAGGGGTAGTACACCTCTATTCTTTTCTCACAATCTATGCTCAGTCT
>NZ_JADCSA010001286.1 GCF_015070385.1 Nocardioides malaquae | reverse complement strand
CACAGGATGAGAGATGCAACAATCCTGTGCCAGAGCATTCAAATTGTGAAAGCCCCAGATAGGGAGCACTGCACTGCATTGGCACAGGTTCCCCATGGCCCTTAATAATAAGGTACACTGTAGTGCTGTTGGAAGGAACTGATAAGAAGGAGTTTTTTTCCACGGACCGTCACATTCCAAAAGATTTCATCACTTAATTAAGGATAAAGAGTCAAATGGTTAATTAAGTCTTT
>NZ_JADCSA010001285.1 GCF_015070385.1 Nocardioides malaquae | reverse complement strand
CCCAGCGTGATGCAAGGGCATGTAGGCCTGGACTGCCTGCTGGATGAAGCCTACCTGGCGCACCGCCTGGTGGAAGAGGTGAATGACTTGTACATTCGCCACTTCCAGCAGCCGTTGATCCCGGTCGACACCACGGTCGCCAACCTGATTGCCCACCAGTTGATTGGCGAAAGCTTTGCCAACCAGCTGGATGAAGTGGTGCACCACTCGGTCGACGAAATGCTCAACGACGA
>NZ_JADCSA010001284.1 GCF_015070385.1 Nocardioides malaquae | reverse complement strand
CCAACAATAGCAGAGCACAAATCCTTTAAAGTCCATTGGGTCGTCAAGGTTTTATATTGGATATTAAACATTGTTTTATGACTTGTTATGATGTTCTGTTGAGTCTTGTTTGGGGTTCACAGGGAGAGGCTGTGGTCAAGACGGAGTTACTTGAACATTCTTCACTTCTTCACTTGCTCAGTCAGTGTTGCCAGATTTTGTATCATAAACCAGGTTTATGAAAACAAGTATAT
>NZ_JADCSA010001283.1 GCF_015070385.1 Nocardioides malaquae | reverse complement strand
ATTGTAGTTTTGTGTCCAGAGCTCTTCCAAATTGGGAATGCATTTTAGGCGGATTTTTCCTTAAAATAGAAACGAGTTTAACAGGTTAACCTCGACCTTTTCTATCAACTCTTTGGTTGGCTTTAAATAAAACCATCTGATACACCAACAGATGCAATTGCATCAGTCATATTGCAACAATATTAATAATCAAGATAGTTGTCTCTTGATCATCAATCATGCAATTCCCAACT
>NZ_JADCSA010001282.1 GCF_015070385.1 Nocardioides malaquae | reverse complement strand
AGGATGACGTAACGATAACACATAAAGTAAAGTTTTCAATCCATATTTCGTACATTTTTATTTACACAGGCAATTTAGTCGCGCTTTCAACCCTTACCTCTGTATAGATAAATTTACACTCCCTTTGAAAACAATCCGCTATGCTTTGAAAAAGGAGAAAGAAATGATGAAAAAGTTTATCGCCCCCTTGTTGGCTTTACTGGTTAGCGGATGTCAGATTGATCCTTATACTC
>NZ_JADCSA010001281.1 GCF_015070385.1 Nocardioides malaquae | reverse complement strand
CCACTGCAGTTGGATTATGGGAAAAAGTAAACTTTGTTCACAATGGATTTGTATAGTCTGTTAAATGAATATCAAATATCTAAGCACTGATTCAAGCAACATAACAAGTCTATGGTCTATGGTGCTCTGAAAAAGCCCAAGTGTTTGAAAAAAAGCCAACCTGTTTGAAAGTGAAACATCCCTTTAAATATGATTTACGATATGTTGCTCTTTAAAATACACAGTATGAGTGT
>NZ_JADCSA010001280.1 GCF_015070385.1 Nocardioides malaquae | reverse complement strand
GTTACTGGCTCTGCTCTGTTTCACTCACGTGTTACCACTGCCTGCCTCGCTTGTACTGTAAAATAAATATAAATAAAATAAATTAAATTCATCTTGTGTGGAGGAAAATAAACATAAATAAAGTATATCTAATTCACCTCATGATGACAGACAGACTATGCTGCGTCAGAGGATCTGGGAAGTGATAAAAACTTGATCTACTACAAATATAATTTCATGGTTTATTTTTTATC
>NZ_JADCSA010001279.1 GCF_015070385.1 Nocardioides malaquae | reverse complement strand
AGCCACATATTTCTGAACTCCTTTTTAACTGATTTTAGACAGCATTCTTTTAATTTTGTTTACACTCTGCCGTTGCACTTTAATTTTGTTTACACTCTGCCATTGCACTCTGCCGTTGCACTCTGCGGTTGCTCAATAAAGTTTTTATTGAAGGATATTGTAATTTTCTTTTCTATTTGCATGTCATTGCATATATGTAAATGATATGGGAGCCAATTGGAGACATAGACTAG
>NZ_JADCSA010001278.1 GCF_015070385.1 Nocardioides malaquae | reverse complement strand
TGTCTACCTTAGCCTTATTAAACCACAGTGGCTTGAATGTGAAAGTGAATTAAACGGGACCTTTTTTAAGTACGTTGTCAAAACCAGCTGCGTGCGCTTCGGCTAGGCTGTAGCGCAGATATACAAGCTCACAATGCGTTACCGAGTGCCGCGCCGTACGGCTTGTAAATCAGCGCTATACTCGCTTTAGTGATTGAGGAAGTGAAATAAACGGGACCTTTTTATATAGCATG
>NZ_JADCSA010000131.1 GCF_015070385.1 Nocardioides malaquae | reverse complement strand
CCCAAATGCATGTCTTACTTATATTAGTGATCCATGGGCTGTCTTTAACATGGTAGTTTTGGAATTTTTCGAAAAGACCAATTTTTGCCCATTTTGGGTCTTGGGATTCGTAGGGATTCGTAGGAATTCAGTGGTTTATAATGGCAGTGAACCAGTGAGATGTTACTTCGGTCATTTCTCCATTTCTACCGTTCGAAAGTCCATTTGTTTGCCCCATATCACTGACTGGTAGTCCTATTAGCATCACCAGTTGACCAAAATAACAATGTGTCGTCATCTTTGTTTACAAATGGCTAAAATGGCTCGGTTTCTCTTTCACCAGGGCCGGTTGTAAAAACAACACAGCGATGAACTGTTTTGGTCCACTGGTAATGCTTATAG
>NZ_JADCSA010001277.1 GCF_015070385.1 Nocardioides malaquae | reverse complement strand
CCAGTCCAAATTTCTCAGGGTAGCAAACCGGCTGCCTTGCTGCGGTTTTGCAATACCACAGACAACGTCCTGCTCTTCGTAGAAAATGCAGTCTCGCCTCTTTAGCCAGACAAAACCATTTTTCATTTTTCCAATTTGGTTCATGCAGTTTATCTCTAGCCCCTCCTTATTAATGACAACAATCTGCCCCACATATGGCTTTCCCTCATATTTGACTATGACACACTGTCCTT
>NZ_JADCSA010001276.1 GCF_015070385.1 Nocardioides malaquae | reverse complement strand
TTTCATTTTCATTTTTCTCGTATTGTTTTTTAAAAACGAGAATTTCATTTGCTAATTCATTATCTAACCTTGTTTCCCAATCTAAACAAGTGTTAATATTATTTATAGTGATTTCTTCTAAAGATTCCATTATCTTTTTGGCCTTTAATAAGTAGTCATCTTGACTCATTAAATTGTTACGCATGCTATTTATTTCTTTAATTGCTTGTTCTTTTTTATTATTTAAATTTAAT
>NZ_JADCSA010001275.1 GCF_015070385.1 Nocardioides malaquae | reverse complement strand
GTGTTCTGCTGAAACACAACACAAACACACAAACTGACATTTCCTTTTTCTTTTTTTCTCCTACAGTGACAGGAATAGTCCTTGCTGTAAGAGATGCATGTTTGAGAAGGCAGGGAAGAGGTGCCAGGAACCCATCAATGCCACTTGTAAGGGCAGTTCCAATTGCACGGGTGAGTGCCTCCTGCTGGACATATGTATCCACTGCAGCAGCTGCTACGTCACTGTTTTGATTG
>NZ_JADCSA010001274.1 GCF_015070385.1 Nocardioides malaquae | reverse complement strand
AAATAGCATAGTGAGTCCTTTGTTTAATCTGTTCTACATTAAAATTGCCTGGACTAGGGTGGGTCGACAGTGGGCGGTGGACGTTACAAAAGTAACATGCGGACCTCCGAGGCACACTGTAACGAAGGAAACAACATCTAATCTTCATACTGCAACATGACGTCAAAATTGAGGCTATAAATACTAGAAACCAGAATGATTCGACCAGCGCGATAATACCAAGTATTATATGT
>NZ_JADCSA010001273.1 GCF_015070385.1 Nocardioides malaquae | reverse complement strand
TGCGAAATCCATTTGATTTATTGGGCCCAGTCTTATTTGTATTAATTTCAGGTATGCAAAACAAGACAAAATGGACAGCTCAGTCTGCTTTAGAATCTGCATGGATCAGTGCCCATGGTAATGTTGCCCTTCTTTGAGTTAATATGAACTGGTTTAAACCTGTGTTCTAATGATGTGAAGGTGATGTGAACACAACCTAATGCAACATCACCAACTCTCTCTATTAAATCTCA
>NZ_JADCSA010001272.1 GCF_015070385.1 Nocardioides malaquae | reverse complement strand
GTGACCCAAAAGGGAGATTAAACATTTGCCTGGCTCACAAACTAGTGAGAATAGCTCTATAAATCTATAAGCTCACAACACAGTTAAACATTTTGTGTTCTAATTAATAGAACTACTTAGATTTTTCTTTGATCTCTTCATGGACTCACTGAAAAAGATCAATGATTTTTGTTTTTAATTGGTGAATGAAAATATACTTTTTGGGGAATGTTTATTGAAAATGTTTTGAATGG
>NZ_JADCSA010001271.1 GCF_015070385.1 Nocardioides malaquae | reverse complement strand
TTTCCAGAATGGAATCGGGTTTCTGCAAAGGCTATTGAATGTAGTACAATTCCAAGATTCATAATTCGAAATTGGATGAAAGACTTTTTATTATTTTTCTATCTATGTATTCAATTGCATATTAATTTGCTTACCCTTTTTTCTATTCATGCATTTGGTCATTTGTTTTATTTCGTGACTATTCTATTTATTATTTGCTGCATTCAGAATCTTTAAGGAACAAAATTATCTCC
>NZ_JADCSA010001270.1 GCF_015070385.1 Nocardioides malaquae | reverse complement strand
GGCGCCACCCGCGGCTTCGCCTGGGCGGGGCGGGGGAGGCGGCAGGCCATCTTGACTTCCAAAGACCGCTGGGCCGCCGACTTGAGAAGAAGATTGTAGACCAGCTAATTCTCAACGCAGGATACCACAAGTACAAAATAGGGCTTAGATAAGTCCGATCGTGGCCACGTCGTTCTGTGCGCCAAGGAGTTGGCAGGCCTTCTTGTCTTCCTAAGTCCCCTGGGCGTGGGGGG
>NZ_JADCSA010001269.1 GCF_015070385.1 Nocardioides malaquae | reverse complement strand
TACAGAATGTTGCCATACATTTCAAATTAAATGTTTCTTTATCATGCTTTAAATTACTTGTTAGGCTGTTTTAGGCTCTCATATATTTTAGATTTTAGGCTCACATTATTTGTGCAGGCCGCAGGGCTAAGGCCCTGACAAAAGCATTTAGATAAGAAATTTCATATTGAAAGACGGTGAGAACACTTAAGGAAACGCAATGAGTAACATTCCAGCTTTGTGGCAATTTATCT
>NZ_JADCSA010000130.1 GCF_015070385.1 Nocardioides malaquae | reverse complement strand
ACAACGCCTGGTCCTGATGAGGCGCGACGTGCGTCCTCACCTGCGCGTTATTTCCTTTTCTACCCCTTCGACCATATAAATGAAAGAAAACATGCAAGGCTATTGAGTTACAATCCTTAATTGGCTTGCCCATGTGACTGTTATAAGCCAATCAGAATGTCTCCTTGAGACAACTCAAGTTTGTTGTCCCATATCACTCTGTTTTAAGCTAATCAGAATCCAGTACATGTGGGAGAAAGTGGTAGAAGAGGTAGCAAGCTCCAGTCCAGTGTGAATGATAGTCACATGTGATAGGACTCGCAAAGTCAATTTTGTAGACGGTAGACCTGTGTTGCTCAACCAGCAGTCCGCGTTGGTCCACAGCAAACAGTAATTACAGGTG
>NZ_JADCSA010001268.1 GCF_015070385.1 Nocardioides malaquae | reverse complement strand
TTCCCTAACCCAAGACGTAGTGGTGACGTCATCGTTACTCGCGACGGCGCTGCAATGGCGCCCCCCAGGGACGCAAGTATGAAGGGTTTTTATAATAGGGAAGATAGACTATGTGTTTTCATTTTTTATTTGGGTTAAGGAGGGCAATTATAATGTATTAAGGCATACATAGCTTACTAACCAGGGTTCGCACTCAGAAAAGAATTTCCCATGCTCTGTCAGTCTGTCATTCC
>NZ_JADCSA010001267.1 GCF_015070385.1 Nocardioides malaquae | reverse complement strand
GAGAGGGTGGCTGCGCTGTGGCTGTCCACTGTGCAATTTAACACCGTTAAACGTGTGACTGCTCGCTCGCTCGCTAGTCTGTTTTTATAAAGACAGTCGGGCTTCGGGCTGGGTCGGGCTGAAGCTTTCAATTATTTATCGGGCTTCGGGCCGGGCCGGGCCGATGTTCTGTCGGGCTTGGGTCGGGCCGGGCTCACGTTTTTCAGGCCCGATTAAAGCTCTACATTGGTTACA
>NZ_JADCSA010001266.1 GCF_015070385.1 Nocardioides malaquae | reverse complement strand
CACGATGGCTTATATCAACAGGCAGGGGGGCCTAGCCTCCCGTACCCTAGATACGCTGGCGATAGAACTGACTCTCTGGTGCGACCGACACTTGCGGTCGATCAGAGCGCAGCACTTAGCCGGACACCTCAACCACGGTGCGGCGCGCCTGCCCAGGGGCAGGTACTACTACGGGGATTGGGCTCTGCACCCAGAGGCGGCGAGACCAACCCGCGAGAAGTACGGGGAACCCTC
>NZ_JADCSA010001265.1 GCF_015070385.1 Nocardioides malaquae | reverse complement strand
GTGTGACCTGTATCATATCAAACCATATCATGTCATAGACTCATTATCCTGTCATGATGTGAACAATGTGAGTGTGGTTTTAAGAATACATTGTTGTCTCATATAGGCTCCGTTGTGAGCAGAGACTGTACACCGGAGTCCAGTACATCGTGTATACCCTGTGGGAGGGATACCTTCATGACCGCACCTAATGGCCTGACCAAGTGCTTCGCCTGCAGTTCTTGCAGTGCAGGT
>NZ_JADCSA010001264.1 GCF_015070385.1 Nocardioides malaquae | reverse complement strand
CTAATACTGGCTAGCTAATACTTGGAGATGGCCAGGCCGACTGTCTTGGCAAAATATTTACTAGACTGGAAGGCAGTGAGAGCTTGGCAGACACAGTAACTGTTTGCTAAGGTGGAATAGGACAAGCAGGATTTGGGGCTGAGAGGCCATTTCTGTTCATTTCTGTTTCTGCACGCACATTCCCGCTGGGTCAAGGAATAAATTACACACTCAATGGTCATCTCACTCAATAGC
>NZ_JADCSA010001263.1 GCF_015070385.1 Nocardioides malaquae | reverse complement strand
CTGAATGAGAAGATCAGTGAGTTGGAGAAGAGCCTCGAGCTGCAGGACCAGACCAGCCTTCAACTGAAGGTAATTTTGCGGCACCTTTAAAAAATATATTTGCATCAGTTCCCAATACATAATGAAGATATGCTACTTTTGATGCTTTTGTTTGACACTGTAGTACGACCAAGTTGGGCATTAATTTACGAAAAAACACAAAGTAAAAATCCGAAGATAAGAGTTTTCTGCCCG
>NZ_JADCSA010001262.1 GCF_015070385.1 Nocardioides malaquae | reverse complement strand
GGTCAAGTTTATTAAGTATTGACGGTTCAAGTGGTTAAATATCTGTGAACACAAATTGACAAGAATCCAAAATACACTGATGATTGTGCTGTCAAACAATGAAACTATATGGAATCTATGAAAAGGTAGTGGGGGTCCCTGCTTCATCTCTCTCTCAACTAAGGGGTCCTTGGCCTGAAAACGTTGAAGACCCCTGCTATAGTTAATTTACCATTTCTTTCCTGTAATAGAGTC
>NZ_JADCSA010001261.1 GCF_015070385.1 Nocardioides malaquae | reverse complement strand
CACTTGGAAAATGTTTTGGAAAAATATCTTGTGGTGGTGGTTTGAAAATGCTCAAGAAGCAGTTTTGCCCTGATTCAGAAATCAGATTCAGGCTGGCTAGATTCAGGCTGGATTTGGCTGCCAGTGTAAATTGGGCCTTATTGTAGAGTAGATGCCTCCTTCTACAATAGAATTGGCCATGCATCCATAAGGAGCCATGGCTTGGTCCAGCCGGCAGCCATGATGCATCACTAC
>NZ_JADCSA010001260.1 GCF_015070385.1 Nocardioides malaquae | reverse complement strand
GGCCTGGCGGCAGAAAGAGCAGTTCTCCGATGGCGTCGGTTACAGTTGGATCGACACCCTGAAAGAAGTGGCTGCGCAGCAGGTTTCTGATCAGCAACTGGGAACTGCCCGCTTCCGCTTCCCGTACAACACGCCAACCTCTAAAGAAGCGTACTTGTATCGGGAGATCTTTGAAGAACTATTCCCGCTTCCGAGCGCCGCTGAGTGCGTGCCGGGCGGTCCTTCCGTCGCTTG
>NZ_JADCSA010001259.1 GCF_015070385.1 Nocardioides malaquae | reverse complement strand
GGAGGGGGGGCCGACCTGTCTCGGGAGGAGCAGAAGGCCGGCCACCACCTAGGCGCACAGGAGGACGTGGCTACGAGCCGACTTCTGTGGCACGGACGACGCCAGGCCGCGGGAGGGAGCATTACGTCTGTTTATTGGACGTCATAAACGAAGTCGGGGGCCAAGCGGTCTTGGGGAGACAAGAAGGCCTGGCAACCCCCTCGGTGAGGGCCGGGAACCGGTCGGCGTCGGCCC
>NZ_JADCSA010001258.1 GCF_015070385.1 Nocardioides malaquae | reverse complement strand
AGTTGGCACACACACCGACGTGGCGGGGACCCGCCTTGGCATGCAACAAATCCAAAAACATACTCTTGAACCCAGGTGTCCAAGGCATGAGTAATTAATTGGAAAAAAAAAGTAATTTTGGGGTGAGCTACTCCTTTAAATCCACACCTCAACAACTTTTACAAAAGCTGTAAGTGTCACACCAGTGGCATTAACATAGGAACAAGCCTGCATGCAAATCAATGTTCTGCTAAC
>NZ_JADCSA010001257.1 GCF_015070385.1 Nocardioides malaquae | reverse complement strand
AAGATCAGGCACATTAAAAGACATCTTCAAACATATCTTGCAGTCTCGATGTTTTATAGTCTTTCAGTGCTCGGAAAAAACATGCAATCCATTTCAAGAGCAGACAGAATGACCGGAGAAAGAAGACAATCTGCAAAAAACATCACAAAAGTGAGAATAATATAAAACAGAAAAAAACTCAATCTCAAGCCACAGAGAGTCTATGCACTCTATGGCTCTTTGCAGGAGATAGCG
>NZ_JADCSA010001256.1 GCF_015070385.1 Nocardioides malaquae | reverse complement strand
AGCTCGGTGTGTAGCCATGCCGTTCTGTGAGCCAAGGAGTTGCAAGTTCAGATTGTCTTCCTCACAATTCTATTATTCCGACTTGATGATGTTGTATTATTATTTTTATTGTCACTTTGGCTAAATGCTAAATTGTTAATTTGCATACTGAAGTCGGATCGGAGCCATGTCGTTCTGTGGGCCAAGGGGTTGCTAGGTCACATCGTCTTCTTAAGCCGGCCTCCTCTCCACCTC
>NZ_JADCSA010001255.1 GCF_015070385.1 Nocardioides malaquae | reverse complement strand
CTCCCTTCCCCCCTGGTTCAGCTTCACTACACTGTGGAAAGAAGTATCGCACCTGGGTTTGATCAACTGATTGCGAGGTGTGCGTCTATAGTGAGTTTTAAGCACGGGTCTGAACAGCAATCAGCCAATCAGAATCAATTATTGGAAGACACCATTTTAGAATGACAAATAAAACTCTTATCTCTCTTATCTTATTCCCATTGACAGTAATTAATATCTTACACGTATCAGCAC
>NZ_JADCSA010001254.1 GCF_015070385.1 Nocardioides malaquae | reverse complement strand
GCAGTTATGAAGTGATATCCAATTATTTGCAGTTATGAAGTGATATCCAATTAATTGCTATTATGAAGTGATATCCAGTTAGCTGCAATTATGAAATGATTCAATTAGTTGTGATTATGAAATGATATCCAATTAGTTGTAATTATGAGGTGATATCCAATTAGCTGCAATTATGAAGTGATATCCAGTTAGTTGCAATTATGAAGTAATAACCAATTAGTTGCAATTATGAAG
>NZ_JADCSA010001253.1 GCF_015070385.1 Nocardioides malaquae | reverse complement strand
ACCTCCACTGACTAAAATGTTAATTTAAGGGAAAATGAACTCAAGTGGAGCGCCTTTTCATTGGCTCAATATATTTTTTAAGTACAGTACACACAAACGGGTGGAGTTAGATGGTTTAGCAGAAAGTGAAAGAAAGTGAGATTGAAGGTTTTGTCCCAAGCACTTTAATACTACTTTCCATTCGTTCAACATTTGTTTAACCAACAAACAGATGTGAAGGGTGTTAAATAGCCC
>NZ_JADCSA010001252.1 GCF_015070385.1 Nocardioides malaquae | reverse complement strand
ACCGCCATTAACCCCTATATCAATGAGTATCTGTAGGAGAGTGTGTATCTGCATGCTATTAAAAGGAGAAGTAAAATCAATAAACAGGACCCTGGCATAGTGGGTGGGAACCTGGATGTGCTTAGTCAAGGTGTTGACCAGGCTGACAGTTGCATCATCAGTTCCCCTCTGACTTTTATAAGCAAATTGTAGATGATCAAAACAATTAGAAACTGACTCTGTTATTAGTCGAGC
>NZ_JADCSA010001251.1 GCF_015070385.1 Nocardioides malaquae | reverse complement strand
ATCATCTAAAGTTTTTTCCATGTTTGAACAAACCCAGATCCAGGAGTTTAAAGAGGTGAGGTTCTTCTGAACTTAAATTATATTATATTATAGAATTATAATTTATTGGATAAGGATGTTTAGTGTAGGTCTACTCACACAACTAAACTTTTATTAATCTTCCTTTATCAGGCTTTCACACTTATTGACCAAAACCGGGATCGGTTTATTGATAAAGAAGATCTCAAGGACACC
>NZ_JADCSA010000129.1 GCF_015070385.1 Nocardioides malaquae | reverse complement strand
CATCCCCTGGATTCAACTGCTTGGCTCAAAGAACGACATGGCTACAATCCGACTTCCAAAAAAAAATACTTATTTTCTATCAATTACACACCCCATGATGCCCTGAATTCATGGAGATGTTTTTGTCACATTCCTGAGACAACAATTGGAGAGTCGGAGGCCAGGCCGCCTTAGGGAGACAACCACTGGGTCCATCTCCTTGGCCCACAGAGGGCCATGGCTACGAACCGACTTACAAGCCCACCATCCCCGACGCGGTGGCAGGCTCTTCCCCGAACTGGGCCGGGGTCGAGGCGGTCCGCCCCTGGCGCGTCCGCCCAGGCGCGCTGCTAACGGGCTTAGGGACCAGAGCGCGCGCGGCCCCGTGGTGGCGACCCCGCCCGC
>NZ_JADCSA010001250.1 GCF_015070385.1 Nocardioides malaquae | reverse complement strand
GTAGCAATTCATTTTCCAAAATGGCTGAAGCAAAGCATAAAGTAGACGAGGGCAAGAGGGAAGGAGAGGAGAAGCAGAAACGTGTCTTAAAACCAGCAATAGCAGTGCAGGAGCATAAGCTCAAAATGCCTCCAGCGAACATGCGCTCCTCAGCCTCCGAAAAGGAGCTCAGTAAACTGGCAGATGTGCTTTTTGGAGCTGACACTGTACTGGAATCCCCTGATGACATCTCAC
>NZ_JADCSA010001249.1 GCF_015070385.1 Nocardioides malaquae | reverse complement strand
AAAGGCACAATCATTGTATAGTGCCTTGGATAAAGGTGCTAAATAAATGAATTGCGTGCAATTATATGAAAGTTGCGTGTATACAGCATAACAATATACACTTTTATATGTTTCTCCCCATTGTCTACTGTTTTTTTAGACCAAGCGGTTGAAGAGACAGGAGCTGTTTGCCAGAGAGGGTCTAACATGGCAGAAGATTGTCCAGTTTTGCTCACAGTGTCAGGACAAGACAGA
>NZ_JADCSA010001248.1 GCF_015070385.1 Nocardioides malaquae | reverse complement strand
CCAAAGCCGAGGGTGGATGTCGTGCTTCCTTGTGAGTCTAACTCCTCCAGCTGCACTCTGCACTGCATACTGGGAGACGTCAGTGAGTCAGGTGAGGTCAGCTACGGCTGGAGGAAGGACCCAGGAGGATGGAGTGGACCCAACTCTACCCAGACCTCCATCTACAACGATGAGCAGGGGAGGAAGGTCAAAAGCTTCTCTTGTGAAGTGAGGAACGTCTTCAGTGTGGAGCAG
>NZ_JADCSA010001247.1 GCF_015070385.1 Nocardioides malaquae | reverse complement strand
GACCTCCCGTCACCACTTTAAGCTCAACGGGGTGGACAGAGACACTATTGGGAACAATGAACTCGCCTCTCTCTGCTTTCCTCGTCGGCAACAGGTAGCTCTTGCCGGCTTTCTTCCTGCGCGCGTCTATCTGCCTGAAATGCGTGGTGATGTACATGTTGTCAAATTGAATATCCCGGTTGTACTGTCTGGCATAGCAGAAAGCGGCGATGAAGATGGTGAGGAAGGTGAGGG
>NZ_JADCSA010001246.1 GCF_015070385.1 Nocardioides malaquae | reverse complement strand
CTGCGGTTTGGAACCACTTTTGGATTGCTGTGGCTCTCCTTTCGGCTGCCCTTCAGACGGTGGGCCAGCCTTAGGGGCAGCTTGCTGCCCACTAGGCTTGCTGGGGGTCCCTGCTTGTCCATTCCCCTGTAGCTGAGGCCCTCCTTTCTTAGGCGGTGTCTGGCCTGATTTCTGTGGCCCCTGAGGCTGTTGTGGGCCTTTTCCAGTTCCAGCTACTTGCTGCTGTGCTCCAGA
>NZ_JADCSA010001245.1 GCF_015070385.1 Nocardioides malaquae | reverse complement strand
TATGGGATCGTATCTTAGCAACAGTGATATACCCATTTGGTGAATTTAAATCATAGTGATTAAGCCATGAAGTTGTCATGGCACGATTATTCTGACATAATAAAGAATGTATAGATCACAATAATCAGCATATAGTGTTAACATTACTGGATGTGGAGCACAGCAAAATACTTAATGTGAATTGATCCCAGAGCAGGATAATATCACAATGCATTTTCCCCATGATGCTTTTCC
>NZ_JADCSA010001244.1 GCF_015070385.1 Nocardioides malaquae | reverse complement strand
ACAATAATTAAATGAAATCAACGTGTTCCATTCACATCACTTTCACTACTAACACATTCTGAACTTGTAGACCCTGAACTTCTGTCATTTTATTTATCATTTTCCTTTCCCCAGGCATTTCAGTGCGTCCTGCCTCCCATATCCTACCAGTAGCTGGTCAGTCTTTCTCTCTACAGTGTGTGGTCTCACAGAACCCAGCCTCCATAACATGGCTGAAAGACAGTGTCCCCATAC
>NZ_JADCSA010001243.1 GCF_015070385.1 Nocardioides malaquae | reverse complement strand
ACCCTGGTTGAATTTACCGAGGTTAATTTCGCTACTGGCTTGCGCACTCCACAAACGCAGCGTGTTGGTCGCGTCGGTGTCGTAACCAGGGATTATCTGATCGTAAGCGACTCCCAGAATCTCTTCGGTTTCAATCCAGCGCGTTTTTTTACCTTCCTGCTGAATGCGACCGCCAAAACGGACTTTATAGCGCGTGTTGTGGCGTTTGAATTCCCACGGGTTACCGTATTCCAG
>NZ_JADCSA010001242.1 GCF_015070385.1 Nocardioides malaquae | reverse complement strand
CACCGTTTCAGATGCGTCTCATGAAGAGGATGACCTGCCTCCTCCTCCACCTCCCCCAGTACCACCCAGACCCCTCAATTACGAAGGGCCCCCGTCACTAACAAGCCTCCCCGCGCCTCCACCTAAAGAGTGCTTCTCCACATTCTACCAGCAAAGACAGAAGAGCGAGTTGAAGAGGCTGTTTAAACACATTCACCCAGACGTGAGGGATAACCTCAATGATGCCGTGGATGA
>NZ_JADCSA010000128.1 GCF_015070385.1 Nocardioides malaquae | reverse complement strand
GTGAAGTTATCAACCTTGTTGAGTCTAGGAATTGACCCAAAGAGGATGGATTCAGTTTTGCCCAGGTGTATTGATAGTTTATTGTCGTTGAGCCAGGTGCAGATCTTGTTTAACTCGGAGCTAAGAGCCTTTTCCACATGCAACTTGTCCTTGTCGGAGACAAGGAGAGCCGAGTCATCCGCGAACAAGAACAAGTTGCAGTCACAAGCAGATGCCATATCGTTAACATAAACTAGGAACAAAAGAGGTCCTAGTATGCTTCCTTGGGGAACACCACAGGTTATTGGGAGGGGAGGGGACATGGTTCCGTTAACTTCAACCATCTGTTCTCTCCCCACCAAATAAGAGTGCATCCAGCTTACTGCATTGTCGTCAAGACCAATAG
>NZ_JADCSA010001241.1 GCF_015070385.1 Nocardioides malaquae | reverse complement strand
TGATGTGTCCTAACACTTTTTCCAAGAGCATAATTTTCCAATGGTTAATATGTAATTTGAGGACAGTATTCCATGCAGTCGACACACCTGCAAATCTAAACAAATAATGATGATGATGTCAATAGGTAACATTAATATTAGGGTATTTAAACATCCAAAAAATGTATAGATGAAAGTGCTGCCAAATACAGGTATAAATATATTCATATCATGGTCTGTATAATACATTTTATT
>NZ_JADCSA010001240.1 GCF_015070385.1 Nocardioides malaquae | reverse complement strand
CTGACTGGACAAACACACAACTCCTCCTCCATAGAACCTATGAAATCACCCAGGGATTTCAGTAGAAAAGACCTAGGAAGAGGGTTGTCTGCTGACTCGGTCTTCGCAATAAATTCAGGAAGATAGGAGAGAGACAGATCTTGACCTGACCTCATGACAGGAAAGGCCAAAGCCTGAATCTCACCTACTCATCTTGCCGAAGCCAAGGCGAGAAGAAAAACACACTTCTGAGTG
>NZ_JADCSA010001239.1 GCF_015070385.1 Nocardioides malaquae | reverse complement strand
TTTCCAATTGTTCTTGAGCTTCCTTAATTTTTCCGTATCGCAATTCGGCTACTTTGCCATAATCTCCATCACGCTCTGCGCGTTCAGCTTCTAATTTGAAATTTTCAATATTCTGCTTAGTATTTTGAATATTGTCTACAACTTCTTTTTCGCTTTTCCACTTCGCATTGATTTCATTGCGTTGTTCTTTTAGGTTAGCTAAATCCGAACGAAGCGCTTTTAATTTGGTTTCGT
>NZ_JADCSA010001238.1 GCF_015070385.1 Nocardioides malaquae | reverse complement strand
CCGGTTATCTAAAAAAGGACAAATAAATGAAACAAAACTGAATGATTGGACATTTTTGTACCGTTATCGAGCCAAACTGCCTGTAGCTGTTCCATGCAAAAGCATTTGTAATTTACTCTTCAAGACAGGGAAAGAGGTCTGTCTATGCCATTAAAGTATCCCTGGGCATCCTCCCCTGACTTGTGGCAAAATGCCCACCATCCAAGCAGATGAATACAGCAGTTACTGGGCTGT
>NZ_JADCSA010001237.1 GCF_015070385.1 Nocardioides malaquae | reverse complement strand
GTATGTTTTAAAACGTTTAGAATCTCAAAACATGTAGAGCTATGTTTGAACTGGGTGAATTTGCATATCACACTTTTAACATCTTGTCGTTTCTGCCAGTTGTGAAAACTGCTTAATATTCAACACACAAATGTTTTGAGGGAATCATTACACAGGCTTCTTTGTTCGTTTTCCGTTGTCAGGCTCAGCACAGGAAAGCCAGACGAATTATTCAATACTGGATTGAAAACAAAA
>NZ_JADCSA010001236.1 GCF_015070385.1 Nocardioides malaquae | reverse complement strand
GGAAAGACACCTGCTGTTGTAGAGCTGTTTTTGTACATCAGAAAAGGTATTTGTTTTAGCCAGGTTCTTGTCATTTAGATGTCCTTATTCTTCAGTTTTCTGTTTTCCCTCTGCTGGTGAGGCCTAAAAGGTGCCTATATGGAATTTGCTGTGCACCATCATCATGCTCCCTGGAGCATGACCCCTATTAACCAGAGGTGATGCTAGCACCACCACATTTATTTATTTATCTAAC
>NZ_JADCSA010001235.1 GCF_015070385.1 Nocardioides malaquae | reverse complement strand
GTATTAAGCAACGGGAACGGCGAATGTGTGTGTTAATATGGTTTTGTTTGATTTAGGCATTAACTGTCGTTATAAAGACCCCGCCAATGTTTTGCTGCACTGATGAAGTCACTACCAAAACAGAAGATTAGGGCATCAACATATACGGACGGTGTGTGCAAACAAACCAGGCCAGCTTATGAATCGAAATATTATTTCTATTCCGGCAGCTCGAAATGTAAAATATTCATGACTG
>NZ_JADCSA010001234.1 GCF_015070385.1 Nocardioides malaquae | reverse complement strand
AACAGCAGGGGCCAGGCGCGCTGAGGAAGACACCCACTGAATCCAACTCCTTGGCCCACGGAACGACATGGCTCCGACCCGACTTAACCACTTTTCCGTTTTTTTTTTTTTTTTTTTTTTTTTTCAGAAATCCGCAACCGGCAGCAAACCAAGTCGGAGGGCCAAGCGGGCTTAGGCAGTCAACCACTGGCTTCAAATCCTCGGCGCGCTGCAGCGCCAGGCCGAACGACCACGA
>NZ_JADCSA010001233.1 GCF_015070385.1 Nocardioides malaquae | reverse complement strand
CTTGAACTTGACACATTTTTATTTATTTTTGGTTTTTCTTAAGAAAAAAATGAAAATTGATATTTTGTCCCCGATTCCGTCTTCTAAATACTTCTTCCTAATCCGTCGTTCTCAAACTTTTCCAGGTCAAAGACACCCAAAATTACATGTATTTGTCCACATAGCCCCATCTAGAAAAATATTGTACCTGGGGCGGCCAGAAATAGGGATTTCAGTTTAAAATTTTCCTTTGAAA
>NZ_JADCSA010001232.1 GCF_015070385.1 Nocardioides malaquae | reverse complement strand
GTAACAGGAATCCCAGGCACAAAACGATTTAGACACACAATACATAATTCATTCTGGGGGTCCCTGATAAAGTTCCACTGGCTGCACAGTTATACTATAGAGCAGGGGTGTCAAACATGCGGCCCGGGGGCCGGATCAGGCCCGCGAACGAGTTTAATCCAGCCCGCAGGATGATTCTGGAAAACATAAAAATTATGCACGGGGGGAAAAAAATTAAACTGCCTGCTTCGCTTTG
>NZ_JADCSA010000127.1 GCF_015070385.1 Nocardioides malaquae | reverse complement strand
AAACAATAATTGTTACAATTCAGGACCCCAGGGCTTGGCTGACCCCAAGTGAAGCATTCTGATAAGCTGAGGTCATAGGCAATAATTTACAGTGATTCAGCATTGTTAGGAGAGTAAAGTTAGGCAGATATCACACTTTTTAACAAACTGCCTAACTGCTATTATGGGGACTTAGGCAAGAATCTTAATATGTTTTTCCTCATTTTCTCAAAACCTTAAAATATGACTTAGGCATTTATCCTATGAGGCTAACGAAATGTAGCTTACATTACAGGGGTGTGTGGACAAAGCACTCTGATTACCCCCTAACTACTTAAAGGCCAACATCGGTATTGTGAGGAAAGCATCTGCTGAAAACAGTCGATAAACAAGTTCACAATGTGAG
>NZ_JADCSA010001231.1 GCF_015070385.1 Nocardioides malaquae | reverse complement strand
GGGGGCGGGTGGCCCCGACGCCGTCCACCCGCGGCACCGGGACCGCCAGCAGCCCCACGAGGGCCGCGGTGACGGCGAGCGGGGCGAGGGCCTGGCCGCCGTCGCCGGCGGCGCCGACGACGACCATGTCAGGCTGGCTGTCGGCGAGCATCCGGGAGCCGGCCCGCCCCATCTCCTGGTCGTCGACCAGGGAGGCCCGGAACGGGGCCTGGTCGGGGGGCGCGGTCACAGCGGG
>NZ_JADCSA010001230.1 GCF_015070385.1 Nocardioides malaquae | reverse complement strand
CGTGCTGGGCGAGCGCAACCTCTACTGCCTGCGCGACAACGGCCAGATCCGCTTCATGAAGAAGCTGGAGTTCAACCCCAGCTGCTTCCTGCCCTACGCCTCAGGTACGCAACAAACACCACGCTCATTCAGCAGGGCTGTACGATTCTTGCCAAAATGTGAATCTCGATTTTCTCCCACACAAATTGAGATCACGGTTTCCTCACGAGCCTGATTTTTTGCAGTCGTAGGGCAA
>NZ_JADCSA010001229.1 GCF_015070385.1 Nocardioides malaquae | reverse complement strand
CGGTCGTGGGTAATGGCTACCACGGTACCCGGGAAGTCGTGCAGGAAGCGCTCCAGCCAGGCCACCGAGTCGGCGTCCAGGTGGTTGGTGGGTTCGTCGAGCAGCAGCATGTCGGGTGCCGACAGCAGCAGGCGGCACAGGGCCACACGGCGCTTCTCACCACCGGACAGGTGTTCGATGCGCGCATCCCAGGCGGGCAGGCGCAGGGCGTCGGCAGCGACGTCCAGCTGGCGCT
>NZ_JADCSA010001228.1 GCF_015070385.1 Nocardioides malaquae | reverse complement strand
AAATAAACTTTATGAAGCGCTTTTCGAAAACAATGTTTACAAAGTGCTTTACATTGACTAAGTAAAAACATTAATTGACATAGCATTTATAGTCCAGTAAAATACAAGGCTAAGATAGATAATAAAAATAGAATAAGAATAAAAAAATATATAAAATAATATAGTACAAGGCATAGATGTCCATACACACATACGACTCCGGATAAAAATGAGAAGTGGTCTTGCAAATCTAGGT
>NZ_JADCSA010001227.1 GCF_015070385.1 Nocardioides malaquae | reverse complement strand
ATAGAAGAAAAACATTTGTAGTTTTGTGTACTTCTAGGACTCTGAGAGATGGCAATGGCAGCCTGCTGAAGGAGGGATGCTGCTGGGGCTTGCTCTCTGCAGAGGCAACAGGACAGAACAGAGTGCAGCCAGGGAAATCCCCTGCAGAGCTTCATCCACGTTAGAGAAGAAAGCTCTATTGCCTCAAAGGCAACTACAGCATCAAGTACGGAGAGAAAATGAGACCCCTTCAAGG
>NZ_JADCSA010001226.1 GCF_015070385.1 Nocardioides malaquae | reverse complement strand
GTAAGATGAAGCAAAGTTAATGCATTCATCCGTGTAATCATCATCACTTATCATGTAGGACTCAAAGAATTGAGTACAAAGGACCCAAGTGTAAACAAGTCATAGTGCTTGCTTAGGTTTAAATCCAAAGTAGACCTTGTAACTGTAGCCTACTTTCCAATTCCAACTGCTAATAAACTAATCAATGAATCAATGAAAGTATAGTTTTTTGTAAGTCACTTTACCACCACTGATG
>NZ_JADCSA010001225.1 GCF_015070385.1 Nocardioides malaquae | reverse complement strand
ATCCCTTTCACGCATGACGGTCACTACAGTGGACAAATCTTCAAATGTAATTTTCTGTTAGAAAAATAGGGTTTTCATGTCAAATGTGCATGTTAGCCTCTACAGTGCACCCTAGTAAATCACTCTAACACTGCCATCCTGTGGCCCTTGGTTTGAACTGCAAAATAATTTCATCCTCATCCAAGATGGCTGCTACTGGAGTAAGCAAGCCCCATACCTCAGCGCAATCTACTCC
>NZ_JADCSA010001224.1 GCF_015070385.1 Nocardioides malaquae | reverse complement strand
GAACATGGTTTCATGTTCTCGGGTTTGCATTTTATGTATTAACTTATTTTCTGACAATGTTCTCCGACTAATATATTTATACACCTATATGTATAGGTCTATGTGAACAAAATTCTGACAGTGTTTTCTAGTAAAGTGAAATATGGAGAATATACAGAGATTTTGGTGAATTAAGTTTCTCAATAAATTGTGTTATTAACCACATTCATGTTGTGAGTTGGAGGCCTGTTGTATT
>NZ_JADCSA010001223.1 GCF_015070385.1 Nocardioides malaquae | reverse complement strand
ACCAGCAGCGCGACTGCTATGAAGCATTACTTGAATTAGAAACGCGTTATTGCCGTCAGGAACCGTATATTACCCTGGGGCGTTATATTCATGTCACCGCGCGCAAACCGCAGAGCAAGGATAAAGTATGAGTGAATTTTCCCAGACAGTCCCCGAACTGGTTGCCTGGGCCAGAAAAAATGACTTCTCCATCTCGCTGCCGGTAGACCGACTCTCTTTTCTGCTGGCGGTTGCC
>NZ_JADCSA010001222.1 GCF_015070385.1 Nocardioides malaquae | reverse complement strand
AACCAAAGACTACACTAGCAAAGTCTGATGTCACTTTTGTATCCCCTTTGAATATGGATAAACCATCGACTGGCTGTGGAAAGGTACAAGTATACAAATTGACTACAATTGGTAGGCTTAAAAACATACATTTAATGTGGTGCAACTGGACTAGTGGTTAAGGCACGCACCACATAATACCACAAATGCCTGACAACGAGCCACAGTTTCGATCCATGAGCCTGACAACCTTTCC
>NZ_JADCSA010001221.1 GCF_015070385.1 Nocardioides malaquae | reverse complement strand
AGATTTCACAGAAGTGCATTAGTCAAAACAATAAAAAGGTGTAGGAATTTACATCTAAAACATTATAAACAATTAATGCAGACTAATAAACAGGTGCTGGGATGTGGGGGCTATTTGTTTTCTTGTTTGAGCAACTTGAGCTATGTGAGCCTGAGCCACAGGTTGGTAGGATGGGAGGTGGAAGGTGGATGGCAATGAATCTGATTGGGATGAGAGTGGGGTTTGTGAACATGGG
>NZ_JADCSA010001220.1 GCF_015070385.1 Nocardioides malaquae | reverse complement strand
GTCTTAGACGGGCTTGCGCGGTACGAACCCTCGCGCAGCTTCGCGCCCGCAGCGTCCTGCTGGGCCTGCCGGTCCTGCTGGGCCTGCATCTGCGTGGCGATGGCGTTCTGCTGCGCAAGCAGAAGGCCACGGATTTGCATGAGCTGGTTGGCCTGCTGGCTGGCGAACTGGTTGGCGTAGCCGCGGGCTTCCAACTGGCCCTGCGCCGTCGTCGCCTTGCCCTTCAATTGCTCCA
>NZ_JADCSA010001219.1 GCF_015070385.1 Nocardioides malaquae | reverse complement strand
AGATCCCCCCGGGATATCCATTCCAGTCCCTGCCTCCCTCCTTCGGAAGACACTACCCCTACCTCCTCCAGCCCACCGCGGCGTCCGATGCGGACGGCCTGGCTCCTGACGTCCCGCTGCCTGCCGAAGGCTCCGAGCACATGGAGCTTTCCCCCGAGGTCAAACCCATCCACCTGTCTCCGTCCAAAATGCTAGAACCCATCCAGGCGGCGGCCGAAGAGGAGTCCTTGGAGGA
>NZ_JADCSA010001218.1 GCF_015070385.1 Nocardioides malaquae | reverse complement strand
GAAAGGTGACATCACAATGCCTTGGGGGATCCGTGTTGCTCACTACATGTCCGGCTGACATCCCTGCAGCCTTACGTCTGCCAGCTAGGTAGCCCATGACCCATGCCACCGCACCATGCCATGGTCCACCGTCATCGGCAAAAGTTTCTTCACTAGCAGGTGAGATACGATGGTGTTGAAGGCACTGCATGGAGAAGTAAAAAAATATGTTCCTGACTGTGTTGCTCTCAGTGTC
>NZ_JADCSA010001217.1 GCF_015070385.1 Nocardioides malaquae | reverse complement strand
CTCCGCCAGATGGCGTCCTGCACAACACCCGCTTGAGTACAGGCGGTGCGTTGTCTGGCGCTCACTCGCTGCTGGTAGACGCACTATCCTGGCCGCTGAGTCTGGATGCTTCTCCCTTGCTTATCAATGACGACGAATAGCTGTGTATGATATCAATTTTCTTCATTTGCGTGACGCTCAGCCCGCCTCAGAGATGTATCAGATGCTCCGCCTTCCCCAGTAACGCATAACAATT
>NZ_JADCSA010001216.1 GCF_015070385.1 Nocardioides malaquae | reverse complement strand
GGTACCAACAGAGGCCCCAGAATTTTCTTGCACCTAAGTATCGTAATCCGCAAGAACCACCCAACAGTAACTCGTTCGAAAAGTTTGAAGAGACAACTGCGCGACAGAAAAATATATTCAAGAATAACCAGCCTAGCGAGCACACTTTCCGTCCATCGACGCTCATCACTGATAATCCCGACACTTTTCAACCAGTAACTCGTCCTCCTCCTCTTCAGAGTAATACAGAACAAAC
>NZ_JADCSA010001215.1 GCF_015070385.1 Nocardioides malaquae | reverse complement strand
CGTGACCTTCATCAGACCAGTGCTGGATAGGCATGCCGCGATTCACTAAAACATCGATTCGAATCGATTTTTTTGTGGTACGATTCAAATAGATTTTTTTAAAAAATGAATCGCGATTCAACCAGCAGAGGGCGCACTCCGCTAAACTCTATTCTTTGCCTGTTCAATGTCCTACTCAACGTCACACTGCCGCAGGCGCAGAAAATAAACAGGAAGGCGGGTGCGAGCAGCAGGG
>NZ_JADCSA010001214.1 GCF_015070385.1 Nocardioides malaquae | reverse complement strand
AAACCTTCAGAAGAAACGTTTGATATAAGAGAAACTGTTTTAAATTATGATAAAAAACCTAACAGTTCAATTGCTAAAATATTTAAATATAGTATCAATGAAAATTTTCTTAAATACGAAGAAAAAAATTTTAAAAGAATAAATAATAAGTATTCCCCTTATAGACCAAAAACATTATTTGAGAAAGTTGAAATAGAAGAAATTTATGAGGAGTTATTAATTGCGATAACTAAAA
>NZ_JADCSA010001213.1 GCF_015070385.1 Nocardioides malaquae | reverse complement strand
GGTGAGACAGACAGGATCTGCAGGTTTTCATAGTAAACTGCGACCTTTGGTTTGCAAAATAAATTGTCATGATATTATTTATGAAAGAGGAACAAATTGTGAAAATAGACAATCTACAAGCTCACAACCTCGCATTGGTTAGGCTATTTTCACAATATTTATCTGTGCTCGACTCTTACAAGTCCAAGCGCTTGTCAGGGTGAGGGGGAGTCGCCAGTTCAAATGTTTTTGTGGG
>NZ_JADCSA010001212.1 GCF_015070385.1 Nocardioides malaquae | reverse complement strand
TCCTTTCAGATGCTTCTGAACAAGAGAGATGTGTGTGGTTTCTATAATAATGTAAGCAGAACACAGCAGTGCATAATCATCATAATAGAATCAGAATAGGCTTCATAAACCAGTGGAAAATGGTTTACTCTGAACCCCCAAACTTGGTTTGGCAACATTGGTTAAAATGCAGCCTATCTTGGCTGCACTCTTGTGGTGAGAGCAGAATTACAGCAGATCAGATACACATTTAGTG
>NZ_JADCSA010000126.1 GCF_015070385.1 Nocardioides malaquae | reverse complement strand
CAAAGCGTTCTAAACAAGTAATAAGCGCTGAAAGTATGTGTGCTCCGGGGCTTCAGCATCTCCCCGAAATGGGCACCAACCTTTCCACAATGAGGAGCAATCAGCTAGATTTACATTTCAATTGATTACAGTAGCTCACCCATTCACTCGGACATCATGTCTACACTCACAGGTGGCGTGCGGGCGTAGAATAGCATGTATAGTGCTAAAGACATGGCTTTGTTTTCACCTGGCAGGTATTAAGATTCACACTACCAATTTGTACAGCTCAAGTCCGGTTGAGCACCTTGTGGCTCGCACAAAGTTCAGCGCCTATGCACACACGCGCACACATACACCATTTTCACTGTTTTATTTGATTGCTTTTCCATTCTAGAGGGAAGAGG
>NZ_JADCSA010001211.1 GCF_015070385.1 Nocardioides malaquae | reverse complement strand
AACACACAGCCATGCATCAGACCACAGTTGACTTTTATGTTCATGTGAATGTAGGCCGCAGCTCACTCTCTGTAGGAGCCGATGACAGCTTAATTCCTGGACCTGGCCCCCCTGCAGAGGCCCCGCTGTTTGTGTTGTTTGACAGACAGAGATCAGACCGAGGAGAGATGAGTGGGAACCCTCAGAGTCCGCTCAGGTTTCTGGCCACTGTCAAAAGATTTGTCCAGGCCATTCA
>NZ_JADCSA010001210.1 GCF_015070385.1 Nocardioides malaquae | reverse complement strand
CCCTCTGGGTAGGATTTCATCCAGTTTAATGATGTGCTATCAAAACCAATCGCCCTTAGCTTTTTCAGAAGAATTGAATGGTTTACTGTGTCGATTCCAATACTGAACGATTCTAAGGATTCTAATCATCAGTGTTGCTCATCAGGGTTAAACCTCCAGTAGAGGGCAGTGCTAGCTGACAAAACCTCAGAGTAACAAGCCTGCACTTCTGAACAGCATGCATTGTGTTGTGTTG
>NZ_JADCSA010001209.1 GCF_015070385.1 Nocardioides malaquae | reverse complement strand
TAGGAATAATGGGACGCCAATACTTCAGACATTTCCTCTCTCTCTCACACACACATTATTTTAACACATTTACGGTATCTAATATGTAGTAGTTACGTTATGAACCTTTAATGATAGGAACATTCAGGGATTCTGCACTGTCCTTTAACACTTTGCCCAGAGAGTAGTTTGAATATAGGCCTACTGTACTTTCTACCTAGGGACTGTGAAAACCCAGAGCAGATGAACACACTAT
>NZ_JADCSA010001208.1 GCF_015070385.1 Nocardioides malaquae | reverse complement strand
GGGGGATAGTTTTGGGGTTCAGTGTGGGTCCTCTTGCCGTCCCCCGCAGGCCGTCGGCTGGGTCTGTTTGGGAGTGGGATTGGAACCGGCATCACAGTGGCTGTCCACCTGGACGTCCTCGTATAGCCCGAAGGGACACATGAAGAACACCTGCTGCATAGTCCGACGGGGCGGTGTAAAGTAACTAAGTACATGTACTCAAGTCCTGTCCAATTTTGAGATAATTTGTACTTTA
>NZ_JADCSA010001207.1 GCF_015070385.1 Nocardioides malaquae | reverse complement strand
AGACATTAAATGCATTAAGGATTCATAATCGCCGAGTTACTACTACTACTACCTAGGCAAGGTAGTCGGTCGCCACACAGCCCGCAGCAGCTCATGTTGATGGGGGCATAATAATAATAATTGCTGAACGCAGGGTGGCGAGGGTTCTGGCGGTGTAAAAATGAAGGAGTTGCAGGGCTGCGGTATGCGATCCTCCGTGGGCTTTCTGTCCCGGAGAAAGCTCACCGGACAGCCG
>NZ_JADCSA010001206.1 GCF_015070385.1 Nocardioides malaquae | reverse complement strand
TGAGCCATTTTAATTGATATTTATTCACAACCAGTGTCAATTGGTGGGGGTTAAAAGACAATAAGTAATAACATTACACCGGCTACACTCTGGCCATGAAATAATTTATAACGCCCGTGGAAAGCTTTTATTTTGGTGACGTTCATGCTCCGCGAGAATTATAACTACTATATGGGAATGAGAGCCGGGTAATGCATTCTCTGCCAGCGGATATCGACCTCTACGCAATATGTTC
>NZ_JADCSA010001205.1 GCF_015070385.1 Nocardioides malaquae | reverse complement strand
AAGAAGTTGTCAAACTTTGTCAAAATCAAACGCAACAACAAGTAAAAGACTGATTTTTCGAGTCGGCCAAGGTCTGCTAACTGACCCATAGCAAATTCCACAGTCTTGTAGGCAGAGTTTAGTGAGTGTAAAGTGACATGTCCCATTTCCATTGATCGCTTCAAGCTCAAGTCCTTACGAACCTATAAGAGAGCAATAGAGCATGCCTTTTTTTCATCTACTTTTTTGCAACAGT
>NZ_JADCSA010001204.1 GCF_015070385.1 Nocardioides malaquae | reverse complement strand
TCTTTCCATCTGCCGAGTGTTTGTTTCAGAAAAGTCCACGGTAGACATGTTATGAATTAATTTCTGTCTTGTTGTAGTTTGGAAGCGCTTGTGGGAAATAACTCGGCAGTCCATTGTACCACCTGATCCTAATTTGCACATGATGCAGGAGGCAGCGGGACGTTGCGTTATTAAAGATGCGCGCTTCCAAACTCCAACACTTGAATCACCTGCACATAATTTCTTGACAGAAAGTA
>NZ_JADCSA010001203.1 GCF_015070385.1 Nocardioides malaquae | reverse complement strand
ACTGTAGGAATGTACAGTGTTATAGATTGGGAGTCAGAGGTAAACATTATGGTATGAAACGGGGGTCCGTGGTCTGACGCATACCAAAAAGGCTTGATAATCACTGTTCAAACTAATAACGAACTATCACGAATGAATGTGTTTATCATCAAATCCCTCTTATCGACCCAGCTGGCTAGGCAGTTGTTATGCTAACGTTAGCATGCTGTGCTAACCCCCAGTGCAGATGTGCCAGT
>NZ_JADCSA010001202.1 GCF_015070385.1 Nocardioides malaquae | reverse complement strand
GTAGATCTACTTATTTGAATAAACTAAACGGATGCAACTAGTCGCTTTTAACCACGCAAACCGCATGTCCTCTGAATTAATTATTTAATTATTTGTAGATCGGCTATTTTCCAACAAAATCTTGCGCTATTTCTATATCCGCGCTGTGAGCTTGTAGAGCGGCTATTCGAATTAATTAATTATTTATTTATTCAAATCCAAACTAAATCGATACAACTAGTCAATCCCTTTTAACC
>NZ_JADCSA010000125.1 GCF_015070385.1 Nocardioides malaquae | reverse complement strand
CACATTACTACAGTGATTCACACAGTCACAGGTCATCAGAAAGCATTACAATTACCATAGTTATTGTTTAAAGACATAGTATGTATGTAACCTTTACCTGTGTGTTTTCCTTTTATGATCTATACCAGCAGTCATCAGCAATTCACCCGTTGTCAAGTCCAGCTCATGGCTGTGCTGCTCTTCGCACCCATTGGTTGCTTTTCCTTGGTTGGACAAATAAGGCTCGCCTTCCATCCACTACCATTGAAATAAGGTGTTTTTCTGTATGTATTAGATATTTTGTACATGCCATTCTCGTTTAAACTTGGTGTCAGTAAACTTGGTGTCAAAAAGGAACATCTCAGGTGCAGTATAGTGCCCAAGTCGCAGGCCAGGCGGGCTTAGGAA
>NZ_JADCSA010001201.1 GCF_015070385.1 Nocardioides malaquae | reverse complement strand
AAATGTGAAAACACGTTTGTTGTTGTTTTTTCTTGTTTAGTTTTTTAGTTTCTATCTAGCGTTTAATGTATGTCCTTTGAAAACTATTGTTTTATTCTGTTTCAATCAGTAGCTTTCCACACAGGATTGTAAAGTGTCAGGAGAAAAACTATGTCCAAGCGCGCTCTCTCGCAAAAAAGATGCCAGGGCAATCAGGACATTTTCTGGAATGCTTAAGAGAATGCATACAATGCCCT
>NZ_JADCSA010001200.1 GCF_015070385.1 Nocardioides malaquae | reverse complement strand
AAGTTACATATGGCACATATGACACATGACGCCTATAGAGAAATTACTTTATACTTAAAAAAAGAACATTGATAGTACAAATGGCAGATCTACATATCAAAATGGTAAATGGTAAATGGTGCATTTATATAGCGCCTTTATCCAAGGCGCTTTACATTGTGCATTCATTCACCCATTCACACACCGATGGTGGCGGAAACCATGCAAGGCACTAACCTACCACCGGGAGCATTTTG
>NZ_JADCSA010001199.1 GCF_015070385.1 Nocardioides malaquae | reverse complement strand
CAACTTTTGAATACGGGGCCCTGGTTGCTTCTCACGACCTAAGGCCCGCCTCACTTTGCATACTGGGATCTGGTTGGTGCTTCACTACTACTGAGCCAAGAATTAATCACAGAGCTGAAAAGGCCAGACTCTTTCTGCCTTGTGTTAACAATGGCTACATAGAGACTAGCTGTGCTAGGCTATAGGGGAATAATAGCGAGGGAGCCTTGTATGGAGCCTTGAAGGACTCCAGTCCA
>NZ_JADCSA010001198.1 GCF_015070385.1 Nocardioides malaquae | reverse complement strand
GAAAGGATTGGATGACAGGATTTATAAGACTTGTAGAATCAACCTCACGTCCTGAGATTCCATTTTAATGCACTGAATAAGCTGGTCACTAGAAAGTCCTCTGTAACCATTCTTAGCTGAAACAAAAAGCAGGCTTTTATCGCAGCCCGACATTTTCACAGTGTTGGAGATGAACTCTTGGAGTGATGGAGTACATGATCATAGCACTGATAAAATGTGTTATTGTATTAGGATTC
>NZ_JADCSA010001197.1 GCF_015070385.1 Nocardioides malaquae | reverse complement strand
AGTGCTGTCCTACAAAGGCAGAACGCAGTAACTATGTTTTTGGACACACCGACTTATTTGTGTCCCCCAGAAGTGAAATTATCATTTGTGATTTTGGGGGGTGAACAATAACCTAAAGAACATATAAACAATCAGTTTAATATCACCTGTATCTCATCTCATTTGGCTGAAAAGTTGTAACAGTTTTAAACCCATTTTTAGTGAAGATTTTATTCGTGGTTACTTCGTACTAGTAG
>NZ_JADCSA010001196.1 GCF_015070385.1 Nocardioides malaquae | reverse complement strand
AAAACATATCTTAAATGCCTCGGAATCACAGGAAAACGTGTAGCACACTTAATGTAAATGCTATTCCGATAGTGTAACCCCTTAGATTTCATAATGTATTTCCATAGGTGCCATAATCCAAAAGTATACTGTATATGCATGGGAACTGGGGGATTAGCCTATATGGCAATAATGAAGACGATATCAAAAGCCGGTTTTGAGGAATCAAATCCTATCAAGAGTGACAAAGGACATAC
>NZ_JADCSA010001195.1 GCF_015070385.1 Nocardioides malaquae | reverse complement strand
CTGTTTAAACTCACTTGAATCCCTTTTCTCTGAAAGCGTGCCAATTAGTAGTCATCACCACGTACACTTGTTTCAGCTACATTCGAACTCTGGATTACATCTATGCATTCTGTCACTCTCTCTACATTGGTTTGATGCCAACCCATTTAGGCCTAAGATTTGGGAAAAACTTCAAACATTATTTAAAGATTACAAAAACAAATATGTTGCTTCATACTGTACATGTACTGTACAAC
>NZ_JADCSA010001194.1 GCF_015070385.1 Nocardioides malaquae | reverse complement strand
CAGGATCCCAAACCCGCGAGGGAGGGTCCTGTCTGACCACAGCACCACATCTAAAGCACTCTTACGTTGTCGGAGGCCATTTGTAATGGGGACCTTCAACGCATGTACAGTGAGAGAAGAAGCTAGATTGGAGGAACTAGCACACTGTGCCGAGGAAAGGGGAGTGGAGATCCTGGGGATCCAAGAACACAGAAGAGTACACACTGATGACCGGATCGTCTACCGCAGAGTGGAGA
>NZ_JADCSA010001193.1 GCF_015070385.1 Nocardioides malaquae | reverse complement strand
AAATTATCTGCTGGGGCCCCAGCGCGAGGGGGGGAGAAACGTTATCACTGTCACTGCGTCGGGTGGAAAACGCGTATTTTTCAGGGGGAAAAATAAAATGAAAAGTTTTGTTCCAGCTGGCCTCCAATGCAGTTGTTGTTGTTACGTATTATTCATTGTTCATTATTTATTATCTCGTCAGGTCGTTGTCAAACTTGTTCCTATACCCAGAACAGCCAAATATATATGCTTATATG
>NZ_JADCSA010000012.1 GCF_015070385.1 Nocardioides malaquae | reverse complement strand
TCAGCGCCCGCTGGATCTCCGCGCCCGTGGCGTCGCCGCCGGCGTGCGCGATCCGGTCGCGGTGGTGGCCACCCTCGCGGGTCAGCGACAGCTCGCCCTCGTGGTGGTCGAAGTTGGTGCCGAGCTCGATCAGCTCCCGCACCGCCTCGGGGCCCTCGTTGACCAGCGCCCGGACCGCCTCGACGTCGCAGGCTCCCGCGCCAGCGACGAGCGTGTCGCGCTCGTGCTCCTCGGGGGTGTCCTCCGGTCCGAGGGCGGCGGCGATGCCACCTTGGGCCCACTGGGTCGACCCGGCGGCCAGCACGTCCTTGGTCACGACCAGGACCTTGCCGACCGCGTGGCGCAGCCGCAGCGCGGCGGTCAGCCCGGCGATGCCGGACCCGACGACGACGACGTCGGCGTCGATGACCCACCCCGGCTCGGGGGCGGTGAGGCGGCCCGGCAGGGCGGGGCCGGGCACGAGCCCGGGCACGGGGGCGGTCATCGCTGGGCCTGGACCGGCGGACTCAGTTGGCGACGAGGTCGCCGCGGACCAGGTCGTCGGCGCCGAAGGTGTCGGCGGGGTCGGCGGAGGTGCCCATGATCTTGTTGTCCTTGTCGACGAAGACGACGTTGGGCTCGAAGACCTTGGCCTCGGCGGTCTCCATCTGGCCGTAGGCGATGAGGATGACCAGGTCGCCGGGGTGCACGAGGCGGGCGGCGGCACCGTTGATGCCGATGACGCCCGAGCCGCGCTCGCCGGCGATGGTGTAGGTCTCCAGGCGCGCGCCGTTGTCGATGTCGACGATGTGCACGAGCTCACCGGGCAGGATGTCGGAGGCGTCGAGCAGGTCCTCGTCGACGGTCACCGATCCCACGTAGTGCAGGTCGGCCTGGGTGACGGTCGCCCGGTGGATCTTGGACTTCATCATGGTGCGCAGCATCAGCTGTCTCCTTCGGTTGCGTCGTCAGGTGCGGCGGAAGCTGCGGCACGAGCGACGTGACGCGGGACTCCCAGGACGAGGGGGAGGTTGTCGATGAGGCGGGTGGAGCCGACCCGTGCGGCGATCAGGACGCGTGCCTCGGTGTCGTCGGTGAGCACCTCCGGCAGCGGGGAGAGGTCCGGCAGGCGGAACTCGAGGTAGTCGAGGTCGACCTGGTGGGCCTGGCGCAGCTCGGCCCGCGCTGCCTCCAGCGCGACGTCGAGGCCCCAGCGGGAGACCTCCTGCGCGGCGCGCAGGGTCTGGTGGAGCATCGTCGCGCGGTAACGCTGCTCGGGGTCGAGGTAGCGGTTGCGGCTGCTCAGCGCCAGGCCGTCGGGCTCGCGGACGGTCTCCGCGCCGACCACCTCGACACCGGTGCAGAGGTTGTCGGCCATCTGCCGGACGAGCACCAGCTGCTGGTAGTCCTTCTCCCCGAAGACGGCCACGTCGGGGCGCACCAGGCCGAAGAGCTTGGCGACCACGGTCAGCACACCACGGAAGTGGGTGGGACGCGAGAGGCCCTCGAGCTCGGCGGCCAGCGGACCCGGGTCGACGGTGATGCGCTCGTCGGTCTCGCCGGCCCGCACCCCACCGGGGTAGACCTCCTCCGGCGAGGGCGCGAAGACGAGGTCGACGCCCTCGGCCGCGCAGACCGCCAGGTCGGCGTCCAGCGTGCGGGGGTAGCGGTCGAGGTCCTCGCCGGGCGCGAACTGCAGCGGGTTGACGAAGATGCTCACCACGACGCGGCCCTCGGGACCGACGCGGCGGCGGGCCTCACGCACCAGGCTGGCGTGCCCCTCGTGCAGCGCGCCCATGGTGGGCACGAAGCCGACCTTGGCCCCAGCGGCGCGGGCGTCAGCGAGGAGCGCGGTCAGCTCGGCGCGGTCGTGCGCGACGGCGGGCGTACGCGGGGTGGTCACCGGATCTCCTGCGTCGTGCCGGGACGGACCCGCTGGGCGGCGGCGTCGAGGGCGCGGGTGATGCGCTGGGCGCGGATCGGCAGCTGCCGGCCGTCGGTCAGCACCCGGGCCAGGGTGGCCCGGGCCAGGGCCACGTAGGACCCGAGGGCCTGCGGGGCGTGGGCGCTGATGTCGGTCAGGTGGGCCGAGACGGTCTCCACGTCACCGCGCACGATGGGCCCGGTGAGGGCGGCGTCGCCGGAGCGCAGCGCGTTGTCGAGGGCGGCCTGCAGCAGCGGACGCAGGGTGCTGGCGGGGTCGTCACCACCGGCGGCGCGGAGCATCTCCATCGCCTCGGTGACCACCGTGACCAGGTGGTTGGCGCCGTGGGCCAGGCCTGCGTGGTAGAGCGTGCGGTGCTCCTCGGCGACCCAGGTGGCGTTGCCACCGAGGTCGGCGACGAGGGACTCGGCGGTGGCCCGCTCGGCCTCGGGGGCGGTCACGCCGAAGACGCAGCCGCGCAGACGGGGCAGGTCTCGCGAGGTGCCGGTGAAGGTCATCGCCGGGTGCAGGGCCACCGTGCGGGCACCCACCTCGGCGGCCGGGGCCAGGACGGACAGGCCGTGGCATCCGGAGGTGTGCACGACCAGCTGGCCGGGACGCAGCGCGCCGGCGGCGGCGAGCACAGAGACGACGTTGTGCAGGCTGTCGTCGGGCACGGTCAGCAGCAGCAGGTCGCAGCTGCGGGCCACGTCGCTGGGCTTCGCGACCGGTACGCCGGGCAGCAGGTCGGCGATGCGTCGGCGCGACGCGTCGGACTCACCCGCCGCGGCGACGACGTCGTGGCCGGCGGCGCGCAGGGCTGCGGACAGGACGGCGCCGACACGGCCAGCACCGACCACGCCCACCTTCACGGTGGTGCTCATCTTCCAGACCTCTCGTTTCGGTCCCTCCGACCATCCCCGTGGGGACCGGTGTGGGTACCAGACGATGTGTTCTGACAACTGCTCTACGTTGTGGTCAACGAGAGACTACGCGCCGTTCTTCCGTCGTGGGAAACGAACCGTCCTGTGACCTGCGCCACCCGACGTCGCCGCCGGCGGCTCAGGAACGCCGGTGGCGTGGGTCGTCGACCCGGAACGGACGCGGCGCCCGCGGCATCCACTCGGCCGTGACGTGGTCGACCACGTGCACCCCGGCGGGGGCGTCGACCTGCACCACCCCGGTGGGCACCCGGCCCGCCCGCAGCGCGTGGAAGACCTCCCACTCGCGCCGCTTGCGGTGGTTGCGCTGGCTGGTCGCGAACGACTCCGGGTCGCTCCAGTGGGCGAACTCGTCACCGTCGAGCCACTTCAGCTCGACGCAGAGCCCCTGGGGGAGCTCGAGCTCGCGGTAGGTCTCCGGCGTCGTGCGGATCTCCCACTCCGGCGCCTTCGTGTACACGTAGTCGGGGCCGACGGGGAACCCCCACTCCTCCGCGTTGCGCAACCCGAGGTCCAGGTAGGCCCGCTGCGACGACTCCACGTAGAGGCTGTGGCGAGGGAGCCGCACCACCGCCTGCGCCGACCCGACCTGCCAGGAGAGCGCGCCCATCGACAGCTCGCCCTCGCGGGTGAGCACCATGTCGCCGTCCCACTTCCAGGAGTAGCGGGTGGTGACCTGCGCGAAGCACCAGTTGTAGAAGTAGGCCAGCGAGTGCACCGAGCGCTCAGGAGTGGCGCGGTGCTCCGCGCCGGCGCGGGCGACGTCGAACGGATAGTGCTCCACCCGCAGCCGGTCGGCCCGCCCCAGCTCGTCGGCGACCCTGCGGGCCTCGTCGGGGGTGCCGTCGGTGGAGTTGTTGTCGACCACGAGCACCTCGTCGACCGCGCGCAGCAGCGGCGGGAGGACGTACGCCAGGCTGCGCGCCTCGTCCTTCACGCGCAGCACGGCGGTGGCCCCGCGCCGCAGCGGCTCGTCGCGTCGCCAGGGCCACGTGACGTCGAAGTCGGTGTGGCCCTCGAGGTTGGTGAGGCCCTCGCCGTCGCCCAGGGGGGTGGCCGCCACGGCGCTCAGTCCCGCTCGCGCCCGAGCGCGCGACGCAGGCCGCGGCGTACGCGCGGAGGGATCGCGGCGCGCACCTCGTGCGGCACCCGGTCGGCCAGCGAACGGTGCGGAGCCGGCGCGGAGTCAGCGGGGGCAGCGGGGGCGGACGTCGCCGCGGGCTGCTGCTCGGCCCGGCGCAGCTTGCGCGCCTCGTCGCCGCGGGCCGCGACGGCGGTGGAGCGCGCGATCGCCTCCGACTCCTCGTAGAGGTCGGTGTAGCCTTCGCGCAGCTGGTCGAGCACGGCGTGCGCCGCGGGGGTGTCGTGGGCCGGGTCGGTCAGCAGGTTGAGCTGCTCCCAGGTCTCCTCGGTGAGCTCGTGCAGCCGCTTGGGCAGGCCGAGGTCGGCCAGCGTGACGGTGACCCGACGCAGGGTCGGGTCGACGAAGCGGTGGACCGCGCGGATGTCCTCGGAGTCGGCGTGCAGCACGGCGTCGAGACGCAGGTGCTCGGCCATGTCGGTGGTCGTGCGCACCCAGTCGGTGAGCAGGTCGGAGTAACGCACGAACGTACGCCCAGCGCCCGGGGTCGCACCCTCGACCGCGCGGGTCGCGCGCTCGGTGTGGAGCAGCATGTTGACCCAGCCGGCCGCCAGGTGTGCGGCGCCCAGCTTGTTGGCGTAGTACTTCTGCTTGGAGCCGACCACCTCGGCGGGGGGCCGCAGCATCGTCGCGAAGACCGGCTCGGCGCCCACCCGCAGCGCGCCCACCCGCCACAGGCCCAGGAACCAGCTCAGGCGCGGGTCCTTCACCACCAGCTCGGGAGCGACGGCGAAGTGGCTCTCGAGCCAGTCGGCGACCTTGATCCGCGCGGGCTCACGGGCCTCCACGCGTCCGGTCTCCAGCCAGGCCGACGGGCGCGCGTCGCTGACCTGCACGTTGACCTCGGCCAACCACCGGTCGTGCTGCTCGACGCACCAGCGCGGCTCGCCGAAGCCCTTGGGGTTCGACTCGTCAGCGGTGACCTCGGGCTGCGGCACGTGCAGGCCGAGGCGGCTGACGATCCCGGCCAGCGTGCTGGTGCCGCTGCGGCCCGCGCCGGCGACGAAGAGGACCTTGCGCGACGGCCCGTCCGGGGTCCCTGCCGCGCCGTCGGGGTGGGGAGAGGGAGCCTGCGTCACAGTCGGCGAGCCTACTGCATCGCCACCCTAGACTCGCGGCCATGAAGTGGCCCCGGATCCGTCGCCCGGACGACCGCACGGAGTCTCGGCGGGACCCTGCTGCGCGCCGAAGCCCGACCGTCGGCGTGGTGGTGCCCGCGTGGGGCGTCGAGCAGTGGCTGCCCGCCACCCTCGACAGCCTCCTGGCGCAGACCCACACGGCGTGGCAGGCGGTCGTGGTCGACGACGGCTCGCCCGACCGCAGCGGCGAGATCGCCGAGGCGTACGCGGCGCGCGACGACCGCATCCGGGTGCTGCACACCGACAACGGCGGCCTGGGCGCCGCCCGCAACCGGGGCACGGCGCTGGTGGAGGGCGACTACCTCTCCTTCGTCGACTCCGACGACGTGCTGCCGCCCGACGCGCTCGCCCACCAGGTCGGCCTGCTGGAGGCGTCGGGCTCCGACTTCGTCGCCTCCTGCCTGCTGCGCGTCGAGGCCGCGCCCCCCGCCGGCGCCGGCGCGGTCGTGCCGCGGTGGATGGCCCGGCTTCACGCAGACGAGCGGACCGGCATCCGGGTCGAGGAGCACCCCGAGATCCTGGGAGACGTCTTCGCCCACAACAAGATGTTCCGCCGCTCCTTCTGGGAGACCGAGCAGCTCGCCTGGCCCGAGGGCGTGCGCTACGAGGACCAGCCGACCACCACCCGGGCCTTCCTCGCCGGCCGCTTCGACGTCACCGGCCACGTCGTCTACCACTGGCAGGTGCGCGAGGACGGCTCGTCGATCACCCAGCAGCGCGGCTCCCTGACCGACCTGCACGACCGGTGGGCCACCAAGCGGATGTCCCTGACCTCCGTGCTGGAGCACGGCGACGCGGCCGTCACCCGGGTCTTCGCGACCCGCGTGCTCCCCGGCGACCTGTGGGTCTACCTGCACGCCGTGCCGGAGTGCGACGACGCGTGGTGGGAGAGCCTGCGCGCCGGCATCGACGAGTTCTGGGGCCCTGAGGGACGCACCGGGCACGACCTGACCGGGTCGATCCTCTCCCCCGCGATGCGGCTGGCGGCCTGGCTGGTCACCGAGGACCGGCGCGACGACGCCGCGGCCTTCGTGACCTACGTGAAGGGCCTGGCGGGGCGGCCGGTGCCGCGGACGCCCGACGGCCGCGCGCTCGACGTGCCCGCCGACGTACTGGCTCCGGGATCAGTGCCCCACGCGCGCCTGCTGCTGGCCCCCTGAACGCAGCAGGCCCCCGGAGCCGTGCTCCGGGGGCCGTGCGGTCGTGCGGGGGTGGAGATCAGGCGCGCTTGCGGGCGACCTGGGTGGCCTCGACCTTCCAGGCGTCGAGCTCGGAACGGAGACCGTCGAGCTCGGCTTCGAGCTCGGCGACGCGGACGATCGCCTCGGCGGCGCGGGTCTCGCTCTCCTCCACCGACTCGGTGAGGCGGGTGACCTGCGACTCGGCCAGGTCGGCGCGGCGGGCCTCGGAGCTCATCTTGAGCGTGGAGGTCGCGGCGCGCTCGAGGGCGCGGCCCAGCTCCACCTCGAGGTGGCCGATGACCTCTTCGCGCTCGGCGATGCGGGCGCGCATGTCCTGGGCGAAGGCGACGTTCTCGGCGGCCCGTCGCGCGGTGATGTCGCGGTAGGCCTGGGCCTGGCGGGCCCGGTCGGCGGCGGCGTCACGACGCGTCTGCACCAGCTCGGACCAGGTGATCCGCGTGGAGGCGGCTCCCAGGACGAGCGCGGCGACGGCGGAGAGGAGGACCAGCGCGAACTGGCCAGTGGCGACGGCCCCGACAACGAGGACGGCCGCGAGGACGAGGAGGCCGACGGCGACGGTCACACGCGTGGAGCGCTGACGTCGGCGGGCGGCGGGGTGGGTCGACGGGGAAGTCATGACCCTCAGGTTAGGGATGAGGGTCGCGCTTGGGTACTCGACACGCCCACTCCAGCCACTTGCCTCCCACCAGAACCGTGAGTGACGCCACGGCGGCGGCCAGGGCGACCCCCACCCGGGGGACGACGAGGTCGGGGTGCGCGTCGAGCCAGGAGAGTCCGTAGCCGACGTAGCCGCCGGCCAGCAGGGCCCCGACGACGGTCGCGGCGCGCGCCAGCACCAGACGGTTGACCATGCGCTCGGGGTCGAGGGTGACCGCGGTGCTGCGCACCTGACGCCGGGTGTGCACCGCCACCCCACCCAGGGCCGCGGCGAGGAAGGCCAGTGCCCCCACCTGGAGCCACGAGACGGGAGCCGCGGTGTCCACGGCGTCGGCCACCACCCGCAGGAGGCGCCCCAGCACCGCGCCGACCACCGCCACCGCCACCAGCGGCCCGGCGGGGAGAGGCTCGAGGTGACGCGACGACAGCTCCGCGCCGGGCCCGTCGGCCTCGTCGGACCCGTCGTCGGGGTCGTGGACCGGGTGGTCGTCCCTCACCGGGAGGTCACGGCAGCTCGAGGGCGATGTCCTCGCGCTTCACCACTCCGCTGGCGTCGACCTGGGCGAGGAGCTCGGCGACAGGGCCGTGGTCGAGGAGCACCGCGTCGGCCTCCAGCTCGTGCCACGGCACCAGGACGAAGGCCCGCTCGGCTGCGCGCGGGTGCGGCAGGACCAGCATGTCGTCGTTGGCGCGACGGTCACCGATCTGGATCAGGTCGATGTCGAGGGTGCGCGGGGCGTTGCGCACGTCGTCGCGCTCACGGTCGAAGGCGACCTCCACGGTCAGCGCCCGCTCCATGAGCCGGTGGGCCGGGAGCGTCGTGTCCAGCAGGACGACGGCGTTGAGGTAGGGGTCGGAGCCCTCGGGCGCGTCGACCGGCTCGGTCTCGTAGACGGAGGAGACGCTGGTCAACCAGACGTCCGGGGTGTCGGCGAGGGCGTCGACCGCACCCTGCAGGGCACCCAGGCGGTCGCCCAGGTTGGACCCCAGCGAGACGACCACGCGGCGGATCGGGTGCATCTCCCCGGTGAGGGCGTCGGCGTCGATGATGTGCGGGTTGGGCGTCTCGGTCACTGTTCGGTCCTCTTCGTCCTCGTGATGCTCAGGGTCACATCTGCGAACGTGGCCTGGATCGGCGCACTCGGTTTGTGCACGGTCACTCGGGCCCATTCAACACGGTCGCCGGTCAGGGCGACGTCGGCGATCCGCGCGGCCAGGGTTTCGATCAGGTCGACGGGGTCCGACTCGACCGCAGCTTTGACGCGGTCGACGAGGACACCGTAGTGCTCGGTGTCGGCGAGGTCGTCACTGGCGGCTGCCTGGCGGGTGTCGATGCCCAGGGTCAGGTCGACCACGAAGACCTGACCCTCGCGTCGCTCGAAGTCGAAGACCCCGTGGTGCCCGAAGCACTCGATCCCGGTGACGGTGAGCTCGTCGGTGGTGGGCTGCGTCATCGTGCTCCTCCCTCGGCGGGTGCGCCGAGGCGGCGCCAGACGTCCAGGGCGTCCACCGTGGCCTCCACGTCGTGGACGCGCAACCCCCACACCCCGCGGGCGGCGAGCAGGAGCGACAGCGCGACCCCGGCGTGCTCGCGGCGGTCGACCGGACGGGGGGTGCCGTCGGGAGCGGCCAGCAGGCTGCCCAGGAAGCTCTTGCGCGAGGCGCCCACCAGCACCGGGAATCCCAGGGCCTCGACGGCGCCCAGACCCTGCAGCAGCTCCCAGTTCTGCTCGGCGGTCTTCGCGAAGCCCAGCCCCGGGTCGAGCACCAGCTGCTCCTCGCGTACGCCCGCAGCCAGCGCCACCTCGACGCGGGCGGCGAGCTCGGCGCGGACGCCCTCGACCACGCCGGAGGGGTAGTGGGTGAAGGTGCCGCGCTGCATCTCGGTGGAGTGGGCGCGCCAGTGCATCAGCACGAGGACGGCGCCGGTCTGGGCGACCACGTCGAACATCTCGGGGTCCGCCAGCCCGCCGCTGACGTCGTTGACGACGTGGGCGCCGGCGGCGACGGAGGCGGCGGCGACCTCGGCCCGCATGGTGTCCACGGAGACGACCGCCCCCTGGGCGGCGAGCTCGGTGATGACCGGCACCACCCGGTCGAGCTCCTCGGCCGGCACCGGTCGGGTCGCACCCGGACGGGTCGACTCCCCGCCCACGTCCAGCAGGTCGGCGCCGGCCGCCACGAGGTCCGCGCCGTGGGCGAGGGCCAGCTCGGTGCTGGCGAAGCGCCCACCGTCGCTGAAGGAGTCGGGGGTGACGTTGACGATGCCCATCACCACCGGGCCGGGTCGGCCGGGGGTGGGCAGCGGCAGCGCCGGGGTCACCGCGTCCCGGACCGGATCAGGGCCATCGCCTCCGTGCGGGTGACGGCGTCACGCATCTGGCCGCGGACGGCGGAGGTGATGGTGCGGGCGCCGGCCTTGCGGACGCCGCGCATCGTCATGCACAGGTGCTCGGCCTCGATGACCACGATGACGCCGCGGGCGTCCAGGATGCCGGTCATCGCGTCGGCGACCTGGGTGGTGAGCCGCTCCTGCACCTGGGGGCGCTTGGCGTAGACGTCGACGAGCCGGGCCAGCTTGGAGAGACCGGTGATCTTGCCGCTCTCGGCCGGGATGTAGCCGACGTGCGCCACCCCGGTGAAGGGCACCAGGTGGTGCTCGCACATCGACCACAGCTCGATGTCACGGACCAGCACCATCTCGTCGTGCCCGAGGTCGAAGGTGGTGGTCAGCACCTCCTCGGGGCGCTGGCGCAGGCCGACGGTGAGCTCGGCGTACGCCCGGGCGACGCGTGCTGGCGTGTCGCGCAGGCCCTCGCGGTCGACGTCCTCCCCCATCGCGGCGAGCAGCTCGCGCACCGCGGCCTCGGCACGCGCGTGGTCGAAGTCGGGCACCTCGTCGGGATCGCGTTCGACGAGGACGACGGGGTCGGTCATCAGGACTGCTCCGTGGGGTGGCTGGGCGGTCCGGGCTGGGTGTCCGGGCCGGGGTCGACCCCGGGGTCGCCGTGCACGTCGCCGCCGGGGCCGGGCGGCGTGATGACGACACCACCCTCCTGCTCACCGGCGTCGACGTTGACGCCCAGGGCGGAGAGCGCCGCGGCGTCGCGCTCACGCACGTGCTGCGGCACCTCCACCGGGGGCAGGGTCGAGGGCACGCGGCGCTCGGAGCCCGTCCACGCGGGACGCACGGGCCGGCGACGCAGGGGCTCGAAGATCTCGGCGACCTCGGCCTTGTCGAGCGTCTCGCGGTCCATCAGGGCCAGCACGAGGGCGTCGAGGACGTCGCGGTTCTCGTCGAGGATCTCGAAGGCCTCGTGGTGGGCGGTGTCGAGCAGGGCCCGGACCTCGGCGTCGACCTGGGCGGCCACCGACTCGGAGTAGTCGCGGCTGTGGCCCATGTCGCGGCCCAGGAAGGGCTCGGAGTTGTTGGAGCCGAGCTTGACGGCTCCCAGCGTCTCGGACATGCCGTACTGGGTGACCATCGCGCGGGCCACGCTGGTGGCCTTCTCGATGTCGTTGCCGGCGCCGGTGGTGGGGTCGTGGAAGACGAGCTCCTCCGCGGCGCGGCCACCAAGCATGTAAGCCAGCTTGTCGAGCATCTCGCTGCGGGTCTGGGAGTACTTGTCCTCGTCGGGCAGCACCATCGTGTAGCCCAGCGCGCGTCCGCGCGGCAGGATCGTCACCTTGTGCACCGGGTCGGTGCCGGGCAGCGCCGCGGCGACGAGGGCGTGGCCGCCCTCGTGGTAGGCGGTGACGAGCTTCTCGTGCTCGCTCATCAGACGCGTACGCCGCTGCGGACCGGCGATCACGCGGTCGATCGCCTCGTCGAGCGAGGCGTTGGTGATCAGCTTCGCGTCGCTGCGGGCGGTGAGCAGCGCCGCCTCGTTGAGCACGTTGGCCAGGTCGGCGCCGGTGAAGCCGGGCGTGCGACGGGCGACGGAGCGCAGGTCGATGTCGTCGGCGATCGGCTTGCCGCGCGAGTGCACCTGGAGGATCTTGTGGCGTCCGTCGAGGTTGGGGGCGTCGACCTGGATCTGGCGGTCGAAGCGGCCCGGACGCAGCAGCGCGGGGTCGAGCACGTCGGGTCGGTTGGTGGCGGCGATGAGGATGACGCCGCCGCGCACGTCGAAGCCGTCCATCTCGACGAGCAGCTGGTTGAGGGTCTGCTCACGCTCGTCGTGGCCGCCGCCCATGCCGGCGCCGCGGTGGCGGCCGACGGCGTCGATCTCGTCGATGAAGACGATCGCGGGCGCGTTCTCCTTGGCCTGCTCGAAGAGGTCGCGCACGCGGGAGGCACCCACGCCGACGAACATCTCGACGAAGTCGGAGCCGGAGATCGAGTAGAAGGGCACGCCTGCCTCGCCGGCGACGGCGCGCGCGAGCAGGGTCTTGCCGGTGCCGGGCGGGCCGTAGAGCAGCACGCCCTTGGGGATCTTGGCGCCCACGGCCTGGAACTTCGCGGGCTCGGCGAGGAACTCCTTGATCTCGCTGAGCTCCTCGAGCGCCTCCTCGGCGCCGGCCACGTCGGCGAACGTGGTCTTCGGCATGTCCTTGGTGATCAGCTTCGCCTTCGACTTGGCGAACTGCATGACCCCGCGACCGCCACCGCCCTGGGCCTGGTTCATCAGGAACAGGAAGATCAGCACGATCAGCACGAAGGGCAGCAGGGTGATCAGCAGCGAGCCCAGCACGCTCGGCTTCGGCACCTCGGTGGTGTATTCCGAGATCTCGCCGGCCTCGACCTGGCGCTGCACGGCGCGCTCGATGTCGTCCTGGGTGTTCGACAGCCAGAAGGCCATCACCTGGTCGTTGCCGTCGCGTACGCCCTCGTCGAGCGTCGCGCGGATCTCCTGGTCGCCGTCGACGAAGGTGATCTCGTCGACCTGCCCCTCGGCGATGTAGGCGTTCATCTGCGAGGTGGTGATCTCGTCGTGCCCGTCGCCGGGCGCGAAGATCTGGATGGCCAGCAGCACACCGAGGGCCGCCAGCACGACCCACAGCCAGGGGCCCTTGACAATGCGCTTCACAGGCTTCTTTCCACTCTCACGTCGACCGACCAGGAGACGTCGGTGACGCTACACGTCGACGCCCACGACGGTCGGGCGCCGGCAGCAGTCACCACCGCGGAGGTCATTCTCGCAGGCAGAGCGAAATGACCGGTCGCCACGTCACTGGTCGTCGACCGATCCGTGCAGGTCACCAGCCTTCAGGCATGAGGGACGGAGGATCGAGGCTAGGAACATCCGTCGTCCGGGTCCTGGAGCATCTCGGTGCCGCACAAGGTGATCTGCCACCGAGAGGTGCTGGCGGAATGGCTCTGTCCGTCACCGGTCGTGTAGAGGATCGACACCCGCTCCACCTTCGCTCCGCGATCGTCCGTCCTGCCAGCCACCAGCAGGTCGGCAAAACGGCCAGCGCGTTCGTCGACGTCACAGGGAAGCGCCTCCACCCGCGTGCCCTGTGCGGGCTCCACCCACTCGTCCATGTCGTCCATGCCGTGAATGGTGGGCGGCTTGCCGGGGCCGGCGCCGAACCGACGGTGCGTGCCGTCCTCGCGACTCCCGCGAGGGCTGGCGTACAACCACTCCTCCTGCGCCAGGATGCCGCCTGACCACACGACCTCGACGCGTTCGATGGTGACTGGCTCAGTCGAGCACAGGGGGAGTCCGACGGTCCCCCACCATGTGGGTGTGTCCTGGGCATTGATGGCCGAGCCGCCGGCCCCCATGTAGAACTCGAGGGGTCCGGATTCCGCGCGGTTTTCCGGAGGGGACGAGCACGACATCGCCAGGACCAGGAGGGGGGCGAACAACGCGCTCTTCCCGACGCGACGTGCGCTCATGCCGTCGAAACCACGGATTGCGCCCTTGCGTGCCTGCTCCGCCTCAGGAGTAGACGTGCGGCGCCAGCGTGCCGATGTCGCGCAGGTTGCGGTACTTCTCGTTGAAGTCCAGGCCGTAGCCGACGACGAACTCGTTGGGGATGTCCCAGCCGACGTACTTCGGCTCCACCGGCATCGACAGCGCCTCCGGCTTGCGCAGCAGGGTGGCGATCTCCACCGAGGCCGGGTTGCGGGTGCCCAGGGAGTTGACCAGCCACGACAGGGTCAGGCCGGTGTCGATGATCTCGTCGACCACGAGCACGTGGCGACCCGAGATGTCGGTGTCGAGGTCCTTGAGGATGCGCACCACGCCCGACGACTTCGTGCCGGAGCCGTAGGAGGAGATCGCCATCCAGTCCATCTCGACGTGGCGGGGCAGGGCGCGGGCCAGGTCGGCCATCACCATGACGGCGCCGCGCAGCACGCCCACGACCAGCAGGTCGCGGCCCTCGTAGTCCTCGGCGATCCGGACGGCCATCTCGGCGAGCCGTTCCTGGATCTGCGCCTCGGTGAAGAGGATGTTGACCAGATCGTCTTCGACGTGGGAGGACTCCATGCGCCCTGACGATACAGGCAGCGCCGGGCCTCAGTCGGCCGGCATCGAGCCCTCGAACACCACCGCTCCGTCACGCCTCAGGGCCCTCAGGTGACCCGGCAGGTCGATCCACTTCTGGCCCCGCCACGCGGTGACGAGCTCGTCGGTGGCGAGCACGTGGGAGTGGAAGAGCTCGGCGTCGAGGGCGCCCGCCCGCACGGCAGCCGCGCGCAGCACGCGACGGCGTACGGCCGTGGGCAGGGTCGCGAGGGCGGCGACCTGCAGCGCGTCGGCGCGGGTCAACCACTCCTCGGTGAGCTCGTCGAGCGCCTCCATGTCGGTGCGCAGGGAGTCGGCGGTGCGCGCCAGCGTCTCCGCGACCCCGGGTCCGAGGTGGTCCTCGAGCACCGGCATCACGTCCAGGCGCACCCGCGAGCGCAGGAAGCGGGGGTCAGCGTTGTGCGGGTCGCTCCAGAAGGCGATGCCCTCGGCCACGCACGCCGCCTCCGTCTCCTCCCGCCGGACGTCGAGCAGCGGGCGACGGTAGCGGTCGAAGCCGCGTCGCATCCCCGCGATCGAGCGGCCGCCGCTGCCGCGGGTCAACCCGAGCAGCACCGTCTCGGCCTGGTCGTCGAGGGTGTGCCCCAGCAGGATCGCGCCCGCCCCGACCCGGTCGGCGACCTGGTCGAGCACGGCGTAGCGCGCCTGCCGGGCGGCGGCCTCGGGGCCCTGCCCGGCGCCCTCGACGGTGACGGAGACCGCGAACGTCTCGTCGGCGCCCAGCGCCTGCATCTGCGCGACCGTGTGGCGGGCCTGGTCAGTCGATCCTTCCTGCAACCCGTGGTCGACGGTCACACCGACCACCCGGTCGCCGCTCGCACGAGCCTCGAAGACGGTCGCCGCCAGCAGGGCGAGCGAGTCCGCGCCGCCGCTGCAGGCCACGAGCACCACCCGGTCGTCGGCAGGCGGCAGGTCGGCGAGGCACTGGCGTACGCCCCGGCGCACCGCCGCGACCGCGGGGTGCAGCCTCATGGCGCGCTCACCCGTGGACCCTGCTCATCCGTGCACCCGGGCGACCCACGTCGCCGGGTCGTGGATCTCGGCCCGCGACGGCAGCGCCTCAGGCCCGCTCCACACGGCGTTGAAGCCCTCCATGCCAACGGTGTCGACGACCTCACGGACGAAGACGGCCCCGTCGCGGTACTGCGCCATCTTGGCGTCGAGGCCCAGCAGCCGGCGCACCATCCGGTCGACGGTGCCCAGGCCGGCGCGACGCGTCGTGAACTTGCGACGGATCTGTCGCACCGACGGGATCACCGACGGTCCGACGCCGTCCATCACCACGTCGGCGTGCCCCTCGAGCAGCGACATCACACCGGTGACCCGGTCGAGCAGCTCGCGCTGCTCCGGGCTGCTCAGCAGCTCGACCAGCGAGTTGTCCTTCGCCTCGCCACGGGCCACCTGCGCGACCCGCTTGACGAGGTCGCCCAGCACGATCTGGGGGTCCACCGAACCGCTGGCCTCACCGACCAACCCACGCAGGTGCTCACGCATCCACGGCACGGCGGTGAACTGCACCCGATGGGTCTCCTCGTGCAGGCAGACCCAGAGCCGGAAGTCGGTGGGGTCGACCTCGAGCTCGCGCTCCAGGTGCACCAGGTTGGGCGCGACCAGCAGCAGCCGGCCGGCCTCGCCGTGGAAGGGGTCGAACTGGCCCAGCACCTTGGAGGAGAGGAAGGAGAGCAGTCCGCCCACCTCCGCGCCGGTGACCCGCGACCCGACCGCGTGGGTCACGCTGCCCGGCCGGGGCGCCCCCCGCTTCTGGGTCAGCTTCTCGACCAGGGGATCCATCAGGGAGGCGAACGACTCGGTGTTGGCGCGGATCCAACCGGGCCGGTCGACCACCAGCACCGGGGCCTCGGGGCCACCGCCCGCCTCCAGGCCGGTGAAGTCGCGCACCAGGTCGGTCGAGCGACGGGCGCCCTCGCGCAGTTCGCGCACGGTCGCCTCGGCCTCGTGGGCCGCCACCTGGGGGGGAGCCGGCGCCGTGCGCGCCCCCACGGTCGCGGCGAACTCCCAGTCGACCATCTGCGCGGACCCGCCGGCGTTCTCCGTCATGCTCGCGACCCTAGCCGTCGGACCCAGTGGCCGATCCGCACGCGCAGGTCGCCAGGGCGGCCGCGGCCCGGTCGAGCGCGGCGCGAGCGTCGAGGCTCTTGTCGGCCGCGACCCGGTCGGCGGCGAGCACGACCACCATCGGCACCCCGTCGGCGCCGGTGACCAGGCCGGCCAGGGCGTGCACCCCGGTCAGGGTGCCGGTCTTGGCGCGCACCCGCCCCAGGCCGCCGTCGGACGCGTCCTCGGAGAAGCGGGCGGCCAGCGAGCCGGTGAAGCCGGCGACGGGCAGCCCCTCGATGACGGCCCGCAGCTCGGGGTGGTCATCCGACGCCGCGACCCGCAGCACGTCGACGAGCGTGCGGGCGGCGAACCCGTTGTCGCGCGACAGTCCGGAGCCGTCGTGGAGCTCGAGGCCGGTCTCGTCGACCCCCAGGTCGGCGAGCACGGTCCGCACGGCGTCCAGGCCGGCGCGCGTGCTGCCCTCCCCCACCACCGCGAGACCGACGTGGCGCAGGACCACCTCGGTGGTCTCGTTGTCGGAGACGTCGACCAGCCACTGCACGACCTGGTCCAGCGGCGGTGAGCTCACCGCGGCGAGCTGCTCAGAGCCTTCGGGAGCGCGACCGGCCCGGACCCGCGAGACCCGTACGCCCTCGTCGCGCAGGGCGTCGGCGAAGGTGGTGGCGGCGGCGCGGGGCGCGTCGCCCACCCGCCCCCAGCCGCTGGGGTCGCGGCCGCCGTCCACCCACAGCGCGCTGGTCGGCGTGACCACCTGGTCGGGCACGTAGGACGGCTCCCACCGTGGGTTGACCGCGGGCCCCGCAAAGAGCGAGTCGTCATAGCGCACCTGCACCCGGCGTACGCCCCGCTCGCGCAGGGCGGCAGCGGTCTCGGCGGCGAGGGTGGCCACGTCGGCGCGGACGGGCCAGACGTCGCCCTCGGGGTCGGCCGGCTCGGCGGCGAGCAGGGGGTCGCCGCCGCCGACCAGCACCACCTGGTCGGAGGCGTCGCCGGTCACCACGGTGGTCTCGAAGGTGGCGTCGGGGCCGAGGGCGGCCAGGGCGGCGGTGGCGGTCAGCAGCTTGGTGGTGGAGGCCGGCACGAGCGGGTCGCGGCCCCGCTGCAGGGCGATGCCGGGGCCGTCGAGCGAGGCCACGGCGGCCACGACGTGCGGGCCGAGGTCGGCGTCACGCAGAGGGCGCGCCAGGGCCTTGCGGACCGCAGCGAGGTCGACCCCGTCGGGAGCGGCGGGCTCGGCCACCGGCGGCGGGTCGGCGACCTCCGGCAGGTCGAGGCCGGCGGGCAGGGCGACCGCGGCAGGGTCGACCGCCGGGTCGCCGCCACGCCAGCCAAGGTGGGTCGGCCCCCACCGCCGGTCGTCGGCGACCACGGCCAGGGCGAGCAGCGCGAGGACCAGCAGCACCGGCAGCGTCAGGGCCACGGCGCCGGGGCCGGTGCGCGGTCGACGCGACCCCGTAGTGTGACCTGTCTCACGTCTCGCCACTGGTGGGTTCCTCCCGAATGTGTGTCGGGGGCCATTGTGCGCGACACTGAGCGGCGGCAGCGCGTCGGTGACCCCGCCCGGACACCCGGTCGGACCCACGTGCGCAGCCGGGGGACACCGCACCACGCGCATCCCCGACAAGTCTTGCAGGCAACACGATGACGAGGTGAATGCGGTGCTGGAGTTCGACGTGCTGGTCGAGATCCCCAAGGGTGAGCGCAACAAGTACGAGGTCGACCACGAGTCCGGGCGCCTGCGCCTGGACCGCATGCTCTTCACCTCGACGGCCTACCCGACCGACTACGGCTACATCGAGAACACCCTCGGCCAGGACGGCGACCCGCTCGACGCCATGGTCATCCTGCAGTCGCCCACCTTCCCGGGCTGCCTGATCAAGTGCCGCGCGATCGGCATGTTCCGCATGACCGACGAGGCCGGCGGCGACGACAAGGTCCTCTGCGTGCCGTCCTCCGACCCGCGCCTGGAGCACCTGCGCGACATCAACCACGTGTCGAAGTTCGACCGCCTGGAGATCCAGCACTTCTTCGAGGTCTACAAGGACCTCGAGCCCGGCAAGTCGGTCGAGGGTGCTGACTGGGTCGGCCGCGCCGAGGCCGAGGCCGAGGTCCGCGCCTCCTTCGACCGCTTCAAGCCCGGCGGCCACTGAGTCACCCGGCTCCACGAGCCTTCTCGCAACTGGCGAGAAGATGACGTCTTCCTCGCAAGGAACGTCATCTTCTCGCCAGTTGTCGTTGGGGTACAGGGATCAGCGGTCGCGGTCGGGCTGGACCCGCAGCGTGCCGAGTGTCTGGGCGAGCATCTGGTAGTGCCCGACCAGCAGGAGCACCTCGATGCAGGTGCGCTCGTCGAGATCCTGACGCAGCCGGGCCCAGGTGGCGTCGGAGAGGTCGCGCTCGTGGTGCAGCTCGTCGGTCACCTCGAGCAGCAGGCGCTCGCGGGGCGTCCAGCCCTCGGCCTCCGGACCGGCCACGACCCGCTCCAGCTCGGCGGGGCCGATCCCGGCCCGCCTCCCCAGACGGGCGTGGTGGCTGAACTCGTAGTCCGAACCTGCGAGCGTCGCGACCCGGAGGATCACCAGCTCGGTCTCGCGACGCGGCAGCCGCCCTCCGGGCATCAACCGACCAGCGAAGTGGAGCCATCCCCAGAAAAGGCCACGGTTGCGGCCCAGGGTGAGGAAGATGGCGGGCGGCTCGGTGCCGGTCACTCGCCCGGCGATCTTGGCGAACCCGGCCACCACCGGCCCGACCTCGCGCCAGCTGCCGGGGGTGATCCGGGGCGTACCGGGACTCATCGTGACCACTCCTCGCTCCGCCGGGCCCGACCGACGTCGGGCAGCGCCCGGTTGGCGCCGGCACTCAGGCCCCGCATCGCCAGCACGTAGAGCCACGGCAGGTGCCGCTGGATCCAGTGGATGACCCGGATGTCGGGCGAGGTGTAGACCCAGTAGCGGTTGCGCCGCACGCCGGCGAGGATCGCCTCGGCCGCCTGCTCCGGCGTCACCGCGCGGGACCGGAAACGGGCGTGCAGCTTCTCGAAGCGCGGGCTGGCCTTGTCGATGCCGGCGATGGTGACGGTCTCGGTCAGCGGGGTCGCGACGCCGCCGGGGCAGACGAGGCTGACCCCGATCCCGTGGCGGGCGAGGTCGAAGCGGAGCACCTCCGAGACGCCGCGCACCCCGAACTTGCTGGCGCTGTACGCCGCGTGCCACGGCATCCCGATGATCCCCGCGGCCGACGACACGTTGACGAGGTGGCCACCGCGCCCCGCCTCGACCATCGGCGGGACGAAGGCCTCGATGACGTGGATCGGCCCCATCAGGTTGACGTCGACGAGGCGCTGCCAGTGGTGGTGCTCGAGGCTCTGCACGGTGCCCCAGGTGGAGATGCCGGCGATGTTCATCACCACGTCCATCGGCCCGGACGTCGCGGTGACCTCGTCGGCGACCCGACGCACGGCCGCGAGGTCGGAGACGTCGGCGGCCCCGGCATACGCCACCGTGCCGCCGCGCTGCCGGACGGCGGCGGCGACCTCCTCGAGCCGGGGTGCGTCGCGGTCGGTCAGGTGGAGCACCGCGCCCCGGAAGGCAGCCAGCTCGGCGGTGGCGCGGCCGATCCCGCTGGCGGCACCGGTGATGAAGACGTTCAGTCCGGACAGGTCGCGAAGGCGTCGTGGTCGGGCCATCAGGACAGTGTGGCAGGGGCCACTCACCACCGGCTGCCAAGCGTCTCGCGACGTGGTTCAGTCGAACTCGACGGCCATGAGGACGGTGCGCGTCTCGGGCTCGAAGAGCACCAGCAGGCTGGCCACGGACTCGTCGTTCCACGCCCACCGGTCCGTCCGCCCGACCAAGCGGAACGGACGACCGTCGGCCGTCGTCACCCCCGGCGGGCCGGCGTGGTCGTGCGGCTCGACGTAACGGTAGGCAGCAGGCGGGGCGACGACCGTCCAGTTGCCCCAGTAGAGCTCGCCCCCGAGGGTGAACACCTGCGCGCCCTTCCCGCCGGTGCGACGCAGACGCAGTTGGCCCTTCGCTCGGTCCAACGCGTCACGCACGTAGTGGTCCTCGACCGGGGAGCCCGTCAGCTCACCGCGTTCGCGCAGCGTCTCGTGCAGGAAGTAGGTGCGCCGCCCGAGGAACCGCAGCCGGCCGTCCGGCTCCAGCCGCAGCGCCATCCACGAGTTGCAGGCGTGGTCGTCGTGGGACTCCTCCGTCTCGTCACCGACACTGCCCTGCACGTCATGCACCGGCTCGACCGGATCCACGATTGGCAGGCTTCCTGACCACGTGGGGTCCACGGCCGACAGGTCGACGCGCAGCACGGGCATCAGCACGTCGCCGAGCCACGGCTGGTCGGCGACGAAGACCGTGGCCGGGTCGGGCAGGAGCTGCAGTCGCGGGTCGTCACCCCTCAGCTCCTCGCCCTCCTCGGGCTCCCACTCGTCGTCACTGCCCGAACCCCCGTTCGGCCTCAGCAGCTCGTCGTCGGCGCGTGCCACTCCGACGGCCTTCAGGATCTCTCCGAGTCGCTCCCGTCCGCCCATGGTGACCACCGTAGGGAGAGTCATCCCTCAGACGGTGGGCGTCTCAGCCGATGAGTTCCTCTGCCCGCAGGACCTCCTTCGGCACCCCGAAGGCGTCGACCAGGTCGACCGCGATCGGGCGGACCTTGCGGCACAACGCATTGACCTCGGCGGTGATCGCCTTGGACCGCTGCACGGTCAACCGGCCGTGCTCCATGAACCAGGCGCGGTCGGCCTCGATCGTGGAGAGCGCGTGGAGGTCGCAGAGCAGGTTGAGGGCGACCTTGTCGTCACCCTCGGGCATCGTGGCGAGCTTGTCGACGAAGGCCTCGAGCACGAGGCGCTCGACGTGGGCGCGCGCGGTGGCCATCACGTGGTCCTGGACCCGGCTCAGCACCTCGCCGGGGTGCTCGCCGTTGCGCACCCGGCCCTGGATGCGGCGCGCCACCCCGCCGATCATGTGCTCCTCACGGAAGCGCAGCATGGCGAGCTGGTAGTTGGGGTCGAGCAGCCCCGCCTCCTGGTCCCACTCGTCGCTGCTGCCACCGGGGAGCACGTCCTTGATGCGCTCGAGCAGCTTGTGCACGTTGGTCTTCTCCAGCACCGTCTCCACCGCGAGACCGGCGACGAAGCGGACCATGCCGAACTGGTCCATCTCCTCGAACTCGCTGGAGTAGTCGGTCAGCAGGCCCTTGGCGACCAGCTGCAGGAGGACGTGGTTGTCACCCTCGAAGGTGGTGAAGACGTCGGTGTCTGCCTTGAGCGCGGCAAACCGGTTGCGGCTCATGTAGCCGGCGCCGCCGCACGCCTCGCGGCACTCCTGGATGGTGCGGGTCGCGTGCCAGGTGCCGAGGGCCTTCGTGCCGGCGGCCCGCGACTCCAGCAGCTGGCGCGCGAGCCCACCGGCGTCGGGGTGATCGGGGTCGGCGGAGAAGACCCGGTGCAGGTCGTCGACGAGCACCTCCTGGGCGAAGTGCAGGGCATAGGTGCGCGCCAGCAGCGGCAGCAGGCGGCGCTGGTGCATGCCGTAGTCGAGCAGCAGCTGCTCCTCGCCCTCGCGCGGCGAGTCGAACTGGCGCCGTCGGTCGGCATAACGGATCGCGATCGTCAGGGCGACCTTGGCGGCGTTGATGCCGGCGCCACCCACGCTGACCCGCCCCTGCACGAGCGTGCCGAGCATGGTGAAGAAGCGCCGGCCGCGCGACTCGATGGGGCTGGAGTAGACGCCGTCGGCGCTGACGGAGGCGAACCGGTCGAGCAGGTTCTCCCGGGGCACCCGCACGTCGTCGAACCAGATCTGGCCGTTGTCGACACCGTGCAGGCCCAGCTTGTCGCCGCTGTCCTCGATGCGTACGCCCGGGGCGAGCTCGCCGTCCACGCGCAGCGGCACCACGACGGCGTGCACGCCGTGCCGCTCGCCGGCCACCTCGAGCTGGGCGAAGACCACGGCCAGCTCACCGTGTCGCGCCGCGTTGCCGATGTAGTCCTTGCGCGCCGCGTCGTTGGGCGTGGTCACGACGAACTCGTCGGTCTCGGGGTCGAAGCGGGCGACCGTCTCGACCGCGGCGACGTCGGAGCCGTGGCCGCGCTCCGTCATCGCGAAGGAGCCGAGGAGGCGGCCGGCGACGATGTCGGCCATCCAGCGCTCGTGGTGCTTCTCGGTGCCGAGCTGGAGGATCGCGCCGCCGAAGAGCCCGAACTGCACCCCCACCTTGGTGAGGACGGAGAGGTCGCCGAAGGCCAGCGTCTCAAAGGCCGCGACGGAGGCGCCCACGTCGCCGCCACCGCCGTACGCCTCGGGCAGGCCGAGGCCCGTCTGGCCGGTGGACGCGAGGTCGACGACGACGTCCCGCACCTGGTCGCGGAAGTCGTCGCGGCTCATGGCTTCGGCGTCGACGAGCACGTCGGCGTGGCTGACGAGGTTGCCGCGCACCAGGTCGCGCACGTCGGCGTAACGGCCGTCGAGGAAGGCCTGGAGCGACGCCACGTCGACCTGCGGGGAGTAGGTCTCGGCCTCGGCGCCCGAGCCGGTGCCAGAGTCAGCACCCGAGTCAGCGCCCGAGGCCGCTCCGAGCGGGGTCTCGGTGGTCTCGTCCGGGGTCGCGGTGGTGCTCTCGTCAGCCATGTCGAGAGGTTACCGACACACCGGGAAGCAGAAACGTCGCCCGAGCCACACCGGCGCCGCGGGGTGGGATCCGCGTTGGCTCAGCGTCGGGCCAGGGGGCTCAGGGTCGGGTGAAGAAGTTGGGCGAGCGCCAGTAGTACATGGACTCCTTGACGACCGGCCGTCCGGTGCGCGGCGCGTGCACGATCATGCCGTCGCCGACGTAGAGCGCCACGTGGAAGATCGTGTCGGGGTTGCTCGAGGAGCTCCAGAAGACGAGGTCGCCGGCCCGCAGGGCCGAGGCCTTGACCGGGGTGGTCGCCCGGTACTGGCCGACGGACCAGTGAGGCAGCGACTTCCCGCCCTGCGCCCAGGCCTGCATGGTGAGGCCGGAGCAGTCCCAGGCGTTCGGGCCGGCGGCGCCCCACACGTACGGCTCGCCCAGCTGGCGCTCGGCGAAGGCCACGGCGGCGGAGGCTCCGCGAGCGGGAGCGGGCGGCGCAGGAGCCGGGGGCGCCGGAGCGGGGGCCGGCGGAGCCGGTGCGGGGGCCGGCGGAGTGCTGGGCGACGGGCTCGGTCGGGGCTCGGGCCGGGGGCTGGGGGTCAGCTCGGGCCTCGGCTCGGGCGTCTCCTCCGGGGCGGGGGCCGGGGCGGGTCCCGGCTGCGGCTCAGCGGGGGGATCAGCAGGGGGCTCGGCGTCGCGCTCCTGCTCCTGCTGACGGGCGCGGGCCGCCTCCTCGGCGGCCTGCTGCTCGAGCGCACGCTGGCGTCGTTCGGCCAGGGCGACGCTGATGCCCTCGAGCTCGGCGAGCTCGGCGAGCAGCTCCGACTTCCGCGCGGCGATCTCCTCGGCGCGGGTGGCAGCGGAGGCGGCGGCCCGGGAGGCGGCGTCGCGCAGCTCGCGCGCCTCCGCCTCGAGCTCTTGGGCCGCGGCACGGCTCTCGGCCGCCCGGCCCGACGAGATCTCGGCGACCAGGGACGAGGCACGGAACTGCTGGTAGCGACCCTCCATGGCGTCCACGGCGTGGTCCATGCTGACCCGCTGCTCCACGAAGGACTCGATGCCGTCGGCGTCGAGCACGGCCGCGACACCCGCGATCTCCGGCGACGCCTGGTAGGAGCGCACCAGCGCGTCGCCGTACTCGCGCTGCTGGCGGCGTACGTCGTGACCCGCACTGCGCGCGGCCCGGCGCGCTGCCGCGGCCTCGCGGCGCGCTTCCTCGAGCTGCCACAGGGCGCCGTTGTAGGCCTCGGAGGCCTGCGCGGCGGCCACGGCCGACTCCTCGAGCTCGACGTTGGCCAGGGCGAGCTCCGCCTGGACGCCGGCGACGTCGCGTGCCTTGTCGTCTGCGGCGTCACGCGCGGCCCGGACCTCCTCGCGGGAGGGGGTCGGCTCGTCGGCGAAGGAGACGTTGGTGGCCAGGAGCACCGAGGTGAGGGCCCCGACGACGCCGGCGGCGACGAGTGGGGCACGGCGGCGCTGGCGCACGGGGACGACTCCTGGGGGTGGGTGTGTCGAGGCTGGTGTGACCTCGGGCGGCTTCCCCACCGTCCGAGGCCCACGCGGAACGGTAGTGCGCTTTCGTCACACTGGAAACACTTTTCCCACAAAATCTTCAAGTCATCGGCGTGTCGGCTTGCAAACTACATCCGTGTAGTTCCTGACCCATCCCCCAAAAGCCGTGCGCGGGCTGTTGATGTCACTGGATGACACCAACGGGCCGCGCACGGTCGGTGGGGGCGGGGCAGGCGGAGAGGGGTGGGTCAGACCCGTGGGACGGGGTCGCGCCCGGGTTCGAGCTCTTCGGGCTCGGTGTCGGAGACCTCGTCGAGCGCCTCCCGCAGCGCCTTCTTGGAGAACTTCTGCCCCGAGGCCCAGCCACCGACCGCGAAGGAGACCAGCGCGATCGCGACGCCGGCGATGTCGTCGGCCACGTAGTGCCAGCCGAAGTAGAGCGTCGCCACGATGGTGACGGCGAAGTTGGCCCAGGCCAACCGCTTCACCCAGCGGTTGCGCAGCGTGTACTGGATCATCAGCGCCCACAGCAGCGTCACGCCGGTGTGCAGGCTGGCGAAGGCCGCCACGGACTGCACCTTCGCCTCAGCGCCGTCGTGCAGCACGCTCTTGCGCCCGTAGAAGAGTGAGTCCATCAGGTCGCCGGTGCCGGTCTGCGGCAGCTCGGTGAAGAGCCAGTAGTAGCGGAAGCCCGGCCCCAGGCTCGGGAGGCAGTAGTACATCGCCGTGCCGAGGGTCCAGATCAGCACCTGCGACGTGGCGAACCAGTAGCCGAAACGCAGGTTGCGCGACCACACCACGTAGACCGCCACCATGATCGCCACCAGCGGCAGGAAGGCCACGTAGACGGTGGAGAGGACGTGGGCGCTGATGCCGGTGCCGAGGATCGAGTGGAGCACGGTCGCGGGCTCGTTGCCGAAGAACATGGCCCGGTCGAGCACGTGGAGCTCACGGTCGTACTTGGTCTCGCCCATTACGAAGGGCAGGTGCGACTTGATGTTGCGGTAGGTCACGTAGGTGACGTAGAAGCACGCGATGCCGGAGACGACCAACGCCCAGCGCGCCTTCGTCCAGTGGGTCTCCCAGCGCCGCTTCATCGCCTCCCAGCCGGCTCGCGGCTTGCCGCGGCCGGTCCAGAAGTACTGCGGCAGCATGTCGGCCAGCAGCGCCGCACCGACCAGCATCGGGAGCCGCAGGAAGCTCGGGCCGAGGAAGCCCTCGGGGTCCACGAGCGTGCGGTCGAGCTGGACCGACATGACCAGCGCGACGACTCCCATCAGCAGGGTCGTGCCGATCATGACTACGTAGGCGCGGCGATACACGCGCGCCATCCTACTGAGCGGTCGCACCCGGCTCCGGGCCCAGCGCCATGCGGGTGGCGTCCACCACGAGTCGTACGTCCTCGCCCACCGCCACCGGGCGGTCCAGCGCCGCGACCGCGTCGGCGTCACCCACGTCGGGCAGACGCACCCTCAGTCGCCACTGCTCGGGGGTGGAGCTGACCGCCAGCACGCGGGCCTGCAGGCTCCCCCGGGGGTCGACGTGCAGGGCGGAGCGGCGCAGCGCCACCCACTGCGCCGGCCGCACCCCCGCGGCGCGGCAGAAGACCAGGGCGGGGGCGCCGGTGCGTACGCCCGCATAGCCCAGGAAGGTCGCCGTGCGGGGGGTCGCGGGCCGGGCCCAGACGTCGGCGATCGGCCCCTGCTGCACCACCTCGCCGTCGAACATGACGGCCAGCCGGTCGGCCACCGCGAACGCCTCGTCGTGGTCGTGGGTGACCATCACCGCGGTCGTGCCCGCGGCGCGCAGGATGTCGCGCAGGTCGGCGGCGAGGCTCTCGCGCAGCGAGGCGTCGAGGGCGGAGAGCGGCTCGTCGAGCAGGAGCAGCCGTGGCTCGACGGCGAGCGCCCGGGCCAGCGCGACCCGCTGCCGCTCGCCGCCCGACAACGTCGCCGGCATCCGCTCCTCGTGGCCGGACAACCCGACGAGCGCCAGCAGCTCGGCCACCCGCGCCGCCACCTCGGCCCGCGGCCGGCGGCGCAGACGCAACGCGTAGCCGACGTTGCGGGCCACCGACAGGTGGGCGAAGAGCTGGCCGTCCTGGAACATGAGCGCGAACCCACGCCGGTGCGTGGGCACCCCCCGCAGGTCGTGGCCCTCGAGGAGCACCCGGCCCGCGCTGAGCGGCTCCAGCCCGGCCAGGGCCCGCAGCAGCGTGGACTTGCCGCACCCCGAGGGTCCGAGCACGGCGAGCACGTCGCCGCGCCCGAGCTCGAACGAGACGTCGCGCACCACCGGGACACCGCCGTAGGAGACGTCGACGTGCTCGACCTGCAGCACCGCCGCGCCTGCTCCGGGTCGCTCGTCGCGCACTCCTGCTCCTTCCTCCGGCCCCGACGTCACACTGCCCCCAGGCTGGGCACCCGCAGCCGCTCGACGGCGAGCATGACGGTGGCGGTGGTGACCGCGAGCACCACCGAGGCCGCCAGCGCCATGCCGTAGTTCATCTCACCCGGCTGCCCCAGGAGACGGAAGATCACGATCGGCAGGGTCGGTGCCTCGTCGCGGGCCAGGAAGCTGGTCGCACCGAACTCGCCCAGCGAGGCCGCGAAGGCGAACCCGCTGGCCGCCAGCAGCGGCTTCCAGATGACCGGCGCCTCCACCGTCCACCAGGTGCGGGTCGCCCCCGCACCCAGCGACGCGGCCGCCTGGCGCTGCCGGTCGTCGACCCCTCCCAGCACGGGCACCAGGGTGCGCACCACCAGCGGCAGCGCCACCAGCGCCTGCGCGATCGGCACGAGCACCGGGGAGTCGCGCAGGTCGAGCGGGCCCGAGTCGAGGGTGACGAGCAGGCCGAAGCCCAGCGTCACCGCCGAGACCCCCAGCGGCAGCATGAAGAGCGCGTCGAGACCACCTCGCAGCCGCCGCTCCAGCGGTGAGTGGGAGCGGCGGGTCACGACCACGGAGAGGAGCAGACCCAGCCCCAGCGCCATCCAGGTGGCGTCGACCGCGATGCGCAGCGACGCCGTCAGCGCCTCGGTCACCGGCACCAGCAGGGCCTCCTGCTCGCCGCGCCCGGCGAGGGCCCGGTAGTTGCCCAGGCTCCACTCGCCCCGCACCCGCAGCGAACCGATGACCAGGCCACTGAGGGGCACCGCGACAAAGAGCAGCAGCAGCGCGGTCATCGCCAGCGCCGGCGCGTCACTGACCCGGGGGCGCCGCGGGGTCGTACGCGCCCTGGCGACGGGGGCCACGGGCGTACGGGAGCGGGCCGCCAGGGCCAGGAGAGCCACCACGACCACCAGCTGCAGGATCGACAGGGCCGCGGCCGCCCGCAGGTCGAAGAGGGTCGTGGTCAGCAGGTAGATCTCGGTCTCGACCGTCGCCCAGCGCACGCCGCCCAGGGTGAGCACCACGCCGAAGGAGGTGGCGCAGAAGAGGAAGACGACCGAGGCGGCCGAGACGACGGCACCGCGCAGGGCCGGCCAGGTGACGGTCCACCAGACCTGGAGGGGGGTGGCGCCCAGCGCCGCGGCGGCCTCACCGGGGCGTGGGTCGAGGGACTCCCACGCCGCCCCGACCGTGCGGATCACCACTGCGGCGTTGAAGAACGCCAGCCCGAGCACCACCGCGACCGGCGACTGCTCCCAGCCGAGGAAGCCGAGCGGGCCGCCCTCCCCCAGCACCTGGCGGAAGGCGACGCCCACGACGATGGTCGGCAGCACGAAGGGCACCAGCAGCAGCGCGCGCAGGACGCGGCGTCCCGGCACCGCCACCCGGCTCAGCACGTAGGCGGCGGGAAGCCCGAGCACGAGGGAGAGCGCCGTCCCGGCGGTGGCCGAGAGCACGGTGAAGGCGAGCACGCGGCCCACCCGTGGTCGGGTGAGCACCTCCAGCACGCCCACCGGGTCGAGGGTGCCGTCGACGACGAAGCCGCGCCCCACCATGCCCGCGACGGGCAGGAGGAAGAAGAGGGTGAGCACGACCAGGGGCCCGGCCGCGAGTGCGACCAGGCCGACCAGTCGCCGCGCCACCACGTCGTCAGCCCTGCGTGTGCGGCATCAGCGGGTGACGACCTCGGTCCACTCGGTCAGCCACGCCTCGCGCTGCTCGGAGATGTCCTCGGGGCTGACCTCCCACGACTCCTCCGGCTCGGGCGCGAAGCGGGACCACTCCTCGGGCACCTCCACCTGCGAGGAGACGGGGCGCACGTACATCGCCGTCGGCAGCGCGGCCTGGACGTCGTCGCCCAGGAGGAACTCGACCAGCTCTCGCGCGCCCTCGGGGTTGTCGGCGCCCTCCAGGACACCCGCGTACTCGACCTGGCGGAAGCAGGTGCCGAGCAGGGCGGCGGTGCGCGTCGCCTCACCGTCGTCGGTCACGGTGAAGGCCGGGGAGCTGTCGTACGACAGCACGACGGGCCGCTTGCCCTTCTCGCTGCCGCCGGTGAAGTCGGCGTAGTAGGCGTCGGACCAGCCGTCGACCACCTTGAGGTCGTTGGCCATCAGGTCGGCCCAGTAGTCGGTCCACTCGTCGCCGAAGGCAGCCCGGGTGGTCAGCATGAACGCCAGACCGGGCGACGAGGTGGAGGCCCCCGGCACGACGGTGAGCCCGCGGTAGCGCCGGTCGGTCAGGTCCTCCAGCGTCGCGGGAGGCTCGAGGTCGCGCTCGGAGAACCAGGTGGTGTCGACGTTGAGGCACACGTGCGACTGGTCGACGGGAGCCAGCCGGTCGGCACCCTGGTCGAGGGCGTAGTCGTCGGCGCCCTCGGGCAGCGTCGTCTCGTGCGGAGCCAGGGCACCCGCCTCGAGCACGCGGGAGGCGAAGGTGTTGTCGACGCCGAAGGTGGCGTCGCCCGACGGGTTGCCGGCGGTGAGCGCGAGCTTGGTGGCGAGCTGTCCGGCGTCGCCAGCGGCACGGACCACCAGCTCCAGGCCGGTCTCGGACTCGAACTGGGTGACGAGCTCCTCGGGCAGCTCGAAGGAGCTGTGGGTGAGCAGCACGACCTTCGAGGGCGCGTCGCCGGACCCGGCGTCGGAGTCGGAGTCGGAGTCGCCGCCGGAGTCGCCACCGAGCAGGCTGCACGCGGTGAGCGTGGTGGCCAGCAGGAGGCCGGCAACGCCGGTCGAGGCCGTCGTGGCGACGCGGCGCGGGCGGGGCGCGCGGCCGTGGGCAGGCAGGATCATCGTGGTGACTCCCTTCGCCGGTGCTAACCGGAGCAGGTTCGTAGGGTCTGCGGCTGGTCCGCACTCTCAGCACGCTCGGCGTGCTCCCCTGTCTGACGCCGCACACCATACGCCTGCCGGCTCACCGCCCATCGCCTACGGTCGGAGGGTGGCCCTCCTCGCACCCTCCTCCCCGAGCGCGCTGCACCAGGTGGTGGCGAAGGTCCTGCCCCGGGTGCGCCGGGCGCGTGACCTCGACGACGCGGAGTCCGAGCGCCGCCGCATCCTGAGGTGGCAGTCGACGCTGCCCGACGCGCTGCCCACCCGCCTCGTGCCGGGCTTCGAGCGGCGCTTCACCCTCGAGGTGGACCGGTCGGCGGGGTGGCCCGTCTACGTCTTCTCGCCCCGAGGGCGCCGGGTGCGCCGCACCGTCCTCTACGGGCACGGCGGGGGCTACATGGCACCCATCGACCCCTTCCACGTGCTCCATGCCGCGAGCCTGGCCCGACGCCTGGACGCGCGGATCGTGATGCCCGACTACCCGCTCGCCCCCACCCACACCTGGCGCGACTCCCGCGACGACCTGGTCGACCTGGCCGTCGCCTGGGCCGAGCACGCCGACTGCACCGGTGAGAAGCCCCTGGTCCTGGCCGGCGACTCCGCGGGCGGCGGGCTGGTGCTGGCGATCGCGCAGGCCATGCGCGACCGGGTGCGCCGCGACGGGTCCGGGCCGACGGCGGGCGCGATGGTGCTGCACGCCCCCTGGGTCGACCTCACCTCCACCGCACCCGGCACCGAGGAGTTCTCCGCCCGGGACCCGTGGCTCTTCCTCGGCAAGATCCGGCTCTACGCCCAGTGGTGGGCCGGCGCCGAACCGGTCGAGCGCCCCGAGGTCTCCCCCGGGCTCGGCGACCTCTCCGACCTGCCACCGGCCCTGATGTTCCACGGCACGCTCGACACCCTCGCGCCCGCCTGCCGCGTGCTCGCCGAGCGCGCCGAGGCGGCCGGATGGCAGCTGACGAGCATCGAGGAGCGCGACCTCCTGCACGTCTACAGCATCTTCCCGCTGCTGCCCGAGGCGCGTCGGGCGATGCGTCGCACCCTCGACTTCCTGGCCTGAGCGCCGACCCCGGACGGGGCCGGGAGGGCCGGATGCAGGAAGAGTCCCACTTCACCTGACGAACAGCGGCGCCGACGGCCTCGCGGGCCTAGGTTGGAGACGTGGACACCGTGAGGACCGTGAACGCGACGCCGATACCGACGGCCGACCAGACCTGGCTGCACATGGACCGGCCCAACAACCTCATGGAGGTGCGGGCGCTCATGTGGTTCGACGACGAGCCCGACCGTGAGGCCGTGGAACGGGTGCTCTCCGAGCGGCTGGTGGACCGCCATCCCGTCTTCCGGCGGCGAGCCGTCGAGCGTGACGGCGACTGGTTCTGGGAGGACGTGGCGGAGTTCGACGTCGCGGACCACGTGCGCACCACCCGGCTCGGTGGCGACGCCGACGACCTGAAGGCCTGGATCGGTGAGCGGTTCGCCGAGCCGCTGGACCGCCGGCGCCCCCTGTGGGACTGCACCCTGGTCTCGGACGTCGAGGGCTACGGCACCGTCCTGTTCTTCCGCTTCCACCACGCGGTCGCCGACGGCATCCGGGCCGTGCAGCTGATGTTCAACATGTGCGAGCCCGCCGACGGCAGCGCCGTGCTGCCGGTGCCGGTGGGTCGCACGCGTCGACGCGCCCATCCGCTCGCCGTGACCACCGGTGTCGTACGCCGCGGTGCCGGCGACCTGGGCGACTTCGCCCTGGGCGCGGCGAGGCTGCCGCTGAGGGTGGCGGCGACGCTGAGCCCGCGCCTGCTGCGTGAGGGCGTGGAGGCCGGATGGGGCTTGGTCCGCCGTCCGTTGAAGCTGGTCGACATGGTCGAGGGCCTGGCCTCGCGCGACAACCACTCGGTCAACACCATCGCCGAGGTCAGTCGCCTCCTCGCCGCCCCGCGCAGCGTGAAGACGTCGTGGTCGGGCACGCCGGGCGTCGAGAAGTCGGTCTCCTGGGTGACCGGTCTCGACCTGGAGCGCATCAAGACGGTCGGCCGCGAGCACGGCGGCACCGTCAACGACGTGCTGCTCGCCCTGGTCTCCCAGGCCCTGACCCGATACCTGGCGGAGAAGGACGCGCTGGTCGACGAGATCTCCTGGCTGGTGCCGGTGTCGCTGCTGCCCTTCGACGCCAACCTTCCCGAAGAGCTGGGCAACCACTTCTCGTTGGTCTTCCTGCCGATGCCGCTCGGCACGGGCAGCACGCAGGCCGCCGTCCGCGCGATGCGTGACCGGATGCTGCGCATCAAGAACAGCGTGGAGCCGGCGATCACGTTCGGCGTGCAGTGGATGGTGGCCGAGAGTCCCCGTGCGCTGGCCGTGCGTCTCACCAACCTCTTCGCCAACAAGGGCGTCGGCGTGCTCACCAACGTGCCGGGGCCCCGCACGCCGATCACCTTCGCGGGGGCGACGGTCGCCGGCGTCCTGGGGTGGGTGCCGATGTCGGGCGACCAGCCGCTCGGTGTGGCGATCTTCAGCTATGACGGCGAGGTCAGCATCGGCATCGCGGGTGACGCCGCCCTGGTGCCCGACCCGGACCGCATCGCCGACCTGATCCAGCAGGAGTACGCAGCCTTGTGACTGCCCACCGACCGGAAGGATGAGCCATGACACGTCCCGTCATCGTCAACGTGAGCCTGGCCGGGCCCGAGCTCGACCACGACCAGGACGCCACCCTGCTCGGGGAGTCCTTCCGGTTGGTGCGTCGCGGCACGTCCGGTGACGTGGACGCGGCCGTCGCCCTGGTCGAGGAGTGGCGCGACCGCGCGGCCGTCTTCGCGCTCTCGGGTGTCCGGGAGGCCCGGGCGGCGGGCCTCTTCGGGGGCCGCGACTCCGACGTCGCCCGGATCCGCGCGGCCTGCGGAGACGTGCCGGTGACCGACGGCGAGCTGCTCACCGACGTGCTCCAGGAGTGGGCCATCCGGTCGGTGCAGTCGGCCGAGCCGGGCTACTTCACCAACGCGCGCGTGCTGGTGCTCGGGCACGGTACGCACTCGCGTACGGCAGGGGTGCTCGCGGAGTTCACGCCCAACGTCGAGCACGCCGACCCCGGCGCCCGGCTCGACCGCGTCGCGCTGCAGGCCGCGGCGAGCGTGCTCGGGCTGGCCGGCGACGTCGCCAGCCTGCCGATGCGGCTGCTTCCCGGGGGCCTGCGCCGCACGTTGGCCACGCCCGCCGAGTGGGTCGCCAACGAGGTGGCGCGGCGGCGGGCCCGCGACAACGACGTCGTGGTCGGTGCCTACGACGAGCTGACCGGCTTCGACCTGGAGGACCTCGCGGCCACGACGGTGGTCTCCGCGGCGATCTCACCGGGACGGCTCACCGACCTCGCTGCTCGCGGCGTCGACCGGGTCATCGACACCACGCCCCAGCCGTTCGACGGCGTGACCGTGGTGGCGGCCACGCTGGAGGCGGTGGTGCGGCTGCACCGTGGCGGCGACGTCTCGGTCGACGACATGCTGCGCGCCATCGAGGAGGCCGACCTGGAGCCGCGTCGTCTGGACCCCCACGGCCCGCGTCGCCACCACCGCTTCGCCTTCGTGATCCACCCGCTCTCCACCCAGTACTTCCGCAACGTCCAGCCGCTCGGCCTGATCACCCAGGTGCCGGGCATGACGCCGGTGGTGGAGAAGGCGGCGGCCTACCTGCCCCCCTTCGTCTACAGCCACGTCACCGGCATCACCTCCCCCACCGGAGCCGAGGCGGAGGGATGGTTGATCACCGTCGGCGGCACCCCGAAGGAGCTGATGGCCCACCCGCCGGAGTTCACCTACTCCCGGCTGCTCCAGGCCGCCGACCTGGCTCGCAAGCTGGGCGCGCAGGTCATGGGCCTGGGCGCCTTCACCAAGGTGGTCGGCGACGCCGGTGTCACCGTCGCGAAGCAGGCGCCCCTGCCCGTGACCACCGGCAACAGCTACAGCGCGTCGGGGGCGCTGTGGGCCGCCCACGAGGCGATCCGGCGCCTCGGCATCGCCGAGGTCGACGAGAAGGGGCGGCTCCACGGCAGCACGATGGTGATCGGTGCCACCGGATCCATCGGCGCCGCCTGCGCCCGTCTGCTCGCGCTCGCCAGTGACGAGCTGTGGCTGGTCTCCCCGGAGTCGGCCAAGCTGCTCTCCCTCAAGGCCGAGATCGAGGCCGAGAAGCCGCGCGCCGTCGTGCACGTCGCCACCCGACCAGACGAGGTGCTGGGCGAGATGGACATGATCGTCACGGCCACCTCCGCCGCGGGCCAGAAGGTGCTCGACGTGATGGCCCTCAAGCCCGGCTGCGTGGTCACCGACGTGGCGCGCCCCCTCGACCTCTCCGCCGAGGACGTCGCCAAGCGGCCCGACGTGCTGGTCGTGGAGTCCGGCGAGATCAAGCTGCCGGGCGACGTGCGCATGAAGGACATCGGGCTGCCGCCGGGCGTCGTCTACGCCTGCCTGGCCGAGACCGTCGTGTTGGCACTCGAGGGCCGCTACGAGGCCTTCACCGTCGGTCGCACGATCGAGTGGTCCAAGGTCAAGGAGATCTACCGGCTCGGCCTCAAGCACGGCATGGAGCTGGCCACGATCTCAGGCGTCAACGGCGTCTACACCGACGACGACTTCGCCCGGGTGCGGACCCGCGCCCTGGCTGCTCGCGCAGAAGGAGGAAGGTCATGAAGAACGTCTCCGGAGCGACGGTGCTCATCACCGGCGCCGCCAAGGGCATGGGACGGCTGTTCGCCGAGCGTGCCGTCGAGGAGGGCGCCGGGGCCGTGGTGCTCCTCGACGTCGACGCGGACGCGCTGGCCGAGACGGCGGCCGCGCTGTCGGGGCGCGGCAGCCGCGTGCTCAGCGAGGACGTGGACGTACGCCGCCTCCCGGCGATCCGCGCGGCGGCGAAGCGCATCCACGCCGAGGTCGGGCCGATCGACGTGCTCGTCAACAACGCCGGCGTCGTGCGCGGCAACGACTACTTCTGGGAGACCAGTCCGGCGGACACGAAGTTCACCCTGGAGGTCAACGCGCTGGCGCCGATGCAGATGGCCCACGTCTTCCTGCCCGAGATGATCGCCCCCGGGCCCGACGGCGAAGGGCGCGAGCGTCGCCTGGTCAACATCGCCTCGGCCGCCGGGCTCACCTCCAACCCGCGGATGGCCGCCTACGCCGCCTCGAAGTGGGCGGTGGTGGGCTGGTCGGACTCGGTGCGCCTCGAGCTCGAGCAGGCGGGCCACCACCACGTGAAGGTCACCACCGTGTGCCCCTACTACGTGAAGACCGGCATGTTCGACGGCGCCAGGTCGGCCCCCCTGCTGCCGTTGCTGGAGCCCGACGACGTGGTGCAGCAGACCTGGTCGGCGATGCTGCGTGGCCAGGCCATGCTCGTGCTGCCACGCACGGTGATGATCAGCGAGGTCGCCAAGGGCGTGCTGCCGGTCGGGGTGCGCGACTTCGTGGCCGACAAGGTGCTCGGGATCTACCACACGATGGACGACTTCACCGGCCGCGGCGAGTGACGCCCGCTCCCCCGCCCGCGCGACGCGGAGCGGGGGGCGCACCACTCACTCGTGGACCGACTCCGACGCCACGTCCTGCACGCGCACGATGCGCTCCGACTCGGTGATCGCCCGGGCGCGACCCTCCAACGGCACCTCGTGACCGTCATGGTCGTCACCCCCCGACCCGGCACCGTTCTCGTCGGCCTGGTTGCGTCGGTCGACCAGCTCGGCGTAGTCGTCGACCTGCTCCGACGGCACGTCGGCGTCGGAGCCGTCGTAGAGGTCGGTCGCCGGCGTCCACGCGGCGTAGGGGTCGGGTCGGGCCTCGGTGACCACCGGGTCGGGCACGCCTGCGGTGATGCGGGTGCCGTCGGCGCGCACGCCACCGGTGTGCGGCAGGTCGCCCATCAGGCCGTCGATCCGCTCACCCTGGTGCTCGAGGGCCACCTCGACCCCCGAGGGCGTGACCGTCACGGCCTCACCACGCACCGTCACCTCGATCGGGCCCTGCCCCTCGACCAGCGAGAGGTGCAGGGCGTCCTGCGTGAGGCGTACGAGGAGGCGGTCGCCGCGCCAGGCGATCTTGAACTCCAGGCTCTCCCACTCGGCGGGCAGGCGCGGGTCGAATGAGAGGGCCCCCTCGTGGTCGCGCATGCCGCCGAAGCCGAAGACCAGGGCGGTCCACACCCCGCCGGTGGAGGCGACGTGGATGCCGTCCTCGGTGTTGTGGTGCAGGTCGCCGAGGTCGGTGTGCAGGGCGTGGGAGAAGTAGTCCATCGCCACCTCGTGGTAGCCCACCTCGGCCGCCACGATCGACTGCACCACCGCCGACAGGGTCGAGTCGCCCGTGGTGATCGGGTCGTAGTACTCGAAGTCGGCCTTCTTCTCCTCGGCGGTGAACTGGTCACCGTGCAGGAAGAGGGCCAGCACCACGTCGGCCTGCTTGAGCACCTGGAACCGGTAGATCACCAGCGGGTGGTAGTGCAGCAGGAGCGGTCGCAGCTCCTTGGGCGTGCGGGAGAGGTCCCACACCTCGCGGTCGAGGAAGAAGTCGTCCTGGGGGTGGATGCCCAGGCCCTCGTCGAAGGGGACGTGCATGCCCTCGGCGCAGCGCATCCACTCGTCGACCTCCTCCGGCTGCACGTGCAGCCGGTGCACGAGCGCCCGGTGGGCGTCGGGCTCCTTCTCGCGCAGGTGACGCACCACCTCCGCCGCGGAGCGCAGGTTGAAGCGCGCCATCAGGTTGGTGAAGAGGTTGTTGTTGACCACCGTCGTGTACTCGTCGGGGCCGGTCACGCCGTGGATGTGGAAGCTGGGCTGGCCGTTGCTGCGCCAGAAGCCCAGGTCGCGCCACATCCGCGCGGTCTCGACGAGGACGTCGACGCCCTCCTCCTTGAGGAAGTCGTGGTCGCCGCTGGCCACGACGTACTTCATCAGCGCATAGACCACGTCGCCGTTGATGTGCATCTGGGCCGACCCGGCGGCGTAGTAGGCCGAGGCCTCCTCGCCGTTGATGGTGCGCCACGGGAAGAGCGCGCCGCTCTGCGCCATCTCGCTGGCCCGCACCCGTGCCGCCGGCAGCATCTTGCGGCGGAAGTGCACGGCGTTGCGGGCCAGTCCGGGGTGGGTGTAGGTCAGGAAGGGCACCACGTAGATCTCGGTGTCCCAGAAGTAGTGGCCCTCGTAGCCGCTGCCGGTCACGCCCTTGGCGGCGATGCCGCCACCGTCGGTGCGCCCCGCTGCCTGCGCCAGGCAGAAGAGGTTGAAGCGCACCGCCTGCTGGATGGCGTCGTCGGCGCCGACCACCACGTCGGCGTTCTCCCAGAACTCGTCGAACCACTCGCGCTGCTCGGCCTCGAGGTGCTCGACGCCGTGGCGCAGGGCCCGGTCGAGCGTCCGGTCGCAGCGGTCCGTCAGCTCACGCACCGGCACGCCCCGCGACGTGTGGTAGGTGACGTACTTCTCCAAGCGGACGGTCTCGCCCTCGGCGGCGTCGAACCGGAAGACGGCCTTGGCCTGGTCCTCGCTGGCCCGCAGCACGAGGTCGGCGTGGTCGGGCCCGTCGAAGCGGTGCTCCGCGGCCACCGCGACGGTCATCCGCGAGCGCGCGCACTGGTAGCCCAGCACCATGCGGCCGTCGTCGCAGGAGTGCGCCTTCGGCAGCAGCACGCGACCCTCGAACGACCCCGCCTTGCGCGGGTCGGCCATGCCGCCCTCGTCGGGGTCGGGACCGCGGAAGTCGTCGAGCCCGTCCTGGCGGTTGATGAGCTGCGAGGAGACCACGACCGGGGCCGACCCGGTCAGCATCGTCACCTCGAGGGTCATCACGGCGACGTGGCGCTGGACCATCGACACCATGCGCGTGGTGACCACCTGCACCCGCTTGCCCGAGGGCGTACGCCAGACGAGACGTCGGCGCAGCACGCCGGCGCGGAAGTCGAGGGCCCGCTCGTACTCCTCCAGCTCCGAGACCCCCAGCACCAGCGGCTCGTCGTCGACGTAGAGCTTCATCACCTTCGCGTCGGGCGCGTTGACGATGGTCTGGCCGGTGCGGGCGAACCCGAATGCCGCCTCGGCGTGGCGGATGTCCCAGGTCTCGTGGAGCCCGTTGATGAAGGTGCCGTGGGCGACCGCCTCACGGCCCTCCTCGGGGTTGCCGCGCAGACCCAGGTAGCCGTTGGCGACGGAGAAGAGCGTCTCGTCGGCGCCCATGGTGTGCGGCGCGAACGAGGTCTCCACCAGCTGCCACGGGTCGACGGGGTAGCGGTCGCGGTCGATCGGGGCGTGGGTCGTGTCGCGAGCCATCACTGCACCTCCGCAGCACCGGGACGGGCGGGGACGAGCTCGGCGAGGTCGCCCACCACCAGCGTCGCACCAGCAGCCGTCAGGGCGTCGGCGCCCACGCCGCGGTCGACGCCGACGACGACGGCGAACCCGCCCGCGGCCCCGGCCCGCACGCCGGAGACGGCGTCCTCCAGCACGACCGCGCGCTCCACGGGCGCGCCGAGCACCTGGGCCGCGTGCACGAACGTGTCGGGCGCCGGCTTGCCGGGCAGGCCCAGCTCCTCGGCGACCGCGCCGGAGACCACGGTGACGAAGCGGTCGGTCAACCCGGCAGCCTCCAGCACAGCGGCCGCGTTGCGCGACGACGACACGACCGCCAGCGGGGTGCCGAGGTCGGCCAGGTGGTCGAGCAGCGCGACCGAGCCCGGGTAGGCCTCGACCCCGTCCCGCTCGAGCACCTCGTTGAACGCAGAGTCCTTGCGGTTGCCCAGACCGTGCACGGTGAGCGCCTCGCCGTCGTCGTCGGCACTGCCCTCGGGCAGCACGATCCCCCGTGAGGCCAGGAAGTCACGGACGCCGTCGTAGCGGGGCTTGCCGTCGACGTGCGCGAAGTAGTCGTCGGCCTCGTAGGGCGAGCGGTCGCCACCGCCGGGGGCATCCGGCAGGGCGAGGAAGTCGTTGAACATCACCGACCAGGCCCGCATGTGCACCTCAGCGGTGGGGGTCACCACGCCGTCGAGGTCGAAGAGCACGGCGGCCTGGGCAGACCAGTCGAGGGGCGCGGCGGAGATGGGGGCGGCCGGACGCGAATCACTCATTGGACGAGCCTAAAGTGCCGTGCCACACGGGCGCGAACGCTCGCGTGCACCGGGGCGTGTGAATCGTGCCGCACGACCACCCGCGCACCTGTCACGCCGCCTCTGACGGGCCTACTGTGGGGCCATGGAGATCACCGGAAAGGTCGTCGTCGTCACTGGCGGCGGCAACGGCATCGGACGTGAGGTCGTGCTCGAGCTGCTGCGTCGTGGCGCCCGAGTCGCGGCCGTCGACCTGCGCCCCGAGGCGCTCGAGGCCACCGTCGCCCTCGCCTCGGCCGGCGAGCGGCTCACCACCCACGCCGTCGACGTCTCCGACCGGGCGGGGGTCGAGGCCCTCGCCGCCGACGTGCTCGCCGCGCACGGCCACGTCGACGCGGTGGCCAACGTCGCCGGCATCATCCAGAAGTTCGTGCCGTTCCACGACCTCGACCTGCCCCAGATGGAGAAGGTGCTGGACGTGAACTTCTGGGGCGTCGTGCACGTCACGAAGGCGTTCCTGCCCCACCTGCTGGCGCGACCGGAGGCCAGCCTGGTCAACGTCTCCAGCATGGGCGCCCTCGTGCCGGTGCCCGGGCAGTCGCTGTACGGCGCGAGCAAGGCAGCGGTGAAGTTGCTGACCGAGGGGTTGCAGGCCGAGCTGCGCGACACCTCGGTCGCGGTGACCGTGGTCTTCCCGGGGGCGGTGGGCACAGGCATCGCGGACCACTCGGGCGCCTCGCTGCCCGGCCGTGACAGCAGCACGAGCGCTGCGGCCGCCCGGATGACGAGCGCCCCCGACGCGGCCCGTCAGGTCGTCGACGCGATGGCGGCGGGCACACCCCGACTGCGGATCGGCTCCGACGCGAAGATGCTCGACCGGCTCTCCCGGCTGGCACCCACCCGGGCGATCGAGCTCGTCGCCCGCAAGATGGCCGACCTGCTCGGCTGAGCTCGGCTCAGCGGGTGCTGGCGCCCGCGTCGGGGGTGCGACGCAGGACGATGTCTCCGAGCACGTGGCAGGCCTGCAGCGCGAGCTCGAGGTCGAGCCGCCCCTCGGTGAGCTCCCGGCCGCGTTCGGCCGCGACCTTGGTCAACCGGTACTTCACGGTGTTGCGGTGCAGCTGCAGCTGCTCGGCGGTCTCGACGTAGGAGTTGGTGCGCAGGTAGACCCTCAGGGTCTCCCGGGTGCGGCGAGCCGTCTCGGAGTCGTCAGCCAGGGACCCGAGGGTGTTGCCCACCCAGCGTCGGGCGGCCGGCAGGTCCTGGGCGAGCATCGCCACGAGAGCGACGCCCGCCTCGCTGTGGAAGAGCGCCCGGTGGGGCACCGAGGGCGCCACGCGGACGAGGTGGCGCAGGCTCCGGGCCTGCTCCATGCTGCGACGGAACCCTTCACCTCCCGCGCCCGGCGAACCGATGGCGAGACGCACGTCGGCCCGGCGGTCCAGCACGTCGCGCACCGCAGCCTCGTGACGCACGGGGTCGCACCCGTCGTCGGTGTACCAGGCGAGCAGCTCGGAGCGCCCGCTCTGCACCGTCAGGGGTGCCTCGGGGCAGGCCATCGCCTCCGCCACCTCCGCGGCGACCTCCCGCAGGAGCCCGGTGCGGTCGGGTCCGTGGCCGATGTCCTCGAGCCAGAGCACGACACCCAGGTGCGTGTGTGCGAGCTCGTGGCCGGTGACGGCCAGGAATGCCTCGGGGTCGACCTCCTCCCCCTTCATCACGAGGTGGACCTGGGCCAGCACCTCCGAGCTGTGCCGCTCGGCCAGGTCGACCAGCACCGTCTGGTGCAGGTCGGCCACCAGCAGGGAGGCACAGTCGGCGTAGGTGTGCAGCCAGCGCGCGAGGTGACGGAAGACCTGCAGCTTGAGGTCTCCGGAGGCCTCGAGTCCCTCCACCTCGGCGAAGACGACGCTGACCATCTCGTCGGCAGCGACCTGGTAGGCGCGGCGCAGCCAGATGGTCGGCACCCCACGCTGGGCCAGCTCGCGGACGTAGATGACCGCCTCCGCCGGGATGCCGTCGTGTTCGGGCGGGCAGTCGCGGCGGAGTCGGTCGAAGATGTCGTCGAGGCTGTGGCGGGTGGCGCCCTCCAGGAGCGCGTGGGTGGCCTCCGGCACCCCGTCCACTGGCTCGAACCGCGCACTGGCCGACCTGGCCAGTTCCACGCCGACGTCGGGTTGTCGCGCGGCGAGCCGGTCGACGACCTCGAGCACGGCCGCCCGGGCAGCTTCGGGGAGGGGGGTGTCCGGCATGGTTTCCACGGTAGTCGCGGAGTCCAGCGGAGTCGCCGCACGGGTGCGGAGGAAGGCGGCGGCTACCCTGTGGTCGGAGTCAGGTGAGCTGATCCCCGGACGAGGGAGCCGTACCCGGAACGCGACAAGACGGCCGCCGGAGGTGCGTCGTGGCGTGGTTGGTGCTGGTGCTGTCCGGGGTGCTCGAGGCTGTCTGGGCGGTCGCCCTCGGCCGGTCGGAGGGGTTCACCCGCCTCGTCCCGTCGGTGGTCTTCGGGGTGGCGGTGACCATCAGCATGGTGGGGTTGGCCTACGCCATGCGCACCCTTCCGGTGGGCACGGCCTACGCGGTGTGGGTCGGCATCGGTGCCTCCCTCACGGTGGCGTGGGGCATGGCGACCGGGGCCGAGGCCGTGAGCCTGACCAAGCTGCTGCTGATCGCTGGTCTGATCGGCTGCGTCATCGGCCTCAAACTGGTGCACTGACGCGGAGCCGACCCGGTTCAGCTGAAGCCTTCGAGCCCCTCGAGCGAGTCGGGCACCACGATGTCGTCCATGTCATCGGCGTCGGCGTCGGCGTCGAGTGAGGTCAGGCCGTCGGGGTCGCGTCGCACCGGCAGGTGCTGGAGGGCGGCGGTGACGAGGGCAGCGGTGAGCGCGACCTGGGCCTTGCGACGGAGCTTGCCTCCCGAGTCGCCGACCACTGACTCCACGGCCTCGGTGACCTGCTGCGACGTGAAGGTCGCGCGGGTGCCCGCCTCCACCTCGACGTCGGGCAGGGCCACCAGCACGGGCAGGAGCTGACCACCGAGGCCGTCGAGCAGCTGGTAGCGCTCGAACTTGTCCATGGTGCGCCACACGTCGTCGACGTCGAGCTTCTGCTTGCGCACGTCCTTGCGGCCGGCCAGCACGGTCTTCGCCGCTCCGTGCAGGGCCTGGGTCAGCTCGTGCTCGGTGAATCGCATGCCCCCATTGTGGCCCACCTTCGTCGGACCCACGCCTACGCGCCTTCAGGCGTACGCAGGCACGCGCGGCGGGCTCAGCACCGTGCGGCGCCGGCGCACCGGGGCGTTGAGCCGAAGTCGGTCGCGCACGGCAAGGATCCTGCGGGGTGCCCCCATGCGGGCCAGCGCCTCGGCGAAGGGTTCGTCACCGCTGGCGAACCCGCGGGTCAGGCCGCAGGGGCCCCCCTCCCCCGGAGCGACGCCGGCTGCCCGCTCCCGGAGCCAGTGCTCCACGAGCAGCTCGGTGCGCGCCATCACGACGCGGGGGAAGAGGTCGCCGATCCGGGCCAGGTTGCCGGTGGTCGAGGTGATGAGGGCGACCCTGGTGCCCACCGGGAAGGCGCAGTGGAAGCGCACCTCCGCCCCGGACTCGCCCTGGCCGACGAGGCGCCACACCGGGTGGCGGTGCACGTGGCGGACCCGTCCCAGCACCGAGGTCTCGTGGTCGCGGTCGGGCGGAAACTTCGCGTCGTGCAGCTCCAGGAGCAACGCCATGGCGAGGTCGTGGCGCTCCGCAGCGACCTCGTCGCCGTCACGCGCGGAGCGGTCGAGGCCGATGAGCCACTCCCAGAACTCCGCAGGTGCTTCAACGATCACCCACCGATGATTGGTCAGTGAGGCAGAGGTCACATGCCCTGAATCGATGATCTTCCCCGCGTTTCTCCTTGCCGTCGTCGATGACGACCCTGTAACAGGCGCGCTCCGGGCGTGAACTCGAGGTGAGAAACCCGCGCCTCGGACCGGTCTCGTGGACGCTGGGGCGACTTCCCCCATCCACCTCCCTTCTCCCAGGAGGAACCCGTGATCTTCGCGCCCCCTTCCGACCCCCCGGCCCCCACGAACCCCGCCGTTGCGGCGACTTCCCCCACACCGTCGGCGACGCCGGCACCGACGGTCCGGCTGGGTCCTCTGCACGGACTGATCGGCGCCCAGGTGCGCTACGTCGCGCGTCTGGGCCACGGCATGGACCCCCGGCTCGGGCTCGGCGAGCTCGTCTGGCTCACCTCGACCGGCAGCAGCAGCATCACCGCGCGGGTCACGTTCGACGAGGGTGGAGAGTGCCGGGCGCGTGGTCAGCTGGTCGACACCCCGAGCGGGGCGGTGGCACCAGCATCGGGGACGGCGGACGGCATGAGCTGCACCGAGGCGGCCCTGGCCTGCCTCGGCATCGTGCGCGAGCTGCCCGGCCTGGTCTGGGGTGCGTTGGTGCGCGCCGACCGGACGGTCGTCGCCAGCGTCGGCGAACCGCCGCTGGAGGCGCTGCCCGACGTGGCCGTCCGCGCGTTCGGCATCCTCGGCGGGCTGGAGCCGCAGCACCGTGAGGAGTGCGTACGCCTCGTCTTCGACCACCGCGACGTGGTCGTCGCACCGGCGGGGGCGGCCTGCGTCGTCCTCTGCCTGGAGTCCGACGACCCCGCGGGCGAGCTGTCGGCACCGCTGCGCCGCACCCTCGAGGTCGTACGCCGCAGCCTCGCCGCCGTGGACCTCGACCGGGTGCCGCCGCTCGACGCGCCGCTGCTCGCGGGCCCGACACCGCCCGAGGAGCGGACCGCCGGAGACCAGACCGACGAGTGGGACGACGAGGAGGAGTGGGACGAGCCCCCGCTCATCGGGGCCCGGTTCGCCGGCGCGACCGGCGCCCGGACCACGCGGCCGCGTCGTCGTCGGGGTCAGGGCGGTCGACGAGGGCGGCCAGTCCTGCCGGGGCCCGCAGACAGTAGGAGTCGGTGAGCAGCTCGGCGACCTCGGTCCAGTCGGTGGCGTCGTCGAGGAGGAGGCCCACGCCGTCGTCGCCCCAGCCGAGGGTGAAGTAGGGCTCCCCCAGGTGCCGGAAGGCCGCGACCTCGTCGGGCTCGGCCCGGAAGGTGAGCCGGAAGCGTTGGTCCTCACCGCCGAAGACGTGGGCGACCGTACGTCCGTGCACGCGCCACCTCACGCCCGTCCAGGCGTCCTCCTGCTCGACGTCCGGGAGCGCCAGGAGCACCTCACCGATGCGGTTCACCCAACCGGCGGGGACGTCGGGCCGGCGGACGGGACCCCGACCGGCCATCAGCGCAGGAGAGCCCGGGTGAGGGCGGCACCGGAGTCGCCGTCGGGCGCCCACAGGCCGTCGCCGCCCTGGGTGAGGGTCATCGTGACCCGCATGGGCTTCTTGACGGGCTTGACCACGTCCAGGGCCTCGAGCACCAGCGACGCGTAGGAACCGGCCGGGTCCTTGTCGTCGAGCGTCCAGTCCTTGGCGGCTGACTCCATGGCGTCTCCGTAGGCGAGCCCGCGCACGGCGAGGGTCACCGTCGCGGTGTCGCCGTCGACCTTCTCGTCGACCACCTCGGCCTTGACCTGGCCGAGAGCGCGCTCGTAGGCGGTAGCCACCTCGGCGGCCTGCTCGGAGGTGAGCGGCTCGCCGACGACCTCGGGGGCGCTGTTGCCCAACGACTCGAAGTAGGAGCCGTCCCAGCTCGAGTTCTCGTTGTAGGAGGTCAGGCCGTCCCCGCCGCGGAAGGCGTCGACGTAGAGCATCGCCACCTCTTGCGGCGACTTCTGCTCGGGCTCGGGGTCCTCGGCACTGCCTCCGTCCCCACCACCGCTGCAGCCGCCGAGGGCCAGGGCCAGGAGGAGGGCGGTCAACGCGGCGCACAGACTCGTCCAGAGCTTCTTCATGCTGCTCACCTTCTCGGTTCTTCCTCGAGGGTAGCCCTCCGCGGGCCCGAAGCCACCCCGTCTGCAGCGAAAGTAACGGACGGAACACCGCCCCCGGACGACGCCGAAGGGCCCCGGTCATCGAGCGGGGCCCTTCGCGCGTGGAGCCGCCTGTCGGAATCGAACCGACGACCTAGTCATTACGAGTGACTCGCTCTACCGACTGAGCTAAGGCGGCGCGGCGTTCGCTGTTTCCCGTCGGCCAGGCCGAGGGACGGACGAACAACCTCGGGTGAGTATACGGACACCGTGACCCGGCGAGGAATCGGGCACCGTGTTCCCGGACAGCCTCCGCCGCACGGCGCCGGCCCAGCGGCACCTGCGTCAGCAGGAGAGTCCGTCGTCGGGCACCGTGCCGTCGAGCAGGTAGGCCTCGACGGCGTCGTCGACACACCGGTTGCCCGCGTTGTAGGCGGTGTGGCCGTCGCCGTCGCGGCGGATGAGGACCCCCGACTCGAGCTGGTCGGCCAGCGCCTCCGCCCAGCTCAGCGGCGTGGCGGGGTCACGGGTCGTGCCGGTCACGACGATGGGGGCGGCGCCGTCACCGTCGATCTCGATCTGCTCGGCGGGCTCGCCGGTGAAGTGCTCGCAGCCGGCGAGACCCCAGGCGAAGACCCGCCCGAAGGTCGGCGACGCCTCCTCGAACTCGTCGAAGCGCTCCGGCACCTCATCCAGCGGCACGAACGAGGGGTCGTCGAGGCAGTTGATGGCCACGATCGCCTCGGTGCTGTTGTCCTGGAAGCCGTCGGGGCCGCGCGAGGCGTACAGGTCGGCGGTCAGCAGCAGCCCGGACCCGTCGCCGTCGAAGGCCTTCTGCAGGCCGCTGGTCAGCAACGACCAGTAGTCGCGGTTGTAGAGCGGCATGACGATCCCGTAGAACGCGCGCCCCGGGGTCAGCGGACGGTCACCGCCGGCGGGCAGCGGCTTCTCGGCAAGCCCCTCGACCAGCTCGGTGACCTGGGCCAGGCCCTCCTCGACCGACCCCTCGAGCGGGCACGACGACTTCTCCACGCAGTCGGCGACGTAGGCGCGCAGCGCGGTCTCGAAGCCGCGCGCCTGCACCAGGCTCCGCTCCACCTGGTCGGCGGAGACGTCGACACCGCCGTCGAGCACGAAGTGGCCCACGCGCTCGGGGAAGAGCTCGGCATAGGTGGCCCCGAGCTGGGTGCCGTAGGAGGCACCGAAGTAGTCCAGGCGTCCCTCCCCCAGGACGGCGCGCAGCACGTCCATGTCACGCGCCGCCTCGATGGTGCTGACGTGGTCGACCAGCTGCCCGGACTTCTCCCGGCAGCCCTCGAAGAACGCCCGGTTCTGCCGGTCGGTCTCCGCGACCTCGGCCGGGGTGCGGGGCGTCGGGTTGCCCCCAAGGTAGTCGTCGAGCTCCTCGTCGCTGAGGCAGTCGACCGGTCGGCTGCTGCCCGTGCCACGGGGGTCGAAGCCGACCACGTCGAAGTGGTCGAGCAGGCGGTCGCCGAAGACCGAGGTGCCGGCCGCCGCATACTGCGTGCCAGGCGCGCCGGGTCCGCCGGGGTTGACCACCAGCGAGCCGATCCGGTCGTCGGTGCGCGCCGGCAGCTTGAGGGCCAGGAGCTTGATGGTGCGCCCCTGGGGCTTGGCGTAGTCGAGCGGCACGGTCACCCATCCGCACTGGAAGGTGCTGCCGCAGCTCTGCCACGCCACGACCTGCGAGTAGTACTTCGCCAGGTCCGGCTCGGGTGGGGTGGCGACGTCGCCGCGCTCCTCCTCGTCGAGCCGCTCGGGGGCGGAGTCGGAGAAGTTCATCTGTGAGAAGAAGATCGCCGCGCCCCCGATCGACCCGAGCAGCAGCGCCAGCAGGGCGACGAGGGCGACGACCCGCTTCACCGGCGCTGTCCCTCGAGTCGCAGGGCGACCATCATGGCCTCGAGTGCCGTCTCCGGCCTCACGTTGAACTCCAACATCTGCTCCCTAGCAGTGAAGATCGCGTCGATGCGACGCAGGTGTGCCTCGGGCGACGAACGACGCGCCAGCTGCGCGATGTCCGGGCGGATCTCCTCGTTGACGAGGTCGCCCTGCGCGCCCACCCCGAACGCGATGGCGTCGCGGTAGACCGAGACCAGGTCCATCAGGGCCCGGTCGACGACGTCGAGCAGGCGCCGCTTCGCACGGCGCTTCTGGCCCTGCTCCAGCTCCTTGAGCGCGGGCGCGTACTCCCGGGGCCGCTTGCCGCGACCCTCGACGCCGTAGGAGCGGTCGAGCTCGGCCTTCTCGCGCGCCTCGATGGCGGCTCCCAGCGCCTCGGTCTCCTCCTTGGCCACGTCGACGAGGTTGGCCGCCGCGTTCATGCAGGAGCCCAACGAGGTCAGCTTCGCCGGCCACCGCACCACCTCGGCCCGGCGGTTGCGGGTCGCCTCGTCACGGGCCAGCGCCCGCGCGCGGCCGATGTGGCCCTGGCTGGCGCGGGCCGCGTGGTGGGCCACCGTGGGCGGCACGTCGTCGGTGCGCACCAGGAAGTCGGCGACCTGCTCGGCCGTGGGCGTGGTCAGGGTGACCAGCCGGCACCGGGAGCGGATCGTGACCAGCACGTCCTCGGCGGTCGGCGCGCAGAGCAGCCACACGGTGCGGGTGTTGGGTTCCTCGATCGCCTTGAGGAGGGCGTTGAACCCCTGGTCGTTGAGGCGGTCGGCGTCCTCGACGACGATGACCTGCCAGCGCTGGCCGTTGGGCGACAGCGCGGCCTTGCGCACCAGCTCGCGCACGTCCTTGACGGCGATCACCAGGGCGTCGGTGCGTACGGCGGTGACGTCGGCGTGCGTCCCGCCCAGCACCGTGCGGCACGAGTGGCACTCACCGCAGCCGGCCTGCTCGCACTGCAGCGCGGCGGCGAACGCGAGGGCGGCGTTGGAGCGTCCGGAGCCGGGTGGACCGGTGAAGAGCCAGGCATGGGTCATGCCGTCGCCCCGCGCGGCTCGGTCGAGCGTCTCGATGACGTGGCGCTGCCCGACCAGGGTGTCCCAGATCGGCGCCGTACGCTGCTCGCGCGCAGCCGCGGTCACTGCACGTCCTCCGTCGGCTCGGGCAGCAACGGCTCGAGGCGGGCGCGGATCGCGGCGTGGATCGACTCGACGCTGGCGCGCGCCGGCAGCACGAGGTAGTGGTCGGGATCCCGCGCGGCCAGGGCGAGGAACTGCTCGCGGACCCGCTCGTGGAACTCCAGCGACTCACCCTCGATGCGGTCACGCCCCTCGAAGCGGCCCAGCCCGGCCTCGGGCGGCAGGTCGAGCACCACGGTCAGGTGGGGTCGCAGGCCCCCGGTGGCCCAGCGCATCAGCTGCTCGACCTCGTCGACGTCCAGCACCCGGCCCGCACCCTGGTAGGCCAGCGCGGAGTCGACGTAGCGGTCGGTGACCACCACCTCACCCCGCTCGAGCGCGGGGCGCACCACGGTGTCGACGTGCTCGGCCTTGTCGGCGGCGTAGGCCAGCGCCTCGGTGCGCGGCGAGAGGTCACCGGTCTCGGGTGAGAGCACGATGCGCCGGAACTCCTGACCGACCACCGTGCCCCCCGGCTGGCGGGTCAACAGGGCCTTGCGCCCGGTCGAGGTCACCCAGTCGACCAGCAGCTGCGCCTGGGTCGACTTGCCACCCCCGTCGCCGCCCTCGAAGCAGACGAACAGGCCGGAGTCGGCTCGGGTGGCGGCTGAAGTCACGCCCACACCCTACGGGCGGGCCACGACCATCCGTGCGGAGAGTTCACAGGCCCCGGGCCGCGTACGGTGGCGTCATGGGGATGCAGAGCTGGTGGACCGAGCGGGTCGTGCCCGTGATGACCGACGTGGCGCTCTCCCCGCCCCACATCGGCAAGCTGCGGGCCCGCGCCTGCGCTCCCCTGACCGGCCGCGTGCTGGAGCTCGGGTTCGGGTCGGGCGCCAACCTCGACCACCTGCCCGACGCGGTGACCGCCCTCGACGCCGTGGAGCCCTCCGACCTCGCCTGGGACCGCTCGCGGGGGCGCCGGCGTACGTCCTCGCGTCCCGTCACGCGGATCGGCCTCGACGGCCAGGCCATCGACGCGCCCGACGCGGCCTACGACTCCGCGCTCGTCACCTTCTCGCTCTGCACCATCCCTGACCCGATGCTCGCGCTGGCCGAGGTCCGCAGGCTGCTGGTGCCCGGCGGGGTGCTGGCCTTCCTGGAGCACGGGCTCAGCCCGGAGCCGTCGGTGGCGGCGTGGCAGCACCGGCTCGACCCGCTCGAGCGGACCTTCGCCGGCGGCTGCCGGCTGACCCGAGACGTGCCGACGCTGCTGCGTGCGGCCGGCTTCGAGGTCGCAGCGCTGGAGGAGGGCGTGCTGCTGCCGGGGCCACGCGTGATGAGACCGTGGGCCCACGGCTTCGTCGGCCGCGCGCACTCCCCCGCCTGAGGCGGCACCTCATTCAGGCGTTGAGCAGCAGGCCGGCCCCGAAGGCCGTCACGACGGAGAGCCCGAAGCCGCTCCAACCGCTCAGCCGGCGCGCGGGGTCGGCGGGCGGGAACAGTCCCGACGAGCCACCGAACAGCAGGAAGGCGGGTACGCCGACCGGCCCGGCGCCGAAGACGAGCCAGAACCAGCCCCACCGGGTGAAGCGCCACGGCTGGGGACCCACCACCAGCCAGGCGAACGTCGTCACCCCGACCACGAGACCAGTCGTGGCCGCCCACGACGGGACGATCCACTCGGCGTCGAAGATCTCGACGGAGCCGGTCGAGGAGTGGTCCCGCTCCCACGGCTCGACCACGATCCGTGACTGGGTCTGGGTCCACTCCGTCGGCAGCGCGTCGGGGTCACCGACCACCACCGGACCGGGATGGCCCAGGGACCGTTGGAACCGCCGGGCCTTGCGCTCCGAGGAGGCCACCAGGTAGTCGGTGTGGCGCAGGAGCCCCCACTCACGCCACCGGACCTCGACGACCGCCGACCACGACCCGTCGCCCGGCTCCCAGTCCCACTCGTGGCCCTCGCGGAGGTCGAAGGGACGGTCGACCCACAGGGTGGTCGCCCGGCCGTCGGCAGCGTCCTCGAGCAGCCGCTGCTCCAACGCCCCGGGCCGCGCCTCACCCGACCCGGCGACCACCAGGGCACCGAACGACGCGACGAAGGCACCCAGCAGCAGCCAGCCGACCGCATGGACGACGAAGAGCCGCCACGGCCACCGCCGCCGCTCCTCGCCGACGCGCGGCTCCTGCGCCACGTCGGTCCTCACCACGCCTGCCCCTTCCGGGCGTACGCCTGCACGCCGGTCGCCGGACCCTACCGCGCGCCGCGGGGGTCGTTCACTCCTTCGCCACGTCGACGGGGCGAGGTTTCACCGACCCGAAACATCGCGGAAGCACCCAGGTCGCATCCGGGGCGCACGCTGGAGCGCGTCGCCGACACCCAGGCGCGCCGCCACCGCACCCCGGACCGAAGGGCTCTCACCATGATGTTCTCCGCCAAGGCCGTCTTCACCGAACGTCGTACCGGCATCGCCACCGCGGTCGCCTGCGCCACCGGACAGGGCATGGCCCTGATGGGGTTGCGCACGGTGCCCGGCTGGAACGGGATGCTGGTCGACGAGATCCTGCTCGCCACCCCCGGCGGGTGGGACGTCGCCCGCCTCGAGACCTTCCTGCTGGCCTCGGGGGCCGCCACCGTCTCCGTGACGCCCACCGACGCGGAGGGACGCACCGTCTCGGAGGCTGCCGAACGCCGCGCCCGGTTGGCCCACCCCGCCGGCGCGGGGCGTGCCTGGATGGCCCAGGCCTCCTGAGACCGCGCCCGACCCCGGGCGTCCCGTGCGAGCCTGTGCGAGCCTGTGCGAGCCTGTGCGGCATGCGTACGCCCTGGCTCCCCGTGACCACCCTCCTGCTGACCGTGGTCGTCACCGCCTGCGGCACGCAGTCCGCGTCACCTCAGGGGGGCGACGAACCCACGACGCCGGGCGCCCTGGCGTACGTGGCGGCCGAGCACGCCGGCTCCCCCGACCGGGTGTCGGTCATGAAGCGGCGCGACGTCACCTCCCTCTTCTCCGAGGGCGGGGAGGGGGCAGAGCTGCGCTACGGCTCCGACGGGGAGTACGACGGCGACATGCTGGTCGTCGTGGTGGGACAGGGCCTCGACCCGGACCTGCTGGACTGCGACACGGAGCGCAACGCGGGCGCCGACGGGTGCGAGCACACCGACGACGGGATGCTGATCTGGGAGGACCTGACGCCCGAGGAGGATCCGGGCACCCTCACGGTGATCGTGGAGAAGGAGGGGGCGACGGTGCTGGTCGGCTACGCGGGCCCGACCATCACGGACGATCCCCGCCAGATGGAGCTGCCGATCAGCGTCGACACCCTCTTCGCCATCGCCGCCGACCCCCGCGTCGACGCCACGACCACGGCCGAGGCCAACGCGGCCGGGGAGGAGCTGGTCAGCGGCGGCTGACCGGCACTCCCGGAGCCGCCCCTACGTCGAGGCAGTCGTCTTCTTGGCGGTCGACTTCTTCGTGGTGGCCTTCTTGGCGGCGGTCTTCTTGGTGGCCGCCTTCTTGGCCGTGGTCTTCTTGGCGGTCGCCTTCTTCGTGCTCTTCTTGGCGGTCTTCTTGCCGCCCTTCTTGGCGGGCCCCTTGTCGCGACGCTCCTGGAGCAGCTCGGCGGCGCGCTCGAGGGTGATCGACTCGACGGTGTCGTCCTTGCGGAGGGTGGCGTTGTACTCCCCGTCGGTGACGTACTCACCGAAGCGGCCGGCCTTGACCACGACCGGCTGGCCGGAGACGGGGTCGTTGCCGAGCTCCTTGAGGGGCGCCGTCGCCGCGCCACGACCACGAGCCTTGGGCTGGGCGTAGATCTTCTCCGCCTCCTCCAGGGTGATCGTGAGCAGCTTCTCCTCGGAGTCGATGGTCCGCGAGTCGGTGCCCTTCTTGAGGTAGGGACCGAAGCGACCGTTCTGGGCGGTGATCTCCACGCCCTCGGCGTCGACGCCGACCACGCGCGGCAGCGTCAGCAGCTGCACGGCCTGGTCGAGGGTGACGGTGTCGAGGCTCATCGACTTGAAGAGCGACGCGGTGCGCGGCTTGGCGCCCTTCTTGGCGTCCTCGGGCAGCACCTCGGTGACGTAGGGACCGAAGCGGCCGTTCTTCGCCACCACGACGAGTCCGGTCTCGGGGTGCTCCCCCAGCACGGCCTCCTCGCCGGCGGGGTTGGCCAGCAGCTCCTTGGCCTTCGCCACGGTCAGCTCGTCGGGCGGCAGGTCGTCAGGCACGTTGGCCCGCTTGGCCGGCACCGACCCGTCGTCGTCGGGACCGGCGACCTCCTCGACGTAGGGGCCGTAGCGACCCACCCGCAGGTGGATGCCGTCGGCCGGCTCACCGATGGGGAAGGTCGCCATCTCGCGGGCGTCGATGTCGCCGAGGCCGGTGACGAGCTCCTTCAGGCCGGTGATCCGGTCGGAGCCGTTGTAGAACTCCTTGAGCTCGTCGACCCGGTTGCGGCGGCCACCGGCGATCTCGTCGAGCACCTTCTCCATCTCGGCGGTGAACTCGTAGGAGATCTGCCGGCCGAAGTGCTCCTCCATGAGGCGCATCACCGAGAAGGCCACCCAGGCGGGCACCAGGGCGGTGCCCTTCTTGTAGACGTAGCCGCGGTTGATGATCGTCGAGATGATCGAGGCGTAGGTGGAGGGGCGGCCGATCTCGCGCTCCTCCAGCTCCTTGATCAGCGTCGCCTCGGTGAAGCGCGACGGCGGCTTGGTCTCGTGGCCGTTGGCGCTGACGCTGGCGGCGCTGACGGCGGCGCCCTCGACCAGCTCGGGCAGCCGGGTCTCGGCGTCGTCGCGCTGCTTGGAGGCGTCGTCGGTGCCCTCGACGTAGGCCTTGAGGAAGCCGTGGAAGGTGATGACCCGGCCGGAGGAGCCGAAGACCACGTCGCGCCCGTCGGCGGCGGCACCGCCCAGGCGTACGGAGACCGTGTGACCGACCGCGTCCTTCATCTGGGAGGCGACGGTGCGCATCCAGATCAGCTCGTAGAGCCTGAACTGGTCACCGCGCAGGCCGGTCTCGGCGGGGGTCTTGAAGGTCTCGCCGGCGGGACGGATGGCCTCGTGGGCCTCCTGGGCGTTCTTGACCTTGGAGGCGTACGTCCGGGGGCTGTCGGGCAGGTACTCCGCGCCGTAGAGCTCGCGCACTTGGTCGCGCGCCGCCCCGACCGCCGCGCCCGAGAGCGTGGTCGAGTCAGTACGCATGTAGGTGATGAAGCCGTTCTCGTAGAGGCGCTGGGCGACCGACATGGTCACCTGCGCGCTCATGCCGAGCTTGCGGCCCGCCTCCTGCTGCAGCGTGGTGGTGCGGAAGGGCGCGTAGGGCGAGCGGCGGTAGGGCTTGGACTCGACCGAGCGGACCTCGAAGGCGGTGTCGCGCAGCGCGTCGACCAGGCCCTCGGCGCCGCTGCGGTCGAGGTGCACGACCTTGTCGGCCGACTTGAGCTGGCCGGCCTGGTCGAAGTCGGAGCCGCGGGCGACCCGCTTGCCGTCGACCGAGTGGAGCTTGGCGGGGAACATCCGCGGGTCGGCGGTGGCGCCGCCGTCGAAGGTGGCGTCGAGGTCCCAGTAGGAGGCGACACGGAACTTCATCCGCTCCTTCTCCCGGTCGACCACGAGGCGCGTGGCGACCGATTGCACGCGGCCGGCGGACAGGCCGCTCATGACCTTCTTCCACAGCACCGGGGAGACCTCGTAGCCGTAGAGGCGGTCGAGGATGCGACGCGCCTCCTGGGCCTCGACGAGGTCCATGTCGATCTCGCGGGGGTTGGCGGCCGCCTCGCGGATGGCCGACTCGGTGATCTCGTGGAAGACCATGCGCCGCACCGGGATGCCCTTGGGCTTGAGCTCGTCGAGCAGGTGCCAGGCGATGGCCTCCCCCTCGCGGTCCTCATCGGTGGCCAGGAAGAGCTCGTCGGCGTCCTTGAGCAACTTCTTCAGCTTGGCGATGTGGCTCTTCTTGTCGCGGGGCACCACGTAGAAGGGCTCGAAGTCGTGGTCGACGTCGACGCCGAGGCGCCCCCACGGCTTGTCCTTGATGGCGGCCGGGGTGTCGGCGGCGCTCTGCGGCAGGTCGCGGATGTGGCCGATGGACGACTCGACGACGTAGTCCGGACCGAGGTATCCACCGATCTTCGTCGCCTTGGTCGGCGACTCCACGATGACCAGCTTGTGTGCCACTTTGCGTTCCTTGCTCTCCTGCGCCCCGCGCGGGGCCGACCGGCGACACGGTAGCGCGAGGACCTGACTTTCCCGTGCCGACGTCGCGCGGTCGGACGTGGGAGCACCGTCGCCGCCAGCGTGCCACACGCTCGGGCACCGGCGGTCGTCAGCGGCCCGACCCATGCCCGATGGGGGACGCCCGGGCCAGCGTGTGAGACATGCCACGCCCACTCGTGGGATCCGCGTCCAGACGTGACAACTCGTTCACAGCACCGAAACACGGCCCTACTGGGATGGCTCCCGTTCGGGAACACCTGACACCGCAGGGCTCCCAGGGAGGAAGACAACCGTGCGCAACCACACCACCATCCGGCGCCGCACCGCAGCGGCCGCCTCGGTCCTCGTGATCGGCCTCGCCACCGCCGCCTGCGGCGGCTCCAAGGCATCCGACGGCGACGCCCCGGCCGCCGAGCCGGCGGAGTCCTGTGTCGACACCTCGGGCGACACCGTCAAGCTGGGCTTCATCAACTCCCTCACCGGAGCGATGGCCATCTCGGAGAAGACGGTCTCCTCCGTCCTCCACATGGCGGCCGACGAGATCAACGCCTCCGGCGGGATCATGGGCAAGAAGATCGAGCCGGTCCAGGAGGACGGCGCGACCGACTGGCCCACCTTCGCGGAGAAGACGGAGAAGCTGATCACCGATGACTGCGTCGCGGCGGTCTTCGGCGGCTGGACCTCCTCCTCGCGCAAGGCGATGAAGCCGGTCGTGGAGAAGCACAACGGCCTGCTCTTCTACCCCGTCCAGTACGAGGGCCTCGAGTCGTCGAAGAACATCTACTACACCGGCGCCACGACCAACCAGCAGATCCTGCCGGCGATGGAGTTCCTCAAGGCCGAGGGCGTGAAGACGCTCTTCCTGGCCGGCTCCGACTACGTCTTCCCGCGCACCGCCAACGCGATCATCAAGCTCTACGCCGCCGAGCTGGGCATCGAGATCGTGGGCGAGGAGTACGTGCCGCTCGACAAGGACGACTGGACCACCCAGGTGGCCAAGATCGTCAAGGCCAAGCCGGACTTCATCTTCAACACCATCAACGGCTCCTCCAACGTCGGCTTCGTCAAGGCCTACACCGACGCCGGACTGACGGCCGAGACGACGCCGATCATCTCGGTGTCGATCGCCGAGGAGGAGGCCCCCAACATGGGCGCCTCGGTCGAGGGCCAGTACGCCGCGTGGAACTACTTCCAGTCGGTCGAGACCCCGCAGAACGAGAAGTTCATCAAGGACTGGGTCGCCCACGACGGCCCCAGCGACGTGACCTCCGACCCGATGGAGGCGGCGTACATCTCGCTGCACCTCTACAAGGCGATGGTGGAGAAGGCCGGGTCCTTCGACGTCGACGAGATCAACGCGGCCGCCGACGGTGTCTCCTTCGAGGCCCCCGAGGGCACGGTCGTGGTCGACGGCGACAACCACCACATCACCAAGCCGGGACTGATCGGACAGATCAACGCCGACAACCAGTTCGACGTCGTCTGGTCGTCCGAGGGCCCGATCGACCCGGACCCCTACCTCGAGGGCTACGACTGGTTCCCGGAGGCGACGCGTGACGCCCTGGTGAAGGCCGCCGGCTGACGCACCGGAGCACGTGAGGGGTCCCGCACCGTGCGGGTGCGGGGCCCCTCCGACCCCCTCGTCCCACTCCACCTGAGAGGCCTCGCATGGACTCCCTGATCGCGCCGTTCCTCAACGGCACCGCCGACGGTGCGCTGCTGCTCATCGCCGCCCTCGGCCTCGCCCTCACCTTCGGGCAGATGGGCGTCATCAACATGGCGCACGGGGAGTTCCTGCTCGCCGGGGCCGTCTGCGCCTACTGGACCCAGCTGGTGGTCGCGAGCACCGACGTCTCGATCCTGGTGGCGCTGCCGGTCGCGTTCGTGGTCGCCGGGCTGCTCGGACTCGTCCTCGAGGCCACGGTCCTGCAGTGGATGTACGACCGTCCGCTGGACACGCTGCTGGCCACGGTGGGCGTCAGCCTGGCGCTGCAGCAGGTCTTCCTGCAGATGTATCCCAGCGGCGTCCCGGTCGAGAAGCCGAGCCTGCTCGACGGCCAGCTCGACGTCCTCGGCTACGCGTGGCCGTTGCGCCAGGTGTTCACGATCGTGCTGGCTGCTGTGTGCCTGGCCGCTCTCGGTGCGCTGTTGAAGTACAGCTCGTTCGGCCGTCGGATCCGGGCCACGGTGCAGAACCGGGCGCTCGCCGAGACGCTCGGCGTCGCCACCCGCTCGGTCGACCGGATGACCTTCTTCATCGGCTCCGGCCTGGCGGGCGTCGGCGGCGTGGCCGCCTCGCTGATCGGCGGCACCAACTCCCAGATGGGCACGAAGTACATCATCCTGGCCTTCCTCGTCGTCGTCGCCGGAGGCCTCGGCCAGCTCCGCGGGACCGTCATCGCGGCCTGGACGGTCGGCGTCGTCACGGCCTACCTGGCCGACTGGACGACGGGCAGCATCGCCCAGGTCATCGCGTTCGTGCTCGTCGTCGTCTTCCTGCAGGTGAGGCCCAACGGCCTCTTCACCGTCCGAACGCGAGGTCTGGCATGAGCACCGACGTCACCAGCACCGTCGAGAGCACCTCCGTCCCGGTCACGGCGGCACCCTCCGTCGACCGCCGCCTCCCGAGGCGCTCGCGGCGCCCGTCGCGAGACACCGTGTCGCTCCTCGGCATCGGGGTGTTCGCGTTCTTCATGCTCGTGGTCGCGCCCGCGGTGCTGAGCGACTTCCGACTCAACAACCTCGGCAAGTACGCCTGCTGGGCGATGGTCGCGGTCGGCATCGGCCTGGCGTGGGGTCGCGGCGGCATGCTGGTGCTGGGCCAGGGCGTCTACTTCGCCCTGGGTGCCTACGCCATGGCGATGCACCTCACCCTGGAGACCGCGGGGCCCGACGCGATCCCGGTCTTCATGATCCTCTACGACCCGCTGGCTCCCCTGCCCGGCTTCTGGGAGCCCTTCCGCAGCGGCACCTTCACGCTGCTGGCCGTCGTCGTCGCCCCGGTGCTGCTGGCCGGCACGCTCGGCTACGCGATCTTCAAGCGCCGCGTGAAGGGGGCCTACTTCGCCATCCTGTCGCAGGCACTGGCCGTGGCCCTGGCCTACCTGATCGGCGGCACGATCAAGCTGACCGGAGGCGACACCGGGCTGAGCGACTTCAAGTACTTCTTCGGCTACACGCTCTCCGACCCGGTCAACAAGCGGATGATCTACTCCATCACCGCCGGCCTGCTCGTGCTCTGCCTGCTCGTGGTCTGGCAGCTCTACCGCAGCCGGTACGGCGAGCTGCTCGTCGCGACGAGGGACGCCGAGGAGCGGGTCCGGTTCCTGGGCCACGACCCGGCCAACATCAAGCTCGTCGCCTACGTGACGGCCGCGGTGATGGCCAGCATCGGCGGCGCCATGTTCGTGCCCATCGCGGGCATCATCTCGCCGAAGGAGATCGGCGCGGCGGCCTCGATCTTCCTGATCGCCGGTGCCGCGTTCGGTGGCCGCGCCACCCTGTTCGGCCCCGTCCTGGGCGCCCTGCTGCTGGGCTTCGGCCGCTCCTCGCTCTCGGAGCGGTGGGAGAACGGGTGGATCTACGTGCTCGCGGCGATCTTCATCCTGGTCACCCTGATCGCCCCCGAGGGGATGGCCTCCGTCCCGCGCCGCGTGGCCGCAGCGCTCGGCTCCCTGCGCCGACCCACGAAGAGCACCCCCGCGCCGAAGGAGGCCAGCTGATGACGAGTCAGTACTACGTGGAGGTCCAGGGACTGACGGTCGACTTCGACGGCTTCAAGGCCAACGAGGGCGTCGACGTGACCTTCCTCCAGGGCCGCATCCACTTCCTGATCGGCCCCAACGGGGCCGGCAAGACCACGCTGGTGGACGCGCTCACCGGGCTGGTGAAGGGCACCGGACGCGCGCGCTACGGCAACAAGGACCTGCTGGCGCTGAAGTCCCACCAGATCTCGCGCGCCGGGGTGGGCCGCACCTTCCAGACGGCCACCGTCTTCGAGGAGCTCTCGGTCCTGCAGAACCTCGACATCGCCGGCGGGGTGCACCGCAGGGCGTGGGGCATGCTCCGGGCGCGCAAGGGCATCCCGGACTACGTCGCCGAGGCGATGGAGACCGTGGGCCTGGCCGACCTGCGCGACCGTCCCGCCGGGATCCTCGCCCACGGCCAGAAGCAGTGGCTCGAGATCGGCATGCTCCTGGTGCAGGACGCGAAGGTGATGTTCCTCGACGAGACGGTCGCCGGGATGAGCCACGAGGAGCGCGACCAGACCGGCGAGCTCCTGCGTCGGATCGCCCCGAGCCGCACGATCGTCGTCATCGAGCACGACATGGACTTCGTGCGCAACCACGCCGACGTCGTCACCGTGCTGCACGCAGGCAAGGTGCTGGCGGAGGGGTCAGTCGCCGAGATCCAGGCAGACGCACGCGTCCAGGAGGTCTACCTCGGACGCCACATCGAGGAGGTGTCGCATGGGTGAGTCGATGCTCGAGCTGGTCGGGGTCACGGCGGGCTACGGCCGGAGCATGGTGCTGCACGACGTGAACCTGAAGGTCACCACCGGCGGTGGGACGGCGTTGATGGGGCACAACGGGGCCGGCAAGACGACGCTGCTGCGCGTCGCCGTCGGCCTGCTGCCGGTGCGCAGCGGCACGGTGCTGCTGGACGGCGAGGACGTGACGAGGCTGCGGCCCAACGCGCGGGTGAAGCGCGGCCTGGGCTACGTGCCGCAGGGGCAGCTCTGCTTCCCGCAGATGACCACGCTGGAGAACCTCCAGCTCGTGACCGGGAGCCGCACCGAGATCGACGAGGCCCTGGACACCTTCCCCGCCCTGACCGGGCTGCTGTCGCGCCGCGCGGGCCTGCTGTCGGGCGGTCAGCGCCAGCAGCTGGCGATCGCACGCACGCTGCTGACGAAGCCCCGGATGCTGATCCTCGACGAGCCGACCGAGGGCATCCAGCCCAACGTGGTCGAGGACATCGAGCAGGTCATCTCCGACCTCACCCGACGCGGGGACCTGTCGGTCCTCCTGGTCGAGCAGCACGTGGGCTTCGCGCTCCGGGCCACCAGCGACTACTACGTGCTCGAGTCGGGCCGGGTCACCGCCTCCGGGGTCGGCGGCGTCGGGGCCGTCGAGACCGTGCGCGACGCGATGGCTGTCTGAGGGGGTTCGCCGAGATGCACCTGACTCCCGCAGACACCGAGAAGCTGCTCCTCTCCGTCGCCGGCATGGTGGCGCGCGACCGCCTGGCGCGGGGCGTACGCCTGAACCACCCGGAGTCGGTCGCCCTGCTGGCCACGTGGGTCATCGAGCGGGCCCGCGAAGGGGCGTCCGTGCCCGACCTGATGGAGGCCGGCCGCGAAGTCCTCACCGTCGACGACGTGATGGAGGGCGTCGCCGAGATGCTCACCGACGTCCAGGTCGAGGCGACCTTCCCCGACGGCCGCAAGCTCGTGACGCTGCACCACCCCATCTCGTGAAGGACTGACGATGTCTGCTCTCCCCGCCACCGGCCCCGGCGCGATCCGTTGCGCCCCGGGCACCGTCGTGCTCAACGGCGACCGCAGTGACGCCGAGCGGCTGTCGCTGGTCGTGGTGAACACCGGCGACCGACCCGTCCAGGTCGGCTCCCACACCCACTTCGCGCAGGTCAACGCCGCACTCTCCTTCAACCGCGAGGCCGCGGTCGGCTTCCGGCTCGACGTGCCCTCCGGCACCTCGCAACGCTTCGAGCCGGGCGCCTCACGCGAGGTAGCGCTGGTGGCGTTGCGGGGGGCGCGGGTCGTCCCGGGCATCCAGGTCGGACGTACGGCGGGGGTCAACGGTGGTTGAGATCTCGCGGGAGGCGTACGCCACCCTCTACGGTCCGACCTCCGGCGACCAGGTCCGCCTGGGCGACACGGACCTGTGGATCGAGGTGGAGCGCGACCTGACCGTCGGCGGCGAGGAGGCCGTCTTCGGCGGGGGCAAGTCGATCCGCGAGTCGATGGCCCAGTCGACCCGCACCCGCGCGGAGGGTGCGCTCGACACGGTGGTCACCAACGCGGTCGTGCTCGACCACTGGGGCGTCGTGAAGGCCGACGTCGGCATCCGCGACGGCCGGATCGTGGCGTTGGGCCGCGCCGGCAACCCCGACATCGCCGACGGTGTGCACCCCGACCTGGTCATCGGCCCGTCGACCGACGTGGTCTCCGGCGAGGGCAAGATCCTCACCGCCGGGGCGATCGACGTGCACGTGCACTTCCTGTCGCGCTCGCAGGTCCACGAGGCGCTGGCCACCGGCATCACCACCGTGGGCGGTGGCGGCACCGGACCGTCGGAGGGGTCGAAGGCGACCACGGTGACGCCGGGTGCCTGGCACCTGACGGCGGTGCACCGGGCGTTGGACCCGCTGCCGGTCAACGTGCTGCTGATGGGCAAGGGCAACACGGTCTCCGCCGCGGGCCTCGCCGAGCAGGCGCTGGCCGGGGCGGCGGCCTACAAGGTGCACGAGGACTGGGGCTCGACCCCGGCCGCGATCAACGCCGCGTTGCGCGCCGCCGACGAGCACGGCCTGCAGGTGGCGCTGCACTCCGACAGCCTCAACGAGGCCGGCTTCCTGGAGTCGACGCTGGCCGCCATCGACGGGCGCGGCATCCACGCCTTCCACGCCGAGGGCGCGGGCGGGGGGCACGCGCCCGACATCATCAAGGTGGCCGGGCAGGCGCACGTCATCCCCGGCTCGACGAACCCGACGCTGCCGCACACCGTCAACACCGTCGCCGAGCACCTCGACATGCTGATGGTCTGCCACCACCTCAACCCAGCGGTGCCGGAGGACCTGGCCTTCGCGGAGTCACGGATCCGCGAGACGACCATCGCGGCGGAGGACCTGCTGCACGACCTGGGCGCCATGTCGATCACCTCCTCCGATGCCCAGGCGATGGGCCGCATCGGCGAGGTGGTCTGCCGCACCTGGCAGGTGGCCCACGTGATGAAGGCCCGCTTCGGGCGGCTCGGGGAGAACCTGCCGGCCGACAACGAGCGAGCGCGGCGCTACGTCGCGAAGTACACGATCAACCCGGCGATCGCCCACGGCATCGGCCACGAGGTGGGGTCGGTGGAGGCCGGCAAGATGGCCGACCTGGTGCTGTGGGACCCGCGCTTCTTCGGCATCCGACCGTCGGTCGTGATGAAGGGCGGCGCGCTGGTCTGGGCGGCGTTGGGCGACCCCAACGCCTCGATCCCGACGCCGCAGCCGGTGCTGATGCGGCCCACCCTCATCGAGGAGTCGGGCGCGGACCACGCGGTCACCTTCGTGGCGCCGGCGGCGCTGGACGACGGGCTGGCGGAGCGACTCGGGCTGCGACGCCGGTTGGCGGCCATCACGCCGACCCGCCACGTCGGCAAGGCCGACATGGTCAACAACTCCGCACTGCCCGACATCGAGGTCGACTCGGAGACCTTCGCCATCACGATCGACGGAGAGCTGGTCACGCCGTCGCCCGCGACCACCTTGCCTCTGGCCCAGCTCTACTCGATGTTCTGAGCAGGCGACTCCGATGACCCCCTCCCACCCCGAGCTGCTGGCGCTGCTGCTGGCCGACGCCCGGCTGCCGGTCGCCGGCCACACCCAGTCGGCCGGCCTGGAGCCGGCGCTGGCCTCGGGCCCGGTGGACGTGCCCGACTACGTCGCCCTCCGGCTGCGGACCGTGACCCGCACCGAGGCCGCGACGGCAGTGGTCGCACGGGCGGCGGCGCTCGAGGGCCGACCGCTCGACGAGGTGCAGGCCGCGTGGGCGGCGCGTACGCCCTCAGCGGCCATGCGCCGCACCTCGCGGTTGATGGGACGCGCGCTGGTGCGCCTGGCTCCCTGCCTGGTCGGGGCACGAGACCTGCCGACCCTACCGCCGGAGACCGCCCGGCCCGTGGTGGTCGGAGCGATCGCCGCCACGGTCGGCATGGACGCGGCCACCACCGCGCGAGTCGTCGCCTACGACGACGTGCAGACGGTGGTCTCGGCCGCGCTGAAGCTGATGCCGCTCGACCCGGCCCGGGCCACCGGGTGGGTCGTCGACTCCTTCGAGGCGGTGGGGGCGCTGGTCGCCGCCGTCGCCGACCTGACCTGCGCCGGGCAGATCCCGGCGCGCAACGCCCCCGTGATCGAGGACCACGCGGAGCGCCACACCCACTCGACCCGGAGGTTGTTCAGTGCCTGACCCGACCATGCAGCAGTCCGTGACGCCCGCACCCAGCCGCCCCCTGCGCCTGGGGGTCTGCGGCCCCGTCGGCACCGGCAAGAGCTCGCTCATCATGCTGCTGTGCCAGCGGCTGGCCGGCGAGTGGGAGATCGGCGTGGTCACCAACGACATCTACACCGACGAGGACGCCCGGATGATCCGCGCCGCGGGTGTGCTCGACCCCGCGCGCATCGTGGCCGTGGAGACGGGGGCATGCCCACACACGGCGATCCGCGACGACATCACCGCCAACCTGATCGCCGTCGAGGACCTGGAGGCGGCCGCCGTCGACGCGGGCACCCCGCTCGACCTGGTGCTGGTGGAGTCGGGCGGCGACAACCTGACGGCGACCTTCTCGCCGGCGCTGGTCGACACCCAGATCTTCCTCATCGACGTGGCCGGCGGCGGCGACGTGGCCCGCAAGGGTGGGCCCGGCATCGAGCGCGCCGACCTGCTGGTGGTCAACAAGACCGACCTCGCGCCGCACGTGGGGGTCGACGCAGTCCGGATGAAGGCCGACGCCGTCGCGGCGCGCGGCGGCGGCCCGGTGGTGGCGTTGTCGCGGACCGACGAGGAGTCGGTGGCGGAGCTGCTGACGTGGGTGCGTGGCCAGCTGGCGGCGCACCGCGGTGGGGTGCTGGTGCCGAGCGACCCGGGACCGATGGCGCCGCACAGCCACGCCGGTGGAGATGGGCACAGCCACGCGGAGGACGAGGCGCACGACCACGACCACGCCCACGCACACGACCAGCCCGCTGACCATGTCCACTGACCATTCCCGTGACCAGTCCCGTGACCAGTCCCGTGGCCCGTCCCTTGACCGTGTCCACTGAGATCACCCGGCTGGCGCTGGTCGCGACGTCGGACGGAGGGTGCCGCCTGACCGGAGGCGGCGGCGTCTTCCGCGCCGTGCTGCAGCGCCGGCTGGAGCGGGGGGCTCGGGTCGCCCTGGTGCCGGAGCGGGCCCTGCTCCTGAGCGGCGACCAGGTGGCGCTGACGGTGGTCGTCGACCCGGGACTGCGTCTGGAGCTGGTGGAGACGGGCGGCACGGTGGCCTACGACATGCGCGGCGGTCGGGCCGGGTGGCGCACGTCGTTCCAGGTGGGTCCGGGGGCGACGGTGGTGCACGAGACCCTGCCGTGGGTCTCGGCCGCGGGGTCGGACGTCGAGCGCAGCCTCGAGGTGGAGCTCGAGGTCGGTGCCCGCGCCCTGGTGCGGGAGACCCTCGTGCTGGGGCGCCACGGCGAGGAGCCGGGCCGGTTGCGGTCGCGTACGCACGTGCGCCGCGACGGCGCCGACGTCCTCGTGGAGGAGCTGGACGCCGCCGACCTGGCGCCCCACCGGGTGCTCGACCAGGTGGCCTCCTACGGAGACTTCCGCCCCGCCAGCGTGTCACCCGCGGTGCCGGCGCACACCCGGGCGGACGCGATCGCCACCCACCTGCCGCCCGCCGCACCCGGGGTGACCTGCCTCGAGCTGGCCAGCGGCGACACCATCTGGCGGCGGTTGGACGACCACGCCCACGCGGCGGCGGCGGGGTTGGACCGGATCTTCGCGTCGCTGCGCTGAGGGGTGGTGGGCGGCGGTGGCTCGCGGTGGGGGTTTGCGGCGCCGCTCGACGAGGGACGCTGATGCGCAGCACCCCCGGGCCCGTCGACGCGACGAAGCGACCGGCCCCCCATCGTCAGCGAAGGAAGTCCATGTGCCGAGTCCTTGCCTACATCGGGCCTGAGATCCCGTTGGAGGACCTCCTGCTGAAGCCGGAGAACAGCCTCATCAACCAGACCCTCGACCCCGAGCGTCACCCGCAGCTGCAGCTGGCGGGGTGGGGGTTCGGTCTGTGGAGCGAACACCTGCTGAAGCCGGAGGAGCCTTTCCTCTACCACCGTCCGATGGCTGCCTTCTACGACGACAACGTCGACAAGGTCGTGCCCCACCTGCGGGCCAGCACGATGCTCGCCCACGTGCGGGCCGCCGACTACAACTCGAAGGTCGTGCTGTCGGACGAGAACTGTCACCCCTTCTCCTTCAAGGGCACGCAGTGGATCATCGCGCAGAACGGCGACCTGCCCAACTGGGTGTTGCTGCAGCGCGAGCTCCTGCAGCACTGCAAGGACGAGTACCTGGAGCAGCTGGGCGGCACCACCGACACCGAGTTCCTCTACGTGCTCCTGCTCTCGCTGCTGGAGAGCGACAGCGACGAGGACGTGCAGCGCGCCTTCGAGGAGATGATGCGACTCATCGCGAAGGCGATGGAGGACCTCGACCTGCAGACGCTGACGAAGCTGAAGGTCGCACTGGTCTCGCCGAACCGGATCATCGGGGTCAACACCGGCACCGGGCATCACGGCGAGACCGACCCCGAGGGTGACTGGCGCGAGCTGCGCAAGGCGGAGCACGGCACCGATGACTTCGCGCTCGGGATGCTGCTCGAGCCGATGTACATGATGGCCGGGAAGCACTTCGAGCAGAACGAGGCGACCTACGGCTTCGAGGAGTGCTCCGTCGAGCACGCGACGTCCGTCATCTTCGCCTCGGAGCCGTTGACCAAGGAGGTCGACGACTGGTCGGAGCTGCAGTTCGGGGAGATCGTCTTCCTCGAGAAGGACGGTGACGAGATCAGTCGGACGGTCAACCAGCTGAAGATCTGACCCGGGTCCTGGCTGTACGTCAGTGCTGGGCGTCGCGGCGCTCCTGCAGCCGGGCCTCGGCCTCGGGCAGGTAGCGCAGGCACGGCGCCTCGGTGCCGGCGTGCTTGGCGGTGAGGTGGAAGATCCAGCGGTCCATCGCGGCCATGTAGCCGTTGTCCTCGCCGGGCCGACGGGTGCTCCAGGCGCGGGTGCCGGTGCCGGGGCGCGGGACCTCGCACTCGACGCACGCGATCGTGTAGGCGAACGAGTCATCGGTGGCCAAGTCGATGCGCACCTCGGCGAGGTCGCCGGCCTCCGCGCTGGCCTTCCTCTGACGGGCAGAACGACTGGCAGGCACCGGAGAACCTCGGATCGTGTCGGGGACGGGCCCCTCAGCCTAGGTGGGGCAGAGCTGCCCCACCGCATGCACGGACTCGTCGCCGTCGGTCAGGTCGCTGGTCCCGTGACGGTCGCGCCGGAAGCGTTGACCGTGGGGGCTGGTCCACTCGAAGACACCACTGGCGGGCGAGGTGAGTCGCCAGCCGGTGTGCGTCTTGAGCCGGTGATGACTGCGGCACAGGGCGGCCAGGTTGTCTGTTGCGGTCGGTCCTGGTTGTGGCCGACCTTCAGCTGCGGCGTCGTGGTCGAACGGTTCGACGTGGTCGAGGTCGCAGGACCGCGCGGGTCTGGTGCACCACGGGAACACGCACGTGCGATCCCGGAGCATCACCTGACGCCTGATCCGGTCGGTCGGTTCGTACCGGCTCGTGGAGAGCTGGGTGTTGAGGTCGATCACCGGAAGGATCCGCACGTCGGTGTGCGAGTCGTTGATCCAGGATTGGACCTGCGACAGCAGGGCCAGCTTCTGGCCGTTCTCCAGGAACCCGATCGGGTTGATCCCGGTGGTGCCGTCGGGCTGGACCTCGGCAGAGAAGTGCAGGTGCAGGTCCACGCGGCGGGCCTTGCGCTGCATCGATCCGTCCGCGGTGCCAGCCACTGTGCCAGCGCTGCCTTCGCCACCGTCGTCGCCTTCGGCCTCAGCGCCGGCGAGGTCGAGCGAGGTCTGCTGCCGCGCCAGCTCACCCAACGCCACCGACCGCCGCACGTCCAGCGACGCCGTGGAGCCACCGGCCTTGAGCGCCGCCGCACCCGCAGCAAGCGCCTGGGTCAGGTCGTGCCCGTCAGCGTTCGAGACCTCGGCCTCGATGCGCATCGATCCCGCGAACGGCCCGATCGGGGTGTGGATGTGGACGTACCGGCCGTCGTTGTCCTCATCCCGGGGTGGTTCCTGGGCCGCCAACCCGTAGAGCTCGATCGCCTGCGCGAGGATGCGCTCCATCTGGGCGCGGCCGATCTTCTCCAGGAACGGCGCCACCTGCGCGTCGATCCACGCCATCGCCTCGGGCGACAGGGCCGGGTCGCGGTGGATCGTCGCCTCGGCGACCAGCCGGGCTCGCCAGACCGGCACCTCACCAGCCTGCACGCGACGCCACACCCGCGGCAGCCGGTGGACCATCTCGATCGCGTGGCCGATCAGCTTCTTCGCCGCGTCCGTCGACACGCCCAGCGCGGCCCCCAGCTCAGCGACACACGAGGCGGCGACCTCGGGCGTACCGTCACCCGAGATCGGCTCGTCACCCAAGGGGTGGTGGAACGCCGCAGCGTTCCAGCCGTCCTCACCAGCCGGGTGCGCGATTGCCCACTCATAGGCGATCGCCAGCACGTCGGCCTCCGCACGCCACGACGCCGCTCGGCGCTGGCGAGCCAGGCCGATCAGGTCGCGGGGAGTGGTGACTTCTTCGAACACAGGTTCGAATCTAGCGAGGTCGGAGTGGGCCCGGAAGCCCCGTCTCACCCAACGGTCGGGGCTGCTCAGGCGATGAGCTCGTCGATCCGGGAGATGCGGCCACGCCAGAGGGACTCCAGCTCGGTGAGCATCACGCCCACCGACCGCACCGCTTCCACGTCGCCGCTGGCGAGGGCCTCGCGGCCGTGCCGACGCTTGGTTTGTCAAGGGGTCTCCCCACGTCATCCGGATCTGCTCCCGCTTCGGTGAGCGAGACGTGTCGGTCGCGTGCGGCAGACTCGTCTGCCATGGACGACGAAACGCCGCAGCCCGCCCCGCCGTCGCGCCTCGAGGTCGCACTCGGGATCCCTCTGCTGCCGTTCGTGCTGCTGCGCGACGTGCTCCGGGCCGGGTGGCGCGCCGTCCGCCGTGCGGTGGACGCGGTGGGACGCGCGCTCGTGCGCGTCCTGCGTACGCCCCTGCGCTGGGCGTCGGCGGCACTGCGTGCGGCGGGGCGGTTCTTCCGGCGCCCCTTCGAGTGGATCGCAGCCGGCCTGCAGGCACTCGGACGCGGGTTCGACGCGCTCCTGCGGGCGTTCGGACGCCTGCTGGCGACCCCGTGGCGGTGGCTCTCCGCGGCGGCGCGGGCCGTCGGGCGGGGGATCGACGCAGTCCTTCGGGCGACCGGCCGTGCCCTGGCCGCTCCTCTGCGCCTGGCCGAGGCGGCGTGGCGGACCGTCAGCCGCTGGCTGCACCGGCTTCTCGACGCCCCCGTGCGCTGGGCCGTCGCCACTGCCCGCGCCTTCTGGCGGATCGTCAGCGCACCCTTCCGGTGGGTCGCTGCCCGGGTGCGGACGGCGAGGCAGGCCCTGGCTGAGAGCCTGCGGCGGGTCCGGGCGGCCTTGCCGCGGCCGCGGATCGGCGCCCGATGAGCACCTCCCCCGACCCCGACAGCTCGCCGGCACCCGAGGAACCGTCGCTGCGCAGCCGGTTGGAGCTCGGTCGTCTGGTAACTGGCTCACTGCTCGAGCTCGGCATCAAGGCCTACGGCGCGGGCGCTGTGGCCGCCGTCGCCCTCAGCGACTCCGAGACCGTCGGCGGCAAGGCCCGGGACGCCGTCGCGGCGGTGCCCTCCCTCGTGGAGGAGTTCCGCACCGCCCGCTACGTCGTCGACCACCGGGAGGAGATCCAGGAGGCGGTCGACCACATCAGCGCGAACACGGTGCCGGAGTCGGAGCTCCGCGAGGCGGCCGACGAGGCCACCGGCACCCTGCGCGCGGTCGAGGAGACCTACGTCGACGTCGACGACACGTGGACCGCCCTCGGCGACGGCCGCCTCCCCTCGGCCTTCGACCACGCCCGCGACGCGTGGGAGGGCAGGCCGGACCTCGACTCGATCCGCCAGCTCGCCGAGATGGCGGAGACGGTGACCCCACTGGTGGAGCGCATCGAGGTGTTGACCCCGATCTACTACGGCGGCATCTTCGCGGTGATGGACAACTTCGCCCGTGACGAGATCGTGGGCACGGTCTTCGTGATGGCCACGGCCTTCCTCCTCGCGCTCGTCGTCGGGCGCGCGGTCGGGCTGTGGGTGCGTCGGGGTCGTCCGGGGCTGATCGCCTTCGTCGTCCAGCAGCTCGGCGTGCGGTGGTTCCGCGAGTGGTACGTCCGCAACCTGCCGCTGGCGCTGGGCCCTTCGCTCCACGCGGTCGCCCGCGAACGCATCCACCGCGACGTGTTGGCCGAGGTGGCAGCCGTGGTCGACGAGGAGACCTACCGCGCGCTCTCGCGACAGCTGGGCGCGTCCTACGAGGACGACGAGGGAGTGGCGTCGGGCCGGCGCTCCTGAGCCAGGTTGCCGAGCGAGGCGCCGAGGCCCAGGAAGAGCAGGACGAAAGCTGCAGTGAGGGTCATGTGGCCCAGGCCGGCCACACCGGCGAGCGCCGGGGAGTCAGCGGCGCTCCTGCCGAGCACCTGCAGGCTTCCCTTGACGAGCATGGCTCCGAAGGTCACGCCCAGGCCGGCCTGCCAGACGATGACGCCCCACCGGAACCGGCGGTCGGAGATGCCGAGGGCCGCGGTCAGCGCCATGAGCACCAGCAGGGTCAAGGTCCCCAGCGTCAGGGCGTGGGTGTGGGTCACGGCGAGCTGGGTGCCGCCGCTGACGCCGTTGGCCTTGGTGAACTCGCGGTAGAACAGGCCACTGGCCAGACCGAGCACGGTCCAGGTCGCGGCAGATCGGTGGAGCAGGGTGAGCACGGCTCTCCTCAGGGTCGGGAAGGGTGGCGTTCGGGAACGGGGGTCGTCAGGGGTGGGCGGGTCGCGTCGGCCACAGCGCACGCTGGCCCAGCAGGCGGATGCACGCGGGCACGAGAAGGGGGCGGACCACGAACGTGTCGAGCAGGATGCCGATCGCCATCGCCAACCCGAACTGGTAGAGCTCGCGGATCGGCTGCGTCATCAACACGGCGAAGGTTCCGGCGAGGATCACGCCTGCCGACGAGATCACGCCGCCGGTCCGGACGATCGACGTGCGCAACGCGGGCACAGGAGCACTCGTGGCCAGCTCCTGGCGGTAGCGCGTCATCATGAAGATCGTGTAGTCCACCCCCAGGGCGACGAGGAAGACCAGCACGTAGACCGCCACGCGGTTGCCGATGCCGAGGTCCCCGCCCACGGTGAGGGTGACGAAGGACGTGAGCCCCATCGTGGCGGCGTACGACAGCACCAGGGTGAGGGCGAGGTAGAGCGGCGCGAGCAGTGAGCGCAGCACCCACCCGAGGATCAGCGAGACGGCGAGCAGCATCAGCAACCCGACGACGACGAGGTCACGGTTCAGCGCCGTCCGCGTGTCGGCCGCCACCGCCGTCTCACCGCCCACGAGCACGTCGACGCGGCCTGCCCCACCGTCGCGGGCAGCGGACCCGGCGACGTCGGTGAGACGCGGCAGGAGGCCCATGGCCTCCGGGCCGTAGGGGTTCGCCTCGAGCACCACGTCGACGGCCAGAGTCCGGTGGTCCGCCGAGGTCTGCACCTGCCCGACCTGTCGTACGCCCGGGGCCGACCCGAGCGCGCCCGCGACGCGTTCGACCTGCTCGTCGCTGAGCGGGCCCTCTGCCCGCACGAGCACTTGGCTGGGAGCGATGATCCCCGGGCCGAAGGACTCCGCGAGCATCTCCTGACCGATTGCCGACTCGGTCTCGAGGCGGAAACCACTGACCATGTCGAAGGACTGCTGGGCGCCGATGAGTCCCGTCGACATCAGGGCGAGCACCGCCAGCCCGCCCGCCAGCACGCGGCGCGGGGCCGTGATCACGACGTCGGCCACCCTGCTCCAAACCCGTGAGCTGACCAGGTCATGCTGACCATCAGAAGATCGGCGGGGCCAGAACGCCAGGCGGCCGCTGATCACCAGCAACGCCGGCGTCAGGGTGAAGGCGACGGCGGCCATCGACACGACCCCCACGGCCAGGTAGGGACCGAAGGCCTGCAAGGTGGGGGTGACCGCGGCCAGGAGCGCCAGCACCGCCGCGACGATCGTCGAGACACTCGCGGCCAGCGCCCCGGCGACCGATCGCATCGCCCGGAGCACCGCGACCCGGGGGTCGGGATGCTCGGCGAGCGCTTCGCGGGAGCGGGCGAAGATGATCAACGCGTAGTCGGTGCCGACCCCGAAGAGCAGGACCGTCATGATCGAGGACGTCTGCCCGCTGATCTCGATGACCCCGGCCTCCGCGAGGAGTGCACCGGCACCCTCGGCCAGGCGCAGCGCGAAGCCCACCCCGACCAGGGCGACCACGACCAGCACGGGAGACCGGTAGATCGCGAAGAGCAGCACCACGACCAGGGCGATCGTGCCGAGGAGCAGCACGATGTCGCTGCCCCCGAAGACCTCGACGGCGTCGACGACGATGCCTGCGGGCCCGGTCAGCGCCGCCTCGACGTCGCCGTCGTCGACACCGGAGGTGATGGTGCGGAGGTCCGTGACCGTGGTGCGGTAGTCGTCGTCACCGGCACTTCCCGACAAGGACACCATCACGGTCTGGGCCGTGCCATCCTCGTTGACCAGGGTTCCACCGCCGGGCACCGCCGTGGCGTCCACCACCCGGAGCACCGCCGGCAGGTCGGCCTGCTCGATCGCGCTCACGAGGCCGGACACGGCCTCGCCTGTGGCGTCCGGGGAACCGGAACGCACCACGATGATCGCGGGAGGCGCCGCGTCCGCGCCGAACTCCGCCTCGGCGAGGGCCGCTGCCCGCATCGACATCGAGTCCGCGGGAGGGTTGTCGTCGTCGCTGGTCTCGACGTCGTCCAAGGTCGGGGCCACCGACGTCAGCACGCCGATCACGAACACCCAGGCGATCACCACCCACCACGCGGTGCGGCGGCTGACATGGGACTGACCGGGCACAGATGTCTTCACATCCTCGAGTCAAGCGCCGGCGAAGGCCCCGCACATCGAACCTTCAGTTGGACCGGACTCCACCTTTCGATGGATCCGACGCCACCTCCGACATCCCCTCGGCCGGCGACCTCACCTACCGGTCGGCGGCGAGCAGCCCCTGCTCCCGGGCACGCGCCACGGCGGCCGTCCTGGACTTGACGTCCAGCTTGGCGAAGATCTGCACCAGGTGGGACTTCACCGTTGCCTCACTCAGGAAGAGCGACCTGGCGACCTCACGGTTGGACAGTCCCGTCGCCACCGCCGAGAGGACCTCGCGCTCGCGAGGGGTCAGGGTGGCGGACGGGGCGACGGCGCGGGTGCGGAGCCGTGAGGCGATGGCGGGCGAGAGGGCGATCGAGCCGGTGGCGGCCGACTTCACGGCGGCCCACAACTGCGCGGGCGGGGTGTCCTTGAGCAGGTAGCCACTGGCGCCCGCCTCGACGGCGAGCAGGATCTCGCTGTCGGTGTCGTAGTTGGTCACCACGAGCACGTACGACGGCGGCTCCAGGCCACGGATGACGCGGGTGGCGTCCACGCCGGTGCGGGTGTCGCCGGAGAAGCGCAGGTCCATGAGGACGACATCGGGGTGCCAGGCGCGACAGAGCTGAACGGCCTCGTCGATCGAGGACGCCTCCCCCACCACCTCGACCTCGCCGGGATGCTGCTCGAGCAGGGCACGCAGGCCTGCCCGCACGATCGCGTGGTCGTCGGCGATCACGAGCCGGATCACGTCGACCCTCCGTCGCCCAGGGCGAAGGAGACGGCGAGTGCGGTGTGGCCGGGCTCGGACTCCACCGCGAACTCCCCGCCCAGGTCGGTCACCCTGGTTTGGATCGTGTCCAACCCGAAGGTTGCCACCGCGGGCGATTCGAGGATGCTGACGTCCAGACCCGGTCCGTCGTCCACGACGTCGAGACGGACCCGGTCGCCGCTCCAGCTCAGCGTGACGACGGCGTGGGCCCCTCCGCCTGCGTGCTGCACGACGTTCGCCACGGCGGACTGGGCGATCCGCACCAGCGCTGCCTCCACGGGCATCGGGACCTCCGCCGGCGTCCCGTCCACCGCGAAGGTGATCTGGGCAGGGGCCCGCTCGCACACCCGCGCCAGCGCCACGGCCAGGCTCGAGTCCACAAGGTCGGCTGGCGAGAGCTCAGCCACGATGCGCCGGGCCTCGACCAGGCTGGAGGCGGCCGTGTCCCGCGCGAGGATGACGCGCTCCAGCGCCTGCTCCGGACGGGTCGCCACCTCTGCCTCGGCAGCGTGCAGGAGCAGCTGGATGCTGCTCAGCCCCTGGGCGACGGTGTCGTGGATCTCGCGGGCCACCCGTTCGCGCTCCTCGGCCTGCCCGGCTGCTCGTTCCGACTCGACGAGCTCGGCCCGGGTGACCTGCAGCTGCTCGATCAGGTCGCGCTGGGCCGTGGTCGCGTCGAAGAGCACCCTGAAGCCGAGGCCGACCAGCACCGACACCGCTGCCCCCAGGAGCGGTGCGAGCAGCTGCTCCGACGATCCGCCGCCTGCCACCCGCACCCCCACGTCGACGGCGGTGACCGCGCCGATGGCGAGCATCGCCGGCACGAACGCCAGCTCGGTCAGGAAGACGAGGAAGAGCGCCAGCGACACGTAGGCAGCATCCGCCCCGGCGAAGACCAGTCCGGCCCACAGCGCCACCAGCACCACCATGAGGGTCAGTCGCACCGCTCCACTCGCCGCCCGCGCGCGAGCGGCGTACGCGACGAGGAATAGCACCACCAGCAGGAGCGTGGCCACCGGCTCGCCATCCCCGGTGAGCGCGCGCAACCCCACCACGACGGCCAACGCCCCCACGAGCCCGTGCAGGCCGAGCCTCAACTGTGCAGCGCTCGGCTGCGGGTAGCCACACCTCACCCTCGTGAGTCTAGGAGCGGAAGGTGCCTGTCGCCGGGCGGCGGCCCTGGGACTCGTCTGGAGTCGCTGATCAGGCCTCCAGCCGCGCCAGCACCCGGTAGGCCGCCCCCGGCTCGTCGTCGCCCTTCTGCTCGACGGCCTGGGCGACCACCCCGGCCACAGCAGCGAGGGGCAGCAGGGTCGTGAGCGCGGCGATGCGGCCGGCCCGCTCGGTGACCGCCGGGCGGGGGCGCCACGGCATCCCTTGACGCGGCACGAGGTGACCGGCCAGCAGGAAGCCCGCGCTGATCACGTTGAGGGCGGGGTTCTTCTGCACGTGCTGGCGGTCCAGGACGGTGAAGCCCCGCTCGGTCAGCGCCTGCTCGAGGCGGCCCATCGAGATGAACTGCTGGTGCTGGGGCTGCAGCCACGGCATCCAGTAGCGACCCAGCTTGCGACCCAACGGATACTCCGGGTCCGGCACCTCGATGAGCAGCAGACCGCCGGGGCGCAGGGCGGTCGCGGCGGCGTCCAGCTCCTCCACGGGCTCGCGGGTGTGCTCGAGGTAGTGGTGCATGCTCACCACGTCGAACTGGTCGGCCAGCTCAGGCGCGACGTCGGGGAACATGCCGCGGTAGGAGCGGTCGATCCACCCCCGACGGGCCGCGTCATCGATCGCGGAGCCGAGGTCGAGGCCTTCGAAGGAGGTCTCGGGGAACTGCTCGCGCGCCACCAGGCAGAAGTGGGCGTGCCCGCTGCCGACGTCCAACCACCGCCGCGGGGCCGGTTCGACCGCACGCACCATCGCGGCACGACTCTCGTAGTCGTCGGACTGCGTGGCGAACATGCCCTCCATCTCCTCCTCGCCGAAACCGTCGTAGCAGTCGCGGTAGTAGAAGTCGAGGCCAGCGGGCGTCAGGCGCGGGTTCTGGAAGACGTGGCCGCAGGAGACGCACTCGTCGAGGCGGAAGGTGCCCGGCTTGTTCTGGATCAGGTCGGGCGTGGTGTGCAGCAGCCGCAGCTCGGTCGAGCCGCACCAGCGGCACTTCTCGACCGGCTCCTCGAAGAAGCGGTCGGTGCCCAGCGGCAGCTCGGCGTCGTAATAGGGCCGCGCCTCCTCGGCCAGCCGCAACGACCTCGCCTCCGGGGCGTCGGCGCGCAGCAGCGCGGAGAGGCGTACGACCTCGCTCGCCCACCGCGTCGCGGTGCGGGGCCCCAGGTCAGCCGGCGCCAGGCCGTTGGCATGACCACCGAGCGCCACCGCCGGCTGCGCCTGGAAAGCCGCCACCGCGGCGAGACCCAGCGGCCGCGAGGCCGCGACCCCCGCACCCAGCAGCGCCAGCTGGGCGCCGGCGGTGAAGAGGGCGAGCGAGCCGAACCGATCGAGCACCACCCGCTGGAAGGCCAGCTCCTCGTCGGCCGACCAGGCCACCGCCCGCTCCGACGGCGCGACCGCGAGGTCGAACGTACGCGGCGCGAACCGCTTCACCTGCGGCGCGACCTCCGCGAGCTCGGCAGGCGACACCGGACCCTGCGGCAGGTCGGCGCGGACCGCGACCTCCTCGCGCACCACGATCGCGTGACCGGCCGAGCGTCCCTTGGCCGTGGCCGCAGCCCGGAAGGTCGCCGGGTCCACCTGGCGCAACAGGTCGAGCACCCGCTCGACGGGCAGGTCCGCCGGCACCAGGTCGACCGCGTCCAGCCCCTCGGTCTCCGCCCACGCCACCGCGGCGGCGACGGTCTCGGGCCGCGGCTCGACGCCGGTGGCCGCCAGGACCCGCCACCCGGACACGTCGACGGACCCCTCAGCCGGCCCCAGACCCGCCAGGCGACCGGCGCGTATGCGCAGGCGGCGACCACTCTGCGCGAGGCCCACGAGGGTCAACGCGCTGACGACGGGAAGGGCTCTGAGCTTCGGCATGCGGTCCTGCTCCTGGTCGACGAGAAGTCTGCCGACCGTAGCGGCTCGTCGCCCCGGCGGGAACCGTTCGCGGAGACTCCCGGTCGCACCGTGAGACGCCGACCCCTGACTTGCCCAGATGGAGGCACTCGCCGACCCGGGACAAGAGGTCTATGGTGCGAGGGGACCGGGGGGTCGTGGGGGCCTCCTGGCATCTCTGACAGGAGAGAACGATGACCAGATCACCTGGGGGAGGCCGCATCCTTGCGATGTCGACCGCCTTCCTGCTGTCGCTGAGCGGCCTCGCCGCAGGCGCGGCGCACGCGGACGAGCCCTCCGCGAAACCGAACGGGGCCGGCCCCAGCTCGGCGGCGGAGAAGCGCGTGGGCACCGCCTCCGTCGTGGGGCAGGCGGCCGCTGAAGACTACGAGTGGTGCCGCACCAACGCGCTCGAGCGCAACGACGACTCCTACTCCGACGCGGTGCCGCTCCCGTTTCCGTTGACCTTCTTCGGCGCGAGCCACGAGGAGATCTACGTCAACAACAACGGCAACGTGACCTTCGGCCAGGGCCGGAGCACCTACACGCCCGAGGATCTCACCGGTCCGACCGCGCTCCCGATGATCGCCCCCTTCTTCGCCGACGTCGACACCCGCGGCGAGGGCAGTGAGGTGGTCACCTACGGCGCCTCCCCCGACGGCAGCGCGTTCTGCGTCAACTGGGTCAACGTCGGCTTCTACTCCTCGCGTGCCGACAAGCTGAACTCCTTCCAGCTGATCCTGCGGTCGACCCAGGACCAGCCCGGACGCAGCCCCGGCGACTTCGACATCACCTTCAACTACGACCAGATCCAGTGGGAGACCGGCAACGCCTCCGGTGGCACCGACGGACTCGGCGGCACCTCGGCGGCGGCGGGCTTCACCGACGGCACCGGTGAGGAGGGCACTCACGTCCAGCTGCCCGGCTCGCTGGTCAACGGCGCCCTCCTCGACGGCGGCCCCAACTCCCTGGTCGCCAACCGGCAGGGCAGCAGCGAGCCCGGTCGCTACAACTTCCAGGTGCGCAACTCCGGCCAGACGGAGCGTTTCGGCACCCTGCTGGGCAGCGTCGTCGACGGCGCCGGTGCGGGCATCGCCAACGCCTACGTCGAGGCGTGCACGTCGACCGGACGCAGCTGCGCCTACACCCGGACCGACGCCGGGGGCGGGTTCGACTTCTCCGCCCGCACCGCCGGCGTCCAGAACGTGCGCGTGATCCCGCAGGGCGACCAGCTGATCGCGGGCGGTGGCAGCGCCACGGTCGTGGTCGGCCAGACGGTCACCATGGACCCGATCGTGCTCCGGGCCCCGGTGGGGATGCCCTCCACCGTGGTGCTCGACGGCGAGACCGGCGACGGCACCGTGCCGTCGGTCTACTGGACCGACGACCTGCCGCTGCGTCTCACCGGGTGTGCCGGGGTCGCCAACCCGACCTACTCGGTCTTCGTCGAGGGGCGTCCGCTCCGCCAGGGCCTGCCCCTGGTCGAGGGTCCGGCCGGCGTCTACACGGCCACGATCGCCGCGCTCTACCCCGAGTCGGGTGCCGCTGAGATCCGCACCAACGTGCCCGCCACCTGTGGCGGGACGCCGACGGCGTTCAACGTCTACATCGACCCGAGCGGCACCGTGACCGACCAGTGGGGTCGTCCCGTCGCCGGCGCGACGGTCACCCTGCTGCGCGCGGACAACTTCGCCGACCCCTACACGGTCGTCCCGAACGGCAGCGACATCATGTCGCCCTCCAACCGCCGCAACCCCGACACCACCGACGGTGTCGGCTACTTCCGCTGGGACGTCACCGCCGGTTGGTACAAGGTGAAGGTGGACGCACCCCAGTGCGACAGCGCCACCACGGGTGCCATGGAGGTGCCGCCGGAGAAGATCGATCTGGTGATCAAGCTCAACTGCCCGACCCTCACACCCCCGACGGCCACTACGGCGCCGAAGGTGAGCGGGAGCGCGCGGGTCGGCAACACGATCATCGCGACGGCGGCCACGTTCGCCGAGCCGTTCGAGCACAGGCAGACGGTGCTGGTGCGCAACGGCACCGCGCTGACCACGGCCACCTACAAGATCAAGCCCTCCGACGTGAACGCCACCTTCTCGGCGCGCACGACGGTCCAGCGTCCCGACTACGTGGACGAGGGGCAGGGCATGACCGTCACCTTCACCCCGGTCGAGGTCACCTCGACCACCCTGAAGGCCAAGAAGGCGGTGTCGAAGACGACCCTGAAGATCCCCAAGAAGCAGCGCAAGGTCAAGGGCAAGACCGTCAAGGTCACCGTGGTCGTGACGACCAGGGGCACCGCGACCGGCAAGATCTTCATCAAGGTCGGCAAGAAGACCGTCGCCGTCAAGAAGATCAAGGGCGGCACCAAGAAGAAGGTCACCATCAAGGTGAAGGCCGCCAAGCTCAAGAAGGGGAAGAACCGGGTCAAGGCCGTCTTCTCCGGCAACAAGGGCACGAACAAGTCGTCCTCCAAGGCGATTGCCGTCCGGGTGACCCGGAGGTAGCGGCCGACGAGCACACCGCTCGCAGCACTGCCCGTCAGGCCTCGGCCTGGCGGGCAGTCTGCGTCACGCCCGGGCCAGGCCTGACTCAGGCCAGGTCGAGGAACCCCTCGGCCACCATCTCGCGCACCGCCGGCAGCACCTGCGTGCGTACGCCCTCGGGGTCCTGCCCCAGCAGGCTCGCCACCGCGTCGAGGATCTGGCCGACCTCCAGGTCACCGTCGCATGCGCCGACCATGGCCGCCTCGAGGGTGTCGACCTGACGGGCACGACGCATCCCCCGCTGCTGACGCAGCACGATCGTCTCCGGATCCTCGGCACCGGGAGCCCCCTGCGTCTCCTGGCGTACGTCGGAGCGCACGACGAGGCGTTCGGCCGACAGGTCGTCGACACCGGCGAGCGCGTCGTGGGAGGCCTCCCACTCCTCGATCGCGGGCGCGATCGGCTGCTCCACGTCGTAGGGCCAGTCGAGGAGCTCGCGGGCCTCACCTCCCCGCCGCACGTTGATCCAGCCGAAGCCGATGCCTTCGATCCCCTGGGCCTCCATCCAGCCCAGCCAGGTGTCGTAGCGCTCGGTGTAGTCCGGGCCGCCGTGCAGGCCGGCGTCCTTGAGCCAGAGCTCGACGTAGGCAGCGGGGTCCAGCACCTCGCGCTGCACGACGAAGGCCGACGTGCCGTCGGGCAGCCAGGCCGCGAGCCGCTCGTCCCAGGGCGTGCCCTCGGCGACCGCCCAGTTGGCGAGCACCTGCAGCCAACCGCCCTCGGAGAGGTGGTCGACGCCGCGGCGGACCACGTGCTCCACCACCTGGTCGCCGGGCAGGCCGGAGTCGCGGTAGACCAGCCGTTCGCCGGTCGCCGGAGAGATCACGAACGGGGGGTTGGTGGCGATCAGGTCGAACTTCTCGCCGGCCACCGGCTCGAAGAACGAGCCGTCGCGCACGTCGACGGTGTCGATGCCGTTGAGCGCCATCGTGAAGCGGGCCATCGTCAGGGCGCGGGCGTTGACGTCGGTGGCGACCACCGCATCGGCGTGCGTCGCCAGGTGGAGCGCCTGCACCCCGCAGCCGGTGCCGAGGTCCAGGGCGCGCGCCACCGGCGTACGCATCGTCAGCTGCGCCAGCGACGTCGACGCCGGACTCACGCCGAGCACGTAGTCTCCGCCCACCCGGTGGGGGCGGCCGTCCATCCCGGGCGTCAGGTCGGAGAGGACCCAGAGGTCCGCCGACGCGTCGGAGCCGTCACCGTCGTCGCTGGCGTAGGGGCGTACGTCCACCGCGGCGCGCAGCTCGCCCGCCGAGCCCTCCAGGACGCCGGCCTCGACCAGCCGGTCGACCAGGCCCGGCAACGCCGTGTCGGCGTGCGCACGGGTCACCGGACGCTGCAGCGTGAACAACCGGGTCAGGGTCTCCAACGGGCTGCCGCCGCGGGTGACCCGCTCGCCGGGCGTCGTCTCGTTGCGTCCCAGCGCCTCGTGCGCGCGGGGCCCGAGCAGGTCGGCGACGGTCGCGTAGGTGAAGCTCGCCCGCTCGAGCGCGGAGCGGAGCTGACCGGGCAGGTGGGCGTCGGCGAGGAGCGGGAGGTCAGGCATGGTGCCCATCCTCCCAGCCGTCACCCCTGGGGGCCGAACTCCTCGGCGCACGTGACGACGCCACGCTCGATCTTCTTCATCACCGGGCGCTTGATGTCGGTCTGGCCCGAGCGCATCAGCGGCACGAAGTAGCCGCGCATCTGCTCGGCGGAGAGCTTCTTCGACAGGCACTCCATCAGCTCGTCGGGCAGGGCCAGGCCCTGGTCCGCCAGCTCGGCGGTCACCAGCCCGTTGAGGTCGGTGTCGCAGGAGATGAAGTCGTCGTAGAGGTCGTTGCCCTCGGCCTCGGTCAGGTTGAGGCCCGGGAAGGAGAGCGAACGGGCTGCCGCCTCCAGGTCGGCCGGGTCACCCATCTCGCCGAGGCGCTCGGTGCCGAGGCGTCCGACGAAGGCGTCCGAGACACAGCCGGCCTTGGCCTGGCTGATGGGCTGGGACTCCGCGGAGGAGAGTCCGTCGGTCATCGCCTCCGCGTACTCCTCCTCCGAGGCTCCGCAGGCGGTCAGGGCGAGCGCGACGACCGGCGCCAGGGCCAGCGATCGGATGCGCAGCTTCACGTGGGTCTCCCTCTCCCCAGGGCGCCCTCCGCACCCCGACTGGCGACGACCCTAGGTCAGCGCAGGTGCTGCTGCAACGCCTCGGGGGCGTCGGCGTCGCTGGTCGGCATCTGGTTGCCGCGCGACTTCGACAGCACCACCACGACCACCACGATCGCCAGCGCCACGAACGCGATCCCGTAACGCAGCACCGGGTTCTCGTCGGCCCCCATGCTCACCTGCACGACGGTGGCGGCGATCAGCAGCGAGACCAGGTTCATCACCTTGAGCAGCGGGTTGATCGCCGGGCCGGCAGTGTCCTTGAACGGGTCGCCCACGGTGTCACCGATGACCGTCGCCGCGTGCGCCTCCGACCCCTTGCCGCCGTGATGGCCGTCCTCGACGAGCTTCTTGGCGTTGTCCCAGGCGCCACCGGAGTTGGCGAGGAAGACCGCCATCAGGGTGCCGGCACCGATCGCCCCGGCCAGGAATCCGGCGAGCGCCTCCACGCCCAGACCGAAGCCGACCGCGACGGGCGCCATCACGGCGAGCACGCCGGGGGTGACCAGCTCGCGCAGCGAGTCGCGGGTGACGATGTCGACGACCTTGCCGTACTCCGGACGGCCGGTGCCCTCCATGATCCCGGGGATCTCGCGGAACTGGCGCCGCACCTCCAGCACCACCGCGCCCGCAGCCCGGGCGACGGCGTTGATGGCCAGGCCCGAGAAGAGGAAGACCACCGAGGCACCCAGCAGGATGCCCACCAGGATGGCCGGGCTGAAGACGGTGAAGTCGAGCGCCTCGCTCGCCCCCGACTCCGCGAACGCGGTGGCCACCGAGGTCGCGTAGGAGCCGAAGAGTGCGGTCGCGGCCAGCACCGCCGTCGCGATCGCGATGCCCTTGGTGATCGCCTTGGTGGTGTTGCCGACCGCGTCGAGCTCGGTGAGGATCTGCGCGCCCTCCTCGCTGACGTCGCCCGACATCTCCGCGATGCCCTGGGCGTTGTCGGCGACCGGGCCGAAGGTGTCCATGGCGACGATCACGCCGACGGTGGTGAGCAGTCCGCACCCGGCCAGCGCCACCGCGAAGAGCGAGACCGTCAGGGTCGCGCCGCCCAGCAGGTAGCCACCCATGACCGCGGCGCCGATGACCAGGGTCGTGAAGACCGCGGACTCGAAGCCGACGCTGAGACCCGACAGGATCACGGTCGCGGGGCCGGTCAGCGACGTGCGGGTGACCTCCTTCACCGGTCCGTGCTCGGTGCCGGTGTAGTAGCCGGTGAGGGTGAGGATGGCGGCGGCCATGACGATGCCGATGACCACCGCGGCGGCGGCGATGAGCCGCGGGTCGCCGCTGGCGGTGCCCATGTCGGCCCCGGTGACGTTGGCGAACTCCGAGAACGACGCCGGCAGGTAGAGGTAGGACAGGACGACCGAGCCGAGGCCGCCCACCGCGGCCGAGATGTAGAACGCCCGGTTGATGGTCGTCAGGCCGTTCTGGCCGGCCTTGGCGCGGGTGAGGAAGACGCCGAGCACGGCCGTCAGCGCACCCACCGCGGGGATCAGCAGCGGGTAGACGAGGCCGGCGTCACCGAAGGCCTGCGACCCGAGGATGAGCGCGGCGACCAGCGTGACGGCGTACGACTCGAAGAGGTCGGCGGCCATGCCGGCGCAGTCGCCCACGTTGTCGCCCACGTTGTCGGCGATCGTCGCGGCGTTGCGCGGGTCGTCCTCGGGGATGTTGTGCTCGACCTTGCCGACCAGGTCGGCGCCCACGTCGGCGGCCTTGGTGAAGATGCCGCCGCCGACCCGCATGAACATCGCCAGCAGCGCGGCGCCGAAGCCGAAGCCCTCGAGCACGTGGGCGGCCTCGTCGCGGAAGATCAGCACCACCGAGCTGGCGCCCAGCAGGCCCAGGCCGACGGTCGTCATGCCGACGAAGGCGCCGGTGCGGAAGCCGACGGTCATCGCCGGCTCGCGGCCCTCGGTCTCCGCGGCGGAGGCGACGCGCACGTTGGCGCGCACGGCCAGCGACATGCCGAGGTAGCCGATGGCGGCGGAGAAGCCAGCCCCCAGCACGAAGAAGATGGATCGGCCCATCCGCACGCCGAGGTCGGCCGCCGGCAGCGCCAGCAGCACGAAGAAGGCGATGACGACGAAGACGGCCAGGGTGCGGAACTGGCGGGCCAGGTAGGCGTTGGCGCCCTCCTGCACCGCGCGGGCGATCTCCTGCATGCGCGGGGTGCCGTCGGAGGCCGCGAGCACCTGGCTGCGGAAGACGGCGGCCATCGCCAAGGCGGCCAGGGAGATGCCCAGGACGACGGCGACCAGCACCAGGTTGGTGCCGCTGAGCTCAGGAGTGGGTCCGACTGCTGCTGCCACGACGGATCGAGTCATCTGCGCCTCCGTGCGAGAGGAGTCCGGGGGTTGGTTCCGGTTGGCTCGACACTCTACGCAGATGTGACCCCGGTCACGCCAGAGGCACGGTGCCACTAGAGACACAATGCAAAAGGACGCGGCCGGGAGGGGCCGCGTCCTTTCGGTGAGGATCAGTTGGCGAGCGCCGCCGCCTGGTCGGCGTGGATGTCGAACACCTTCGACAGGCCCGTGATCCGGAAGATCTTCAGCAGTCGGTCCTGGGCGCAGACCAGGGACAGGGTGCCGTCGTGGGAGCGGACCTTCTTCAGTCCACCCACGAGCACACCCAACCCGGTCGAGTCGAGGAACTCCACGGCACTGAGGTCGACGACGAGGTCGTAGGAACCCGCAGCCACCAGATCGGTGATGGTGTCGCGCAGCTTCGGCGCGGTGTAGACGTCGATCTCACCGCCGACCGCGATCACGGTCCGGCCAGAGGTCTCGACCGTCTCCAGCGTCAAGTCCACCTTGTCACTCCTCCCGGTTAGCACCCGGCCCCATGCCGAGACACCGCCAGAGTCCTGCTCATGCGGCTCTGGGCAGGCTAACAAACGACCGGTGGCCGCGTGACGCCACGTGGGACGACACGTCGGACGCGCCCCATCGTGACACGGTGCCCAGACGACTGTCGGCGGCTCTTGTCAGACTGGACAGGTGCCGCCGACGACCCCCTCCTCACCCCGTGCCTCCGCGCACCGGCTGGGTGACGCGATGACGCGGCTGTCGGGCGTGCCGGGGCGCGACGAGCGCCTGCGGCACGTCGAGGAGCTGCCCGCCCGCGCGGCCACCACGGCGCCGTGGCCGGAGTGGGTGCACCCGTCGGTCCGGGCGGCCTTCACGGCCCGCGGGGTCGAGGAGCCCTGGCTCCACCAGGTCGTCGCGGCCGACGCCGTGCGCGCCGGGCAGCACGTCGTGCTCGCCACCGGCACCGCCTCGGGCAAGTCGTTGGCCTACCAGCTGCCCGTGCTCACCGGCATCCTGGAGTCGCGCGGCGCCCGCGACGAGCGAGGCGCCACCGCGCTCTACGTGTCGCCGACCAAGGCGCTCGCCCAGGACCAGCTCGCCGGGCTCACCGACCTGCGCACGGGCGTACGGGTCACGACCCACGACGGCGACAGCAGCCGGGAGCAACGCGACTGGGCGCGCGACCACGGGGAGTACCTGCTCACCAACCCCGACATGCTCCACCGCTCGCTCGTGCCGGCGCATCAGCGATGGGCTCGCTTCCTGGCGAAGCTGCGGTGGGTGGTGGTCGACGAGTGCCACCACTACCGCGGCGTCTTCGGGGCCCACGTCGCGCAGGTGCTGCGCCGGCTGCGGCGCGTCGCGGGGGCGTACGGCGCCTCCCCCACGTTCGTGCTCTGCTCGGCGACGGTCGCCGAGCCCGAGACGGCAGCGACTCGGCTGACCGGCCTCGACCACGTGGCCCTGACCGCCGACCACTCGCCACGCGGCCGGGTGCAGATCGGCCTGTGGGAGCCGCCGCTGACCACCTACGCCGGCGAGAACGGCGCGCCGGTGCGGCGTGCCGCCTCCTCCGAGGCGGCCGACCTGCTGGCCGACCTGGTCGTCCAGGACGTCGCGACGTTGGCGTTCGTACGCTCCCGGCGCGCCGCCGAGCAGGTCGCGGTGCGCACCCAGGAGCTGTTGGCCGACGTCGACCCCTCGCTGCCGGGGCGGGTGGCGGCCTACCGCGGCGGCTACCTGCCCGAGGAGCGCCGTGACCTCGAGGCCTCGCTGCGGGCGGGCCGGCTGACCGGTCTGGCGGCGACCAACGCACTGGAGCTGGGCATCGACGTGAGCGGTCTAGACGCCGTGCTGGTCGCGGGCTTCCCCGGCACCCGGGCGGCGTTCTGGCAACAGGTCGGGCGAGCGGGGCGCGACGGGCAGGACGCGCTCGCCGTGCTGATCGCCCGTGACGACCCGCTGGACACCTACCTGGTCGCCCACCCCGAGGCGCTGCTCGGCGCCCCGGTGGAGGCGACGGCGTTCGACCCGGACAACCCCTACGTGCTCGCTCCGCACCTGTGCGCCGCGGCGCACGAGATCCCGCTGACCGAGGCCGACCTGCCGCTCTTCGGTCCGCGGGCCCGCGAGGTCGCCGACGGGCTGGTCGCCAACGGGCTGCTGCGACGACGGCCCCGCGGTTGGTTCTGGACCGACGCGGCCCGCCCCAGTGACCACACCGACATCCGCTCCACCGGGGGCGCGGCCTTCCAGCTGGTCGAGAGCGACAGTGGTCGCGTGGTCGGCACCGTCGACGCCGCCTCGGTGCACTCGACGGCCCACCCCGGCGCCGTCTACCTGCACCGGGGGGAGACCTGGGTGGTCGACGACCTCGACCTGGAGGACCGGGTCGCGATCCTGCAGCGGCGCGACGTCGACCACTCCACGTCGGCGCGGGAGACCACCGACATCGCGATCGTGGAGACCCGCGAGCGCGTGCGGTGGGGTGACTGCACCCTGCACGTGGGCGACGTCGACGTGACCAGCCAGGTCGTCTCCTACCTGGTGCGTCGCCAACCCGGTGGCGACGTGGTCGCCGAGCACCCGCTCGACCTGCCGCCACGGTCGCTGCGCACCACCGCCGTCTGGTGGACCGTGCCCGACCACGCCTTGGCGGCTGCCGGCCTCGACGCGGTCGACCTGCCCGGCGCGGCCCACGCCGCGGAGCACTGCTCGATCGGCCTGCTGCCGCTCTTCGCCACCTGCGACCGCTGGGACATCGGTGGCGTCTCCACCGCCCGACACCCCGACACCGACCTGCTGACCGTCTTCGTGCACGACGGCCACCCGGGCGGGGCGGGCTTCGCGGAGCGGGGCTACCGGGCCGCCGTCGAGTGGCTGACCGCGACCCGGGAGACGATCGCGGCCTGCGAGTGCTTCGAGGGGTGCCCGTCGTGCATCCAGTCACCCAAGTGCGGCAACGCCAACAACCCCCTCGACAAGGCCGGGGCCCGGCGCCTGCTGGACGTGCTGCTGGCTGGCGCTCCGGCCGCTGGGTAGCGTCGGCGGCATGATCCACGAGCTCACCATCGGTGGCTTCGCCCGGTGGTTGCCCCTCGAGCTCACCCCCACCGACGAGGCCGCGTACGCCCGACGCCTCGCCGAGGCGTACGCCACGGACCCGCACGCCGCCGAGGTCGCCCCCGCCGTGGCCTCGATGGCCGGACGGCTCGCCGGCACTCGGGAAGGACGGCTGAGCGACTCCGACCCGTTCCTGATGTCGGCCTGGTTGCTGCTCGCCGACGCCACGACCCTGAGCCCGGTCGCGCACGCCACGCTGCAGTCGATGCCGCTGCCGGCCGGGCAGGAGGTGCTCGACGTGGTGCGTGACCTGCTGTCGGGGCACGAGGTGCACGGCGCGCCGACCTGGCAGGAGCTCACCACCTCGTCGGGGGCGGCCACCCTGGTGCACCACCGGCTCCGGGTCTGGCGGCAGGGCGAGTGGGTCGTGCACGAGCGCGCCGCCGTGCTCTGGACCCGGCCGGAGGAAGGCCTGCTGCTGGTGCTCGACGGCTACACCGAGGTTCCGCGCAGCTGTCACGACCTCGCTCCCGCCGTCGCCCAGCTGGCCGCCAGCGCAGAAGGTCTTTGACCCGGCATTACTGAGGGCCTCTGACCCGGCATTACTGAGGGTCTCTGACCCCGGGGCCCCGCGACCGCCTCGCCGACCAGCTCGGCCCGGAAGCCCGCCCACCTCGGCCCGCGCACCCCCGTCACCACCCTCACCTCGGTGCCCTCGACCGAGCACCGCACGCTCCGGGCCCCGTTGAGCTCGGCCACCCGCGCGGCGGCCGCGCACCCGTCACCGCCACGAGCAGCCTCCACCGCACCGGCAAGGGCCGCCAGATCGGCTGCCGACTGGGCCTGCCGGTGGGCGCTCAACAGGCCCCCGCACGCCGCGACCGCGAGCGTCACGGTCAGCAGGACTGCGACCAGCGCGAGCGTCAGCACCGACCCCGCGCCCCGCTCGCACCTGTCGCTCGACCGCCGGCCGCCCGGCCGGCTGCTCACGGTTCCTCCAGCACCGCAACCGCCTCCGCGCGCACCGGCGCACGGCCCAACCCGGCGAAGAGACCGGCCGGCGGCGGAACGCCGGCGCTGACCACCACCCGCACCTGGCCGTCACCCTGCTCCACCCGGACCCGCGCCGAGGCGGGGGCGATGCGCTCCCCCACCTCGACCGCGGCGCCCACCTCGTCGCCACGAGCGACGGCCCGGGCGGTCTCGCGGGCGGCGTCGACCGCCCGCACCTGGGCCGCCCCGACGGCGACCAACCACACCGACCCGATCGTCATCGAGACGAGCAGCGGCAGCCCTAGGGCGATCTCGGCGGTGACCGCGCCCCGTTCACCGCGCCTCATCCCACGCCCAGCAGCGAGAGCACGTGGTCGAAGAGAGTGTTGAGCAGCCGGTCACCCAGACCGCCGGTCAGCAGCGCGAAGAGCAGGGCCGCGAAGCCCGCTCCGGCGGCCGTGCCGACGGCGTACTCCGCGGTGGTGATGCCCTCCTCGCCCTTGCGACGCTGCCCGGCGCGACGGACGACGGTCGTCATGGTCTTCATCCGATACCTCCTGTGTCCTCGACCGCGGGTGCGGCCGAGGCTCCAACCTCGCGGAGCCGAGGGGGTGGGCGCCGAGGCCAGACGAGCGCTGTGGAGTGCGGCCGGGTTGTGCACGGGTCGTGGCTCGAGGACCCGCCACCTGGCGCTCCCCCCACTGGTGCGCGTCACGCCACCGGTCGCCGAGTTCACTGCCAGGCCAACTGGCCGATGAGTCCGGCGACCACCGGCACGATGCCGAGCAGCAGGAAGGCGGGCAGCAGGCACAGCCCCAGGGGCAACGCCGCGCGCACGCCCACGCCGCGCGCCAGGTCCTCCACCTCGCTGCGCCGGCGGACGGCGAGCTCGGTCGCCAGGTCGGCCACCGCGTCGGCGACCGACACCCCGGTCCGGTGCGAGCGACCGAGGCGTCGACCCAGGGCACCCAGCGCGGGGTCGAGGGCGAGGTCGGCCCAGACCTCAGCAGGGTCGACCCCCCAGGCCAGACGGGCGGTCAGTGGTCGCAACCGCTCGGCGGCCGGCCCCGGGCACGCCTGCTGCGCTGCGCGGAGCGCCACGTCGGCCGAGCCGCCCGCGCGCAGTCCGGCCGCGAGGAGCAGCACCAGGAAGGGCAGGTCGGCCGCGACCGCCCGGTCGGCGCGACGGGCCGCAGCCCGGGGTGCGCGGCGCACGGCCCACCACGCCGCCGCCGCGATCGCGGCGCCCCACCCGATCGCCGCGGGACCGGGACCCCCGACCACCACCCCGAGAGCCGCACCGGCGCCCAGGCAGAGCGACGCCTGCACGACGGGCGCGCTGGCCCGACCTTCCACCGTGGCTCGCCCCACACGCACCCCGGCATCACTCGCCCGCACCCCCACCGCCCGCCAGCGCTCGGCGGAGACGGGGTCCCCACCGCTGAGCAGCACCGTCCCGACGCACGCCAGCGCCACGACCCACACCGTCACGTCCACACCGTCACGCCCGCACCTCGACCGCGTCGGCGATCCGCTCGATCCACCACAGCCCGGTGAGCAGCAGCCCCGTGCCGACGAGGCCGCACAGGGCGCCCGGCACCCCCGAGGCGAAGAACCGCCAGGGCGCCCCGCCGCTGCCCGACCCGACGAGCAGCGCGACTGCCGGCAGCGCCACCAGCAGTCGTGCGGTGGCGCGGGCCGAGGCGAGCTCGGCGACCACCACCCGCCGGGTCGCGGAGTCGGCGCGCAGGTCGTCGGCGACGGCGCGGACGGTCTCCGCGAGGCCGAGCCCGCTGCGCGCAGAGACCTGCCAGGCGCCGGCCACCCGGCCCAACGCGGGCACCCCCGTGGCGCGCAGCGCCGCTGGCACGTCGGCCCCGAGCTCGTGGGCCTGGACCGCCGGGCCCAGCTCGGGACAGACCTCGGCGGCGCACGCCAGCGCACTGCCGGCGTCGCGCCCCGCCCGCAGCTCCTCGGCCATCACGCCGCAGGCCTCGAGGGCACGCTCGGCAGCAGCGATCCTGGCGCGGCGTCGGCCCCGGGGATGCCACCGGGGCAACGGCGCTGACTGCCCGCCCCGCACTGGCCCGCCCGGTACTCGCTCATTCAGCACTGACCCGCCCAGCACCGGCGCGGACCAAGCACCGCGACCCGCCATCGTCCGACGGCCCAGCAGGCGCAATCGATCCTCATGCCCGGCCCCCGCCACCAGCACAGCAGCGAAGAGCGCCGCCGCGACCCACCACTCCCCGCTCACCGGGCCACGCCCTCGAGTCGGGTGGCGAGCAGGTCGGCGCCGGGGCCCTCGCGCATCCGGCCGTCGGCGTCGAACTGCAGCGCCCACACCGCCTCTGCCCCGTGCTCCCCGAGCCTGGGCACGGCCACCTCGGCGAGGCGCCGCACCCCGTCGCGTCCGCGGGTGACGTGGAGCAGGACGTCGACAGCGGCGACGAACTGGGCAGCTGCGGCAGCCCGGTCGAGGCCCGCGGTCGCGGCCAGCGCCTCGATGCGGGCGGGCACCCGGGAGGCCGAGTTGGCGTGCAGCGTGCCGCACCCACCCTCGTGGCCGGTGTTCATGGCCGCGAGGAGGTCGACCACCTCGGCCCCGCGCACCTCCCCCACCACCAGCCGGTCGGGACGCATCCGCAGGGCCTGGCGCACGAGCGTACGGAGCGAGACCTCGCCCGCGCCCTCGGCGTTGGCCGGACGGGCCTCCAGGCCGACGACCATCGGGTGGTCGGGTCGGAGCTCGGCCGAGTCCTCCACCAGGACGATCCGTTCGTCCGCGGGCACGAGACCCAGCAGGGTGCCCAGCAGGGTCGTCTTGCCGCTGCCGGTGCCGCCGCTGACGAGGTGGGCGAGCCGACCCACGACCACGTCGCGCAGGAGCCGGGCGCCCGTCGGCGTCACGGCCCCCTCGCTCACCATCTCGGCCAGGGTGAGGCCCCTGGCCCGAGGGATGCGCAGCGAGATGGTGGTGCCGGGGTGGGCCACCGGGGCGAGCACGGCGTGGAAGCGGGCGCCGTCGGGCAGACGGACGTCGCAGTACGGCGTGGCGTCGTCGAGTCGTCGACCGCCCCGTGCGGCGAGGCGTTGGGCCAGGCGGCGCACCTCCTCCTCGTCGGGCAGCACCACGTCGGTGGCCTCGACCCCCTCACCCCGGTCGACCCAGACCCGACCGGGGCCGTTGACCAGGACGTCGGTGACGTCGGGGTCGGCCACCAGCCCCGCAAGAGGCCCCAGACCACGCGAGCTCCGCACGACCTCGTCGTGCACGGCGGCCACGGCCTCGGCGCTGACCGGCCGACCGAGCCGGTGCAGGCACTCCGCCACCCGGGCCGGGGTGACCTCCCCGGGGTGACGCACGAGGTCGTCGCGGACGGCGGCGACGAGCTCGGACGCCACGAGTCCGGGGACTGGCCCGGCGACCGGACCGGGCGATGCAGCGTTCACCTCGCACCTCCTGCAGCACCGCGTCCGGTCACCACGGGACCCGTGACCGACTCCAGCACCCCGGCGACGGCACGAGCCCACGCCCCCCGGCGGCCCGGCAGGGGGCCGAGGCCCAGGTCGACGGCCTCCTCGACCGCGCGGTGGTCGGGCAGTCGCGCGAGCACCGGCAGGCCGAGGGCGGTGGAGACCGCCTCCGCCGACGTGCCGCGACCTCGGAGCACGACGCCGACCCCCGCCCGGGCGCGGTGCGCGGGCGCGGCGGAGGGTGACCAGCCCCAGGTCTCGACCCGCCGAGCCGCGGCCGCGACGCCGGTCAGCCCCGGGCGCACCATCAGCAACGCTCGGTCGACCCGCGCGACGACGTCGCCGACGTCGGCACCCCGCCGGGGCAGGTCGAGAAGCACCAGGTCGTGCACCCGGCGGGCGGTCTCGGCCACCTCGCAGACCGTCGGCGCCCCGAGGTCGCCGGCGGGAGCGGTCAGCACCCCGATCCCGTCGACGCGGGCCACCGCCTCGGCCAGGGAGACCGGCCCGACGCGCCCCGGCGAGGCCACCAGGTCGGGCCAGCCGAGCCCACTGACCCGGTCAGCGCCCAGGATGCGCCCGATGCCGGCGCCGACCGGGTCGCAGTCGAGCACCAGCACCGCGTCGCCGCGACGCACGGCGGCCTGGGCCAAAGCGGCCACGAGCGTGCTGGCGCCGGCGCCGCCGGAACCACCCAGCACGGCCACCACCTGGCCGGGTGACCCCGGCGCGACCCGCTCCGCAAGGAGGTCGCGCACCCGGGCACGCCCACTCGTCACCGCCGTGACGCTCTCGGCACCCACCGCGACCGCGACCCGGTAGTCGTCGGCCTCCGGGGCACCCCGGCACAGCAGGTGGACCTCCGGGCGCCGACGCAGTCCGGCCTCTGCGACCACCGGCGCCACGGCGGTGTCGAGCAGCACGACGACAGCTCCCGGCCAGCTCGACGCAGCGGCCGGACCCCAGGGGCAGACCTCGACGCCGATGCCCGAGCCCGCCACGCACCGTTGCACCTCCGCCACCATCTCGGCGTCGTCGGTCACCAGCAGCACCGGCGCAACCGAGGGGTGGGTGTGGTCGAGGGCGTGGGCGGTCGAGTGGGGTGTCGTGCGAGCCATGACCACGACCCTGCCGCGCCGCGCCGACGGGCGCCGCCCACGTGCGTACGGCCTGTGGAGAACCCGCTTCGAGCGCCCGGAACGACCCTTCTGGGGACCCCTGGTGGCGACGTGAGCCGCGCCACACCGACCCCCGGCCTTCTCCCGCGTTCCTGTCCCGAGCCCCGTTCCCGTGCCACGATGAGGACATGTCCCGCCCTGCTGCGGCGTTCTTCGACCTCGACAAGACGATCATCGCCGCATCGAGCACGCTCGCCTTCTCGCGCCACTTCGCCGACGGCGGGCTCATCACCAAGCGCGCGATGCTGCGCTCGGCCTACGCCCAGTTCGTCTTCGCGGTCGGCGGCGCGGACCACGACCAGATGGACCGGCTGCGCGAGTTCCTCTCCGGCCTGATCACGGGGTGGGACGTGGCCACGGTCCGCGAGATCGTGGCCGACACCCTGCACAACGTGGTCGACCCGCTGGTCTACGACGAGGCGGTCTCCCTGATCGAGGAGCACCGTGACGCCGGACGCGACGTCATCATCGTCTCGGCCTCGGGCCTCGACGTGGTGGGGCCGATCGGCCAGATGCTCGGCGCCGACGGCGTGGTCGCCACCGAGCTCGAGGTCTCCGAGGACGGTCGCTACACGGGCCAGATCACGCGTTACGTCTACGCCGAGGAGAAGGCCCGGGCCATCCACGACCTGGCTGACGAGATGGGCTACGACCTCGCCGCCAGCTACGCCTACAGCGACTCGGTCACCGACGTGCCGATGCTCGAGGTGGTGGGTCACGCGTTCGCGGTGAACCCCGACAAGGAGCTCAGGCGCATCGCGGAGGAGCGTGACTGGCCGGTGCTCGTCTTCACCCGCCCCGTGGGTCTCAACAGCCGCTCGAAGGTCACCGGGCAGACGCTCGCGGCGCTCGCGGTCGGCAGCGCGGTGGCGGTCGGTGGCTACGTCTGGGCGAACGCCCGACGCCGGCCCCGCGACGTGTGACGCCGACGGCATTGCGCCATTGACTGACGCGAAAGTCAACCCTTGAAGAAGCCCGTCAACAGGCGTAGACAGGAGTCATCAACTCCACATGATCTGCACGTGAGTTCGGTACCCACGCGGCGACCTTCCCTTCGACAGGGCGATGGTCAGGCGGCTTGACCGCCGGCCACAACAAGAGACAGCACGCTTGTTATCCGGATGTCACGTGTCAGTGAACGGCACTCCGTCCTCCACGGCGGGGTGCCGTTCGCATGCGCCTTCAGTCGCGGTCGCGGCGAGGCTTCTTGACCGGGCGCAGTGGGCTCAGCTCCATGCCCTTGGCGTACGCCTCCGCGGCGTAGAGCGCCCAGGCGTGCAGGCCGCGCTGCTGCCCGCTGGCGTAGCCGGAGAGGTTCGACTCGTACTGCGCGCGCAACGCCAGGTGACCGGCCTCGGGCACCATGAGCGACTTCGGGTCGACGCCGCGGGCCACCAGCACGAGACGTTCGGCCGCGCGCGCCACGATGCCGTTGTGGGAGCTGAAGGGGGCAGCGGTGGCGATCTCGGCATGCACCACGGCGGCGAGCAGCAGCGCCGGCACCTCGGTGGACGCGAGCACGAGCTGCCCCAGGGACTGGAGGCGTTGCGCCGACTCGGCGTCGCGGGGTCGGCCGAGCTGCTCGGGCGGCAGCGCGGTGGCCGCGGCGACGGCGTGGAGCCGGGCGAACACCTGGGCCGGGGAGCGCTTCAGCTGCGGGGTCAGCGCGAGCACCTCGGTGGAGAGGCGCAGGGAGTCCTGGGCGATCTCGTCGCCGACCCCGGCGTCGAGGTCCGCCAGGGTGGAGGTCGACCCTTCCAGCACGGCGGAGGCGTGGGCCCCGACCGCCAGCGCCTCGGCGGTGGTGGCCGGGTCGGTCTGACGCAGGCCGCGGTCGCGCAACATGACGTCGATGCCGTCGCGCGTGGCCGCGTACGCCGAGGCGACGCCTTCGAGCTGCGCCAGCCAGGCGAGGGGATCGGTGCTCACGCGCCCTCACGCTAGTAGCCTTGGAGCAATGGCCAGCGAACGACCCCCACACGAGCCGCGCCGCACCCACGACGTGGCCGCGGCGCACGTGCACGGACGCCCGGGGCACCCCGCCGAGATCGTGCCGTGGATCGTGCCGGGCCAGGGTCGCACCGTGCTCGAGCTGGGCGCCGGCATCGGCAAGCTGACCGAGCTGCTCGTGGCGGCGGGCCACGCGGTGCACGCCGTCGACCACGACCCCGCGATGCTCTCCCTGCTGAGCAAGCGACTGCCGTCCGTGCCCGTCACCGAGGGCACCGTCGAGGACCTCGACCTGCGGCACCGGTCGGTCGACGCCGTGGTCTGCTCGACGGCCTTCACCTCCTTCGACCTCGACACCGCGCTGCCGGTGATCGCCAAGGCGCTCAAGACCGGCGGGCACCTGAGCGTGGTCTGGCACGAGCGCGACACCCGGATCCCGTGGGTGCGCCGGCTCGGCGCCTTCCTCGAGGGCCCGCTGGGCGCCCGCGACAACGAACCCCGCACCGCCTCGATCACCGAGAGCCTCCTGCAGTCGCCCCTCTTCAGCTTCGTCGAGGAGGAGACCTGGACAGTGTGGCAGGAGATCGACCGGCGCACAGTGGCCGACCTGGTGCTCTCCCGGTCGTGGGTCGCGGAGCTCTCCGCGGAGGACCGCGCGACCGCGGTCGCCGAGGTCAAGGCGTTCTACGACGACTACGGCCGCGGGATGGACGGCATGCAGCTGCCCCACCGCGTGCACGCCGTGCGCACCCAGGTCGTGCACCAGCCGGGCCTCTTCGACGACGGCACCGACGCGCTGCGGATCGCCACCGGCGGCGCCGAGCAGGCCGACGCCACGACGGGCGAGGCCGCCGAGCCGAAGGACCGGTCGGCCACGGCTTGCGACGCCCCCGCCGAGGGCGAGGACACCGGCGAGGCCCAGGAGCCGACGGCGTCACCCGACGCACCGCCGAAGTTCCGCTTCGACGCCGACCTCTTCACCTCCGACGGCACCGACACCGACATGTTGTTGATCGACTTCCGCTGAGCCGCGGCGCAGCGATGTGACAGCGCTCACCGCTACGGTGTCGCCATGAGCTGGTTGCGCCTGCCACGACGCCCTCCCCTGGGCTCGGAGGCCGACCGCGCCACCTTCCAGACGCTGCACACCATCTCGCAGGCCTCCCCCGCCCTGCGCGAGGGGCTGACCGAGGCGAGCGCGCAGGAGGCGGCGACCCACCTGCGTACGCTCCTGGGCACCCCCGCCGTGGCCCTCGCCGACGCCGGCGGGCTCCTCGCCTGGGACGGCCTGGGTCGTCACCACGCCGACCAGGTCGCCTCACTGGTGGCCCGCACGGTCGAGGAGGGCGACACCGACGCCAGCGACCCGACCGGGTTGGAGTGCGACAACCCGGGGTGCCCGGTGCGCCACGCGCTGGCCACCCCGTTGGCCGTCGAGGGGCGTACGGTCGGGGTGCTGCTCGCCATGGCACCCGAGGCCAGCGCCGGGTTGCTGCTGGCGGTGCACGAGGTCGGCCGTTGGGTCAGCGGCCAGCTGGAGCTGGCCGAGCTGGACGCCGAGCGACACCGGGCGGTGGAGGCCGAGGTGCGCGCCCTGCGGGCGCAGATCAGCCCGCACTTCATCTACAACTCACTCGGCGCGATCGCCAGCTTCGTGCGCACCGACCCCGACCGGGCCCGCGAGCTGCTGCTGGAGTTCGCCGACTTCACCCGCTACTCCTTCCGCAGCCACGGTGAGTTCACGACGCTCGCCGAGGAGCTGCGCTCGATCGAGCGCTACCTGGTGCTGGAGCAGGCGCGCTTCGGCGACCGGCTCCAGGTGACGCTGCGGGTCGCGCCGGAGGTGTTGCCGGTGACGGTGCCGTTCCTGTGCATCCAGCCCCTCGCGGAGAACGCGGTGCGCCACGGGCTGGAGGCCGCCGAGGGCGTCGGTCACCTCTCCATCACCGCGAGCGACCTGGGGCAGGAGTGCCTGATCGAGGTCGAGGACAACGGGGTCGGCGAAGACCCCGAGAAGGTGCGTCGGGCGTTGGCCGGCGACCAGGCCCTCGACTCGGTGGGGCTGGGCAACGTCGACGCCCGCCTGCGCAACGCCTTCGGCGACGACCACGGACTCGTCGTGGAGACTGCCCCCGGCGCCGGCACGAAGGTCATCGTGCGGGTGCCCAAGTTCGCCCCTGGAGTGCACTCATGAACCGTCCGACCACCGCCCCGGCGCTGCGGGTCCTCGTCGTCGACGACGAGCGTCCGGCCCTCGACGAGCTCGCCTTCCTGCTCGGCCGCGACCCCCGGGTGGCGTCCGTGCTGACCTGCGACTCGGCCACCGAGGCGTTGCGCCTGCTGCGCGAGACCGACGTCGACGCCGCCTTCCTCGACATCTCGATGCCGGGGCTCACCGGCCTGGAGATGGCCCAGGTGCTGGCCCGCTTCCGCCAGCCACCGGCGATCGTCTTCGTGACCGCCCACGAGCAGCACGCCGTCGACGCCTTCGAGCTGGCGGCGGTCGACTACGTGCTCAAGCCGGTGCGCGAGGAGCGGCTGGCCGAGGCGGTGCGCCGGGTCGTGGAGAGTGGGACGACCACGCCGCCCGCCCCCGTCGACGAGCAGATCCCCGTCGAGCTGGGTGGGGTGACCCGCTTCGTCAACCGCAGCGACGTCACCCACGTCGAGGCCCAGGGCGACTACGTACGCCTGCACACCCGCGGCGTCTCCCACCTGCTGCGCGTGCCGTTGTCGCAGCTGGAGTCGGAGTGGGCCGAGGCGGGGTTCATCCGGATCCACCGTTCGCTGCTGGTGCAGCTGGGCCAGATCCAGGAGGTGCGCATGGACCAGGGCCGCTGCACGGTCCTGGTGCCCGGGGCCCAGCTGACCGCCAGCCGCCGGCACACCAAGGCCCTGCGCGAGCTGCTGCTGAAGAGGCGCACCCAGCCGTGAACCGCACCCCCGAGGGCCGCGTCCGGGTCACCGGGCCACCGCGCCGCACCGCCCGGACCCGGCGACCGGGCCGCGGCGACATCGACCAGGGCACCCGGGTCGGCACAATCCTGGTCACCAGCCTGGTCGACGTGCAGCGGCGACTGGCCCTGCGGGTGCTGACGATCCTGGGGCTCTGCCTGGGGTCGTTGCCGCTGGTCTTCAAGCTCTCGCCGGCGCTGGCCGACGTGCGGGTCGCCGGGATCCCGCTGGCCTACCTGCTGCTGTGGGTGCTGGTGCACCCACTGCTGATCGGGCTGGGGTGGTTCTACGTGCGTGGCGCCGAGGCCAACGAGGCGGCCTTCACGGCGCTGGTCGAGCACGAGGACCCTGACCCCTCCGGGAGAGCACAGTGATCGAGTCGTGGTCAGCCCTCGTCGGGGTCGTCGTCGTGGTCGTGGCGACCCTGGCGATCGGCACCTGGGGGCTGCGGTTCTCCCGCACGACCAGTGACTTCATGGTGGCCTCCCGCACGGTCCGGCCCGCCATGAACGCCTCCGCCGTGAGCGGGGAGTACCTCTCGGCGGCCTCCTTCCTCGGCGTCGCGGGACTGGTGCTGGCCTTCGGCGCCGAGATGCTCTGGTACCCGGTCGGCTGGACCGCCGGCTACCTCGTCCTGCTGGTGCTCGTCGCCGCCCCGCTGCGCCGCTCGGGTGCCTACACGCTGCCCGACTTCGCCGAGGCGCGGCTGGACTCGCGGCGCGTCCGCGCCGCCTGCTCCCTGCTCGTGGTGGCCATCGGCTGGCTCTACCTGCTGCCGCAGTTCCACGGGGCCGGGCTGATCCTGCAGTCCATCGTCGGCGGACCCGCCTGGGTGGGGACGGCCGTGGTGGCCGCGGTCGTGGTGGCCGGGGTCGCCGGCGGCGGCATGCGCTCGATCACCTTCGTGCAGGCCTTCCAGTACTGGCTCAAGCTCACCGCCCTGCTCATCCCCATCGCGGTGCTCCTGGTGGTCTGGGTCGGCGACGGCGCCACCAACCCCGCCGACCTGGGCCCGGTCGGCGACACGGCCACCGACGCGAGTGCCTGGTCGCAGCCGCTCGGCGCCGGCACGCAGGGCCTCTACGTCACCTACTCACTGATCGTGGCGACCTTCCTCGGCACGATGGGGCTGCCCCACGTGGTGGTGCGCTTCTACACCAACCCTGACGGCCGGGCAGCCCGGCGCACCACGCTGGTCGTGCTGGTGCTGCTGGCGGCCTTCTACGTGCTGCCCCCGATCTACGGAGGGCTGGGTCGGGTCTACGCCGACCGGCTGCCGGACCCCGGGCGCACCGACACCTTGGTGCTCGAGCTGCCCCGGGTGATGCTTCCGGGCTGGGGCGGCGAGGTGTTGACCGGCCTGCTGGCCGCGGGCGCGTTCGCGGCCTTCCTCTCCACCGCCTCGGGGCTCACCACGGCGCTGGCCGGCGTGCTCGGCCAGGACGTGCGGGCGCGCGGGCTGGGCCGGTGGCGGTTCGGCGGCGTCGCCGCCTTCCGGGTGGGCGCGGTGCTGGCGGTGCTGCCGCCGGCCCTGGTGGCGCTCGTGGGGGTAGAGGTCTCGGTGGCGAGGATGGTCGGGCTGGCGTTCGCGGTGGCGGCCTCGACCTTCTGCCCCTTGCTGGTGCTGGGCATCTGGTGGCCGCGCCTGACCGCGCCGGGGGCGCTGGCCGGCCTGGCGGTCGGCGGCGTCGGCTCCGGCGCCGCGGTGCTGTGGACCCTCGCGATGCCGGCGGACACGTCCTGGTGGTCGGTGCTGCTCGGCTCCCCGGCCGCGTGGAGCGTGCCCGCGGCCTTCGCGACGATGGTCGCGGTGAGCCGGGTCGGCCGTCCGCCGCGCACGGCGCTGCGCTCGTTCGTACGCCTGCACACGCCGGAGGCCGTGCGGCTCGACCGGGGGTGACCGCTCGGCGTTCGGAGGCGACCGCTGGGCGACGCGTGGTTCCCGTTGACCGCGCTGCGGCGCCGCACCCCTGACGTACGCCGTGCGACCTGCGCCACGGTGATGGCAGTCACATCTGTCCACCCTCATCAGGGAGAACCCCGTGAGTCCACACGACCAAGCCGCCCGGCACGATCCCATCTACGACCACCTGGCCGCCAAGGACGAGTTCACCCGGCTGCGCAGCCTCTACCGGCGCTTCATCGTGCCCGCCACCGTGGTCTTCCTCGCGTGGTACGGGCTCTACGTGGTGATGTCGATGTTCGCCGGCGAGTTCATGAACCGCGTGCTCTTCGCCAACATCAACGTGGCCCTGGTCTTCGGCCTGCTGCAGTTCGTGAGCACCTTCGGCATCGCCTGGCTCTACAGCCGCTACTCGACCACCCACCTCGACCCGCTGGCCGCCCAGCTCAACGAGGAGTACGACGCCGACCGCGCCAGCCGGTCCGACAACGCCACCCACCGGAAGCACGAGGCCTGACATGGACGGCAACCAGATCCTCACCTCCGGCCTCTTCCTGGCGGTCGTGCTGCTCACGGTCTACGTGACGCTGCGCGCCAGCAAGCAGACCTCCGGAACCGACGACTACTACGCCGGCGGCCGCGGCTTCTCCGGCCTGCAGAACGGCCTGGCGATCGGCGGCGACTACATGTCGGCCGCATCCTTCCTGGGCATCACCGGAGCCATCGCGCTCTACGGCTACGACGGCTTCCTCTACTCGATCGGGTTCCTCGTCGCCTGGCTGGTGGCCCTGCTGCTCGTCGCGGAGGTGCTCCGCAACTCCGGTCGCTACACGATGGCCGACCAGCTGGCGTACCGGATGCGGCAGCGGCCCGTCCGCACCGCGGCGGCCACCTCCACGGTCGTCGTCTCGATCTTCTACCTGCTGGCCCAGATGGTCGGCGCCGGCGCCCTGGTGGCGCTCCTGCTCGGCATCGACTCGGGCGCGGTGAAGAACCTGACGATCATGGTCGTCGGCGCCCTGATGATCTTCTACGTCACCGTCGGCGGCATGAAGGGCACCACCTACGTCCAGATGATCAAGGCCGTGCTGCTGATGACCGGCTCCGCACTGGTCGTGGTCCTGGTGCTCATCCAGTTCAACTTCAACATCTCCGACCTGCTCGGCTCGGCGGCCACCAACTCCGGTGCCGGCCAGTCCTTCCTCGAGCCCGGGCTCCGCTACGGCGGCTCGATCACCAGCAAGATCGACTTCATCTCGCTGGGCATCGCGCTGGTCCTCGGCACCGCGGGCCTGCCGCACATCCTCATCCGCTTCTACACGACGCCCACCTCGCGTGACGCCCGTAAGTCGGTGCTCTGGGCGATCGGCCTCATCGGCACCTTCTACCTCTTCACCCTGGTCCTGGGCTTCGGTGCCGCGGCACTGCTCAGCAAGAGCGACTACGACGTGGCCGGCAACCTGGCCGCACCGAAGCTGGCCGAGGAGGTCGGTGGTGGCATCGGCTCCACCAGCGGAGCGGTGATGCTGGCCCTGATCGCGGCGGTGGCCTTCGCGACGATCCTCGCCGTGGTCGCCGGACTGACACTGACCTCGTCGATGTCGGTGGCCCACGACGTCTGGAACCCGATCTTCCGCAACGGCGAGGCCACGGAGAAGGAGGAGATGAAGGTCTCCCGCATCGCGGCGGGCGCCATCGGCCTGGTCTCGATCCTGCTGGCGATCCCGGCGCAGAGCCTCAACATCGCCTTCCTGGTGGCCCTGGCCTTCGCGGTGGCGGCCTCGGCCAACCTGCCGTCGATCCTGATGAACCTGTTCTGGCGCGGCTTCAACACCCGCGGTGCGGTGTGGAGCATCTACGGCGGCCTGATCTCCGCGGTCGGCCTGGTCATCTTCTCCCCGGTGATGTCGGGCGCGGAGACCTCGCTGCTGCCGAACGTGGACTTCGCCTGGTTCCCGCTGCAGAACCCCGGCATCGTCTCGATCCCGATGGGCTTCCTGCTCGGCGTCATCGGCTCGCTCACCTCGAAGGAGCCGGCCTCGGCCGAGCGCTACACCGAGCTCGAGGTCCGCGCGCTCACCGGCGCCGGTGCGGAGGGAGCCCTCAAGCACTGAGGCCCCCGAAGCCCCAGTTCCGCAACTGTCGGGTTGATGGTGCGACACGCCGTGTCGAACGCCATCAACCCGACAGTCGCGTGTGGTGGGTGTGTCGCCCCCACGGGGAGTGCGTCCGATCTCACGGTGATTCCCCAGCCCGGGGGTTGACATCGGGCCGTCGCGTCCGGGCTCACCTAGGACACAACTTGGTTACGAGTGCCCCCCAGACCCTGTTCGGCCGGCTCGGGGCGGTGGTACTCATGGTGAGGCGCGCGCCAGCGCGCCTCAGACAAACAGGAGGAACCCCCATGCGATTCTCTCGGCGTACTCGCCTTGCGAGTGTGGCCATGGTCGCGGTCGGCAGCCTGACCCTGGCTGCCTGCGGTGGTGGAAGCAACGACGGCAACGGTGGTGGCGCCGACGGCGACGCCATCATCACCGTCTACGGCACCAACCCGCAGAACCCGCTGATCCCGACGGCCACCAACGAAGTGGGCGGCGGTGACCCGCTGAACAACCTGTTCGCCGGTCTGGTCTCGTACAACACGGACGGTTCCATCGAGAACGAGGTCGCGGAGTCGATCGAGGGCAACGAGGACTCGACCGTCTGGACCGTGAAGATCAAGGACTGGAAGTTCACCGACGGCACCGACGTGACCGCCGAGTCCTTCGTGCGTGCCTGGAACTACGGCGCCAACGCCGAGAACAAGCAGCTCAACAACTACTTCTTCTACCCGATCAAGGGCACCGACGACATCGGCAACACCATCAAGGGTGCCGACGAGATCTCGGGCCTCAAGGTCATCGACGACAAGACCTTCGAGATCACGCTGAAGAAGCCGGAGTCCGACTTCCCGCTGCGCCTCGGTTACTCCGCCTACTTCCCGGTGCCCGACGTGGCCTTCGGCGACGACGGCAAGATCACCAAGGAGTACGGCGAGAAGCCGATCGGCAACGGCCCCTACATGCTGACCGACTCCGGCTGGGAGCGGAACAAGCAGATCGCCATGGAGCCGAACCCGGACTACGAGGGCAACAAGAAGCCGCAGAACGGTGGACTGGTCTTCAAGTTCTACGCCGGTGGTGGCGCTGACGCGGCCTACCAGGACGTCGTCTCCGACAACCTCGACGTGCTCGACCAGGTCCCGCCGAGCGCGGTGACCACCTTCGAGGACGACGACGCGGTCCAGGCCTTCAACGAGCCCGGTTCGTCCTTCGCCTCCGTGACCATCCCCGAGAGCCTCCCCGGCTTCTCCGGCGAGGAGGGCAAGCTCCGCCGCGCCGCCATCTCGCGCGCCATCAACCGCGCCGAGGTCACCGAGAAGATCTACAACAACATCCGTACGCCTGCGTCCGACTTCACCTCCCCGGTGCTGGACGGCTGGACCGAGGACGTCCCGGGCAACGAGGTGCTGGAGTACGACGAGGCCGAGGCCAAGTCCCTGTGGGCCGAGGCCAACGCCATCGCCCCGTGGAGCGGCAAGTTCGAGGTGGCCTACAACAACGACGGCGCTGGCAACAAGGAGTTCGTCGAGGCGATCACCAACCAGATCAAGAACGCCCTCGACATCGACGCCGCCCCGAAGGCCTACCCGACCTTCGACGAGCTCCGCAAGGAGGTCACCGACCGCTCGATCGGCACCGCGTTCCGCACGGGGTGGCAGGCTGACTACCCGTCGATGCTCAACTACCTGGGCCCGCTCTACGGCACGGGTGCCGGCTCCAACGACGGTGACTACTCCAACAAGGAGTTCGACCGCCTGGTGACCGAGGCTGCCTCCGAGCAGGGTGACGAGCGCTACGAGCTCATCACCGAGGCGCAGTCGATCCTCTTCGAGGACCTGCCCGCCATCCCGCTGTGGTACTCCAACGCCACCGCGGTGACCTCGACGGACCTCGAGGGCTTCGAGTTCAACTGGCAGATGAAGCCTGAGTACTACAAGCTCACCAAGTGACGTAGTCTCGCTGGAATGACGGACGGAGGTGGCCCACACCGGGCCACCTCCGTTCGCGTGACAGGGCCTGACCGGCCCGCCCCTCCCTCCCCCACGACGTGACGAGCCAACGGCCGACCAGTGGCCATCCCACGGTGCCAGACCTCCCGACTCGCACGCTTTCCCACTTCCCAGGAGGCCACTCGTGTGGTGGTACGTCGGCAAACGATTGCTGCAGACCATTCCCGTGTTCCTCGGCGCGACGCTGATCCTCTTCTCGCTGCTCAAGCTGCGCCCGGGTGACCCGATCCTCAACCTCGCCGGCAACAAGCCGGTCTCCGACGAGGTCCGCGACGCGTTGGCGGCGCAGTACAACCTCGACGACCCGCTCTTCGTGCAGTGGGTGCTCTTCGTCAAGAACGCCCTGACCCTCGACTTCGGCGAGACCTTCTCCGGTCAACCGGTCATCGAGCTCATCGCCGAGGCCTTCCCCGTGACCGTGACGCTCGCGGTGATGGCCCTGCTGATCGACGCCGTCCTCGGCATCGTGCTCGGCACGGTCGCCGGCCTGCGTCGCAACGGCTGGTTCGACTCGACGGCCCTGGTCATCTCGCTCCTGCTGCTCGCCATCCCGATCTTCGTGCTCGGCTTCGTGATGCAGCTCGTCTTCGCGGTGAAGCTGCGCTGGACCTCGCCCACGGTGGGTGGCGACTGGACGGTGACCGACCTGATCCTCCCGGCCATCGTGCTCGCGATCGCCAACTTCGCCTACACGATCCGCCTCACCCGCACCTCGGTCGCGGAGAACCTCGGCGCCGACCACGTGCGTACGGCCCGGGCCAAGGGCCTCGCCGAGGGCAAGGTCGTACGCCGCCACGTGCTGCGCAACTCGCTGGTCCCCGTCATCACCTACCTGGGCATCAACCTCGGGTCGCTGATGGCCGGCGCGATCATCACCGAGACCATCTTCAACATCCCGGGCGTCGGCAACGCCGCCTACCTGGCCATCGCCAAGGGAGAGACCTCGACCGTCGTGGCCATCGTGACCTTCATGGTCATGGTTTACGTCCTGACGAGCCTGGTCGTCGACCTCGTCTACGCCCTTCTCGACCCGAGGATCCGTTATGCCTGAGACCCGCCCTGGGCAGCACCGATTCATCGCCCCCCTCACCGACACCCCGCTGCGCGCGATCGACGCCGTCGATGTCGACGCCGTGCCGGAGAACCAGTGGAAGGAGGCCTGGAAGCGGCTGCGCACCTCGCCGATCTTCTGGCTGGCCTCGGTGATCCTGCTCTTCATCGGCACGATGATCGCCTTCCCGACGCTCTTCACCTCCGCCGACCCGCAGTACGCCACTCTGAGCGAGAGCTTCGGCGAGTCGCGCGAAGGTCATCCGTTCGGCTTCACCCGGCAGGGCGCCGACGTGTGGGCGCGCACCGTCTACGGCGCGCGCACCTCGGTCACGGTCGGCGTGCTGACCACGATCATCACGGCGATCCTGGGCATGGTCACCGGCGCCGTCGCCGGCTTCTACGGCGGCTGGGTCGACTCGCTGGTCTCCCGCTTCAGCGACATCTTCTTCTCGATCCCGCTGCTGCTGGGCTGCATCGTCACCATCTCGGTGCTCAACAACACCTTCCCCGACCGTGGGTTCTGGGGCTCGGTGATGGTGGTCGTGGCCGCCCTCGCGTTCTTCGCGTGGCCGCAGATCACCCGCCAGATGCGTGGCGCGGTGCTCGAGATCAAGAACCTCGAGTTCGTCGACGCCGCCACCGCGATCGGGGCGACCAAGATGCAGAACCTGCGTCGCCACATCGTGCCCAACGCCCTGGCGCCCGTCATCGTCACCACGACCATCACCCTCGGTGTCTTCATCGTCGCCGAGTCGTCGCTCTCCTTCCTGGGCCTCGGCCTGCCGAGCAACGTGGTCTCGTGGGGCAACGACATCGCGGCCGCGCAGAACCAGATCCGCTCGGGCCAGCACCTCCAGGTCATGTTCGTGCCGGCCGGCGCCCTGGCGCTCACCGTGCTCGGCTTCATCCTGCTCGGTGAAGCGGTCCGCGAGGCTCTCGACCCGAAGGCGAGGAAGAAGTGACTTCGACCCCCAGCACTCCCCAGGCGCAGGCTCCCCTCCTCGAGGTCAAGGACCTCCAGGTCGCCTTCCGCGCCGGCAAGGAGCACCTCACCGCGGTCGACCAGGCCAACCTGACCATCTACCCGGGCCAGACCATCGCCATCGTCGGCGAGTCGGGCTCCGGCAAGTCGACGCTGGCCCACGCGGTCATCGGCCTGCTGCCCTCCAACGGCACCGTCACCGGTGGCCAGGTCCTCTTCGAGGGCAAAGAGATCTGCTCGAGCAAGCACAACCGCGTCGCTCCGATGCGTGGCTCCCAGATCGGGCTGGTGCCCCAGGACCCGATGTCGAACCTCAACCCGCTGTGGAAGGTCGGCACCCAGATCAAGGAGTCGCTGGTCGCCAACGGCATCGCCACCGGCAAGGCCGCTGACCAGCGCGTCGTCGAGCTGCTGGAGGAGGCGGGGCTGCCCGACGCCGAGCGACGGGCCCGCCAGTATCCGCACGAGTTCTCCGGTGGCATGCGGCAGCGCGCCCTGATCGCCATGGGTCTGGCTGCCCGGCCCAAGCTCCTGATCGCCGACGAGCCCACCTCGGCCCTCGACGTCACGGTGCAGAAGCAGATCCTCGACCACCTCGACGAGCTGACCGAGGAGCTGGGCGTCGCCGTCATGCTCATCACCCACGACCTGGGGCTGGCCGCGGAGCGCGCCGACCACCTGGTCGTGATGTATCGCGGGCGCGTCGTCGAGTCCGGGCCTGCGCTGGAGATCCTGCAGAACCCGGAGCACCCCTACACCCAGCGCCTGGTCTCGAAGGCGCCGTCGCTGGCCTCCCAGCGGCTGGAGTCCGTCAAGGCCCGCGCCCACGTGCGCGAGCTGGCCCAGGAAGTGGCAGCCGGCGTCGCCGTCGAGGTCACCCAGGGCGCCGCTGGACTGGGCACCGGCAGCCCCGACATCGTGGTGGCGGAGAACCTGACGAAGGTCTTCAAGCTGCGCGGCAAGAAGCCGTGGGAGTCGACCGACTTCACGGCCGTCGACGACGTCTCCTTCACCCTCAAGCGAGGCACCACCACCGCGATCGTGGGCGAGTCGGGGTCGGGCAAGTCGACGGTGGCGCGCATGGTGCTCGACCTGCTGAAGCCGACGTCGGGGCGGGTGCTCTTCGACGGCGTCGAGGTCAAGTCGCTCACCGGGAAGCGTCAGCAACTGGAGCTGCGTCGCCAGATGCAGCCGGTCTTCCAGAACCCCTACGCCTCCCTCGACCCCCTCTACTCGATCTACCAGTCGATCGAGGAGCCGCTGCGCACCCACAAGGTGGGCAGCCAGAAGGAGCGCGAGGCGAAGGTCCGCGACCTGCTCGACAAGGTCTCGCTGCCCACGACGGTGATGGCGCGCTACCCCGGTGAGCTCTCGGGTGGTCAGCGCCAGCGTGTGGCGATCGCCCGGGCCCTGGCCCTCGACCCCGAGGTGGTCATCTGCGACGAGGCGGTCTCCGCCCTCGACGTGCTGGTGCAGGCCCAGATCCTGGAGCTGCTCAACGACCTCCAGGCCGAGCTGGGTCTGAGCTACCTCTTCATCACCCACGACCTGGCGGTCGTGCGGCAGATCGCCGACAACGTCCTGGTGATGCAGGACGGACGCGTGGTGGAACAGGCGCCCGTGGGCGACGTCTTCGACAACCCGCGCGAGGAGTACACCCGTCGCCTGCTCGAGGCCATCCCCGGTGGCTCCATCCAGCTGGGCGCCTGAACGGACGCACCGCACAGCAAGAGGGGCTCGTCCCGCCGTGAGGCGGGGCGAGCCCCTCTCCGCATGTGAACCGCGGCGCGTGTGGGCCGTGGCGTGTGGGTGAACCGGCGTCAGGCGGCGTCGGGCACGTGCGGCTGCGGCGCCGCAGGACGTACGGGGTGCAGCGGCACGACCGGCGAGAGCGGCGGCACAGGGCGCAGGTGGGGCGCGGCCGCGGCCGCCCGGGAGGCAGCGGCGGTGAGGTGGAGGGCAGCCAGCGACGAGGCAAGGCTGACGGAAGTGGCGAGGTGTCGTGCCGACGTACGTCCCGCGCGGTGCATCGTGTCTCCTCCAACTCGACGGGGCGCCTCCCCGTCCCGGACGTGATCTACCCCCGCTCCCCGGCGCCAAACCCACCTCCTTTGCGCGGCGAGGCAGGGGCTCGGCGAAGGGGGGGAGGCATGGGCGCCAGCCCGCGCGGGTACGAGGCCCCCATGCGCATCGGGTACACACTCATGACCGAGCAGGCCTCTCCCCCGGACCTCGTCCGCCACGCCGGCATCGCCGAGGAGGCGGGCTTCGACTTCGAGGTGATGAGCGACCACTACTTCCCCTGGCTCGACGAGCAGGGGCACTCCGGCTACGCCTGGTCGATGCTGGGCGCGGTCACGCAGGTGACGAGCCGCGTCGAGCTGATGACGTACGTGACGTGCCCGACGTTCCGCTACCACCCCGCGGTCGTCGCGCAGAAGGCTGCGACCGTCCAGCTCCTCTCCGGGGGCCGCTTCACCCTGGGCGTCGGCTCCGGCGAGAACCTCAACGAGCACGTCGTCGGGCGCGGGTGGCCAAGCGTCGACGTGCGCCACGAGATGCTGGTCGAGGCGCTGGAGATCATCAACGACCTCTTCGACGGCGGCTACGTCACCCGCGAGGGCAAGCACTTCCGCGTCGACTCGGCCAAGCTGTGGGACCTGCCCGAGACCCGCGTGCCGATCGCCGCGGCGGTCTCCGGCCCGCAGTCGGTGCGGCAGCTGGCTCCCCTGGCCGACCACATGGTCACCACAGCTCCCGACAACGACCTCGTCAGCCGCTGGTCGACCGCCGGCGGTCGGGGCAACCGCAAGATCGGCCAGATGCCGATCTGCTTCGACACCGACCGCGACGCCGCGGTGGAGCGGGCCCACGAGCAGTTCCGCTGGTTCGGCGGCGGTTGGAAGGTCAACTCCGAGCTGCCCGGCACGGCGGGCTTCGCCGGGGCGAGCCAGTTCGTACGCCCTGACGACGTCGCCGAGGCCATCGTGTGCGGCGACGACGTGGGCGCCGTCGTCGACACGGTTGCCGAGTGGCGTCGGGCCGGCTTCACCGACCTCGCCCTGATCCAGGTCGGCGGCGGACACCAGGAGCAGTTCCTGGAGTGGGCCGCAGGCGACCTGCTGCCTGCCCTGCGCGACGCGTGACCCCTCCCTGATCGCCTGAGCGGCGTCCAGGTGTCAGCCGGTGACACCTGGGTGCCGCACAGAGACGGCGGCAGCGGTCGCCCGTCGGGCCACCAGGTCCGCCAGCAACGGGTGCGGTCCGAGCACCTCGGCCACGACGGCTGCCTCCGCGCACTCCTCGCGCACCTTCGTGGCGAAGAAGCCCTCGGCCAGCAGGTAGGGCGAGACCGCGTCGCCGGGGCGTACGACCTCGGCCGGCCGCGGCAGGTCACCGGCCAGCGCCGCCAGTCGCACCGGGCCATCCCACTCGTCGGCGAGGTGGTCGCGGGCCAGCTCCAGGTCGGCGACCGCGGCCGGGTCGCGGCTGCCGGCCGCCACCAGCAGCACGGGCTGGCCGGCCTGGGCGCCCGCAGCGACCATTCGCGCGACCTGGGTGCGCGCCAGGAGCGGGTCCGGTCCCAGCGAGGGCGCCAGCGCCACCGGCACCCGGGCCCGGCGCAGCGCCTCGGGCAGGTCGGTGCGCATGTGAAAGCCGGTGGAGAGCAGCAGCGGCACGACCACCGCTGGTGCGGTGAGCTCGTCCATCACGTCGACGAGCAGGGGGTCGCAGAGTTCCACGTACGCCGCGCGGGACGGCGCGCCCAGCAGGTCACCGGCCAGGGTGGTCAGCTGGCGCGCCACCTCGTTGCCCGGCGCGTGCCGGGTGCCGTGGGCCGCCGTCACCAGCGTCACCCCGGCGCCCAGGGTGGTGGTGCTGGTGTCGAGACCGACGGCGGCGTCCATCACGCCACCGCCAGCCGGTAGCCGCGCTTGATCACGGTCTGCACCGCGCGGGTGCCCAGCGCGGAGCGCAGTCTGGCCACCGCCATCTCCACCGCGTGCTCCGATCCCGCGCCGCCGCTGGGCAGCTGCGCCAGCAGCTCGGCCCGGCTCACCACCTGGCCCGGGTTGGTGACCAGCGCATCCAACACGGCCAACGGCGCGCCGGAGAGGCGTACCTCCACCCCGTCGAGCAGCACGGCGTCACCGTGCAGCAACAGGGTCGACCCCGTGGCCAGCGAGAGCGCGAGGCCCTGCTGGCGCAGCGGCAGCTCGGTCTCCAGCAGCCGCACCATCGCCGCGAGGCGCGAGCGCTCGGGGTAGACCGTCGGCACGCCCCACCGCTCGAAGGCGGCTGCGGCGACGGGACCGACGCAGCAGGCCAGCACGTCGGACTGGAAGGCGCTCACCACGTCGTCGCGTCGCCCGACCGAGACGGCCGCCTCCATCAGGGCGGCCACCGCGGGCGCGGCGGTGAAGGTGACGGCGTCCAGGGAGACGTCGGCGATCCGGTCGATGAGCGCGAAGAGCCGCGTCGGGTCCTCGGCCTGCTCGACGCGGTAGATCGCCACCGTCTCCACGTCGGCCCCTTGGCGGCGCAGCGCGTGGGCCACCATCGAGAGGTCCTGGCCGTGCTCCTGCACCACGATCCGGCGACCGGTCAGGTCACGACCACGCAGGTGCGCGAGCACGTCGTCGAAGCACTCCGAGTCGGGCGCCCAGAGCTCGCGCAGACCGTTGCGGCGCAGCACGCCGACGCTCTTCGGGCCGCGCGCGAGGATCTCGGCACCCGACAGCGCCTCCATGAGCGGCGCGTACAGGCCCCACTCCTCGGCGGCGGTGAACCAGGCCTTCATGCCGACACCCGTCGTGGCCAGGAAGAGGTCGACGGGCCCCGCGAGGACCCGCTCGGTCGCCGCGCGCAGGGCGTCCGCGTCGACGAGGTTCGGCTCCAGCGAGAGCGCCGGACCCCAGACCACCTCGGCGCCGCGGCGTTCGAGCAGCGAGATCTGCTCCTCGACCTTGCGCGCGGCGGTGACGCCGACGCGGAAGCCGGCCAGCGGCCCGGCGCGCTCCGCTGTCGGCGCCGGATCGATCTCCTGGGGGGTGGTCACGTCCGTCTCCATGTGCCTGGTCCGTGCATGGTCACTGGGGTGTCCATGGTGTCACTCCGGTCCACCTGCAGGAGGGACGACCTCCTCGCCCACCCACACGACGCCGTCGACGACGTGCACGTCGAAGACCGGCAACCGCACCGTCTCGTCGTCGAGGCACTGTCCGTTGCGCAGGTCGAAGGCCTGCTTGTGCATCGGGGAGGCGACGAAGGGCACGTCGCCCCGCGAGCCGACGATCCCCCGCGACATCACCGAGGCGTGCGACCACGGGTCGTAGTTGCAGGTGGCGTGGACGTCTCCGTCGAAGGTCCGGAAGATCGCGACTGCCCGGCCACCGACGAGGGCGGTCACGCCGCCCTCCACCGGGACCTGGTCGAAGCGGCAGGCGGCGGTGTGGGTCACGGACAGGTCGGCACTCGTCGCCGTACGCCCGTCCACGGCGCAGGCGCCCAGGGCACTCGTCGCACTCATCGCACACCGCCCGCGCCCGTGCCGGCACCCACCGGGATGCTGGCCCCCAGCAGGACCGGTCCGTCGGTGGCCGTCGGCACGATCTGGTCGCGCTGCGTGCCAAAGGTGATGTGGGGGTCCGGCACGTCGGGCGCATTGACGAAGGTGCGGAAGCGCTCCAGCTTCTCCGGGTCCTCCAGCGTCGCGCGCCACTCGTCGAAGTACGTCCCCACGTGGCGCTCCATGGCGGCCTCCAGCTCGCTGCCCAGACCGAGGACGTCGTCGACGACGACCTCGCGCACCCGCTCCAGCCCGCCGTCGAGGGAGTCGATCCAGGTCGACGTGCGCTGCAACCGGTCGGCGGTGCGCACGTAGTACATGAGGAACCGGTCGAGGTAGGCCACGAGCGTGCGGTCGTCCAGGTCGGAGGCGAGCAGCTGTGCGTGCGCGGGCACGGCGCCGCCGTTGCCACCGACGTACAGGTTCCAGCCCTTCTCGGTGGCGATCACGCCGAAGTCCTTGCCGCGGGCCTCCGCGCACTCGCGGGCGCAGCCAGAGACTCCACCCTTGAGCTTGTGGGGCGAGCGCAGGCCGCGGTAGCGCAGCTCCAGTGCGATCGCCATCGACGTCGAGTCCTGCACCCCGAAGCGGCACCAGGTCGACCCGACGCACGACTTCACGGTGCGCAGCGACTTGCCGTAGGCGTGGCCGGACTCGAATCCCGCCTCGACCAGTCGACCCCAGATGGCGGGCAGGTCCTCCATCCGAGCACCGAAGAGATCGATGCGCTGACCGCCGGTGATCTTCGTGTAGAGCCCGAAGTCGCGGGCCACCTCGCCGATCACAATGAGGCCCTGCGGGGTGACCTCGCCGCCCGGGATGCGCGGCACCACGGAGTAGGAGCCGTTCTTCTGGATGTTGGCGAGGTAGCGGTCGTTGGTGTCCTGCAGGGTGACCGCGTCGGCGTCGAGCACGTGGTGGTTGAGCAGGCTCGCCAGGATCGAGGCGATGGCGGGCTTGCAGATCTCGCAGCCGCGGCCGCGACCGTGGGCGGCCACCACGTCGTCGAAGCGGGTGTGGCCGTGCACGGCGACGAGGTCGAACAGCTCGGCGCGCGTCATCGAGAAGTGCTCGCACAGCGACTTGTCGACGACCTTGCCGACGCTGGCGAAGTGGTCCTCGACGATCTTCTTGACCAACGGCTTGCAGGAGCCACAGGTGGCGCCCGCCCGGGAGCAGGCGGTGACGCAGGCGGCGTCGGCGCAGGGGTCGTCGTCGCGGGCGACCCGGTCGGTGATCTCGGCCTTGGTCACGTTGTTGCAGGAACAGATGACCGCCTCGTCGGGCAGCCCCACCTCGGCGCCGCCCCCGGTCGGCACCGGCAGGATCAGCTCCTCGGGGTTGGCCGGCAGCGGCAGGCCCGAGGAGACCATGGGCCGCAGGATGCCGTAGGCCGAGGCGTCACCGACCAGGATGCCCCCGAGCAGGGTGGTGCCGCACTCGCTGATGACCAGCTTCTTGTAGACGCCGGTGACCGCGTCGGAGTAGGTCAGCTCCAGGCTGTCGGGCGTGGCGGCGAAGGCGTCGCCGAAGGAGGCCACGTCGACGCCCATCAGCTTGAGCTTGGTGGACATGTCGGCGCCGGTGAAGGCTCCGGGGCCGTCGAGCAACGCGTCGACGACGACCTCGGCCATCGTGTAGCCCGGGGCGACGAGGCCGTACATCCGTCCGTCGGGCGCCGCGCACTCACCGATCGCATAGACGTGGTCATCGGAGCTGCGGCACTGCTCGTCGACCAGCACCCCGCCACGCTCGGCCAGCGCCAGGCCGGCCTCGCGGGCCAGCTGGTCGCGCGGCCGGATGCCGGCGGAGAAGACGACGACCTCGGCCGGCACCGGCTCCTCGCGCCCGGCCAGCTCGAGCCCGGCGGCTCGGCCGTCGGCCTCGACGACCGCCTTCGTCATCGCGCCGGTGTGGATGGTGAGGCCGAGCTTCTCGATGTGGCGGCGCAGCATCGAGCCGCCCGCGTCGTCCACCTGCACGGCCATCAGGCGCGGCGCCATCTCGACCACGTGGGTCTCCAGGCCGAGCTGGGCCAGCGCGTTGGCGGCCTCGAGCCCGAGCAGGCCGCCGCCGATGACGGCGCCGACCTTGGCGGTGGCGGCCGCGTCGCGAATCGCCTCCAGGTCGTCGATCGTGCGGTAGACGAAGCAGCCGGGCAGGTCGTGGCCGGGCACCGGGGGCACGAACGGCGCGGCGCCGGTGGCGAGCACGCAGGTGTCGTATTCCAGCACCTCGCCGTCGGCCAGGGTGACGGTGCGCGTCGCGGCGTCCAGCCCCGTGACCTCGACGCCGGTGAGCAGCCGCACCCGCGGGTCGTCGTACGCGCCCTCCGGCAGCAGCGACAGCGCGTCGGCGCCGACCTCGAAGAACGACGTGAGCGCGACTCGGTCGTAGGCGGGCAGGCGCTCCTCGCCGATGACGGTGATGTCGTGGGTCTCGGTGAGACCCCGCTCGATCGCGGCCTGGACGAAACGGTGCCCGACCATGCCGTGGCCGACGACCACGAGGTGCTTGCGCAAGTGCGTCATGGCATTTCCTTCCCTTGACTGAGAAGAACGCTAGGGAGGCGATGTTGTCGCTGAGGTGACCTTCTGTTTCGCTTCGCGCACATTCACCCAACAACCTCACAACCCGCGGTGACCGCCACGGGGCCAGCACTACGGAAGTTCAAGCGCTTCGGGCGCCGTCCGAGCGGCAGCACCGACTCACCGGGCACCAACATCCGCAGTGGTGGCTCGCTGCTCCAGCAGCTGGCACACCGCCTCCCTGCACCCGCCGCACCCCGTGGTCGCCCGCGTCGTCTCCACGACCTGCGCCAGCGAGGAGCAGGCGCGGATCTCCCCGGCGGTGACACCGGCGCAGGAGCAGATCTCGGTCGAGTCGTGCAGCTGCGTGGGGGCGGTCGTACGCGGAGGCATCAGCAGTGCGCCCGGCTCGTCGGGCCCCAACCGGGTGCCGCGGTCGAAGTGCTGGGTGATGAGACCGACGTGGCTGAGGTCGCCCACCAGGGTGGCGCCCACGATCACGCCGTGACGCACCACGAGCTTGCGGTAGGAGCCGGCCAGTGGGTTGGAGATCTCGACGATCTCGGTGTGCTCGTCGGCGGCGGCCTCCTCCGGCTCGCCCATCACGGCGACGTCGAGGTCGGTGGCACGTAGGCGGGCGACGCTGCGCGAGCCGCGGTAGTCGCGGGTGTCGCCGCTGAGCATCTCGGCCAGCACCGTCGCCTGCTCCCACGCCGGGGAGACGAACCCGGTGGTGCGCGAGACGCCCTCGGCGTCGACGTACTCGGCGCAGTCGCCGATGGCGTGCACGTGCGGGTCGTCGACCGAGGCGAGGCGCGAGTCGACGACGATGCCGCGGCGCACGGTCAGGCCCGCGTCACGCGCCAGCGCCATCGCCGGGCGACCACCAGCGGTGAGGATCACCAGGTCGGTCGACAACGTGAAGCCGTTGTCGAGCACCAGCCCCTCGTCGGTGAGCCTCACCGCGCGGGCGCCGGTGTAGACGCTCGTGCCGAGTCGGCGCAGGTCGCGCGCCAGCGCCCGTCCGCCCGGGGCGGAGAGCTGGCGGCTCATCAGGTGCTCGCTGCCCTCGACGATCTCGGTGGCCAGCCCGCGCCCAGCCAGGGCACGAGCCACCTGGAGGCCCAGGAGCCCGCCACCGACCACCACCGCGCGCTGCGCGTCGGGCAGCACGGCGAGCAGGTCACGGCAGTCGGCCATCGTCCGGAAGGCGTGGACCTTGGGGTGCAGGTTGCCCTTTGCGTCGACGACGCCGCGGATCGGCGGCAGCTTCGGGATCAGGCCGGTCGCCAGCACCAGGTCGGTCCAGGCGACCTCCTGCTCCTCGTCGAGGTCATCGACGGTGCGTACGACGCGGGCCTCGCGGTCGATGCCGACGACGCGGACGCCGAGGCGCAGGTCGACACCGTGCTCGGCGAACCACTCCCGGTCACGCAGCGTCAGCGTCCCGGGGGCGTGGGTCCCCTCGAGGACGGCGGAGAGCAGGATCCGGTTGTAGGGAGCGTGGTGCTCCTTGCCGAGCACGGTGACCTGGGGGCCGAGGCCGCGGGCGACCAGGCCCTCGACCAGGCGTGCGGCCGCCATGCCGGCGCCCACCACGACGATGCGACGCTCCTCCGCGGACGCCTCGTGGGCCGTCATCGGTGACCTCCGACCCGCAGCGCCGCCGCGCAGACCTTGAACTCGGGCATCCGGCTGCTCGGGTCGAGGGCGTCGTTGGTGAGCCGGTTGACGCCGGCCCAGTGGAAGGGCACGAAGACGGTGTCCTCGCGGATGGTGGGGACGACCTTCGCGGGGGCCCGCATCTCGCCACGCCGGGTGGAGAGCGTCACCAACGACCCGTCGTCGACGCCCAGCCGGGCGGCGACCAACGGGTGCATCTCCACGAACGGGCCGGCGTCGGGCAAGTCCTTGATCCGGCGGGTCTGGGCCCCGGACTGGTACTGCGCCAGCACGCGTCCGGTCGTCAGGTGCAGCGGGTAGTCGGCGTCCGGCACCTCGGCGGGACCGCGGTACTCCACGGTGAGGCAGCGGGCGCGTCCGTCCTGGGTCGCGAACGACTCCTCGAAGAGGTAGGGCGTCCCGGGGTGTGGCACCGCGTCGTCGGGCGTCGCCGAGCAGGGCCAGAAGACGCCGTGCTCGTCGCGGATCCGGTCGTAGGTGATGCCCGAGTAGTCGGCCAGGCCACCGGCCGAGGCGCGGCCGAGCTCGGCGAAGACGGTCTCGGGATCGGTGGGGAGCTCGACGGTGGAGCCCAGTCGCTCCCCCAGGCCGGCAATCACGTCGAGGTCGCTGCGTACGCCCGCCGGAGGCGTGACCGCGCGTTGGCGCAGGATGACCCGGCCCTCGAGGTTGGTCATGGTGCCGGTCTCCTCCGCCCACTGGGTCACCGGCAGCACCACGTCGGCCATCGCGGCGGTCTCGCTCAGCACCATGTCGGCGACCACCAGCAGGTCGAGCGAGGCCAGCCGGTCGGTGACGTGGGTGGCGCGGGGCGCGGAGACGACGATGTTGGAGCCGAAGACCAGCAGCGCACGCGGCCCGCCAGGCGTCCCGAGCGCGTCGAGCAGCTCGTAGGCCGAGCGTCCCTTGCCGGGGATCGTGTCGGGGTCGACGCCCCACACCCCGGCGACGTGGGCGCGGGCCGCGGGGTCGTCGATGGAGCGGTAGCCGGGCAGCTGGTCGGCCTTCTGCCCGTGCTCGCGACCGCCCTGACCGTTGCCCTGCCCGGTGAGGCAGCCCCAGCCGGCCCCCCGCCGACCCGGCAGGCCGAGCGCGAGCGCGACGTTGATCCACGCGAGGACGGTGTCGGTGCCCTGCGCGTGCTGCTCGGCGCCGCGGGCGGTGAGGACCATCGACCTCGGGTGGGCGGCCAACAGGTCCGCCAGCGCCCGTACGTCGGTGGCGGGCACCCCGGTGACCCGCTCGACGCGTTCGGGCCACCACGCGGCGACCGAGCGGCGTACGTCCTCGAAGCCGCTGGCGCGCTCGGCGACGTAGGCCTCGTCGACGGCGCCGGTGGCAACCAGGTGGTGCAGCACCCCGAGCGCCAGCGCCATGTCGGTGCCGGGCACGGGCTGCAGGACGAGGTCGGCGCGCTCGGCCGTGGGCGTACGCCGGGGGTCGACGACGACGAGCTTCCCGCCGCCCGCGCGGAGCCGGTCGAGATGGCGGGCCGCCGGGGGCATGGTCTCGGCCATGTTGGAGCCGACCAGCACGACGACCTCGGCGGTCTCGATGTCGACCAACGGGAAGGGCAGGCCACGGTCGACGCCGAACGCCTTGTTGGCGGCGGCCGCCGCGGACGACATGCACCACCGGCCGTTGTAGTCGATCTGGCTGGTGCGCAGGACGGCGCGGGCGAACTTGCCCAGGGCGTAGGCCTTCTCGTTGGTGAGACCACCACCGCCGAAGATGCCGATCGAGTCCGCCCCTGACTCGGCCTGCAGGGCAGCGATCCGGGCGGCGACCAGGTCGAGCGCCTCGTCCCACTCCGCCGCCCGGAACTCCCCGGTCTCCGCGTCACGGATGAGCGGCGTGGTGAGCCGCTCACGGTGGCCGCGCAGACCGGTCGCGGTGCGGCCCTTGCGACACATCGCCCCCTCGTTGACCGGGAACTCGGGCCACTCCGCGACGTTGAGCGTCCGTCCGACGCGCTCCAGCCGCATGCCGCACTGCAGCGAGCAGTAGGGACAGTGGGTGGTGGTCGACCGCGACCCGGCCGTCGCCGACGGCCGGGTCGCAGCAGGTGAGCTGGTCACGCTCAGACCCCCGCCGGGGCCAGGCTCGGGAAGCGGGCCACGAGCACGGAGCGGCGCAGGTAGACCGCCCAGGTGACACCCGCGCAGACCAGGTAGAAGGCCGAGAAGACCAAGAAGGCGCTGCGCACGGCGGCGACCGGGTCGGCCACCCACGGAGCCCCGAAGGTCATCGGGATCAGGAAGCCACCGATGGCGCCGACCGCGCCGATGATGCCGATGGCGGCGGAGGCCGACTTCGTGGCCTTGCCGATCGCGGCGGTGCGACCGGCCTCGGTGCCGTCGCAGGCCTCGAGCGCCTTGGTGCGCCAGATCGTGGGGATCATCCGGTAGGTCGAGCCGTTGCCGATGCCGGTGGCGGCGAAGACGAAGAGGAAGAAGGCCAGGAAGGCCGGGAACCACGCCTGGTTGTCGAGCGCGATCGCGGGGTCGGCGGTGGGGTTGGGCGTCAGCTGCGTCAGGGTCCAGAGGACGCCGAGCGTGCCCGCGACCATCGCGAAGAAGACGTACAGCGTGACCCGGGCGCCACCAAACCGGTCAGCCAACCAGCCACCGAACGGCCGGGTCAGCGAGCCGACCAGCGCGCCGAGGAAGGCGTAGTAGGCGAAGTTGATGCCGGTGCCGGTCGGAGCCGGGGTGGGCACGAAGAAGTTGAGCTTGATCAGCAGCGGCATCGCGGCGGAGTAACCGATGAAGGAGCCGAAGGTGCCGATGTAGAGGAAGGCCATGATCCAGGTGTGGCGCTGCTTGAGCACCGACAGCTGCTCGCGCGGCTTGGCCTCGGCGGTCGCGAGGTTGTCCATGAACCGGAAGGCCAGGGCCGCGGCCACCAGGCTGAGCGCCACGTAGACCCAGCCAGCACGCTCGAGGTGGATGCCGCCGTCACTGGCCTTGACCAGGCCGAAGACACCGGCGCCGCCCACGACGACGGGCAGGCCGAACTGGATCAGCGCGACGCCGAGGTTGCCGCCGGCGGCGTTGAGGCCGAGAGCGGCGCCCTTCTTGGCGGCCGGGTAGAAGAAGTTGATGTTGGCCATCGAGGAGGCGAAGTTGCCGCCACCGAAGCCGGCGGTCGCCGCGATCAGGCAGAAGACCCAGTAGGGCGTGGTCGGGTTCTGCACCGCCCAGACAAAGAGGCCCGACGGGATGAGCAGCAGCAACGCGCTGACGACCGTCCAGTTGCGCCCACCGAAGATCGGCACCGCCAGCGTGTAGGGCACCCGCAGCAGCGACCCGACCAGGTTGGGCAGCGCGATGAGCACGAAGAGCTCCTGCGCGGTGAAGTCGAAGCCGGAGGCGACCAGGTAGGCCGAGGAGACCGACCAGATCAGCCAGACCGAGAAGCCCAGGTGCTCGGCGAAGATCGAGACCCACAGGTTGCGGCGGGCGACCGGTCGACCGGTCTCCTCCCAGAAGGCCTCCTCCTCGGGCCTCCAGTCCTCGATCCACCGGCCGGTGCGTCGGGTTCTCGGCTCGGGGTGGCCCGTGGGGCGCGCGGGCGGTGCGTCGACTGCGGTCATGTCGCCTCCTCCTGTGGTGTGGTGACCACAGTCGTCCGCGGAGGTTTCACGGGTTCTCACCCGGCTGCGACACAGGTGTGAACTTGTCCTCACAACCTCACTGGCGGGTCGCTGCGACCGTTCATCGCACCAACCGACCCGCTCGGCAGGAACCCTCCTTCCGGCCACCGTGTGACGCGCAATACCTTTGCGGTGACCGCCATCACAGACTTCGCCTGAAGGAACGCCCATGTCGGACGAGACCCTCTCCAACCTGCTCCACGAGAACCGCCGCTTCGAGCCGACCCCCGAGTTCGCTGCGCAGGCCAACGTGACCGCCGAGGCGTACGACCGTGCCGCCGGAGACCGTGAGGCCTTCTGGGCCGAGGCCGCCGAGCGTCTCGACTGGGGCAAGAAGTGGGACCAGGTGCTCGACTGGAGCAACCCGCCCTTCGCCAAGTGGTTCGTCGGCGGCGAGATCAACGCCTCCGTCAACTGCGTCGACCGCCACGTCGAGGCCGGGCGCGGCGACAAGGTCGCCCTGCACTGGGTCGGCGAGCCCGCCGACGACACGCGCGACATCACCTACGCCCAGCTCAAGGACGAGGTCTCCCAGGCCGCCAACGCGCTCACCGAGCTCGGGGTGAGGAAGGGCGACCGCGTCGCCATCTACATGCCGATGATCCCCGAGACCGTGGTGACGATGCTGGCCTGCGCCCGCCTGGGTGCGCCGCACACCGTCGTCTTCGGCGGCTTCTCCTCCGACGCGCTCGCCTCCCGGATCACCGACTGCGGCGCCGAGGTCGTGGTGACCTCCGACGGCGGCTACCGCCGCGGCGCCCCCTCGGCGCTCAAGCCCGCGGTCGACGAGGCGGTCGACAAGGTCAACGCGGCAGGCGAGGTGACCGTACGCAACGTGCTGGTCGTGCAGCGTACGGGCCAGGACGTCGAGTGGCACGAGGGCCGCGACGTCTGGTGGCACGACGCCGTCGGCGGCGCGTCGACCGAGCACACCGCAGAGATGCACGACGCCGAGCACCCGCTCTACGTCATGTACACCTCCGGCACCACCGGCAAGCCCAAGGGCATCCTGCACACCACGGGTGGCTACCTGGTCGGCACGTCCTACACACACTGGGCGGTCTTCGACCTCAAGCCGGAGACCGACGTCTACTGGTGCACCGCCGACGTCGGCTGGGTGACCGGCCACTCCTACATGGTCTACGGGCCGCTGGCCAACGGCGCGACGCAGGTGATCTACGAGGGCACGCCCGACTCCCCGCACAAGGGACGTTGGTGGGAGATCATCGAGAAGTACGGCGTGACGATCTTCTACACCGCACCCACCGCGATCCGGACCTTCATGAAGCAGGGCGCCGACATCCCGGCGAAGTTCGACCTGTCGTCGATCCGCCTGCTCGGGTCGGTCGGTGAGCCGATCAACCCCGAGGCCTACATGTGGTATCGGGAGCACATCGGTGCCAACAAGGCCCCGGTGGTCGACACCTGGTGGCAGACCGAGACCGGTCAGATCCTCATCTCGCCGCTGCCCGGCGTGACCGCCGGAAAGCCGGGGTCGGCGATGACGCCGCTGCCCGGCATCGAGGCCGACGTCGTCGACGACGAGGCCCACTCGGTGCCCAACGGCTCGGGCGGCTACCTCGTGCTCAAGGAGCCCTGGCCGGCGATGCTGCGCACCCTGTGGGGCGACGACCAGCGCTTCGTCGACACCTACTGGTCGCGCTGGAAGGGCCTCTACTTCGCCGGTGACGGCGCGAAGAAGGACGAGGACGGCGACCTGTGGGTGCTCGGCCGCGTCGACGACGTGATGAACGTGTCGGGCCACCGCCTCTCCACCACCGAGATCGAGTCGGCCCTCGTCTCCCACCCGAAGGTGGCCGAGGCTGCCGTCGTGGGTGCCGCCGACGACATGACCGGCCAGGCCGTCTGCGCCTTCGTGATCCTGCGCGACGACGCCGGGGACGGCGGGGCGGACATCTCCGAGGAGCTGCGCAAGCACGTGGCCCACGAGATCGGCCCGATCGCGAAGCCGCGGCAGGTGATGGTGGTGCCCGAGCTGCCCAAGACGCGCTCCGGCAAGATCATGCGCCGCCTGCTCAAGGACGTGGCCGAGGGGCGCGACGTCGGCGACGTGACCACGCTGGCCGACTCCTCGGTGATGGACCTCATCAAGGCCCGCGAGGCCAGTAAGAAGTGACCCGTGCGGGGCGAGCGTCCCACGCCGCTCGCCCCCGCACGCACCAACCGAAATGGTCGTGAATCACGGCCCTTCCCAGTTCAGCATGGTTCGGGTCTGATCGAGGGACGGCGTCGGTAGGGACGTGAGCCGTCGGCAGCGAG
>NZ_JADCSA010000124.1 GCF_015070385.1 Nocardioides malaquae | reverse complement strand
AACACACAATCTATGTAATAAGTAAAACTCTGTCTATAATGATTGGTTCATCACAGAGCAGCCAGAATATTCAAAGACTAAAACACCTGTTTTCAATTGTATGAAACGGTGAGCAGCAGTGATTTGAAACGACATCTGAGCCACTTATCTTGGTTGCCAGAATTTTGTCGATAGCTATATAGTATAGTAGTACTAAATAGGGAAATACTGAAGATAGCAGATATTCAAGCTCACAACGTGACGTGTTGTGAGCTTGTAGATCGGATATTTTCAGCTACGAGAAAACCAGCCATTTCGATGCCATCACGGCCCGCCAAAAATACTAAAATCACCGACTAATCATCGTCTAAATCAAGTCGGCTCGTAGCCCAGTCCTTCTGTGCGGCAA
>NZ_JADCSA010001192.1 GCF_015070385.1 Nocardioides malaquae | reverse complement strand
GATTGGGACATACTAGATGTACAGACGACTGCAACAAAGTGAAGAAGACTTGTTTTTCTTTATTTGCAGAAAGAGTCATCAACCTGTTCTCTGAATGCTTCTAAAATCTTTAACACAGAATGGAGAACAATGATGGCTTCACATCACACCTCCTCAGGACATTTTCACTCCCTGCTATTCTATTATGGAGAACAACACTGTTTATTGATGTAACACCTGCTAGTCTGCACTCATTG
>NZ_JADCSA010001191.1 GCF_015070385.1 Nocardioides malaquae | reverse complement strand
GATTGCATTCAACGTGCTGAGGCGACCAAAGATTTTGCGCTCTTGCATCCGTCAGTGGGGGGCCACCGAAAATAATCTTGCATAGGGCCACCTGAATCCTAGGACCGGCACTGATCGATTATTATTATGCACATACATACTGAACACAACGTGGCCACGATGAGGAGTTGATCAGTGGTTCTCAACATGTGGGTCGGAACCCCCAGGTGGGTCCCCAAATTATTTTTGGGGGTCCC
>NZ_JADCSA010001190.1 GCF_015070385.1 Nocardioides malaquae | reverse complement strand
TCATTGTCTTGAGACGGAAAGGACAAGCTCACCTTATCATTAGGCAAATCATATATCATGCGCGGTGTCCGTCTATAAACCGGGTACTTCTTTTTCATTTCAGAAATAGGCTGTGCCGTAGTTGGAAGCTTAGATGCATAATCATAGCAGCTTTGAATCTTCAGCAAATCTTTTTCGATCAATTGAATCGTCATAGAAGACCATAAAATAAGATCTCCGGGCTGAAGGTTCGTATT
>NZ_JADCSA010001189.1 GCF_015070385.1 Nocardioides malaquae | reverse complement strand
TACAGCAGGCTTCATGCATGCTGGAGGGCCACCTAGCAGAGCTCAGCCACTGGGGCACTGAGGCCCTGGAGAGTTACCAGAGCCTCAAGAAGAGGAAACACACGGGACACTCAGGACCGCAAACAAGAATAAAAGTGAGCAAACCAAGATATTTTTGTCAACAAATTACTTCCAAGTCAGCATTTACTGTCGTAAATGACAAAGATGACTATTATATATTTTTTCAAATAAACCTT
>NZ_JADCSA010001188.1 GCF_015070385.1 Nocardioides malaquae | reverse complement strand
CTGGGAACCCTGAGTCGAAGCCCAGAGAGTGAGACCACAACAATATCCAAACGTCACACATTCAATTCCCACAAACAAACACGCTGAATGTCTTGACAAAAACCCTGCACTAAAACCCTGCCTGCTCACTAATTCAAAGTTCCTCTTAAAAAAGCGGGTTGGCTGCGGTACAGACTGTTGCCTTCAAACTCTGGGTTGTTTGCTGACTGTGGCGTATAAGGCAGAGACGTCTTCAG
>NZ_JADCSA010001187.1 GCF_015070385.1 Nocardioides malaquae | reverse complement strand
TATCAAACTGGGGTTCCCTGAAATTAAATGATAGGGAATTGGTTCCCACCACCACTGGTTCTCAACCTATTCAGGCAGTGACCCCCCAAAAATGATCATGTGAACTGGGAAGTAGGAACCTACCACAACAGTCATATTTGAACTGGGGAACCCACCCACACTGACAAGCATTTTGTATTACAAGAGTTGGGGCATTACATTAGTTCTTCTCTCAACGAGGAATTGTGAGCTTGTAT
>NZ_JADCSA010001186.1 GCF_015070385.1 Nocardioides malaquae | reverse complement strand
GAATACAGCGGTCAATGATAACTCTCTCTAGATAGGCTGGCTCCCCCCCGGTGGCTAACCAGCTATGCGCATGGCGCGTCAATTTGGCGACCTGCGGTCGTGGGGCCTGTGTGGGCACATACACCCAGTTGTGGAAGCGTTGGGCTCGGGCTGGCAGGCTATAGCCCTCGCTGGCTAGAATAGCTGCTTTCAATTTTCGAAAATCTGCGGCATCTGCTATCGACAGGTCCCGGCAT
>NZ_JADCSA010001185.1 GCF_015070385.1 Nocardioides malaquae | reverse complement strand
TTTGAAATAACCACGTTCTGCTAACACAGAATAATCGGGTTGTGTAGTGCACATTTGAAATAACCACGTTCTACTTACACAGAATTATCGGGTTGTGTAGTGCACCTTTGAAATAACCACGTTCTACTTACACAGAATAATCGGGTTGTGTAGTGCACATTTGAAATAACCACGTTCTGCTAACACAGAATAATCGGGTTGTGTAGTGCACATTTGAAATAACCACGTTCTACTTA
>NZ_JADCSA010001184.1 GCF_015070385.1 Nocardioides malaquae | reverse complement strand
TCGGAAGTCATCCTGTGGATGGAACTGCTTGGCTCACAGAACGACAGGCCAACGCGCCGCCTTACCCTAGTGATTGTTTACTTATACCTTCAACTCTAGTGATTGTTTACTTACCAGCACAAACACAACACATGAGCAGGAAAGGAAAGGAAGTCGGGGGCCACGCGGTCTTAGGGGGACAACCACTGGCTTCAACTCCTTGGGTCACAGAAACACAGGGCAATGATACTATTAGGC
>NZ_JADCSA010000123.1 GCF_015070385.1 Nocardioides malaquae | reverse complement strand
CAAAAGCAGTTGACTGGAAAAATCTAAAGAGTGATCCAAACATGTCAGGAGGTGGTTTAGAGATGATCCATGAATAAATAAATAGTTTTGGAGACAGAGAAATAGGTGCACTAGCGGGAAGCCAATTGGCCCATTCTAGGGCCCTATTCTAGGTGTAGAGGTGGCGAGATCTCAGACCAGGAGCACCTATGATGAAAGTCAACTGTGGAAGGTTGGATGGGGTCTGATAAAGGGCTGATTTAGGGGGGGTTGTGTTTTAGTCCGGCTCTCTCCTTTAAGCACTCCTCTAGATATACATTTTTGTACAGTATGAGCAAGTTGTCAGGTGACTGACTCTAGGATCATAATACCTAAGGCCTCTCCTGCCTGCTGAAGAACTAAGTTATGA
>NZ_JADCSA010001183.1 GCF_015070385.1 Nocardioides malaquae | reverse complement strand
TATCTAACTGTGGTCCTTGCAGCGACAGGCGACAACCCCCATCAGAATGCCATAGTGCTGTTCCCTCCATATGTCCCTGCTGGAGGTGGCCATTGTGTGACCAAAAGAGGTGGGGTGCTGGTGTGAGACTGAGTGATGAGTGTTGTTCTCAGGGTTCCATCCCTCGCTCCTGGGATGTGTTTGTGGTGGGTATCTGCTGAATAGCACCCCCACCCCCAACCCCCCCACCCCCTTGTA
>NZ_JADCSA010001182.1 GCF_015070385.1 Nocardioides malaquae | reverse complement strand
CTCCTCCCCCAAGAACATCGATAAGTTATAAGGCCTTAATGTGTGAATGAGGCCTGGGACTCTCCGGACACTACTCTTAGAATAAATGGCTTAATGCATATCAAACTTGGAGTCTGTGTGACACTCTAAAAGATAAAAAAGAAATCACTGCCCCAACTCTAGATTAGAGTTGTTTGACCTCGTTTGAACGATAGGTAGTTGCCAGACTGGGTGCAGGTGCTCTGAGTAGCAACATGT
>NZ_JADCSA010001181.1 GCF_015070385.1 Nocardioides malaquae | reverse complement strand
CTTTCAGCATCTGCGCACGGTCGCGATGTGGATCAACCGCCAGTTTTTCCAGCCGTTTTTCAATCGCCTGCAAATATCGCAGCGTGTCGCCCAGCCGTTTGAAGCCGTTACCAGTGACAAAACCGCGATATACCAACCCGCCCATCTGCGCTTTAATGTCAGAAAGCCCCAGCGCCATGGTCATATCCACCCGCCCTTTCAGACGTTTGTTGATATTGAACACTGCCGTAAGGATTT
>NZ_JADCSA010001180.1 GCF_015070385.1 Nocardioides malaquae | reverse complement strand
CATCGCGGTTACTTGTGATTCACCGCGCTCAACATGGCCGCCAGGAAAAGGTAACCCCGACCACTGTGCGTCACTCTTATTTTCAACCAGGACATCGCCGGTCGCTGGATTGGTGATAAGGCACATGTTGACGAGTTCTGCACGGACGGTCCGGTCGTGGTGTTCATGCTGATCCTTAGTGGCTAACCAGTCTTGGGCCTTGTCATTGATGCTTGCCATGAATGCTGCTTTCGTTTG
>NZ_JADCSA010001179.1 GCF_015070385.1 Nocardioides malaquae | reverse complement strand
ACTCCGGTATTTTCTGTGTTTATGTTGCAGTCGGCCAGAAGCGTTCCACCGTTGCCAACATCGTTCGCAAGCTGGAAGAAACCGGCGCCCTGGCCAACACCATCGTGGTTGTTGCCAGTGCTTCGGAATCCCCCGCACTGCAATTCCTGGCGCCATACGCCGGTTGCACCATGGGCGAGTTCTTCCGCGACCGCGGTGAAGACGCACTGATCGTTTACGATGACCTGTCCAAGCAGG
>NZ_JADCSA010001178.1 GCF_015070385.1 Nocardioides malaquae | reverse complement strand
GCCTTGCTTATTGTAAGTCGCTTCGGGTGTAGCGTCTGCTAAATGCTTCGATTGCTTCAAATTGTGAATTGTCCCTGAAGGAGGAGCCGTACGTCATGTTCAAGAAGTCGGACAAGCCACTCTACGGCAACGACCGCTTCGAGGGCTACTGCATCGACCTGCTGCGCGAGCTGTCCGGCATCCTGGGCTTCCGCTACGAGGTGCGCCTGGTGGAGGACGGCAAGTACGGCGCGCTGG
>NZ_JADCSA010001177.1 GCF_015070385.1 Nocardioides malaquae | reverse complement strand
AAGTTAGATGAATATGAATTAGTCGGAGAACTGGCGCTTACAGGCGCTCTGCGTGGCGTTCCCGGCGCAATCTCCAGTGCAACTGGAGCTATTAAGTCGGGCAGCAAAATTATCGTCGCGAAAGATAACGAAGATGAAGTGGGGCTAATTAACGGTGAAGGATGCCTGATAGCCGATCATCTGCAAGCTGTCTGTGCGTTTCTGGAAGGTAAGCACGCTCTCGAACGCCCGAAACCA
>NZ_JADCSA010001176.1 GCF_015070385.1 Nocardioides malaquae | reverse complement strand
ATACAAAATCAGAGATCGCTGCGCAAGATCCCCCATAGGGGTACAACAGAACAGCAGAACAAGACATAACTGAATCAAATAGACCAACCACAAATATCAACTACAATAATCATTAATGAAAAAGGTGGAGGCTGGGGAGGAGGAGGCAGCTTGCAGCGTGGATCCGATGCTTCGGAACCAAAACTAGGTAGAGAAAGCACACCGTATTTAAAGCCGCAGTGCCTGCTATACATGAGG
>NZ_JADCSA010001175.1 GCF_015070385.1 Nocardioides malaquae | reverse complement strand
ATATGAATTATGATATTGTAAAACATGAACCACTTTAGCCCTATTTACTGGACTATTTGTAAATAGCAGATCTACAAGTCCACAACGTGTCGTACCACAACACGTTGTGGGCTTGTAGATCGGCTATTTTCAAATGTTTTGTACTTTTATTTTTGTTTTAAATACATTTTCATGCCGACACTTTCATACTTTTACTCAAGTACACTTTGAATTCCTAGCTATTACTTGTAAGGCTAC
>NZ_JADCSA010001174.1 GCF_015070385.1 Nocardioides malaquae | reverse complement strand
CGTCGTCCCCCCGGGTAGAGCACACCGACCTGACGGGCTTGAAGGAGTCGTCGTCGTCGCCGTAGTATTCCCCGTCGTACCAGCCCTCGAACTCGTCGTCATCAAGCGTCTGGCTGGACTCGTGGGCACAGGCGGCGGTGGCAGAGTGATCCCCGGCGTCGCACCCGCGGCGGTCGTCGTCGTGGAAGGGGCCGGGAGTGGAAGCCAGGGGAGGGCAGTATTGTGTGGCGCCCTGGC
>NZ_JADCSA010000122.1 GCF_015070385.1 Nocardioides malaquae | reverse complement strand
TTTGGTACACTATTTGGAGGCTGTCATGCAAAGGAGGTAGGAGAAACAGCTTGGTGTGAACTATTATTTTAGGAATTATATTATATCATGGAAATGAGATCACAGACAGTTGTTCGTTCTTTCTTTATTTGGAATGCTTGTAACCAAACAGAGTGCGCATATGGGAACCAAAAGGACCCCTCTTGAATTAATTTAGTAGCCTACAGATTAACAGACCCTAATTTAGAGAGAGCGAGAGAGAGAGAGATGAGGGGTAGGAGATTGGAGAGATAAACAGATTGATAGTTTGATAGATAAAACAGACAGACGGACATAACTTGGCACATCAGCAGCTACGGCTAAACTAAACACACAGACATATCAGGCTTTCTGGCGCAAGACAGAATACTGG
>NZ_JADCSA010001173.1 GCF_015070385.1 Nocardioides malaquae | reverse complement strand
AGGCCGTTAACAGACGCGCACACACCGGTGAACCCCAGCCCTGGAAAAAGGCGTTCAGCACCCAGAGCACGGCAAACGCCCATAGCGACGTCGAGAAGCCAAACAGAATGTTGATAATGCCCGTGGCGATAAGCCCTATCCCCATAAAATAACGGGCATTTGAGCGATCGCTGACAATGCCGGAGACAAACTTCGACACGCCATAGGTAATGTAAAACAGGGTCGCTAACAGGCCGA
>NZ_JADCSA010001172.1 GCF_015070385.1 Nocardioides malaquae | reverse complement strand
CCTATCCAACCCTCTTGTGCCTACAGTTTTTGTCCTGGTGGGCTAAAATGATGCTCAAGTATAAGAGAATGATGGTGTGTAGGTGTTTTTATACTAATTACCTAAAAAGGGGGCGTTGCAGTGGGCGTGTCCTAGAACAGCAATATTTGGGGAGAATTGTTCAAATGGTGACACAAGCGGGAAACTTGGTACAAATCATCTTTAGAGATCACGCTATAATTTAGGAAACCAGGCTAC
>NZ_JADCSA010001171.1 GCF_015070385.1 Nocardioides malaquae | reverse complement strand
CCAGATAACGCTCAACGTGCGCCCTTGCCTGCTCATCGCCTTGATCATAAAGCGCAATTATTTCGGGAGCCTGCAACGCTTGATGATAATAGTGTTGATACAGCCACGCAAAACCGCGACCAGACAGATAATTTTCAATGCAGCCATGCTGACCACAGCCGCAGCGGCGTAACGGGAAATCCAACCCCATCATGGTTAACGCATCAACCGGCAGACGCATATGGCCACACTCGCCGG
>NZ_JADCSA010001170.1 GCF_015070385.1 Nocardioides malaquae | reverse complement strand
ACCACGAGAGTGTAACTGGAAGTACAGAGCGGGAGAAAAGCCTAATCGGTCACTACATGGGTTTGTTATTTTAAAAGCTGGCAGTTACCACAATCATTAAACACTGTAGCCTTTATTTTGTGCAATGCATCACTTTATTCGTTGTATTATGTTTTAGAGCTCCATAGGACTATTTTGGATACATTAATACATTTCTACATCTCTTGCCACTCATCTCTCATGACCTCACACAGTAAC
>NZ_JADCSA010001169.1 GCF_015070385.1 Nocardioides malaquae | reverse complement strand
CCTTCTTCATGGCAAACACTCCCGTTTCTAACCTATGATCCGCGTGCCAACGCAGGTCATCCGTTTCGGGTCCGTGCCGGCTGAAATCTGTTCGATCCGTTGACCGCATATAAAGAAATCTTTATATCGTGATCCATGGCGAACGCGCTCGAAATCTTTCGCGCTCTAGGCGATCCCACGCGGCTGCGCATCCTGGCGCTGCTCCGCTCGATGGAGCTGTCCGTCGGTGAGCTGGCG
>NZ_JADCSA010001168.1 GCF_015070385.1 Nocardioides malaquae | reverse complement strand
CTGCACCTTTATTATTAGAGGTTATCTGTGCCTGCAGCTGCTTCACAGCCGGATGTTGTGAGGCCTTGCTGCTGCCATTCATAAAAATTCATCCTTATTTGAATAGCACCTGTAGGCCTGCCTTTTTTTTACTTTCTTTTTTCCCCCCAAACATTTGCGTTGCAAACTCATAATTTACAATACAAATGTGAATTGTGTGTGCTCCAACGTAGTTTGAGCTGTGGAATATGTCTGTTA
>NZ_JADCSA010001167.1 GCF_015070385.1 Nocardioides malaquae | reverse complement strand
AGGAATGGCAGAATGGATGGTAAGTGAATACGATTTTTTATTACGTATCTGTTTATTCCCATCCATGTTTTTACCCTGGTCTTGCAAGGCCTCAAAGTTGTATAATATATAAATAGGCCATTCACTATTTACCAAACTCACACGCCCACTAACTTTTTCACTAAAAAAAAACTATCTCGCTCTCTCTCTCTCTCTCTTGTTCTGCATCCATCCACATTAGCAGGCAATGATAAAAAT
>NZ_JADCSA010001166.1 GCF_015070385.1 Nocardioides malaquae | reverse complement strand
ATCTCTTGTGATTCCTAAATAATGCATGGTAACATGGTTTCAGTTATGTTCAATGACTGCTAAGTAAACTCTTTGTTCCATGTTGTTTTAGACATGCAATGTTTTACACTAAGAGAAATAGTTGATTCTTCACTGAAGTTGATACTTCACCGAGTACAATGACACTTCCACCATTATATTCTCCTTATGACCCCACTGTTTTCCTTCTATTTTGTGACAAATCACCAGTTTATGGAC
>NZ_JADCSA010001165.1 GCF_015070385.1 Nocardioides malaquae | reverse complement strand
CTACCACCAGTGGCATTCGTCATCCTAGAGTGTGAGAGACAGACAAACAGAACTTATTATTCCAAGACGCATACGTGAAAAAACGACGGAAATGCCTCGGATTTTGACACAGATTCAGTTAAATTCCACTTCAGTTACAGCTGCTGCCTGCTGGCTACCGGTATCGCCACAATTCAGAGGCTAATAAATAGGGTAAAAAACACAAGGAGGGGAAGATGGGATTCTTGCACCAGCTTC
>NZ_JADCSA010000121.1 GCF_015070385.1 Nocardioides malaquae | reverse complement strand
ATCAATTAACACAGTTCCTTTTTTTACCCCGTTTGATTGTAAAATGGATTTATAAAGCGCAAACGGACTTTCGTGTTCTTCCCAACAACGAATTTCGCCTTCAATAACCATGAAATCATTTATGGTTCCGCGTTCAAAATTGGGAGCTATATAATGTAAATCTCCATTCTTTAATAAAATTGCGCCTACCATACGCTCACTAGGATGCCAATGGGTGCCCGTAAAATACACCAAACTAGATCCTGCATTTAAGTATAATGCCGACGCATTTTCCGCTTGCATTAAAAGGCACGCTTTTTTAATTCTTACGTTGTACTCTTCTTCCAAAATTGGCTGAATTAAATGCGCCATGGGTTTTATGGCTTCTAATTCTTTTTCTGCTGAAGATCCT
>NZ_JADCSA010001164.1 GCF_015070385.1 Nocardioides malaquae | reverse complement strand
CCACGTTCGGATACGTTCCCTGAATCTTGTTCAAGCGGCTTGCTATGCATAATCAGGGAACGCTGAGCAAAACGCTGCATAGGGATACGATACCAATAGGTTGGCATGTTAGCTTGAACCAGCGCATACAGCCTATGCCAAAGCTAAGCCAGATAAAAGGTGGAGGCTGGGGTGGAGGAGGCAGCTAAGCGGCAGCGGATCCGAAGCTCCGGATCTCTGGCAAGCAGAGCTCTAGTG
>NZ_JADCSA010001163.1 GCF_015070385.1 Nocardioides malaquae | reverse complement strand
CTGTTCTTTCCCTCCCTTACTATTGTGCTGCAGACCACATTCCCAATGTCTCCATCTCTGGCCACCAACCACAACATGGCGTTCAGTCCTTATCTGAGCCACATGGCTCATCCTGGTGTGAGCCTGATGCCAGAGCTGCTTCCCAGTGCCCCCCTAATGGTCCCTGGGAGCCCCACTGGTCTAGCAGCCATGGGCAACGGCAATTCCATGCATAAACAATTGCGCACAGACAAGTTA
>NZ_JADCSA010001162.1 GCF_015070385.1 Nocardioides malaquae | reverse complement strand
AAGAATGCAGCGTACATAGGTGACTCCACACACAGAGCAAATCAGTTGCCCATCATGTATTTGTGGTGTTTGTGCCTTGGACAGGAGTGGCTCCTATAGAGTGAGAGATTCATTATTTATGAAAGAAATAAAATATTTCAGGTGTTTTTTGTTTTACATTTTAGTTCTAGAGGGCAGTTATGATGTTTTAAAGCATACTTGTCTTATTAGCCAGGGTTCCTTTTAAGTGAGCCCACT
>NZ_JADCSA010001161.1 GCF_015070385.1 Nocardioides malaquae | reverse complement strand
GGCAGCGTTGGCATGAGGCATGTTTTCCAGATTACGTCTCTGTCTTCTTTGACATGCGCGGCTGGTGTAGTGCGGCCAGCCACCGTCAGAAGTCTTTGTTCGTGAAGGGCAAATTCTTTTCTACAAGGGGATTATGTGCGCACGTGCGTGTGTGTGCGTGGAGTGCGTGCGTGTGCATGTGTGTGTGGGAGTGGGATGCTGTGTACCTGCGCCAAGCCCTTCTCTGAAAACAACCTC
>NZ_JADCSA010001160.1 GCF_015070385.1 Nocardioides malaquae | reverse complement strand
GTGCGGGCCGATCCGAAACTAGGGAGACCTGCAGGTGGACTCGCAGTTTGACCCGCAGGTCAAGATTTCAGGTTGTTTTTCTGCGCGGCGCGTAGGTTACCTTCGGCGGGTGGCCGGCGGTCGGGTCATGAATTTTCACTTCTTAAGGAGAGTAAAACCCCTAGTTTACTTGTCACAACATGTTTGATGAAACATCATTCATGTTTGGTGTCATATCATGTTTAGGGATGTTAATAT
>NZ_JADCSA010001159.1 GCF_015070385.1 Nocardioides malaquae | reverse complement strand
CCGTGTGGGGAGGGCCAACGACCTTAGGGAGCAGGTACCCAGGAACAACTACTTGGCCCACAGAAGGACATGGCTACGATCCGGCTTTGCTTGTACAGTATGAGTTACAGTGTAGGCCTACCCACTGTACAATCTTCTTGAATATTTGGCAAGTCGGAAGGCCAAGCGGGCTTAGGAAGACAATACTCAGGAACAACTCCTTGGCTCACTGAAAGACAATGCCAAGGCCCGAGGGTT
>NZ_JADCSA010001158.1 GCF_015070385.1 Nocardioides malaquae | reverse complement strand
GGTAGGTTTCCACTATCTCTGGGTAGGCCAGGCGGAACAGGGCCTCCTCCTCCACCGTCCTCACCTCATCCGCGCTCTCCACAGGCGGCTGATCCTCAGGAAACACGTAATGATCTGCAGTCACAGCGTTATCACACCCACAGTGTCACAAACACTACCCCTGTGGATACCGCTCTTACACTCGGCATGCTGAGGACTGTGCTGTGAATGACAGCCCTTTCGGTTTCTCTCACGCTC
>NZ_JADCSA010001157.1 GCF_015070385.1 Nocardioides malaquae | reverse complement strand
CAACACTGGCAGGTAAGTTAAAAAGCACAACTATAAAAAACGGAAATGTTTGGGTACCAGCGCTCTCTCTCTCCCGAGACCAGCGTGACGGCAGGTGTCTCTGAATGCATTCACCACACTGGTGGCTAGACATTTATTCTAATTACAAGTACCTCCCTCCATCCCCTTTCATCTTTTTTTGTTCTCCTTTTTTATTGTACAAACTACTGTGTTGTTGTGTAGGTAGGCTACCTAATT
>NZ_JADCSA010000120.1 GCF_015070385.1 Nocardioides malaquae | reverse complement strand
TGGTCCGGTTACGGTAGGTTAGAAAGGTCAGGTGAGCTTAGCTTAGGGTAGGTTAGCTTAGGCTAGTTGTAAGGAACCCAAAAATAGCCAAATTAGAATTTTTTCGATTTTACCGAAAAACGGAAAATTACCCAAGGCTATAGCCTTACCGTTTTTTTCCACAAAAACCACTTTTTTCTCAGAATTGGCTCAAAATTGTTCTAGGGGGGTTTATTCGCATGCTGAAGACATTTCCGAAATCCGATTTTACCTAGGATGCACCGTTTTCGAAATATAGGCCGTTTTCGGTTCGGACATTCAAGGTCACTTCAGGTTTGGTCCGGTTACGGTAGGTTAGAAAGGTCAGGTGAGCTTAGCTTAGGGTAGGTTAGCTTAGGCTAGTTGTAAGGAAC
>NZ_JADCSA010001156.1 GCF_015070385.1 Nocardioides malaquae | reverse complement strand
GTGTGTATTTATTTATTAGTTAGGTCATCTATATACTTCCTTTTAGTCTTCCTCAGTAGGTAGTATACTATGGGCAAGATTAACATATACATACATATATTCAATAAAAGCTATAGTACCTGTATATAGTATCGTTTGGTAATTAAACTGTGACAAAGCAGGTGTGCTGTCATAGAAAACTGTGCAGCTTGGTTGTTTATGTGTAGTCACACAGTCGTTAGAACAGGCTTGCAGCTG
>NZ_JADCSA010001155.1 GCF_015070385.1 Nocardioides malaquae | reverse complement strand
GTCAGGGCAGAGGGCCACCCACCAAGAGACAGTTTCCTCCCAATGTTTCTTCCCGCTAAAGGGGAGTGTTTCCTAGCCGCTGAAGCCAAGGGTTCACTCAAGGAGGAATTGTTGAGTCTGATTAATTTATTTCAGGTACTGATAGCGGACAACTAATATAATAAAATACATAAAGTAAACATAATACACTTAAAACATGAAAACAAAATACACTTGTACTCTAGCGTGCTCAAGAAG
>NZ_JADCSA010001154.1 GCF_015070385.1 Nocardioides malaquae | reverse complement strand
GACAACCTTCACAAATCCACTTTCTTTTTCTTTTTTCTTTTTCTTGTGCTGCAACCTGTAATTATCTGCAATATCAAGTACCTGATGTACCGTACAGTATATAAATATCTTCTCTGAAGGGTTTTCCCATGTAAAACTCGTTCAACAACAATAATATACTTCCTGGTGGAGGGAAAATATACGTATAAATAGGAGGTATTTTGTGTTCCATGTCAGAAGTTTTACAACCATCAGACA
>NZ_JADCSA010001153.1 GCF_015070385.1 Nocardioides malaquae | reverse complement strand
CCCCTATAAGCATATGGGCTTCTGTGCTTTCCCAGTTCTCATCATTGGCTAGTTTCAAGGCACCAATGGCTACCACGATATATCCATGTGAAGCTATTTCAGACAATACCCTTTCATGCGTGATGGATGTATTCGCACAGGCACCATTGGCAAACACCATCAATGGCAATAGCCCCTCTTTCTTGACTGCTTTTTTTAGTTTTTCGGGTCTATAGACTACAAAATCTGGCAAGGTCT
>NZ_JADCSA010001152.1 GCF_015070385.1 Nocardioides malaquae | reverse complement strand
GTACCCATTTCATGACCTCTAAAGTAAGATTATCTAACTACAATGGAAGGTTTCAAGAGATTTCGTGACAATATGCCTGGTTTTAAGGCCTATTTCTTCCCCGGGAAGTTATCTTAAAGCGAGACTTAAGTACCAACCATCCTTTTGTTTGAAAGTCATGTGGATTTGCTGAATTGTCAAGGATTTGAAACACACGACCCTGCCAGAACATGAATATCAGTTCCCTTCGAATGAACT
>NZ_JADCSA010001151.1 GCF_015070385.1 Nocardioides malaquae | reverse complement strand
GAATAGATTAAGAAACGAAAGTAAAACAAGACAAAATGGGTTAAAGGAGCAGATGGATTTAGTGGAGTATTGTGACCACCATGATGGCTAGACTCGTCTTTTGTTAACAATGATGAAATACATAATGTATGTCATTACAAGCATAAGGCTAGAATGATCTTTTTAACCGTTAAAAGAAGTTGAATGAGAGAATTTTGTCGACTTAATGAAACTTTTAAAAGTCGCTTGGAGACAACT
>NZ_JADCSA010001150.1 GCF_015070385.1 Nocardioides malaquae | reverse complement strand
CTGGCTGATGAGTTTGAGTTGTCACATAGGACAAGCTTTGGTAATGCTAAAAATGGCGGCTATTCAGGAGCGCAGGAGAATGGTGGTGCATCCACTAACAGGGACTCCCGATTAGTGTGGAGAACGAGGAATGACAGGCCGGGTGTGCCTCCCGGAATGCCATCGGGGCCGTCATGTGCTCACTGTGGTAGGAGGGGGCACGTAAAAGCGGAGTGTTGGATGTTGCAGAGGGAGAGG
>NZ_JADCSA010001149.1 GCF_015070385.1 Nocardioides malaquae | reverse complement strand
ATAAAAATAAACTAACTAACTAACTCAACATAAGATGGCTCAGGTGCCACTCAGCAAAATATCAGAAACAGAAAACAGACACGTATATACTTCTAGAAGAAGGCCAAAACTCATTGAACAAACACAATAGCAAAAAAGACAAAAAGGGTTTTGGAGTGAAACTGAAACTGAAATTATTTGTCCACATTGAAAGTTGACAAATAATATTTTTGTTGGCATGACCATGAAGGGCAGGGCC
>NZ_JADCSA010001148.1 GCF_015070385.1 Nocardioides malaquae | reverse complement strand
GTATGCTTTTCAATAACCTAAACGATTATTTAACTTTGAGTCCAAACCCTTCATAATGTCCATAATGTCTGTCCCTCTCATTTCCTCATACAGGCTGTATGCTGTGAGGACCCCGTACACTGCTGCCCCCATGGCACCACCTGTGATCTGGCCAGCCAGACATGTCAGGGTCCCTCAGGGTCTGTGCCCGCTATGAAGAAGGTACCAGCTTATACAACGGTGGCCCCCAGTAGCCAGG
>NZ_JADCSA010001147.1 GCF_015070385.1 Nocardioides malaquae | reverse complement strand
GTGTCTGTTGTTCTCGCTTCATCTTAGTCCTATTCTGGCTTACTTCCTGAAAGACTGCACTGTTCTTTATCCTGCCGATGTCTCTGCTGGTGTTTCAGTGGATTGTACAGAAAGTGACCTCCATTGCATACCAGATGACATTCCCAGAAACACTATATCATTAACGCTGCAGCAAAATAAGATCCAAAAGATACACAGGACAGATTTTTGCCATCTGTCAAATCTCACAAATTTGGAC
>NZ_JADCSA010000119.1 GCF_015070385.1 Nocardioides malaquae | reverse complement strand
CCTGCGGATCGGTGTAGAGGTTAAACACCGACGATCCCGCCGTTTGCATTACTGTGCCGGTGAATCCACCCTGATATCCGCTCTGGGTATAAGCGTAAGGTTGCTGAATCAGGACGTGATACTTGAACTCATCCATACGCACAGCAGCGAGTTTACCGTTGAGGAAGTAGTGCTCGGCCTTACGGTTAGACTGACCATTTGTTCCCAGGAAGAAGGATGTCTGGTCCACACCATCGATAAAGGTGGTTTTCGGCACTAAATTCGCCACTTTCGCTCCAGGATGCCCTGCCAGATCCAGCGCGGTAGGGAAGAGATCTGCCAGATCGACAATACCGTCAGATTTACGCGGTTGGATCATCCCTTTCCAGTAAACGAAAGTCGGTACGCGAACGCC
>NZ_JADCSA010001146.1 GCF_015070385.1 Nocardioides malaquae | reverse complement strand
GAACTTCATGCTCCAGGGAGGAGACTTCTCCAAACATGATGGCACTGGAGGCGAGAGCATCTATGGAGAGAAGTTTGCAGACGAGAACTTCCATTATAAGGTGAAGCCTTTGTTGTTTGAATACCGTTAATGTTCAATGAGACCGCACCTGCACAAGATCTACAAGCTCAACCCATTACATTGCGACACTGTGTGAGCTTGCAAATCTACTATTGTATTGTATATTGAATTTAGAACA
>NZ_JADCSA010001145.1 GCF_015070385.1 Nocardioides malaquae | reverse complement strand
ATCTCAGTCCTGTAAACCATCTAAATGTAGCCATGAGCCTGTGACTGAGACTGTAAATTTGAATTTGAACATTTAACCTGGCACACACATAAACAAAAATTAAAACAGTACACCCTGCTCCACAACACAAACACATCCCCCTTCCACCCATCTACCCCTTGCTAACTACCTCTCTGATCTTTGTACTCTCCTCCTTCCCCTCAACACATGCGGACAGCACATATTCACATTTTACCAC
>NZ_JADCSA010001144.1 GCF_015070385.1 Nocardioides malaquae | reverse complement strand
GTATTATATAACATACATTAACCACTTTAACCCTATCTCATATAGGTTGTTTGAAAATAGCTGATCTACAAGCTCAACGCATTGTGAGCTTGCAGAACTGCTATTTTCATACATATTCTATTTTGCATTTGGTACTTAGATACATTTTGTTGCCAACACTTTCACACTTTTACTCATTATACATTTTGAATACCGGACAGAGTATTTAGTAAAGAATGTGAGTACTTTTTCCACCACT
>NZ_JADCSA010001143.1 GCF_015070385.1 Nocardioides malaquae | reverse complement strand
ACCATTTATCTCTGTTCCAGTGCATGCAGTCTGCAGCTCGCTGGCAAAGAAGAACACGAGGCCAAGCGCTCCCATAATTAAAGTTGAACGTAGCACCAGAGTGACAAGAACAAACGATAATGCAAAACCAACGACAACGGTAATGTCGGAGAAATTGGCGCGGCAGCGGGGTGGGTGAGTGCACTATTTATTCAAACGCTGATGACAGAGTTGACAAAGCCGGTAATTAAATCAAACA
>NZ_JADCSA010001142.1 GCF_015070385.1 Nocardioides malaquae | reverse complement strand
GGGGTGATTGTAGCCTCCGTAAGAACAGCAAGAAACAGCCCACAACAGCCCTGCTAATCGGACTCGGTCCGCGATATGAAGTGTGAAGCACAAGGACGCTCTCCCAAGAACAGGGGGGTGATTGTAGCCTCCGTAAGAACAGCAAGAAACAGCCCACAACAGCCCTGCTCATCGGGCTCAGCCCTATGTATTACCACTGCTTCCCAAGTATTTGGTCGGGACCCATTTGAGGGTCGCA
>NZ_JADCSA010001141.1 GCF_015070385.1 Nocardioides malaquae | reverse complement strand
CACACACACGCACACGCACACGCACAATACTAACTTTTTTATAAGGCAGGTGGTCAGTCAGTCTTTCAGTCAGTCCAGAAAAGGGCTATTGTGTGCGCATAAGCATTGCCCTCAGGTCAACCCAATCTCAAGAGGCTCAAAACCAACCGCAGCAACAACAACAAAAAACAAAAAAACAAGGCATCTTTTTAACAAACCGTACCGACAGCACAGTGCAGTACTGTAGGTCACTCCTTAC
>NZ_JADCSA010001140.1 GCF_015070385.1 Nocardioides malaquae | reverse complement strand
TCCTGGGTCGTCGCCCAGCCGACCTTCGAAACGCACGCTTGATCACCAGCTCCTTGGCACACAGACCGACATGGCTTCGACCCGTCTTGTAAAGACATAGGGTTCAATTAGCTGAGGGTGGGGGATCCATGCCCCCCCCCCCCCCCCCCTAAGTCGGGGGCCAAGCGGGCTTAGGGGGGGAACCTTTGTCCACACCTCCTCGGGTGGGCGGAGGGCATGGGGACGGCGAGGGTGGCCC
>NZ_JADCSA010001139.1 GCF_015070385.1 Nocardioides malaquae | reverse complement strand
CGACTTCCCCGCACACACCCGCAGGATTACTGCATGTTCTTTTGTGAGGGGACCTACCCTAGGAGACACGGGGAGAACGTGCAAACACCACACAGAAAGGCCCTTTCCCCAACCCAAGAGAGCACGCCCCCAGCGCCCACAGCATCCCCAGCAGGAATCGAACGCAGGACCCTCTAGCTGTGAGGCGACAGTGCTACCGACTACACCACCGTGCCCCCTCATCAGTATTGATTTTGAC
>NZ_JADCSA010001138.1 GCF_015070385.1 Nocardioides malaquae | reverse complement strand
GAGCAGCCTCGCACAGTCAGTGGCTCGTCCACATTTTCATGTCTCGAACCCTCAAATTGTACTTGGATGTGCGTGAACCACCATCTGAAAATGCTTTGTGACAGGGGACCCCTATACAAGATTTTTTGTTGTTTCAAAAATATTCAAAAATGTCAAAAAACAATATGTAATTCCTGAAAATAGCTGCAAGCTTGTAGATCTGTTATTTTAGACATAAATGCCTTTGTACTGTATATAG
>NZ_JADCSA010001137.1 GCF_015070385.1 Nocardioides malaquae | reverse complement strand
GACCCAAAACTTGGAATATTTTGTTATCGTTAGATACAATTTTGTCCACAATTCCATGCTGTATTGATGAGATAACAGGCAAACGATCAAAATAACAATTCTTCTACATTCTCTAATTGTGTAGACCTCTTGTGAGTGCAGGTGTGTAACAATAACCTAACTCTTGAGAGCGGAAAATGAATTAATTTTTTTCATTTTTACACTTAAAGCTCTACAAGGGTCTGTTTGGTTCCCAACT
>NZ_JADCSA010000118.1 GCF_015070385.1 Nocardioides malaquae | reverse complement strand
AATAGGTCCTCGCGCTGTTGTACAGACATTTGCATTTCCATTGTGGAGCCTCTTGTTTGGAGGCTGAGCAGCTTTCTCTTCTCTCCTCGCCCCCCTCTGTGCCACAGTGTTAATTTCGTCGGTCAAAAACTATGGCGAGAATTGTTCGTCGACTACTTTTTTTTCATTGATGAAAACTAAACAAACTAAACAAAAGCTATGAGGACTAAAACTGCGACTAAATATATTGTTAATTTCGTCAACAAATAAAACCAGACTAAAGTTTTAGGGAGGGCCGGACTAATGGAAAAGAGATCCAGTAGAACTAAAAGACAAGTCATTTTATGCTTGGTTACGCTCAGGTGTTACACTCTGAAAAGTATAACCAGTAAGACGCCCTGAAGGCGAGAAGCGAC
>NZ_JADCSA010001136.1 GCF_015070385.1 Nocardioides malaquae | reverse complement strand
CTGCGACATGTTGTGAGCTTACATACCGACCGCTTTTCACCGTTCAGCAACAAACAACAATGGCTTTTTTGGTGAAAGTCTAAAATCACATCATATTAGTGGATATTCGCTGCTCAAAGATGAAATGACACACAGACAAAAGGGCAAAATGTTAGAGCAATATTTTTGTCCATGCCTTACCTTTGTTGCTAAACTTCTTTGCCTTTTCTTTTCTACTAATTTGAAAAACTTTTTTAAC
>NZ_JADCSA010001135.1 GCF_015070385.1 Nocardioides malaquae | reverse complement strand
AAGGTGGGCACACGTAAAAACTGGCAATGAATTAAGAGTGTGTACAATGTTTGTTGGCACAGTCTATGACGAATGAGGTAGATGCGTGTGTTCAATAGAATATTCCCTTCTTTGGTATAATTATACAAAATATGAAAAGAAAACAAAAAGAAAGAATATCCAGTGATCTGTTGAACCAAGAACAAAAAAAAGTGGCTTTACAATAAAATAATAAAAATGAAATATAATGAGGTATATC
>NZ_JADCSA010001134.1 GCF_015070385.1 Nocardioides malaquae | reverse complement strand
CTCCAATCTCTTTTTAGTACTTTTCATCGGTCCAGTATTTAGTTTACTTTAACGACAAAGTAGAGCATTAACTTACCGAAAAACATGGAAATATGGATATTAAAGGATACAAATATTTACAGCATAGAACTGACATTTGGGTCTTGCCTGTCATGGTGGCCAAGTCTAGAATCCTTTATAAGTGCTACAAAACATCGTTAGAGAGCAAAACTAAAATAAACGGAGGCCAAATTACTCC
>NZ_JADCSA010001133.1 GCF_015070385.1 Nocardioides malaquae | reverse complement strand
TGGAGATAATTTAGATAATTCTGCAGAAAAAAAAGTCAGAAACTAAACCTCTGGGTTTTAAATCAGTGTTCATGGGAAATGTAGTCCTGTGGAGAGGATGTTGTGTCTGTGTTTGGAACACAGTTGTTATATGAGGAGATCTAAGATTTCCCTATGGCAGTTTCAATGCGACTAGAAACTGTAGGAACCTGGATGATAGCGCCATCTAGCAGTAAGAAGTGGAGCCGTCTCAGCGACC
>NZ_JADCSA010001132.1 GCF_015070385.1 Nocardioides malaquae | reverse complement strand
CACCGGGGCGAATGTGCGAGGCGAATCATTCGCTTTTTCTTTAAAACCTCATAAAGTCAATGCAAGCTTCCACACCGGCAGCGAATTCCGAAAATGCGAAAATGCGACTGTTATTTTTTCGAACTGGTTTCGATTTTTGCGAACATTCGCGCGAACTGCTACACATTTGATGGAGTGAGAGAGTGCAAGTAGAGCAAGAGAGGGAGGGGGAGTAGAGCGACGGTAAAGCCGTTTATTC
>NZ_JADCSA010001131.1 GCF_015070385.1 Nocardioides malaquae | reverse complement strand
GTATGTAAGCAGTCACTATGTTTAACACGAGATGGGGACAGACAGGCTCTCTGAGTGGATGACTGACTGTCTCTGCTCTGCTCAGTCTACAGGCTATAGGCCTTATTCCCTCGGGGGCCATATTGGATTGTGTGACGTAAAAAGGTGGCAAAGGTGCCCATAGCCTAGAAGGACGTCCTATAGCCTGAAGGGACGAGACAGCTGGTTGAATGGCTGTTGTTGGTTGTCACGGCGACAT
>NZ_JADCSA010001130.1 GCF_015070385.1 Nocardioides malaquae | reverse complement strand
TCCTCCTCCCATCTCTGAAGAAGGTCGTGGAGTTTCTGAACAGTTTGCAATGAGTCACCGTCCAGCTCTAGCGTGAGTGGTGCAATCACAGATCGGAGCCGTGAGAGGCATGTCCGTGAGTTTTCCACATTCTCCAGACTCTTTGCATCGATAGCAAAAGCGGATATAAAACTTGTGACTTGGATAATTCTATCAGTAAGACAAAGGAAATCCTCAAGTAGCGGTTGCACACAGTCCG
>NZ_JADCSA010001129.1 GCF_015070385.1 Nocardioides malaquae | reverse complement strand
GGTTAACATCAAAGTCACCCGTGTAAAGTATGAGTGGGGTTTGCACACGTTCAATCAAAATACTGATCTTTATCGCCATCAGGCTGATTGACACGAGCAGACTGTTGTGTAATAGATACAGGGGCTGTCATACACATTATGGACCCCTTCCCCCTTCTTTTTTATGATACAACTGAAGAAAAGAAAGGAAAAAAGAAAGAAAGAAAGAAAGAAAGTAACCCTGAGATTCCAGTGGAAG
>NZ_JADCSA010001128.1 GCF_015070385.1 Nocardioides malaquae | reverse complement strand
GGTTGACCCCTCACATACTACAACTGTACATAAAGCAAATTATTTTTTTCTCGTTATAAGGAGAGAAAAAATAACTACAGTATAGTAAGTGAATGGGCCCTGAGATTTTACCATCTATAAAAAAAGAAAACCAAATTTCATACCCCACCTCAGAGGCTGCTGGACTATTTAGTGTGACATCTTGTCTAGTGCAGTTGGGGATTCATTTACCAAAAACAACGATAACATATTAATCATG
>NZ_JADCSA010001127.1 GCF_015070385.1 Nocardioides malaquae | reverse complement strand
CAAGTACTGAAGAATGTTTAAAAATACCAAGCATTCAAAAGTACAAATTGCAAAGTACATTTTATTTTTTATAACAAAATGCAATTATCATTAAAATAGCAGATCTACAAAAGTATTGATCTGACTGCTAGTTTCCACTATATATGAGGGCTAGTCCTTTTTGTGTCAAAAAGTACATGTTTGTTTTGTAGAAAAGTGAAGTATCGGAAAATACAAAAACTCAAGTAAAGTAAATTAC
>NZ_JADCSA010001126.1 GCF_015070385.1 Nocardioides malaquae | reverse complement strand
GCTCTGATTTTACAACCAGGAGCCGGACCTGATCCCCAGAGCCAAAGATCACGGAGGGAGAAGTCCAAAAAAAAAAAAAAAAAAATCCCAAGCCGGAAAAGATAAGACAGGGGGGTCACCAAAGTTAAGCGGCAGGTGGACTTGGGGAAATTATTATCAGCCAAGGGTGAACCTGGGCTATTGGAGGGATGCTCACGGCTGTATGCTAGAAATCGCGTTCTCCTCCGATAAATAAAGG
>NZ_JADCSA010001125.1 GCF_015070385.1 Nocardioides malaquae | reverse complement strand
TGCTATAAAATATATTATTCCTGGATAGAGAACCTGCTTACAGCCGCCTATTAAAGGATCTGGTCTGGATGGAGTGTTAGAGTAGAAAACCAGACAGGAGTAACATGAACTAAATAATCTTTACTTAATCTTCCAACATGCAGGTAACAAACAGCAACAGGTTGACAACAGATGATCAATCAAACAGAGAGGACAGAGTTTATATATTGTCTACATAAGACCTAACAGGACAAAAGAC
>NZ_JADCSA010001124.1 GCF_015070385.1 Nocardioides malaquae | reverse complement strand
CAGCGTCCCGCACAGCGAGATGCTGCAAGCCTGTAGATCGGCTGCCTCTGGGAGGTCTACCGGGGGTCTGATGCGTGATGCCGCTGGCACTGTTTCTTCTATTTTAATCTGCAACTCTTCGCTGGAAAAAAATATATATATCATGTCGCAACCGTTTATAACTAAGTGCATTTACTGTTATCCTATTCTATAGTGCAATTTATTCCCTCTCATAAATGTTCCTCTATTCTACCCTCTC
>NZ_JADCSA010001123.1 GCF_015070385.1 Nocardioides malaquae | reverse complement strand
GATTAGAGCCGAGAAATGCGGCAAACAATTCTTCTCCATCCTCCACAACACCAAATGCAGAATCAAGCTGAACAACATAAGTGTCAGGTGGTGAGCTGATCCCAAGGGGTTTCACAACATCAGTAGCTGGGCTCAATAGACTTTCAAGGATCTTCCTCACCTTTACACTGTCACGGATAGAAGGATCGCTGAGGAGGAGATCAACTTGGGTGCGCCAGGTCTCATAGTCGACTTCACC
>NZ_JADCSA010001122.1 GCF_015070385.1 Nocardioides malaquae | reverse complement strand
CTGCGGCTGTCCCAAGGTGTGTTGCAGCGGGCGTTCAAGACAGCAGCTAACGGCGAGGAGCAGTGGCAGGTTGTGGTCCCGAGCGGCCTGCAGGAGACGGTGCTGAGGGCTATGCATGGAGCGGGCGGCTCTGGGCACTTCGGCGTCAACAAGACACTTCGCCGTCTTCGACAGAGCTTCTACTGGGGGCGGCAGAAGAGGGACGTTGTTGACTTCTGCCGTCGCTGTGACCTCTGTG
>NZ_JADCSA010001121.1 GCF_015070385.1 Nocardioides malaquae | reverse complement strand
ATGTATTTATTTGTCTATCTCTGGGACCACAACTTATACAATCAATGTTAATTGACGGGTCCATTTGGTTCCATTTGTACACGTCTCACAGTTACAAGCACATAAGAATGTGTTTGGTTCCTAACTATCATTTAGCTGGGGACCCCCTGGAACTCCCCAAAAGACCACTAGGGATCCCCGAACCCCCAAACGATTTACAAGCTCACGACGTTGTGAGCATGTAGAACACCAAGTCGGA
>NZ_JADCSA010001120.1 GCF_015070385.1 Nocardioides malaquae | reverse complement strand
GTTATACCTGATGGCTCTTAAGTCTGTACACCAAGGGTTCACAAACCCTTTAGGCCATGACCCCCAAATTAAACACATCTGTGCTGGGGACACCACCCTGACAACCACTTTGAATTGTAGGCATTCCGTTTAGTTTGACTCGGTTCAACAGATACATATTGTGAAAATAAATTTAGATGATCTACAAAAAATTGATAATTCTGTAGTTTATGTGGTTTTCAGTGTTGCTGAGTTAATG
>NZ_JADCSA010001119.1 GCF_015070385.1 Nocardioides malaquae | reverse complement strand
TGAACGAATTCCCCAAAGTGCCCAGTATTGTGAAAAATGCGGCAGTAGGCAACCGACAGTTGCTGAGGATAAGCGTAAAGACGCGGAAACGACGGCTTTAAAGCAGCCGCATCATCAAAAAAAGAGCTTACGGACGTGGTGGTTTTGGTAGCCACCAGTTATCTGTGCGCTAGTCATTGTCTTTGAGATTGGATTTAATTTGTATCAGGCTCGGGAAGCTAATACGCTTGCAGCCAATA
>NZ_JADCSA010000117.1 GCF_015070385.1 Nocardioides malaquae | reverse complement strand
AATTCAAAAAGCACAAGATTAATTCGAGAAAAGCGCCAAAACCGAGAGGTACATGCCTTTACTGAAACCACTACAACTCCTAAAGTATAGGTCGCACAGACATAACACCAACATGACCGTGAAGTAGACCAGTGTGGCTTTCATATCCGCCCCTCCAACAAGCACAGAATCACTCCTGGACTGAACTGCTGACCCAAATGCCTTCAAGTTGGACGATTTTTGGATGCGGTCTTGGATACTTTGGCCAATTAAAAGGCAACCATTTAACCCTATGACGCCATCTTTTGGTATGTTATCAGGCTCGATGAGACGAACATTTAGAGGGGTCGCACATGCTTTTAGGCCATTCCTAGCAGGAGTCACAAGTCGGAGGCCAACCGGGCTTTGGTCCGCGGCCAC
>NZ_JADCSA010001118.1 GCF_015070385.1 Nocardioides malaquae | reverse complement strand
AAATTCATTCGATAAGGATAGACCGAAATGTCAATGGAGATTCCCATGTTAAAAAAATGTATAAATAAAAAAGTGCGGAAAAAAAGGTAAAGCGCTTTTTTTTTATTCTACTGGGTCTTAAGAACAGAAACAATGGTTTACAAGAATGTATATGAAATATTCCAACTATATCTTCCAGTGAGGAAGTCTCACCTGTTTTCTATTCAAGATCCTGCTGGCCAGATAATAGAGAATAATAA
>NZ_JADCSA010001117.1 GCF_015070385.1 Nocardioides malaquae | reverse complement strand
CAAACTAGTGGTGACTTGACCATGAAGGAGGAGAGAAGAGAAGGTAATTACTGTGTGGAGTTTTTTATTTTTTCTTTCCTTCCTGCGACCTGGAAAAAAAAAAAAAAAAAAGAACGACCATAGAGATGCCATCAATAAGGACAAACTCTCCCCAACCTTTTCCTCCGCACAATCTTTAATGAAGACCTTTTACTATTGGCTTAGATGGATGAGTGCAGCTCTGTGAAGGCAAGTGAGGG
>NZ_JADCSA010001116.1 GCF_015070385.1 Nocardioides malaquae | reverse complement strand
CCAGAGGAATCAACTGGCGGCCATATTGGACTAATGACATCACTATTGACATCACTTCCTGTTGTGTAAAAAAGAGAAAAGTCAGTGGACCAATGACATCACTTCTGGTTTGAAAAAACAAAAACAAATCATAGGTGAGTCAGTACCAACCGCCCAACAGCAGAGGGTGCTGTTCCTCATTGCACTTTTACAAAGGAATCTCTTAGTTGCCTCAGAATATTTTGATGGGATTTAGAATG
>NZ_JADCSA010001115.1 GCF_015070385.1 Nocardioides malaquae | reverse complement strand
AGAACGTTTTATTGATCATTAAAAAATATACATGCTGTGAGAACACTCAACACAGGTGGCCTTGGTAAGTGGTCAGATGGGTGGGCCGCAAACAAAATGTTCAAGTGGGCCCTGATCTGGAAAAGGTCGGGAACTACTGCTGGAACTGAAGGTCTCTGTTAACAGCATTAAAAGACATTATTAGACCTTTTCTGTTGATTCACTGATTTACCACTACAGCAGGGGTCCGAGACCCCTAG
>NZ_JADCSA010001114.1 GCF_015070385.1 Nocardioides malaquae | reverse complement strand
CGTTCACAGAAGAAGTGTTATTTTGATCGACGTTTGTCATCTCTCCTAACACATCAATACAGCATGAAATAGTGGACAAAATCCTATCCAGCGATGTCAAAATATTCAACGTTTTGGGTCTGAGAAATGTTCTCCCTAAATCTAGGTTCATTTTCCTAATCGGACAATAATTCTCAATCAATATAAGTAGGAACATGACTCTAGATTTTATTTAGGGCGGGGTTGTCCTTTAAGGTTTC
>NZ_JADCSA010001113.1 GCF_015070385.1 Nocardioides malaquae | reverse complement strand
CTTACTACACATGAGGTGAGGTGACTAGGGGTCAAAGGTCAAAGGTCATTTGTCATATAAAACATGGTTTCCAAAGCAGTGGGGTCGGGACCCATTTCAGGGTCACGGACACATTTCTGTGGGGTCCTCAACTAGTTCATGGCTGGCCTTCTGTTAGGCCTGGTCCGGCCCTCCTTCTCTTCTAGCGCCACCGCCAGGCCGTTTAGCCAACTGTGTTTGGCTCTGTGTTTAGCTCCGCC
>NZ_JADCSA010001112.1 GCF_015070385.1 Nocardioides malaquae | reverse complement strand
TAGCAGCACTCATGTTCCACTACAAGATGGATGCACAGCCAGCAAAGAAGAGCTTCATGCAGAGGACCCCAGCACCAGGACCTGCCAAGGACAGCACCAGCATCGCTGCTGCTGCTATACAAAAGCAGATGGCTGATACAAGACGAGGTCTGAGGGTCATTTTGTCCTCTCTTCTGTTCAGTTTGTGCGAGCGATGGGCAGGGAAACCAGACGATGATGACGATGAGACCAACGGGACA
>NZ_JADCSA010001111.1 GCF_015070385.1 Nocardioides malaquae | reverse complement strand
GTCAGATCCATCTGGTGGACCTTGCGGGTTCTGAGCGAGCCGACGCTACCGGAGCCTCGGGTCTCAGGCTGAAGGAGGGAGGGAACATCAACAAGTCTCTGGTCACCCTGGGGAACGTCATCTCTTCCCTGGGTAAACACTCTCACTACTATTACTTGTTATTACATGTTGTACATGGATGCTTTTATTTGTCTGCCATCGATTTTTGTCTTGGAAACCTTTATTTTGAAACCCGGACG
>NZ_JADCSA010001110.1 GCF_015070385.1 Nocardioides malaquae | reverse complement strand
TCCTTTAGAGGTGCCTAAACTAAGATGAAGAACCTCTAAAGAACCATTCAGGGGCTTAACTACATAAATAAACCTAGTGTTCATATTCTGGGGCGACTTGGCGAAAATAGCAAAACTGGTGTGTCAGTTTCTGACCAACAGGGTTTACACAGTGAAAACGACAATATTATAGTTTAAGGCTTCCGTATGTGTCCTCTTGTGCGTAACAGAAGGCACTCCATTAAAAATGATGATCTATG
>NZ_JADCSA010001109.1 GCF_015070385.1 Nocardioides malaquae | reverse complement strand
CGCAAGATTACCATTGTATCTCTCTAAGGCCCCAGACTACATGGAGGGTAACTGTTAAACGTCGGTGAAGGTGTTAGGTATTCCAGATGTTAAAATAGAAGAAAGATGAGGATAATTCCAGAAAGAAAGAGGAAGGAGGTTATACTACTATATGCACTAAACCACAAGTAAATTAATCCTAAAGGTTTTCTTTTTTCATGGAAAGTGTGACATGAGAACATATTAAAGCAAAGACATAG
>NZ_JADCSA010000116.1 GCF_015070385.1 Nocardioides malaquae | reverse complement strand
GATCCAGGTAAGCAATTCACGCCATCGGTCTGGAAGGATTTGCATGGCTCTGCCATGGAGGGTAGAGTATATAGCTATACCAATGAAACCATCAAGCGTTTTATCAACGAAGGGGTGCGTCCAAATATGGTTCAGGTAGGGAATGAAATTAACAATGGCATGATTTGGCCTCAAGGTATACTTCCTGAAGGCAGGAAGAAAGTAGATTCAGATGAAGAAATGGAAAGCTTTAGCGTGCTCTTGCGCTGCGCGAGTGCGGCAGTAAGGGCAGCAGATCCAGATATCACCATTATGGTACACATCGCTTGTGGGGGACAGAATGCTGAGTCAGTGGCTTTTTTCGATAAGATTATAAGTCGAGATGTGAAATTTGATGTAATTGGACAATCTTACTATCCTG
>NZ_JADCSA010001108.1 GCF_015070385.1 Nocardioides malaquae | reverse complement strand
ATCATATAGTAGAAAAAGGATTGGCCAGTATTTACCAAGAGGAGTTAAATAAAAAAAATATGGAGTTGCTTAAAGAGACAAAAACTAGGTCAGAATTAGAAAAAGCATTAAAAAATGCAGAACTTAAAGCACTACAATCTCAATTAAATCCTCATTTTTTGTTTAATGTATTAAATACTATAGGAAAATTAGCATTATTGGAAGGAGCAGTAAAGACAGAAGAAACAGTTTTTTCTTTT
>NZ_JADCSA010001107.1 GCF_015070385.1 Nocardioides malaquae | reverse complement strand
CTGTAAATTTTCGATTTAATTCATTTTTGGTTCGCATATCAATCGTACTAGAAACACCGTCACTATATTGGCTACTTGTACCATTTTTAGTGACATAAACTTTTTCGGTTAGGTTAGGGTTATATGCTGAAATTAATCCAAAAAAATGACCTGAATGATACATTTTAATACCATCCCAAAGTATTAAGTTTTGATCATTTGTGCCTCCTCTAACATTTATATTAGCTATACTTTCATTT
>NZ_JADCSA010001106.1 GCF_015070385.1 Nocardioides malaquae | reverse complement strand
CACGCATTTAACACAGGTAAAACACCTGGCTGAGGATGGGACTCTCTTTAGCAGGTGTTTGGGTCAGGTAGGCGGGGTTTTGAGTCTAGGTGAGAAGTCAGTGGTCACTGGTTCCAAACTTTTTTTTTTTTTTTTTTTTTTTTTTTTTTTTTGTCCCCAAATTATTTTGTGGGGTCCCCAAATGATTAGCTAAAAGTCCAATTATTTACTCATTCTCACTCAACAATAAAAAATGCAAC
>NZ_JADCSA010001105.1 GCF_015070385.1 Nocardioides malaquae | reverse complement strand
GTGACAAGATTCCTGACAAAAGTTTCCACTTTGAGCATGAACACAATCACAACACCTGCGTTATCTTCCCCCCAAAAATCAAGCTGTTTATTGGGGCTGCTGGACAAACACCAGAGATTCAGTTCAGTTCCAGTTTTAAACATATTATTTGTGTAAAAAGAGATTAAAAACAGAAGAAAGGAAACATGTAACCTTAATGCAAAGGACACGTTTAAAAGCCCAGTGGGGTACATGGAAGT
>NZ_JADCSA010001104.1 GCF_015070385.1 Nocardioides malaquae | reverse complement strand
GATTGTTAATTGGAAACGACTGCCCAGCAGCACTTGCACCACTCGAGGTAATTTCTGGGGGTAACGATGATCCCTTTGCTCAAAGGACTAGGCTGGGGTGGAGTATAGTAGGCCCTTCAAAGCCACAACTTGACCAGCAGTGGAGCCACGGTTGTGTCAATCGAACCACAGTGCAGGAAATTCCATCTAATGTAATGGTAACAGAAGGCCAGCAGCAGTCAAGGCGTGAGAGTGACATG
>NZ_JADCSA010001103.1 GCF_015070385.1 Nocardioides malaquae | reverse complement strand
CTCCGTAATAATCCAAACCCATTGTCCGAAAGGAAACAAATTCTATGGCAAAAATACTCACCAACTCTTCCACAGTCCATCCACGACGCCTTTATGCAGACAAATCTCATCCTCCACAATCAAAACTAGTGTCTTCACTTCATCTAGTGGGGATAAGAAGAGTCCAGTATGAGCCAAATATCCACAACTTGGAGAAAAGAACAGACTACATTGTGCCCTCATTCACCCTGGCACTGACA
>NZ_JADCSA010001102.1 GCF_015070385.1 Nocardioides malaquae | reverse complement strand
AGGTATCCCCTTCTCCGACCCACTGGCGGATGGCCCGACGATCCAAAACGCCACTCTGCGCGCCTTTGCGGCAGGTGAGCCTCCGGCACAATGTTTTGAAATGCTGGCACTGATTCGCCAGAAACACCCGACCATTCCCATTGGCCTGTTGATGTATGCCAATCTGGTGTTTAACAAAGGCATTGATGAGTTTTATGCCCAGTGCGAAAAAGTCGGCGTCGATTCGGTGCTGGTTGCCG
>NZ_JADCSA010001101.1 GCF_015070385.1 Nocardioides malaquae | reverse complement strand
AGAAGAAGAAACCGCCAACAGCAACTGGCACTATAGAGCACTTAAATGTGTTGTCACTACCAGTAGATGGCGCTATTACGCCGGTTCATGCTGTTAAACTTTACATTGATATCCCCATAGGCAAATCTTAGATCGCCTAATATAAGAACTGTGTTCCAAAAATAAACACATCATCCACACGTTTCTGTCAGGGGGGTGACTTTACGCCGTTCATGATATTCATTTATATTTTTATAGCC
>NZ_JADCSA010001100.1 GCF_015070385.1 Nocardioides malaquae | reverse complement strand
CCTCCCTTGACGCCGTCACAGTGGATTGCTCTCCTCTCCTCTCCTCTCAGCCGTGCGTCAGGCTGAACAGAGCCGGGCAGCGAAGCGCAAGGCGAGAAGGGCGCCTACAGGAATCCGTGGTACAATGCAGACTGGGCGGGCGCGCAGGGGGAGAGAGAGTCGGTCACAGGTCAACTCACGCCAAGACCAACTCAATTATTGTATTTTTCTTACCATCTTTTTATCATTCTCTAGTGGCAG
>NZ_JADCSA010001099.1 GCF_015070385.1 Nocardioides malaquae | reverse complement strand
GTGAGATAAACTCAAATGCTCCCATTAGCAATACCCCAAAGCCAATGCTGACTTTGGATTCAAAAAGTAACCTTTCTTTGAGAATAAGAAAAGCTAATAAATCTTAACAAACAATTTCTTATAAACAAAACATCCTACAAACTGCATCCTCCATCTGAAACGGCAGACCTCTGCAGAGTAGCCCAGTGTTCGGCTGAGAGACTGATTAAGCTCTGCCTCTGTGCTCCCAGTCAATACACC
>NZ_JADCSA010000011.1 GCF_015070385.1 Nocardioides malaquae | reverse complement strand
GCGCCGTCCCCGGCCGGGAACTCGTCGCGCGACAACACCCCCGCATCCCCCAGCGCCGGGTGCGCGAGCGCCCACGCATACACACCCTCGAGCTCCTCGACCTGCGCCGCAGCCACCACGACGTGGCGCATCCGCAGCTCGTCGAGCAGAGCGCTCGGGGTGAGGTCCTCGTCCATGGGTCAACTCAACCGGAGGCCACCGACATCTTTTGCCTCGCCCGCCGCCACCGCTCACTGGCAGGATGCGAAGGCATGACTCGCTACCCCGCACCCCTGCGTCCCGGAGACACGATCGCGGTCACCGCCGCCTCGGCGGGCGCCAGTGGAGGCGCGGCTTCGCGCATGGATTTCGCGATGGAGTGGTTGCGTGACCGTGGCTACGAGGTCGTCGTGGGCGACTGCATGGATGGCGCCGGCATCACCTCCGCGCCGGCCGAGCAGCGCGCCGCCGAGCTGACCGCGATGCTCTGCGACCCGGCCATCCGCTGCGTCGTGCCGCCGTGGGGCGGGGAGACCGCGATCGACCTCGTCGACCTGCTCGACTGGGACGCGCTGGCCGAGGCCGCCCCGACGTGGTTGGTCGGCTACTCCGACATCTCCACCCTGCTCGTCCCGCTCACCACCCGCCTCGGGTGGGCCACGCTGCACGGCGACAACCTCGCAGGCACGCCCTACCGCCCACCCCCCGGCCTGCTCCAGTGGCTCGACGCGGTCGCCGGTCCCGGTCCGCACGTCCAGCGTGACTCCGGCGTGGTCGCCGCATGGCGCGACCCCGACGAGGCTCCGCGCGCCGAGCGGTGGCACGTGGTGGGGGAGGGTCACTGGCGGCTGCACGGCGCACCCGGACACCCGGTCGACGAGCTCCACGTGACCGGCCGGCTCATCGGCGGGTGCATCGAGACCATGGTCAACCTGGCCGGTACGCCCTACGGCGACGTGGCGGCGTACGGCGCGGAGCACGCCGACGACGGCCTGCTCGTCTACCTCGAGGCTGCGGAGGCCGACGCGGCCACGATCTGCCGCCACCTCCACGGTCTGCGGCTGGCCGGCTGGTTCGACCACGCCCGGGCGATCCTCATCGGCCGCACCAGCGCACCAGCCCACGCACAGATGAGCCAGGACGAGGCCGTCCTCGACGCCCTCGGCCGCCTCGGCCTGCCGATCGTGCTCGACCTCGAGATCGGGCACGTGCCGCCGCAGCTCCCGCTGGTCAACGGCGCCCGCGCCACGTTGACGGTGACCCCGTCGGTCCACGAGCTCAGCCAGTCGCTGCGCTGACCCCTGCCGGTAGGTCATCCGCCCCACTAGGGTGCCGTCATGGAACCGATCCACGCCTACTCCGACGACGCCCTCGGCCACGACGACGCGGTGGGCCTGCTCCAGCGCCTCCGCGCCGGGGAGGTCTCCTCCGCCGAGCTGGTCGAGGCCGCGATCGCCCGGATCGAGGCCGTCGACCCCCAGCTCGGTGCGATCGCCGTGCGTGACTACGACCGGGCGCGGCTGAGGGCCGCGGGCCCGCGGCGGGGCCCCTTCGCCGGCCTGCCGGTCCTGCTCAAGGACAACGTCGACATCCAGGGTCTGCCCACCCAGGACGGCACCGACGCGTTCGTCGCCCCGCCCTCGTCCTCCCACGGCGACGTGTCGCGACTCTTCAACGCACTCGGCACCGTCAACCTGGCCAAGACCCGGCTCTCGGAGTTCGGCTTCTCGGGCGTCTGCGACCACCCCCGTCAAGGGCCCGGGCGCAACCCGTGGAACCTCGACCACTATGGGGGCGCCTCGTCGTCCGGAGCCGCCGCGATGGTCGCCACGGGCGCTGTGCCGATGGCGCACGGCAACGACGGCGGCGGCTCCATCCGCATCCCTGCCGCGGTGACCGGCCTGGTCGGCCTCAAGCCCACCCGCGGACGCACGCCCTCCGACGCCATGACGCGCCAGATGCCCGTCCGCATCGTCGCCGACGGGGTGGTCACGCGATCGGTGCGTGACACCGCAGCCTTCATGTGGGAGAGCGAGAAGGTCTACCGTGACGCCCGACTGCCGCGCATCGGCGACGTGCGTACGCCCCTGGACCGGCCCCTGCGCATCGGCGTCGTCACCACGAGCATCGGTCGCGCCGCCTCGCCGGAGGTCCGCGACCTCACGTTGGCCGCCGCCGCCCGCCTCGAGGCGCTCGGGCACCACGTCGAGGAGGTCGACCCGCCGGTGCCCGACTGGTTCGCCGAGGCGTTCCTCCTCTACTGGTCGATGCTCGCCATGTACCTGGTGCAGACGGGCCGGAGGATGCACGGCCCGGGCTGGGACCCCACCAAGCTCGACAACCTCACCCTCGGCCTGGCGCGCCACAGCCGGCGCAACCTGGCGCGGCTGCCGTGGGCGATCAGCGCCCTGCAGCGCACCCAGAAGGCGTCGAGGCGGCACTACCAACGCTTCGACGTCACGCTCACGCCGACCCTGGCGACCGAGACCCCGCGCGTGGGACACCTCGACCCCACGCTCGACTACGAGACCGTCATCGAGCGCCTGATGGACTGGGTGGCCTTCACCCCGCTGCAGAACGCGACCGGAGATCCGGCGATCAGCCTCCCGCTGGCAACCACGTCGGCCGGTCTTCCCCAGGGCATGCAGCTGTGTGGAGGATGGGGGCAGGAACGGCTCCTGCTGCAGCTGTCGTTGCAGCTCGAGGAGGCCTGGGACTGGAAGCTCCTGGGGCACTGACCCGGGTGCCCGTGAGCCTCGCGCACGCGCGTACATGTCGAGGTGGGGGCCGGATTTTGCAGGTGCTGCGGGGGTGTGTACTGTTCTTCCTCGTTGCCCCTTTAGCTCAGTCGGCAGAGCGTCTCCATGGTAAGGAGAAGGTCTACGGTTCGATTCCGTAAAGGGGCTCTGGGTACGAGTTGTCCGCCTCTTCACGGAGGCGGGGTGCTCACCCGGTGGCGGGGTAGCTCAGGTGGTTAGAGCACACGACTCATAATCGTGGTGTCGCGGGTTCGAGTCCCGCCCTCGCTACGAAGCCTGAGGACCATCAGCCGGACGACGGCGACCAAGGCATCAACCAGCATTCGAGACCAAGGACTTCCCGTGGCCAGCAAGAGCTCTGACGTTCGCCCCAAGATCACCCTTGCGTGCGTGGACTGCAAGGACCGCAACTACATCACCAAGAAGAACCGTCGGAATGACCCCGACCGCTTGGAGATGAGCAAGTTCTGCCCGCGTTGCCGCAAGCACACCGCGCACCGCGAGACCCGCTGACGCGGAACACAACTTCTCAGTAGCGCCCCGTCCGGTTCGCCGGTCGGGGCGCTGCGTATTTTCGGTCCATGGCCCTCGACCAGTCCCTCGTGGGACGGACCTTCCCGCCCACCGGCACCCACACCGTCACACCTGCATCGGTCGCCCGGTTCGCCGCGGCCACCGGAAGCGTCGGGCCCGACGCTGGCCGTGACCTCGGCGCCGTGCCCCCGACGTACCCGATCGTGCTGGCCTTCGAGGCGATGCAGACCTTCCTCGACGCCGTCGGGGTCGAGCTGCAGCGCATCGTCCACGGCGAGCAGAGGTTCGCGTACGTCCGCCCCCTGCGCGTGGGCGACGTGCTGACCGCGCAGCTCGAGGTCGCGAGCCTGCGCAGCATCGGCCCCAACGTCCTGGTGGGCACCACCAGCACCGTCACCGACGTCGACGGTCAGGTCGTGTGCCGGGCCAGCGCCACGCTGGTGCACCGGGCCGGCGACGAGCACGAGGAGCAGCCATGACCACTACCCCACCCGTCGTGCCCGCCGAGGGCGACGCCCTGCCCGAGCGCACCTTCACGATCACCCGCGCCGACCTCGTCGCCTACGCCGAGGCCTCGGGCGACCACAACCCGATCCACTCCGACGAGGAGGTCGCCCAGGCGGTCGGCCTACCCGGTGTGATCGCCCACGGCATGCTCACCCTCGGTCTGGTCGCCCGTGCGGTCACCGAGTGGTTCCCCGGCGCGGAGGTCGTGGAGCTGGGCTCGAAGTTCACCCACCCCGTCGTGGTGCCTGCCGAGGGCGCGGCCGAGGTGGTCGTCGCCGCGACGGTGAAGACCGTGGAGGCCGCCGGCGACGAGCGTGCGGTCGACGACTCCGGAGCCACGCTCGTGCGGCTGCAGCTGACCGCCACCCACGACGGCACGAAGGTGCTCGGCATGCCCAAGGCGCTGCTGCGCCTGCCCTGAGGACCGGTGGCGAGCCCGGAATCGCCGTCGTCGGCCCCGGCTGGTTCCATTGGTGCCGTGAACCTCAGCGAGATGACGACCCTGCGCCTCGGCGGACCGGCCGACGAGGTCGTCGAGGCCACCACCGAGGCCGAGCTGGTCGAGGCCGTCCGCGACGCCGACGAGCGCGGCGTGCCCGTGCTGCTGGTGGCCGGCGGCTCCAACCTGGTCGTCTCCGACGCCGGGTTCCGGGGTCGCGTGGTCCGCATCGCCACCCGCGGCATCACCGCCGACGCCGAGCCCGGCGACACCTCCTGCGGCGGCGCCGTCGTGCGGGTGGCGGCGGGGGAGGAGTGGGACGCGTTCGTCGCCCACGCCGTGGCCTCGGGCTGGAGCGGCGTCGAGGCGCTCTCCGGCATCCCCGGCTCCGTGGGAGCCACGCCGGTCCAGAACGTCGGCGCCTACGGCCAGGAGGTCGCCCAGACGATCGCGCAGGTGCGCGCCTGGGACCGGGTGGAGGGACGCGTGCGCACCTTCGCCGCCTCCGACTGCGACTTCTCCTACCGGCACAGCCGCTTCAAGGCCGAGCCCGACCGCTTCGTGATCCTCGAGGTCACCTTCCAGCTGCCCACGGCCTCGCTCGGCGCCCCGGTCGCCTACGCGGAGCTGGCCCGCGTGCTGGGCGTCGAGGTGGGGCAGCGGGCGCCGGCTGCGGACGTACGCGCCGCGGTGCTGGCGCTGCGCGCGGCCAAGGGCATGGTGCTCGACGCCGCCGACCACGACACGTGGAGCGCCGGTTCCTTCTTCACCAACCCCGTGCTCTCCGCCGAGGCGGCGGCGCGCCTGCCCGACGAGGCGCCGCGCTTCCCCCAGCCCGACGGCACCGTGAAGACCAGCGCCGCGTGGTTGATCGAGCGGGCCGGGTTCGCCAAGGGCCACAGCCCCGCCGGGGTGGAGGGGCGGGCCAGCCTCTCGACCAAGCACACGCTGGCGCTGACCAACCGGGGGAGCGCGAACGCCGAAGACCTCCTCGCGCTCGCCCGCGCGGTGCGCGACGGCGTCGAGGAGGCCTTCGGGGTGCGGCTGGTCAACGAGCCGGTGCTCGTCGGTCTGACGCTCTGACCCGGTGGATCAGCCGAGGCGTCAGTAGGTCGAGGTGTCGGAGGCGATCATCCCGGCGATGGCCACGAAGTAGATGATCGAGAAGAGGATGCTCAGCACCAGCAGGACGGTGCCGATGATGCCGAGGATCTTGCCGATGTTGGCCTTGTCGCGACCGGAGTAGCGGCCCGGGGTGGCGTCGATCTCGGCGACGGCCTTCTTGCCCATGATCCAGGCGACCGGACCGAGGATCTGGCAGCAGATCAGCGACAGGATGCCGAGCACCAGGATCGTGGTGGCCTGCGGGTGGTCCTGCACGGGCTGCCCGCCGTAGCCACCGGGCTGACCGCCGTAGCCGCCCGGCTGTCCGCCGCCGTACTGGCCGCCTCCGTACTGTCCGCCGCCGTACTGGCCGTAGTTGGGCGGCTGGTTGGGGTCGCTGGGGTTGCCGGGGCTGTTCGGGTCGCTCATCGGGATCTTCCTGTCTTCCGGGACGGGTGAATCAGAACTCGTAGGTGGTCTCGTAGGACGTCTCGCCGCCGCTGCCCCCGGCGATGAGCGCCACGACGGCGATGACGGCCAGCAGGGCGATCACCAGCAGCACGGTGCCGACGATGCCCATCACCTGGCCCGACCGGGCCTGGTCGCGGCCGCCCAGGGCGCCGCCCGCAGCGTCGATCTCACGCACGGCCCGCCCACCCAGCACCCAGGCGACGGGAGAGAGGAAGAGGCCGATCCCACAGGCCACCAGGACGCTCGAGAGGCCGATGATGCCCAGGACCATGGCTGCCGTCGCGCTGGAGGGCACGGGCAGCGACGGCGCGGGAGCCTGCCCGTAGGGCGGGTACGCATGCGTCGGGGGCGCCGGGTAGGCCTGTCCCGGGTACGCCTGCCCCGGGTAGGCCTGTCCCGGGTACGTCTGCCCCGGATACGTCTGCCCCGGGTATGCCTCGGGCGGCGGTGCCTGGGGTTGCCCGTAAGGGTTGCCGTACGCCTGGCCCGGAGGGTTGCCGTAGGGCTGGCCCGGGGGGTTGCCGTAGGGCTGGTCCGCCGGCCCGCTCGTGCCGTCGGCAGGACGCTCCTCGCTCATGACCCTCCCCCTTCTGCCGTGGCCGCGGCAGGCGCCGCCAACCACGCGTCGATCTCCGCGAGTACGGAGTCTCTCACCGAATCGGGCGCACGGGAGGCACGCACCGACATGCGGGCGAGCTCGGCGAGCTGGGCATCGGTCAGCTCGTGGGCCGCGCGCATCGTCGCGTACTGACCCGCGAGCTGCGACCCGAAGAGCAGCGGGTCGTCCGCCCCCAGGGCCACGGTCGCGCCCGCCTCCACCAGTTGCGGGAGGGGCACAGAGGTCAGGTCGGAGTAGACCCCCAGCGCCACGTTGGAGACGGGGCAGACCTCCAGGGCGACGCCCCGGGAGACGACCTGCTCCAGCACGCGGGGGTCCTCGACCGACCGGACGCCGTGGCCCAGCCGGGTGGGGCCCAGGGCGTCGAGGCAGGTGGCCACGTGGGCGGGGCCGCGCAGCTCGCCGCCGTGCGGCACGAGCATCAGGTCCGCGCGCCGGGCGATGTCGAAGGCGCCCCGGAACTCCTCGGTCCGACCGCGACGCTCGTCGTTGGAGAGGCCGAAGCCCACGACGCCGCGCCCCGCGTACTGCGAGGCCAGGCGCGCGAGCGTACGCGCGTCCAGCGGGTGTCGAGTGCGGTTGGCGGCGATGACCACCGCCATGCCCAGCCCGGTCTCGCGGGAGGCCTCGGCCACTGCGTCGAGCACCAGGTCGGTGAAGGCGGTGATCCCGCCGAAGCGCGCCCCGTAGCCGCTGGGGTCGACCTGGATCTCCAGCCAGCGACCCCCGTCGCGGACGTCGTCCTCGGCCGCCTCGCGCACCAGCCGGCGTACGTCGCCCTCGGTGCGCAGCACGGACCGCGCGACGTCGTAGAGCCGCTGGAAGCGGAACCACCCCTTCTCGTCGGCGGCCGAGAGCTGGGGCGGCCACTCCTCGACCAGCGAGTCGGGCAGGGTGATCCCGTCGCGCTCCGCCAGCTCCAGCAGCGTGGAGTGCCGCATGGAGCCGGTGAAGTGCAGGTGCAGGTGCGCCTTGGGGAGCGCGACGAGGTCACGCCGCATCGTCAGCCTCCGCCGCTCAGGCGAAGAGCCTCTGGATGCGGCTCACGCCCTCGACGAGGTCGTCGTCACCGAGGGCGTAGGAGAGACGCAGGTAGCCCGGGGAGCCGAACGCCTCACCGGGCACCACGGCCACCTCGGCCTTCTCGAGGATGTACTCGGCGAGGGCGGCGGAGGTGTCGATGACCTGGCCGTCGTAGGTCTTGCCGAGCAGACCCTTGACCGAGGGGTAGGCGTAGAACGCGCCGAGCGGGGTGGGGCAGTAGATGCCCTCGACCTCGTTGAGCATCTCGACGATCTTCTTGCGGCGACGGTCGAAGGCCACCTTCATCTCGTCGACGGCCGCGAGGTCGCCCTCGACGGCGGCGATGGCGGCGCGCTGCGAGACGTTGGCGACGTTGGAGGTGGCGTGCGACTGCAGGTTGCCCGCCGCCTTGATGATGTCGGTCGGGCCGATGATCCAGCCCACGCGCCAGCCGGTCATCGCATACGTCTTGGCGACGCCGTTGACCACGACGCAGTTGTCCGCCAGCTCGGGGCACAGCACCGGCATGGAGCCCGTCTGCACGTCGTCGTAGACGAGGTGCTCGTAGATCTCGTCGGTGAGCACCCAGAGGTTGTTCTCCTCCACCCAAGCCCCGATCTCGCGGATCTCGTCGGCCGTGTAGACCGCACCGGTGGGGTTGGAGGGGGAGACGAAGAGCAGGACCTTCGTACGCTCTGTGCGCGCGGCCTCCAGCTGGGCGACGGTGACCTTGTAGTCCTGCGTCTCGTCGGCCAGCACCTCGACGGGCACGCCGCCGGCGAGGGCGATCGCCTCGGGGTAGGTGGTCCAGTAGGGGGCCGGAACGATGACCTCGTCGCCCGGGTCGAGCATCGCGGCGAAGGCCTCGTAGATCGCCTGCTTGCCGCCGTTGGTCACCAGCACCTGGGCCGGGGTGATCTCGTAGCCGGAGTCGCGCCGGGTCTTTTCCACGATCGCCTGCTTGAGCTCCGGCAGGCCACCGGCGGGCGTGTAGCGGTGGTTCTTCGGGTCACGACAGGCTTCGACGGCGGCGTCGACGACGTAGGACGGGGTGGGGAAGTCGGGCTCGCCGGCGCCGAAGCCGATGACCGGGCGCCCCTCGGCCTTCAGGGCCTTGGCCTTGGCGTCCACCTTCAGCGTGGCGGACTCGGCGATGGCACCGACGCGGGTCGAGACGCGCTTGTCGCGGGGCGTGCTGGCGGGAGCGGGGGAGGAAGTCTCGGTCATGGGCACATCGTAGGGCGTTTGGACGAGACACCGGCAGGGCCGTACACTCTCCGACTGGTGGTTCTCCCACCTGCTTGTTGCTGCCCCCCAACCGGGCCGCCGCGAGCGGGAGACCCGTCGGAGGGCACTAGCTCAACTGGCAGAGCATCGGTCTCCAAAACCGAAGGTTGGGGGTTCAAGTCCCTCGTGCCCTGCAAAGCAGGACGGCCTGAGCAGGAAGCAGTACGGACCACACACCACGCATCGAGTTCCAATGGAGGGCACAGTGTCGGACGCCAAGGCTCACGAGCCTGGGGAGAAGGGCACCACCCGTACGAACCCGGTGACGTTCCTGCGGCAGGTCATCGCAGAACTGCGCAAGGTCGTCTGGCCGACGCAGAAGCAGCTCGTCACGTACTTCATCGTGGTGATGGTCTTCGTCGTCGTCCTGATGAGCATCGTCTCGCTCCTGGACCTCGGGTTCGGACGTCTGGTCTTCTGGGCGTTCACCGGCGGCACCAACTGACGCCAGCCCTGCGGGGCCGAGCGGGACCAGCCAACCAGTAGAACGAGTGACGGAGCATCACGTGTCTGAGCAGAACGACTCCCAGGAGCCGACCGAGGTCGACGCCGAGTCCACCGAGGCCGACCTCGAGACCACCGAGGCCGAGGAGTCCAGCACCCCGGACGCGGACGACCCGCTCGAGGCGTTCCGTCGCGAGCTGTGGGCCAAGCCCGGTGACTGGTACGTCATCCACACCTACTCCGGCATGGAGAAGCGGGTGAAGGCCAACCTGGAGAACCGCATCCAGGCCCTGGACATGGGTGAGTACATCCACGAGATCGTCGTGCCGACCGAGGAGGTCGCCGAGATCAAGAACGGCCAGCGCAAGATGGTCACCCGCACCGTCCTCCCCGGCTACGTCCTGGTGCGCATGGACCTGACCGACGAGTCCTGGTCGGCCGTGCGCCACACCCCGTCGGTCACCGGCTTCGTGGGCAACGCGCAGAACCCGGTCCCGCTCTCCATGAGCGAGGTCGAGTCGATGCTGGCCCCCAGCGCGGTCGCGGTCGCCGAGGCCGAGGCCCAGGCAGCGTCGTCGTCCGGTGGTGGCGGCGGTGGCGCCAAGAAGCCCGTCGAGGTCGCCGACTTCGCGGTCAACGACTCCGTCATGGTGGTCGACGGCCCGTTCGCCACGCTGCACGCGACCATCACCGAGATCAACGGTGAGTCCCAGAGGGTCAAGGCCCTCGTCGAGATCTTCGGCCGGGAGACCCCGGTCGAGCTGAGCTTCAGCCAGATCCAGCGGGTCTGAGGCATCCAGCGCTGCCGGCCGGCGGCAGTCTTCGAATTCCACCTCCCGGGGTGGAAATGCGAGACTGTTCGACGGCCGGCGCTGCCGTGTGAACGGCACCCGCGCATGCGTCGCGACAGCGGCGTGAGCAACACCCAGGTGGCAGAGCCCGCCGGGAGGCATCCCGGTCCGGCTCGACAAGACCACGACGTCACGATCAGAAGGATCCACACATGCCTCCCAAGAAGAAGATCGCAGCCCTGGTCAAGGTCCAGCTCCAGGCTGGCTCCGCGACCCCGGCTCCGCCGGTCGGTACCGCCCTCGGTCCGCACGGCGTCAACATCATGGACTTCTGCAAGGCCTACAACGCGCAGACCGAGTCGATGCGCGGCAACGTCATCCCCGTCGAGATCACCATCTACGAGGACCGTTCGTTCACCTTCATCACGAAGACCCCGCCGGCCGCGGAGCTGATCAAGAAGGCCGCCGGCCTGGCCAAGGGTTCGGGCGTGCCGCACAAGGAGAAGGTCGGCAAGCTCACCAAGGACCAGATCCGCGAGATCGCGCAGACGAAGCTGCCCGACCTCAACGCCAACGACATCGAAGGTGCGATGAAGATCGTCGAGGGGACCGCCCGCTCCATGGGCGTCACCACCGACTGATCTGCTCCGTCCCCGAACCACCCTTCAGTGGCAGAGCCGCGCTGGCTCACTGACCACACTGGAAAGAAACGAGTACCCAGACATGCAGCGCAGCAAGAGCTACCGCGAGGCCGCGGCCAAGTTCGACAAGAACGAGGTCTTCTCGCCCTTCGCCGCGATCAAGATCGCCAAGGACAACAGCAAGAAGAAGTTCGACGAGACCGTCGACGTCGTCATGCGTCTCGGTGTCGACCCCCGCAAGGCCGACCAGATGGTCCGCGGCACGGTCAACCTGCCCCACGGCACCGGCAAGACCGCCCGCGTCCTCGTCTTCGCCAACGCCGACAAGGCCGAGGCCGCCCGTGAGGCCGGCGCCGACTTCGTCGGTGGCGACGACATGATCGAGAAGGTCCAGGGCGGCTGGCTCGACTTCGACGCCGTGGTCGCGACCCCGGACATGATGGGCAAGGTCGGTCGCCTGGGCCGCGTGCTCGGTCCCCGCAACCTCATGCCGAACCCGAAGACCGGCACCGTCACCCCCGACGTGGCCAAGGCCGTCTCCGACATCAAGGGCGGCAAGATCGAGTTCCGCGTCGACCGCCACTCGAACCTGCACTTCCTGATCGGCAAGGCGTCCTTCTCCGAGGTCCAGCTCGCGGAGAACTACGCCGCGGCGCTGGAGGAGATCCTCCGTCTCAAGCCGGCCAGCTCGAAGGGCCGCTACATCAAGAAGATCTCGCTCTCCACGACGATGGGCCCCGGCATCCTGGTCGACCCGGCTCGCGTGAAGAACGTCGCCGCCGACGACGAGGCCGGCGAGTGATCGTCTGATCGCCACGCCACGAGGCCGGTCACCCCTGGGGGTGACCGGCCTCGTGCATTTTCGTGGGGGTGCGGCCCGCCGGTCGACCTCCCACCCGCCGACCGGCGTACGCCCTCACTCCACGAAGACGCGTTCGTCGACCAGGTCCTCGGTGACGACGGTGCCCTCGGGCTGGAATCGACCGTGGGTGAACTGCTTGCGGAACTCCACCTCCGCGCCGGTGCGCCCGGAGCGGTTCTTCTCGACGGTGAGCACGGAGTAGTCGCGGAAGTGCTCGCCGTTGTTGGCGGAGTACATGAGGTGGTGCCGCGCGACGATGTCGGCCTTGTTGGCCAGGATGAGCACGACGTCGGCCTCGTAGGCCAGGGCGGTGGAGCCCTTCATGTTGCGGGCGCGCATCCGTTGGCCCGGCTCGAGGCCGGCGCGGTCGGAGGCCGAGATGCTCAGCACGGGGCAGGCGAACTCGATGGCGACGTCCTTGAGGCGTTCGGTCACGTGGGTGACGGCCTGCTCCTCCTCCATGTGGACCGTCGGGCGCACCTTCTGGAGGTAGTCGACGACGACCAGCGGAGGCTGTCCGTGGTGGGCGATCACGTCCTTGACCGTGCGGTGGATGACCTCGAGCGTGGTGGAGGTGGTCGTCGAGCGGTGGATGTGCATCCGGTCGGCGTACTCGCTCACCGCGGCCAGGGCGTCGAGGCCGCCCTCGTAGCGGGCCATCCGCTCGGGCAGTCCGCCGGCGCCGTTGTCGGTGCCCTCGAAGGCAGCCCGGACCTGGTAGACGCTGGCCGGGGTCTCGACGTCCTGCTCGGCGCACTCGGCGGCCAGCATCTTCTGCAGCAGCACCTCGGCCTCGAGCTCGTAGGAGAAGAAGACGACCGGCTGCCCCGCCTTGGCGCACTGGCGGGCGATCTGCAGGGCGAACGTCGTCTTGCCCTCACCCTGGGAGCCGGCGAGCAGGTTGAGGCTGCCGGCGCGCAGGCCGCCGCCGAGGGCGTCGTCGAGCAACGGGAAGCCGGTGGCCCAGATCCGCACGTCGGCATCGGGGGAGAGGAGTCGGTTGTCGACGCGCTCGAGCACCTGGTCCAGGGGGGTCAGCAGCGGGTCCACGACACCGATTTGAGCACGACTCGACGCCGGTCGTGACCTGTTCGGCCAAGGACGTACGCGGATTTGGTGCAGAGGGCGCCGTCGCCTAGAGTCACTCCTCGTAACCAGAGACCGCCGGTGGTCGAACGGGTCCGCACAGCGTGTGGGTCCCGGAGACCGAAGGTTCCGCAGCAGCGGACGGCCAGCGTAGGTGCACAGAGCAGAACGGACATCGTCCGTCACACGCCTTGGGCCCTGCGCCCGGGGCGTTCGTCGTTGAGGGGCCTGGCCGGTACGTCTTCGAGCGTAGTCCGGAAGGAGACCCATGGCGCGGCCAGAGAAGGCAGCAGCCATCGCGGAGATCGTTGAGTCGTTCAACGAGTCCGCAGGTGCTGTGCTGACCGAGTACCGCGGTCTCACCGTGAAGCAGCTGCAGGAACTGCGGCGCTCCCTCGGCGAGAACGCCAACTACGCCGTGGTCAAGAACACGCTGGCCAAGCTTGCCGCCAACGAGGTGGGCATCACCGGCTTCGACGACCTTCTCACCGGCCCGACCGCCATCGCCTTCATCGAGGGTGACGTGGTCGAGGCGGCGAAGGGTCTGCGTGACTTTGCCAAGGCAAACCCCGCCCTCGTCATCAAGGGCGGCGTCCTGGACGGCAACATCCTCGACGCCACCGAGATCGGCAAGCTTGCCGACCTCGAGTCGCGTGAGGTGCTCCTGGGCAAGATGGCCGGCGCGATGCTGGCCTCCCTCTCCCAGGCCGTCTACCTGCTCAACGCCCCGCTCTCGCAGGCTGCCCGGCTCGCCGGCGCCCTGCAGGCGAAGGCCGAGCAGGACCCCTCGATCCTCGCAGGTGGTGCCGGTGCGCCGGCCGCTGCCGAGGACGCTCCGGCTGCCGAGGAGGCTCCTGCAGAGGAGTCCGCCGAGGCTGCCGAGTCCACCGACGCCTGATCCAGGGCCGACGTACACCACCTGTTACCCCTCGGCCGTCCCTCAACCGGGCCGGCCACCGAATGGAAGGAATCGCCCATCATGGCGAAGCTCAGCACTGCAGAGCTCCTCGACGCGTTCAAGGAGATGACCCTCATCGAGCTCTCCGAGTTCGTGAAGGAGTTCGAGGAGACCTTCGGCGTCACCGCCGCCGCGCCGGTCGCCGCCGCCGCTGCCCCCGCCGCGGGTGGCGCTGCCCCCGAGGCCGCTGCCGAGAAGGACGAGTTCGACGTCATCCTCGAGGCCGCTGGTGACAAGAAGATCAACGTCATCAAGGAGGTGCGCGCCCTGACCGGTCTCGGCCTGAAGGAGGCGAAGGACCTCGTTGAGTCCGCCCCCAAGGCTGTCCTCGAGGGCGCCAACAAGGAGGCCGCGGACAAGGCCAAGGAGGCGCTCGAGGGCGCCGGCGCCAGCGTCACCCTCAAGTGACGTTCCGCTGAATCCTGCTCCTCGGAGCTTCGGAGGCGGTCACCCCACGGGGTGGCCGCCTTCGGTCATTTGGTGAGCAGCGGCCCGGTCCGCTTGACCCGGGGTGCGTCGGGGGGTCATCATCGCTTCGTCCACCCGGATCGATCCACCTGGCAGCCCGCGGGGCCGTGCGGTGTGACCGGAGTCCTGATTCTCGGGTCTTGGTGGAGACCCCTTGCATGCGCTATGCTCAGTCGTTGCGCCTGCCCTCATATGCTCTCGCCCTGTCCGGAGGGGTGTTGTAGTGGTCGGCGGCGCCACTTCACCTTCAGCGATGATTCGAAGGACGCACATCTTGGCCGCGCGCAGCTCCGCTGGTAACCCCCGTCGCATCTCTTTCGCAAAGATCAACGAGCCCCTCGAGGTTCCTCCGCTCCTGGCTCTCCAGACCGACAGCTTCCACTGGCTGATCGGTGACGAGACCTGGGAGGAGACCGTCGCCGCCCGCAAGGCTGCCGGCGAGGACGTCTCGGAGAAGTCGGGCCTCGAGGAGATCTTCGAGGAGATCTCCCCGATCGAGGACTTCAACGACACCATGTCGCTGTCCTTCGAGAACCCGGTCTTCGTGGACCCGAAGTACACCGAGGAGGAGTGCAAGGAGAAGGACTTCACCTACTCCCGCCCCCTCTACGTCTCCGCCGAGTTCATGAACAACACGACCGGCGAGATCAAGGCCCAGACCGTCTTCATGGGTGAGTTCCCGATGATGACGAAGAAGGGCACCTTCATCATCAACGGCACCGAGCGCGTCGTCGTGTCGCAGCTCGTGCGTTCCCCCGGCACGTACTTCGAGCGTACGGCCGACAAGACCTCCGACAAGGACATCTACACCGCGAAGGTCATCCCCTCGCGTGGTGCCTGGCTGGAGTTCGAGATCGACAAGCGCGACCTCGTCGGCGTCCGCCTCGACCGCAAGCGCAAGCAGAACGTCACGGTGCTGCTCAAGGCCCTCCAGGTGCTCGCACAGGAGGAGGACTACGAGGGCGAGCCCTACGACTACGAGTCGGTGATGGCCGAGCTGCGCCAGTACGAGTCGATCCAGCTGACCGAGGAGAAGGACAACACCGCCGGTCCTGACGACGCGCTGCTGGACATCTACCGCAAGCTGCGCCCGGGCGAGCCGCCCACGCGCGAGGCTGCGCTGACGCTGCTGAAGAACTACTACTTCAACCCGAAGCGCTACGACCTGGCCAAGGTCGGTCGCTACAAGATCAACAAGAAGCTGGGCCTGGACGAGGCGTTCGACCAGCAGACCCTCACGATCCAGGACATCGTGGCGGCCATCCGCTACATCGTCCAGCTGCACGCCTCCGGCGCGCCCGCCGAGCCGGTCGACCTGGTCGACCCGCAGGGCAACGTGGTGATGGGCCAGGACGAGAAGCCGATCAAGGTCCAGGCCGACGACATCGACCACTTCGGCAACCGCCGCATGCGCACGGTCGGCGAGCTGATCCAGAACCAGCTCCGCACCGGTCTGGCCCGCATGGAGCGCGTGGTCCGCGAGCGCATGACGACCCAGGACGTCGAGGCCATCACGCCGCAGTCCTTGATCAACATCCGCCCGGTCGTGGCGGCGCTGAAGGAGTTCTTCGGCACCTCGCAGCTGTCGCAGTTCATGGACCAGACCAACCCGATCGCGGGCCTGACGCACAAGCGTCGCCTCTCCGCGCTCGGCCCCGGCGGTCTCTCCCGTGACCGCGCCGGCATGGAGGTCCGCGACGTCCACCCGTCGCACTACGGCCGCATGTGCCCGATCGAGACCCCTGAAGGTCCCAACATCGGTCTGATCGGCTCGCTGGCCTCCTACGGTCGGATCAACCCGTTCGGCTTCGTCGAGACGCCCTACCGCAAGGTCGTCGACGGCGTCGTCACCGACGAGGTCCACTTCCTCACCGCCGACGACGAGGACCGCTACGTCATCGCCCAGGCCAACGCCGCGATCGACGAGTCCGGACGCTTCGTCGACGAGCGTGTCCTGGTGCGTCAGAAGGGTGGCGAGGTCTCCGAGATCCTGCCCGGCGACGTGGACTACATGGACGTCTCGCCGCGCCAGATGGTGTCGGTCGCGACCGCGCTCATCCCGTTCCTCGAGCACGACGACGCCAACCGCGCGCTCATGGGCGCCAACATGCAGCGTCAGGCTGTCCCGCTGATCACCTCCGACAGCCCGCTCGTCGGCACCGGCATGGAGTACCGCGCCGCCGTCGACGCCGGCGACGTGGTGGTCTCCGAGACCGCTGGTGTGGTGAAGTCGGTCTCCGCCGACGTCATCGAGACGATGAACGACGACGGGTCCTACTCGTCCTACCGCCTGGCGAAGTTCCGCCGCTCCAACCAGGGCACCTGCATCAACCAGCGTCCGCTGGTGCGCGAGGGTGACCGCCTCGAGGTCGGTACGCCGATCGCCGACGGTCCCTGCACCGACGACGCCGAGATGGCGCTGGGCACCAACCTCCTCGTGGCCTTCATGCCCTGGCAGGGCCACAACTACGAGGACGCCATCATCCTGAGCCAGCGCCTGGTCCAGGAGGACGTGCTCACCTCGATCCACATCGAGGAGCACGAGGTCGACGCCCGCGACACCAAGCTCGGCCCCGAGGAGATCACCCGGGACATCCCGAACATCTCCGAGGAGGGTCTGGCCGACCTCGACGAGCGCGGCATCATCCGCATCGGTGCCGAGGTCGCTCCCGGCGACATCCTCGTCGGCAAGGTCACCCCCAAGGGTGAGACCGAGCTGACCCCGGAGGAGCGCCTGCTGCGCGCCATCTTCGGCGAGAAGGCCCGCGAGGTCCGCGACACCTCGATGAAGGTGCCGCACGGTGAGTCCGGCACGGTTATCGGCGTGCGCGTCTTCGACCGTGAGGACGGCGACGAGCTGCCGCCCGGCGTCAACCAGCTGGTGCGCGTCTACGTGGCTCAGAAGCGCAAGATCTCCGTCGGTGACAAGCTCGCCGGTCGTCACGGCAACAAGGGCGTCATCGCCAAGATCCTGCCGGTCGAGGACATGCCGTTCATGGAGGACGGCACCCCGGTCGACGTGATCCTGAACCCGCTCGGTGTGCCGCGTCGTATGAACATCGGCCAGATCCTCGAGCTGCACCTCGGTTGGCTCGCCAAGCAGGGTTGGGACCTCAACCTCTCCGGCGACACCTCCGACGCGGCCTGGAAGGAGCGTCTGCTCTCGATCGGTGCGGAGAAGGCGGCGGCGAACACCAAGGTCGCCACCCCGGTCTTCGACGGTGCCCGTGAGGACGAGATCACCGGCCTGCTCGGCTCGACGCTGCCCAACCGTGACGGCGTCCGCGTGATCGACGAGACCGGAAAGGCCAACCTCTTCGACGGCCGCTCCGGCGAGCCGTTCCCGGACCCGGTCTCGGTCGGCTACATGTACATTCTCAAGCTCCACCACCTGGTCGACGACAAGATCCACGCCCGCTCGACCGGCCCCTACTCGATGATCACCCAGCAGCCGCTCGGCGGTAAGGCCCAGTTCGGTGGCCAGCGCTTCGGTGAGATGGAGGTCTGGGCGATGGAGGCGTACGGCGCTGCCTACGCGCTCCAGGAGCTGCTGACGATCAAGTCCGACGACGTGCCCGGTCGCGTCAAGGTCTACGAGGCCATCGTGAAGGGTGAGAACATCCCCGACTCGGGCATCCCCGAGTCGTTCAAGGTGCTCATCAAGGAGATGCAGTCGCTCTGCCTCAACGTCGAGGTGCTGTCGCAGGACGGCACCCCGATCGAGATGAAGGACGCGGAGGACGACGTCTTCCGCGCCGCCGAAGAGCTCGGCATCGACCTGTCCCGTCGCGAGCCCAGCTCCGTCGAAGAAGTCTGAGAAGGTAGGGAATCAACACAGTGCTCGACGTCAATTTCTTCGACCAGCTGCAGATCTCGCTGGCCACCGCGGACTCGATCCGCGAGTGGAGCCACGGCGAGGTCAAGAAGCCGGAGACCATCAACTACCGCACCCTCAAGCCCGAGCGCGACGGACTCTTCTGCGAGAAGATCTTCGGCCCGACCCGTGACTGGGAGTGCTACTGCGGCAAGTACAAGCGCGTCCGCTTCAAGGGCATCATCTGCGAGCGGTGTGGCGTGGAGGTCACCCGTTCCAAGGTGCGTCGTGAGCGGATGGGCCACATCGAGCTGGCCGCGCCGGTCACCCACATCTGGTACTTCAAGGGTGTCCCGTCGCGTCTCGGCTACCTGCTGGACCTCGCGCCGAAGGACCTCGAGAAGGTCATCTACTTCGCCGCCTACATGATCACCTCGGTCGACGAGGACGCGCGTCACCGCGACATGTCCTCGCTCGAGAACAAGGTGGGCCTGGAGCGCGAGCGTCTCGAGAAGCGCCGCGACTCGATGATCGACGACCGCGCGAAGAAGCTGGAGGAGGACCTGGCTGCCCTCGAGGCCGAGGGCGCCAAGGCCGACCAGCGTCGCAAGGTCAAGGACGGTGCGGAGCGCGAGATGGCGCAGATCCGCAAGCGTTCCGACAACGAGCTCGCCCGCCTCGAGGAGATCTGGAGCACCTTCAAGAACCTGAAGGTGCAGGACCTCCTCGGTGACGAGGTGCTCTACCGCTCCATGAAGGACTGGTTCGGCAAGTACTTCGAGGGCCACATGGGCGCCACGGCGATCCAGAAGCGCCTCCAGGACTTCGACATCGAGGCCGAGGTCGAGTCGCTGCGCGACACGATCGCCAACGGCAAGGGCCAGAAGAAGGTCCGCGCCCTCAAGCGCCTCAAGGTCGTCGACGCCTTCCGCAAGACCGGCAACCAGCCCATCGGCATGGTGCTCGACGCCGTCCCGGTGATCCCGCCGGACCTGCGTCCCATGGTCCAGCTGGACGGTGGCCGCTTCGCGACCTCCGACCTCAACGACCTGTACCGCCGCGTGATCAACCGGAACAACCGACTCAAGCGCCTGCTCGACCTGGGTGCTCCGGAGATCATCGTCAACAACGAGAAGCGGATGCTCCAGGAGGCCGTCGACAGCCTCTTCGACAACGGCCGTCGCGGTCGCCCGGTCACGGGCCCCGGCAACCGTCCGCTGAAGTCGATCTCCGACATGCTCAAGGGCAAGCAGGGTCGCTTCCGTCAGAACCTGCTCGGCAAGCGCGTCGACTACTCGGGTCGTTCGGTGATCGTCTCGGGTCCGCAGCTGAAGCTGCACCAGTGCGGTCTGCCCAAGCAGATGGCCCTGGAGCTCTTCAAGCCGTTCGTGATGAAGCGTCTGGTCGACCTCTCGCACGCGCAGAACATCAAGTCCGCCAAGCGGATGGTGGAGCGCGCGCGTCCGGTCGTGTGGGACGTCCTCGAAGAGGTCATCACCGAGCACCCGGTGCTGCTCAACCGTGCACCCACGCTGCACCGCCTCGGCATCCAGGCCTTCGAGCCGCAGCTGATCGAGGGCAAGGCCATCCAGATCCACCCGCTCGTCTGCACCGCCTTCAACGCGGACTTCGACGGCGACCAGATGGCTGTCCACCTGCCGCTGTCGGCGGAGGCCCAGGCCGAGGCCCGCATCCTGATGCTCTCGACCAACAACATCCTCAAGCCCTCCGACGGTCGCCCGGTGACGATGCCGACCCAGGACATGATCATCGGTCTGTTCTTCCTGACCACCGATCGTGAGGGTGAGCCGGGCGAGGGGCGTCACTTCTCCTCGCAGGCCGAGGCGATCATGGCGTTCGACCGCGGTGAGATCTCGCTGCAGTCGAAGGTGCGCATCCGTCTGGCCGACCACGTGGCCGAGGTGGGCGACGAGGCCGGTGTCGCGACGATCGAGACCACGCTGGGTCGCACGATCTTCAACGACACCCTGCCGGCCGACTACCCCTTCATCAACGAGGAGGTCGGCAAGAAGCGCCTCGGCGCGATCGTCAACGACCTGGCCGAGCGCTACACCAAGGTCGAGGTCGCCGCGTCGCTGGACGCCCTCAAGGACGCCGGTTTCCACTGGGCGACCCGCTCGGGCGTCACGGTGTCGATCGACGACGTGACCGCGCCGGCCGCCAAGGCCGAGATCCTGTCGGGCTACGAGGCGCAGGCCTCGAAGGTCCAGCAGCAGTTCGAGCGTGGTCTGGTCACCGACGAGGAGCGCCGCCAGGAGCTCATCGAGATCTGGACCCAGGCCTCCAACGAGGTGGCCGAGGCGATGGCGGAGAACTTCGACCGCTCCAACCCGATCTACATGATGGTCGACTCGGGCGCCTCCGGAAACATGATGCAGATCCGTCAGGTCGCCGGTATGCGTGGTCTGGTGGCCAACCCGAAGGGCGAGATCATCCCGCGCCCGATCAAGGCCAACTTCCGCGAGGGCCTGTCGGTGCTGGAGTACTTCATCTCCACCCACGGTGCCCGCAAGGGTCTGGCCGACACCGCCCTGCGTACCGCCGACTCGGGTTACCTGACCCGTCGTCTGGTGGACGTCTCGCAGGACGTGATCATCCGCGAGGACGACTGCGGCACCGAGCGCGGTCTGGCCAAGACCATCGGTGAGGTGCTCGAGGACGGGCGCATCGTCCGCCACGAGAACGCCGAGACCGCGGCCTACGCCCGCGCGGCGGCGACCGAGGTCGTCCACCCGAGCACCGGCGAGGTCCTCGCCGCGCCGGGTGAGGACCTGGGTGACGTCAAGATCGGTGAGCTGGTCGAGGCCGGCATCACCGAGGTCAAGGTCCGCTCGGTCCTGACCTGCGAGGCGAAGACCGGTACGTGTGCCAAGTGCTACGGCCGCTCGCTGGCCACCGGCAAGCTGGTCGACATCGGTGAGGCCGTCGGCATCATCGCCGCCCAGTCGATCGGTGAGCCCGGCACGCAGCTGACCATGCGTACCTTCCACACCGGTGGTGTGGCGTCGGCCGACGACATCACGCAGGGTCTGCCCCGAGTCGTCGAGCTCTTCGAGGCCCGCACCCCGAAGGGCCTCGCGCCCATCTCGGAGGTCGCCGGTCGCGTCGAGATCGAGGACACCGACAAGGCCCGCAAGGTCATCGTCACCCCCGACGACGGCTCCGAGAAGGTCGAGTACCCGGTCTCCAAGCGCTCGCGCCTGCGCATCGCCGACGGCGACCACATCGAGGTCGGCGACCTGCTGACCTTCGGTACGCCCGACCCCAAGGAGGTCCTGCGGGTCCTCGGCATCCGCCGGGCCCAGCAGCACCTCGTCGACGAGGTCCAGGCCGTGTACCGCAGCCAGGGTGTGTCGATCCACGACAAGCACATCGAGATCATCGTGCGCCAGATGCTCCGTCGCGTGACGGTCATCGAGTCGGGTGACACCAACCTGCTGCCCTCCGACCTGGTCGACCGGGCGCTCTTCGAGGAGGAGAACCGTCGCGTGGTCTCCGAGGGCCGCAAGCCGGCCTCGGGTCGTGCGGAGCTCATGGGCATCACGAAGGCCTCGCTGGCCACCGAGTCGTGGCTCTCGGCCGCCTCCTTCCAGGAGACGACCCGCGTGCTCACCGACGCGGCGATCAACGGTCGCTCGGACTCGCTGCTGGGTCTGAAGGAGAACGTGATCATCGGAAAGCTCATCCCGGCCGGTACCGGTCTGGAGCGCTACCGCAACATCCGCGTCGAGCCGACCGAGGAGGCCCGCGCGGCCGCCTACCAGGTCACCGGCTACGACTACGACTACGACTTCGGTCAGGGGGGCGGCCAGGCCGTCGCGCTGGACGACTTCGACTTCGGTTCCTACCAGAACTGAGTCGTCGCCCGCAGTCACCCGCGAGGGTCGGCCCCACGTCCGTGGGGTCGGCCCTCGCGGCCATTTCGAGGCGGTGCGCCGCGACTGGGTGCACCTGAGACAATCGGGGGGTGCCCCACGAGCTGCCCACCCAGACCGATGTCCTCGTCGTCGGAGCCGGCCCCGCCGGGTCCGGTGCGGCCGCGTGGGCGGCCCGCCACGGACTCGAGACGCTGCTGGTCGATGCCGCGGTCTTCCCGCGCGACAAGACCTGCGGTGACGGCCTCACCCCGCGCGCGATCCACGAGCTCGACAAGCTCGGACTGACCGAGTGGCTGCAGGGCCGCACCGTCAACCACGGCCTGCGCGCCCACGGCTTCGGCCAGGTGCTCCACCTGCGCTGGCCCGACGTGCCCGGCAGCGACCTGCCCACCTGGGGCTCCGCGGTGCCGCGCACCGAGCTCGACGACCACCTGCGGCTCACGGCGGTGGCGTCGGGCGCGAGGTCGGTCGACGGGGCCCGGGCCGTCGACGTCGTCATGGACGGCGACCGGGTGCGTGCCGTGGTCTTCCAGGTCACCGGCGAGGACGGCGCCAAGGAGCGCGTCGAGGTGGCGTGCCGCTGGCTCGTCGTCGCCGACGGCGTACGCTCCCCGCTCGGCAAGGTGCTCGGGCGCGAGTGGCACCGCGACACCGTCTACGGCGTCGCGGGACGGTCGTACGTGAAGTCCGAGCGCAGCGACGACCCGTGGATCTCCTCCCACCTCGAGCTGCGCGACGAGGAGGGGAAGGCGCTCGCGGGCTACGGCTGGGTCTTCCCGCTCGGCAGCGGCGAGGTCAACCTCGGCGCCGGGGCGCTGGCGACCGCGAAGCGGCCCGCGGACATCGCGGTGAAGCCGCTGATGCGCTTCTACGCCGAGACGTTGCGCGAGGAGTTCGCGCTGGTCGGTGACCTGCGCGCCGAGGCTTCCGCGCTGCTCCCGATGGGCGGGGCGGTGAGCAACGTGGCGGGGCGCAACTGGGCGCTGGTCGGTGACGCCGCCGGATGCGTCAACCCGCTCAACGGTGAGGGCATCGACTACGGCCTGGAGACCGGACGGGTGCTCGCCGAGCTGCTCGCCGCCCACGGCGTTGCGGGGAGCGGGGAGGAGCTCGACCTCGCCACCACGTGGCCGGCGCTGCTGCGGGAGAGCTACGGGGAGTCCTTCTCGATCGCCCGCCGCCTCGCCGGCATCGCCACCACGCCGAAGGTCATCACGGCCCTCGGCCCGGTCGGGATGCGTTCCGACCTGCTGATGACCCTGGCGCTGCGTTGGATGGGCAACCTGGTCACCGACGAGGACCGCGACGCCGCCGCCCGGGTGTGGCGCTGGGCCGGTCGTCGCTCGATCGCCCGGGACGCGCGACCGCCCTTCTCCTGAGACGTTCGCCGGACGTCGGGCCCGAGGGCGTCGAGAATGGGCCGGTGGGTGAGTTCTGGTATGCCGCGGCCACGACCGTGGGGCGCGCGGCGATGCGGGCACTCGACGTACGTCTGGAGGTCGACGGACTCGAGCACGTGCCGACCTCCGGGCCGGTGATCCTCGCGGCGACCCACGTCTCCTACCTCGACGCCCTGCCTCTCGCGCTGGCGGCGCGTCGCCGAGGGCGTACGCCTCGTTTCATGGCGCGTCACGACGTGTGGCACGCCCCGGGCATCGCGGGCCCCATGACCCGGATGCGCCACATCCCCGTCGACCGGGCGGCACCGGCCGCTGCCTACCTGCAGGCGCGCCGGCTGCTGCGCGACGGCGAGATGGTCGGCACCTTCCCCGAGGCCGGCATCTCCTACTCGTTCACGGTGCGCCCGCTGATGCGCGGCACGGCCGCCCTGGCCCGGGAGACCGGCGCCGTCGTCGTGCCGGCTGCGCTGTGGGGCATCCAGCGGATCTACTCGGTGGGGCGCCCGGAGGGCGGTGAGCTCGGCGGGCGCGAACCCGGCCCCGACCTCACCCGCGGGCGTCGCGTCGACCTGCGGTTCGGTCCACCGTTGACCGTGGGACCGGGGGAGGACCTCGACAGCTGGACGACCAAGTTGGGCGTGCGGCTCACCGAGATGCTGGAGGACCTGCAGACCGCGGAGCACCATCGTCCCCGACCGGGGGAGTACGCCCCGTGGTATCCGGCGCACCTGGGAGGTCACGCGCCGACGCGGGCCGAGGCGGCGCGGTGGGACAACTCTCCCCGGTCGGCGCTGCCGGCGTCGTGGGCGACGGTTCCGGAGCCTTCCTGAGCGAACGCACGTGGGCGGCGAGGGAGCGTACGGCACCCACCGGTTCGACCAGCCACTGCAGACGGCGGGCGACCGGGGGCCAGCCCAGCAGCACGCCCACTGCGAGGGACCCCGTGACGACCCACAGCACCTGGCCCCACGCCTCGTCGGGCAGCCAGCGGACCACGTCGGCAGCGCCGCCTCCGCCCACGACGGCAGGTGCAGGCCCAGCACGAAGAAGGGCAGGAAACCGAAGACCCGGTTGAGGTCGAGCCACGGCAGGCCCCACTGGCCGACGACCAGGCTCAGCGCGACTGAGACCGGCAGCCACACCCAGTGGGCCCGCAGGGCGTCATCGTGAGGAAGTGGCCCACCACCACGAGCAGCACGAGGACGGCTTTGGTGTTGTCGATCCAGGGGTCGCGACGCCGCTGCGAGGCCGGCGACGCGAGCTCCCGTGAGGGAGTTGCGGTCGGCATCCCTCCACCGTAGGCAAGGGATGGCTGGAACGGTGACCTAGGTTGGTGCCATGAGCGCCGCAGTCCACCCCCGTCACCAGCGGGTCGCTGCCTATGCGGTCATCCGGCGCACCCTCGCCGACGGCACCGACGAGATCCTGCTCTCCCGCCTGGCCGAGCGGATCTCGGCGACGGAGATGTGGACCCTTCCGGGCGGCGGCGTCGAGCACGGGGAGGACCCCCGCGACGCGGTGGTGCGTGAGGTGCACGAGGAGACGGGGCTGGCGGTCACCGTCGGCGAGACCGCTCGTGTCTACTCGGCGCACCTGCCGGGCGTACGCCGTGACGGTCGGGTGGTCGACGCCCACGCGCTGCGCATCGTCTTCGAGGGATGGGTCGCCAAGGAGTCGCCCGCCCCTCGCGTCGTCGAGGTCGACGGCTCGACGGCCGAGGCCGCCTGGAAGCCGATCGAGGACGTGCTCTCGGGCCGGGTGCCGGTCTTCGCGATGGTCGCCGACGCTCTCGGCGACCTGCAGCCGCCGCGCGTGCAGCGACTGGCGGCGTACGGCGTCATCGCGCGCGACGGCGCGGAGGGTGAGGAGTGGTTGCTGACGCGCATCTCGTCGCACGGCTTCCACTCCGGGGCCTGGACGTTGCCGGGCGGCGGTGTCGAGCACGGTGAGGCGCCGGCCCACGCGCTGGCCAGAGAGGTGCTCGAGGAGTGCGGTGTGGAGTGCGAGGTGGGCGAGCTGCTCGGCCTGCACGACGTGCACTTCACCGGCACCGCGCCCGACGGGCGGCTCGAGGACTTCCACGGCGTGCACACGATCTTCGCTGCGTCGCTCGCCGACGGTGCCGAGCCCTACGTCGCCGAGCTGGGCGGCACCACCGACGCGGTCGACTTCGTGCCGGTGGGCCGGATCACCTCGGACGAGGTGGAGGTGCACGAGGTGGTGCGGCACGCGCTCACCCTGCGGAGGGACCGATGAGCCTGCCGGCGCGGTGGAACCTCTCCGCCCTCCTGCTCGCCCTGGGGAGCTTCGCGCTGGCCTGGTTCGCCCTGCCCGACGGCGAGATCGCCGTGCACTTCGGCGTCGACGGTCAGCCCGACGAATGGGGCACCCGCACCGAGCTCGTCGCGGTCGTCGGTGGTCTCTGCCTCGCGACCTGGCTGTTCCTCGCCTGGATGTCGCACTCCGCCGACCGGCTGCACTGGTCGATGGTCAACATCCCGCGCAAGGACCACTGGGCGAAGCCCGAGCACGAGCCGGTGGCCCGCCGGCGGCTCGCGGAGGACATGGCGCTGGTCAACCTCTGGACGATGGGGCTGCTCGTCTCGATCTGCCCCGTGATGGTGCTCAGCGCGCGGCGTGGCGAGCTGACCGGTCCGCTCGCGTGGAGCGTCTGGATCCTCATCGGGGCCTTCTGCCTGGCGCTCGTCGCGATGATGCGTCACCGCAACCGTTTCTACCGCGACGTGCCCGAGGCGTGAGGTGACCCGCGCCGTCGACCTGGTCGCCGCGCTGCGGGCCGCCGGCGTCGACGACGTCGGGGCGAGCGACCTCGACCGCACGCTCCACGCCAGCGACGCCTCGCTCTACCGGGTGCTGCCGCAGGTCGTGGTGCGCCCGCGGCACACCGACGAGCTGTCCGCGGTGCTCGAGGTCGCGCGCGCCAGCGGCACCCCGCTCACGATGCGCGGGGCCGGCACGTCGATCGCCGGCAACGCGGTCGGGCCGGGGATCGTCGTCGACACCTCGCGCCACCTGACCCGCGTCCGCGCCTTCGACGCCGAGGCCGGCACCGCCGTGGTCGAGCCCGGTGTGGTGCACGCCGCACTGCAGACCCGGGCGGTGGCGGCCGGCTGGCGCTTCGGTCCTGACCCGTCGACGCACACCCGCTGCACGGTCGGCGGCATGGTCGGCAACAACGCGTGCGGCTCCCGAGCGCTGGGCTACGGGCGTACGAGCGACAACGTGGAGGCGCTCGACGTGCTGTGGGGCGACGGGGCGCGTCAGCACGTCGCGCCGGGGGTCGTCGACGGGGTCGCCGGCGCGCTGGCCGACGTGGTCGCCGCCGACCTCGGGAACGTGCGCACCACCTTCGGCCGCTTCTCCCGTCAGGTCAGCGGCTATGCGTTGGAGCACCTGCTGCCCGAGCGGCTGCGACCCGAGCGGGCGCTGGTCGGCTCGGAGGGCACGCTCGCCGTCGTGGAGGCCGCGACCCTACGCCTCGTGCGCGACGCCCCGGTGCGCCACCTCGTCGTGCTCGGCTACGCCTCGATGGTCGAGGCCGCCGACGCGGTGCCGGGGTTGCTCGGTCTCGACGGCCTGGTGGCCTGCGAGGGGTTGGACGCCCGCATCGTGCGGCTGGTGACCGCGCCGCCGGCCCTGCCGCGCGGGGAGGGCTGGCTCTTCGCCGAGGTGACCGGCGACGACCCGGGTGTCGCGGGCGAGCGGGCCCGGGCCGTGGTCGCGGCGGCGGGGGCGCTCGACGCGGAGGTCGTCGTCGACCCGGTCGCGCAGGCGCGTCTGTGGCGGATCCGGGAGGACGGCGCCGGTCTGGCCGCCCGCTCGTTGACCCGCCCCGCCCACGCCGGCTGGGAGGACGCGGCGGTGCCGCCCGAGCGGCTGGGCGCGTGGCTGCGCGACTTCGACCGGCTGCTCGTCGACCACGGACTCGACGGCGTGCCCTACGGCCACTTCGGTGACGGCTGCGTGCACGTGCGCATCGACTTCGACTTCTCCGACGGTCCGGCGCGGTTCAAGACGTTCCTGCGCGAGTGCGCGACGGCGCTGGTCGCCCACGGCGGGTCGCTGTCGGGCGAGCACGGTGACGGTCGGGCCCGTTCGGAGCTGCTGCCGCTCATGTACGACGAGCGGTCGCTGGCGCTCTTCGGCGCCGTCAAGGCGGCCGCTGACCCCGACGGGCTGCTCAACCCCGGCGTGCTCGTCGACCCGGCGCCGCTCGACGCTGACCTGCGACCCGCCCGGCCGGTGCGCACGATCGCCGGCGTCCGGCTGCTCGACGACCTCGCCGATGACGCGCACCGCTGCACGGGGGTGGGCAAGTGCGTCTCGGCCCACACGCCCGGCGTGATGTGCCCGTCGTGGCAGGCGACGCGGGCGGAGAAGGACTCCACCCGCGGGCGGGCCCGGGTGCTGCAGGAGGCGCTCGACGCCGACGGGGTGGTCACGCTCGACGGCGACGCGGTGGCCGACGCCCTCGACCTCTGCCTGGCCTGCAAGGCCTGCTCGACGGAGTGTCCGACGGGGGTCGACATGGCCGCGATGAAGGCCGAGGTGCTGCATGTGCGGCATCAGGGGCTGCGGGGCTGGTTGGCCCGGCCGCGCAGCCACCACACCCTGGGGCGACTGCCGCAGCTGCTCGAGTCGCCGCTGCGGCGGTTGCTGCCGCTCGCGGGTGGTGACGGTCGTCTGGCCGGGCTGGCCAAGCGGGCCGCCGGCGTGGATCCGCGCCGTGCGCTGCCGCGCCCCGCACCCACCCGGCTGCGGCCTGCGGGCGTACGACCGGACACCGCGCCGGACGTGTGGATCTGGGCGGACACCTTCACCGACCACTTCCTGCCCGAGTCGGGGCGGGCGGTGCAGCAGCTGCTGGCGTCGGCGGGCGTGCGGGCCGAGGTCGTGGGTGCGCGGGCCTGCTGCGGCCTGCCGCTGGTCTCCACCGGCCAGCTCGACGCCGCGGCGCGCAGCGTCGACGACCTGGTCGCGGTGCTGGCGCCCTACGTCGCGACCGGGGCGCCGGTGCTGGGGCTGGAGCCGTCGTGCCTGGCGACCCTCCGCAGCGACGCCCTGCGTCTGGCGAGTGACCGGGCCGCGGCGCGGGCGGTGGCTGCGACGACCGTGACGCTGGCCGAGCTGCTCGAACGGCTGGCTGACCAGGGCGTCGAGGTGGCGCTGCCCGACCTCACCGGGACCACGGTGGTCGCCCAGCCGCACTGCCACCAGCGTTCGGTGGGCGGCTGGGCGCGTGACGAGGCGCTGCTGCGCCGCACCGGCGCCGACGTCGTCGTGGTGGGCGGGTGCTGCGGGTTGGCCGGCAACTTCGGCATGGAGGCAGGGCACCACGACGTCTCCGTGGCGGTCGCGGAGACCCACCTGCTGCCGGCCCTGCGCGCGCACCCCGACGCGGTGGTGCTGGCCGACGGACTGTCGTGCCGCAGCCAGGTCGCCGACCTGACCGGGCGCGAGGTGCTCCACCTGGCCCAGCTGCTGCTGCCGGCCACCGGCCCCCAATGACCCGTCAGGCGGTGAGGCGGCGACGGCGGAAGCGCCGGGTGGCGAGCACCGCGCCCATGGTGGCGTCGAGCAGTCCGACCACCCCTGCCGACAGCAGCGCGGTGCGGGCCGCGGTGCCGCGCCCGGGGCGTACGCCTGCGGCCAGCGCCGCTACCGACGCGGCGACCTCGGTGGTGATCATCGCGCCCGCCGCGACCGGGTGGCGCTGCACCCGGTCGTATAGCTTGCCGTAGGGCGTACGGCGCCGGACCTCCTCGTGCGGGGCGTCGTAGTAGCGCAGGACCGTGTCGACGAGCGAGCGGCCGAGCGACGTGGCCCCGACGTGGGTCGGGTCGGGCAGCTCCGCCCGCCCCTCGTGCACGTCGGCGGCCAGGGACGGCAACCCGAGCGCGGTGAGGACGCGGGCCGACCACCCGTCGTCCATCGCGCTCTGCAGGACCGAGGCGACCTCGAGCAGGTCGAGGTGGCGGAAGCGCGGGTGGGCGAGCACGGCCCGCAGGTCGGAGTCGGCGGCGAGGTGGGGGTTGGTGAGGGCCGCCATCGCCGGGCCCTCCATCTCGGTGAAGGCGGGCATCAGGTCGGGCTCGCGGGTCAGGGCGTGGCCGGAGGAGTCGTTCCACCGGGTGACGACCTGGATCTCGCGCGAGCGCCCGTTTCGTCGCAGCACCAGCAGCGGCAGGTCTCCGCCCAGCCACCCGTGCTGCTCGACGTCGACCCACTCCTCCTCGAAGCGGAGGATCGTCCACCTGTCGACGACGCTGGCGTCCAGCGGGCCGAGGGTGTGGGCGAGCAGCGGCAGTGCGGAGTCCACGACGCGGCACAGCGCCACGTCGGGCAGCTCCGGGGTGTCCTCGCCGCCGGCGTCGACGTCGCCGTAGAACTCGTCACCCAGGAGCACCTCGACCTCCAGCTCACGCCCCAGCGCCGGGGCGAAGCTCGTCACCGGGGCGCCGGCGCCGACCCTGCCGTCGCGCACCACCTGGACGCGTTCGACGTCGTCGACGAGCACCACCAGCGTGCACGGCTCGTCGACCCCGATCGCGCCGGACTGCACCGAACCGACGATGCCGTGGCGACGCAGGTGGGCCAGCACCGCGGCCGGGTCGACCGCCTCTCCGTCGGCCGGGTGGATCCAGCCGAGCAGGGGGCGCAGGGTCACGTCGGCGGAGGTGGCGCTCATGGTTCGAGCCTAGCGAGGCGGGTCTGAGGGTCGCCGGCGTCGGACCAGGGCGCGCACCATCGTGACGGTGTCGGTGACCGCCCCGAACCAGGCCGCCAGGGCGACGAGGGCGAGGAGCCAGTGCCACCACGCGCGCGGGTCGGCACCGGCCACCCACAGGGTCAGGGCCAGGGCGAGGAGGAGCTGGGGCAGGATCCACAGCAGGGCCAGCGCCGGACGGGTGAGGCTGGCCGCGACCAGGCGGCCCCCGCGACCGTGCTGCCGCATCTCGTCAGCCGTGCGGGGGATGGACCGGCCGACGGCCTGCGTGAGCGTGGGCAGCGCCTTCTGGGGCGTCACGTACGTCCCCGCGACGACCGCCCGACCCTCGTGAACGTCCGCGGCGACGGTCGGCAGACCGAGGGCCGCGAGGACGCGGGCGGACCACGCGTCGTCGCCGGGGCTGGCCAGGGCCGCGCGCAGCGCGGACTCCTCACACCCGGGCAGGAGGACGGAGTCGACGAGCGACCTCACCGTCTCGTCGGGAGTGAGGTGGAGCTCGTCGAGCGCGGGGAGTGCCGCGCGCAGCCCGGGGTGGGCGACCTCGGGGCCGTACGTCGGCACCCACGGCTGCTGGCGAGTCAGCAGGTGGCCGGGGAGCAGGCCGCGCTTCAGGAGCACGCTGCAGTAGCGCTGGCCGCGGAGGGTGGTCAGGGCGACGACCGGCAGCTCGGGGCGCAGGAACGCCTCCTCCTGGAGCTGGGCTCCGCGCTCCTCGAGCTGCACCAGCACGACGCCGTCCTCGAGCTGCTCCCACCGCAGCGGGGAGCCGACGTGGTGGGCGAGGAGGGGCAGCATCTCGGGGTCGAGGCGTCCGAGCAGGACGTCCGGCGGACCGTCGTCCGGCGTCTCGGGGACGGACGGGTCGTCGATCTCCGGCAGGTCGTCACCGATGAAGACGCCGTCCTCCAGCATGACCCCGATGCCGCTGGCCGTCGTCGCCTCACCGAGGGCTTCGACGAGCAGCCGGGAGCTGCCGGGGACTCGCGAGGGGGTCCACCCCTCGGCCAGCAGTGCCACCGGGAGGACGCCCCGGGAGTCCGGGGCCCCGACCGCTCCGGGCACACCCGCCTGCCGCAGCACGGAGGCGGCGGCCTGCGCCGTGAGCCGGCTCCCGCGGGGAGGCCGCAGCCACCCGTCGATCTGAACGAGGCGCGAGGTCACGGTCGCCGAGTCTAGGCAGGGTCACCCGCTCGGGCCGGAAGAGCGCTGGACGATGACCCACTTCGTGGCCGTGCGGCCTAGGATCGAGGGATGAACCCTCGGCAGCGCCGCCTCGTCATCCCCGTCGCGTTGGGAGCGCTCATCCTGGTCGCCGTCCTCGCCGCGATCTTCGGGAAGTGAGGCGCGGCCATGGCAGCTGAGCCGCTCCTGCGGGCCCTGATGCGGGTGCGCACCGCGCTCCTCGACGACACCACCCTCGTCCGTGCCGTCGCCTCCGGTCGACGCAAGGGTGAGACGCCCGCGTGGAAGCGCGTCGAGCTCCGGTGGGTCGACCTCAAGGCCGGACGCCACCTCCAGGTCGTGCGCTACGACGAGACCCAGGCGCACACCTCCAACCACGCTGCCGACGGTGACCTGCGCGAGGTGGTCGACGCGCTGCTCGATGAGCCGTTCGGCAACTGGCACGTCGAGACCGCCACCGAGCAGATGCAGGTGCGGGTGACGAAGAAGCTGGAGGCGATGGTCAACGTCACCGCCCGCACCGAGCCGGTCGAGGTGGAGCGCAGCCACGACCAGGCCAAGGAGCGGTTGCTGCCCGAGGACGACCCGGTGCTCGTGGCCGTCGGCATCTCCACGGCCGAGGGCAAGGTCAAGCCGAGCCGGCAGGCGAAGTATCGCCAGGTGGAGGAGTTCCTCCGCCTGCTCGACGCCTCGATCAGCGACGCCATCAGGAAGAAGGCGCTGCGTCAGCCCTCCAAGGCCGACCCGCTGCGGATCGTGGACCTCGGCTGCGGCAACGCCTACCTGACCTTCGCCGCCCAGCGCTACCTCACCCACGTACGCAAGCTGCCCGTCCACGTCACCGGCGTCGACGTGAAGCAGCAGTCGGCCGACCACAACTCGGGCGTGGCTGCGGAGCTCGGGATCGACGCCGACTTCGTCGTGGGCTCGATCGCCGACGCGGTGCTCGATCCCGCGCCCGACGTCGTGCTGGCGTTGCACGCCTGCGACACCGCCACCGACGAGGCGCTGCACCGCGCCGTCGAGTGGGGCGCCTCGCTGGTGCTCGCCGCGCCCTGCTGCCACCACGACATCGCTGCCCAGCTGCGCAAGGCCAGGACGCCGGCCCCGTACGCCGCGCTCACGCGCCACGGCATCCTGCGGGAGCGCTTCGCTGACACCCTCACCGACGCCCTGCGCGCCTCCCTGCTGCGGCTGGAGGGTTACAAGGTCGACGTCGTGGAGTTCGTCGAGTCCGCCCACACGCCTCGCAACACGCTGCTGCGCGCGACCCGGACCGGCGGCAAGGTGAAGGGCGGCGGCGTGCGCAAGGAGTACGAGGAGCTCGTGACGACGTGGGGCATCAGCCCGCGGTTGGCCGAGCTGCTCGACGAGCGGGTCGGTGGCGACGGTGAAGCGCTCCGTCAGGTGGAGTGAGGCCGCTCCCACCCTCGTCGCGCTGACGGTGGTGAGTGCAGCGGCGTCGACGGTCCACCCCGGACTCACCGCCGGCGCCGCGGCGCCGGAGCCGGCCGACTCCGAGGTCGCCTTCCGGGTCGCCGACCCCGAGATCGTGGAGTCGTCCGGTCTGGCGTGGGCCGACGTCGACGGTCGTCGCTGGATCGTCACCGTCAACGACAGCGGGGACACCGGGCGGGTCTTCACGCTCGACCCGGAGTCGGGGGAGACCGTCGGTGTCACCACCTTCGAGCCCGACCCCAGCGACGTGGAGGCCCTCGCTCCGGCCGGTGACGGGCACGTCTGGGTGGCCGACATCGGCGACAACGCGCGGATGCGCCGCAGCCTCGTGCTGACCCGCGTGCCGGTGGGGCCCGGCGACCGCGTGGCGGGCGAGGAGGGCGAGGAGGGCGAGGTGGAGCGGCGCGAGGTGCGTTACCCCGACCGGCGACGGGACGCGGAGGCGTTGCTCGCCCACCCCGGCACCGGTGAGCTCTTCGTGGTGAGCAAGGGCCTGCTGGGCGGCCAGGTCTGGCAGGTGCCCGACGCTGGCTCCGGGGCGCGAGGCTCCGGGCGCGTTGATCCGTTGCGGCAGGTCGGGCTCGCGCCCGCCCTGGTGACCGACGGAGCGTTCCTGCCGTCGGGTGACCACGTGCTGCTGCGCGGCTACACGCACGGGTTCGTGCTGACCTACCCGGAGTGGGAGGTGGTCGACACCTTCGAGCTGCCGCCCCAGCCGCAGGGCGAGGGCCTGACCGTGCTGCCCGAGGGGGAGGTGCTCATCAGCACCGAGGGCAGCAACCGCGACGTGCTGCGGGTGGCGCTGCCCGAGGTCGTACGCCACGAGCGGGACCCGGTGCGCGCCTGGTGGCAGGGTGTCTGGTCCCGCTGGGTCGCCCGCCTCTGACCACGCACCAACCGAAATGGCTCCAGATCCGAGGATCTGGAGCCATTCTGGTTGGTGCGTGAGGGCGGGTCAGCTGAGCTGGCCGACCACGTGGTCGATCGCCTGGGTGAGCTTCTCCACGTCGGAGGGGTCGACCGCGGGATACATCGCGATGCGCAGCTGGTTGCGGCCGAGCTTGCGGTAGGGCTCGGTGTCGACGATGCCGTTGGCGCGCAGCACCTTGGCGACAGCGGCGGCGTCGATGGCGTCGTCGAAGTCGATGGTGCCGATCACCAGCGAGCGGTGGGTCGGGTCGGCGACGTAGGGCGTCGTGTAGGACGTCTTCTCGGCCCAGCCGTAGAGCGCGTCGGAGGAGGCCGTGGTGCGCTGCACCATCCCGGCGAGGCCACCGTTGGCGTTCATCCAGTCGAGCTGCTCGGCCATCAGGAAGAGCGTCGCGACCGACGGGGTGTTGTAGGTCTGGTTCTTCTTCGAGTTGTCGATCGCGGTCGGCAGCGAGAAGAACGGCGGGATGTAACGGTCGCCTCCGGCGATCTCCTCGGCGCGGGCCAGGGCACGCGGGCTCATGGCCGCGATCCACAGTCCGCCGTCGGAGGCGAAGCACTTCTGCGGCGCGAAGTAGTAGGCGTCGACCTCGTTGAGGTCGACCGGCAGGCCGCCGGCACCGGAGGTCGCGTCGATGAGGACGAGCGCGTCGTCGTCGATGCCCGCAGGCCGCACGACCGGCGCCATCACCGCGGTGGAGGTCTCGTTGTGGGCCCACGCGTAGGCGTCGACACCCTCCTCGGCCACCGCGTCGGGGCGCGAGCCGGGCTCGGAGGTGATGATCGTGGGCTCGGCGAGCCACGGAGCCTTCTTGGCCGAGGTGCCGAACTTCGAGGAGAACTCCCCGAAGCTCAGGTGCTGCGACTTGGTGCGGATCAGTCCGAAGGCGGCGATGTCCCAGAAGGCGGTCGCGCCGCCGTTGCCGAGCACGATCTCGTAGCCCTCGGGCAGGTTGAAGAGGGTGGCCAACCCGTCGCGCACGCGGCCCACGGTGTTCTTCACGGGGGCCTGGCGGTGGGAGGTGCCCATGAGCGAGGTGCCCGTGGCGGCCAGCGCGTCGAGCGCACTGGTGGAGATCTTCGACGGGCCCGCACCGAAGCGGCCGTCGGCGGGAAGGAGCTCGGCAGGGATCTTGACGGTGTCGGTGCTGGTCACCGGACATCCTTTCTCATCGGTCCTCGGCAGGGTGCCGGACGGAGTCCTGACGTCGCTGTCAGCAGCTTTTGCCTAGTCTGACCCGGACGGCACTTCGATGGAACGGATCTTCCCATGACTCCGGTCACCCCCGGCTGGCGCATCGAGCGGCGGACCCTCGCCCACCCCGATGCGGCGCACCTGGTGGAGCGGGTGCAGGACGAGTACGCGGTGCTCTACGGCGACCCGGACTCCGCACCCATGGAGGACGACGAGTTCGTCGGTGGCCGGGGTGCCTTCCTGGTCGGCTACCTCGACGAGACGCCGGTGGCCACCGCCGCGTGGCGTTGGCACGCGGTGCCCGAGGGCGTACGCGCGGGGCCGGCGGTGGAGCTGAAGCGGATGTACGTGGTGCCCGAGCTGCGCCGACGCGGATTGGCGCGGGCGATGCTGGCCGCGGTGGAGGCCGACGCGCGCGCCGCGGGGGCTGCGGCGTCGGTGCTGGAGACCGGGCTGCGCCAGCCCGAGGCGATCGCGCTGTACCTCTCCGAGGGCTACCGAGAGGTGCCCGGGTTCGGCCACTACCAGTGGTCGCCCTTGGCGCGGTGCTATGCCAAGGAGTTCGTCTGAGCGACCGTTCGGCGTGGCGGGAGCAACGCTGGGCGCATCCGGCGCACCAAATCAAGCATTTCGCTGTCCGGCGTGTCGTGTCGTGCGACGGTGGTGGTGCACCACCTCTCGGACCCCCCAGGACTTGATCGTGAACCCCCTCTCCGACCATGCCCGGCGCCCCCGGCTCGCCGCACTCGTCGTCCTCCTGCTGCTCACGGGCCTGCTCGGCACCGGCTGGTCGTCCCCCGCAGGGGCCGACGACACGGCCTACGCCCAGCCCGTCGAGGACTACGCGCCCTACCAGCCGCAGACCAAGTGCCTGCGCAAGGCCAGGCCCGGGATCCTGTTGCTGGCCGACCACCTCGTGCAGCGCGGGGGCGGGCGTGGCGGGATCTTCCGTCGGTGCACCTCGGGGGGCCAGTCCGAGCACAAGGAGTCGCGGGCCTTCGACTGGATGCTCGACGCGACGAAGAAGCGCGAGCGCAAGCTCGCGCGTGCCTGGCTCGACGACCTCTTCGCCACCGACGCCGACGGCAACGAGCACGCGCTGGCCCGCCGGATGGGCATCATGTACGTCATCTGGAACGACCGGATGTGGAGCTCCTACAACGGCTTCCGGCCGCGGCCCTACCTCTCCTCCTCGTGCACACGGGTGAAGAAGTGCTCCAAGACGCTGCGGCACCGCGACCACGTGCACGTGTCGATCACCCGCAAGGCCGCGAAGGGCAAGCTCAGCTGGTACCTGGCCCAGCCCTCCGACTGACCGCGCGTCCGGGGGTCCTACTCCTCGATGATGTGCATCGCGGCTTCCTCGGCGCTCGCGCCGGCGCCGTCGATGCCGACGTCGTCGCCGACCAGGTCCTTCTCCGTGTCCTCACCGATGCCGCGGTCGGGGTCGACCAGGCGACCGGCGCGGGTGTCCCCGACCTCCCCGTCGTCGATGTTCTCCACGTCCTCGAGCTGGGCCGCCTCCGCGTAGGGGTCGGGCTCGGGCTCCTCCTGACGCAGACGCTGGTCGAGGGACTCGCCCTCGGCCTCCTCGCGGGGCGTGTTGCCGTAGCCCTGGGCGGCCGACCACTTCTCCGGCGGGGAGTAGCCCTCGTCGAGGGGCTCCTGGAGACCGCGGTTGTCGACCAGGCTGTCGCCGTCGCCCTGCGGCTGGTCCTCGTCGTCGACGCTGTACTCGCCGTAGACCTCGCTGTCGGGTGACTCGGTCATGGGGTGCCTCCTCGGGCTCGTGGGGAAAGGGTGACGCCCCCGACCCGTACCCGGCCCCCGGGGGACGGAAACGGCCCCGCCGTCACGAGCGTGACGACGGGGCCGGAAGCCGGAGGTGCTCAGTTGCCCCAGTCGGGGTTCCAACCCTCGACCTCGGAGGCGGCGCGGGAGGCCGGCCCGGTGTAGATCGCCGAGGGGCGGATCAGGCGGCCGGTCTTCTTCTGCTCGAGGATGTGCGCCGACCAGCCACCGGTGCGGGCGCAGGTGAACATCGAGGTGAACATGTTCGCCGGCACCTCGGCGAAGTCGAGGACGATGGCCGCCCAGAACTCCACGTTGGTCTCCAGCACGCGGTCGGGGCGGCGGGCGCGCAGCTCCGAGAGGGCGGCCTTCTCCAGGGCCTCGGCGACCTCGTAGCGCGGGGCGTCAAGCTCGCGGGCGGTGCGGCGCAGTACGCGGGCGCGGGGGTCCTCGGCGCGGTAGACGCGGTGGCCGAAGCCCATGAGGCGCTCGCCGCTGTCGAGCAGCTTCTTGACGTACGCCTCGGCGTCGCCGGTCTTCTCGACGTCCTCGATCATGCCGAGCACGCGGGAGGGGGCGCCGCCGTGCAGCGGGCCCGACATCGCACCGACGGCACCGGAGAAGGCCGCGGCCACGTCGGCGCCGGTGGAGGTGATGACGCGAGCGGTGAAGGTGGAGGCGTTCATGCCGTGCTCGGCAGCCGACGACCAGTAGGCGTCGATGGCCTTGACGTGCTTGGGGTCGGCCTCGCCCTTCCAGCGGATCAGGAACTTCTCGGCGAGGGTCTTGCCCTCGTCGACGACCTTCTGCGGCACGACCGGCTGGTCGAGGCCGCGCGCCGACTGGGCGGCGTACGAGAGCACCATGACGGCGACCCGGGCGAGGTCGTCGCGAGCCTGCTCGTCGGTGATGTCGTAGGTCTGGCCGAATCCGAAGGCCGGCGCGAGCATCGCAATGGCGGCCTGGATGTCGACGCGCACGTCGCCGGTGTGCACCGGAAGGTTGTAGGGCTCGGCGGCAGGGAGACCGGGGGAGTAGGAGCCGTCGATGAGCAGACCCCAGATGTTCTCGAACGGCACGCGGCCGACGATGTCCTCGATGTCGACACCGCGGTAGCGCAGCGCCGAGCCTTCCTTGTCCGGCTCGGCGATCTGCGTCTCGAACGCAACGATTCCTTCGAGTCCGTGGTGTACCTCGGTCATGGGAGTGCGACTCCTTCGTCGGTGGTGGGTCGGGCCCGTGGGGGAGGGCCACCCGCCATTGTGCCCCTTCGGGTCGCGCCTCACACGGTGGGGAGTCGTGACCCGGACGACGTCGGGGAAAACCCGTCGCGACGCCGCAGGCAGCTGTGGCACAGTCCGGGGGGCGGATTCGAGGCGTGGTCGGGGAGTGGGTCGGGTGCTGAGCAGGTTGGGCTTCCCCCACGTGGGCGAGCACCGGCGTCTCGTCTCCGCGATCGTCGCCGACACGGTGGGCAGCGGCCTCTTCATGCCGATCACGCTGCTCTACTTCCTCGCGACGACCGACCTCACGCTGGTGCAGGTCGGTGGGGCGCTCTCGGTCTCGGCGCTGGTCACCATCCCGGTGAGCTTCGTGATCGGCTCGCTCGTCGACGCCCTCGGGCCGCGCCGGGTGATGCTCGCGGGCAACCTCCTGCAGGCCGTCGGGATGGCCGCCTACCTGTGGGCCGACTCGTTCGTCGAGGTCGCCGCCTGGTCGATCCTGCTCAACGTGGGGCGCCAGTCGTTCTGGGGCGCCTTCGGTCCGGTCGTGGTGGCGATCTCGCGGCCCGGTGAGCGGGAGACCTGGTTCGGGTTCCTGCAGGCGGTGCGCAACCTGGGGTACGCCCTGGGCGGCCTGGTGGCCGGGCTGGCGCTGCAGGTGGGCACCGAGGCGTCGTTGCGGACCATCGTCGCCGTCAACGCGATGACCTTCGTGGGTGCCTTCGTCCTGCTGCTGGGCGTGCCCGACCACCGGCCCGCCCTCGACCACGAGCCGCCGCCGGGCGGCTGGGGCGTGGTGCTGCGCGACCGTCCCTACCTGCGGCTGGTGGGGATCCAGTTCGCGTTCGCGGTCGGCATGATGGTGCTCAACTACGCGCTGCCGGTCTACGTGGCCGAGACGTTGGACCTTCCCGGTTGGACGGTCGGCGTGCTCTTCACCCTCAACACCTTGATGGTCGGGCTGGGGCAGGGCCTGGTGGTGCGCTGGATGACCGGTCGCCAGCGGGCTCGGATGATCGCGTTGGCCCACCTGGTGTTCGTGGCCAGCTACGTCGTCTTCGTCGCTGTCGGGCTCCTTCCGCTGGTGGTCGCGGTGGTGGCTGTCCTGCTGGGGGCCGCCGTCTACACGCTCGGCGAGCTCATCGGAGGACCGGTGCTCAACGCGACGGCGGCCGAGGCGGCGCCCGCGCACCTGCGCGGACGTTACCTGGGGCTGACCCAGCTCAGCTGGGGAGTCACCGGCGCCGTGACGCCGGTGGTCTTCACCTGGTTGCTGGCGCGTGGTGAAGTGGCGGTGTGGGTCGTGCTGGGGGCCGTGGCTCTGCTGGCGGCGGCCTCCGCGGTGCGGCTGCCCTCGACGTTGTCGGCGGCCGGTGCCACGGTGAGTGACGGCCGGCTGCGGGACCCCGTGGTCGTGGAGGAGACTGCAGGGGAGCCCTGACGCGCAGGGCGAGTGGCGGAGGAGCGACTGATGCCGGAGCACGAGCAGCATGACCTGGCGCGGCTGCGCCACGAGTACGCCGACGCGGGCCTGGTCGAGGACGACGCGGGCAGCGATCCCTGGCTGCTCTTCCGCCGCTGGTTGGACGAGGCGCTCGCTTCCGGGCTGCACGAGCCCAACGCCATGGTCGTCTCCACCGTCTCCACCGACCGGCGGGTCTCCTCCCGGACCGTGCTGCTCAAGGGGTTCGACGAGCGCGGGCTGGTCTTCTTCACCAACCATGCCTCCCACAAGGGCGCCGACCTGTCAGCCAACCCCGCGTGTGCGGTCGTCTTCCCCTGGCACCCGATCGAGCGGCAGGTGCGCGTCGAGGCGGTGGCGGCGGCGTTGCCGACGGACGAGGTCGAGGGCTACTTCCGCCTGCGGCCACGCGGGGCCCAGATCGGGGCGTGGGCGTCGCGACAGTCGCAGGTGGTGGAGTCGCGCGCGGCGCTCGAGCAGACGTACGCCGAGTACGAGGCGCAGTTCGCCGACCGTGAGGTGCCGGTGCCCCCGACCTGGGGTGGTTACCGCCTGCGGCCGGAGGCCTTCGAGTTCTGGCAGGGCCGCCCCGGGCGGATGCACGACCGGTTGCGCTTCCGCCGCGAGGGTGACTCCTGGCTCCGGGAGCGGTTGGCTCCGTGAGGCGGTTGCTGGGCCTGGCGAGGGAGTACGTCCGTCCCTACCGCGGGCACCTGCTGGCCATCGTGGCGCTGCAGTTCGCCTCCACGCTGGCCCTGCTCTACCTGCCCTCGGTCAACGCCCGGATCATCGACGACGGCGTGGTCACCGGAGACATCGGCCTGATCTGGCGCCTGGGCGGGGTGATGCTCGCCGTCACGCTCGGCCAGGCCCTCTGCGCGGTCGTCGCGGTCTGGTTCGCGGCGCGGATGGCGATGGGCTTCGGTCGTGACCTGCGGGCGTCGATCTATGCACGGGTGGGGGAGTTCTCCGCGCGTGAGGTGCAGCAGTTCGGCGCGCCGTCGCTCATCACCCGCCAGACCAACGACGTGCAGCAGGTGCAGATGGTGGTGCTGATGTTCGGCACCATGGCCGTCTCCGCGCCGATCATGATGGTCGGCGGGGTGGTGATGGCGCTGCGCGAGGACGTCGGCCTGGCGTGGCTCGTGGCGGTGGTCGTCCCGGTGATGGCGCTCGCGATCGGCACGATCGTGTCGCAGATGGTGCCCAGCTTCCGCCGCATGCAGGTGCGCATCGACGAGGTCAACCGCCTGCTGCGCGAGCAGGTCACGGGCGTACGCGTGGTGCGCGCCTTCGTGCGGGAGCGTCACGAGGTCGCCCGGTTCGACGTCGCCAACGACGCGCTCACCTCGGTGGCGGTGACCGCCGGGCGGTGGATGGCGGCGATGTTCCCCACGGTCATGGTCGTCTCCAACGTGGCCACCGTCGGCGTGATCTGGTTCGGCGGGCAGCGGGTCGAGGCCGGGGCGATGGAGGTCGGGGCCATCACCGCCTACATCTCCTACGTCATGCAGATCGTGATGTCGGTGATGATGGCGACCTTCATGCTCATCATGGTGCCGCGGGCGGCGGTCTGCGCCGACCGGATCGGCGAGGTGCTCGACACCGAGTCGTCGGTCGTGCCACCCACCGACGGGGTGACGCAGCTGCCGGCCCCCGGTCACCTCGACCTGGTCGACGTCACCTACGCCTACCCGGGGGCGGAGGCCCCGGTGCTGCACCGGGTCAGCCTCACGGCGCGACCCGGCGAGACGGTCGCGGTGGTCGGCTCGACCGGCTCGGGCAAGTCGACACTCGTCAACCTCGTGCCCCGGCTCTTCGACGCCACCGACGGTGCGGTGCGGGTCGGGGGTGTCGACGTGCGCGAGCTCGACCTCGAGACGCTGTGGGCCCACCTGGGGCTGGTGCCCCAGAAGGCGTTCCTCTTCTCCGGCACGGTCGCCGACAACCTGCGTCACGGCCGGCCGGACGCGACCGAGGAGGAGATGTGGGCCGCGCTGGAGGTCGCGCAGGCGCGTGACTTCGTCGAGCAGATGCCCGGGGGGCTGCAGGCGACCATTGCCCAGGGCGGCACCAACCTCAGCGGCGGTCAGCGGCAACGGCTCGCCATCGCGCGTGCGGTGGTCCGCCGCCCGGCGATCTACCTCTTCGACGACGCGTTCTCGGCCCTCGACATGGCCACCGACGCGCGCCTGCGTGCTGCCCTCGCCCCCATCACCCGGGACGCCACGGTGGTGGTGGTCGCGCAGCGGGTGGCCTCCATCCGCGACGCCGACCGGATCGTGGTGCTCGACGACGGCCGGGTGGTCGGTGAGGGCACGCACGACGAGCTGCTCACCTCGTGTGCCACCTACGCGGAGATCGTCGCCTCGCAGGCCACCGGGACGGAGGCGGCATGAGCGGTCAGCCTGCCTCCGCGAGCCCCGGTGGGTCCCGCGACCTCAAGCAGACCGAGCGCATCGTGCGCGGGGGGCACGGCCCCGGCGCCGGCATGGTCGGGCAGAAGGCGGAGGACTTCTGGTCCTCGGGCCGGCGCGTGCTGGGCCTGCTGCGCCCGCAGCGGCTGCGCACGAGCCTGGTGCTCGCGCTCATCGTGGTCAGCGTGGCCCTCACCTCGGTGGGCCCTCGCATCCTCGGCCACGCCACCGACCTCGTCTTCGCCGGGTTGATCGGTCGGCGCCTGCCCGAGGGGATGACCCGCGAGGAGGCCGTGCGGTGGTTGCGTGAGCGCGGTGACGACGAGGTGGCCGACATGGTCGGCGGGATGGACGTCGTGCCCGGGCAGGGCGTCGACTTCGACGCCGTCGGCAGCGTGCTGCTCGGGGTGCTGGCGCTCTACGTCGTCGCTGCCCTGGTCTCGTGGCTCGCCGGCTTCGTGGTCAACGACGTGGTCCAGCAGACCGTGCGGGGCCTGCGCAGCGACGTGGAGGAGAAGGTGCACCGGCTTCCGCTCGGCTACTTCGACCGGCAGCCCCGCGGCGAGATCCTGAGCCGCGCCACCAACGACATCGACAACCTCGCCCAGTCGCTGCAGCAGACGCTGAGCCAGGTGCTGACCGCCCTCTTCACGGTGCTCGGCATGCTGGCGATGATGCTGTGGATCTCACCGCTGCTCGCCCTGGTCGCCGTCGTGTCGGTGCCGGTGACGATGCTGGCCACGTCGGCGGTGATGAAGCGTTCGCAGCAGCTCTTCATCGCCCAGTGGCGCGAGACCGGTCGGCTCAACGCCCACGTCGAGGAGTCGTTCACCGGCCACACGCTTGTGCGGGTCTTCGGCCACCGCGACGCCGACCGCGCCCGCTTCGCCGAGGTCAACGACGAGCTGCACTCCGCCGCCTGGTCAGCACAGTTCGTCTCCGGGCTGATCATGCCGGTCACGATGCTGGTCGGAAACCTGGCCTACGTCGTGGTCGCGGTCGTCGGCGGCCTGCGGGTGACCAGCGGTGCGCTCTCCATCGGAGAGGTGCAGGCGTTCATCCAGTACACCCGCCAGTTCAACCAGCCCGTCTCCCAGCTGGCGTCCATGGCCAACCTCCTGCAGTCGGGGGTCGCCTCCGCCGAGCGGGTCTTCGAGCTGCTCGACGGCCCGGAGGAGGTGGAGTCCGCCTCGGGTGCGCTCGTCGACGACGGTGCGGGCGAGGTCCGGTTCGAGGGCGTGTCGTTCTCCTACGACCCGGAGCGCGAGCTGATCCGTGACCTGTCGTTGGTGGCGCGCCCGGGGCAGACGGTCGCCATCGTGGGTCCGACCGGAGCGGGCAAGACCACGCTGGTCAACCTGGTGATGCGCTACTACGAGGTCACCGGCGGACGCATCACCCTCGACGGCGTCGACATCGCCACGGTGCCCCGCGCACAGCTGCGCGCCCGGATCGGCATGGTGCTGCAGGACACGTGGCTCTTCCGCGGCACGATCGCGGAGAACATCGCCTACGGCCGGCCCGACGCCACCCGCGAGGAGGTGCTGGAGGCGGCGCGGGCCACCTTCGTCGACCGCTTCGTGCACTCGCTGCCCGACGGCTACGACACGGTCGTCGACGAGGAGGGGTCGAACCTCTCGGCGGGTGAGCGCCAGCTCGTCACGATCGCGCGCGCCTTCCTGACCGACCCGGCGCTGCTGATCCTCGACGAGGCGACCAGCTCGGTCGACACCCGCACCGAGCTCCTGCTGCAGCAGGCCATGGGGGCGCTGCGGGCCGACCGCACCTCCTTCGTGATCGCCCACCGGCTCAGCACGATCCGCGACGCCGACCTGATCCTGGTGATGGAGGAGGGCCGCATCGTGGAGCAGGGCTCGCACGCCGAGCTCCTGGCCGCGAAGGGGGCGTACGCCCGACTCGCCGCCGCCCAGTTCGCCGCGGCTGCCACCGACTGAGGACGGGGGCCGCCGACCAGCGAGCCTGGACCCGTGTCACGGGGAAGCAAGCCGAAGCCCGGTCCGGAGGGACTCCAAGAGGTCCCCTTTCGACGTGGTCGTGCCGCCGCCGTTGGTTGCCAGAGTCAACGATCAGGCGTATGGTTGCGCGCGGCAACCATTGGGTCATTCCCGGGTCGCCGCTCGACCACACGTCGTCCCCGCGAAAGAGTCTTTGTGAGCACCTCCACCTCCCCGTCCGCCCCAGCGGTCGACTCGGCACCGTCGGCCTCGCCCGGCGCACCGATGACCCACCAGCAGATCCTGCAGGCGCTCTCCGGCCTGCTGCTGTCGATGTTCGCCGCGATGGTCGCCTCGACGATCGTCAACACCGCGTTGCCCCCGATCGTGGCCGACCTCGGCGGCAGCCAGACGGGCTACACCTGGGTCGTGGTCGGCACCCTGCTCGCGATGACCGCGACCACGCCGGTCTGGGGCAAGCTGGCCGACCTCTTCAACCAGAAGGTCCTCACCCAGACCGCGCTGACGATCTTCGCCGTCGGCTCCCTGGTCGCCGGCTTCTCCACCTCGATGGAGATGCTCATCGGGGCGCGCGTCATCCAGGGTCTCGGCATCGGTGGCCTGATGGCGCTCGTGCAGGTCGTGATCGCCAGCATCGTGTCGCCGCGCGAGCGCGGCCGCTACGCCGGCTACCTCGGCTCGGTCTTCGCCGTCGCGACGGTCGGCGGACCGCTCATCGGTGGTCTCGTGGTCGACACCCTCGGGTGGCGCTGGTGCTTCTGGGTGAGCCTGCCCTTCGCGGTCGCCGGCTGGCTGCTCCTCCAGCGCACCCTGAAGCTGCCGCAGCGCCCCCGCAAGCAGGTCTCCATCGACTACGTCGGTGCGTTCCTGGTGATGCTGGGCGTCTCGTTGCTGCTGGTGTGGATCTCCCTGGCCGGCAACCAGTTCGCCTGGACCTCGACCATCAGCCTTGTCCTCGTGGTCTCCGCGGTCGTGGTCACGCTCGTCGCCGTCTGGTGGGAGGCGAAGGTGGCCGTCGACCCGCTGATCCCGCTGCGCCTCTTCCGCGACCGCACCACCTCCCTGGCCACCCTTGCCTCGGTCTCGGTCGGCATCGCGATGTTCGGCTCCGGCGTCTACCTCAGCCAGTACTTCCAGCTCGCCCGGGGGATGAGCCCCACCACCGCCGGCCTGATGAGCATCTGCATGGTGCTCGGCACCATGGTCGCCGGCATCGTCTCGGGGCGCCTGATCTCCGACACCGGGAAGTGGAAGCGCTACCTCGTCGGTGGCGCAGTGCTCGTCATCGTCGGGCTCGGCCTGCTCGGCACCATCGACCGGGAGACCTGGCTCGTGCAGGTCGGTCTCTTCATGCTCGTCCTGGGCCTCGGCGTCGGGGCGATCCAGCAGAACCTGGTGCTGGCGGTCCAGAACAACACCGCGTTCGCCGACATCGGTGCGGCCTCCTCGCTCGTCGCGTTCTTCCGCTCCATCGGTGGTTCGGCGGGCGTCGCGGCCCTGGGCGCGGTGCTGGCCCACCAGGTCTCCGACTCCGTGCGCGCGGGCCTGCAGCGGCTCGGCATGGCCCTGGGCGGCGGCAGCGACTCGCAGTCGGTGCCCGACCTCGCCACCCTGCCGACCCCTGTCCGTCTCGTCTTCGAGAACGCCTACGGTGACGCCATCGCCTCGGTCTTCGCGCTGACCGTGCCCTTCGCGGTGCTCACGCTGGTCTGCGTGCTCTTCATCCAGGAGGTGCCGCTGCGCCACACCGTGCAGCGGGCCGACGAGAGGCCCCACGTTGACGCGGACGCGGAGCCGGTGGGGCACGATGGGTGACGTGGACCCCGACGACCAAGCCGGACGCGACCGCGTGCTGGAGACCCTCGAGCGCGAGGTCGGCGTGCTCATGCGCCGGGCCCGGCGGGTGATGGCGGTGCGCGCCACCCTCGTGCACCCCGAGCTGGTGCCGACCTCCTACATCGTCCTCGGACTCATCTGTGAGCGGGGCTCGGTGCGCGCCTCGGAGGTGGCCGGCTGCTTCGACCTCGACAAGGGTGCGGTGAGCCGGACGGTGCAGCACCTGGTCGACCTCGACCTCGTCGAGCGCCGCTCCGACCCCGACGACCGGCGCGCGACGCTGCTCGCGCCCACCCCCGACGCCCTGGAGCGGATGCGCCACCTCGTCCACGTGCGCCGCGCCCGCCTCAAGGAGCGCCTCGGCGGATGGGACGACGAGAGCCTGGCCGCGTTCGTGCGCGACCTGGGGCGCTACAACCTCGCCCTCGAGGAGATCGAGGAGTCGGGCACCGACGCCTGATCCGTCAGCCGAACCGCTCTGGGTCGACCGCGACCCACACGTGCTCGGCGAGGGCCACGACGGCGCCGCCGGGGGCGTACAGCGTGGAGGCCGTGAAGGTCTTGCGTCCCTCGGAGCCGCGGTGCTCGCCGACGACGACGTGGGTCTCACCGACCTCGGGCAGGGCGTCGACCCGGGCGGTCATCTGGCCCAGCACCATGGGACGGCCGAGCAGGTCCTCGGCCCAGCCGCCGACGCAGTCGAGCGCGGCCCAGGTGACGGGCAGCGCCACGTGGCGACCGGCCTGGCCGTAGACGTGCCAGTCCTCGCTGAGGCTCGGGTGCGGCGTCCACGTCGCGGCGACGCGCCGGCGCCCCTCGACGGGGTCGACCTCGCCGGGGAAGATCCGCAGGCCGTCGCCCTCCTCCCGCTCGGGGCCGCAGGCGAAGCAGGTGGGGAAGGGGTGCTGCGCCGCCCCGGCGTAGGTCGCCTCGGCGGCGTGGGCGGCGTCCTGACCCACCGGCGCCACGGGCAGCAGCTCGTCGACCGAGGGCACCGCCTCGGCGACCACGGCACCGTCGTGGAGCAGGGTCGTGGTGCCTTGGACGTCGGTCACCGTCATCGTCACGTCGAGCGGCGGGGGCTGCCGGAGGCGTACGCGCACCGGAGGCCAGGCGTCCGCGCGGTCGGTGGGGCAGCCGTGCTCGACGTGGGCGGCCAGCTCCCCGGCGGTCCACCCGCCGTTGCCCGACCTCGGGGGGCCGCAGTAGCGCGAGGGAACGATCAGGGTGCTCATGCGGCCAGCGTGCCACTCCTTGGCCCGGATGGGACACAATGGCTGGCGTGAGCGACCTCATCGACACCACCGAGATGTACCTCCGCACGATCTTCGAGCTCGTGGAGGAGGGGATCGTCCCGCTGCGGGCCCGGATCGCGGAGCGCCTGCACCAGAGCGGGCCGACGGTGTCGCAGACGGTGGCCCGCATGGAGCGCGACGGGCTGCTCACCGTGGAGGGCGACCGTCACCTCGAGCTGACCGAGGAAGGCCTGCGCCTCGCCACCCGGGTGATGCGCAAGCACCGCCTCGCCGAGCGCCTGCTCACCGACGTGATCGGCCTCGACTGGGAGCTGGTGCACGCCGAGGCCTGCCGCTGGGAGCACGTGATCTCCGAGACCGTGGAGCGTCGGCTCATCGAGCTGCTCGACAACCCCACCGAGTCGCCCTACGGCAACCCGATCCCCGGGCTGGAGGAGCTGGGCCAGTCGCCCAGCAACGAGTCGTTCATGCACGGCGTGGCCCCGCTGTCGAAGGTCGCGACCTTCGACGCCGCGCGGGTGCACGTGCGGCGCATCTCCGAAGAGATGCAGAAGGACGAGGAGCTGATGGCGACCCTGCGCCGCGTCGGCGCCGTGCCGGACAAGACGGTCAAGATCGTCGCCACCGCCGAGGGCGTGATGGTGGGCTCGGGCGGCGAGGCGGCCGAGATCGACTACGAGTCGGCCGACCACATCTTCGTACGCTCGGTCTGACCTGCCCGCAGCGCCGCCAGCGCGGTCAGGAACTCGCTGCACCCGGCGTCGAGCCGCACCGTGGCGAGGTCGTCGCCGCGGGTCGCACCGCGGTTGACGAGCACCACCGGCGTGCCCTGGCGCGTGGCCCGCTTGACGAAGCGCAGCCCGCTCATCACGCTCAGCGACGTGCCCACCACCAGCAGGACACCGTCGGCCTCCGGCAGTGCGTCGACGGCGGCGTAGCAGCGCTCCACCCGGTTCTTCGGCACGTTCTCGCCGAAGAAGACCACGTGGGGCTTGATCGGACCGTCGCAGAGCGGGCAGCCCGGCACGGTGAAGTCGGCCGTCTCGGCCAGCTCGACGTCACCGTCGGGCCGAGTCGCCACGTCGGCGTGCGCCTCGGCCCACCCGGGGTTGGCGGCCTCGAGCATGCGCTGCACCGCCGCGCGCGACATCACGGTGGCGCAGGCCAGGCAGATGACCTGGCTGACCCGGCCGTGCAGCGCCACGACGCGACGGGTGCCGGCCGCCTCGTGCAGGCCGTCGACGTTCTGGGTGATCAGCAGCTCAGGGTCGAGCGCCGCCAGCGCGCGGTGGCCCGCGTTGGGCTCGGCGGCGCCCATCCGGCTCCAGCCCACGTGGCTGCGCGCCCAGTAGTGACGGCGCGCCTCGGGGGTGGCGACGAACTCGGCCCAGGTCATCGGGGTGCGGGGCACCGAGCCGGGCCCCCGGTAGTCGGGGATGCCGGAGTCGGTGGAGAGCCCGGCGCCGGTCAGCACGACCAGCGGCCGGTCGGCGACCAGGTCGAGCGCAGGTCCGAGGGCGGCCCCGGCGTCCGGTGTCGTCACGAGGGTCATCGGGCGTAGCGGGCCTCGGCGCGGGCCCGGGCCTTCGCGGCCTCCACCTCGCGGTCCTTCGGCGGGGCAGTGGTGACCAGGGAGTCGAGCAGGCGACGGGTGGCGACGGTGACCTCGGCGACCGCGGCGTCGAACGCCTCGCGGTTGGCGAGCGAGGGCTGCGTCGTGCCGGCGACCTTGCGGACGTACTGCAACGCCGCCGCGGCGACCTCACCGTCGGTCGCCGGCGGCTCGAAGTTGTTGAGCGGGCGGATGTTGCGGCACATGTGGTCAATCTACGTCGAAGAACTCCACCGAGTCACCGGCCACGAGCACCACGTCGCCCGACGGCAACGGCACCAGTCGCACGTCGCCGACGTCGTGGCCGTGGGCCACCTCGGTGCGCGTCTCGTGCAGGCGTCCGCCGGCCAACCGGAGGGCGGAGACCCAGGCCGTACGCCCCACCCAGCCGTCGGTGACCACGGTCAGGGCCGTGCGTCGCTCGGGCAACCACGTGAACTGGCGCGGGTCGGTGCCGGCGCCCGCCTGCGTGCCCTCGGGATAGGTGACGGTGTCGAGGCGACGCGGGCGGGCCAGGTCGGTGACGAGGAAGAGCGCGGCCTGGGCGCCCCGCAGCGCTCCGGACCGGCTGGCGTCCTGCCCGATGCCGATGAGGCGGTGCGGCCCCACGGGGTGCAGATATTCGGAGAAGCCCGGGATCTTGAGCTCGCCCAGGAGCGTGGGGTCTGTGGGGTCGGAGAGGTCGACGGCGTAGAGCGGGTCGACCTGACGGAAGGTCACCACGAAGGCGAGGTCGTCGAACCACCGCACGGCCTTGATCTCCTCGTTGACGCCGAGACGGTCGACGCGCCCGCGCTCGACCAGTCGTCCGTCGTCCTCGGCGAAGGTGACGACCGAGTTGAAGTTTCCGGTGGCCGTCGTGGCACCCACGGCCACCCGCAGCACGCCGTCGACCGAGTCCATCGACCAGCGGTCGCGCACGGAGCCGTCGACCCGACCCGAGGCGACGAAGGCGGTGTCGGTGCCTTCGAGGGCGAAGGAGTAGAGGTGGCTGCGCCCCTCGTCGGGGTCGGGCGCGAACCTGCCGTCGGAGGGCCGGCGCCAACCCCAGCCGCTCATCATCGGCGCGGTGGCGAGGTGCAGGCGGTCGGGTGAGAAGTAGGCGACGTCCGTGGCCGCGGCGACCGCCACGGTCGTACGCTCCCGCGCGTCGTCGGCGTGGAAGGTCACCGTGGTCAGGGTGCCGAGGGGGCTCGTCGCTCCGGGCACGGCCACGTCGGCGCAGGCCACGGCCTGCTCGGCCTCTCCGTCGGCCTCGTCGACGAACGAGGGCAGCCAGTCGGCCAGCGTGCTCGCGCGCACCTGATCCTCGTTGTGACGCTGGGCCGTCCTCGCGTCCCGGTCGTCGTCGGGGTGACGGAAGTCGAGGTCGGGCAGGTCGTTGCGCACCACCACCCTGACCACGTCGCCGTGCTGACGGGCCGTCACCAACGTGGCGTCGTACACGGTCTCGGAGACCACCTCGGGGGCGACCGGGTCGGAGACGTCGAGCGTGACCACGCGCGTGGCGGGCGTGTCCACCTCGTCGCGGAGGGAGTCCGGTGGGGAGGTGGTGCCCAGTGCCACGACGGTGTCGCCGACCAGCAGGACCTCGGGCTGCTCCATCTCGGGCAGGACGGTGCGGGAGAGCTCGCGGGGCGCGGTGCCGGTGACGTCATGGATGACGAGGTCGCCGTCGCGCACCCGCAGCAGCAGGCTGCCGTCGGTCTTGACGGTGTCGGGCTCGTCGACGCCCTCCTCCTGCACGTTGGTGCCGGTCGCGCTCGAGGTCGCCGCCCGGGGCGTGGGTGCCGCGGCGTCCGCGCGGCCGGCCGTCGCCTGGGGGCCGGCCAGCTCGGCGATGGGGCTGCGCAGCAGGGGGTGGTGCCACCCGCCCTCCCAGCCCCACGGTCCGACGACCTCCAGGGCTCGTTCCTGGTAGGAGGCGAGCAGCTCCTCGCAGGAGTCGACGGGTGCCAGGTCGGCGTTGGCGAGGCGGAACGGGTCCGAGGCGGGGGACGCGGAGTGGGGCGGGGCGGGTGAGGGAGGTGCGTCGTGCTGCCCGACGAGCACGCCGGCGCCGAAGACGCCCCCGACGGCGAGCACGCTGCCGGCGGCCAGCAGCGGTCCGCGGCGGCGGGTCCTGGGAGCGGCAGTGGGGCGCGAGGTCGGGTGCGAGGTCGTCATGCAGGTGTGACGCGGCAGGCCGCCCCGCGGTTCCCGGGCCGCGCACGGACAGTTCCGCGCTCGTGCCAAGATGTCCCCTGACGTCGGAGGGTCCCGGCGTCACGCCCCAGTAGCTCAGTGGATAGAGCAGCCGCCTCCTAAGCGAAAGGTCGCAAGTTCGACTCTTGCCTGGGGCACCACACCGCACGGCCACACCTGCACCCGCCACGTGACGTCCACAGCCGTCCGGATGGCCGGTGGCTGGGGACAGCGTCTCCGTCGCTCGGCGTCCGGCCGCGACGCTGGGGTCCATGCCGACGCACTTCTCCCACGCCACCGACGACACCGACACCACCCCGGGCAACCTCGACGACGCCCTGGCGCGCATCGACGCCCGCGCCCGACGCGCCCACGACGCCTTCGAGCGAGCCCGGGACTTCGCCACCGCCCTCGAGGGGGTCAGGGGTCGCGGCGAGTCCTCCGGAGTCCGGGTGGTGGTCGACCAGCACGGGCTGCTCCGTGAGGTCACCTACCCCGACCCCCTCCCGGCCCCGACACCGTCGAGCCTGCTCGCGCAGGCGACCGTACGTGCGCACCGCGCCGCCCTGGCCGATGCCCTCGCGCAGCTCGCCGGCCACGCCCGCACGACGTGGGGTGACGACCCCCTCGCCACGCAGGTGGTCGACGAGGCGCGTGCCCGGTTCGTGGGGGCCGGGTCATGATCCTCGAGGTCGACGGCGACCGGCTGCGTGCCCTCGCGGGGGCCTGGGAGGAGACCGGTGACTCGGTGAGCGCCCACCGCACCACGATCGCCTCGGTGGGCTCCGGAGGTCAGGACTTCGGTCGGCTCAACCAGTTCCTGACACCGGCCCTGCTCGGGTTCGTGCACCTGGCCACCCGCGCCGCCGAACGGTGCGGCGACACGTGGCAGCAGGGAGCCCTGGCGGCCCGGGACACCGCCAACGACATCCACCTCGTCGACCTGGAGGTGGCGCGAGCCCTGGGGGGTGGTCGCTGATGGACGCCTGGGCGGGAGCGGGCGTGCCGCACGACGCGGCACTGGTGGCGAGCAGCCTGCGCGAAGGCGACTGGGTCGAGGCGAGTCTCTACGGGCTGAGCGCGGGGCTGGGGGCCGTCGGCTTCGTGGCCGACCCGGTGGCCGCCCTGACCTCGGCCGGGGTCGGCTGGGCGATCGAGCACGTCGGGCCGCTGCGGGAGATGCTCGACGACCTGGCGGGCGACCCGACGTCCGTGATGGCGGACGCGGGCCGACTGGAGGACGCGGCCGCCGCCACCATGACGTCGGTGGGCGTGGTCCGGGAGACGACGTCACGTCACCTGGGCGACATGGCGGGGGAGGCAGTGGCCGCGGCCGCCGAGTTCGCTCGGGGAGCAGGCGCCGACTGCGAGGTGTTCGCCGCCCTGGTGGCAGCGGGTGCCGAGGCCATGCGACGGGCCTCGGGATTGGTGACCGTCGTGCGGGGCCTCGTGCGCGACGCGATCTCCGAGCTGGTCGGCATGGCGACCAGCAGCGCGGTCACGGTCGTGGTCACCGCCGGGGCTGCGGTGCCGGGGGTGGTGCTCCGGGTGGCGGCGCGGGCCCGCACCCTGACCGCCCGACTGAGCTCCACCCTGGCGGCGCTGGCCCGCTCGGTCGAGGGACTGCGGCTGTTGCTCGACCGCGCCGAGGGAGTGCTGGCCGGCCTGGTCCGGGCGGCGGGAGACCGGACCCCCTCGCGGATCCCGGCCGGCGCCACACCGGTCCAGGCATGGGCAGACGGCCTGGTCCGACGGGTGCACGCCGTGCGCCCCACCCTGGAGGCGTTGCACACGGTGCCCGGCGGGCTGGCCGTCGTCGTGCACGGGCCGCCCGACGGGGAGGAGCTCAGCTGTCGATGACCTCGAAGCGCATCCCGTGACGCTCCAGACGTTCGCGCAGCCGGGGTCCCATCGCCACGGCGGTGGTGACCTGTCCGGCAGTCTCGGGGTTGTCGTCGCGCAGCAGGCACAGCGCCGCCTCGCCCAGCATGACCGCGGTCTCGTCGTAGCCGGGGTCGCCGCCGCTGACGCGGGTGTGCACCCGCTGCCCGCCGCCCTCGCCGATGAAGTCGACGGTGAACCAGGAGCGAGCCCGCTTCTCCGCCGAGGGTCCGGAGCCCGCGGGCACCCGCTTCTCCAGCTGTCGCCGCAGTGGCGGGACCTTTGCGGCCGTTGCCAGCCCGGCGACCGCGACCCCGCCCAGCACCGCGCGCTTCAACGTACGGATGCCCGCGAAGTGGGAGTACGTGAAGCGCGGACCGTAGTCGGCGAGGGCGGCGCCGCTGCGCGCCACGATCACCGGGTCGACCGTGGGCAGCGGCAGCAGCCAGTAGCCCAGGTCGGGGTCGCGGTGGGGGCGCGGGGCGGTGGCCCGCGACGTACGCCCCTCGGGGCGCTGCTCGACGGCGCGACGTGCGCGGGCCGCCTCCCGGGCCTCGCCCATGCGGCCCATCGCGTTGAGGGCCGAGGCGTAGGTGCCGCCGGAGAAGGCGGCCGAGGAGCGCACCACGCCGCGCACCGTGAGGGGCACGTCGGAGGGCAGCTGCTCGACCGTGAACTGGGCGCCCAGGTCGTGGGGCACCGAGTCGAAGCCGCAGGCGTGCACCAGGCGGGCGCCCGACTCGACGGCTGTGGCGTGGTGGGCCGTCCAGCTGCGGTCGACGAACTCGGCCTCGCCGGTCAGGTCGAGGTAGTCGGTGCCGGCGCGGGCACACGCGCCGACGACCGCGTCTCCGTACTTCAGGTAGGGGCCCACGGTGGTGGCGAGCACCCGGGTGCGCGCCGCGAGCGCGTCGAGGCTGGTCGTGTCGGTGACGTCGACGACGACGGAGGCGACCGGGGGAGAGGGGTGGTCGGCCAGGTCAGCCACGAGGCGCTGAAGGGCCGCCTCCGAGCGGGCCGCGACGGCCCACCGGACGTCGGCGGGGGCGTGCGCCGCGAGGTGCTGGGCGGTCAATCGGCCCACGAAGCCGGTGGCCCCGAGCAGGACGACGTCGAGGTCACGCGCGGAGCCGGAGGGGCGGTCGGGCCGGGAGTCGCTCTGGGAGTCGGGCATGGGCTCCATCGTGACAGGGGCCACCCGCAGGCCCAAGGGTCCGGGAGCACGAAGTTGCGCGTTTGCCGTAGATTCGTCCTGTCCGGCGGCTACCGTCACCGGCGCTGTCCCCTGAACTCCCGAGGTGTGCGTGAGCGAGGCATCCGAGCGTCCGGAGGGGTCCGACCAAGGCCCCAAGCGGCGTGGCAAGGCGAAGAAGCGCCACACCGTCGGGATGGTCATCCTCTCGACGATGCTGACTCTCACCCTCGTCACCGGCCTGGGTGCCGTCGCCGTCTACCGCTCGATCACGAGCAACATCGACGGTTCCGACGCGATGGAGCACGTCGACAACCGGCCCGAGGACTTCGACACCGGCCCGAAGAAGGCCGTCCGCATCCTGGTGATGGCCTCGGACACCCGCGACGGTGAGGACAACAAGATCGACAACGAGGAGGGTGGCCTCTCCGACACGACGATCCTGCTCCACATCTCCGCCGACCGCACCCGCGCCTACGGCATCTCGATCCCGCGTGACTCCATCGTCGACCGTCCCGCCTGCGGCCCCGACAACAGCATCCCCGAGCAGTCGGAGGCCATGTGGAACGCCGCCTACAAGGTGGGGGGCGAGGGATGCACGGTCGAGCAGTTTGAGCAGAGCACCGGCGTGCGCGTCGACGGCTTCGTGACCATCGACTTCGCCGGCTTCAAGGACATGGTCGACGCCATCGACGGTGTGCCGATCTGTCTGCCCTTCGACGTCAACGACGACAAGGCGAAGATCTACCTCAAGGCCGGCGAGCGCGAGGTCATGGGTGACGAGGCCCTGGACTACGTCCGGGTGCGCAACATCGGCGACGGCACCGACATCGGCCGCATCTCGCGGCAGCAGACCTTCATCGCCTCCATGGTGAAGAAGGTCAGCTCCGCCGGCACCCTGGCCCGGCCGGACCGGGTGCTCGGCTTCCTCTCGGCCGTCGCGAAGTCGTTGACGATCTCCGACAACATCAACAACACCAAGCAGCTGGCCGGCATCGCCCTCAGCCTGCAGAACATCGGCATGAGCAAGGTGCAGTTCGTGACCGTGCCCTTCTCCTACTTCCCGCGCGGGCACCAGCACTTCGGGAGGGTGGCGTGGACCGACCAGGCCGACGAGCTGTGGGAGCGCGTGAAGTTCGACCGTCCCCTGGGCCCCGAGCTGACCAGCAAGGCCATCAGTGCCGATCGCGCCCCCGGGGGTCGCGGTGACGGCGGTGGCGGCAAGGGTGGCAAGCGGGGGCCGTCGGAGGACGAGAAGCAGGCGGCCGAGTTCGAGGCCCGCTGCGCCTGAGGCCGGTGACTGATGAGCGACGAGACCCCGCCGGCGCCGCCTGAGCGCGAGGAACCTGAGGTGCCCGAGGAGCCCGAGTGGCAGCGACGGCGGCGGCTCGCGGAGATCTTCGGAGACGTGCTGCCCGCCACCACCTCGGACGAGCGCGCCCCGGGCGCGGCGCCGAAGGAGTCGGCGCAGGACGCCTGGCTCAGGTCACAGGTGCCGCCGCACCACGGAGGTCACTGACCGAGCGGGGGCTGTCCGGTCGTGCGCCCACCGGACTGGGCCTGGAGCAGGTCGCGGATCTCGGTGAGGAGCAGGACGTCCTCGGGGGTGCCCTCGTCCTCCTCGGCGGCAGCCGGGAAGAACTTCTCCTTGGCCACGGTGTAGGGCTTCACGATCAGGAAGTAGACGACCGCGGCCATGATGATGAACGAGATCAGGGCGGTCAGGAAGGCGCCGACCGAGACGCCGCCCGGCTTGTAGGAGGAGAAGTCGGGCACGCCGCCCAGCTTGCCGATCAGGTCCATGATCACCGCGACGGTGGCGGTGACGACGCTGGCGAAGGCGGTCGCCATGATGAAGGCGGTGGCGAGCTCGATGAGGTTGCCGCGCAGCAGGAAGTTCTTGAAGCCGGACATGGAGTACTCCTGGAGGTGTGGGGCTCGACACGGGTGCGCCGAGGTCGATGTCGCCTCACGCTAGCGGGACCAGACGACGGTGAGGAACTGTCGCACCGTCGCGACGGTGACCGGTTCCACCTCGTCGTGGGTCAGGGCAACGACGACGACCCTGCCCGATGACCCCTGCCCCGAAACGCCGTCCGGCTCCGGCGGCAGCGCCACCACGCGTGCGGCCCGGGCCACGACCGTGACGTCCCCGGTCGCGGGGTCGGCGCTGAGCAGGTCGACCGTGTCGCCCACCCGGAGCAGGTCGGCGGCCGCCGGGTCGACCACGCGCACCGGCACGGCCACCCGCCCCGGGTGCCCGTCCATGAGGTCGGGGGTGAGCAGCCGTACGTCGGTCACCGCCTCGCCGCGACGCAGGGGGCTGGCCAAGGTGGCCCCCAGGGGGTCGGTCTGTGCACCGTCGGGGGCGGTGCCCCGGGCGTAGGTCACGAGGGTCAGGTCGCTGTGAGTCAGCTCGGTGCCGGCGGGCAGGTCGCGGGCGGCCACCAGCACCTCGTCGGTCGGGGGTGGCGCCGGCGCCACCGTGCGCAACGTGCCGAGGGCAGCCAGGCCCAGGCAGAGGGCCACCAGGAGGCGGCGGTGTGCGACCACGTGTCGCCGCCACCAGCGACGCAGCCGGGCCGGGCGGTCGGGGCCGCGGGAGTGGGGTCCTTCGCGCAGAGGTGGGGGAAGTGAGGTCGACGCCATGGCGCCGACGCTAGGCAGTCACGGAAGAGGTCCGCGCTGACCGTGCACAGCCCCCCCGGTCACCGGCCGGAGCCGTCGGGCTGTGGACGTCAGCTGGCGGCGGAGCTGGTGCTGGTCGAAGTGGTCGACGACGACCCGCTCGAGCTGGAGCCGGAGGAGGAGGTGGACGACGAGCTCGTGGAGGAACCGCCCGATGCGGGCACGCTGGCCGACGAACCGGAGCGGCTGTCGGTGCGGTAGAAGCCGGAACCCTTGAAGACGACCCCGACGGCGTTGAACAGCTTGCGCAGGCGCCCGCCGCACTCGGGGCAGGTGGTCAGCGCGTCGTCGCTGAAGCTCTGGAACTGCTCGAAGGCGTGCTCGCACTCGGTGCAGGCGTACTGGTAGGTCGGCACGTCGTCCATGGTAAGGCACGTCGGGTCGGCACAATGGCCGGTGATGACTCCCCACGCAGCAGCTGTGACCGACGCCGCACCCCACGGCCCGGCTTCCACCCCGACCCCGTCCTGGTGGTCGCGCTACCGGGGCTGGCCGCGGTGGGCCCACTGGGCCACCGGGGTCGCCACCGGCCTGGTGCTGGTCCTGGTGCTGCTGACGGTCTTCGCGGTCGACCTCTACCGACGGCCGCTGCCCCAGACCTCCGGCGAGGTCGTGCTGACGGGCCTCGACGGCGCCGTCGAGGTGCACCGCGACGCCCACGGCATCCCCCGGATCTACGCCGACAGCGACCGCGACCTCGTGCGCGCCCAGGGCTACGTGCACGCCCAGGAGCGCTTCTTCGAGATGGAGGTGCGTCGCCGCGCCACGGCGGGGCGGCTGGCGGAGATCTTCGGCCCCGACGCCCTCGAGAGCGACAAGATGGTGCGCACCATGGGCTGGCGCCGCGTGGCGGAGGAGGAGCTCGGCCTGGTCAGCGCCGACACCCGGACGCTGCTCGACGCCTACGCCGACGGCGTCAACGCGCTGATCGCGCAGCGCAGCCCCGCGGAGCTGGCGGTCGAGTACTCCCTGCTCGACCTCACGGGCGTGGAGACGACTCCGGAGAAGTGGACCGCCGTCGACTCGATGACGTGGCTCAAGGCCATGGCCTGGGACCTGCGCGGCAACATGGACGACGAGATCGACCGGGCCGTTGCCGCCCTCACCAACGACGACGACGTGGTCGACACGCTCCACCCGCCCTACGACGCCCAGCGCCACCCTCCGATCGTGGGTGGCGGCCGCATCGTCGACGGGGAGTTCGTGGCCGGCGCGACGGGCCGCCGTCCCCGGGTCGGGACGCCCGGGCGCGCCGGCGCCTCGGCCCGCGTGGCCGTGCTCGAGGGCGTACGCGACTCGCTCGCCGCCGTGCCCGCCCTGCTGGGGCGCGGGCAGGGCCTGGGCTCCAACGCCTGGGTCGTCTCCGGCGAACGCTCGGCCACCGGGCGACCGCTGCTCGCCAACGACCCGCACCTGGGCACCAGCCAGCCCGGGATCTGGACCCAGATGGGGCTGCACTGCCGTGAGCGCACCCCCGACTGCACCCTCGACGTCGCCGGTTTCACCTTCTCCGGACTCCCCGGTGTCGTGATCGGCCACAACGCCGAGATCGCCTGGGGCTTCACCAACCTCGGTCCCGACGTCACCGACCTCTACCTCGAACGCGTCGACGGCGACTCGTGGAGCCACGGCGGGCGGGAGCGTCCGCTCCGGGTGCGCACCGAGACCATCGAGGTGCGCGGTGAGGAGGACTTCGAGCTGAAGGTGCGTGCCACCGACCACGGCCCGCTGATCTCCGACGTCTCGCAGGCAGCCAGCTCGGTCGGAGCCAACGCCGCGGCGCAGGAACGGGCGGCCCAGGGGTCGGCCGAGGCCCTCACCGGCGATCCCTACGCGGTCGCCCTGGCGTGGACGGCACTCGAGCCCGGCACGACCGCCGACGCCATCTTCGCCCTCAACCGCGCCAGCGGGTGGGACTCCTTCCGGGCGGCGGCCCGACTCTTCGACGTGCCGGCCCAGAACCTCGTCTACGCCGACACGGCCGGCAACATCGGCTACCAGGCGCCCGGCAAGGTGCCGGTGCGCCGCCCCGGCCACGACGGCCGGACCCCGGTGCCGGGCTGGGTGGAGCGCAACGACTGGACGGGGGAGTACGTCCCCTTCGACGAGCTGCCGTCGGTGCTCAACCCCGACGAGGGCTTCGTCGTGACCGCCAACCAGGCCGTCGCCGGGCCCGACTACCCGCACCACCTGACCCACGACTGGGACCACGGCTACCGCGCCCAGCGGATCCGCGAGCTCATCGAGGCCGAGGACGACCTGACGGTCGCCGAGATGGCCGAGATCCAGCTCGACGCCCGCAACCCGCTGGCCGAGACCCTCGTGCTCGCGTTGCTCGACATCGACGGGCTCCCGCCCTACGTGGCCGAGGCCGTCGACCTGCTCGCCGACTGGGACCAGCAGGACGACTCCGACAGCGCCGCCGCGGCCTACTTCAACGTGGTGTGGGAGCGGTTGCTGGCGCTGGCGTTCCACGACGACCTGCGCACCCGCGTCCACCCGGCCGGCGACTCGCGCTGGGTCGCGGTCGTGGAGGACCTGCTGGCGCGACCGGCCCACCCGCTGTGGGACGACCGGACCACCGAGGGCGTGGTCGAGGTCCGCGACGACGTGCTGGCCCGTGCGTTGGAGGAGGCCCGTGACGAGATGACCCGGCGGCGGTCGGTGCGCCCCGAGCGCTGGGCCTGGGGCGACCTGCACCAGCTGGACCTCACCCACTCCACCCTGGGCACCTCCGGGATCGGCGTGGTCGAGAGACTCTTCAACCGCAGCGGCGGCGGCATCGGCGGAGGTCCCTCGGCGCCCAACGCGACCGCGTGGAATGCGACCGAGGGGTTCACCGTCACCAGCTCGCCCTCCATGCGCATGGTCGTCTCGCTGGCCGACTTCGACGAGTCCAGGTGGGTCAACCTGACCGGTGTGTCGGGTCACCCCGCCTCGCCGCACTACGACGACCAGACCGACCTCTTCGTCGAGGGGCGCCTGCTGCCCTGGAGCTGGGACCCCGGGGTAGTGCGGGAGTCGAGCGAGGAGCGGCTGCTGCTGGTGCCGTCGGGCGACGACTAGTCCAGCCAGGTCACCCCGTCGCGGGTGACGGCCGCGTCGACCGGGCGGTCGTGCGGCTCGACCGGCACCGGCAGGCCGACCTCGTCGGGGTGCAGGACCACCGCCGTGACGACGTCGGGAGCCACCCGTGCCAACGCCCGGTCGTAGGAACCACCGCCACGGCCCAGGCGGTGGCCGGAGTCCGAGACCGCCAGCCCGGGCACGAGCACCAGGTCGGCCTCGGCGACGGCGTGCGTCCCGAGCGCAGGCGCGTCGGGCTCCCGCAGCCCGCGGCGACCGGTCCGCCAGGCCGTGGGGCCTGCGTACGCGGCCCAGTCGAGGTCGTCGTCGGCCAGCAGCACCGGGAGGAGCACGCGTACGCCCCGCTCGCGCAGCGCCTCGAGGGTCCGGTCCGTGGAGGGCTCGGTGCCGGCCGAGACGTACGCGGCGACGCAGGCGCCGGCGCGCACCTGCGGGAGGGTCGCGACGTGGACGCTGATCGCCTCCCCGTCGAGGGCCAGCGAGGCGGGCGAGCGGTCGCGACGGGCCTGCAGCAGGCGGCGTCGCAGGGCGCGCTTGGCCTCGACCGTGTCTGGGAAGTGGGGGACCTCGGCGCCGTGCACGCGATCAGCCTACGATCGTCGGTATGCCATCACATGTCAGGAGCAAGGGGCTCGACGCGGCGGTCGCCAAGATGCGTGACGCCGGCGTCGACGAGGTTGCCGTCCAGACCTTCGCGCACTACCACCGCCTGCTCGAGCACGGCGAGACCGGCATGATCGCGGAGTCCACGATCGAGCCGCTCGACATGGAGTCGCTGGTCGACGTCGAGGTCTCCGAGGAGGACGCCCTCGCCGCGGTCCGGGCCACGGCCGTCATCAAGCTCAACGGTGGTCTCGGCACCTCGATGGGGATGGACCGGGCCAAGTCGCTGCTCTGCGTGCGCCGCGGACTCTCGTTCCTCGACATCATCGTGCGGCAGGTGCTGCACCTGCGTGAGCGCTACGACGCGACGCTGCCGCTGGTCTTCATGAACAGCTTCCGCACCTCGCAGGACACCCTCGACGCGCTGGGCCGCTACACCGACCTGCCGGTGGAGGGGCTGCCCCTGGAGTTCCTGCAGAACAAGGAACCCAAGCTGCTGGCCGAGGGCCTGACGCCCGTCGTGTGGCCCAAGGACCCGACGCTGGAGTGGTGCCCGCCCGGGCACGGCGACATCTACACCGCCCTCCAGGGCTCCGGTCTGCTCGTGCAGCTGATCGAGGCCGGCTACCGCTACGTCTTCGTCTCCAACTCCGACAACCTGGGCGCCATCCCCGACGCCCGGGTGGCGGGCTGGTTCGCCGCCTCCGGTGCCCCTTTCGCCATCGAGGCCGTGCGCCGCACCGCCTCCGACCGCAAGGGTGGCCACTTCGCCCGGCGCAAGTCCGACGGCCGGATCGTGCTGCGGGAGTCGGCGCAGACGCTCGAGGAGGACAAGGAGGCCTTGGCCGACCTGGACCGTCACCGGTTCACCTCGACCAACAACCTCTGGTTCGACCTGCACGCGATGCGCGACGTGCTGGCCCAGCGTCGGGGCATCCTCGGCCTCCCGCTGATCCGCAACGTCAAGACGGTCGACCCCGCCGACCCCACCTCGCCGGAGGTCGTGCAGATCGAGACCGCCATGGGCGCTGCGATCGAGGTCTTCGAGGGCGCGCGCACCATCGAGGTCGGGCGCGACCGCTTCGTGCCGGTGAAGACCACCAACGACCTGCTGGTGCTGCGCTCCGACGTCTACGACCTCGGTGAGGACTTCGTGCTCGACCAGACCACCGAGGCGGTCCCGTTCGTCGACCTCGACTCCGAGCACTACAAGTTCGTGGGCGAGTTCGACAAGCGTTTCCCCGAGGGCGCGCCGTCGCTGCGCGAGGCCTCCTCGGTGCGGATCGACGGCGACTGGACCTTCGGTCGTGGCGTCCGCCTGACCGGCGACGTCGCGCTGGAGGCCGACTCCGCCCAGCGGGTCGAGGCCGGCGCGGTGCTCGGTGACGGTGCTCCGTGACTGAGGGCCCCCTTTCCGTCGACACGCTGGTGGAGCGGATCGTCTCCTCCCTGGCGCCGTTGCGCGACTTCCCGATGCCCTTGACCGAGGTGCTCGGCATGCCGGTGGCCGAGGACGTCGTCGCAGAGGTCTCCCTGCCGCCCTTCGACAACTCCGCGATGGACGGCTACGCCGTGCGCGCCGCCGACGTGGCCTCCGCCAGCCCTGAGGCGCCGGTCCACCTGCCCGTGGTCGGCGAGATCAGTGCCGGTCGGGCGGCCCACCTGGCCCTGTCGCCCGGCACCGCGGTCAAGATCATGACCGGCGCGCCGGTGCCTGCCGGCGCCGACGCGGTGGTGCCCTACGAATGGACCGACCGGGGCGTCGCCCGGGTCCGCATCGAGCGGGCCGCCGACCTGGGCGCCAACATCCGTCGAGCCGGTGAGGCCGTACGCTCCGGCGACCTCGTCGTCGAGCACGGCACGGTCCTGGGGCCCCGCCACCTGGGTTTGCTCGCCTCCGTGGGCCGCGCCACGGTGCGGTCGCGTCCGCGCCCCCGCGTCGTGGTGATCTCCACCGGCTCCGAGCTGCGCGACCCCGGCACCCCGCTGGGTCACGACTCGATCTACGACGGCAACTCCTACCTCCTGGCCGCCGCCGCCCGGCAGGCCGGGGCGACGGTCTACCGGGTCGGCATCGTGCCCGACGACGTGCGGTCCTTCACCGAGGCGTTGAGCGACCAGCTGGTGCGCGCCGACCTGGTGATCACCTCCGGCGGGGTCTCCGAGGGCGACTACGACGTCGTCAAGGAGGCCCTGCGCGGGCTCGGCACCGTCTGGTTCGGCCAGGTCGCGATGCAGCCCGGCAAGCCGCAGGGCTTCGGTGTCGTCGGTGAGGACGAGGTGCCGATCTTCTGCCTGCCCGGCAACCCGGTGTCGGCCTACGTCTCCTTCGAGACGTTCGTGCTGCCTGCCCTGCGCACCCTCATGGGCCGCACGCCGGCCTCGCGCCCGCCCCGCCGGGCCCGGCTCACCGACCCGATCACCTCCACCGTGGGGCGTCGCCAGATGGTGCGCGCCCGTTACGGCACCGACCGCGGCGGCGCCTTCGTCACGCCGGTCGGGGGGCACGGCTCCCACATGATCGGCGACCTGGCCTCCGCCAACGCGCTGGTGGTCGTCGACGAGGAGAGCTCCGGGGTGTCGGCGGGCGACATGGTCCAGGTGCTCTGCCTGGACGAGGACTTCTGAGGAGGACGGCATGGCCACCGGCGACAGGCTCACCCACATCGACGAGTCGGGTGCGGCACGCATGGTCGACGTCTCCGACAAGGCGGTGACGAAGCGTACGGCCGTGGCGTCCGGCCGCGTGCTCGTCGCGCCCGCCGTCGTCGAGCTGCTCCGCGGGGCGGGGATGCCGAAGGGCGACACGCTCGCGGTGGCGCGGCTGGCGGGCATCATGGGCGCCAAGCAGACCCCGGCGCTGATCCCGTTGTGCCACCCGCTCTCGCTCTCGTCGGTCGGCGTCGAGCTGACGGTGGCCGACGACGCGGTCGAGATCACCGCCACCGTCACCACCACCGACCGGACCGGCGTCGAGATGGAGGCGTTGACGGCCGTCTCGGTCGCGGCGCTCACGGTGATCGACATGGTGAAGGCGGTCGACAAGGCAGCAGTGATCACCGACGTACGCGTGGAGCGCAAGGCCGGCGGTGCGTCGGGGGACTGGTCGCGGTGAGTGAGTCCCGCGTCCTGCCCGCCGCCGTGGTGGTCGCCTCCAACCGTGCGGCCACCGGTGTCTATGCCGACGAGACGGGGCCGCTGATCGTCGACTGGCTGCGCGGCCAGGGCTTCTCCGTCGACGAGGCCGCGGTCGTGCCCGACGGTGAGCCGGTGGCGCAGGCGTTGCGGGCCGCGGTGGCGGACGGGGCGAGGGTGGTGCTCACCACCGGCGGCACCGGGCTGACCCCCACGGACCGTACGCCCGAGGCGACGCGCGCGGTGATCGACGCGGAGGTGCCGGGCATCGCGGAGACGATCCGGGCCGCGGGTGTGGTGGCCGGCGTGCCGACGGCGATGCTCTCGCGCGCGGTGGCCGGCGTCGTCGGCGAGACACTCGTGGTCAACCTGCCGGGGTCGCGCGGCGGGGTCAAGGACGGCCTGGCCGTGCTGGCGCCGGTGCTGCGCCACGCCGTCGACCAGCTCGGCGGCGGCGACCACCCCCGGTCGGGGGACGCCGGGGACGCCGCGCTCACGGACGCAGGGGACTGAGACCGTGTGGGGGGCGTCGCGACCGCGCGCGTGGCCGGCGGTGCTGGTCGACGGCGACCTGAAGGTGCGACCGATCTCGCGGCTCGACCAGGCCGAGTGGCTGGAGTCGCGCTCCCACAGCGCCGAGTGGCTGGGGCCGTGGGAGGCGAGCGTGCCCGAGGGCACCGAGCCCGCCACGGTGACCTACGCCGACCTGGTGCGACGGCTGCGCCGCTCGGCGCGCCTGGGCACCACGATGCCGTTCGCGATCGAGGTCGACCAGCGACTGGTGGGTCAGGTGACGGTCAACAACATCGTGCGGGGGTCGGCGCAGTTCGCCTCCCTGGGCTACTGGATCGACGAGCGCTGGGCCGGCCGCGGGCTGGTGCCGCGGGCGGTGGCGCTGGTGATCGACCACTGCTTCACGGTGGCCGGTCTGCACCGCCTCGAGATCTGCGTGCGCCCGGAGAACTCCAACTCGCTGCGGGTGGTGGAGAAGCTGGGGCTGCACGAGGTGGGCCTGGCGCCGCGCTACCTGCACATCGACGGTGACTGGCGTGACCACCGGGTCTACGCCGTGACCCGCGAAGAGGTGCCCGGGGGCATGCTGGCGCGGTTGCGTGAGAACATCGGGCGCGACGGTTAGGCGGGCCGCGAGTCACAGCAGTCCCAGATGTTGTTCTGCGACACACCTGCCGCGATACCTCGCAAGGCGCCCGGACGAATCTAGTCTCGTCCTGTGGACCCGAGCGCGCTGATCTTCGTCGCCCTTGCCGTGGCGTGGGGCGTGTACCTGGTGCCCAAGGCGCTCCAGCACCACGAGACGACCCAGCGCAGCCGGTCGGTGGAGCGGTTCTCCAGCCGCATGCGCGTCCTGGCCCGCCGCGAACCCACGTCGTCGCGCGACGCCCGGCTCGTCGTGCAGCCCGGCCGTGCCCCCTCGCGTCCCGTCATCGAGACCAAGGGTCCTGCGCCGGTCGCCGCGACGATCGCGGCCCGCCGTGCCGCGGCGCAGCGGGCGACGCGTCGGCGCCGCAACGTGCTCTCGGTCCTGCTGCTCGCGCTGGTCGTGGTCGCTGCCGTGGCCGCGGCCGGTGCCGCACCGTGGTGGTCGCTGGCGATCCCCGGCGGTCTGCTGGTCGCCTGGCTCGTCGCCTGTCGCCTGATGGTGAAGTCGGAGCGTCGCGAGGCCGTACGCCCCGCCCGCGCCCCGCAGGCGCCGGCGACCCGCAGCGCCTCCGACGACCCCACCGAGACACACCCGGTCGTGACCGTCGACGTGTCAGGGTCGGGCGCTGTGCGCGAGTCGAGCCTGACCCTGCCCGTGGTGCAGGAGGAGCTCGCCGCCGACGACCCCTCGCGCTGGGACATGGTTCCGGTGACGCTGCCGACCTACGTGTCCAAGCCGGTGGCCACGCGGCGGACCGTGCAGCAGATCGACCTCGAGTCCACCGGCGTGTGGACCTCCGGCCACTCCGAGGCGGAGTCCGCGCTGGCGCGCACCGCCCAGGAGATCAAGCAGGCCGAGGCTCGCGCCGCGGAGGAAGCCGCGCACCGTCGGGCCGTCGGCCACTGAGAGGCACGGCCGCGCAAGGGCTGAGCCACCGAGGCTCGGGACCGACCTGATTGCGGTCTCCTCCGGCGCAGGTGCTATCTTTTCGAACACATCGGTTGATGCAGTGGACCGCAGGGTTCACGGGGCTGTGGCGCAGTTGGTAGCGCGTCTCGTTCGCAATGAGAAGGTCAGGGGTTCGAATCCCCTCAGCTCCACCGATAGAATCCCCCGGGCGACCTGCGGAAACGCACGGATCACCCGGGGGGTTCGTCATTGTTGTTCGCCCGCGCGTCCGGCGGATGGCCCCCCGGTGGCCCCCGGCGCCCTGTTGAGGCGCTCCAGGCTGGCCAGATCGGCTCCAGTGCCGAGGTGGTGCAGGTAGAGGTTCGTCGTCGCGATCGATGCATGGCCCATCCAGGCCTGCACCGTGCTGACATCGACACCGCGCGCCAGCCAGGGGCAGGCGGCGGTGTGTCGCAGGTCGTGGATGCGGCGGCCCCGCCCGGTCCGCTCCCACCTCATCGTGCGCAGCACCGCGGAGCGGTGGAGGCGGGAGCCGGACACGGTGGTGAAGAGCAGGTCACTCGGCAACTTGTCGACCTTGAGCCGCTCGACGATCGGGAGCACGCGGTTGCCGATCGGGACGCGCCGTGATCGCCCACTCTTGGTGGCCTTAGTGGCGATGCCTTCGGGTGCCGATCGACGAACGATCATGCCGGGTGCCGGCACCTCCATCGGCGGGCGTAGGTAGAGAGATGCAGACGCGCTCCGCGCCCGTCAGCAGGAAACTGTCGAGGCTCGCCGAACAGGCGCATGGGCAGACTCCGAGCCTCTAGCGAGCGGTGCTCGGTCCTGGCGCGGATGCCGAACTGACGCCAGAGGGGGTCCAGCACGACACACTTGTTAGAGATGCAGCGAACCTTGCCGGCCGGCCGCGGCGAACCTTGCCGAGCTGACTCTGATCGGTCGCCGGTGTCAAAGCGGGGGAACGCACTGGTCTCCGGATAGGGACCCGTCCCCGGTGGATGTCACCGGACTGGCCCTCCGGGACAACCAGCCATCGCTCCGCCCCTGGTCCGTGGCGTCTCCGTTGAAGGTTCGGGTTGCGGGACGGCTCTCAGACGGCCAGCGGCGAATGGAACTTCTGCGAAGCTGCAGTGGAGCCTCAGCGGAGGCGGCGTTGCAGGTGGACGACGACCTCGTCTCCGAGGTCCTTGTCAAGGCGCTTACGCATCGCGGCGCTGAGTGAGAGCATGTGCCCGCCGCGGCCGGTGACCATCAGTCCTACGTCGGACACCGGGATGCCGTCCACGGTCGCGTCGACCCGCACGCTCCTCTTAGTTCCGAAGAACTCGGCCGAGCCGGGCATCTCGACGCACGGCCAGGTCTCGCCCTTGACGTTGACTCCGATCGGCACGGTGAAGCTGTGGTCCAGGTCGTGAGGCACGTCGGTCATGGCGTCCCTTTTCAGCGAGAGGTTCCTGCGGGTCGTGGTCTTGAGGCGGAACTGGTTCAGGCGGCGGTGCCGTGAAGGCGCGAGCGCAGCATCGGTACTCCTGGCCCGTCGAGTTGCTCAAGATAGGGCGCGCGGCCGGCCATGCTCATCACTAGGGCGAGCGTCGAACCGGTGACCAGGGGGCCGGAGCCAGTGGCGAACGGCCCATCGTCCGCCCTCAGTTGGAGACCGGCAGCGTTCGTGCGGCTCGCGACGGCAAAGTTCCGCCGGGCGAAGAAGTTGGCCACGGGTGTCAGCGCGTTGACGCTCGGTGACCGGAGAATTCCCAGCGGCCAGCGGATGTCTTGCGCGTGCACCAGGACCTCGCCGAGGTAGGCCGGCGTATGCCCGGAGGGCGCCGTGGTACTGCCGATCACGGCACGGAACCGGTCGAGCGTCTCAGCGGGAGTCTTGCCGCGCTGCTCGGCCAGTCGCCGCTGGTTGTGCACGTCGGGACGGAAACGCGCGCCGACGATGCTGCGCAGCCACCGCCACTGATTCAAGCTGGCCGCGGCCGTGAGGTGGGCGACGACCTGCTCGACGTCCCACTGCCCGCACAAGGTGGCGTGTCGCCACTGCTCAGCGCTGAGGGCCGACAGGTCATCTGCCAGCGCGGCCCGCTCGGCCCGCATCAGGGCCCACAGGCGGTCGTCCGACCTCGTCATACCGCTCGATCCCCTCCTCATCGATCATGCGCCCGACGCGCACCTGGCACGGCTGTTGAGGCGCCGGCGAGGCGAGACGCTCCGCTCCCGGTGAGCCTCTCCCGATCCAGGCGACGCCCGGAGACCGCGAGCAGGAGATCGATGGCGTCGGCCTCCACATCGTCGCCCTGTCCCCAGATCGCCCCAGTCCTCCGGTCGACCAGCCGCAGGCCCGCAACACGCTCGCGCCCACCACCGAAGGAGACCGGGGTGCGCATCTGATAGACGAGGGCCTGCACGATCGCGGGCTCCGGATACGACCCAGCGATGCCCAGAGGTCGGCGGATGTCCTCACCGTGCACGATGGCCTCGACTAGGCGGGTTGCCAGGTTCGCCGGTGGAGTCCGCGTGAGATCAGCGGCCTCCATAAGTGCCTTGACCGTGTCCCGCGGGTCCCGCCGCTTGTGCCGGACGATGCCGTGCTGGTTCGCGCGGTCGAAGTCCATGCGCGCTCTCAGCAGGTCACGGACGAAGGCCGCCCGGCCGGTTCTCGCCGTATCCACGAGGTGCGCGAGAACGTCGTGGACATCCCAGCCTGGGCAGAGCGAAGGGAGTCGCCACTGGTCCTCGCTCAGCCCGGAAAGATCCGCGACGAGCCGTCGTCTCTCGGAGTGAACGGTCTGCCATACCGCCGCTGCTGGGAGACGCATGCCGGCTCCTGTCTCGCGTGCGTGCCAGCCATCGACCTTGGCACTACGAATAGTGAAGCACACACTACGACAGTAGTAGTAGCATGTGTCAATGGCGGCTCGACGGTCCTACGGCTCATACAACGACGGCTGTGCCGCCGCTCACGCTCTCGACCTCATCGGGGAACGGTGGACGATGATCGTGGTGCGCGAGCTTCTGCTGGGCCCGAAGCGTTTCTCCGACATCCAGCGAGACGTGATGGGCATCGGACCCGCCGTCCTGACCCAGCGCCTGCATGATCTGGAGACCGCCGCCATCGTGCAACGACGCCGTCTGGCCGGACCCGGCCGGATCGATGTCTACGAACTGACCGAATGGGGCTACGGGCTGGAAGCCGTCAACACGGCGTTGTCGCTATGGGCCGTGGGATCACCCGCGCTGCCCCGCGAGGCGGACCTGAGCCCCGACACCGTGGTCCTCGCGATGCGCGCACACGCCCGGGCGGCCTCCGGCAGCCCAGACGAACGACGTGTCGCGCTGATCCTCACGGACTCCCGGCGAAACGACGCTCAGCCGGTCACCTATCTGGCGCGGATGTCCAAGCAACGCACGACCATCGACCGGTCGCCGGAACCGGAAAGAGTCGACGCGGAGGTGTCGGCCACAAGCCGGGACTGGAAAGCGTGCGTGATCGGCAGCGTCCCCCTCGAGCAACTGCCGGACATCGACGTGTCCGGCAGCGCCGACGTCGTGCAACAGCTGATCAATGCGACGGCGCTCAGCGGAACTCCGAGCTCCTCCCTCAACACAGAGGCCTGAGACCGTACGAATCGTCGACGTTGGGCAGGTGAGTGGGCGAAGCCGTACAGCATTACCAAATCCTGGCCACTGTCCGCTTACTATCCGACAGTGGTCACGGTCGCGTGACGATCCTCAGTCGGTGAAGAGCTTTGGCATCCCGGCCTGCCTACGACTCCTCGCCGGGTGTCGCACCCCACTGTCATGATGTGTTGATGCACACGACCAATTACGTGAACACGCTGATCGCGGTGTCACCAGACACCAAGGCCGTGGCGGCGACGGCACCACCTACAGGAAAGGGATCGGTCGCCGAACTGCAGTTCGCGATGATGCATGGCCATGACTACGAACTGACGAGCGACGATGTGCTCTTCGGTGTCTTTGCCGACCGCAAAGGCATCGACACCCAGGAGCGGAAAGCAGCACGTGCCGAGTTCTTTTCCAAGGGACAGCCCTGCTTGCGGACCTCGCCGTTGGCCAAGAGCTATGGCTGGGGCATCCATGCCAATGCAGAGGGCCGCGTCGCACTCGTGCCGATGGGGTCCAGTAGGTACAACGACCTGATGAATGACGACGCGACCGTCAAGCGGGCGGCCATGAAGACATCTCGCTAGGCAACCGGCGAGGCTAGTCCGTGACTCGACCGCCTGAGGCGAGCGCGAACCCGAAGCTATGTGGAAAGGACGTGGTCATGGACGCCATGGCGATGGCAGCTGCCGAGCGGGCCGAGATGGCCGACTTCCTCGAGTCGCTGTCGGCCGAGCAGTGGGATGCGCCCAGTCTCTGTGCGGGCTGGCGGGTGCGAGACGTGGCCGCGCACGTCGTCAGTTACGAGGAGCGCAGCCGAATCGAGGTCCTCAGGTTGTTTGCCCGGGCTGGCTTTCGGCCCGCGAGGCTCAACACTGAGGCGATGGTCGACTACCAGCATCGCCCTCCGGCCGAGTTGGTCGCGTTCCTGCGGGCGCATCTGGAGCCGCGCGGCACGACCGCAGCCCGGCGTGGTGGCGTCGGCTTGGTCGACAGCCTCATCCACCACCAGGACATGCGCCGCCCCCTGGGGATGAAGCGCGATATCCCCGCCCAACGGCTGCGATACGCGCTGCCCTTCGCAGTCACCGCACCTCCGCTGGGCGGCTGGTGGCACGGGCGTGGGGTCCGGCTGGTCGCTACCGACGTCGACTGGGTCCGCGGCAAGGGACCCGAGGCACGCGGCACCGGCGAGGCGGTGCTCATGGCTCTGGCCGGGCGACGCGGTGTCGCGAGCGAGCTTGCCGGCCCCGGCGCGTCATTGCTCCAGGATCGTCTGGGCTGACCGACCGTGATGGACGGCAACGCCGTCAGACAGAGCATCTACCGCAAGCGGATCCTCATTCGGGACGCTCTGCTGCGGTGTAGAAGCACACGCCCAAGCCCGTGTCGGCGCTGGACGCGTCGGCCCGGCGGCTGTGAACTGAGCCTTGCGGACGTCAGGCGACCGCTTAACCCAGCAGGCGGTCCGCCCGTGGATCCGTCGTCCGGCCGTGGCCCCCGTGGCCCCCGAGTCGGAGATTCGGGCTATTCGTGGCAAGCACTGCAACGCACGGAAGCGGTTGCGCATTTGGGAGATGGAAGCAAGGAACACCTTCGCAATGAGAAGGTCAGGGGTTCGAATCCCCTCAACTCCACCAGACGGTGAGACCCCGTCCCCACGCTGGTCGGCGAGGGGACGGGGTCTTCTGCATCGGCAGCCCTCAGATGCCCCACGAGATGATCGAGACCGGCGTCACCCGGATCGCGTCGGCGGTGTCGTCGTAGCAAGCAGTTCCCCGGACGACCAGGGCCCAGGGGTTCCATCCCCGGGCGTCGTCCACCCCGTCGATGACGACGGCGGCCCTGGGCTGAGCCCTGAGGTGTTTCACGCGTTGCGTGGAGCCGACGTCGCGACCGGTCAGCAGGAGGTCGCCGCTGGCGGCGTCGAACGACCAGCCGGTGGGCACCACGTGGGGCATCCCGGTGGAGTCGACGGTCGCGACTCGCGCCAGCCCGCGCGGTGCGGCGAGGAACGCGTGCTCCGCCTCCGTGAACATGGTCCGAGTCATGAGTCTGCGCCCCGGGCCGCGAACTCGGCCCCGGCCCACCCGGCGACGAGGTGGGTGGTGAGACTGACCAGCCCGGTCACCGCGAGCGCCCCGGCTCCGGCACGCACGGCTGCAACGACCGGTCTACGAACGGTGGGACCAGGGCGGCGGAGCAGGTCAGTGGCAGCCATGAGAGATCCTTTGGTACGTCAATGGTTGAGGTACTCATGCAATCACTCATGCATGGCGAGGTCAATCGTTGAGTTGGTCAAGTAGCGTGCGGGCATGACCAACGATGCTGCGCGTCTGGGTGAGGCCCACGCACTCACGCGCCTGCTCTTCCGGGTCGTCGACCGGGTGCAGCAGGACTTCAGCGACGTCGTCGCCGAGGCCGGGCTCACCCCGCCCCTGGCGCGCATGGTGCTCGTGCTCGAGACGCCGCAGTCCATGCGTGCGCTCGCAGACCACCTGGGGTGCGACGCCTCCAACGTCACCGGCCTGACCGACAGGCTCGCCTCCCGCGGGCTGGTCGAACGCGTCGCGGGTCAGGACCGTCGCGTCAGGTTGGTGGCCCTCACCGATGAGGGTCGGTCGGTGCGCGCCCAGTTGGCCACCCAGGTGGCCGCGGGCTCCACCGTGATGCGTCGCCTCGACGCCTCCCAACGGTCAGCCCTGCGGCCCCTGCTGGAGGCCATACTCACCTCGGAGTGAGGGGGGTGAGCTCAGGAGCTCATCCCCGCACCGCTTCGTCGATCGGTGTTCCGCCGTTGCGGAAGGCGATGGTCCGGTTGGCGGTGGCGTCCTCTGCCAGCACCGCAGCGGTCATCAGGGCGACGTCGCCACGGCTGACGGAGGTGTTGCCGTCGTCGGGCACATCGTCGAGCACGTCGACCTGACCGGTCGGCTCTTCCAGGGTCAGCATCCCGGGCTGCAGGATCGTGTACGTCAGCCCCGAGGTGCGCAGGTGCTCGTCGGCGGCCACCTTGGCGTCGGCGTAGGCGAAGAAGGAGTCGTCCTCGGGCGGCAGGTTCTCCTTCGCCGCGCCCAGGAACGAGACCATCACGTAGCGCCGGATGCCGGCGGCCTTGGCTGCCTCCATCGAGCGCACGGCGGCGTCTCGGTCGACTGCGTACGTACGCTCCGGGTCACCGCCCCCGGCTCCGGCCGACCAGACGACGGCGTCATGGTCGCGGACCAGCTCGGTCAGCGCCTCGGTGCTCATGGTCTCGACGTCGCCGACGACGGCCTGCGCGCCGGTGGCGGCGACCTCGGCCTCGTGGTCGGGGTTGCGGAAGACGCTCGTGACCTCGTCACCGCGCTCGACCAGGTGCGGGGCCAGGCGCATGGCGACCTTGCCGTGCCCGCCGATGATCAGGACCTTGGACATGGGTGCTCCTCACGTGTGGGTGAGAGCAGAGGTTCCCCCTCAGCCGGGAGGCGGAAACGCGTCAGCGTCGCACGCGGAAACGCTGGGTGGCTGCCTTGCCGAAGCCCTTCTGGTTGCGGGCCTGGACGCGAACCACGAGTCGACCCGGCGGCAGCTTGCCGCGACGGAGCACGACCTTCCGCTTGGACACGACCCGCTTCACGACGGTGCGCTTGCCCTTCTTCACCACGACGCGGTACTTCGTCACCTTCGCGCCGCCGTTGACGGCGGGCTTGCGCCACGTCACCGCCCGACGCGCCTTCCGCGGGCCGCCGGCCACCTTGAGGGCCCGGACCTTGCCCGGTGTACGGACGCGCGGCTTCGGCGGCGGGGCGAGGAGGTCGGCGTAGGTGTAGAGCGCGTCGTCCGCCTCGTCGGTGACCACGACCTGACGGTCCGGACGCACCGTCATCCCGCGGGGCAGGTCGATGTCGTGGAACTCGCCCTCCAGTTGCGCGACGGGCCGGCTCGAGGCGGTGGCGCCGGGGGCATAGACCACGACCGGGGTCGGTGAGAACTGGGCCGTCACGTAGACGTGACCCTCCGAGCCCAGGGCCAGTCCGGTGACCGGTCCGGCATTGGCGGGAAGGGAGCGAATGGGGGCCGCGTCGCCGGCTGCGCCGGCTGCGAACGTACGCACCTGTCCGGTCCAGGTGCCGACGGTCAGCTCGCCGGTGGTGGCGAGCACGACGCGGTAGGGCTGGTCGAGGCCGGTGGCGGGGCCCAGGATGCGGCGCTCGGGCGCGGTGTCACCCGTCGCCTCGACGTCGAAGACCAGGACGGCATCGTCGTCGCGGTTGGTCACCGCCACGCGGTTGCGCTCCACGTCGATCCCTGCGGGCCCGTCGAGCAGGGTCGCGGCACCCTTCAGCACCCGGATCGGGGCGACGTTGCCGTGGGCGCCGGCGGCGAAGACGGAGATGCTGTCGTTGAGGGCGTCGGCCACGAAGACGCGGCCGCTCGAGTCCACGTCGACCCCGGTCGGACGACGCAGGCCGGTCAGGTTGCCCGCGATGCGCCGCAGGGGAGCGACGTCTCCGTCGGCGGAGCCGGAGTGCACCGTGATCGACCAGTCGGTGCCGAGGTCGTAGGCGCCCTCGTTGACGGCGACCAGCAGGTTGCCGGGCGCCACGGAGACCTGTCCGGGGTTCCACAGCTGGGTGGCGCCGCCCTGGATGGTCCGCAGGGGGCTGGCCTGGACGGACTGCGCTGACGGCGCCGCGCGCGAGGAGGATGCCGTCGCGGATGTGGGGGACTCGGGGGAGGACGCCGTGGCGACCACCCCGGAGAGGGAGGCCGCCACGAGCGTGGTGGCACATGCGCTCGCCCCGAGCCAGCGTCGCGTGGTCATCACCCCAGTGTGGCAGTGCCCACGCCGTCGGGCCAGCGGTTCGCGATCTCGTTCACGAGATCAGGCCTGGGCAGGCTCCGCGGCCGTCTCCAGACCCAGCACCGCGGCGCGCAGCAGCTCCTCGGCCGCGTCCTCCTCGATCGCGAGGGAGAGCGCCAGCTCCGCGAGCACGAGACGGCTCGAGGTCTTGAGCATCTCGCGCTCGTTGGGGGAGAGGCCGTGCTCCTCCTGGCGACGGATCAGGTCGCGCACCACGCTGGCGGTGGTCGGCAGGTCACCGAGCTTGAGGCGCTCGCTGTTGGCCTTCATGCGACGCGACCAGTTCTGCTCCTGGGCGCCGGTGGGGGCGCGCAGCACGTCGAGCAGGTCGTCGGTCTCCTTCTGGGCGAACACGGCACGGACCCCGACCTCGTCGGCCTGGTCGACCGGGAGGTTGATGGAGAGGTCGCTGCTGTGCACCTGCAGCTCGAGGTACTGCCGCTCCTGCCCCTTGAAGGTACGGCTGAACACCTTGGCCACGGTGGCGGGACCGTGGTGGGGGTGGATGACCGTCTGGCCCTGGGAGAACTCCATGATCACACTCTTCGGTTGGTGCGGATTGTGCGTGGTGCCGTCCTCCTCGAAGAGCCTGCTGGACAGGCTGCACGAGCAGAACGGCGTCTCCATTCTCTCACGCCGTCCCACATGCTTCAGCCACTCGGCCAGAGCAGGCCGGACAGAGCAGACCGGACAGCGCAGCTCGGCCAGTGCGCGGACAAGGCTGTCCCGGCCGGGGGGTGGCCCCCGGCCGGGGCGGCTTCCGTCAGGGCAGCTTCCGTCAGGGCAGCTCGGTGACCCGGTCCGTCGGCGCCGGCTGCAGTGAGGGGTTCGCCGCCATGTAGGCGATCAGGGCTGCCAGGTCGTCGCCGCCACCGCTGCGGCCGGTGCCCTCGGTGAGCACCGTGAACCCGTCGCCGCCGTCGGCGAGGAAGTTGTTGGTCGTCACCCGGTAGGTCGCCTCCGGGTCGACGACCGTGCCGTTGATCCGGATCGTGGCGGGGTCGACCTTGTCCCCGGCTGGCCGGGAGAGGTCGTAGGTGTAGGTGAAGCCGTCGGAGACCCCGAGGTGGAGTCGCACGGCGGTGTCGGTGAACTGCTGCTCCAGGAGGCGTTCGATGGCCTCGCCGGTCAGGTCCATGGTCACCACGAGGTTGCCGAACGGCTGCACCGCGAAGGCCTCCCCGTAGGTGACCTCACCTGGCTGCTCACCACCGCTGACCTGGCTGTGCGTCAGGTCGGCCCGGACGCCGCCGGGGTTCATGAAGGCGACCACCGAGCCACCGTCCTCGGGTGAGGAGGTGGCGGCCAGCTGGGCGTCGGCGATGAGGTTGCTGAGCGCCGACTCCGTGGCCCGGTCGGCGGCCCGGGTGATGTCGGTGGCGATGGTGCCCACCACACGGTTGGCGATCGGGGCGGCCAGCGCGTTCCACTTCGCGATGATGGAGCTCTGCTGCGGGTCCGCCGCCACGTCACGGGTCACGAGGTGGTTGGTCGAGGTCACCTCGTCGCGCAGCACGTCGCCGGAGCGCCGGTCGAGCTGCAGCCAGGTCTCGGTGACGACCCGGCCGAGCGCCGAGGCGCTGGTGACGTGTCGCGGGTTGCCCCTCGGGTCGGGGAGCGTGCAGACGTAGGGCGAGTGGGTGTGTCCGGTGACCAGCAGGTCGACCTCCGCGTCGAGGTTGTCGTGGATCGTCCTGATCGGGTCGGAGAGGCCGCCGCACTCGTCGTAGCCGCCGGGGGCGAAGCCGCCCTCGTGCAGCAGCACCACGAAGGCCTCGACGCCGTGGCGTCGCTTGAGCTGACGGACGAGGGTGTTGGCGGTCTCGGCCTCGTCGAGGAACTCGACGTCGCGGATGCCGGCCTGGGCGACGATCTCCGGGGTGCCCTCGAGGGTCATGCCGATGTAGGCCACCTTCACGCCCTGGTAGCGGCGGATCTCGTAGGGCGGCAGCACCGTGCGTCCGGCCTTGCCGTGCCCCTTCTTCTTGCCGTGCCCCTTCTTGGGGCGCTGCTTCTTGTTGTCCCCGGGGGCAGCGCCCTCCTTGTACTTCACGTTGGCGGCGAGCCACTGGAAGTCGGCGCCGCCGAAGCGTTCGTCGGTGTAGCAGCCGTCGACGGGGTGGCATCCGCCGTGCTGCATGCGGAGCAGCTCGGTCACGCCCTCGTCGAACTCGTGGTTGCCCACCGACGAGATGTCGAGCCCCATGGCGTCGAGCGACTCCACCGCGGGCTCGTCGTGGAAGAGGCCGGAGAGGAACGGGGTGCCGCCGATCAGGTCGCCGGCCGCGACGGTCGTGGAGTGGCGTACGCCCTCGCGCAGCTGCGACAGGTGCGTGGCGAGGTGTTCGGCGCCACCGACCACGGTGTTGCTGGGGTCCTCGGCGGCCCCGAGGGTGGCGCTGCTGCCCGCGGGAGCCTCCAGTTGACCGTGGAAGTCGTTGAAGGAGAGCACCTGGACGGGCACCGGCCCATGGGGGTGCGTGGGCTTCGGCTTCTTGGGGCCCGGAGCGGCCTGGCCGGCCGTTCCGAGTGAGCTGAGGACGAGTGTGGTGGCAGCCAGGGTGGCGGCGACCGCCCCGATGCGGGTACGCCTGACGGACATGGTGCTCCTCGAGAAAGCAGGGGTGATGTCCTTGGCATCCTGCGTCACGCACGGGGTGGTGTCCACAGCAGGAAGTGAGTCGCCTCACTCCGGACACGCGATGTGCACCTGGCGTTGGGCTTCCCGACATGGCGTCCGTAAACTTCCCGACGTCGTGTCGTCAAGTGGTAGGTGACCCCATGTTCCTGGCTCTGCGTGAGCTCCGATTCGCGAAGGCCCGCTTCGGCCTGATGGGCGCGGTCATCGTCCTGATCGCGATCCTGATGGTGCTGCTCAGCGGCCTGTCCCAGGGTCTCGTCAGGGACGGTGTCTCCGGGCTCCAGGCTTCGCCGGTGAGCGCCTTTGCCTTCCAGGAGGACGTCCAGAAGGACTCGGCCTTCACTCGTTCCTCCGTGCCGGTCGAGAAGGCCGACGAGTGGGCCGCCCAGCCCGGCGTCGCCGACGCCGCGCCCTTCGGCCTCTCCCTGGTCAACGGCGCCAACCAGGACGGCAAGCAGGTCGACCTCACCCTCATCGGTGTCGAGCCCGGCACGTTCGTCGAGCCCGAGGCCGCCGAGGGTGAGGGCCTGGGCGCCGAGAGGGGCATCGTCGTCTCCGAGCACGCGAAGGACGACGGCCTCGCCCTGGGCGACGTCGTGACCCTCGAGGGCTCCGGCATCGAGCTCGACGTCGTCGGCTTCCTCGACGGCCAGCACACCTTCGGCCACGTCGACATGGCCTACGTCGACCTCGCCACCTGGCAGCGGGCCAACGCCGGCACCAGCGAGGGCGAGGAGCTGCCCGCCGTCCGCGTCGGCCAGGTCACCTCGATCGCGCTCGCCCACGAGGAGACGCCGACCGCCGAGGCGCTCGAGGCGGGCGACGCGGCCGTCGGCACGACCACGATGACCAAGAAGGACTCCTACGGCGCCTCGCCCGGCTACACCGCCGAGACGATGACGTTGCAGATGATCCAGGTCTTCCTGTACGCCATCTGCGCCATGGTCGCCGGGGCGTTCTTCACCGTCCTGACGATCCAGCGCAAGCCCGAGATCGCCGTGATGCGGGCGATGGGTGCCTCCACCGGCTACCTGCTGCGAGACGGTCTCGGTCAGGCGTTGCTGCTGCTCCTCGGCTCCGTCGGTGTCGGGATCGGACTCGGTGTCGCGATGGGTGCCGCCCTGCAGGGCACCGCCATGCCGTTCGCCTTGGTCGCCGGACCGATCGTCCTGGCTGCCGTCCTGCTGATCGTCCTGGGTCTCGCCGGTGCCGCGGTCGCCATCGTCCGCATCGCCAAGGTCGACCCCCTCACCGCCCTGGGAGCCTCCCGATGACCGGCCTGCAGATCACCGACGTCTCGCTCGTCCATGGCGACGGCGAGGACACCGTCACCGCGCTCGACCACGTGTCCCTGACCGTGGCCCCCGGCGAGTTCGTCGCCGTCCTCGGGCCGTCCGGCTCGGGCAAGTCGTCGCTGCTGGCGGTCGCCGGAGGACTCACCACCCCCACCTTGGGCTCGGTGAAGATCGGCGACGTCGAGCTGGTCGGCAAGAAGAACAAGGAGCTCTCGAAGCTCCGCCGCGAGCACGTCGGCTTCGTCTTCCAGTCCTCCAACCTGGTGCCGGCGCTGACCGCGCTCGACCAGCTCAGGCTGCCGACGACCTTCGGGAAGTACCCCGACGCCCGCGACCCGCTCGACCTGCTCAAGCAGGTCGGCATGGAGCACAAGGCCGACAGGCGTCCGCACCAGCTCTCCGGTGGTGAGCGGCAGCGCATCGGCATCGCCCGGGCGCTGATGGTGCGACCCCAGGTGCTGCTGGTCGACGAGCCGACCGCGGCACTCGACCGCAAGCGCTCCCAGGAGGTGGTCGAGCTGCTGGCCGCCGAGACGCGGGAGCACGGCGTCGCCACCGTGATGGTCACCCACGACCACGACGTGATCCGCCACTGCGATCGGGTCTACGAGATGGTGGACGGGCGTCTGAGCCCTAAGGTCTGAGCCGTGCCCCGCATCAACGCCGAGACCCTGGCTGAGCACCGCGCCCAGCAACGGCGAGCGATCCTCGACGCCGCTCGTGAGCTGCTGGCCGAGGCCAGCCGCGACCCCGCCGGCGCGGCGCCGACGCTGGCCCAGGTGGGTCGGCGGGCCGGGTTGGCGCGCTCCAGCCTCTACCAGTACTTCTCGTCGCGAGAGGCCCTGATGGACGCGGTCATCTCCGACGTGTTCCCCCAGTGGCAGGCACGACTGCGGGCGGCGATGGACGCCACCGCGACCCGCGGGGAGAAGGCCCGCGCCTACTGCCGGGTGAGTCTCGAGTTGGTGGCCGAGGGGGAGCACGCGGTCGTGGCCGGCCTGTCGGTGCACGCGCGCGACCGCGTCACCAGCGCCGGCAAGGAGCTGCACGACACGGTCGTACGCCCCGTGGTCGACGCCCTCGGCGGCAGCGAGCGCGTGGCCGAGATGGTGCAGTCAGTCGTGTGGACCGCCTCCAAGCAGGTCGAGGGCGGGCGGGGTGTCGCCGAGGTGATGACCGAGGTCGAGACCGTGCTCGGTCCGTTCTTCGATCGGCTCGACGCCTGACGGCCTGTGGGGCAGGCTGTGCGCCATGCGAGTGAGATCCGGACGCACCGTCCTGTCCCGGCTGGCCCACCTGGCGCGCGTCAAGGGCGTACGTGCCCGCACCGCTGTGCCCTTCTGGGGCGTCACCGGGGTGCACCTGGCCGCACAGCTCGTGCTCGCCGCGGGTGTGCCCGGGGCCGGCGTGGTGGCCCCGGTGACCAAGACGTTGTTGATGCCCGCCCTCGCGCTGGTGCTCGCCGACGGACTGCGCCACTCCGGCCACTCCGGCCGCGTCGACCGCAGCGCGCCCGGGTGGTGGCCGTGGGCGGCCGTGGCGGTGACCTTCAGCTGGTTCGGTGACCTGGCGCTGATCAGCCCCGACCTCTTCCTCGCCGGCGTCGGCCTCTTCGGCATCGCGCAGGTGGCCTACGCCGCCACCTTCGTCGCGGCGGGGGATGCGTCGCGTACGTCCTCGCGCCCCGGCCTGCTCGCGCCCTACGCGGTGTGGTGGCTCGCGCTCGCCGGCTTCTTCGCCGCCACCGGCGGGGTCAACCCGTTCCTCTTCGCGGTCTCGGGCTACGGGTTGGCGCTCGGCACGATGGCCTTCCTGGCCCACCGCATCTCGCCGGCGACCGCGACCGGCGCAGCCCTCTTCGTCGCCTCCGACTCCCTCATCGGCCTGCGAGGGGCCGGCCTCGAGCTGCCCGCCCACGGATTCTGGGTGATGTCGACCTACCTGGCGGCCCAGTGGTTGATCGTGCGCGGCCTGGTGGAGGTAGCCGGGGCAGCCGGGGCAGACGGGCACGACGAGACGGCCCCGGCACCCGGCGCGGCGGCGCTCAGATCCAGGACTTCAACCACATCCGCGACAGCCACTCCGGGTGCGTGATCAGCTGGTCGGTCCACACCGGCCAGAACCACCCGAAGGCCAGCACCACGGCGGCCACGAAGACGCCTGAAACCGCGGCACCCCACGTCCGTCGCCGTGAGGGGCGTCGGTCCGGTCCGAGCAGCGTCCCGATGACCATCGTCAACGCCAGCACCACGAAGGGCAGGATGGCGATGGCGTAGAAGAGGAAGATCGTGCGGTCGTCGTAGCGCAGCCACGGCAGCCAGGTCGAGGCGACACCGACCACCGCCACCCCGTAGCGCCAGTCGCGACGGCCGATCCACAGCACCAACGACGCCACCAGCGCCGCGCAGCCGGCCCACCACAGGATCGGGTTGCCCAGCAGCAGCACCTGGCGCAGGCAGGTCGAGCCCGCCGCGGCCTCGCAGCCCTGGTCGCCGGGCTGGATGTCGAGGTCGGCGGCGACGCCCACCGGGCGGTTCATCAGCAACCAGCCCGCCGGTTTCGAGGCGTAGGTGTGGGTGGAGTCGTTGAGGAACTGGGTGTGGAAGTTCCAGGCGTCGCGGTGGTAGGAGCCCAGCGACCGGAACGTCTGCCACGTCTCCTTGGGCGCGCAGAAGGACGTGAAGGCGTCGCCGACGCCGTCGCAGGCCGCGTCGGGCTCGACGGCGCTGGCCCACTTCTCGCCGCCGTCGAAGCGGGTGTACTGGGTGTCGGACAGGTGCTCCTCGTACTCCTCGGCGTTGAGCATCCAGCCGGTCCAGGACAGCACGTAGACGACGAAGGCGACGCCGACGAGCTGCACGAAGGCGGGGATCCCGTCGACGACCACCGACTTCGCCCAGGCCCACGGCACGCGCAGGGCTCGCCGCGCGGCGGCGTTGGAGAGCCACAGCCACACGCCGAAGGCGGCCAGGGGATAGAGCGCGGTCCACTTGGTGCCCGCGGCCAGGCCGAACCAGAGACCGGCCGCGACCAGCCACGGCCGCCCGAGCAGCAGCGGACCCCATCCGCCGACGGCCGTGTCGGCCGCCGCGCGCATGCGGGCGGTGAACCACTGCCGGTCGGCGATCACGCAGTGCACGCCCAGCAGCATGAAGAGCGCCAGGAAGATGTCGAGCAGCGCCAGGCGCGAGAGCACCAGGTGGAGCCCGTCGAGGGAGAGCAGGAAGCCCGCCACCAGGCCGAGGAAGACCGAGCCGGTGAGCCGCGCCGCCAGGCGGCACATCACCAGCACCATCAGCGAGCCGGCGACCACCGAGGCCACCCGCCAGCCGGTGGGGTCCATGCCGAAGGCCCACTCACCCAGGGCGATCATCCACTTGCCGACCTCGGGGTGGACCACCATCTCGGGGTTGTCCAGCCAGCTCGACGTGGCGTCGCCGCCGAGGATCGCCTCGTCGGCCCCCTCGGCATAGCTGCGTACGTAGCCGTGGTGCAGCAGCGACCAGCCGTGCTTGGCGTAGTAGGTCTCGTCGAAGGCGAAGGAGTTCGGCTCGCCCAGACGCACCAGCCGCACCGCCAGGGCGAAGAGCGCCATCGCCACCGCTGCGCCCCACGCGACGAGCGGGTGCTCGAGGCCCCAGCGGGTCCGCGCGTGCGCCGGGGCCACGCCACGCGGCGTCGGCGTCCGGGCCTCCGCAGGCGTCGCCGAGCGGGCCGCGTTCTTCGCTGGTGGGGTCACGATCGGTCACTGTAGTCATCCCGTGCGGTGGCGCACGGCAGGATGGGGCCATGTCTGAGACGCCGTCGTCGCCCCCGAACTCCGCCGGTGTGCTGGTCCTGGCCGGGACCCCGATCGGTCGCCCCGACGACGCCCCGCCGCGCCTTGCCGAGGAGCTGGCCGGCGCCGACGTGGTGGCGGCCGAGGACACCCGCCGACTCAAGCGGCTCACCACCGACCTGGGCATCACGCTGTCGGGTCGGGTGCTCTCCTACTTCGAGGGCAACGAGCAGGGACGTACGCCCCAGCTGCTCGAGGCGCTGCTGTCGGGCGACCGTGTGGTGCTGGTGACCGACGCCGGCATGCCGAGCGTCTCCGACCCCGGCTACCGGTTGGTGGCCGCTGCCGTCGAGGCGGGCGTGCGGGTCACGGCCGTGCCCGGCCCGAGCGCCGTGCTCACCGCGCTGGCGGTCTCCGGTCTGCCCGTCGACCGCTTCTGCTTCGAGGGCTTCCTGCCGCGCAAGGCCGGCGAGCGGGGCCGCCGCCTCGCGTCGCTGGCGGGGGAGGAGCGCACGATGGTCTTCTTCGAGGCCCCCCACCGCACCGAGGCGGCGTTGGCGGCGATGGCGCAGGCTTTCGGCGACGAGCGTCCCGCGGCCGTCTGCCGTGAGCTCACCAAGACCCACGAGGAGGTCGTGCGCGGCGGCCTCGGCGAGCTGGCGGCGTGGGCGGGCGAGGGCGTACGTGGTGAGGTCACCGTCGTCGTGCAGGGAGCGGAGGCGACCGCAGCGGTCGAGAACACCCCCGAGGCGTTGCGCGCCGCCGTCGCCGACCACGAGTCTGAGGGGATGAGTCGCAAGGACGCGATCCTGGCCGTCGCCAAGCTGGCCGGCGTGCCGAAACGAGAGGTCTACGAGGTGGTGCACCGATGAGGACGACCTACGCCCACGACGGGCTCGAGTTCGACGTCACCGAGGGAGGCCCGGCCGACGGTGACCCGGTGGTGCTGCTCCACGGGTTCCCGCAACGGGCCACCTGCTGGCGCCTCGTCGAGCCGCTGCTGCACCAGGCAGGGCTCCGGACCTACGCGCCCGACCAGCGGGGCTACTCGCCGGGTGCGCGGCCCCGCGGCCGCTGGGCCTATCGGGTGCCGACGCTCGTGGCCGACGTGGTCGCGCTGATCGAGCGCATCGGCACCCCGGTGCACCTGGTCGGTCACGACTGGGGCGCCACGGTCGCGTGGGGGGTGGCGGCTTCGCGGCCCGACCTCGTCACCGGTCTGACCGCGCTGTCGGTGCCTCACGGCAGCGCGATGAAGCGCGCGGCGCTGCGCGGTGGCCAGGCGTTGCGTTCCTCCTACTTCGGCGTCTTCAACGTGCCCGGCCTCGTCGAGGGGCTCACGAAGGCGCGCCCGGACCTGCTCGACCCGGTGTGGCGTCGCAGCGGCATGGACGACGAGCAGGTCGCCCGCTTCCACCGCGAGATCGTCGACGACGGCGCGCTGCCGTACGCCCTCGGCTGGTACCGCGGCCTCCCGCTGGCCGCGCTGCCGAAGATGGTGCCCGGCCTGGGAGCGTTGGTCGGCGATCGCAGCGACGGGCCGTCGTGGACGTCGCGGTCGCGCGTGCCCACCACGTACGTCTGGAGCACCGGCGACACCGCCATCTCGCGCGCCGCGGCCGAGGCGTGCGGCGACTTCGTGCTGGCCGACTACCGCTACGTCGAGCTCGAGGGCGTGAGCCACTGGATCCCCGAGGAGGCCCCCGGCGTGGTGGCCGAGGCCGTCGTCAGCCGGGTGCGAGGAGACCGATGACCGCCCACGACCGCAACGCATCCAAGATCGCGCAGACCGACGGACCCGTCCGCGAGCGGGCCGCCACCGAGGAGACCACCGGTGCCCGCCGTGACCGGAGTCGCCCGCCCGCTCCGGAGCCGCTGCCCCACCCGGTGGTCGACAACCACTGCCACCTCGACATCGCCGACGGCGACTGGATCTCGGTCGAGGAGGCGCTGGCTCGCGCCGCCGCGGTGGGGGTGACCCGGATCGTGCAGATCGGCTGCGACCTGCCCGGCGCGCGATGGGCGGTGGAGTGCGCTCGCTCGCACCCCGCGATCGTGGCCGGGGTCGCGCTGCACCCCAACGAGGCGCCCCGGCTCGCGGAGCGTGGCGAACTGGAGTCCGCGCTCGAGGAGATCGAGCGACTCGCCGCCGACGACCGGGTGCGGGCGGTGGGGGAGACCGGCCTCGACTTCTTCCGCACCGGCCCCGAGGGTCTGCGGGCGCAGGAGGAGAGCTTCCGGCGCCACGTCGACATCGCCAAGCGGCTCGACAAGACGCTGGTCATCCACGACCGCGACGCCCACGACGACGTGCTCCGGGTGCTGGACTCCGAGGGCGCCCCGCAGCGTTGGGTCATGCACTGCTTCTCCGGTGACGCCGACTTCGCCCGTGCCTGCGTCGAGCGGGGAGCGCACCTCTCCTTCGCCGGCACGGTGACCTTCAAGAACGCCGACCCCCTGCGAGCGGCGCTGCGGGCAACCCCGCAGGACCGGATCCTCGTGGAGACGGACGCGCCGTTCCTGACGCCGGTGCCCTACCGAGGGCGGCCCAACGCCTCCTACCTGGTGCCGCTCACGATGAGGGCGATGGCCGAGGTGCGCGAGGAGGACCTGGGCGAGCTCTGCGCGGCCGTCGACGCCAACACCTCGACCGCCTTCGGTGGCGCCTGGTGAGCCGAGAGGCTCGTCACGTCGCCCGCCGAGTTGACGCGTTCGAGTTGGGCGTCTTCCTCATTGTGGTTATCGTCGTGGGCTGAAGGCCGGGATCAGGAACCCCCCACCCCGACCAGTGCAGCCGCGTCAGGCCCCGCGCCGAGCCCGGCAGACCACCACACCTTCCCCTTCGGTGGCGGTCCGCACCGGTCCCTGAGGCCCGGGAACCACCACGTTCGGAGAACCGTGCGAGTCGCACCGTCCATCCAGTCAGTCCTGCACAGCCGCAAGCTCCTCATCGCCCTCACGGCAGTCGTCGCCCTCGCCCTCGCGGGCACCACCCTGGGCTACGCCTCCCTCAGCAAGTCGGTCACGCTCACCCTGGACGGGAAGTCCAGCGAGGTCAGCGTGATGGGAGGCACCGTCGAGGAGGTCCTCGCCGCCGAAGGCATCGAGGTCGGTGAGCGCGACGAGGTCGCGCCCGCCCTCGACAGCGAGGTCTCCGACGGCTCCGCCATCACCGTCGCCTTCGCCCGCCCCCTGGACCTGGTCGTCGACGGCAAGGAGTCCACCCACTGGGTGACCGCCACCGACGTGGCCGGCGCGCTGGACCAGATCGGACGTCGCTTCTCCGGCGCCGACCTCTCGGTCAGCCGCTCGTCGTCGATCCGCCGCTCCGGCATGGAGCTCGAGGTCGTCACCCCCAAGGCGATCCGCGTCGCGGTGGGTGCCGGCAAGACCCGCAAGGTCGACGTCGCGGCCCTCACCGTCGGTGACGTGCTCGACGAGCTGGGTGTGAAGGTCGGCAAGCACGACAAGGTCACCCCCCGCCCCGGCAAGCGGATCAAGGCGGGCGACAAGGTCGTCGTGACCCGCATCAAGATCGTCCGCAAGGACGTCGACGGCGAGGCGATCGACTTCTCCACCGTCGAGCGCGAGGACGCCTCGATGCCCGAGGGCGAGCAGTCCGTGGTCCGCGAGGGCCGCACCGGGCTGCGCGACGTGGTCTACGAGCTGCGCTACGAGAACGGCAAGCTGGTCGCCCGCAAGGTCGTCTCCGCCGACGTGCGCCGCAAGGCCGTGGACGCGATCGTGAAGGTCGGCACCAAGGCCCCCGAGGTCCCGGCGGCCAACTACGCCGGCGGCAACACCGTCTGGGACCGCCTCGCCCAGTGCGAGTCCGGTGGCAACTGGAGCATCAACACCGGCAACGGCTACTACGGCGGCCTGCAGTTCAGCGCCGCCACGTGGGCCTCGGTCGGCGGCAGCGGCCTGCCGCACCAGCACTCCCGCGAGGAGCAGATCAAGCGCGGCAAGATCCTGCAGGCCCGTGCCGGGTGGGGCCAGTGGCCGCACTGCTCGGCGAAGCTCGGCCTGCGCTGACGCCAGTTGGGCCCCTTTCGGGGCGACAACTACCCTTGCGCGCATGACCCACGCATCGGCCGGCCCCCGTCTGCTGGGGCCGGCCGACGTGCGTCAGCTGGCCGCCCGCCTCGACCTGCGGCCGACCAAGCAGCGCGGCCAGAACTTCGTGATCGACCCCAACACGGTGCGCCGCATCGTGCGTGACTCGCACGTCACCGCCGACGACGTCGTCGTCGAGGTGGGCCCGGGCCTGGGCTCACTGACCCTGGCCCTGCTCGAGGTGGCCCGTCGCGTCGTCGCCGTCGAGGTCGACCCGCTGCTGGCCGGCCTGCTCCCGGAGACGATCGAGACCTACGCGCCCGGTCAGGCCGACCGGTTCGAGGTCGTGCTGGGCGACGCGCTGCGGATCACCGAGGTGCCGGGCCCACCGCCCACGGCCCTGGTCGCCAACCTGCCCTACAACGTGTCGGTGCCGGTGCTGCTGCACATGCTCACCCTGCTGCCGTCGCTGGAGCGGGGCCTGGTCATGGTCCAGGCCGAGGTGGCCGACCGGCTCGCGGCGACGCCCGGCTCGAAGGTCTACGGCATCCCCTCGATCAAGGCGTCCTGGTTCGCTGACGTCCGCCGCGCCGGCTCGATCGGGCGCAATGTCTTCTGGCCGGCGCCCAACGTCGACTCCGGCCTCGTGGCCTGGACCCGGCGCGAGCCGCCCGCCACCACCGCGACCCGCGAGCAGGTCTTCGCGGTCGTCGACGCCGCCTTCGCCCAGCGCCGCAAGACGTTGCGCTCGACCCTGAAGTCGCTGGTCGACGGCTCCGGCGAGCGGGCCGAGGCGGCGCTTGTCGCGGCCAGCGTCGACCCGCAGGCCCGCGGCGAGACGCTGGTGCTCGACGACTTCGTCCGCATCACCGAGGCGCTGCTGTGAGGCCCGACCCGGGTGGGCGACCGGGGGCGGTCCGGGTGCGGTCCGCCGCGAAGATCAACCTCCACCTCGGTGTCGGCGCCCCACGCGACGACGGTTTCCACCCCCTCGACACCGTCTACCAGGCCGTCAGCCTCTACGACGACCTGACCGCGAGTCGGGCCGACGACTGGTCGGTGACCACGCGCACGGCTGTCCACCTCGGCGACGTCGCGCTCCCCGGACCCGGCGACAACATCGTCGACCGGGTCGCCGAGCTGCTCTGCGCGACCCGGTGCGACGAGGGGTGTCGCCCGACCGCGCGGGTCGAGATCGACAAGACGATCCCGGTCGCCGGCGGCATGGCCGGGGGCTCCGCCGACGCCGCGGCGGCCCTGGTCGCCCTCGACCGCCTGTGGGACCTGCGTACGCCCGACGACGCGCTCCTCGACCTCGCGGCGCAGCTGGGCTCCGACGTGCCCTTCGCCCTCGTCGGCGGCACCGCCCACGGCCTCGGCCGCGGCGAGGTGGTCACCGCGGTGGAGGACCACGGCTCCTGGGCGTGGGTGGTCGTGCCCGACACGGGTGGGCTCTCCACCCCGGCGGTCTACCGGCACTGGGACACCCTCTTCCCCGACGCCCCCGCCACCCCCGCCCCGGCGCAGCCCGTGCTGACGGCTTTGGCGTCGGGCGACCCGATGGCGCTGGCCGCGGCGCTGCGCAACGACCTCGAGGCGGCCGCGGTCGACCTGCGACCCGACCTGGGCGAGCTGATCGCCCGCGGCGAGGCCGAGGGCGCGCTGCGCGGCATGGTGTCGGGCTCCGGGCCGACCTGCGTCTTCCTCTGCGAGTCGCCCGAGGCCGCCCGCGACGTCGCCACCGCCCTGTCGGCGACCCGCGACGTCGTGCTCACCGCCCACGGCCCCGTCGCGGGCGCCCACCTGCTCGGCTGAGCCACCCCGCCGAGCGCCACGACCCGAGAGAAACGAACCCGATGGCCAACCTCCTCAACCTCGAGCGCGTCTCCAAGGCGTACGGCATCAGGCCGCTGCTCGACGACGTCTCGCTCGGCATCAACGTGGGTGAGCGGGTCGGCATCGTCGGGCGCAACGGGGGTGGCAAGACCACGCTGCTCGAGGTGATGACCGGTCTCGAGGAGCCCGACACCGGCCGCGTCTCGCACGTCGGGGGCATCGACATCGGCTACCTCCACCAGGGCGACGAGCTCCACGACTCCCACACCGTGCGGGAGGCCGTGCTGCGGGGCAAGGCCGACCACGAGTGGGCCGGTGACCCCGCTGCCCGGGGCGTGGTGCGCGAGCTGCTGGCCGGCATCGACCTGGACCGCGTCGTCGACGGGCTCTCCGGTGGCGAGCGGCGTCGTTGCGCGTTGGCGGCGCTGCTGCTGGAGCCCCACGACCTGGTCGTGCTCGACGAGCCCACCAACCACCTCGACGTGGAGGCGGTCGCCTGGCTGGCCGGCCACCTGGTCGCGCTGTCGTCGGCGCTGGTCGTGGTCACCCACGACCGCTGGTTCCTCGACGCGGTCTGCCAGACCACCTGGGAGGTGCACGACGGGAAGGTCGACTCCTACGAGGGCGGCTACGCGGCGTTCGTGCTGGCCAAGGCCGAGCGGCAGCGACAGGCCGCCGCCAGTGAGGTGCGCCGGCAGAACCTCGTGCGCAAGGAGCTGGCCTGGCTGCGCCGCGGCGCCCCGGCCCGGACATCCAAGCCGAAGTTCCGCATCGACGCGGCCAACGAGCTGATCGCCGACGTGCCGGAGCCGCGTGACCGGATGGAGCTGCAGAAGTTCGCCACCCAACGCCTGGGCAAGGACGTCATCGACGTCGAGGACGTCGACCTCTCCCGCGGCGAGAAGGTGCTGCTGAAGGGCGCCACCTGGCGGATCGGTCCCGGCGACCGCATCGGCATCGTCGGCGTCAACGGCGCCGGCAAGACCTCCGTGCTCCACCTGCTCTCCCACGGCCTCGAGCCGCAGCACGGCAAGGTCAAGCACGGGCGTACGGTCGCCCTCGCCCACCTCACCCAGGCGATCGACGAGGTCGACGCGGGCGCCCGGGTGCTCGAGACGGTCGACTCGATCCGCCGCGAGATCCGCACCAGCGACGGCCAGACCTTCACGCCGACGTCGCTGCTGGAGCGCTTCGGCTTCACCGGCGACCGGCTCACCGCCCGACTCGGCGACCTGTCGGGTGGTGAACGCCGCCGCTTCCAGCTGCTGAAGCTGCTGCTGGAGGAGCCCAACGTGCTGCTGCTCGACGAGCCCACCAACGACCTCGACATCGAGACCCTCAACGTGCTCGAGGACTTCCTCGACTCCTGGCCCGGCACGCTCGTCGTCGTCTCCCATGACCGCTACTTCCTCGAGCGGGTGACCGACTCGGTGTGGGCCCTGATGGGTGACGGGCAGATCGCGATGCTGCCGCGCGGGGTGGACGAGTACCTCGAGCGCCGGGCGGCCGGGCTGCACCAGCCCGCTGCCCTGTCGACCACGCCCGCCACCCGCGGGACGTCGCCGCCGCCGCCCGCCGGGGCGTCCGCCGGCGATGACGTCGCGAAGACGACGAGCGGGGGAGCCGGCTCTGCGGAGGCGCGGGCGGCCCGCAAGACGATGGCGCGCATCGACAAGCAGATGGAGAAGCTGGCGGCCGCGGAGCAGAAGATCCACGCCGAGCTGGCCGAGCTGGCCTCGGGGTCGGACTACGACCGGATGTCCGCGCTCAGCGCGCAGCTCACCGAGCTGGGTGCCGAGCGCGAGGAGCTGGAGATGGAGTGGCTCGAGGCCGCGGAGGTCGCCGAGGGCTGAGCGTCTGGCCGGAGACCCGGTTCAGTCGCGCTCGACGACGAAGAGGTCGCCGGGCTGGCACTCCAGCACGTCGCAGATCGCGGTCAGGGTGGTGAAGCGGATCGCCTTGGCGCGCTGGTTCTTCAGGACGCTGAGGTTGACGTTGGTGACGCCGATCGCCTCGGCCAGGGCAGTGACCGTCATGCCGCGGTCAGCGAGCAGCTCGTCGAGCCGGCACACCACCCGGTGGGGTTCCTCGACCGGCACGTCACACCAGCCCGTCGACGTCGTCGGCGAGCCGGGCGCCGCGGGCGAACGCCTCGGCGACGGAGGCGACGACCAGGGCGACGGTGCCCACGAGCAGGAGCAGGAAGGGCTCGAGCACGAAGACGGCGTCGTTGGAGTCCGCGAGGCCCGAGGTGGCGAGCTGGGCCTGCAGCACCGCGTCGGTGGCCGGCACGACCAGCATCGCCGCGAGCAGGGTGGCGGCGATGCCGCGCAGGGCGTTCACGGAGCGCCGGGTGAACGGTTCCCCGGAGGCGATGGCGGTCAGCAGTCGGATGCCCAGCCAGGCCAGCAGGGCGGCGGTGAGGCTCAGCGCGAGCCCCGGCGCCAGCGCAGCGAGCCGGTCGGTGGTCGTGGGCGAGGCCAGCGTCACCAGCACGTCTCCGGACCACGCCACCTCCGCACCTTCGCGGGCAGCCACCTGCGTCGCGGCCGCATCCACCGTGATGCCACCCTCCAGAGGCTCGTCGCGCAGCCACTGCCACAGCGGACGGGCCACGGTGACCAGCGCGACGGCGAGGGCGCTGAGGGCCAGGGCGAACCGGGCGACCTGGAAGTCGCGCGGGTCGAAGGTGAGCAGCCGGTCAAGCCGCGTCGCGTCAGTCATGGTGGTCCCCGTCGTCGAGTGGGCGTCGTGCCTCTTGTCGAAGAACGATAACAACGAAGAACGATAAGGGGGAGGTCAGCGGAAGGGTTCGAGCAGGCGGCGCAGCAGTGCCGCGAGCTGTTCCCGCTCGGCGGCGTCGAGATCGGGCATGAGGGCGCGCTCGGCGTCGAGCAGCGCCTCGAAGGCGGCGTCGACCCTCGACCTGCCCTCGGGAGTCAGGCGTACGAGCACCCCGCGGCGGTCGTTGGGGTCGGGGAGGCGCTCCACCAGGCCACGGGTGGTGAGGCGGTCGACGCGGTTGGTCATCGTCCCGCTGGTCACGAGCGTCTCGCGCAGGAGGCGGCCGGGGGAGAGCTCGTAGGGGTCTCCCGCCCGGCGCAGGGCGGCCAGCACGTCGAACTCCCACGGCTCCACGTCGCTCGCGGCGAAGGCGTCCTTGCGCGCCAGGTCGAGGTGGCGTGCCAGGCGGCCGATGCGGCTGAAGACTTCGACGGGCGTGAGGTCGAGGTCGGCGCGCTCGCGCGCCCACGCCTCCACCAGGTCGTCGACTTCGTCCCGCATGGACGCCAGCGTAGCGGACCGTCGAGATTCTTGACGTCGAGAGGGTCCGCGACGCCGGCGGGGTCAGCGGGTGCGCAGCTCCGGGTGGGCCTGCATGCCGGAGAGTCCGTACCAGGCCAGGTTGACCAGGTGGGCCGCCACCGTGCGCTTGTCGGGCTCCCGCTCGTCGAGCCACCACTGCCCGAGGGTGACGGTCATGCCGATCAGCATCTGCGCATACATCGGCACGTGGTCGACGTCGAGGCCCTGCTGGGTGAAGGCGTCGGCGAGGATGCCCTCGACGCGGGTGCCGACGTCGCCGATGATCGACTGGAAGGTCGTCGTGGAGGCGCCCGGCGGACTGTCGCGCACGACGATCCGGAAGGCGTCCGGGCTCGCCTCGATGTAGTCGAGCAGCGCGATGGCGGCGGCCTCGAGCAGGGCCCGGGGCTCCGCCGGGGTCAGCGCAGTACGCATGTGGCTCACCAGCCGCGTGACCTCGCGGTCGACGACGACGGCGTAGAGCCCCTCCTTACCCCCGAAGTGCTCGTAGACGACCGGCTTGGAGACACCGGCCTTCGAGGCGATCTCCTCGACCGCCGTGGCCTCGAACCCGCGCTCGGCGAAGAGACCGCGTGCGATGTCGATCAGCTGCTCACGGCGCTCGGGTCCGGTCATCCGGCGAGCGCGGCGGCGTGCGTCCTGAGGTGGCAACGACGGTGGGTCAACGTGGTGGGCAGTCATGGCAGCGCCTCAGTGCCGGCCCTGGTTGACCGCGAGCCCGGTGTCGACCGTGTTGGCGGCTGGGGTCCCGGTCCTCGAGCTGCTCAGCCGTCGCTCGGTCCAGGTGGCGAGACGGGAGAGCGCGTAGTTGAGCGTGATGAAGATCAGCGCGACCACGAAGAGCACCTGGATCGCGTTGTCGAGCACCTGCGAGATCAGGTTGCCGCGGCGCAGCAGCTCGATGTAGAACCCCAGCACGGCGACGAGCGAGGTGTCCTTGAGGATCACCACCAGTTGGCTGATCAGCGCTGGCAACATGGTCCTGAAGGCCTGGGGCAGCTGGATGGCGCGCATCGTCTGGCGCGACGTGAGCCCGATGGCCAGCCCGGCCTCGGCCTGTCCGCGGGGCAGCGAGTTGACGCCCGCGCGCAGGATCTCGGCGATGATCACCGAGTTGTAGAGGGTGAGGCCGATGACGAGGTACCACAGGCCGTCGTCCCCCGGCAGCCACGAGATGTCCAGATCGGCGTAGTTCTTGAACGCGTAGACGCAGAAGATGGTCACGATCACCGGCAGCCCGCGGAGAAGCTCGATCGCGGTGACAAAGGGGATGCGGGCCACGCGCCCGAGCATCAGTCGGCCGACGCCGAGCAGGGTGCCGAGAATCAGGGAGAAGGCGATGGCCAGAGCGGCGGCCGTCAGGGTGGCCAACAGGCCCTCGCCGAGGCGCTCCCACACCACGGGGAACTGCTCGTCGGAGGGATTGATGAGGGGGTACCACAGCTCGGAGTCGAACTGGCCCCGCTCGTCGAGCCTTCGGTAGGCCATCCACAGGATGACAGCGAAGACCGCCATTGCGACGAGGGTCCCGATGAGGGACCGGCGACGTGCGCGGGGGCCGGGCTCGTCGTAGAGGACGTTGCTCATCGAGCGATCGCCACCTTTCGCTCCAGCACGGACAGCAGGGCAGCGGCCGGCAGGGTGATGCAGAGGAACCCGATGCCGACCCCGATGAACACCGGGAACTGGTCATAGCCCTGCGCACTGGAGAGTCGCTTGCCCACCTCCCAGAGGTCGCCGCCGACACCGAAGGCACCGACGAGGGCGGAGTTCTTGAACATCGCGATGATGACGCTGCCCAGCGGCGGGACCGAGGAGCGCAGCGCCTGCGGCAGGATGATGTGTCGAAGGTTCTGGCCGAAGGTCAGGCCGATCGCCCGGGCGGCCTCGGCCTGGCCCACCTGGACGGAGTTGATGCCCGCCCGGATCGCCTCGCAGACGAAGGCGCTGGTGTAGATCACCAGCCCGCTCACGCCGAAGACGTAGTACGAGGTGTTGATGCCGAGCTCGGGGAAGCCGAACGCGAACATGAAGAGCACCACGGTCAGGGGACTGTTGCGGATCACCGTCACCCAGGCCGTCCCGAACCAGCGCAGCGCCGGGATGGGGGAGACACGGAAGGCCGCGATCACCGTGCCGAGGGCCAGCGAGCCAACCATGCCCCACAGGCAGATGCCCAAGGATCGCAGGAAGCCCGACCAAAAGAGGTCGAGGTTGTCGATGACGGGGTCCACAGCACTCCTCGTACGTGGGATGGGTGGTCGTCGACGGCGTTGCGCGTGAGGGCAGCGCCGTCGACGACCGGATGGAGCTCAGGCGGGGTCGGACCTGCTCACGAGCAGGTGTCGGCCTCGGGCAGCTCGGCGGGCTCGGAACCCTCGACCTCCCCGGCTGTGGACGACCAGGCGTCGTTGTAGGCGTCCTCGTTGTCGGCGAGCGTCTCGTTGATGAACTCGCAGAACTCGACGTCGCCCTTCTCGATGCCGATGCCGTAGGGCTCCTCGGTGAACTGCTCACCCACGAGCTTGAACTCGCCCTCGTTCTTGGAGACGAAGCCGGCGAGGATCACGTTGTCGGTGGTGACCACGTCGACCTGGCCGTTGCTGAGGGCGTCGGCGCACTTGTCGTAGACGTCGAAGAGCACCAGCTGCTTGGGGTTGGCGAGGTACTCGCGGATGTTCTCGGCAGGCGTGGAGCCGGTGACGGAGCAGACCTTGGCCTCCGGGTTGTCCTTCAGGTCCTCGGGGCCCTCGATGGTGTCGTTGTCCTCGGCGACCATCAGCTGCTGGCCGGCGACGTAGTAGGGGCCCGCGAAGGTGATGCGCTTCTTGCGCTCGTCGTTGATCGTGTAGGTCGCGACCACGAAGTCGACCTCGCCGTTCTCGATCACCTGCTCGCGCACCTCGGAGGGAGCTTCCTTCCACTCGATGTCCTCCGCGGCGATGCCCAGCTCGGCGGCGATGATCTTGGCGACCTCGACGTCGAAGCCCTCGAGCTCGCCGTCGAGGTTCTGGAGGCCGAAGCCTGGCTGGTCGAACTTGGTGCCGATGGTGACGGTGCCACGATCGGCGATCTCGGCCATCGTGGTGCCCGACTCGAAGTTGGTGTCGGTGTTGACTTCGGGATCGCTGCCCTCGTCATCCCCTCCGCAGGCGGCCAGGCCCAGGGTCAGTACGAGACCGGCGGTGACCGCGAGGGCCTTGGTCCGGATGCTTCTCATCTTCTTCTCCCTCTGTAGCGAACTGATGCTGGTGGAACTCGTGGATCGGTGCGTCAAGACTGTGTCCGGTCAGTGCTTGAGGATCTTGCCGAGAAAGTCCTTGGCCCGGTCGCTCCTCGGGTGGGTGAAGAACTCCTCGGGCGTGTTCTCCTCGACAATCTCGCCGTCGGCCATGAAGACCACGCGGTCGCCGGCGGTGCGGGCAAAGCCCATCTCGTGTGTGACCACGACCATGGTCATGCCGCCCTGGGCGAGGGAGACCATCGCATCGAGGACCTCCTTGATCATCTCCGGGTCGAGCGCGGAGGTGGGCTCGTCGAAGAGCATCACCTTCGGTTCCATCGCCAGGGCGCGGGCAATCGCGACACGCTGCTGCTGGCCGCCGGAGAGCTGGGCGGGGTACTTCTGCGCCTGGGCCTCGACGCCGACCCGCTCGAGCAGCTGCATCGCGAGCTGCTCGGCCTCGGCCTTCTTCATCCTGCGGACCTTCATCGGCCCGAGCGTGACGTTCTCCAGGATCGTCTTGTGGGCGAAGAGGTTGAAGGACTGGAACACCATTCCGACGTCGGCGCGCAAGCGGGCGAGCTCCTTGCCCTCCTGGGGCAGTTCCTCGCCGTCGATGGTGATCGAGCCCTCGGAGATCGTCTCGAGCCGGTTGATCGTGCGACAGAGCGTGGACTTGCCCGAACCCGAGGGCCCGATGACCACCACGACCTCGCCGCGGCCGATCGTCAGGTTGATGTCCTTGAGCGCGTGCATCTCCCCGAAGTACTTGTTGACACCACGCAGCTGGACCAGCGGATCGCGGGTCGACGGCGTGGAGGTCTCCTCCTTGGCGGCTGTCATGCGAAGAACCTAGACCCAAGGGGGCGACCTGGGCCACAGTGGGAGTGCCGTGGCTCACAGACCTTTACCGCTCTGTGACCTCGCTGCTACCTTCTGGCCGATCTCGGAATTCAGGAGGTGGGCGGTGCTCTCACCGAACCACTGGGGCGGCTGGGAGTCGTCCAGACAGTTGCAGCTGCGCTTCGACGTGACGCCCGACGGCGGCCTCACCGCCGGCATCGCCCTGCGCGGGCTGCGTACGGTCGTCTCCGCGGCCGACCACGTCAGCGCCGTGCGTACGCTCCTCGAGGCGGTGCGTGTGCTGGGCGTCGAGCGCGACGAGGTGCGGGTCTCCTGGCCCGAGCCTCCGGGCGAGTTCCGGTGGATCCTGCGGCGGGCCGGCGAGACCAGCCTGGTGCGCGTCATCCACCTCGGTGCCGAGGTGTGCGGCGGGCTCGACGAGTGGGGCCACACCGTCTGGGAGGGCGCCGTGCCCTCGGCCGACCTCGTCGAGGCGTGCGAGCGCGCCGTGGCCGACTACGCAGCCGACGGCGAGTTCACGCCTGCGCCCTGATCGGCCGTAGTCTTGAGGGCGCCATGACTGCACAGCCTGCCCCGCCCGCCGAGACGATGCCGCGCACCTACGAGGTGAAGACCTACGGGTGCCAGATGAACGTCCACGACTCCGAGCGCCTCACCGGCCTCCTCGAGGACGCGGGCTACGTCGCCGCCTCCGACGACGAGCAGGCAGACGTCGTGGTCTTCAACACCTGCGCCGTGCGCGAGAACGCCGACAACAGGCTCTACGGCAACCTCGGTCACCTGGCTCCGGTGAAGGCGAAGAAGCCCGGCATGCAGATCGCCGTCGGCGGCTGCATGGCCCAGAAGGACCGCGACACCATCGTCAAGAAGGCGCCGTGGGTCGACGTGGTGTTCGGCACCCACAACATCGGGTCGCTGCCGGCCCTGCTCGACCGGGCCCGGTCGCAGGAGGCGGCGCAGGTCGAGATCCTCGAGTCGCTCTCGGTCTTCCCCTCGACACTGCCCACCAAGCGCGACTCCGCCTACGCCGCGTGGGTCTCGATCTCGGTCGGCTGCAACAACACCTGCACCTTCTGCATCGTGCCGTCGCTGCGCGGCAAGGAGCAGGACCGTCGCCCCGGCGACATCCTCGCCGAGATCCGCGCGCTGGTCGCCGACGGCGTCTCCGAGGTCACCCTGCTCGGGCAGAACGTCAACGCCTACGGCGTCGAGTTCGGCGACCGCCAGGCCTTCTCCAAGCTGCTGCGGGCCTGCGGCGACATCGATGGCCTGGAGCGCGTCCGGTTCACCTCGCCGCACCCGGCCGAGTTCACCGACGACGTCATCGACGCCATGGCCGAGACGCCCAACGTCATGCCCCAGCTGCACATGCCGCTCCAGTCGGGCTCCGACACTGTGCTGCGCGCGATGCGGCGTTCCTACCGCCAGAAGAAGTTCCTGGGCATCCTCGACAAGGTCCGCGCCGCGATCCCCGACGCCGCGATCTCCACCGACATCATCGTGGGCTTCCCCGGTGAGACCGAGGAGGACTTCCTCGACACCATGGAGGTCGTGCGCCAGGCCCGCTTCGCCCAGGCGTTCACCTTCCAGTACTCCATCCGCCCCGGCACCCCCGCGGCGACGATGCCCGACCAGATCGACCCCGCCGTGGTGAAGGACCGCTACCAGCGCCTCGCCGCGCTGGTGGAGGAGATCACCTACGAGGAGAACCAGAAGCTGGAGGGCCGCGTGCTCGAGCTGATGGTCTCCGAGGGTGAGGGCCGTCGTGACGGCGAGACCCTGCGGCTGTCGGGTCGCGCGCCCGACAACCGCTTGGTGCACTTCCGTGCCGACTTCTCGCAGGTGGAGGCCGACTCCGTGCGCCCCGGCGACATGGTGACCGTCGAGATCACCCGCGGCGCCCCGCACTACCTGATCGCCGACGCGCCGATCCGCTCCGTGCGGCGTACGCGCTCCGGCGACGCGTGGGAGCGGCGTACGTCCGCCCCGGCGCCGCCGAAGGGCGTCGGGCTCGGCATGCCCGCGATCGGGGTGCCGGCGCCACTGCCGGACGCCCCGGCCTGCGGCGTCGGCTGACTTCACCGGCGGCGGTGGACAGGAGCGCCGCGGTGGTGGCGCCGCCGGTGTCGTACGCCCGCAGCGCGGCCGCCGCTGACGCTGCGTCGAACTCAACGCGGCAGGTGGGTGTCACCCGGTGACACCCACCTGCCGCACAGACGTGCGAGGGCGTGCTCAGGCCGGCGGTTCCGCGTCGCCCTTCTCGTCGAGCTGGCCGGCGTCGGGCCCGTCGGGGTCCTCCTCGCGCTGGGTGCCGGCCTCCTGGTCGGCGTCGCCCTCGGGCGCCTGCTGCTTGTCGTCGGGCTCGGCCACCTCGTCGGGCACCTCTTCGGTGGCCGGGTTCTGCTCCGGCGGGAGGTCGCGGCCCAGCGGGGCGTCCTCGCCTCCCTCCGGCACGATCGCGTCGGTGCCACCGGGGTGGAGCTGCGGCTCCTCGGCGACGGCGTCGGGCTGCGGGGGCAACTCGCTCATGGGTGACTCCTGGATCTCGGGGACGTGAGGAGTCACCTACCCGACGCCCGGAGACGGAAACCCGCGCGGCTCTGGCCGGGGGCGGAGCCTCAGAAGCCGAAGGTCAGGTAGGCCGCGTCCGTGCCCAGGTGGGCCAGTGCGTGCGCCTCGTGCGGCACCATCGGCTCGGGCAGATCGTCCAGCCGGAACCAGCCCAGTCCGGCGCACTTCGCGGACTCGACCGCCCGCGGCTCGCCCCGCCACGAGCGGGCGGTGAAGAAGAAGTCGACACGCTCGTCGATGGCGTCGGCGTGCTGGGTGCGCTGCATCGTGAACTCGAAGCGCAGGTCCGTGGCCTCCACGTCCAGCTCCTCGCGCAGCTCGCGTCGCGCCGCGGCGATGGCGTCCTCGCCGCGCTCCACGTGGCCGGCAGCGCCGGCAGCCCAGTGGCCGGCCATGTAGGGCACGTCGCCGCGCTGCTGCAGCAGCACCTCGGTGCCACCCTCGGCCTCGCGCACGAGGTAGACGTACGACGCCGGGACGACGACGAAGCGGCCGTGCGTCCCGGCGGGGTCGGAGGCGCTCACCTCAGGTCGTCGTCCTTCTTGCCGTCGAGGCCGTCGAGCGCGTCCTTGGCCTTGGCCACGCCGGTGTCGATCTTGTCGCTGTGCTTGCCGCCGGTCTTCTTGTCGGCCATGTCGCCGGCCTTGTCGAGGGCGTCACCGATCTTGTCGCCGGACTTGTCCACGGCGTCGGTCAACTTCGCCTTCGCGTCGTCGAGGAATCCCATCTCTGCTCCTTCGTCGGGGAGTGGCGGTGCCCCTCCCGGTGGGGTGGCTCTGCGTTTGGAACACTAACCGCATGACCCTGCCGCCGATCGTCGCCGTGGTCGGCGCCACGGCCGCCGGCAAGACCGGTCTCTCGCTCGACCTGGCCGAGCAGCTGGACGGCGAGGTGGTCAACACCGACGCGATGCAGGTCTACCGCGGCATGGACATCGGCACCGCCAAGCTGCCGCCCGACCAACGCCGCGGCATCCCTCACCACCTGCTCGACCTGATGGAGGTCGACGAGCCGGCCAGCGTGGCGGAGTTCCAGCGCCTGGCGCGCGCGACGGTCGCGCAGGTGCGTGAGCGGGGGCGTACGCCCGTGCTCGTCGGCGGCTCCGCGCTCTACACGCGCGCGGTGCTCGACCACTTCGACTTCCCCGGCACCGACCCCGAGGTGCGGGCGCGGCTGGAGGCCGAGGCCGAGCGCGTCGGGTCTCCCGCGCTGCACCGGCGTCTCGCCGAGGTGGACCCGCAGGCCGCCGCGGGGATCCTGCCCGACAACGCCCGCCGTGTCGTGCGCGCGCTCGAGGTGGTCGAGCTGACCGGGCAGGCGTTCAGCGCGACGTTGCCGCGGCTGGAGTACGTCGACCCGGCGACGGTGCAGGTCGGGGTCGACATCGACCGGCCGACGCTCGACGCCCGGATCGCGCAGCGGGTGCAGGAGATGTTCGACGCCGGCTTCGTGGCCGAGGTGGAGCGCCTGCTCGACGCCGGACTGGCGCGGGGGCGTACGGCCGCGATGGCGATCGGCTACCGCGAGGTCGCCGCCCATCTGGCCGGTGACCTGACGCTCGAGGAGGCGAAGGAGCGCACCGTGGTGGCGACGCGCCGGTTCGCCCGCCGCCAGGACTCGTGGTTCCGCAAGGACCCGCGCGTGCACTGGGTGCGGTTCGACGCCGACGACCGGGCCGAGCAGGCGGTGGCGGCGGTCGCGCACTCAGCCCGTGGATGAGCGGAGATGACCGAGCGGTGACGATCGACCGGAAATGACTGAGGGGCGGCCCTCGTCAGGACCGCCCCTCGTGTCTCCCTCCCCAGTACGGGGTCCGCCGACCGACCGAAGTCGGCTCCCATCGACGGAAGTACAGGTGCAGGGGCTCTGGCGCTTTCCCCTACGTAACCGAAACTTACCCATTGGTAGGCGGGCTCCGCAAATGTGGTGCCCATCACGTGGACACCCATCCGGTCGACCGTGGGGGCAGCGTCCGGGGTCCGTGGCAGGATCGGGGAGTGACCTACCACTTCCTCAAGGGCCACGGCACGGAGAACGACTTCGTGCTGCTGCCCGACCACGACGGCACCGTCCACGGCGACCTGTCGGCCGACCGCGTCCGCGCGCTCTGCGACCGTCGCGCCGGCCTCGGCGCCGACGGCGTGCTGCGGGTCGTGCGCAGCGAGGTGCTGGGGGAGACGGGCGCGGAGTGGTTCATGGACTACCGCAACTCCGACGGCTCGGTCTCGGAGATGTGCGGCAACGGCGTACGCGTCTTCGCACGCCACCTGCTCGACGAGGGCCTCGTCGACGCCGACGAGCCCGTCGCGGTCGCGACCCGCGCGGGGGTCAAGATGGTGACCCGCGACGGCGACCTGTTCACCGTCGACATGGGTACGCCCCGGCGCGGCGCCGACTCCACCGTCACCGTCGAGGGGCGCAGCTGGCCGGCCGTCCACGTCGACATGGGCAACCCGCACGCGGTCGCCTTCGTCAGCGACCTCGCCGACGCCGGCCCCCTGCTGGAAGCACCGGGTCACGACCGGGAGGTCTACCCCCACGGCGTCAACGTGGAGTTCGTGGTGCGTCGGGGCCCCCAGCACGTGGCGATGCGGGTGCACGAGCGCGGCTCCGGGGAGACCCGCAGCTGCGGCACCGGCGCCTGTGCGGTGATGGTCGCGACCGCTCTGGCCGACGACGCGCCGCGCGGCACCGCGTACACCGTCGACCTGCCGGGCGGCACGCTGACGATCACCTGGACCGACGACGACCGGATCCTGATGACCGGTCCGGCCGTCGTCGTGGCCCGGGGCACCACCGACCTCTGAGACGCGGCTGCGCGCCCGGCACGCCGAGGCCGAGCCGATAACGGGTCGCGCGCCGTGGTGCCGCGACCTAGGCTGGAGGGCATATGACGAACCACAAGCACTTCTCCCTCGCCGACGAGCTCGCCTCCACCACCTCCTGGGACGACGACTCCGACCTGGTCGAGGATGTCGACGAGGTCGACGACGACTTCGTCTCCGGCTATGCCGACGAGCCGGACCCCGAGATCGACGAGACCACGGGGTCGATGGACCTCGCCGAGCGGTACGCGCTCAAGCGCGCCGCCGGCCTGCGCACCGAGCTCGAGGACATCACCGAGGTCGAGTACCGCCAGCTGCGGCTGGAGCGGGTCGTCCTGGTCGGTGTCTGGACCGAGGGCAGCGTCGCCGACGCCGAGAACTCGATGGCCGAGCTCGCTGCGCTGGCCGAGACCGCCGGCTCGGAGGTCCTGGAGGCGGTCTACCAGCGTCGTCAGCGTCCCGACCCGGCGACCTACATCGGCCGCGGCAAGGTCGAGGGCCTCAAGGAGATCGTGGCCGCCACCGGCGCCGACACGGTCATCTGCGACGGCGACCTGGCGCCCAGCCAGCTGAGGAACCTCGAGGACCGGCTCAAGGTCAAGGTGGTCGACCGGACCGCACTGATCCTCGACATCTTCGCCCAGCACGCGAAGTCGAAGGAGGGCCAGGCGCAGGTCGAGCTGGCCCAGCTCACCTACATGAAGCAGCGTCTGCGTGGTTGGGGTGGCAACCTGTCGCGCCAGGCCGGTGGGCGGGTCGCCGGTGGTGAGGGCATCGGTGGTCGTGGCCCCGGTGAGACCAAGATCGAGACCGACCGTCGGCGCATCAACGACAAGATCGCCAAGCTGCGTCGCGAGCTCAAGGCGATGAAGCGCACCCGCGAGACGAAGCGGGCACGGCGTCGCGACAACCGGATCCCCAGCGTCGCCATCGCGGGCTACACCAACGCCGGCAAGTCGTCGCTCCTCAACCGGCTCACCGACGCGGGCGTGCTGGTCGAGGACGCCCTCTTCGCCACCCTCGACCCGACGACGCGTCGCAACACCACGACCGACGGTCGCGTCTACACGATGAGCGACACCGTCGGCTTCGTGCGCCACCTGCCCCACCAGCTGGTCGAGGCGTTCCGCTCGACGCTGGAGGAGGTGGCCGAGGCCGACCTGATCCTGCACGTCGTCGACGGCTCCCACCCCGACCCGGAGGGCCAGCTCGCCGCGGTGCGGGAGGTCTTCTCCGAGATCGAGGCCGACAAGATCCCCGAGATCGTCGTCATCAACAAGGCCGACGCCGCCGACCCGATGACGATCGCGCGGCTGCGCCAGCGTGAGCCGCACTCGGTCGTGGTCTCGGCGCGTACCGGCGAGGGCATCGCCGAGGCGCTGGAGATGGTCGAGTCGGAGCTGCCGCGCCCTGAGGTCGAGTTCGACGTGCTGCTGCCCTACGAGCGGGGCGACCTGCTCAACCGGCTGCACCAGGAGGGCGAGATCGCCACGATGGAGCACACCGGCGACGGCACCCGTGTCGCCGGCCGGGCCCATGCGGACCTGGCCGGCGAGCTGGAGTCGTACGCCCGGGCGTGAGGCTCGCGTACGCCCGGGGTCAGACGAGGTCCTCGCCGTTGCGGCGTGCCTCGCGCCACTCCCGGTAGAAGGCCGTGCCGATGACGGCCAGCACGACGGCCACGATCACGGGCCACATCAGGACGTAGAAGGTCAGTGCGAAGGTGCTCATGGGTCTTCTCCTGTCTCAGTGGACCGGGTCGAGGTCGTCGTCACCGCGGCCGTGGCCGTCGGTGGGAGCCGCGGTCGGGGTGGGGGCGTGGGGAGTGGCGTCGTCGAAGTCGTCGATCCTGCGCGACAGCTCGTCGAAGTCGAACTCCTCGGAGGAGCGCACCGACAGCGCCCAGCAGACGAGGGTGCTGACCGCGTAGGCGACGAGCGAGCCGCTGAGCGTGGCGTACTCGTGGATCGCGCCGAAGGCGAAGGGGGCGACCGCGACAGCGGTGACGACGCCGACGGCCAGGCCGACCCGCTGGCCGAAGAACCCGAAGGCCATCAGGCCGAGCACGACGCCCGCACCGACGATCGCGAGCACGTCGACGACCAGGCCGACGGCCCCACCGGTCGGGATCCATGCGAAGCGGACCGGCAGGAAGGCCGCCAGCGCCGCGAGCACCGAGACGGTGAAGGCGGTGTTGGTGACCTTCTTCCAGTAGAAGCTGGCGATCACGGGGAAGACCAGCGCGCCCCACAGGGCACCCACGAAGACCAGCAGGTCGAGGATGTTGAGCTGCAGGCTGGCGAAGGCGATGGCCAACGCGGTGGCGGTGATCATCGTGACGCGGCCGATGAGGAGCATCGTGCGCGGGTTGGCCTCGCGACCGGCCACGTTCTGTCCGTAGACGTCGGTCATCACGATGGAGGCCAGCGCCGAGAGGTCGGAGTCTGCGGTCGACGACAGGGCGCCGATCACCATGATGAAGAAGAGCGCGACGAGGATGCCGGGCAGGTAGGTCACGGCCATCTGCGGGACGAGGTTGTTGAGGTCGCCCTCCGCCGGTTCGAGGCCGAGGTAGAGCGCCATCACGCCGAGCATGCCGACGCCGATCACCATGGCGCCGTAGCCCACGGTGGCGGTGACGAAGGTCGGCTTGATGAGGTCCTCACGCACCGCGAAGAGCCGCTGCGCGATGGTCTGGTTGCCGATCGCGTACGCCAGCACGGCGGCGATGTAGGGCGCGCCCTGGTTGAGGAAGGCCTCGGAGGAGAAGAAGGACGCCTGCTGGTCGGTGAGGTTGCCGGCGCCTGAGGTGAAGGCGGTCGGGAAGTCGGCGGCGACGAAGATGAACGGCACGATCACCGCGACCGCGCCGAGCATCGCCACGACCTGCACGAAGTCGGTCAGGACGCTCGCGCGGAAACCGGACCAGAGCGTGTAGAGCAGCACGCCCAGGGCGACGATCAGCACGCCCTGGATGAAGGTGAAGGGTGAGAGCAACGCGATCAGCGCGCCACCGGCGATGTAGTTCGACATCAGGCTGATGACGCTGCCGACCACGTTGGAGCCCGCGAGCATGAGCTGGCTGGAGCGACCGTGCCGCACGTGCATGACCTGCGCGAGCGTGTGCGCCCGTGGCGCCACCGCCCGGATCCGTTTGCCGAAGGGGTAGATGAACAGGATCATCAACGCGCCCCAGAGCCCGTAGTGGATGGGGCCGGAGATGCCGTAGGTGTAACCGGAGGTGGCCGAGGCATACATCGAGGACGCCCAGATCCAGGTCGCCGTCATCGAGGCGGCCGAGACGCCGAACCCGATGTTGTGCCCGGCGGTCATGTAGTCGTCGGCGTTCTCCTGCTTCTTCCCGATCCGGGTGGAGATCCAGAAGGTCCCTCCGTAGAAGAGGACGATGAGGAGGGCGACCGTCCCCACCCCGAATGACACTGCTTCGTTGTTCACGTGCTGACTCCTTGCCGACCGGCCGCGCGGCACGCCCCGTCGCGGGACGGTCCTGGCAGGACGTCACCTGGCGACGGCCGCGTCGGCAAGGGCCGACGTCGGGGCAGGTCCCCGAAGGCGTACGTACGAAGCCCGCCCTGGGAACTCAATCCCGGGGGCTCCGGTCGCCGAGCACCGTATCAGGACGCCTGACCTTGCCCGCGTGGGTGCAGGGAACTCCCCGGCGCGACCGTCCGTTGGTCCACACGGCGCCCCGGATTCGGTGCGTCCTCCGCGCTAGGGAAAGATGTCGCGCATGTCACGTGCTGCCTGGATCCGCTTCGTGCTCGTGCTCGGCCTGCTGGCCGGGTGCGCGGCGATCGCGTTGAACATGAAGCCCACGCTGGGGCTCGACCTGCGTGGCGGCGTCTCCGTCACCCTGCAGACCTACGACTCGCCCAACGGCACCGTGGCCAACGCCGAGAACACCGACCGCACCAAGGCGGTCCTGGAGCAGCGCGTCAACGCGCTCGGGCTCTCGGAGCCCAACATCGTGCGCTCCGGTGAGAACCGGATCATCGTCGAGCTACCCGGTGTCAAGGACGCCGACGAGGCGGCCGAGCAGCTCGGCCAGACCGCCCAGCTGACCGTGCACGCGGTCACCGCCGGAGGCCTGACCGCGGAGGAGCCCGGCCAGACGCCCGAGCCGTCGGAGGAGGGCAACCTCGTCATGGAGGACCCGGACGTCCCGGACACCTTCGTTGAGCTGGCCCCGGCCGTCCTCGAGGGCGAGGACATCTCGGGCGCCTCCTCGGGGCAGCGCGAGGGCAGCACCACCTGGGTGGTCAACGTCGACTTCAGCCGCCAGGGCTCGGCAGCCTTCAGCGAGCTCTCCGCCGCAGCCGCCTGTGCGCAGGGTGACCAGAACCGGATCGCGATCGTCCTGGACGACCGGATCATCTCCGCGCCGGGCGTCAACGTCAGCTGCGGTTCCTCCATCTCCGGCTCCACCGAGATCAGCGGTGACTTCACCGTCGACGAGGCCAACGAGCTCGCGGCCCTGATCGAGGGTGGCTCGCTGCCGCTCGAGGTCAAGGCGATCGAGAGCCGGATGATGGGCCCGACCCTCGGTGAGAAGGCGATCGACGCCTCCATCTGGGCCGGCATCATCGGTATCACCCTGACCGGCATCTTCATCGTCGCCGTCTACCGCTTCGTCGGCCTCATGGCGACCGTCGCCCTCGCGTCGTACGCCCTGCTCTCGTACGCCATGCTCATCGCGCTCGGCTCCACGCTGACGCTGCCCGGACTTGCCGGTTTCGTGCTCGCCATCGGCATGGCGATCGACGCCAACGTGCTGGTCTTCGAGCGAGCGCGCGAGGAGTACGCCGCCTACCCGTCGGCGGGCCTGCGTCGCGCGCTCCAGGTGGGGTTCAACAAGGCGTGGACCGCCATCATCGACTCCAACGTCACCACGCTGCTGGCCGCCGCGCTGCTCTTCTTCCTCGGCTCCGGGCCGATCAAGGGCTTCGGTGTGACGCTGACGATCGGTGTCGTGGCCTCGATGATCTCGGCGCTCATCATCGCCCGAGTGCTCACCGAGCTCGGCGTGGCCAACAAGACCATCGCTCGGCACCCCGCCGTCACCGGCATCGGCGACATCGGGCGGGTACGCAAGTGGTTGGAGCGCAAGGACCCCGACCTGATGAAGCGTCGCAAGACGTGGCTGGTGGTCTCCGCGGCCGCCACGGTGCTCGCGATCGCGGGCATCGCGGTCAACGGCCTCAACCTGGGCGTGGAGTTCTCGGGTGGCCGGGTGCTGGAGTACTCGACGCAGAAGACGCTCACCGCCGACGACGCCCGCGACGCGCTCTCCGACGTGGACGTGCCGATCGCCTCGGTGCAGGAGACCGATGGCGACAAGATCCTCGTGCGCACCGGCGTCATCGACGGCGACGAGGCAGCCGAGATCAACGCCGCCATCGAGTCGGCCGGCGAGGGCGCCACCCTCGAGCGGGACGAGAAGATCAGCGCGTCCTTCGGCCAGGAGCTGCGCAACAAGGCGCTCATCGCCTTCGGTGTGGCCTTCCTCGCCCAGCTGGCCTACCTGGCGGTCCGCTTCAAGTGGACCTTCGGTGTCTCGGCCGTGGTCGCGATGGTGCACGACGTGCTGATCGTGGTCGGCCTGTTCGCCTGGCTCGGAAAGCCGATCGACGGCATCTTCCTGGCTGCCGCCATGACGATCATCGGTCTGTCGGTCAATGACACCGTCGTCGTCTTCGACCGCATCCGCGAACGTTGGCGTGGCTCGCAGCCGGGGGAGACCTTCATGGCGATGGCCAACAAGGCCGCCGTGGAGACGCTGCCCCGCACGGTCAACACCGGTCTGGGCACGATGTTCATCCTGGCCGCGCTGGCGATCATCGGTGGCGACTCGCTGCGTGACTTCGCGATCGCGCTCCTGGTCGGTCTGCTGGTCGGCACCTACAGCTCGGTCTTCACCGCCACCCCGCTGGTCAGCTACTTCCAGCAGAAGTGGCCGATGGCCAAGGAGCTGCCCACCAAGGCGAAGTACGAGGCCGACGAGTCCGGCGCCGTCGTCTGACGCTCCGGGGCCGTGACCCCGTCCACAGCCAGCGCCGCCGATGACCTCGTTGTCGGCGGCGCTGACTAGTGTTCAGCCAGTGCCCGAGAAGTCAGCCGTCCGTGAGGTCCTCGCCGCCGCCGTCGAGGCGCTCGGCGGCCAGGAGCGTACGGGCCAGGTGCAGATGGCCGAGGCCGTCGCCACCGCGATGCGCGACCAGCACCACCTGCTCGTCCAGGCCGGCACCGGCACGGGCAAGTCGCTCGGCTACCTCGTGCCGAGCCTGCTCAACGGCGACCGCGTGGTCGTGGCCACCGCCACCCTGGCGCTGCAGCACCAGCTGGTCGAGCGCGACATCCCGCGGTTGGTCGAGGCGGTCGGTGACCGCCTCGACGCCAGCTATGCGGTGTTGAAGGGGCGCTCCAACTACGCCTGTCTCCACCGCATCCGCGAGGGCGTGCCCGACGACCAAGGCGTCCTGGTCGACATCCCCGAGGGCTCGATGGGCGCCGAGGTCCTCGCCCTGCGGGCGTGGGCCGAGGAGGAGAGCGAGCAGGGCGGCACGGGGGAGCGTGACCACGCCCCGCGGCACAACGAACGCACCTGGCGGCAGGTCAGCGTCAACCACCGGGAGTGCCTCGGTGCGGCACGCTGCGCCTTCGCCCAGGAGTGCTTCGCCGAGCGGGCGAAGGAGAAGGCGGCGCAGTCCCACCTCATCGTCACGAACCACTCGCTGCTCGCCATCGACGCCATCGAGGGCGTGCCGATGATCCCCGACTACGACGCCGTGGTGATCGACGAGGCGCACGAGCTGGTCGCCCGCGTCACCCAGGCCGCCACCGACGAGCTGACGGTCGGCGACGTGGAGCGGGCGGCCCGCCGCTCGCAGAAGCACGTCAGCGACAAGGGTGGGTCCAGCTCGCCGGCCGACGACCTCGCCGACGCGGCGGATGCCCTGGCTGATGCGTTGGCGGCCACGGCGCCGGGGCGCATCGAGCAGCCGGGTGAGCAGCTCGCCGACGCGCTCGCCCTGGTCCGCGACGCGGCCCGGTCGCTGGTCTCCGCCTTCGGCAAGGACGAGGGCGACGCCGACGCGGGGCGTACGCAGGCCAAGGGGTTGGCGCAGGAGGTCTTCACCACGGCGGAGCGGATGGCGGCCTGCAAGGAGTCGGACGTGCTCTGGCTCAACGAGGCCCGCGAGCGGGTGCCCGCGCGCCTGGCGGTGGCGCCGCTGCAGGTCTGGGCCCAGATGCGTGAGCGCCTGCTGACCGAGAAGACGGTGGTGTTCGCCTCCGCCACGCTGATGCTGGGCGGTGACTTCAACGCGGTCGCCGGCAGCCTGGGTCTCAAGCCGTCGGAGCGGCTCGACACCGGAGCCCCGGACACGGCGGCCGAAGGGGCGCTGCCGTGGCGCGGGCTCGACGTCGGGTCCCCCTTCGACTACGCGCGGCAGGGCATCCTCTACGTCGCCCGCCACCTGCCCGACCCGGGTCGCGACGGGCTCGGGCCGAAGCAGATCGACGAGATCGTCGAGCTGATCGACGCCGCCCAGGGGCGTACGTTGGGGCTCTTCTCGTCGCGGCGGGCCGCCGAGACCGCCGCCGAGGCCGTGCGTGAGCGGCTGCCCCACCTGACCACGTTGGCGCAGGGGGATGCGCAGCTGCCGGAGCTGGCCAAGCAGTTCGTGGAGGACCACCACACCAACCTCTTCGGCACCCTGACGCTGTGGCAGGGCCTCGACGTCCCGGGTGAGACCTGCCAGCTCGTGCTGATCGACCGGATCCCGTTTCCGCGACCCGACGACCCGCTGATGTCTGCCCGGGCCCGCGCCGCGGACAGGGCCGGCGGCAACGGCTTCATGCAGGTGTCGGCCACCCACGCTGCGCTGCTGCTCGCCCAGGGCGCCGGTCGTCTCATCCGCACCACCGACGACCGAGGTGTGGTGGCGATCCTGGACCCCCGGCTGGCCACCAAGCGCTACGGGTCGTTCCTGAAGGCCAGCCTGCCGCCCATGTGGTCGACGACCGACCCCGCGGTCGTACGCCAGGCGCTGGGACGCCTGGCCGAGGGCTGAGGCCGAGCGTCTCTCAGACGCTGCGCAGGACGGCGGTGACCTTGCCGAGGATGGTGGCGTGGGTGCCGTCGATGGGCTCGAAGGCGTCGTTGTGCGGCAGCAGCCAGACCTGACCGTCCTTGCGCTGGAAGGTCTTCACCGTCGCCTCGCCGTCGATCATGGCGGCCACGATGTCGCCGTTGACCGCGTCGGGCTGCTGGCGGATCACGACGTAGTCACCGCTGCAGATCGCGGCGTCGACCATCGAGTCGCCCACCACCTCGAGCAGGAAGAGCGTGCCGTCGCCGACCAGCTGCCGGGGCAACGGGAAGACGTCCTCCACGCGCTCCTCCGCCAGGATCGGGCCACCGGCGGCGATGCGACCCACCACCGGCACGTAGGTGGCAGCCGGCGCGGCGTCTCCCGCACCCGTGGGGTCGTAGGTCGACTCGTCGGCGTCGGCCACGGCTCCTCGAGAGGTCATCGACGGGGGCAGGAAGACCTGCAGGGCGCGCGGGCGGTTGGGGTCACGCTTGAGGAACCCCTTCTCCTCCAACGTCTTCAGCTGGTGCGCGACGCTGCTGGAGCTGGTCAGGCCCACTGCCCGACCGATCTCGCGCATGCTCGGCGGGTAGCCGCGGGTCTCCAGCGCCTCCTGGATCGTCTCGAGCACCAGCTGCTGACGGACGGTCAGTCCCGTGGCGTCGGGCGGGCCGTCAGGAAGAGGAACGACCTTGTTGCGGTCACCGTTGTCGCTGGCGTGGGACATGGGGGAGTTCCTCCTGGGCGTGGGGCCGACGTGGTGACCACGCTAGTGCCATCGCCCCATCAGTTCAAACAGGTGTTCGAACCGCGTGTCGCACTCAGGAACGGGGGTCCCAGGCCCAGGCCACGCAGGTGAACTGGGTGCGGAACCCGAGGTCGACGTAGGTCGGGTAGGCCCGAGAGTTGGTGATCAGCGTCGCCGACTGGCAGCCGGTCGCGGCGGCCCTGTTCATCATGGTGGCGGTCAGGGCGCGCCCGACTCCCCGTCCCCTCGCGGCCGCGGTGATGCTCACGTTGGCGAGCATGGCGCTCGACCCGCGGGTGTGCATGGTGCTGGCCCCAAGCACGTCGCCGGTGCGCATGCTGCGGGCGACGAAGAACTGGTTGTCGGCGGGGTCCAGGGTGTCCAGGACGCCCAGCGCGCTGCCCTCCTCGGGCACGGCCGGGTGGCCCAGGTCCTCGAGGATCACCCGGCTGACGGGCTCGACCCCGTCGGGCCAGGCCACGTCGATGAAGACGTCCTCGGGCGTGCGCGGGTCGATCGGCTGCCCCAGAGCCACGAACATGGCGGGGTACTCCCGGGCCGCCAGGCCCGCCTGGGCCAACGCCGCCTCCAGAGCAGGGCTGGTGGTGCGGGGGGTCGTCACCCACTGGAAGGGCAGCCCACGCTCGAAGAAGGGAGCCAGGATCTCCTGGGCCCGGGCAGCGGCCACCTCGGGCGCGATGTGCGCGTCGACGATCACGTTGAGCAGGGCCAGCGGCTGGTTGGACCAGTAGACCGTCGCGTCGGGCTCGTCGGAGGACGAGAGCACGGGGGAGGCGGCGATCGCGGCCTGGAGGGCCGCGAAGTCGGCCTCGATGGTGTCGGACGCCGTCGTCAGGAGGTCTCGCATGGGGGCGACGCTAGGGGTGTGGGGAACGGTCCGCATGCCGCAATCTGGTGACCTCGCAGGCCGTGGCGCGGCCAGTTGCCGGATTTCGGGTACGCCGGGGCCACGCGGTCGACACGTCGAAAGATTGTTCGAACGGATCCTTGCCTCGTTCGAACACCTGCTCTAATGTCGTACATGTGTTCGATCGAACGTCTGATCGATACTCCGGAGTCGGAAGGGTGAGGCCGGCGAAGTTGTCGGCACCCGCCACTAGACATCGGAGGCATCAGGACGAGGCGCCCGCAAGGTGCCGCACTCGTTCGGAACACATCCATCCGGCTGACCGCCCACTTCCCCAGGAGGTCCCCATGAGCGCCACCACCGTCACCCCGATTGCCCAGGTCTCGTCGATGCAGGTCTCGTCGATCCGCGTCGCCCCGACCGGTCGCCCGGCGTCCACGGGTCAGGTGCGGTTGACGCGTCGGGGTCGCCTGGTCGTCCTGGCGGCGGCGCTGCTGCTGGCGCTGGTGGTCTCCGTCGCTCTCGGTGGCGGATCGATGGCCAGCGAGGAGGCCGGCGAGCCGAGGGCCACCGAGATCGTGGTGGTCAACGAGGGGGACACGCTCTGGGGCATCGCCGCAGAGGTGGCCTCCGACGGCGAGGTGCGGTCGATGGTCCACGAGATCCGTGAGCTCAACAACCTGGAGAGCTCTGTCGTCGCGCTGGGGCAGCGGTTGCACGTTCCGAGCCAGGGCTGACGTCAAGGGTGGCGCCAGCCGGGGATGACGCCAGCCAGGGGTGACGCCAGCAAGGCCGCGCCGCGTCCTCAGCGCGCAGCGCGGCGTCCGCCGACGGGCCGGGGAGGTGCCGTGCCGCCGTCGGGGTCGGTCGCATCGGTGGGCGGCCGGGTGACGCCGAGCGCGGCGCCCAGGCGGGTGAGCAGCATGAGCCCCACGAAGAGGCAGGTGGCTGCCCCGATGCCCGCGAGGATCAGCAGGAACCAGGCGCCGGCGTTGCCGCTGCGGGCGCTGGCACCGAAGTCGATCGCGGCGTAGACCAGGTAGCCCCAGGCGATCACGCAGGCGGTGATTCCACCGGCGTAGGCCAGCGCAGACTTGTTGACGGCCGGGCTCGGTCGAGCCGCCTTCCTCGATCCTGCGCGCTTCCCGGGGGCCACGCCGCCCATTGTGTCAGGCGTCGTGTCACCCGATGGGTCGCGCCGTCGATTCTTTCCTCGCGACTTCTCCGGACCCGCTTGCCAAGGATTGGGGAGGCCGCGTACGGTTACCACTAGATCTAGTAGTTACACCGTTGTGGTTATCCACATCTAGTCCACACGGGCTGGGAGTGAGTGCACAGTCGGCGGCCTGCTGATCCACAGATCAGGGCCGTTCGTCCACAGGCCACCAGCAGCGACCGGGAGGGGCGCCACATGCACTGTCCGCACTGCCGGCACACCGACACCCGGGTGCTCGACTCCCGGGTCTCCGACGACGGCGGCCAGATCCGCCGGCGTCGGGCCTGCGTCGAGTGCGGCAAGCGCTTCAGCACCGTCGAGCTCATGCAGCTGTTGGTGGTGAAGCGCTCCGGCGCGTCCGAGCCCTTCAACCGGGAGAAGGCGATCCACGGCGTCCGGAAGGCCTGCAAGGGTCGTCCGGTGACGGAGGACCAGCTGGCCCGCCTGGGCCAGGAGGTCGAGATCGCGCTCCGCGCCACCGGCTGCGCCGAGATCCCTGCCCACGAGGTCGGCCTCACGATCCTCGCGCCGTTGCGTGAGCTCGACGAGGTCGCCTACCTGCGGTTCGCCTCGGTCTACCGCGCCTTCGAGAGCGCGGCCGACTTCGAGACCGAGATCGCCGTCATGCGCGCCGAACGAGATGCGGCCGCCGTCGCCTCCGGGTGACCCCCTGAACGCCCGGTACGCAGTGGGGAAGCTGCGTGCCGGGCCCCAGACGTACGACACAGCACGACCGAGACACGACGAAGCCATCACGAGGAACTGAGGAGATTCCATGGCCGCCAAGACGGTGAACAAGGGTGGACTGAAGATGCAGCGCGTCTTCAGCACCGAGGGGACCCACCCGTACGACGAGATCACCTGGGAGCGGCGCGACGTCGTCCAGACCAACTGGAAGACGGGCGAGACCGTCTTCGAGCAGCGTGGCGTGGAGTACCCCGACTTCTGGAGCGTCAACGCCTCCACGATCGTCACCACCAAGTACTTCCGCGGCGCCGTGGGCACCGACTCCCGCGAGTGGAGCCTCAAGCAGCTCATCGACCGCGTGGTGAAGACCTACACCAAGGCCGGCATCGAGCACGGCTACTTCGGTGAGGCCGACGCCAAGGTCTTCGAGGAGGAGCTCACCTGGCTGCTGGTCAACCAGTACTTCTCCTTCAACTCGCCCGTCTGGTTCAACGTCGGCACCTCCTCGCCGCAGCAGGTCTCCGCCTGCTTCATCCTCTCGGTCGACGACTCGATGGACTCGATCCTCAACTGGTACAAGGAGGAGGGCTTCATCTTCAAGGGCGGCTCCGGTGCCGGCCTCAACCTCTCGCGCATCCGCTCGTCGAAGGAACTCCTCTCCTCCGGCGGCACCGCCTCGGGCCCCGTCTCCTTCATGCGTGGCGCCGACGCCTCCGCCGGCACCATCAAGTCCGGTGGCGCCACGCGCCGCGCGGCCAAGATGGTCGTCCTCGACGTCGACCACCCCGACATCGAGGAGTTCGTCGAGACCAAGGCGCGCGAGGAGGACAAGATCCGCGCCCTGCGCGACGCCGGCTTCGACATGGACCTGGGCGGCAAGGACATCACCTCCGTGCAGTACCAGAACGCCAACAACTCGGTGCGGGTCACCGACGAGTTCATGCGCGCCGTCGAGGAGGGCAAGGAGTTCGGCCTCCGAGCCCGCGACACCGGCGAGGTCATCGAGACCGTCGACGCCCGCTCGCTCTTCCGCAAGATCTCCCAGGCTGCCTGGGAGTGCGCCGACCCGGGCCTGCAGTACGACGACACGATCAACGACTGGCACACCAACCCCGAGACCGGCCGCATCACTGCGTCAAACCCGTGCTCGGAGTACATGTCGCTCGACAACTCCGCCTGCAACCTGGCGTCGCTCAACCTGCTGAAGTTCCTCAAGGACGACGACACCTTCGACGCCGAGCTCTTCGCGAAGGCCGTCGAGTTCATCATCACCGCGATGGACATCTCGGTCGCCTTCGGTGACTTCCCGACCGAGTCGATCGAGAAGAACACCCGCGACTACCGCCAGCTCGGCATCGGCTACGCCAACCTCGGCGCCCTGCTGATGGCGATGGGTCTGGGCTACGACTCCGAGGGTGGCCGCTCGATGGCCGCGGCCATCACCTCGCTGATGACCGGCACCTCCTACAAGCGCTCCGCCGAGCTCGCCAAGGTCGTCGGCCCCTACGCCGGCTACGCCCGCAACGCCGATGCCCACAAGCGCGTCATGCGCAAGCACCAGGCGGCCAACGACCAGGTGCGCGTCCTGCACACCGAGGACGGCCGCGTGCACAAGCTGGCCACCAAGGCGTGGGCCGACGTCATCAAGCTGGGCGAGGCCAACGGCTTCCGCAACGCGCAGGCCTCCGTGCTCGCGCCGACCGGCACCATCGGCTTCATGATGGACTGCGACACCACCGGCATCGAGCCCGACTTCTCGCTGGTCAAGTTCAAGAAGCTCGTCGGTGGCGGCTCGATGCAGATCGTCAACCAGACCATCCCGCGGGCCTTGAAGAAGCTGGGCTACCAGCCCGAGCAGGTCGAGGCGATCGTCGCCTACATCGGCGAGCACGGCCACGTCATCGACGCTCCCGGCCTCAAGACCGAGCACTACGAGGTCTTCGACACCGCCATGGGTGCGCGCGCCCTGGCCCCGATGGGCCACGTGCGCATGATGGCCGCCACGCAGCCCTTCCTCTCGGGTGCGATCTCGAAGACCGTCAACCTGCCGGAGACGGCCACGGTCGAGGAGATCGAGGACGTCTACATGCAGTCCTGGAAGCTGGGCCTCAAGGCGACCGCGGTCTACCGCGACAACTGCAAGGTCGGCCAGCCGCTGGCCGACGGTGGCGGCAAGGCAAAGAAGGACGCCGCCGACAAGGCCGACGCCGCGGCCGCCGCTGCCGAGGGTGAGACCAAGGTCGTCGAGAAGATCGTCTACCGCCCCACCCGCAAGCGCCTGCCGAAGTCGCGCATCTCGCGTACGACGTCGTTCACCGTGGGCGGTGCCGAGGGTTACATGACCTCGGGTGCCCACGAGGACGGCGAGCTCGGCGAGGTCTTCCTCAAGCTCGGCAAGCAGGGCTCGACCCTGGCCGGTGTGATGGACGCCTTCTCGATCGCGGTCTCGATCGGCCTGCAGTACGGCGTGCCGCTGGAGACCTACGTCTCGAAGTTCACCAACCTGCGCTTCGAGCCCGCCGGCCTGACCGACGACCCGGACGTGCGGATGGCGCAGTCGATCATGGACTACATCTTCCGCCGCCTGGCCCTGGACTACATGGCCTTCGACGAGCGCTCGATGCTCGGCATCTACTCGGCCGAGGAGCGCCAGCGCCACCTCGAGACCGGCTCCTACGAGCCGATCGTCGAGCTCAGCGAGGCCGAGTCGCTCAAGACCGAGCACCACGAGGCCGTCGAGGTCGAGACCAAGGACACCCACGGCTCCGAGGCCCGCGAGGTCCCTGCGCAGCCGACGGTCGGCGAGGCGCACACCTCCGCCGAGCTGCTGGAGAAGATCACCGGCACCGCCGTCGACTCCCCGCTCTGCATGACCTGCGGCACGAAGATGCGTCCCGCCGGCTCCTGCTACGTCTGCGAGGGTTGCGGCAGCACGTCCGGCTGCAGCTGATGAAAGTTCTCACCGTTAGTTCCCGGGATTCTCACGAATAGTTCCCAGATTCTCACGGTTAGTTCCCTGATTCTCGCGGTTAGTTCCCGCCGCTGAGGCAACAAGAAGGCCCCGGAACCTCTCGGTTCCGGGGCCTTCTTGTCTTGTTGGCTCCGTCAGAAGTCGAGCGCGAACCTGACGTCGTCAGTCAGGACGTACCTCTCGCCGGAGGCGTCGCTTGCCCGGATGGCGGAGCGGTGGAGCAGCGCTGCGACCTGGACCCGGTGGTCGTTCTTCGTTTCCTGCTTCGACATCGACCCTGCGTACACCTGGTACAGCACGCGCGCCATCCCGCTGTGCATCCCTTCCTCGTCGTCGCGGAGGTCGTTGAGGCGTCGGAGGGCGGCGTCAGTGGTCGTGTCGAGCGGCCGAATGCGGTAGCCGTTGGCATTGCGGATGAGCCGCTGCCCCAAGGGGCGCAGTCGCTCGTCGAGCCGGTCGGCCGCGTGGATGAGTCGGCCAAGTTCCCAGCCGAGTGCACGACAGAGCCGGTCGGCGGAGGTTGCGCGTCCAGCACCGTTCAGGAGCGCGCCCAAGGTGGCCACGTCGGCGTCTGCGGTGTTGGCGGCGGGAAGCACGACGGGGTCCAGGAAGTCACCCCAAGACATCCCCACCTCGTCCAAGCACCGCTGCACGTCAATGAGAGCGACGGCACCAGACACTTCATTGCGGAAGAGGATGCGGCGCAGCGAGGTCGGTCCCAGCCCGGTGCGCCGAGTCAGTTGGCGCTCACTGAGACCCGCCTGAGTCAGCCTCTGGCGGAACACGGAGCCCTTCACTGGAACGGTGGTGGTCATGCAGCACCTCCGGGCAGGTTCCTGGGTTGGAGAGGGATGAGGTCGATGCCGGCTGAGGCATGCCAGTTGGAGGCGATGGTGGCGCCGCGCCGTTCGCTGGCTGGCGGCACCGGCAGACCAAGTTCGACGGCGGCCTCGCGAATCGCGTTGGACATGCCTCTCTCGGCTTCGGTGAACACAGCCTCGGTCGGGCTGGCCCCCTCCAATCGCCGATAGGCGAGGTGGGCCTGGACGAGCGTGGCGGCCGTCTCCGGGAGGTTCAACCCGCTCAGGTCCGAGTCCAGGGTCAGGCCGCTCATTTCTGTCACGCTGAGTCCGCTGTCGCGTAGCGCCCAGACCGCGGGGCGCGCGGTCATCCGATACGCACGCAGGCGCTTGAGTTCGCTGTCGTTGAGACGGCGATGCGTGGCGTCGCTCGCCGCGGTGAGGACGGTGTCGAGGTCGCACTTCAAGAGGAATCCGTGTCGGAACATGGCCGCTTGGGCGGCCCGCACGATGGTCTTCACCTGGGCGGGGTAGGGATGCGAGTCGTGACGGGCTCGTATCCAGTCGGCTGCATCGTGCTTGGTTTCGAACGGGTTGGCGTCGACGTCGACGGCGACGGACCGGTAGAGGTCGTCCACGACCGCGAAGTAGTGCGGGTCGAGGAGTTCTCGGCAGCGCGCCCGGAAGACGTAGAAGTCGCCGTCTGGCAGGTGCCGCGGGAACTCTTCATGTTCGACTGGTGGGCCGGCTGCGGCTCCGCTGAACAGGCTGGTGAGCCACGACGATTCCTCGTGACACTCGCCGCCGTTGTCGAGGACCCATGCTCCCAAGTCGGCGCCGGTGCTGTCGTCACAGGTCAGGGCCAGGTGAACGTCGTGCTCGCGGGCCAGGAGGAGCAACTTCTGGCGCATGGCGGGGGTCAAGAGGTCGGCGTGGCGCACGACCAGCATGGTGGTGCCGTAAGCGGCGATGCGCGCCTTGATGTATCGCCAGTCCTTCGCTTCGGACCGCCCGCTTCCGCTCAGGGACGGGTCGACGCCGTAGCCAGCGAGGACCGCCTGGGTGAGCGCCCGTTCGTGTCGGCTCGGGCGCGCTGTGCACACGGTCTTGCCCGTGGTGGGGTCGGTGTCGGGCACCAACTCGAAGGCGCCCCTGGTTGGGTCGAGAAGAGTGAGTGTGATGTTCATGCCGCACCCACTTCGGAGGAGACCATGAGGTGGGCGATTTGTGCGAGCACTCCGGGCGTGACCGGTCCCTCGTGTACCCCCAAGGTGTCGAGCCATTCGAGCGTCATCGCCCAGGGACGCAGTCGGCCAAGGCAGAGGGCTTCGTCATGTGCCAGGAGGGTCGAGCCCCTCGTTGCGGCGAAACGCTCGTCGAGTGCCTGAACCGTCCGGATGAGGTCGCCTCCGCTGAGGGGTTGGAAGTGGACGCTGCCCATGATGCGGGTTGCCAGTTGCGGGTGTCGCTGGACGGCTTCAAGGACGCCGCTTCCCGCGACCACGACACCGAAGGCGTGGTAGGTGTGCTCGTAGAGCCAGACGAGTTCGGCCATGGCTGCCGCGGCTGCCTGCTGCATCTCGTCGACGATGATGACCCACTCTCCCTCGCTGAGGATGGCGGCCACGCTGTCTTGCAGGTCGAAGTGCGTCATACCTGCGGTCGACCCACCCTCGAGCGCGGTGTAGGTGTAGCGCAGGAGGTCGTTCGGCTTGGGGCGGGCGGGCAGTGTCACGAGGGCGACTTGGCGGTCGAGTTCGTTCGCCACTTGCCGCACGCAGGTCGTCTTGCCGACTCCGGGGACGCCGTCGATGGCCGCGATGCGGTTCTTGGCGATGGCGGCCTTGGATACCAGGACGCCTCGGTCGAAGTCCGACGTGTGCACCAGTGGGGTGGTCAGGCCGAGGTCGACGCTGTTCATGCCTCGTCCTCCTTCTTCTCGTTGAGGTAGCCGAGGTGCTCCTGCAAGAACGCGAGGTCGGGGGCCATGCGGGTCTCTCGCGCGGCTCGGACTCGCTTCTTCTTGGGCAGGGCTTTGACGTGGGCCCTCTCGTCGTTGGTGCCGTCGAGGGCGCCCAGGAGGTCGACGTCGCCGGTTCCGCTGTCGTCTCGGGGGTCGGCGTTGTCGAGTGCGGCTTGATGGGCGCGGGCTGCTTGCAGGCCGGATTCGATGGCCTTCGCGTCGCGTTCGATTCGTGCCCGTGCTGCCAGGAACTTCTTGCGCTCTTCGGCGGGGATGGCGTCCGAGCGCCATGCGCGCGCGATGTGCTTGTCGTCCTCGGAGAAGACCTCGATGAAGTCGGTCTGTGTCGGCAGGAATCGCACCTTGTAGCGGCGTCCCACGTGGAGGTCTTCGTGCACGTAGTCGTGTCCGTTGAAGGAGATGCCGCCCTTGGTGGCCTTGTACGTGTCCTTCGCGGTCGGCAATGCGACGAGACGCGCGGCAAGGTCGGTGATGAAACGCAGTTCTGTCTGGTCGCGTCGCCAGGCTTCGATTCGGGTGAGGCCACCGTGACGCTTCATCGGAATCTCGGAGTTGATTTCGTCGACCGTGTTCTGGAGCGTCCGTTCGAACGTCCGGGCTGTCCACAGGGTCGCCGGGTCGGTGTTTCCTCTGGTGTTCTCCAGGTAGCGGGAGCCTCCGTCGCGTGCTTCGCCTGCGTTGATGGCGCCGGGGGCGCGGTCCGCGAAGCGCCTCATGAGGAGCCCGATGGCTCGCTCGGCCTTCCCGTTCTGCCACGACGACCGGGCGTGCGTCGGCGTCATGATGGTGCCGATGCGGGTGACCGCGGCTGCCATCTGTTCGGTGAAATGCTCACCGGCGTTGTCGAGCACAACCTGTTCCGGAACTCCGCCCACGACGGTCCCCCGATACTCCTGTCGCGTGCAGACACTGGCGAGTGCCGCGGCGACCATCGACCCGTTCACGGGCCGGTACCAGGGGAAAGCCCACAGGAGTCCGGTGGCGCCGTCGACGATGACGGTGACCCAGGGACGCACCACCCGTTTTGTGTGGCGGTGGCTCGGGGCGATGAAGAGGTCCAACTGAGTGTGGTCCAGGTGGTAGACCCAGCCGCGGTGCGGGGCGACGGTCTTGAGGTACATGCGGTTGCCGACGAGTGCCTTCTGTCCCTTCAAGGCAGCGCCGACGAGGGACGGGTCGACGTCGTTGACGGCGCGACAGAAGGTCGAGTAGGCGACGTTGACGATTCCGGCCGCCCGCAACTTCTCGTAGGCGGTCCGACGGTTCTGTTCGTTGCCGACAACGGTCAGCATGTCGACGTCGACGCGGAACCCCTTGGGGGGCGTCTCGCCCGACGTAGAGGTCTCACCCGTGAGGGTCTCGTCGCGCAGCCACAGGTTCACGGCCCGCGTCGTGACGCCGTACTGAGCAGCGACTGCGCGAATGTGTTCGGGAGGGGGGCGTCCTTCGGCGCCGAGACGGCGCAACTGCGAGACGATGTCGCGCTTCTCCGCCACCGTGAAACGGTTCCTTGCCTTGCTCATCAGGCCACCTCTGGGTTCGGGTTTCGGACAGGGCTGGAGAGGTCCAGCGCGCTCCCTGCCAGCGCGTCAATCTGCCCGTCGGGACGCAGCCAGAGCGCGGCGCGACGGTTGCCGAGAGTGATGAGGCGGACGCCCGAGAACCGTTCGGAGTACCTCGTCGACCCGGCATCGAGGTACCGCTCCATCTGGGCGAGGGTGTCGGCGTCGAGTGCGTCCTTGTCGTGGCGCCACGTCTTCAACTCGTCGAAGAAGACACCGTGCTTGGGGTGCTTCCACGCCAGGTCGACTCGTCCGTTCTCGAGGCGTAGTTCGGCACCCACGAACGTCGCATCCGCCGGAGGCAGGTACAGGTCCAGGTACTGACACACCAGCCCCGTCACACGCAACCGCGCCTTGTCTCCGCGACCAAGGTCGCGCCCCAGCGTCTGCGCGGCCACCGCCTCCTGCACGACGTCGCCACGTTCGACGAAGCCCAGCAACTGGCACGTACGCGCCACCGTTGCGATGACGCCGTGGACGATGCTGCCGATGCGCGCGTCGTAGGAGGAACGGTCTGCTGTCGGGGATGCCTTCGAGGTGGCATACCTGGCTTGCGGAAGTCCGGCGCGCGCGTACAGGTCGGTGTCGCGTGAAGCGCGCGGCGCCATCCCGCGGCTCATCGAATACCTGCCAAGGCAGAAGCGCCAAGATCCACGGCTGACCAACTCCGCTCTACGGCTTCAACAGGCTGGATGTAAGCGGAGGGGTGAGCCGGGCTTCCCGTGGGGAGAGGGAAGTCGGTCCGTGAGAGTTTCGCGGTCATGCATCGCCCTATGCGGCGACGGATTCAGTTGGCCGTCACGTTAGACCCACCAAAGCGAAGTTCGCAATAAACATCCCATTTTGGTGGGTTTATGAGTGTGTCTCCCCGGGGCTTTCGGGACCCCTCTTACGGTCGATGAGTGCCGAAGAAGACTTGGGGTGAACCGCGGTCATTTTCGCGTAACCCGTCGTCCTTCGGCCGCCCCGGCGAGGCGGTGGTGTGGAGACAGCCCACCTCTGTTGCAGACATGACTGGGCTGCGCGCAGCCGAAGTGCAGCACGCTTTCGCAGCGCGTGTTCGACGGAGAATGAAGCAACCAGACGCACCCGCCAAGACTCAGAAGACCCTGTCGGATCAATCAGGGATCGAGTACAAGCGACTCGGCAAGATCCTCGGAGGACAACTGAACCTGTCGCTGAGAGACGTCGCCGCCATGGAGGCCGTCCTCGGACCGATCTTGCTTGGCTTGGAGGTCAGGCCCACACCGATCGCCGACCCAGAACTGCGAAGGAGGTTCCCGACAGCGGTCGGGGTTGTCTCGCCAAGGCGGTATCCCAAGGCGGGTGGCTCGTCTCAGTAGGGCAGCAAGGCGACACGGACCGGCGGGCTCGTGTTCGACTCCATTGGGTGGATCTGGCATGACTGCCGAGGCGGACCTCCGCTGTTGAAGGAAGTTCGACTCCCGGCCACGCGGACGCGGAGGAAGGATGGGTTGAAGGAAGTGGCCGCCGAAGTGCGGATCGAAGTGGTCTGAGGAGCCTTCGACGCAACGCCGTCCACGACCTGAGGCATGGACACTCCTGCACTGGTCGCGGTCATCGCCGGTCCGTTCCGGCACCGGGACGCGGATGAGGCGGATGAGGCGGTGCCGGGGGTGAAGCACAACAGAGCGGTCGTCTCTCACCTACGCATGTTCCCATCCGACACCCCAGGCCCTCGGAGCGAAATCTGGAAAGTCGCCGCAAGGAGGGCCCGCGTGGCATAGGAGTGGTGTGTCGGTGCCTGCTGGCACGATGCAGCGAAGTTGCGACGGAGTAGGGGATGTGGATGACGGCAGTAGACGGTTTCGGTGACAAGGTCGGCTTCATCTGGTCGATCGCGGACCTGCTCCGCGGCGACGTGAAGGCGCACGAGTACGGCCAGTTCATCCTTCCGTTCGTCGTGCTGCGCCGCCTCGACTGCGTACTGGAACCGACGAAGGCCGACGTCATCGCACGCGCCAAGTCACTGGAAGGCAAGGTCACCAACGTCGACCCGATCCTCGAACGGGTCTCGGGAGCGCCGTTCTACAACGTCTCTCCGCTGACGTTCACGGACCTGCTCAACGACGACAAGAACGTCCGCGCGAACCTGACCTCCTACCTGGCTGGATTCTCCTCCGGCGCGGCCGACGTGTTGGAGAAGTACAAGTTCGCCGAACGGATCGACACCCTCGACAAGGCCGGACTGCTGTACCAGGTGCTCGCCAAGTTCGCCGACATCGACCTGCACCCGGACGCGGTCCCGAACCACGCGATGGGCTACATCTTCGAGGAACTCCTGCGGCGGTTCTCCGAGATGGCGAACGAGACCGCCGGTGAGCACTTCACCCCGCGCGAGGTCGTGAATCTCATGGTGAACATCCTTTTCGTCGAGGACGAGAAGGCGCTCTCCGGGGTTGCTCCCGTGCGGACCCTGTTCGACCCGGCCTGTGGTACCGGTGGGTTGCTGTCGTCGGGCCAGGACTACCTGGCCGCTCTCAACCCGGACGCGCACCTGGAGGTTTACGGCCAGGAACTCAACCCCGAGACGTGGGCCATCTGCCGTTCCGACATGCTCATCAAGGGCGAGAAGCCGGAGAACATCGTGCTCGGCAACTCGTTGTCGGCCGACGGACACCCCGACGAGCGGTTCGACTACATGCTCGCCAACCCCCCTTTCGGTGTCGACTGGAAGAAGTACGCCGAACCGATCCTGGCCGAAGCCGAGAACGAAGGCTTCGACGGCCGCTTCGGGGCCGGTACGCCACGCTCCTCGGACGGCTCGCTGCTGTTCCTCCAGCACATGCTGTCGAAGATGAAGCCGGTCGCCGACGACCCATCGACGCCCGACGTCATCGAGGGCGGCTCGCGGCTCGCCATCGTGTTCTCAGGGTCCCCGTTGTTCTCCGGAGCAGCCGGGTCGGGTGAGTCGAACATCCGCAAGTGGATCATCGAGAACGACTGGCTCGAAGCCGTCGTCGCACTCCCGGACCAACTGTTCTACAACACGTCCATCTCCACGTACTTCTGGGTTCTGACGAACCGTAAGCGCCCGGAACGTCGCGGCAAGGTGCTGTTGCTGGACGCTCGGAACGAGTTCGAGAAGATGCGCAAGAGCCTCGGCCAGAAGCGCAAGTTCATCTCAAGCAGCGCGATCGACGAGGTCACTCGCCTCTACATGGACGCTGCTGACGCAAGCCTCGATGACCCGCGAGTGAAAGTGCTCCCCAACGAGGCGTTCGGGTTCCAACGAGTCACCGTCGAGCAGCCGCTGCGTCGACGTTGGGTCATCAGCCCCGACGCCGTCGCGGCCGTCGGCGAGACGAAGGCCTGGACGAAGGCCGCTCTCGGCGGCTCGCCGCAGGAAGTGTTCGCCAGCCTGGTCGGGCAGGAGTACGCCGACGAGAAGTCCTGCCTGAAGGCCGTACAGGCCACCGCCCCGGCGGTGCCGCTTCCGGTGGCCAAGGAACTCGTGAAGGCCGCAGCAGTGCCGGACCCGGCCGCCCCGGTTTCCACGGACCGCAAGGGTCAGCCGCTGCCCGACCCGGACCTCCGCGACGCCGAGAACGTGCCGCTGGGTGAAGACCCGGACGGCTACTTGAAGCGCGAGGTGCACCCCTACGCACCGGAGGCGTGGATCGACCACTCCAAGACCAAGGTCGGTTACGAGATCCCCTTCACCCGGCAGTTCTACGTCTACACGCCGCCCCGTCCTGTCGCCGAGTTGGACGCTGAGATCGCCGAACGCGAAGCACGCATCCATGAGTTGCTTGGGGGACTGCGCTGATGCTCGAAACGATGCCGCTCAGGCACGTCGCTGAGGTCAGGGTCAGCAACGTAGACAAGAAGAGCGTCGAGGGCGAAGCCGCGGTCAGGCTCTGCAACTACACGGACGTGTACTACTCGAACGAGATCCGCGACGACCGTGACTTCATGGCGGCGACGGCCACCAAGTCACAGATCGAACGCTTCAGGCTCGCGGTAGGCGACACGATCGTCACGAAGGACTCGGAGACGGCCGATGACATCGCCGTTCCCGCCTATGTCGCCGAGACGGCCGACGACCTCGTCTGCGGGTACCACCTGGCGATGCTCCGACCTCGCGTCGAACGCGTCGAGCCACGCTTCCTGGCGTGGGCGATCCGATCTGACTTCTGCAAGGAACAGTTCTCCGTGTCCGCAACCGGCGTCACCCGCTACGGACTGAAGTACGAAGCCATGCTCGGGGTTTCCGTCCCCACCCCGCTCCTCGATGTCCAGCGCAAGATCGCCGACTTCCTCGACGACCAGGTGTCGCGCATCGACGAAGCGGTGCGGCTGCGGCGCGAGCAACTGGACCTTCTGAACGCGCGGTTGGAGTCCGCTCTAGAGGCGCTGCTGGTGACTCCTTTCCCCGACTCGGAGCCTCTGGCCCGACTCACCGATCCGAGCCGTCCGATCCAGTACGGCATCGTTCTCCCCGGCCCGGACACCGAAGGCGGGGTCCCCATCATCAAGGGGGGCGACGTCGCATCTCACAGGCTTCGACTTGACCTCTTGAAGCGCACGACCCATGAGATCGACGCGCAATACTCCCGGAGTCGCGTGAAGGCTGGCGACCTGGTCATCGCCATCCGTGGCAGCGTTGGCGAAATCGGTCGTGTCCCGGACGAACTGACCGGAGCCAATCTCACCCAGGATTCGGCTCGCATCGCACCGCTGGGCTGCGACGCTGACTGGCTCTACGCCGTTCTGGAAACCCCGACGGTTCAGTCGCGGATGAGGGAAATGATCACGGGCGCAACCGTCAAAGGAATCAACATCGGCGATCTCAGAAGGATTGAGGTTCCGACGCCTGCGTCGCTCCATATTCAACGGGAACTGGGACGCGAGGCATCACGGTTGCGGAGCGAGACGAACGAGGTCAGGTCGCTGTGTCGCGAAAGCAACAGCCTCCTCGAGGAGCGCAAGCGCTCTCTCATTACTGCCGCCGTGACCGGCGAGTTTGACGTGACCACTGCTTCTGGACGGGGAGTCTGATGACCAAGCAGCACACCGAGTCGGCGTTCGAGGCGACCATCGAGGCGCACCTGCTGGCGAACGGGTGGGAGCAGGGCGACGCGTCGTTCTACCGCGTCGACCTCGGGATCGACACGTACGAGTTGTTGGCGTTCATCCATGCGACCCAGCCGGACAAGTGGGAGCAGTTGATCGGGCTGCGCGGCGGCCAGGACAAGGCCCAGCAGATGTTCAACAAGCGGGTCGCCGACGAGATCGACTCGCGCGGCACCATCCACGTGATCCGCAACGGCGTCGAGGACATGGGGCTGCACTTCGACCTGGCCTACTTCGCGCCGGCGCACCGGATCACCCCAGACCTGTGGGACCTCTACGACAAGAACCGGCTCACCATCACCCGCCAGGTCCACCATTCGGAGTCGAAGCCGCACGACTCGGTCGACGTCCTGCTGCTGGTCAACGGGATCCCGGTGGCGACCGCGGAGTTGAAGAACCAGATCACCGGCCAGGGGGTGAAGCAGGCACAGACCCAGTACGAGTCGGACCGCAACCCCAACGACTTGCTGTTCCGGGCCCGGTCGCTGGTCCACTTCGCCGTCGACCAGGACCTCGTCATGATGACGACCCGGCTGGCGAAGGAGAAGACCGACTGGCTCCCGTTCAACCAGGGTTCCGGCGGCCCCGGCCAGATGGGCGGGAAGGGCAACCCGATCAACCCCGGCGGCTACAAGACCTCCTACCTGTGGGAGGAGGTCTGGCAGCGTGACGCCTGGCTTGACATCCTCGGCTCGTTCGTCAGCGAAGACACCACCGACAAGAACGGCGTGAAGCGTCACGTCACGAAGATCAAGCCACACCAGCGCCGCTTCATCTTCCCGCGCTTCCATCAGTGGCACGCCGTTCGCGAACTCACCGGACACGCGAAGGGTTACGGGCCCGGCTACAACTACCTGGCGCAGCACTCCACCGGTTCCGGCAAGTCGAACACGATCGCCTGGCTCGCGCAGCGGCTCTCGACGCTCCACACGCCCGACGATGCCTCCGGGCTCGGCCCCGGTGCGGTGAAGGCCGGGCTCAGCGGGAACCAGCCCGTGTTCAGCAAGGTCATCATCGTGACTGACCGGGTCGCGCTCGACCGGCAGTTGCAGAACACGGTCACCTCCTTCGACCACACCCCCGGTGTGATCGCGAAGGTCGACGAGAACTCCGCGCAGTTGCGGGCCGCGTTGGAGTCGGTGAAGGCCCGCATCATCATCACGACGCTGCAGAAGTTCCCGGTCATCTCCGAGGCCGTGACCAAGTTGGCTGGGGCCCGGTTCGCGGTGATCGTCGACGAGGCGCACTCCTCGCAGTCCGGTGAAGCCGCCAAGGACTTGAAGGCGGTGCTGGCCGGGTTGAAGGGCGACAAGGCCCTGGAGGCCGCCGAAGACGCCGAGGCGGCTGCGGCAGCGGCCCAGGAGGACCCGCAGGACGCGCTGCTGCGCAACGTCGAGGCCCGCGGCAAGCAGGACAACCTGTCGTTCTTCGCGTTCACCGCCACCCCGAAGCAGAAGACGTTGGAGATGTTCGGTGAACGGGTGCCGGACTCGTCGGTCCCGTCAGGTGAGCGGCTCGTACCGTTCCACCTGTACTCGATGCGCCAGGCGATCGAGGAGAAGTTCATCCTCGACACCTTGGAGAACTACCTCACCTACGCGACCTACTACCGACTCGCCAACGGCTTGTCCGGCGACGACCCGGAGGTGCCGAAGGGCAAGGCCGCCTCGGCGCTGGCCCGATTCGTGTCGCTACACCCCTCGGCGTTCTCGCAGAAGGCCGAGATCATCGTCGAACACTTCCGGTCCCACACCGCGAAGAAGATCGGCGGCAACGCGAAGGCGATGGTGGTGACCCGTTCGCGGCTGCACGCAGTCCGCATGAAGGAAGCGATCGACGCCTACATCAAGACCAAGGGCTACCAGCACCTGCACGCCCTCGTCGCGTTCTCGGGCACCGTCCTGGACCCCGACAACCCCGTCGACCCGAACGACCCCGAGAAGGGCGTCACCGAGGCCTCGATGAACGGGTTCCCCGAGGGCCAGTTGCCGAAGAAGTTCAAGTCGGACGACTACCAGGTCCTCGTCGTAGCCGAGAAGTACCAGACCGGCTTCGACGAGCCGCTGCTGCACACGATGTACGTCGACAAGAAGTTGGACGGCGTGAAGGCCGTGCAGACGCTGTCGCGCCTCAACCGCACGCGCCCCGGCAAGGACGACACGTTCGTTCTCGACTTCGTCAACACTGCCGAAGACATGGCTGAGGCGTTCGCGCCGTACTTCGAACGGACCTGGTCCCAGCCGACCGACCCGAACATCCTGTCGAATCTGAAGACCCGGCTGCTCGGGTCCGGGGTCCTCGACAGTGCGGAGATCGACGACCTGGTCACTGCGTTCCTCGCCAACACCGCTGGCACGAACGAGGCGTTGTACGCGCAGACCGACCCGGCAGTCGGGCGTTGGCTCGCCCTGGACGAGGAAGAGCAGGAGAACTTCCGTACCGCGCTGCGCGACTACGTCCGTCTCTACGCCTTCCTCGCTCACGTCGTGCCGTTCAAGTCGACCGACATGGAACGGCTCTATCTGTACGGCAAGATCCTCGCGGCCCGGCTGCCGCGCGCCGAGGACGACGACGTGCCCGACCTGACCGACGCAGCCGTGCTGACCCACCTGCGGTTGGAGGAAGGCGAGATCACCAGCGCGTCCCTCACCACCGTCACCGAAGAGGACTCCGAGACCACCGGGCACGCCGGCGAGGGTCGCGGGAAGCAAGCGGAGTCGCCGGTCGAGCGGTTGTCGTCGATCATCGAGGTCCTCAACGAGAGGTTCGGGATGAACCTCGGTGACGCTGACGAGTTATTCTTCGAGCAGATCGAAGCCGAGGTTGCCACGAACGATCGCGCGCAGGCCATTGCCCTGAACAACGACCAGACCCAATTCATGACCGTCTTCGACGACATCCTCGAGGGCGTCATCATCGACCGGCAGACCGCAAACGACGCGCTGCTAACGGCGTTCCTCGACAAGCCCGACTTCCGCGAGGCGCTGACGACGATGATCGGTGACGCCTTCTACAAGACCATTCGGGAATCTGGGGGCGCGGCGTGAGCGGCACTGCCACTGTCCGCCTCCGGGATCTCATTCACGACCATCCACCGGTTCGAGGACCAGTACGCTGCTTGACAGGCGATGCACGGTGCGCCTGGGACGGGGACCAAGGCAGTGCTGCGTGATCACCCCTCGCCGTCTTCGCGGCAGCAGCCATCACACTCGTGCCACTCGACGTCACCCTCACGGGTCTCGCGTCCCGCATAGTTCGTCCGGTACCTGTTTGCGTAGGCAACCGCGTCGATGTCGGGATGGGGCACGTCGTGCTCGCACAGACGGTAGGCCATGCGGCGATCGGCAGACCAGACGGTGGGCCGCCCAGCGAGCGGCCAGTCGAGGGTCGGGTCATGGACCCAACAGTTCCCTCCACCTGACTTGGGTCAAACGCCTTAGTGCCTTGCGGCGGGTGTTTGCAAGGCCTTGAGGAGAGCTTCGTCGTCAGGGCT
>NZ_JADCSA010000115.1 GCF_015070385.1 Nocardioides malaquae | reverse complement strand
GCCGACGCCGTGCTGGAACCGAAGGAGTTGTCCCGGAGTATTGTCTCCCAAAGCCCGCTGGGCCTCCGACTTCTTGTTTCGACTGTTGATCCCAATGCCGAGCACATCTCGAGTCCGATAGCCCTCATTCGTCTGAACCCCTTGCCAGGCGATCGGGGGACCATCGTTGAAGCTGGGTCGGAGCCATGTCGGTCTGTGAGCCAAGGAGTTGTTCCTGAGTATTGTCTTCCTAAGCCCGCTTGGCCCCCGACTTCAATAAAATATGAAACTATCAAGGCACAATTTAGGCATTTAACAGCCGCTCGTATCCAGAGCGACTTAACACTAGGGCTGCCGGAGTTTTTGAAGTCGGATCGTAGCCATGGCGTTCTGTGAGCCACGGGGTTGCCCCGTTGAACTGTCT
>NZ_JADCSA010001098.1 GCF_015070385.1 Nocardioides malaquae | reverse complement strand
AGCTGGGGTAGAGTGCTCTCGTGGAGAGACAGATAGGACAGCTAAAGGGGCTGACACCACAAGACACTAGTCGAGTTTGTGCCACACATTAAATGCACTATAGGCCCTACTAACATAACACATACCTGCATTGAAGCATAGTTGACAAGCAAACTGAAGCCCGACAGGCCAGCTTGCCCACACAGAAACAAAAAAGGGAATGCACACACAGTGGGAAAGTGTGGCAGCGTAGCCCGGCGG
>NZ_JADCSA010001097.1 GCF_015070385.1 Nocardioides malaquae | reverse complement strand
AACAACTTGTGTCTGGGTAAATTATGAAATGTTTGCTGATGCGGCATAAAAGTCTCTCTGCCCCGAGCCACAACATCTTTCCTCTATACCTGCAGTACAAGGGAACCACTTTGACTTCAACCGCTTTGCTCTCCCGGGGGGGATTAGCGAATTCATGCCGGCTAAATTCAGTCTTAGTGAGTCCACAGCTCACCAATCTCTAAAGTGAGAAGGCTTAATTTACAGCACCCGTGGCCTGGC
>NZ_JADCSA010001096.1 GCF_015070385.1 Nocardioides malaquae | reverse complement strand
GCAGCCAGGCACAGAGCAGAGCCAGGGAGCAGAGCGAAGTGTGCCATGCAGCGGCAGAGTGGCTTTCATCATCTGGCTCCTGCCTTCTGTTTTGTGCTCATCTCTTTGACTGTTGGTAGCCTCTATTAAAGATGCAGTTCTACCAATCAAGACTATAGAAGGGACTTCTCATTAAAAAAAAAAAAAGAAAAGAAAAGAAAAAAAAAAGTTTGTCTGGGCATTGTTTCAACCGCTGGGTTT
>NZ_JADCSA010001095.1 GCF_015070385.1 Nocardioides malaquae | reverse complement strand
ATGTTTGTGTCTCTGTACCAATATAAGTGGAGGCAGACACAACAGAACTTTATACAGTTTTATACAGAGCAGGCCTCATTTAATCCAGTTTAGTCCACATAGTTGCAGTTGTGTGAAATGTTCCACTGGACTGCTCACCTCGAAGAAGTGCCAAGTAAAGGCCATTGTCATGCCGCTGTTGCCGTGGGAGACAAGCTGTACTCTTTTGGAGGGTCCAGTAAGGGGAACAACGGGGATCAG
>NZ_JADCSA010001094.1 GCF_015070385.1 Nocardioides malaquae | reverse complement strand
GTGGGAGCTTGGCAGGCCTAGTAACGGTAATGCTTTGTGATGTGACTCCAGGATGAGCCTTATCAATCTCTTTTGAATCCTTCTCTTTGCAGTGGTGCCAGACCTCCTAACATGACTGTCACTGAAGAGTACCGGGTGCCTGATGGCATGGTTGGTCTCAGTGAGTAAACAACCAGAGTACAGACTGCCTACACATTCCTTTGGCCGCATGTATTTTCCATAGACTGTAAGGTATCTTCT
>NZ_JADCSA010001093.1 GCF_015070385.1 Nocardioides malaquae | reverse complement strand
GGGAAACACTGGGCATTGATCTACTTAAAATGCCAACGAGCCATCAAGGTTCCAATTATGTACTCACGGCAGTAGATTATCTGTCAAAGTACACAGTCCTAGTCCCACTACAAAACAAGGCTGCAGATACGGTAGCCAAGGCATTGGTTAACAACATATTCTGTAGATACAACATCCCCAGACGTATGCTATCGGACAATGGATCCGAGTTCCGCAACGAGGTAATGCGCGAAATAGCAC
>NZ_JADCSA010001092.1 GCF_015070385.1 Nocardioides malaquae | reverse complement strand
CCAACGACCCCCCCCCCCTTTTAAGGGGGGAGGATCTATTTCTACATTGCCATATTGTTACTTTTACTCAAGTTAAAAAAAAAAATCACACCCAGAACCAAAGTAGGCAGAGAAAAATGTGAACGTCTAGCATTTTCACTGTGCATTATTTAATGTTAGGGCCAAATAGCACTTTTGAATTGATTTGTTGTCTTGTATTATTATTTTTTTGTTAGTCTGGTCGCTTTTGAACTGATGGCC
>NZ_JADCSA010001091.1 GCF_015070385.1 Nocardioides malaquae | reverse complement strand
GAATGTTATTTTTAAATACTTCACATAGCTGACCTACAAGCTCACAACATGTCGATGTAGATTGGCTATTTGAAGTATTTTAAAACGTTTGTCAAAGTAATGAAAAAAAGGCAAAGCGGTTGGTTGAAAATAAAGCTTTATAGTCTTCAACTCCCAGCCTGTTGACCGGGTAAAGACAAAAACAAAAGCCATAAGGGTTGTTAGTGAAGTGAGGGGGCACCTGGTGGTACAGAGGTTAAA
>NZ_JADCSA010001090.1 GCF_015070385.1 Nocardioides malaquae | reverse complement strand
CTGGGTAGGAACACTGTTCAACACTTTTAAAGATAATATTGTCTCTGACACACCTCATTCCACAAATAGCTGCACTCATTGCCTTTCAATGCTGGGTACTGCACTGTACAATTGTTGTTGTCTTTCAATGTCAACTACAGTACTACTGTACTGCTGTTCATACACAATCTGACCTTCTGTACATTAACTTTCTCTGTGTTGTGCACTGTCCCTTTCAGGATTTCCGTGTGTGATGAAGAC
>NZ_JADCSA010000114.1 GCF_015070385.1 Nocardioides malaquae | reverse complement strand
AACAAAGACAATCTGAGTAGTACCTTCAAACAGATGCGCACTAAAGAGGAGAAATAAGATTACAGAGTTTGCCAACGTACCGATCAGGATCCAGGGTTTGAACTTACCCCATCGCGATCGCGTAGCATTTACAATCCATCCCATAATCGGATCGTTAATAGCATCCCAGATCCTCGCCACCAGAAACAAAGTACCGACCAAACCCACAGACAGCCCGACGACATCGGTGTAGTAATACATGAGGTACATATACACAATGCCGATCGCAAAATCCTTCCCGAACGCTCCAAATCCATAACTGAGTTTTGTAGTCATTGAAATGCTCATAGGGTATCGGGTCGCTGTTACCAACGCCCGCCTTCTGTTATTGGTATCGTCAGAGGTGTGCGCCGGAATAAATCCC
>NZ_JADCSA010001089.1 GCF_015070385.1 Nocardioides malaquae | reverse complement strand
TTTATTGTATAGAAACAGTAAATTGAATGTTTTGCAGTGACTCCTCAGCAATAATAAATTTTAATCATTATGGAAATTAAATAATCTCAGTATGGCAGGCCAGAGAAATGAGCTGACAGGAACATCGTGCGGTTCAACAAAAACAAATGCTGAGACCTGTACCTGGAGAGGAGAAATCTCATGTACTAGCAGCTGCTGGAAGCCAGGTGGCTGGAAGTGATGTTTGCAGAAAAGGTATTG
>NZ_JADCSA010001088.1 GCF_015070385.1 Nocardioides malaquae | reverse complement strand
GTTTCCTCACCCGAGTCACCACCCGGTAGGAAATCAGACAACACTGACTGTAAAATAAGAACATAGACAACTGTGGTGTTCATGAAACCCACAGTGGTAGCCATTAGCGAGGCGAAGCAAACAGTGCGCGCGTCTCAGTGTATCGGCGTCTTCCCACAATGCAGCGGCATACAGCGGTTCAATATGTTGTCATGATCACGCCTCCGAATGTCAAGACTTATAAATGTCCGATGGGTGGGC
>NZ_JADCSA010001087.1 GCF_015070385.1 Nocardioides malaquae | reverse complement strand
CAAGAAACAACGGGGACAGTAATGATGGTTTGGAAAGGAAAAATTGGGGATAGAAACAAGATAAAGATTAAGAAAGAACAAGGCTACCTCTTGTTAAACCATCAGGCACCCATGGCCCATCTACTAAGCCTGCCCCTCACACCGTTTGAAGAAACAAGAGGAAGAAAAATGATAGAAAAGTGAGCATGATTGTACCCTCATGCATAGGGAACTCCGCTCCAAGGATGTGGAAGACCTTGG
>NZ_JADCSA010001086.1 GCF_015070385.1 Nocardioides malaquae | reverse complement strand
ACACACACACACACACACACAGTCAGTCACTGTTATAGACTCAATTAAATAAGAGATATTACAGATTACTGTTATCGTTTAAGCCTTTGTTTGTGTTACCTGAACAGACCACCTCCAGACTGTAAGTGGAATCACTAAACTCATCATTGAACAGCACTCCACACTCTCTAATTGAAGCCTCAGAGCCAACACAAGGAGATGTCATCGACCATGGTTTCTTAGTAGAACCAGAACTCCTTT
>NZ_JADCSA010001085.1 GCF_015070385.1 Nocardioides malaquae | reverse complement strand
GAAGAAAACGCTTCTTGGACCAGGAAACGTGTTTACACAAACAACAAAGGGCACAAGTTACGCAAACCAAAAATGTCGTTATCTTCTTCCTTTACCTCACAGACTTCTCGTCATCCTTTTGCGATTTTCCCCCAAACTTGAGGGCTGTTTTGGAGCCGCTGGTGGTGGTCGCTGCCCGGCGGAGACCCTGACCACAGGTACCCGGCGCTGGCAGGGATCTCTTGCCGAAACAGACGACCC
>NZ_JADCSA010001084.1 GCF_015070385.1 Nocardioides malaquae | reverse complement strand
CTGCAGGTCTGTCCATAAAAGGCAATGCAATTCAACCGCCGGTTAGCCTACTTTAAAAATTATCTGCACATTGCTAAAGAGACAACTTAAAGACTTTTAAGACCTCTAAAATAACAAATTTAACATTGACCATATTGTCAAAATGTTAGAGGCAGAAATTGTGAAAATGGACTATCGTAACAGTACATGATGCAGCTGTGAGCAAGCGTGTTGATCAGCTATTTTCACAATAGAACCGTG
>NZ_JADCSA010001083.1 GCF_015070385.1 Nocardioides malaquae | reverse complement strand
ATATGTTAAGGGGCATTCACAATGAGCACGTCTGCTGCTTGTATGTATGTGTGTGTTGTGTGTTGGACCCCAGGAAGAATAGCCATGCTTTACACAAGTGCTAATGGTGATCCAAAATAAAGAAAGAAAGAAAGGAATAGGGTTGTAAGGATGCAGTTTAACAGCAATAAGACACGCATCACGATAAGATGGTCGCCGGTACGATAAATGGTCACTATTGGTTGGTACAAAGCCAATCGA
>NZ_JADCSA010001082.1 GCF_015070385.1 Nocardioides malaquae | reverse complement strand
ATAATAATAATAATAATAACTAGAAGCAGTGCTCTGCCGAGCACAGGTCTCCGCCAGTGGTGGAGTGGATTTGTGGTCGTGGTCTCTAGAGTGAGGTCAGTGGGCATCTAGGGATAAAAAGCTGGTGTGAAACAGAGCAGAGCAGAGGTGTTGCCTTGGCCTGTAAGCAGTGTGCATACTGTACAAAGTTTAACGCCAGAGTTGACGGTAAAAACAGGAATCGGCCAGTTATAGCGCCAC
>NZ_JADCSA010001081.1 GCF_015070385.1 Nocardioides malaquae | reverse complement strand
GATGTGCTATTTTCAAATATGTTGTACTTTCACTTATGTACTTATATACATTTTGATGTCAACACTTTCATAGGCTACTTTGATTCTCAGTTATTTAAATTCCAAAGAGCCTCAGTTTATCATGCATTCTAGGCTACAGGCCAACCCTATTACTATCTGTGACTCAGTGTAATGAGTGATGTAGACCAGTAGGTGTCATTGTTGCTCTGTTTCATTCATTGACAGTCGGTGAGACTACAG
>NZ_JADCSA010001080.1 GCF_015070385.1 Nocardioides malaquae | reverse complement strand
CTACATTTGCTCCACGCTAGCTGCCTCGCTGGACCCATGCCAATTTGCATATAGTCAAAATCGATCCACAGATGATGCAGTTGCTCTTCACTCCATCCTCTTGCGCATGGATGACAACACAAAGGTCAAGTACTTACACATGTTGTTCTTGGACTACAGTAACTAGTATATCTACTAATGTTCCCTCAGATGTAAAAAAAAAGGTTTCCATCTTTGCAGGCTCTTTCCTCTCTCACTCCC
>NZ_JADCSA010000113.1 GCF_015070385.1 Nocardioides malaquae | reverse complement strand
GGTACAGTACAGGCAAACTAGCTCATATTGGATTTAAAACTCTAAGTAAACATAACAGATTTTATTTTCTTCGCAGAATATTTCTATTAAGTCATCAGAACAACATACTAAAAGTTCTAAGAATTTCAAGTTGCGCAAATATGTTAAATTGGCATCAATCCAACATTGCTGCCACTATTATTGTCAAAATCACATGTAAAATGATGGTGAGTTGAGTTTTCATTTGTTTGAGATTTCAATTGGCTTATAAGTTCATTTTGAGGCAAGGATTTCAGAAAAAAATATAAAAAAAAAAACATTTGAGACATTTTTGAGTCAATATAACAGAAGTACAAAATGTTATTACAATACAGTCAAGCAAACTAGCATTTCATATCAAAGTATTCTAAAATACTTTTTTCACCA
>NZ_JADCSA010001079.1 GCF_015070385.1 Nocardioides malaquae | reverse complement strand
GCACATTGTAACGGGGATAGACTCCCGCGTGTTAAAGGCTGTTTCCAACAATAGGCCACTTCCTACTTAGTTGTTAAGACATTGCAACAGGACACGTGCCAAGGCACATGCGAACATTAGGACTCCAGTCATGTCACCATACCTTCAGTCAATAGTATGTTTGTGAATTTACTTTAAGAAGTACATTTTATTTGTTTCCCTTGGAACCAAGGCATGGTAGCTGCCATACCTTGCCATACT
>NZ_JADCSA010001078.1 GCF_015070385.1 Nocardioides malaquae | reverse complement strand
TGACACAAATCCTCTCCTATGGGGACCTGTGCATGAGATCTTTTCAGGTGAGGTTTCCTCAGCCAAATACATACCAATTTAGGGGTATATAGTTTCCTTTGAAAATGTTTAAGAACCACTGAACTAGTGGACTTGACTTATTGCTCTTAAATCTCCAGTTTGTTAGACCTCTTCCTCTGTTATGTATCTTATAGATATGCTACTCAGAAGACAAGCATGTGGGGCACTTTTTGTTCCAGT
>NZ_JADCSA010001077.1 GCF_015070385.1 Nocardioides malaquae | reverse complement strand
CACACACACACACACACACACACACACACACAGCATTTAAATGTGTAAATGTATGCATCGGTGCACTGGTACGCAAGACAGTATAAATCATGTCTAAATCTTGATTCCAACTCCTAAACCTAACCTCTAAAAGTCTAATGCTGATATTAACATGAGTCTTTTAAAGTTGGAAAACGCCCATCATGTATCTATCGCTCATCATTATCCTATAATCGTGAGGCATTAGGTCCTCACAAGTAT
>NZ_JADCSA010001076.1 GCF_015070385.1 Nocardioides malaquae | reverse complement strand
TGCTTTGGAAATATACAGTATATATTCCAGGATTTGAACAAAAAAACAACAACTGCAGGGCTTCAAGCTCGCAGCGCGGCACTCTGTGTTCCCTCCGAGGGGTGAGTTAAGGGGAGACCTGGAGTTGTAAAGGTCTGAGAACCACTTAAGTTAATGCATAAACCGCCACGCAGAGGCAAAGCCTTCCGGCCACGCCTTCCCCCATGTTCCAAAAAAATAAAATAAAAAAGAATGAACGTT
>NZ_JADCSA010001075.1 GCF_015070385.1 Nocardioides malaquae | reverse complement strand
TAGGGAGACCAATGTTGTAAGTAAATTATTCAAACAAAATAAGAAATTGATGACGTTTGGTGCTTGTTTCCTATTTTCAAGGTCAATTACTCTGTCATAGAAGGACACTAAGTTGATGTGGCAAGTGTTGTTCATGGCTCATTTCTCTGTTGTTCTTCAGGTGCTTCCAGTAATTTGCTTTAGTGTTTGTTCCAGTATTTCTACAAGTTAAGATAACATGGGAGGTCAGCAGTTACATAT
>NZ_JADCSA010001074.1 GCF_015070385.1 Nocardioides malaquae | reverse complement strand
CGTTGCCAAGGACTGGAGACAAGATGCAGCAGGATAGGTACACATGACAGTGATAGTGATGTGTGAAAGACACAAAAAAGGCAGTTGCATTCATTTCATTGAAATAATCTCACTCTTTTTTTCTTTTTTTTAAATTAAATAATAAGATACATTGTTTTGGTGTCTGATTTTATCTGAAGTCATTGCTACAACTACATACAGTAGAATCGGACAGGAAATATATCTCGTTTACAGCCATTT
>NZ_JADCSA010001073.1 GCF_015070385.1 Nocardioides malaquae | reverse complement strand
GTACACGAAACCAGGCTAAGCCAACGAAACAGAAAAGTGAACCTGAAACGGCCAGTACCGAGTAGAAACCAGAGAAATCCCAGAACGAAGCAGTGAGACGAGACGACGAGAATCCAAAGAAATCCCCGAACGAAGAAGTGAGACGAGACGACGAGAATCCAAAGAGGTGGAGACGAGCCGAGCTGGTGCCGCTGAACCAGGAGACGAAACCCACAGACGGAGGGCAGTCTGAGCGCGCTC
>NZ_JADCSA010001072.1 GCF_015070385.1 Nocardioides malaquae | reverse complement strand
TAGACGCAGATGGAGTTGTGCTTAAGGTAATGTCAATGTCAATTAATGATCCACTTTTAAGGCGCACTGGACTATAAGGCGCACTGTAGTTTTTTGAGAAAATGTGAGGCCTTTAAGTGCATCTTATAGTCCGGAAAATGGTACTTATCCCGAGAGGATAACTGCTTTCACTTCTCAAGGAGGAGGTTTGGTTCCCCTGCCTGACAGTGATATTTAAATCTTAGCAGGCAGAGAAGGCTAG
>NZ_JADCSA010001071.1 GCF_015070385.1 Nocardioides malaquae | reverse complement strand
ATTTGTTTACCTTTTTTACCCTCTTTTTGTGAATAAAACTGAAAGACTACGAACAAATGTTTACGTATTTGTCTACCACTGTGTGCCAATTTTGGGCATATTCTACTATTAATTACCGTTTCTTATTTTGTTATACTTAACCCAAATAGTAATCCCCAAAATGCCTCTTAGCGGTTCTTGCTAAAATACTTGGCTAGACTCGCTGTTTTGGAATTTGACAAATACAAACCTTAATCTCAAC
>NZ_JADCSA010001070.1 GCF_015070385.1 Nocardioides malaquae | reverse complement strand
GAAGTCCCACCACAATTACCCCGTCGTATTTCCTCCGGCTTAGCAGCTTTCTATTCAATTTGGGCCCCACTCAGAGTGAAATCCAGAATGTTTTATAATTTAACCACTTAAGACCTACAGTATATATTAAATAGACAAAATAAGTCGCAATACTATTTTTAAGTCGTGGCTCTGTAGGAGTCTAACCATCTGTAACCATGTCTGTCTGTGTCTGGAGTAGTGATGAAAGAAGTACTAAACA
>NZ_JADCSA010000112.1 GCF_015070385.1 Nocardioides malaquae | reverse complement strand
AGGACGACAAGGGTACGACCCGACATCTTGTCATTTACACTTTTTATGAAGATGGATTGTAGGTTTTGTTCTACAGATTTGTCCTTCAAGCCCCTCTTATCTACGGGTTCTGTTATCTGGTTTGCAAGGCTTGGGCCTACATTGGCAAACGAGGCGGAGGGCAAGCGGGCTTTGGAAGACAACTGTGGTACCCAACTCGTTGGCTCACAGAAGGACATGGCTCCGATCCGACTT
>NZ_JADCSA010001069.1 GCF_015070385.1 Nocardioides malaquae | reverse complement strand
AGTCAGTAGTTCCAAGAAGCTAAAGCTGCCCTTCCTTAGTACGCTCTGTTTGTTTACTCAATCGCTCTGTCAAAGTTACATCAACAACATATCATTTGTTGTGGTCTGGTCCGTTCTGCTCTGCTGTACGCTATTCTGTTGCGGTCTAGAAGCTGTGTTCGCTCCGCTCCCCCGTTGCCCCCTATGGCACAAGTCCACTGGTCCGCTGTAAAGCCGGGCCAACACAAAGTCAGGGATCACA
>NZ_JADCSA010001068.1 GCF_015070385.1 Nocardioides malaquae | reverse complement strand
TGGGGCCGGGATTTGAGGATGAGATCGATACGTGTAGATCCGGCCGTTCGGCATCTCCAACGTGGTCCAGCTGCGAATCGCGTACACCCGCCAGAAATCATTGTGGCGACGCAGCAGGTTATTGCGCCGCTTGCGGATCTGTTCCTGCTTCACGCGGTTCTGGGAAGACACCATTGGCACATACCGCAGAATCCTCGCGGCTTAAAGACGAGTGCACAGCGCGCTAGATTATATACATCTA
>NZ_JADCSA010001067.1 GCF_015070385.1 Nocardioides malaquae | reverse complement strand
TTGAGCAAGACACTTGAGCCCGGCCCTAACTGACCCCTAACTTACTAACCACCCCTCCCATCTCGATTTGTGTGGTAAATGTTTCAAAAATAAATTCTATTTCAAATGCTTTATCAAAAGACTTGCACAATCAGTAGCTTTATTGGCATGAGAAAGCATCCCACAGAGCAAAGACGTCTAGTCTAAAAAACATCTAACAATGGTCTAGAAATGAAAGTTTTTTCAATGTCTAAACCTAGAC
>NZ_JADCSA010001066.1 GCF_015070385.1 Nocardioides malaquae | reverse complement strand
GTCACTAACTCCTCTTCCGGCGACCCGTTCCCCGGAGTTTCTGTGTCTCCCACTCCATAGTTCCACTGACTGCTATTACAATACGGGCCCTCTCTGCCTGTCCTTTGCTCTCCCTCTTCCTGTCCCCCCGGCACGGTCGAGGTGTGTCGGCCGCTCATCCTAGCCTGAGTCTGCCTGAAGTTGAGGGTTTTCGTTGCCACAAAATTGCGTGCTCAGGTTGGGGTCTCTCTGACCACGTACA
>NZ_JADCSA010001065.1 GCF_015070385.1 Nocardioides malaquae | reverse complement strand
CACAGCTTTCTCCAAGCCTCTCAACCTCCCAGGGATCCATGAGTTCACAGCCATGGGCCTGCTGGACAACAGGATGATTGACTACTATGACAGCACGACTAAGAGAAAGGAACCCAAGCAGCCGTGGATGAAGGAGAAGCCGGACAAGGACAACTGGGAGAAAGGCACCGAGGCACGCAAGAGCAAGGAGCAGTGGTTCAAAGTCAACCTGGGGATCCTCAAAGAACGAAATAGACACAGG
>NZ_JADCSA010001064.1 GCF_015070385.1 Nocardioides malaquae | reverse complement strand
GTGGGGGTCACGGCTTGTGAGCTGCATGGTGACAGTGGGGTCACTTTGGCAAAAAAGGAAATATCAAGTTTTTCATCTGGCAGTCGTGTGTATTTACCATGTCTCGCTGCCAGTGAATGTTCTAGACTTTAAGAAGGACGTGGGCCTTTGGCACGGCATCCTAACGGTAAGAGGTCAAAGGTCATGTGTGCACCGTATCCCGTTTGCCCGCTCTGTTGCAAAGGGGACTGAAATGCATCCC
>NZ_JADCSA010001063.1 GCF_015070385.1 Nocardioides malaquae | reverse complement strand
ATTACAACCACGGAAGGCATGTAGAGAACACATCAAAATGGTTGTCTTTTCTGTCTATCTCAATAATCTCATATCACTTCAAACAATAAAGACTATTGTGGTTCTCAATTAATATTGATTTTGCTGATATACAACCATATACGTGAACAAAACATATAGGTGCATACAGTGTTTTCGTTTTTTCTGTACGACTGATGAAGGTATCGGCTATGACCGTTGCATTGAGAAGGCGGCGGCGCAC
>NZ_JADCSA010001062.1 GCF_015070385.1 Nocardioides malaquae | reverse complement strand
CCCACCTCACCCCCTGCTCACACACTGACAGAAACCCAATGAAGACTGAAAAAAAGTGATTCGGTTCTTCATTGTTACACAGCAGACAGCCAGCTTGTGTTTGCATACTGAACCTGCTGAACCGCTGGTCTGTGTTCTCATTCACATTTTTCTTTTTATCTGCCTCTCCTCAAGGACTGATTAATAAAGAGCAGTACTATTGATATGAAAGCATGCACGCACACGCACATACACAGAGTAC
>NZ_JADCSA010001061.1 GCF_015070385.1 Nocardioides malaquae | reverse complement strand
GGTATGGCGCCAACGCTGACCAGAGTCATTCCATGAACGAAACCGCTACCGTTTAGCGAAGTGACGGGCAACCAGGCGAAAGGCGATAACGCCAAAGCGGGAGATTATGTGTTCGGCCTGACGGCCAAAGGGCGCTACAACGGTCAGCCGCTGAGCGGGAAAGGAAAAATGGGCGGCATGCTGGCGGCCAGGAGCGAAGGTACGCCGTTCCCGGTGCAGGCGGATTTCCGTCCAGGGAATA
>NZ_JADCSA010001060.1 GCF_015070385.1 Nocardioides malaquae | reverse complement strand
CCTCTGGGTATGATGATGATGATATGTCATGCGCATAACCTCTATACCTCCTTGCATGGCACTCAGCATCAGTAGCGTCATGTCCAGGGGGTATACTTGTACGTCGCTACAGAAACAGGACATAGGCTTCTGCGATATGGGCCTCATAGCTCATGGCAAGGCTTACTACTCCTCGTATGATGAAGTAGAGCATTATTTTACAACAAAACATTCCAGTGTACAGTTGAAACCTGGAGATGCA
>NZ_JADCSA010001059.1 GCF_015070385.1 Nocardioides malaquae | reverse complement strand
TACGACAATCAGGTCAGATTGTCTGTCTTGGCACCACTGCCTGCTGTCATCCCAGTTCTTCTTCCCAGTAGAGACGTAATACAAACCTCTGCCAAATTTCTGCCATCCAGGTGATTCTAGCAACAGAAATAAATATAAATAAAGAAATAAACTGTTGTTTCATTTGCTCAAATTGACACGTTATAAATGGCATCTCACTGACCACAGAGCCTCATCTTCATGTCATCTCTCTCTTTTGTCA
>NZ_JADCSA010001058.1 GCF_015070385.1 Nocardioides malaquae | reverse complement strand
ATCCTTTCCCGGGCTGAACTAGGAGCCCAGCACGGCCCTGGATATTCCTTCTACGGACATTCAGTATTGACCACGTTCAATCTTTGTGTCTATAGTCCAGTATTCTTAACTGGTCTAAGAGCAAAGACCAGGGCCGTACGAAGACAAGTGAGGAGGCAGGAGCTTAAACCTTACGTGAGGTTAATTAACCGTGAATTGCGCAGATTTATGGGATGGTCTTTTGTGGGGGTTCTGCGGTACC
>NZ_JADCSA010001057.1 GCF_015070385.1 Nocardioides malaquae | reverse complement strand
CTATGAGACACATACAGAGTTGAAAAGAAAGTGCTGTTTTATCATGAACATTAGTGAGGACCAAATTAAATTATATGAAGACATGTTGAAAAGTGGTGTAGTCGCTCTTTAAGTAACAAAAGTATGTTTTTCCCCACAACTGGTATGTGTGCCAAGGCGCCCCGAGAAAGACACTATCACCACTAACAGCTCCCCGTCGGGGTCAAAAGATAAATTTCCCATGGGATTGATAAAGGTCGAC
>NZ_JADCSA010001056.1 GCF_015070385.1 Nocardioides malaquae | reverse complement strand
GCTCTCATGAGGTTTTTATAGGACTTTTAATCCTGAAGTAACAGCGCTACCTGTTAAGACATTCTGCACTGCAGCAGATTTCAGCGAATGTCACGCAATTGGACTCTGGCCAATAGTTACTGCTTTGTTTTGGACATTATCCCTTTTAATACTGTAATTTATCACTACATCCTATCATCAAATAACCTTCTTTCTCTGTGTTGTTGTGGTGCATGGATTCTTCCTGTAATCCAACTGTAAT
>NZ_JADCSA010001055.1 GCF_015070385.1 Nocardioides malaquae | reverse complement strand
ATGAAGATCACCACCAAGCGAACCCGGCTCACCTCAGTAAAAGCCTATTAACTTTGGGGTTACAATTATTAACAAGCTATTTTCGCTGCAGCTGGGGAAAGGATGAAGCCTGACATGGTGTGGGCGTGTAGGTGCGTGCATGCGTGCGTACGTGCGTGCGTGCATGTTTATAATGTCTGCTGGTAGATAAGGCCATGGTTTAAGTAGACAGAACTTGGACTGACTGACTGGCTGAATGTTC
>NZ_JADCSA010001054.1 GCF_015070385.1 Nocardioides malaquae | reverse complement strand
ATGGAAAAATGATTTGCCTCTAAGTAGCTAATAATCTGAAGAGCTGAAACTGCAATCATGCACTACGAGCAAAGGTTCCCTGATGAACTTGATATTTTGGAAAGGTGGAGAAGAACAAGTTCCATCTACAAGCTGTACCCATTCAGATGATGGAGGTTGAGTAGGGCAGAAATATCTGTCTGTGGATCGCCTTTATCCCCGCGAAAGATCTCCATCGAAGACAGCTTAAGAGTTGGAGGGG
>NZ_JADCSA010001053.1 GCF_015070385.1 Nocardioides malaquae | reverse complement strand
AACACATGCATGTTCGAAAAGGAGTGAGAAGAAGCATAGCTTATTGCTCCCACCCCTTTATAGTCCAAAGTTGCTTATAGTACTAGCCAGACATGGCAACACTGCAGTCTGCACGTTGCTCCCACCCAATATATAGTCCAAAGTTGCTTATAGTAGCCAGAAATGGCAACACTGCAGGAGACTACGCTAGCAGACAGGACGGGAGAAGGGTGGCGGTCGCGGGTGCTATTAAAACATGTAA
>NZ_JADCSA010001052.1 GCF_015070385.1 Nocardioides malaquae | reverse complement strand
CTTAGACTTCGTACTTGCAGCGCTCATGGGAAATGTTGGGTTTTGTTTGACTCGTTTCTACTGTTTATTGTGTTACCCTTTAGGTCAATGTTTACATTTCCACCTTCAGTCGATGCTTAATGTCCATTTGAGTCAATTCGAGAGCATGGTGTGTTTATGTTTGGAACACAGTTATTACATCCTATGGAGATATCAATACAAAACGTAACAGTGTGAACCCGGGTAATAACGCCATCTAGTG
>NZ_JADCSA010001051.1 GCF_015070385.1 Nocardioides malaquae | reverse complement strand
GTGATACTTACTATTAGACTCATGTAGTAATGCCCCAGTCTGTAAGGGCAAAATAACCCATATACGTTCTTCAACTTCAAATGTCATGAAGTGAAGTGAAGTGAAGTAATGTACAGTATGTATGCAGCGCTGATGTTGCCAGGGACTTGACATGTTGAGTGTTATTTTGTGTATTACGAGATGGGATCTTTTACTCTACATAGCTTTGCTTCCCAGCATGCTTCTCTGATCAACTTCTCTT
>NZ_JADCSA010000111.1 GCF_015070385.1 Nocardioides malaquae | reverse complement strand
GGCTCTGGAACACAGACACGGGTTAGTAACCATGACAACCACCTGAGTTACCCTGACAACCCGAGGGTTGTCACACGGCCTGTCACAATTATTACATAGTGACATTTTTGGGGGGGCAGAATCGTCATCATTTCCATGTTAAAATCTTCATAAATTACTAAAATGGTTGAAATGGCAGATGTACAAGCTCACTATCTGATGCGTTTTGAGCTTGTAGATCTGCTTTTTTCCTCAGAGATTTGATTTAACTTATGTTACTTTAAGCACATTTAGATGATGCTAACACTTTCATACTTTTACTGAAGTGCATTTTTAATTCCGGACTTTTGCTTGTAACAGAGGAATTACAATATTGATTATTTTACTCCAGAATGTGAGTTCTCTTCTCCACCACCGGGTGTTAGTATTAG
>NZ_JADCSA010001050.1 GCF_015070385.1 Nocardioides malaquae | reverse complement strand
GTAGAACAGGACCGTGTGTATCTATCTATTTATTTACTTAATTCTGCCCACTGGTGTGGATACTACTGGAGATATAGGCCTACAGTGACAAACATATCATACAGCATTAACATGCTCAAATGGACTTATGCAGTGAACATGCATTAAACGTAGACCTACACATTTCTTCTTTGAGAAACTGAACATTTAAGATATGTATTGTGTGTAAACAAGGAATATATTGTATAAATCTGTAAAACAG
>NZ_JADCSA010001049.1 GCF_015070385.1 Nocardioides malaquae | reverse complement strand
GTTCCATATTGGAGACATTGCAGTCATTGGCCAGATGGTATGATAGATGGGCGGATAGTGATCTAACCAAACTAGGAGTTCATTCCATTTTCTTTGCTGCATTTAACCATTATGGCTACTGGTGGCAGGTTCCACAGAATGTACCACCACTGGCCTTGATGCATCCTGCAATGCCTGCAAAATGGAATACACCTTCACGAGGAACTCAAAAGATGAAAACAGGACGTGCCGTTAAGAGCAC
>NZ_JADCSA010001048.1 GCF_015070385.1 Nocardioides malaquae | reverse complement strand
CTTGAGAATATAGACCTCAAGGAAAGTTTATACTGCAGCGGATATCTAGGAAGCCTTCCTGTACAGTTGATGGAATATTCCAGAGAGCAAATTGGCTGGGAAGCCAGTTTCTCCAGGGAGGAAGTCCATCCTCAGCATTGTTCATGATCTAGTCTGGCTAAAGAGACAGGTGACCTCTGAGGTGACGGCAGGGTCACCGCTGGGGTGAACCATATGCCTCTGCTGATACAGCAACGGAAGG
>NZ_JADCSA010001047.1 GCF_015070385.1 Nocardioides malaquae | reverse complement strand
ATTGTGTCATTATGTTATGTTTATCGATCATGTCACTGTTTGTTATGCTTTATTTTGGTTTATGCTTTATTATTTACGTCCATGTATTGTTTGTTCTTTGTTTACAGTTTTACGTTGTTGGAATAAAACCACATCAGTTCATCAGAACAATCTGACTCATATTTAAATCAATGAAGGCTTTGATAGTAAAACTCAATGCATCGATCCCATCTTCATCATCCACTGACTCAAGCTCAACCAT
>NZ_JADCSA010001046.1 GCF_015070385.1 Nocardioides malaquae | reverse complement strand
TCGACAGCGTGCCGTCGGCGTCCAGGCTGACGAAGACCCCGGCGATCGCGATGTCGGCGGGTTCGTAGTGGACCGGCCGCTCGTCGAAGCTGGCGAGCGCGGTTTCGATTTCGCCAAGGCGCTGATCGATCTCGTCCGGCAACTCGTCGGCGTTCTCATATTCGGCCACCAGCTTGGCGCACTCGGCGTTGAGCGCCCCGATGGTCGCCTGTTCGTCAGCCGTCAGGTCGAGCGGCGTGCC
>NZ_JADCSA010001045.1 GCF_015070385.1 Nocardioides malaquae | reverse complement strand
ATATACTTAAAGCGATATTCCACTTTGATCATTTCATCATCTAATCAGGCTTTTATGAACACTCTTAAAATGCTTTGACTTGCTTCATTAAATATTTAGATATTTGACTTAAATGTTACCAAGGCCTCTCTCCCCATATACCCCCATTATATGAGTTATGAAAATGTCTCCAATGGAAGCAAGTGTAATGCTAATTTGGAATAATGCCTTCTAGTTTACTTTGTACCAGCGAATCTGTACT
>NZ_JADCSA010001044.1 GCF_015070385.1 Nocardioides malaquae | reverse complement strand
TGGGTTAATGGGCATTTGCGCCAGCGTTTTTTTACCCAACTGTTCTTTGGTCACTGGCAGCACGCCCATCAGTTCATCATTGAGATAAACCTTTAACTGCGACTGGACAGGCAGTAACGATGGCGATGGGGTGTATTCGAGGTTGAGCATCGCCTTCGTCACCACTTCATCGCTGCGCATACCAAACTCAATGCTGCCGTTCGGGTTAAAGCCACGTAGCTCCATGCTGCCCGGCGGCGGT
>NZ_JADCSA010001043.1 GCF_015070385.1 Nocardioides malaquae | reverse complement strand
CACGTGTGAGATCAAACAGTTAAAAGGCACGTGGGATTACGCCTTATAGGGAGAACAATTCAAACTCTGGAGGAAGCTGCTGTTTGAAATCGGGCGTATTTTTAAGTGTGTGCTCTCTCAAGAGAAGGTGACGTAAAGAAGTGACATGCAATGTTTGGAAAGAAGCTGTGTCCAAAATGCTAAATAAAACCACCCTCTTAAAAGTACGATGACATGACACTTGCCAGATCTAAAAGTCTTG
>NZ_JADCSA010001042.1 GCF_015070385.1 Nocardioides malaquae | reverse complement strand
CAGTATATTTTGTCAACTTAAGCCTTTCTTAAAAACATGTCTGTTGTCAGCAGCAAAACGGGTTATTGTAAATTAATTATCATAAATGCATAAACACTCCAAAAGCCCATTCATTTTCCCATTTACTTTTACAAAAGATATTTATGAAATTATGTTAATCCTAGAGTAAATGGGCTAATCTTTAGTGGAACCAGTAAACCACACCCACTGCTACACTCTATTTCTGGTTCATTGGTGAAAA
>NZ_JADCSA010000110.1 GCF_015070385.1 Nocardioides malaquae | reverse complement strand
AGGCCTTGTTCCTGAGTATTGTCTTACTAACGCCGCTTGGCCCGCGACTTCAGGGCAAATTTGTAAAAAAAAAAAAAAAAAAAAAAAAACCAAGCACATTTTTTTTTTTTTTTTTTTTTTTTATGAATTATGAATTGTAATAATCGGCGAATTAGCGCTATGCACTAGCGCAAACTTCTGTTACATTTAGTCTAACTCTAGTAGTCTCAATATTTTCCACTCCATACATTGTGTTCACTGACTGCTCTCTGCTCTCTCTGAGTGTGTCAGTGAGTGAGCTCACTGAGCTGAGGCATTGATTGGCTGATTGGGAACACCTGTCTTTGAGCTATTATGAAGCAGCATAAGGGGAGACTACTGAAGCAGTGTTGGGCCTACTACTTGCAATGGAAGATGGTTTGGTTGTATAAAGG
>NZ_JADCSA010001041.1 GCF_015070385.1 Nocardioides malaquae | reverse complement strand
AAGAGTCAGACCAGAGGAAGTGTGCATTGTTCCGCAGCCCATATTCCCCAACCCCTGGTCGAGACACCCTCCACGCTCTCAAAACCTCAGGCGGTCTCTGACAATCTTGACAGGCGATGGACAGCAATCATCTTCGTTCTCGTGGCGATCAGGAACGCTCCACGCGTAGGGACGGGCCTCCCGAGTTTTGGAAAATACGGTTTACGCCGCCTCAATTCACCGCACGACCCGCGTTAAGGTAG
>NZ_JADCSA010001040.1 GCF_015070385.1 Nocardioides malaquae | reverse complement strand
GGATCGGGTTGTGTTGGAAGGACTCCCTTCTGTTGGCAGAGAGAGGGGGGGGGGTATAGTGTGTTTTGGCAGGAGTTGTCTTTCTGCGTTTTGTTTTCGAAAGGGTCAACCACGCACCTGCGACTCACACAGACACCGTGGATCGAAGGGAGAGAGACGAGATGGCAGAGGTGTTTTTCCTTTCTCTCTCTCTCTCTCTCTCTCTCTCCCTCCCTCCTTTTCCGTCTTGTTCTCGGAAAAAG
>NZ_JADCSA010001039.1 GCF_015070385.1 Nocardioides malaquae | reverse complement strand
CTAGATGGTCAAATATCTGAGCGTTCAGTTCAATTCTATCCACACTTTTCCGCGCTACTTGTTGTGTGCGTCACATCCGGTTCGCATCGGGTTCTGCCGACCAACGGAAGTCCGCTTTTGTCACTTCCATTCCGTTTTATGCCGCAAGTCAGCGGCGCCACCTGGCGCCCATTTATGGCACAAGCCGGCGGCGCGCTAGCCGCTGACGCACGGCGGTCCGGATTACGTCACGCTCTCGGCTG
>NZ_JADCSA010001038.1 GCF_015070385.1 Nocardioides malaquae | reverse complement strand
TTTTTATTCACTGCACCCCTGAATTACACCGTTAATTCTCAGAATCTTATATCATATCATATTATGGCATGAAAATATGCTCATCTTTGAGATACAGCATGTCACTGAGAAGTTTCCAGTCAGCACTGACTGAAAATATTTTTATACTTGATGTAAGATGCTTAGCGTCTCTATAAAATAGCCGATCTACAAGCTCATCACTAGAGCTTGTAGATCTGCTACTTTTGGAGGAGTGTTGGTGT
>NZ_JADCSA010001037.1 GCF_015070385.1 Nocardioides malaquae | reverse complement strand
GGGGCTGCGGCGTGCGGGGCCTTAATGTCTTCCATCCCCGCTGGCCGCCACTTCCGCCCTGCGCCCCGCGGGAGAGGAGAAGAAAGGTTTCGTAGGAAGGAACACCTGGCTCCCCGTAGTCCTGTAAGAGAGCGTACGTGGGCTGGACGGGCTGTGCGGCGCCCCGCTGCGAGGCGCTGGGAGGGTGGCCAGTTAGACGGTGGAGGAAGCAAGAGCGGGGCCGGCGAGAGAGGGGGGGCCCC
>NZ_JADCSA010001036.1 GCF_015070385.1 Nocardioides malaquae | reverse complement strand
AATTAAATTAAGAATATTACAAGGATATGAGAATCCAATCACAGTACAGAAGAAATACAATTCAAAAAGAAGGAAAAGGAAGGGGCCAGCTGGAAGGTCTTCAACTTTTATTTAAAAGAGCTGGGTATTATTAGTAAGGGCTCGAGCTGCAGCGCTCTGAATCAACTGCAGCTGTCTATCAATGATTTAGGAAGACCTGTCAAGACTATTAGCCGCGTCTGCAGTAACAATGACAAAGCAAG
>NZ_JADCSA010001035.1 GCF_015070385.1 Nocardioides malaquae | reverse complement strand
TGCTAGCCAACAATAGTTAGCTGTTTTGTGCTGAATAGGTGCAAGGTGGAGGGTGTTGGGTTTAACGCAAAGCAACGGAGGGTCAATTTTAGCTGAGGTCAGTTCTAGCCACAGGCTCAATCACACACTCACTCGCTTCTTGCCTCCCCCTCTCCCTCTTCTTCTGTCTCTCCATCTGCCTCCCCCCACACAACACAACATACACTATAGTATCTCCTGTTTGGTGTCTCTCTCACTTTGTC
>NZ_JADCSA010001034.1 GCF_015070385.1 Nocardioides malaquae | reverse complement strand
CGACCTGGGCTGCATCTCCACCACTCTGCCCAAAGCCATGGCCAATGCCCTCTGGGACACCAGGGCCATCCCCTATCAAGGGTGTGCTGCACAGGTCTTCTTTTACATCTTCTTCTTTGGTTCAGAGCTTTCCCTTCTCACTGTCATGGCCTACGACTGCTACGTTGCCATCTGCAAGCCCTTGCACTACGGGAGCCTCGTGGGCAGCAGAGCTTGTGCCCAGATGGCAGCAGCTGCCTGGG
>NZ_JADCSA010001033.1 GCF_015070385.1 Nocardioides malaquae | reverse complement strand
GGCATTCGTTTATGCTGTTTTTGAGAGGTTGAAACACCAAATTAGTATTGAGAGAATTGAGAGTCTCTTGGGCATAAATTAGGAGACAGGTGGAAGGCACCCGTTCGTTCATATCGCCCTGTAGCGTGAGTGTCTGTAGCCTAGACGACACTGCAGTACGCCGCAGCACACATCAGACTTCTCAGCGTGGCACGGCTGAAGCTCGTCTTCAATCAGTGGCTGCGTTTATATGCGCTCCATAC
>NZ_JADCSA010000109.1 GCF_015070385.1 Nocardioides malaquae | reverse complement strand
AAAAACAAATGTTTCAGATTATCAAATGTAACCAGAAGTGAAAAATACAATAAAATAGCGTTTCCCTCCAGAATGACAACAGGGAACAATAGAATCCTGACAAATTATTCTCTGGAAAGTTATTCTTGTTTGACAGACCAGTGCTGGCGGGCCGTTTATAATACAATTTAGGAATGAAGCTGTGGGCCGTATAAAACTGGTCCTCGGGCCGCATTTGGCCCCCGGGGCCGCACTTTGGACACCCCTGGTGTAAACAGAGCTATGTCACAGTGAGTCGTGTTTACAGGGCATCAAGCTTTTTGAAACAAATAAAAAATAAATAAATAAATAAATAGTGGCAAACTTTAGCAGTCACTTTGGGACAAATAGCAGCATTTGTTTCTCAAAAACATTTAAAAAGTATACAAAAAAAGC
>NZ_JADCSA010001032.1 GCF_015070385.1 Nocardioides malaquae | reverse complement strand
CTAGACTGATTGACTTCATCTCTTGACTGTGGGACTAACTCTGCAAACGGCAAACTTTGCATTTTTTAAACTGTTGCTATATTTTGGGTCTGTTTTTTGTTAATGCTTTTTGTATACAGTGTGATTGGTCAATCTAGTTCCAAATACCTTATCTATTATTAAATTAAACCGAATGTACTGCATGTGACCTGGATTGGGACTTTACAGTTATGTCCTGTAAGAATTAACCAAAACTACCACTC
>NZ_JADCSA010001031.1 GCF_015070385.1 Nocardioides malaquae | reverse complement strand
GAAACTGTTAGAGAGAGGGGGCGAGGTGTTTATGTGGAGATATGCACAGCCAGGAGGTGCCCGGGTTCAAGCCTTTTGCTCTTTTCTGCGCCAACATTGGGACAATGCCTGTCTACTCCTTCTATTTCCCTTGGAACAAATAAAAACATTTGCACCCTCCAGAGGACTGCTTCGTGGGCTCAGCTATTTGCACCTGTTATTGGACTCTTTATAATTAACCATGACTCTCTGGTGATAGTCAC
>NZ_JADCSA010001030.1 GCF_015070385.1 Nocardioides malaquae | reverse complement strand
CTCTTCCTCTCCTAAGCCCCTCTCGCTGTGCTCCTCGCCCAAACCCCGCTCTCTATGCTCCTCTCCCAAGCCCCTGTCTTTCTCCTCGTCCCCGAAACCCCCCTCTCTTTCCTCCTCACCAAAACCTCCAACTCTCTCACCCTCGCATAAACCCAAGTCTTTGGCGCCGTCTCCGAAGCACACTAGGATCATGGATGGCATAAAGGCGGGCAGCAGGAACTTCCTAGACGAAGCCAACTCAC
>NZ_JADCSA010001029.1 GCF_015070385.1 Nocardioides malaquae | reverse complement strand
CTCCTCATCCTCCCCTCCTCTTCAACATGCCTTCTTCAGTCTCACTTTGCGTCCCTTGTGTTAATGTTGCTCCACAACACAGGGCTCCAGAATTGCCAGTATACTGTGATGCTGAGTGGAGCTTTACTGTACATCCACAGAGCATACTGCATTAACCTATTGAAGAAGGTTTTTCTTTTTTATACAAATATGTCTATCTTTACATGATACGTACTTCCAACAGAGTTCCTTGTTTGGTCATG
>NZ_JADCSA010001028.1 GCF_015070385.1 Nocardioides malaquae | reverse complement strand
TTCTATGAGTTCCTAGATCAGGCAGTGCTATTTTCCTCCATATTACTATACCCCACTGCCTGCAGGCCTTTGTCCGCTCAAATGTGTCCCCTCGCCTTTTTATTTTATTTTTACTCTTACTATGGGTAACAGAAGATGGAGGAGAAATGTAGGTTGCTCTGCTCTCAGGAGATGCCGGGCTTTCCCTGTTCCAGTAATGAGAGACTGCTAGTAGGCTAATAGCTTCCTCCTCCCTTTTAGAG
>NZ_JADCSA010001027.1 GCF_015070385.1 Nocardioides malaquae | reverse complement strand
CACCTGGGAGACACAGTCAACGACAACTAACTCATTATCATGGAGAGACTTTTGTTGGAAAAACCGGATCCGCTTCTTTATAACACCTAAACAGAAATGTAAGCAAACAGGCAACCAACCAGACTGTTGGAGAAAGTGTGGAAATACTGCTGTGGACCATGCACATGTGTTCTGGACTTGCCCTGTGGTGCAACCTTTCTGGAAGGAAACGACAGAACTGATTTCTAAGGTGATGGGCTTTA
>NZ_JADCSA010001026.1 GCF_015070385.1 Nocardioides malaquae | reverse complement strand
TGTAGCAGACCACGGCGGTACCATGAGGCAGGTTGAGGTGGAATGTGATCAGGGGGCCGTGCTGCATGCACAGAGTCCTCAGGGTGGAGCCGTCAATCTGATGCACAGAAGGCATGAACACTATCAATACAATGCAGATATACTAAATATACTGTAAAAAGTTAAAGATCCCTTCACTCTCAGTCAGCTGGGCTCTGAGGGTGGTAATGACAGTTGGTCTGACGCTTAAGTCCTCTGTCACC
>NZ_JADCSA010001025.1 GCF_015070385.1 Nocardioides malaquae | reverse complement strand
CAACACTACTTGTCCTCAGTGACTGCAGCACTCCCTCTGAGAGAAAATGTCAGAGTGACATTGAGCACACATCAAGCAAGCCAGTCTGGGTGAGGCTGTGCGTGTACGTGTGTGTCTGCGTGCATGTGTGTGTGTCTGCGTGTGTGTGTGTGTGAGAGAGAGAGAGAGAGTCCTAGTCAGGAACTCCCTAAGGACTGAAGCTGGCTGGCTGGCTGTTTCCTCACTGTCACCAGACATTCACT
>NZ_JADCSA010000108.1 GCF_015070385.1 Nocardioides malaquae | reverse complement strand
CTCCTCTAAAAGCCCATTTTGGCTCAGCAGGCAGCCCTCTGGTAACAGAGGAGCATTAATAGCTAAGAAGGTAACAGTTACTGCCGGCTGGAAACCTTGCATGTCTTAAACTATTAGTTTCCAAGAAATGGGGGGAACAAAGTACCTGCCTTCCAATGGATTTCTTTTTCTTTTTCTTTTTTTTTTTCAATCTTTCTCTCTTCTGACCTAACTTGCACTTTCTTTTAGTTACTTACCTTAACCCTTTTTCTTTCTCTTTCACTTACTTCACATTCTTTCTTTCTCTTTCTCTCACAATCTTTCTTGCAATCTTTCTTTCACTTAATCTTTCTTTCTGACCCTCCTCTGACCGCTCTTTCTTTCCCCCCATATTAGATGAGACGGTGGATTTGAATGACAGTAAATGGGAGGACATCCATG
>NZ_JADCSA010001024.1 GCF_015070385.1 Nocardioides malaquae | reverse complement strand
TGACCTCATTCTTGTGGAGAAATGCATCGAGGGACCTCCTGATCGTTAGCGGTTTTAATAAATCTTGTCGTCGTGGCTTAATGCTTATCAACTCATCCTGCTGTTGATTAAGCCCCATTCCTGCTTTAATCCGGACTACTTAATTATACAGTAAATCTCATACGTCCGTGGACGCTCCCATTCCAAATGTGCTGGTGAATATTTGATGCTGTCGTCCTACTGTGTCACACAGATGCACAAGC
>NZ_JADCSA010001023.1 GCF_015070385.1 Nocardioides malaquae | reverse complement strand
CACGTCTCTTCATTTCATCCAGTTATTTTAATATTATACTCAAAAATTAGCTACAATATTTACGATCAAATGATAACGTCTTTACGATTATCATTGGGACATGCTTACTTGAAACCTTGGAGTCCTTGGATGGGTCCTGCTTGTTAACGCTGGACTTCCACGAGGAAGAGGGGGAACTTGTGGCCTTCTCTCCCCGTCGAAGCGCGGGACTGTTGGAGTTCAAGGGGCTCAGACTACCGGAG
>NZ_JADCSA010001022.1 GCF_015070385.1 Nocardioides malaquae | reverse complement strand
TCCACCGTGTGAATTTCCGCGGAAGTTGTATTTTTTTCAAAGTGCGGTGTTCCTGCAAATGTATTCCCCGCTGAAAAAAGATCTGTTCTACTTCTCCTACTCCTTCAGTTGCGCTCGCAATAAACGATACCCAAACAAAACATGGACTCTGACAAAGTTACACCTATTAAGAGCGAGTTTAGAGCTATAATCTATTTTTATTTGTTTCTTTGGGGAATGTAAACAGACCTGCACTGCATGAC
>NZ_JADCSA010001021.1 GCF_015070385.1 Nocardioides malaquae | reverse complement strand
ATAGTAGGGCCACTGTTACTTTGCCTTTTGTGTCATCAGTCTTTCACATAAACTAACCCTAACCCTGAAGTAGGCAGTTCAAATCGCTTCATGCGCTGGGTGAGCAACTCAATGCAAGTGGATGGGTGGGGTAATCCTGTTATCTCACTATTCTTCTTATAAGTCTAGGTTTTGGAGAGAAACTGAAACTGAAATGATTTGTCCACATTGAAAGTAGACAAATAATGTTTTTGTTGGCATGAC
>NZ_JADCSA010001020.1 GCF_015070385.1 Nocardioides malaquae | reverse complement strand
GGAACCAAATTGGTGATCAATTATCTGTTGCAGTTGGCGGCTCGCTCATCTAACAGCTTTCTCGGCCGCTCCTCACATGGCTCAAGTTCTCTTTCGATGTGGTTTTGCCAGTCTTTTGCGGGCTCTTTTACGTCTGTGGTTTGAGAACGGCTCCTCCGTATTTCGGGAGTGCGGAATGGTGCGATTGGCACCAGATGACCGGAAGGCTACAGTCTTCAAGTCAAATGTTTGGTTCGTTAGTCA
>NZ_JADCSA010001019.1 GCF_015070385.1 Nocardioides malaquae | reverse complement strand
TCACTGAAAATTATTTTGTTTTTTCATTCACGTTAGTGTAACATTCCTTAACCTAGATTAACAAATAGTGTATCATTCCTTACCCTAAATTAGAAAATAATACTTTGTGAAAATAAGGGCCCGAGCCAAATTGGGGAATTCGATATTCACTGAAAATTATTTTGTTTTTTCATTCACGTTAGTGTAACATTCCTTAACCTAAATTAACAAATAAGACTTTGCGAAAAGAGGACCCGACCCAGA
>NZ_JADCSA010001018.1 GCF_015070385.1 Nocardioides malaquae | reverse complement strand
CTCCTCCTCTTCCTCCTCGTACCCCTCTTCCTCCACTTCCTCCTCCCCTCCTCCCTCTTCCTCTCCTCCTCTTCCTCCTCCTACTCCTCCAGCACATACGAGGTATCAGCTCCACTCTCTGGGCGTCACTGGTACCCCTACGGACCAGTGTCGCCTATTTCATTCTTCCGCGATTGGGGGCAAATCCGTGAATGTGTATGTGTGGGCTACATTTACATACGTCATTATCTATGTATTTTTTAC
>NZ_JADCSA010001017.1 GCF_015070385.1 Nocardioides malaquae | reverse complement strand
GAGAATTTGCGCGCATATTTCCACTACATTGAGGAGCAAATGCAACCCTTTTTCATTAACCTTCCTGACCTGGCAGAGACCTGTATTCAGAGACCTAATATTGATTATATTTTAATAATGGACACCGGAATTAAATGTGTTAAATGTTTTAGTCCAAAATAGGCAAATGCTCTTAAAAGTTTCCTCACAAATAAGCAAAATCTTTGATAATTTCTGATTGGCTTCCAACATTATTATGTTGTG
>NZ_JADCSA010000107.1 GCF_015070385.1 Nocardioides malaquae | reverse complement strand
CAAGTCCCGAGTCAAGTCCAAGTCCTTTGCTCTCAAGTCAAGTCCAAGTCAACACAGACAAGTCCCAAGTCAAGTCCAAGTCCTAAACTTTTTGTTTCGAGTCCCAACCAAGTCCTAAGCATTTTGTTTCGAGTCCCAACCAAGTCCTTACCTTTTCTTTCGAGTCAAAAACAAGTCATATAAAAGCCATAAACCTTTTGTTATATGTAAAGATTTACATAAAAATGTGCAGTCCTCCGGTGTCGTTGTTGTGAGGCTGTGAGTTTGAGTCAGTGTTGCCAAGTTTCGTGAGAGAAATAAGGAACCCGACCTCCAAAAACAAGACAAAAACAAGCAAAATTTTGTCCATAGGTTGCGGGAAATAAGCAGACTTGGCAACACTACACAGTGTTACTGACGGCCGTGATTCCTGACTATTAG
>NZ_JADCSA010001016.1 GCF_015070385.1 Nocardioides malaquae | reverse complement strand
CCTGCAGGCAGCTGCCTGCAGGAAGCCTGCCGGAAATCCTCAGCATTCCCATTACCCTTACTAGTTACTTTTGCAGATAAATTATGTTATTATAAAGTATACATACTTGTTTTAGCCCTATTAAATACCTTGGCTATTTGAAAATAGCTACAAAGCTCTACAAGATGCGACGCGTTGTGAGGGCACAGCCACACCAAAATCCCCTGGCTGCGGATTTGTGGATTCCACCAATGCATTGCTATG
>NZ_JADCSA010001015.1 GCF_015070385.1 Nocardioides malaquae | reverse complement strand
TGGAGACACATAAGCGCCTACAAATTCACGCCCAAATTGAGACAGTGACCCCACTTTGGGTAAGGCGATTGTTATACTGCAGGCCAGCCCATAGAAGTCTGCAGTTCAACTGTAGCTAGTCTGCTTTTAAAATAACCCTACATGAACTGAAGACTACATTGATTTAAATAAAAATGAATTACAAAATATATGGATATCTTTGTCAACATATCTTCTTGTTTTCTAAATAGATGATGTGTGTCA
>NZ_JADCSA010001014.1 GCF_015070385.1 Nocardioides malaquae | reverse complement strand
CTGAGTGTTTTCTGATGATATTTAAGGTTGCAATCTGTACATTTTATGTCAAACCCAAGTATCAAGTATCTAGGTCTCATCCAGACTCAATGGAAGAGTAGGGAGAACACAGATAACATACTCTAACATAGTGATTGGTTAAAATGACATTCTGGATAGCAGCTTTAAATCATTGGTTCAGGCTGTGACACCCCAAAGTAATCATATTTGAACTGGGGACCCCCCATCCTGACAAGCACTTGG
>NZ_JADCSA010001013.1 GCF_015070385.1 Nocardioides malaquae | reverse complement strand
CAAGGGAGGGGAATGCCCTACTACCCTTTTTACTGATCACCTCTGGAGCTGGAACGGCCGGATGTTGTGGACTCTTGAGCACCTGGAACTTGAACATTAAAATTTGCCTTCTCTCAATTGAGTAGTTCACCCCCAGAATGTTTTTTCCCCCCTATTGATTACTCTACTGAGATCAATAATCCTTTTTTGTATTTGCCGGATGGAGACCCACATGCTTTCGGGTCCCTATCCGGAATCAATGGG
>NZ_JADCSA010001012.1 GCF_015070385.1 Nocardioides malaquae | reverse complement strand
GGCCTGACCGCGGCCGTCACCTGGGCCATTTTGGGTTGATCGCGTGATGCAGGGCTTTCCGATCCTCTCCGTCATGCTGGCGGTCCCGGCTGTTGCCGCGATCGCTTGCCTTTTCCTCAATGCGCAGGGCGCGCGCATGCTCGCGCTCGTCGCCACGCTGGTCGACTTCGTGCTGGGCATCGTGCTCTGGATGAATTTCGACATTGGCGGTGCCCAGTGGCAGTATGTCGAACATGCGCCCGG
>NZ_JADCSA010001011.1 GCF_015070385.1 Nocardioides malaquae | reverse complement strand
GTAATCCAACTCCAGATCACGTTCTTGATCAAAACAAGCCCCTTTCTACCGACTGTTACAAAAGCACGGAAGGCCACGGTTGCAGTTTTTCTGTGCTGGGTGAAATACTGGGTGAATTACATTTACAAGGAGCCTTGGAAATAAGGTATAACTGGCAATAAATGTGTTAATTCTGCGGTCCTTCCGCCTTGATAGGGACATACGACTTCAGTATTTGAGACAATGGAAAAAAAATGCATTATA
>NZ_JADCSA010001010.1 GCF_015070385.1 Nocardioides malaquae | reverse complement strand
ACAAAGAATGAACTCGACGTTTTTTTTTTACTGAAAGAGTGGGTGTGGGCCTCAAGGCCCTAATGCACTCAGCCATACTGGGGGTAGTATAGCTGAGTGGTTAGGGCGCGCGTCTAGAGAGCCAGATGCTCTCTGGTTGTGGAGGCACGAATCCCGGCCAGGGCAGAATATCCTTGAGCAAGGGCCTCACCCCAAATTGCTCCCCGAGTGCGCTCGTCACTGCACAACGGCGTTGTGAGCTTT
>NZ_JADCSA010001009.1 GCF_015070385.1 Nocardioides malaquae | reverse complement strand
GACAACTTGAAATATCACACATCCGGTTATACAACAGTTCGGGGAAAGAATACATCGTTCCAAAAAACGGAAAACATGTCCTCAAGTGCTATGACGGTTTTAAAGTTTTAAAGAGGACTTATATTTAAATATCAACCCACAATGTTGTCACTGTGATGTCAGCCATCACTTTGCAAGAGCAAGCGTCTCCTTTTTTTTTTGGTCCCAGTAGTGGATATAGATGAGATCAGAATAAAACTCTTA
>NZ_JADCSA010001008.1 GCF_015070385.1 Nocardioides malaquae | reverse complement strand
GGCTTTTTATACAAGCGCCGCTCAGAGAGCTTATCCTACCACAAACCGTTACAAAGAAGCTGAGGAAAATGAAAAGCCTTTCTGACCCTGTGGTTGGAGCAATTTTCCTTACACAATTTGTCCAAGTGATCCAACGTGGGACTTGATGGCTTCAAATAAAGCTACACGATTGGCCGGAGAAAGAGGAAGTGAAGTAAGCTGGGTGCCCAGAGGTGTGATGGCAGCTATTGGATTAACAGGGTA
>NZ_JADCSA010000010.1 GCF_015070385.1 Nocardioides malaquae | reverse complement strand
GGAAGTTAAGCCTTTCAGCGCCGATGGTACTGCGACCGAGAGGTCGTGGGAGAGTAGGACGCCGCCGGACATACCTTTGCGCAGAGGCCACCCCTATAAGGTGGCCTCTGCTGCATTTCAGGCCTGCGAGCTCGCGGGCTTGTGCGAACGATACGAGACGAAGAGGTGGACTCCATGGCTGACGAGCGTCGTGGTCAGCGCCCTGCCGGAAACGGTGGAGGCTCCAGGGGGACAGGTCGCGGTGGAGCCGGAGGCTCCCGCGGCGGCAGCACGAGCGGTCGTGGTGGCGCACCCGGTCGCGGTGGCTCCAGCGCGGGCAAGCCGAGCCGTGGCGGGTCCGCCAGCGGCAAGCCCGGACGGGACGGCAAGCCCGGCGAACGCAGCAGCAAGCCCTACGGCAAGTCCGGTGACGGACGTACGTCGGACCGTGGGGGCCAGAAGTCGTACGATCGGGGCGGCAAGCCTGGTGCGCGGCGCGACTCGCGTGGGGGAGACCGTCCCTACTCGCGTGACCGCCGTGAGGCCGGCGAGAAGGGCCCGCGCACTGCGGACCAGGAGCGCTACGACGGTCCGGAGTTCCCCGAGGGGATCACCGGCAAGGAGCTCGACCGCTCCGTCAGCGCCCAGCTGAAGGGTCTGCCGGAGAAGCTGGCTGCCCGCGTGGCCCGTCACCTGGCGGCCGCCGGCGCCCTGATCGACACCGACCCCGAGACCGCCTACCAGCACACCCTCGCGGCCCGTGCTCGTGCCTCCCGGCTCGCGGTGGTGCGTGAGGCGGCCGGAGAAGCAGCGTACGCCGCCGGCCACTACGCCGAGGCGCTCTCCGAGCTGCGTGCGGCCAAGCGGATGAACGGCGTGCCCGACTACATCCCGATCATGGCGGACTGTCACCGAGCGCTCGGCCAGCCCGAGCAGGCGCTCAAGCTGGCCAAGAGCCCGTCGGTTGCGAACTTCTCTCCCGAGGCCAAGGCGGAGATGACGATCGTCGAGTCCGGTGCGCGGCGAGACATGGGGCAGATGGACGCCGCCCTGCGCACGCTCGAGCTCGCGCCCCTGATGCACAAGAGCCGTGCGTCGTGGGTGGTGCGCCTGCGTTACGCCTACGCCGACACGCTCCTGGCTGCCGGTCGCGAGGAGGACGCGCTGGCGTGGTTCCACCGGACCCACGCGATCGACAGTGACGAGATCACCGACGCCGCAGAACGCGCGGAGGCCCTGGAGAGGAAGAGGGACTGACGGTCAGCCCCCGGCCCTACGAGCCTGACCAGCGCGCACCTCCCGACACGCCGGGGAGTGCGCGCTGGTTTTCTTTGCCCGGATGGGTGAGAATGAGTCGTCTAATTACATAGGTGTCACTGTGTTGTCGAGGTGTCACTGTGCACATTCGTTTCTGGACGTGGAGATCGCTGGGGAAGGCGTAGCTCAACGCCGGAGATGAAGGAGGTCACGGTGACGACACGTACTGCACCCCGCCCGAACGGGCCCGCGACGCGCGGGATCCTGTTCGTGCACTCAACGCCGTCCGCACTCAGCCCGCACATCGAGTGGGCCGTGGGGGGCGTACTTGGCGCTGCCGTCAGCCTGGACTGGACGGAGCAGCCGGCCCAGCCCGGGACCTACCGGGCCGAGTTGTCGTGGACCGGTGCTGCCGGCACGGCGGCGGCGATCGTCTCTGCGCTCCGGGGGTGGAATCACCTCCGGTTCGAGATCACCGAGGAGCCGACGAGCTCGACCGAGGGTTCGCGCTACTCCTTCACCCCGGACCTCGGCGTCTTCCACGCCGTCACGGGGCTCCACGGCGACATCATGATCCCCGAGGACCGGCTGCGCTCGGCGATGGTGAAGGCGGCCAACGGCGAGACGACCGTCGAGCTGGAGCTGGACAAGTTGCTCGGCAAGCCGTGGGACGACGAGCTCGAGTCCTTCCGCTACGCCGGTGAGGGCGCTCCAGTGCGCTGGCTCCACCAGGTCGTCTGACCACCGCCGCGGGCGGCGTGAGCAGCCGTCCTCCGCGCGTGCGGCCCCACATCGACACGAGGGCCGGTCCTCCCCATCGGGAGGACCGGCCCTCGTCGTGCTGTCGGGGACCTCAGAGCGGGATGTTGCCGTGCCTCCCGCGCAGGGTGCCGTCGCCCGCGGCCTGCTGCAGCGCCTGCGCGATCGCGGTGCGGGTGCGGGCCGGCGCCACGATCTCGTCGACCACCCCGATCTCCACGGCCTTCTCCACGCCGCCCGCGATCTTCTCGTGCTCCGCGGCCAGCTCCTCCTCGATCTGCGGGAGAAGGTCGGGTGGCACCTCGGCGAGGCGACGACGGTGGATGATCCTGATCGCGGCCAGCGGGCCCATCACCGCAACCTGGGCGCCCGGCCAGGCCAACACCTTCGACGCTCCGAGTGACCGGGCGTTCATGGCGATGTAGGCGCCACCGTAGGTCTTGCGGGTCACCACGGTCACGCGCGGCACCACGCACTCGGCGAAGGCGTGCAGCAGCTTCGCGCCGCGCCGGACCACGCCGTCCCACTCCTGACCGACCCCGGGAAGGTAGCCGGGCACGTCGACGAGCACCACGAGGGGCACGCCCAGGGCGTCGCAGAGGCGTACGAAGCGTGCCGACTTCTCCGCCGAGGGGGAGTCGAGGCAGCCGCCGAGGCGCAAGGGGTTGTTGGCGACCACGCCGACGGTACGTCCGCCGAGGCGCCCCAGGGCAGTGACGACGTTGGGTGCCCACTTGGCGTGCAGCTCGGTGGTGCTGCCCTCGTCGAGCACCGCGTCGACCAGCGGGTGCACGTCGTAGGCGCGCTTGGGATCGATCGGCAGGATCTGCTCGAGGTCGGAGTCCTCCACGCTGGCCTCGTCCATCTGGCCCTGGGCCCCGAGCAGGTGGGCCACCTGCCGCGCGGAGTCGAGCGCCTCGCGCTCGGTGTCGGTGAGCACGTGCACCACGCCCGAGCGACGTCCGTGCGGCTCGGGGCCGCCGAGCCGGAGCATGTCGACGTCCTCACCGGTCACGGAGCGGACCACGTCGGGGCCCGTGACGAAGATGCGTCCCTCCGGCCCGAGGATCACCACGTCGGTGAGTGCGGGGCCGTAGGCCGCGCCCCCGGCTGCCGGGCCGAGGACGACGGAGATCTGCGGGATCCGTCCGGACGCGAGGGTCATGGCCTGGAAGATCAGTCCCACCGCGTGCAGGGAGAGCACCCCCTCGGCCAGGCGGGCGCCCCCCGAGTGCCACAGGCCGATGACCGGCACGCCGTCGGCGAGCGCACGGTCGTAGGCCTCCACCACCGCGCGGCAGCCCACCTCGCCCATCGCCCCGCCCATGACGGTGGCGTCGGAGCAGAAGGCGACGACAGGAGCGCCGTGCACCTCGCCGCGGGCGGCCAGCATGCCGGAGTCGTCGACAGGGCTGAGCAGCTCGAGGGTGCCCTCGTCGAGCAGCGCGGCGAGCCGGTGCAGCGGGTGGCGGGGGTCGTCGGTGCGGTCGGGGCGGTCGGGGCGGGCCAGCGACGGGCTGGGTGCGGCGCTCATCAGATGCTCCTGAAGGCGAGGGCGACGTTGTGGCCGCCGAACCCGAACGAGTTGTTGAGCGCAGCGAGGTCCCCGCCGCCGAGCGTGCGTCGGGAGCAGGCCAGGTCCAGGCCGACGTCCTCGGGGTCGTCGAGGTTGATGGTCGCCGGCACCGTGCGCTCGTGCAGCGCCAGGATCGTGGCGATCGACTCCAAGGCACCGGCGGCGCCGAGGAGGTGTCCGGTCATCGACTTCGTCGACGTCACCACTGCCGTCGTGGAGGAGCCCAACGCGTTGCGGATCGCCAACGCCTCGGCCAGGTCGCCCTGCGGGGTCGAGGTGGCGTGCGCGTTGACGTGGACGACGTCGGAGGGGGAGAGGTCGGCCTGGCTCAGGGCTCGCACCATGGCGCGCGTGGCCCCGGCGCCGACGGGGTCGGGCTGGGCGATGTCGTGGGAGTCCGCCGTGATGCCGGCTCCCGCCGCCTCGGCGTAGATCCGGGCTCCGCGGGCCCGGGCGTGCGCCTCGGACTCGAGGACCACCACGCCTGCTCCCTCTCCGAGGACGAAGCCGTCACGGCCACGGTCCCAGGGCCGGGAGGCAGCCGTGGGGTCGTCGTTGCGCCGGCTCAGGGCCATCATCTGACCGAAGGCGGCCATCGGCAGCGCGTGCACCGCCGCCTCTGTGCCCCCGCAGACGACGACGTCTGCCCGGCCCAGGCGGATCAGGTCGATGCCCAGGGCGATGGCCTCGTTGCCGGAGGCGCAGGCGGAGACCGGCGTGTGCACCCCGGCCTTCGCCCCCACCATCAGTCCGACGGTCGCCGCCGGACCGTTGGGCATCAGCATCGGGATCGCGAGGGGCGAGACCCGCCGCGGTCCCTTCTCGCGCAGGGCGTCGTAGTTGGCGAGCAGCGTCGTGACGCCGCCGATGCCGGAGGCGATGGCGACCGCCAGGCGCTCGGGCTCGACGCCGGACTCACCGAGTCCGGCGTCGGCCCACGCCTCGGTGGCGGCCACGGCGGCGAGCTGGCCGGACCGGTCCATCCGCCGCGCCTTGACGCGGTCGAGCACCTCGCCCGGCTCCACGGCCACCCGCGCGGCCAGGCGCGAGCCCAGGGGCTCGGCCCACTCGTCGGTGAGGGAGGCGACACCGGAGGTGCCGGCGAGGAGGGCCGACCAGGTGGTGGGTACGTCGCCACCCACCGGTGAGGTGGTGCCGAGGCCGGTGACGACGACGCGGGGGGCTGTCATGGAACTCCTTGAGCGAGACGGACGGGGGACGGCGCCTGGGCTCAGGCGGCGGCCTTCTCGATGAAGGCCACGGCGTCACCCACGGTCTTCAGGTTCTTGACCTCGTCGTCGGGGATCGAGACGCCGAACTTCTCCTCGGCGGCAACCACGACCTCGACCATCGACAGGGAGTCGACGTCCAGGTCGTCGACGAACGACTTGTCGAGCTGCACGTCCTCGGGGCTGACGCCAGCGACCTCGTTGACGATGTCGGCGAGCTCGGAGCGGATCTCTTCGGTGGTGGCCATGGAGGCCTCCTTCTCTTCTGGTGGTGGGTTCTTCGGTGGGAACAGGGGGTCAGGGGACGCGGACGACCTGGGCGGCGTAGGCGAGCCCGGCGCCGAAGGCGATGAGCAACGCCGTGTCCCCGGATCGTGCCTCACCCTCGACCATCATGCGGTCGAGTGCCATCGGCACGGAGGCCGCCGAGGCGTTGCCCTGGTCGGCGATGTCGCGGGCGATGCGCACGTGGGCAGGCAGCTTCATCGCGCGCGCCATGGCGTCGATGATGCGCATGTTGGCCTGGTGGGGCACGAAGACGTCGAGGTCGTCGATGCCGATGCCTGCTCGGTCGAGGGCACGGCGCCCGACCTCCGCCATCGTGAAGGACGCCCAGCGGAAGACCGGGCTGCCCTGCATCACCAGGTGCGGCATCCGGCCGCTGCCGGGGGTGGTCTCGTCGCCCACCACGTCGCGCCAGTCCTCGCGCTGACGGATGAGGTCGTACTGCTCGCCGTCGGAGCCCCAGACCACCGGGGCGATGCCCGGGGTCGCGCTCGGGCCGACCACGGCCGCGCCGGCCCCGTCGGCGAAGATGAAGGCAGTGCCGCGGTCGTGTGGATCGGTCAGGTCGCTGAGTCGTTCGACGCCGATCACGAGCACGTGCTGGGCCGTGCCGACGCGCACCATGTCGTTGGCGAGCGCCAGGGCGTGGCAGAAGCCGGCGCAGGCCGCGGAGATGTCGAAGGCGGCGGCGTGGTCGGTGCCGAGGTCGTGGGCGACGGCCGTGGCCAGCGCCGGGGTCTGCAGGAGGTGCGAGACGGTCGCGACCACGACGCAGTCGACGTCGGTGGCGGCCAGACCGGCACGCTCGAGGGCCTGGCGCGACGCGCCCACGGCCATCGACCGCACGCTCTCGTGGTCGTCGGCCCACCGACGCTGCCGGATGCCCGAGCGCTGCTGGATCCACTCGTCGCTGGAGTCGATCGCGTCGACGACGTCGGCGTTGGGCACGACCCGGGAGGGCCGGTGGACCCCCAGCCCCAGGATGCGGCTGCCGGGAACGCCGGTGGGGGAGGCGAGTGTCATGCGGCGCCCATCGGGTGCAGGCGGAGCAGGGGCTGGCCGGGGGAGACCGGGTCGCCGTCCTCGACCAGCCACTCGACCACGCGTCCGGCGTGCAGCGTACGCACGCCCGCGCTGTCGCGGGTGCTGGCCACGTCGCCGATGAGGGTGCCGGCCCCGACGACGGCGACGTCGTCGGCGGTGCGGCGGTGGAAGGTGCCCTTGGCGGGCGCGACGACCATCCGCCAGGTCGGCGACGTCTCCATCGGGGAGACCTCTGCGTGGTGCCCGCAGAACTCGCGAGCCGCGTCCAGCTGGTCGGGAGTCTTCAGGGCGAAGGTCTCCACGCCCTTGAGGGCACGCTTGGCGATGCCCGTCAGGGTGCCGGCCGGTGGCATCTCCAGGATGCCGGTCACCCCGAGGTCGGCCATGGTCTCCATGCACAGGTCCCACCGCACGGGGTTGGCGATCTGGCCGACGATGCGCTTCAGGACGTCGCCGCCGTCGTGGACGACCTGACCGTCGCGGTTGGAGATGAGCCGGGTGCGCGGGTCGTGGGTCGAGACCGAGCGGGCCAGCTGACCCAGGTGGGCCACCGCCGGCTCCATGTGGGTGGTGTGGAAGGCGCCGGCCACGCTCAGCGGCACCAGGCGGGCGCGCGCCGGGGGATCGGCGGCCAGGGCGGCGAGCTGCTCGGTGGTTCCGGCGGCGACGACCTGGCCGGGACCGTTGTCGTTGGCCGCGGTGAGGCCGTGGCGCTCCAGGGCCGCCAGCACGTCGTCGCGGTCCCCACCCAGCACCGCGGTCATGCCGGTGGGGGAGACGGCGGAGGCCTGCGCCATCGCGCGGCCACGCTCGCGCACCAGCACCATGGCCTGCTCGGCCGTGATGACCCGGGCCCCGGCGGCGGCGGTCAGTTCGCCGACACTGTGACCGGCGACCGCGCCGATCTGGGCGAAGGCGTCGCCCGGGTGGGGGAAGAGCTCGAGGGCCGCCACCAGCCCGGTGGCGACCAGGAGCGGCTGGGCGACCTCGGTGTCACGGATGGTCTCGGCGTCCGAGACGGTCCCGTGGGTCACGAGGTCGATCCCTGCGACGGCGGAGAGCCACTCGAAGCGCGCACGGAACGCGGGTTCCGCGAGCCACGGGGTGAGGAAACCGGGGGTCTGGGCCCCTTGACCGGGGGCGACGATGACGAGCACTCCACCACTGTGCCTGTGCGACGTGGCCGTACGGCAGCCGAGCAGGACGAAAAAGAAGGGCGAAAGTTTGTGGGGGTCCTACAAGTCCGCGGTGGGTGACGGCGTGGGGCCCAACGGAGTCAGGACTCGGCGACCATGCGCCCCACGGCCAGAGCCACCTGCAGCGTGAACGCGTCGTGCGGCGTGGTGGGCGTGAGCCCGGTGGTCTCGGCCACCTGGCGCAGGCGGTAGCGCACGGTGTTGGGGTGCACGAAGAGCGCACGTGCCGCCGCCTCCGTCGAGTGCCCGGCGTCGAACCAGGCCTGCAGGGTCTCGGCCAGGGTGCTTCGCGGCGAGGTCAGGGGTTCGTGCACGGTCGTGACCAGCTGGTCCCGGGCGCGGGCGTCGCCCGCCAGGGCCCGCTCGGCCAGCAGGTCGGCGCTGCGCACCGGCACCGGCGCACCGGGCCAGGCGGCGCAGACGCGGTGAGCGAGGAGTGCCTCGGCGGCCGAGACGTGAGCCGTCGGGAGGCCCGAGGTCACCGGACCCACCACGACCGGGCCGGGGGCGAAGTGCTCGACCAACCAGTCGGCGGCGACCTCGGGCTCCTGCACGCCCCCGAGCACCACGACCAGGAGGTCGCCCTGGGTGGCGCACAACGAGTCAACGCCCGCGGCGTGCGCGGCGCGGCGTACGCCCTCGAAGACGTCGGTCTCCTTGCGCCCGGCAGGCGCCGACCCGACCACCACCGCGACGCCGGAGGCGGCCTTCCACCCGAGAGCGCCTGCGCGGGAGAGCAGCGACTCGTCGGAGTCGGCGCGCAGCACGGCGTCGACGACCAACGCCTCCAGGCGCGCGTCCCACGCCCCGCGCGACTCCGCCGCCCGGGCGTACACCTCGGCGGTGGCGAAGGCGACCTCACGTCCGTAGCGCAGCACCGCCCGGTGCACCAGAGGAGCGTCCTCGACGGCCACCAGGTCGTCGATCGCCGACTCCACCACGTCGATGCTCAACCGGATCAGGTCCACCGTCTGGCGCAGCGTGATGACCCCGGCCAGCTCGCGCGGCGCCGCGCCGAAGACGGTGGTGGCCAGGGCGTGCCCGTCGAGGTCGTCGTCGCCGGTGGCGCCGGGGCTCGAGCGCAACCAGTCGACGAACGTCCGGATGCCGGCGTGCACGATCAGGCCGACCCAGGAGCGGTCCTCCGCGCTGAGCTCGGAGAACCACGGCATCTCGCGGTCCATCCGCGCGGTGGCGGCCGTGCTCATGGCGCCGCTCGCCCGCGCGAGCGCGGCAGCGACGCGGGCCTGCTCGTCCGTCACCTGGGGGGTCACCCCTCGAGGGTAGTTCGCCCATGCCAGAGGGGCGGCGGGCCCCTCCGGGAGGCGCCACTTGCGGAAAAAGGACCACGGGGCGCATGGTCTTTGTCACACTTCGGGTATTCGCCCGGGGTTCACCCACCAGTCACATGGGTATCGCTCCGGACATCGGGTCGGTCACGGGAGGCACGGATGGTCAGGTCAGCCGGTAGGCACTCCATGGAGTACGCAACGATCAACGGTCACCGCCGCGCCTACGTCAAGGTGGGGCAGGGCCCCGCCCTCCTCCTGCTGCACGGCCTGGGCTGTGACCACCAGACCTGGGACACCGTGATCGACGAGCTGGCCCGCGACCACACCGTCATCGCCCCCGACCTGCTCGGACACGGCGCCTCGGACAAGCCCCGCGCCGACTACAGCCTCGGTGGCTACGCCAACGGCATGCGAGACCTGCTCACGGTGCTCGGCATCGAGCGGGTCACCGTCGTGGGCCACAGCTTCGGGGGCGGGGTGGCCATGCAGTTCGCCTACCAGTTCCCCGAGCGCACCGAGCGCATCGTGCTGGTCTCGTCCGGCGGGTTGGGTCGTGAGGTCTCCCCGGCCATCCGGGCCATCACCACCCCGGGCTTCCACCAGGTGATGGGCGCCCTCACCCTGCCGGTGGTGCGTCACGTCAACGCCACCGCGCTCCGGGTGCTCTCGCACACCGGACTGCCCCGCACCCGCGACCTGGGCGAGGTGGCGCGGGTCTACGAGACCTTCGTCGACCCGCGGTCACGCGCGGCGACCCGCCACGTCGTGCGGGCCGTCGTGGACTACCGCGGCCAGGTCGTCACGATGGCCGACCGGGCCTACCTGACCAGCGGGTTGCCGCTCTGCGTGGTGTGGGGCAGTGACGACCACGTCATCCCGGTCGACCACGCCCACCGCGCCAAGCGGCTGGCCCCCTGGGCGCGCGTCGAGGTCATGGAGCGCAGCGGACACTTCCCGCACCGCGACCACCCGGACCGCTTCGCCCGCCTCGTGCGCGACTTCGTCGCCGAAAGCACCCCCAACAAGTTCTCCAAGGCCCAGTGGCGGCGGCTGCTGGTCTCCGGTGCACCGGCCGTGCCCCCGCGCAACGTCGAGAAGCGCCGCGCCCGCCACGCCGAGGACGGCGTGACGGGCGTGGAGGAGCTGGCCGCCGTGCACGAGCTGCACGCGGCGGGCGCCTGATCAGGCGTCGCCGCCCTCCTGGGCGACTCCGCTGACGGCCGTCGGGTCGTCGATGCGGTAGCGGGTGCGGGCCTCGACGACCTTCGCCACGTCGATCTCACCGGCGTCGGCGAGCGCCTGGAGCGCCTGCACGACCACGGACTCGGCGTCCACCCGGAAGAAGCGACGCGCGGCCGGACGGGTGTCGGCGAAGCCGAAGCCGTCGGTGCCCAGCACCCGGTAGTCGGCCGGCACCCACCGGGCGATCTGCAGCGGGACCGCCGCCATGTAGTCGGTGACCGCCACGACAGGCGCCTGCGACCCTGCGAGCTGGTCGGTGACGAAGGCCGTTCGACGCTCCTCGCCGGGGTTGAGCAGGTTCCAGTCCTCGGCCGCCACGGCGTCACGGGCGAGCTCGTTCCACGAGGTCACCGACCAGCGCTCACTCGAGATGCCCCACTCGTCATGCAGCAGCTCGGCAGCGCGCTCCGCCCAGGGGGCGGCGACGCCGGAGGCGAGAAGCCGCACCTTCGGGTTGTCGTCCTCCGCGGGCGCGACCCGGTGCAGACCCTTGAGCAACGACTCCACGTCGAGGTCCTCGGGCTCGGCAGGCTGGTGCACCGGCTCGTTGTAGACGGTGAGGTAGAAGATGACGTTCTCCGGATTTTCGCCGTACATCCGCTCCAGGCCGGACTGCATCACGTGCGCCACCTCGTAGGCGTACGCCGGGTCGTAGTGCACGACGGCCGGGTTGGTGGCAGCCAGCAGCGGGGAGTGGCCGTCCGCGTGCTGCAGGCCCTCACCGGTCAGCGTGGTGCGACCCGCGGTGGCGCCGATCAGGAAGCCGCGAGCCATCTGGTCGGCCATTGCCCAGATGGAGTCACCGGTGCGCTGGAAGCCGAACATCGAGTAGAAGATGTAGAACGGGATCATGTGCTCGCCGTGCGTGGCGTACGCCGACCCCGCCGCGGTGGCCGACGCCACGGCCCCGGCCTCCGAGATGCCCTCGTGCAGCATCTGTCCGGAGGTCGACTCCTTGTAGGAGAGCAGGAGCTTGCGGTCCACCGACTCGTAGGTCTGCCCGGCCGGGTTGTAGACCTTCGCGGTCGGGAACATCGAGTCCATGCCGAACGTGCGGTACTCGTCGGGAGCGATCGGCACGATGCGGTCCCCGATGCCGGGGTGCTTCATCCAGTCGCGCAGCAGCCGGACCGTCGCCATCGTGGTGGCGACCTTGTTGGCGCCGGCGCCCTTCTTGAGGTCGGCGTAGATCTCCGCCCCCGGCAGGCTCAACGGTGAGGAACGGTCCACGCGGGCGGGCAGCGACCCGCCGAGCTGACGGCGGCGCTCCAGCATGTACTCGACCTCGGGGGAGTCGACGCCGGGGTGGAAGAGCGGGGCCTGTCCGGTGCGCTCGTAGTGCTCCTCGAGCTCCTTGTCGCTGATCGGCATCCTCAGCCGGTCGCGGAAGCGCTTCACGTCCTCCAGGGTCAGCTTCTTCATCTGGTGGGTCGCGTTCTTCGACTCCAGCGCGTCGATGGTCCAGCCCTTGATGGTGTGGGCCAGGATCACCGTCGGCTGGCCGGAGTGCTTCGTCGCTGCGTCGAAGGCGGCGTACACCTTGCGGTAGTCGTGACCGCCGCGCGGGAGCAGCTCGATCTGGCGGTCGGTCATGTGCTCGACCATGGCGCGCAGGCGCGGGTCGACCCCGAAGAAGTGCTCACGCGTGTAGGCGCCGCCCTCGGAATGGTAGGTCTGGAACTGTCCGTCGGGGATCGTGTTCATCCGGTTGACCAGGACGCCGTCGACGTCCTTGGCCAGCAGGGCGTCCCAGTCGCGACCCCAGACCACCTTGATGACGTTCCAGCCGGCGCCGCGGAAGACCGACTCGAGCTCCTGGATGATCTTGCCGTTGCCGCGCACCGGGCCGTCGAGCTGCTGCAGGTTGCAGTTGATGACGAAGGTGAGGTTGTCGAGCTCTTCGCGGGCCGCCACCGAGATGGCGCCCAGGGACTCCGGCTCGCCCATCTCGCCGTCGCCCAGGAACGCCCAGACGTGCTGCTGGCTCGTGTCCTTGATGCCGCGGTTGTGCAGGTAGCGGTTGAACCGCGCCTGGTAGATCGAGTTGATGCCCGTGAGCCCCATCGAGACGGTGGGGAACTCCCAGAAGTCCGGCATGAGGCGGGGGTGGGGGTAGGAGGGGATGCCCTGCCCGACACCGTGCTGTACCTCCTGGCGGAACCGGCCGAGCTGTTCGGCGGTCAGGCGCCCCTCGAGGTAGGCGCGGGCGTAGACGCCGGGGGAGCCGTGGCCCTGGATGAAGATCTGGTCACCGCCGCCGGGGTGGTCCTTGCCGCGGAAGAAGTGGTTGAAGCCGACTTCGTAGAGGCTCGCCGCCGACTGGTAGGTGGCGATGTGTCCGCCGACCTCCAGACCCTTGCGGTTGGCGTTGGAGACGGTGACGGCCGCGTTCCACCGGATGAACGCCCGGATGCGTCGCTCCACCTCCTCGTCGCCGGGGAACCACGGTTCACGCTCGGGTGGGATGGTGTTGATGTAGTCCGTCGAGCGCAGGGCGGGGACGCCGACCTGCTTCTCGCGGGCCCGCTCCAGGAGCCGCAGCATCACGTAGCGGGCCCGGTCACGACCGCGGCCGTCGACGAGTGAGTCGAAGCTCGCGAGCCATTCCAACGTCTCCTCGGGATCGATGTCCGGGAGCTGGGTGGGGAGGCCTTCGTGGATCACGGAAGGGATGGGGGGACGTTCGGGTTGCGTCTGTCCAGTCACCCCCTCATCGTTCCATGAAGAGACCAGGACCACACGACCGAGGGGTTGATATTTTCCTACTCATCGGTACGTGGGGTTGCGCTCGGGCCCGGACTCCGGTGGACTACCCCCACCGCAACCGGCGGGAAGCACCCTGCACCACGAAGAGGAGAGTCTGTTGAGCGCGACCGTGGGCGGCGAGTCCACCCAGCACCCGAACCCCGGACCGGCCGAGAAGATGGGTTTCACCCGCGGCCAGGTCGTCCAGGAGCTCGGCTGGGACAACGACACCGACGACGACCTGCGGATCGCCATCGAGGACGCCCTCGACGCCGACATGGTGGACGGCGACTACGGCAACGTGGTCGAGTCCGTCCTGCTGTGGTGGCGTGACGAGGACGGTGACCTCGTCGACGGACTCGTCGACGCCAAGGCCGACCTCGTCGGCGGTGGCGTCATCTGGCTGCTGACCCCCAAGGTGGGCCGACCCAACTGCGTCGACGCCGCCGACATCGCCGAGGCCGCCCCCATCGCGGGCCTCGCGCAGACCACGACCGCGGCCGTCAGCAAGGACTGGCAGGCCACGCGACTGGTGACCCCCAAGACCCCTGCCTGACGCACCGGAGTCCTGCCGCCCTGGGGAGGGAGGGCGGGCCCGGCCCTGAGCCCGAGGACACCCATGAGCATCATCACTTCCCTTTCCGTGCTCCGCCGCGCCGGAGTCGTCCGCCCCATGTCGCCGGCGAAGCTCCGCCTCATCGTGCGCACCATCAAGGCATGGGGGACCGGGCCGGCAGGAGGGTTCACCCAGCTGGCGCTGACCCGGCCCGACCAGGTGGGGATCATCGACGAGCTCGGCGAGCTGACGTTCCGTCAGATCCACGAGCGATCGAACGCCCTGGCGCACGGCCTGAAGGCGCAGGGTGTCAAGGAGGGCGACCAGGTCGCGGTGATGTGCCGCAACCACCGCGGCTTCGTCGAGGCGAGCATCGCCGTGGCCAAGCTCGGCGCCGACCTGCTCTACCTCAACACGGCCTTCGCCGGCCCCCAGCTGCGCGCGGTGCTCGACCGCGAGGCCCCCGTCATGGTGATCCACGACGAGGAGTTCACGGGACTGCTCGAGGGCGCCTCGGTCAACCGACGCGTGGTCGGGTGGGTCGACGGGAACCCCGGGGGAGACTCGCTGGAGTCGTTGATCGGCGCTCACCCCGCCACCGACCTCCAGCCGCCCTCGCGCCACGCCCGGATCATCATCCTCACCTCCGGCACGACCGGGACGCCGAAGGGTGCGCCCCGCAAGGAGGCCGGCATCAGCAACGGCGTCTCGCTGATGTCGCGCCTGCCGCTCGAGTCCGGGTGGCGCACCCACATCGCGGCCCCGCTCTTCCACACCTGGGGTCTGGCCCACATGTTCATGGCGATGCTGCTCGGCTCGACCATGGTGCTGCGCCGTGGCTTCGACCCCGAGGAGGCGCTGCGTTCGCTGCAGGACGACCGGTGCGACTCCTTCGTGGTGATCCCGGTGATGCTCCAGCGCATCCTCAACCTGCCCGAGGACGTGCGCGCCAAGTACGACCTCTCCCACCTGAAGGTGACCGCCGCCTCGGGCTCGGCCCTGCCCGGCGACCTGGCCCTGGAGTGGATGAACGCCTTCGGCGACAACCTCTACAACATCTACGGCTCGACCGAGGTGGCCTACGCCTCGATCGCGATGCCCGACGACCTGCGGGCGTCGCCCGAGTCCGCGGGTAAGCCCCCCTACGCCACCACGGTGAAGATCCTCGACGCCGCCGGCAAGGAGGTGCCGCAGGGGGAGAGCGGTCGCATCTTCGTGGCCAACAAGATGCTCTTCGACGGCTACACCGGGGGTGGCAACAAGGAGATCATCGACGGCCTGATGTCCACCGGTGACCTGGGCAGGTTCGACGCCGACGGTCGTCTGCACGTCGAGGGTCGCGACGACGAGATGATCGTCAGCGGCGGCGAGAACGTCTTCCCGCGAGAGGTCGAGGACTGCCTGGTGCGCCACGACGCCGTGCTCGAGGCCGCGGCGGTCGGCGTCGAGGACCCCGAGTTCGGCAAGCGGTTGCGTGCCTTCGTGGTCGTCTCCGACCCTGCGGCGGCTGACGAGAAGGTGCTCAAGGACTGGGTCCGCGCCAACCTGGCCCGCTACAAGGTGCCGCGCGAGATCGTCTTCCTCGAGGAGCTCCCGCGCAACGCGACGGGCAAGATCCTCAAGCGCACGCTCGCCGAGCAGCCCTGAGTCCCTCCCGGGAGGGGGCCGGTGCGAGGATGGGCCCATCATGACGGGACTCATCAGTGGCGGACCGGCCCCCGACTTCACCCTGCGCGACCAGTTCGGCCAGGACGTCACCCTCTCCGACTTCCGGGGACGCAAGGCGGTCGCCCTGCTCTTCTACCCGTTCGCGTTCTCGGGCGTCTGCACCGGCGAGATGGCGGGCGTACGCGACCGGCTCGACGAGTTCATGACCTTCGACACCGAGGTGCTCGCCATCTCCTGCGACCCGGTCTACGCCCTCCGGGCCTTCGCGGACTCCGACGGGCTCAACTTCCCGCTGCTCTCCGACTTCTGGCCCCACGGCGAGGTGTCCACGGCGTACGAGGTCTTCGACGAGGCCCACGGTCGGCCGCGACGCTCGTCCTACGTCATCGACAAGCAGGGGCGCGTCCGCTGGAGCGTCCACAACGCCATGCCGCAGGGGCGCGACCTGGACGAGCACCTGCGTCAGCTCCGCGCCGCGGCCGAGGACTGACTGCACTGACGGCGTCGTCAGCGCGTTGGCGGCGTTGGCGGGGCGAAAGTAAAATGTTCACGTTGTTCGGGACATTCCCGGGACGCCGCCACCCGACATGTCCTAGGCTGAAGCCGTTGAACCGCTGGTGACCCGAGACGCCAGCGGTTCAACTCATTTCTGGTCGGCTACGCTGTGGCCCGTCCTGCGTCGGTAGCTCAGCGGTAGAGCACTCGGTTTACACCCGAGCGGTCGGCGGTTCGAAACCGTCCCGACGCACCCCGTGACCTCGATGAGAGGCCTCTCACCGCGTCCTCACGTCCGGCTCATCGCAGGCGCCCAGAGTGGTGGCATCACCACGAGGCCCCGGCCTCCCGCTGCCCCTCGAAGGAGCCCCCATGACCCGCAAGCTCACCGTCCTCGTCGCCCTCACCCTCGCGGGCCTCGTCACCATCGGTGTCGTCTCCGCCCAGGCCGTCGACCTCACCGGCGACGATGCCGCGAAGCGGGACGAGGACACCGCCGAGGTCGTGCTGGTCGACGACGCCGATGACGACGACACCAACGACCGCACCCGCGACGACGTCACCAACGACGACACCCGTGACAACACCCGCGGCGACGTCACCAACGACGACACCCGCGACGACACCCGCGGCGACGTCACCAACGACAACACCCGCGGCTGACCATGGCCCACGGTGACGGCTGGGACCTGGCGTTCGGAGACCACCTCACCCCCGAGCTGACCGTGATGCGGCGGCTCGGGGGCGGGTCGTCCTACGAGGCGTGGCTCGCCTTCGACGAGATCACCTGGTCGCCCGTGGTGGCCAAGGTGCTGCGACCCCACCTCGTCGACGACGCCCGCAGCCTCGCCGCCCTGGAGCGGGAGGCCCTGGCGCTCGCCACGGTCAACCACCCGGTGGTGGTCCGCGGGCTGCGTCACACGGTGGAGGGTCCCCGTCCGCACCTGGTCATGGAGCAGGCCGACGGCCCCCGTCTCTCCACGCTGCTGCGCCGCCACGGCCCCCTGCAGGAGCAGCAGTACCTGCCGCTGGCGCTCGACCTGGCCTCGGTGCTGCACTACCTGCGCCACGTGGGGTGGGTGCACCTCGACGTGAAGCCGAGCAACGTGATCATGGGCGCCCCGGCACGGCTCATCGACCTCTCGGTGGCGCGGCCGGTTGCCGAGGCCGCGGCGCTGCGTACGCCCATCGGCACCGACGCCTACATGGCGCCCGAGCAGTGCGACCCCGAGCGCCTCGGGGGCCCCACCCCCGCCAGCGACGTCTGGGCCTTGGGAGCGACCCTGCACGAGGCGGTCACGGGGGAGCGGGCCTTCTCCGGCACCGCCGACCAGCCGCACCCCCAGCTCGTGCGCCGCGCGCCGGCGCTGGGCCGTCGGGTGCCGGCCGAGGTGCGCGAGGTCGTCGCCTCCACGCTCGACCCCGACCCCGCCGCGCGCCCGTCGCCGTCGGAGGTCTCGGAGACGCTCCAGCCGGTGCTGGAGCGCCAGCCGGCCGCGCGGCTGACCTACAAGGTGCGCTGAGCGCAGCGCCCCACGGCCCGGGCGGACCCTCGACGCCGGAGCCGTTCAGGCGTTGAAGCGGTAGCCCATCCCGCGCACGGTCGTGATCGCGGTGGCGCCGAACTTCTTGCGCAGGTAGCCGACGTAGACGTCGACCACGTTGGAGCCGGGGTCGAAGTCGAGCCCCCAGACGTGGTCGAGCAGCTGCTCGCGCGAGAGGACGTGGCCGGCGTTGAGCATGAAGATCTCGGCCAGCATGAACTCGCGGGCCGACAGGTCCACCTCTCGCCCGGCGACGGTGGCCCGGCGGGTGCGCAGGTCGAGGTGGACCCCGCCGGCGTCGAGGGAGGACTGGGCGTCGGAGGGCGCCGCCTGCCCCTGGCGCAGGCGTACGCGCACCCGGGCGAGCAGCTCGGCGAACCGGAAGGGCTTGGCCATGTAGTCGTCGGCGCCGCCCTCGAGGGCGGCGACGGTGTCGGTCACCGAGTCGCGCGCGGTCAGCACGATCACCGGGACGTTCGACCCCTGGGAGCGCAACTGGTCGAGCACCTCGAAGCCGTCCATGCCGGGCAGCCCGATGTCGAGGACGACCAGGTCGTGCAGGCCGGACAGCGCTTCGTCGAGCCCGCTGGGGCCGTCGGTACGCACCGTGGTGACGTGGCCCTCGGCCGCGAGGCCCTTCGCCACGAACGCGGCGATGCGCTCCTCGTCCTCGACGATCAGGATGCTGGCCACGACATGCCCTCCTGGGGGAGATGGGGAAACTCGACCGCCACCGTGGCTCCGCCGCCGGGGGTGTCGTCGATGACGACGCGCCCGCCGTGGGCCTGCGCGATCGCGTCGACGATCGACAGACCCAGGCCGAATCCTTCGTCACCGGAGCGCACCTCAGCGCGTCCGAACCGTTCGAGCACCACCGTACGTGCCTCGGGCGCGATGCCGTCGCCGGTGTCGCGGACCCAGAGCCGCACGGACCCCTCGGAGACCGAGGATCCCAAGGCGACGACGTCGCCGGGGTCGGTGTGCTTGACGGCGTTGTCCACGAGCTGGAGCAGCGCCTGGGTCAGGCGTTGTGCGTCGGCCTCGACCCGGGAGGTCGCGACCTCGTCGAGCTGCCAGGTGCGGTCGGCGGTGCGTTCGGCCTTGGCCAGCACCGTCGTGGTCAGCTCGTCCAGGTCGACAGGGGCCCGGGTGACGAAGTCGGGCCGGCGGGTCTTCGCCAGCATGATCAGGTCCTCGACGAGCCGGCCCATCCGGTCGACCTCGTCGAGCAGGAGGTCCCGGGTGGCGGCCACGTCGGCGGGGTCGCCGCTGTCGAGCAGCTCGAGGTGGCCGCGCAGGATGGTCAGCGGGGTCCGCAGCTCGTGGCCGGCGTCGTCGAGGAAACGGCGCTGGCCGGTGATCGTCGCCTCCAGCCGCTCGAGCATCGCGTTGACGGTGCGGCTGAGCTCGGTGAGGTCGTCGTTGCCGGTCTCGGGCACGCGGCGGCTCAGGTCGGTGCCGGAGATCTCGCGCGCCGTGTCCGAGAGCTCGCGCAGCGGCGCGAGCAGACGACGACCCTGCCACGCCGCCAGTCCGGTGATCAGCAGCACGGAGAGCAGGGCGACCACGGCGAAGGTGCGCAGCAGGTCGCGCAGGCCCTGACGCTCCTGAGCGAAGTAGGAGGCCACCACGAGCGCCGCGTCGCCCTCGCTGGCCGCCCCCACGACGGGTTGCACGGTGACCAGGACCTCGCCGTGGTCGGCCGTGTCGATGCGTCGGGAGCCACCCGTGGTGAGGAGGCCCTCGACGGCCTCGGAGAACTCCGGCAGGCTGACCAGGCCCGGTCCGGGGGACTGGAGGCTGCGCAGCTCCGGCCCGCCGTTGAACCAGCCCACCAGCATCTCGTGGGGAGCAGCGACGTTGCGCTGCATGTAGGTGCGCAGCAGGGGCTCGGCGCTGGCGAACGGACGGTTGGTCGTCGGGTCGACACCCTCCTGCACGAGCTGGCGCAGCTCGGCAACCTCCTGGTTGGCCTCGTCGACGACGGCAGCGTCGCGCCGGGCGGACTCGACCACCTGGATCACCACGCCGACCGTGACCATGGCCAGGGTGGTGAGCAGGGCGACCGTGAGGGTGAGCCGAGTACGCACCGAGACACCCGACCGGTGGGGTCGAGTGTCGTCAGGGGCGGCGGCCGGCAGGACGCTGGTGCGCTCGACCGCGGGCAGGTCACTCACGCTCAGTCGTCATCGTCATCGTCGTCGTCCCAGTCGTCGTCGTCCTGCTCGACGTAGCGCGGCTCGACGACCTCCGGCTCGTCGTCATCGCCGCCGTCCTGGCCGGGGGACGGCTTCGGCTTCTTCGTCCGCGGAGGCTTCGACGGCTCCGGCGAGGGCGTCGGCTCGGCCGCCTGCTCCAGGATGATGGGCTGGTGGTCCGCGGGCGCAGGGTCGGCGGCCATCACCGTGCCCAGGACGTACGCCGCCAGGGGCAGCGCGAGGGCCAGCGCGAGGGCGACCTGGACGAACCTGCTCATGACGACAGCATCCTGCCCCATCGTGGGAGGTGGGTGAGAGCACGATGAGAGCCCTCTCATGCACGGCCACCCGCTCCGGTCTGGCTAGGCTCGCGCCATGCCCCTGCTCGGTGACGTCGTGAAGCTGCTGCACACCTGGTATCCCCCCGCGACCGCGGAGTCGTGGGACGCGGTCGGTCTGGTGCACGGAGACCCGGCCGCCGAGGTCAACCGGGTGATGTTCGCCGTCGACCCGACCGAGGCGGTGGCTGCCGAGGCCGCGGAGTGGGGCGCCGACCTCCTCGTGGTGCACCACCCCCTCTTCCTCAAGGCCGTGCACGGGTTCGCGGCCACGACCCCCAAGGGCCGCACGCTGCACACCCTGGCGAGTGCCGGGTGCGCGCTGCTGACGGCCCACACCAACGCCGACCAGGCGGTCGGGGGCGTCTCGGAGGCGATGGCCACCGCGCTGGGCCTGCGCGACCTGCGTCCGTTGGTGCCGGCGCCCACCTCCGCGCTCGACAAGATCACGACCTACGTGCCGCAGGCGCAGGCGGAGTCGGTCCGCGCGGCGCTGGCCGAGGCGGGGGCCGGGCACATCGGGGACTACGACTGCTGCTCCTTCTCCACGCCGGGTGAGGGACGTTTCTGCCCCCTGGAGGGCGCCACCCCCACGATCGGGCAGGTGGGCCGCCCCGAGGTGGTCGAGGAGGTGCGCGTCGAGGCGGTGCTGCCGCGGGGCCGGCGGGCCGCCGTCGTGGCTGCGTTGCTGGCCGCCCACCCCTACGAGGAGCCGGCCCACGACGTCGTGGAGGTCGCCGACCCCGGCTCCACCGTGACCGGAACCGGACGCGTCGGCGACGTCGAGCCGACGACGCTGGGCGAGTTCGCGCGTACGGTCGCCGCGGCGCTGCCGACGACCGCCGGGGGAGTACGTGTCGCCGGCGACGCCGACCGTCCGGTGCGGCGGGTCGCGCTCGTCGGCGGGGCCGGCGACTTCCTGCTCGACTCCGTCGCGGGCAGCGACGTCGACGTCTACGTGACCTCCGACCTGCGGCACCACCCGGCCGCGGAGTTCGTCGAGAAGGGCGGCCCGGCGCTGGTGGACGTGGCCCACTGGGCGGCGGAGTGGACGTGGCTGCCCGTCGTCGAACGGCGCCTGGGCGAGGCGCTGGGCGCTACGGTGGAGACCCGCGTGAGCACGCTGCGCACCGATCCGTGGACAATGCTGATGACGGGCTGAACGCCCGCGTCTACCTAGGAGCCTGAGCTGAAAGCCGATCCCACCGACCAGTTGACCCTGCTCGACCTCCAGGAGATCGACTCCAAGGTCGTGCAGCTGCGTCACCGTCGGGCCACCCTGCCCCAGCTGAAGGAGCTCGCGACCCTCGAGGGCGAGCGGTCGGGCATCCTCGACCGCGTACGCGACGCGCGCATCGTCGTCGACGACCTCACCGTCGAGCAGACCAAGGCCGAGGCCGACGTCGAGCAGGTCAGGGTGCGTCGTGTCCGTGACCGCGAGCGCATGGACTCCGGACAGATCTCCAACCCCAAGGACCTCCAGCGCATGACGCACGAGCTGGAGTCGCTGGAGCGCCGCGTGAGCACGCTCGAGGACGCCGAGCTCGAGATCATGGAGAAGCTCGAGGAGGCCCAGGCCGTGCTCACCCGCGCCGAGCAGGAGCTCGCCGGCGTCGACCAGCGCGTCGCCGACCTCGAGGCGGAGCGTGACGCCCAGTGGACCGAGATCGACGCCGAGCTCGAGCAGGTCTCCGCCACCCGTGCCCCCGTGGCCGAGCGCGTGCCCGCCGACCTGCTCGCCCTCTACGAGCGCCTCCGCGAGAGCAAGGGTGGCATGGGCGCGGCCCTGCTCCGGGCCCGTGAGTGCGGCGGCTGCCGACTCACCCTCGACCACTCCGAGCTCGCGCGGGTGAAGGCTGCGCCCGCCGACGAGGTCGTGCGCTGCGAGGAGTGCAGCCGGATCCTGGTGCGCACCTCCGAGTCGGGGCTCTGAGGCCCAGCCCCAGCTCCGGTCCTGAGGCCCGTCCCTGAGACCCGGTCCCGGGCTCAGACCTCGGTGACGACGACGTCGAGCTCGGTGCCGCGCGCCCCGGGCTCGCCGACCTCGACGTGCCACCCGAGGTCGCGCAGCGCCTCGGCGAGGGCTGCCGGCGTCCGTGGCGTGGCCCCGGCCTCGAGGAGCGCCCGGACGATCCGTCCCTTGGTGGCCTTGTTGAAGTGGGAGACCACTTTGCGCTTCCCGGCGTGCTCGTGGAGCACGCGCACGCCGGCCACCCGGCCTGCGTCGGCCGGCGCGGGGCGCCAGAGGTTGGCGTACATGCCCGAACGCAGGTCGACCAGCAGCCCGCCGCCCACGCGCTCGGCCACCGCCTCGCCCAGCACCGGGCGCCACTGGGCGGCCAGCCCGCCCAGGCCGGGCAGGGTGGCGTCTCCGGAGAGCCGGTAGGCGGGAATCCGGTCGGCGGGGGAGAGCAGTCCGAAGAGGGCCGAGGCGACCGCGACCCGGCTCGTCGCCCGTCGCTTCGCGGCGCTCGAAAGGCTCGCGGCGTCGAGCGCGTCGTAGAGCACCCCGGTGTAGACGGCGTCGGCGCGCGCTGTGGGGGCGACGAGCAGGTCGGCGTTGCGCTCCACCAGGTCGAGCTGCTTCGGCCCCAGGCCGAGGGTCTCGGCGGCCTTGGTGGGGTCGTCGCGGCAGAGGTCGACGAGGTGGGAGAGGACGCGCGCGCGGGTCTCGGTCAGGGTGGGGAACGAGAGCGCAGCCAGGTCGAGGGCCTTGCCGCGCCGCGGCGCGGTCTTCCCCTCGCTGGGGGGCAGCAGGATCAGCACCGGGCAAGCCTAGGCGGCGCCGTCCTGGCGCTCTCACCACGCCTCTGCCACGGTGGAGGGGCACGGGACGTACGTCCGTCGCGGCAACAATCAGGCCAGCCAGCCCCCAGACCGAGGAGTCCCCATGAGCACCTACCAGGTCGGCTACTTCGTCGGCAGCCTCTCGTCGACCTCCATCAACCGCACGCTGAGCAAGGCGTTGATGCGGCTCGCGCCCGACGACCTGGAGTTCACCGAGATCCCGATCAAGGACCTGCCGCACTACAGCCCCGACTTCGACTCCGACTACCCGCCCGAGGGCCTGGCGCTCAAGCAGGCCATCGCCGACTCCCAGGCCGTGCTGTTCGTGACCCCGGAGTACAACCGGTCGATCCCCGGCGTGCTCAAGAACGCCATCGACTGGGCCTCGAGGCCTTGGGGACAGAACTCCTTCGACCACGTGCCCGCGGGAGTCATCGGGGCCTCGCCCGGCGGGATCGGCACGGCAGTGGCCCAGCAGGGCCTGCGGGGTGTGCTGAGCTTCTGCAACGCCCGACAGATGACCTCGCCCGAGGCCTACATCCAGTTCAAGCCGGACGTCTTCTCCGACGACGGAGAGGTCTCCGACCCCGAGACCGCCGACTTCCTGCGCACCTACATGCAGGAGTTCCGCGACCACGTCGAGCGCGTGCTCACCGTGCTGCCGCGCCGCTGACGCCGGTTGCGGCGCTCGGGGAGCCGACGCTCGGAGAGCCGACGGGTGTGGACCTGCTGGCTAGGGTGCGCCCATGGCCAGCCCACGCTTCGTCCGACTGCGACCCCGTGAGAGCTTCGCCGGGGAGCAGGCCCTGCGCGACGGGATCGTCGCCATCCAGCGCGAGCTCGAGATCTCCGAGGAGTTCGGGCCCGAGGTGCTGGCGGCGGCCGAGGAGGCGGCTCGTTCTCCCCGGCTGCCCGAGCTCGACCGCACCGACCTGGAGTTCCTGACGATCGACCCTCCGGGCGCCCGCGACCTCGACCAGGCCCTGCACATCGAGCGCAACGCCGAGGGCTACCGGGTCCACTACGCCATCGCCGACGTGGCCGCCTTCGTCGCCCCCGGCGACCCTGTCGACGTCGAGGCCAACAGACGTGGTCAGACGCTCTACGGCGCGGACTCGTCGGTGCCCCTGCACCCACCGCGGATCTCCGCCGACGCCGGGTCGCTGCTGCCCGACGCGGTGCGCCCCAGCTTGCTGTGGACGATCGACCTCGACGCCGCCGGGGAGCGTACGCACGCCCGGGTGGAGCGCGCGCTGGTGCGCTCCCGGGCGCAGTGGACCTACGCCGACGCGCAGGCCGCCCTCGACGACGGCACCGCTGGGGAGACCCTGCGCCTGCTCGCCGAGGTGGGGCCGAGGCGCCTCGCGCTGGAGGCCGCGCGCGGCGGCGTCAGCCTGCCGCTGCCGGAGCAGGAGATCGTGGTCTCCGACCACTCCTGGCACCTCGAGTTCCGCTCGCTGACCCCGGTGGAGGAGTGGAACGCCCAGATCTCCCTGCTGACCGGCATGGCAGCCGCGGCGATGATGGTCGAGGCAAAGGTGGGCCTGCTGCGCACGCTGCCCCCGGCGCAGGAGCGCGACGTCGAGCGGCTGCGCCGGATCGCGCACGGCCTCCGCGTCGACTGGCCGGCGGGGATGGGTTATCCCGAGTTCGTACGCTCCCTCGACCCCGCGCAACCGCGGCACGCGGCGATGGTGGTGGCCTGCACCCGGCTCTTCCGTGGCAGCGGCTACGAGGGGTTTGCCGGCACCCTGCCCGAGCACACCGGACACGCAGCCGTGGCCAGCGACTACGCCCACGTCACGGCTCCGCTGCGGCGGCTGGTCGACCGCTACGCCGGGGAGATCTGCGTGGCTCTCTGTGCCGGGCACGACGTGCCGGGCTGGGTGCTGGACAAGCTGGAGTCGGTGCCCCAGGTGATGCGCGAGACCGGCACCTTGGCCGGGCGCTACGAACGAGCCGTGCTCGACCTCACCGAGGCCGTGCTGCTGCAGGACCGCGTGGGGGAGACCTTCACCGCCACGGTCCTCGAAGTCGACGAGAAGAAGCCCGGACGCGGCGAGATCACCATCCCCGACCCGGCGATCGAGGCCCGGATCGACGGCGAACGTGCCCTCCCGCTCGGCGACGAGGTCACGGTGCGACTCGCCGAGGCCGACGTTGCTGAGCGTCTGGTCAGGTTCGAGTTGGCGTGAGCCTCTTGCGGGGCGCAGGCGCGCCTGTTTGAGTGGCGGCCCCCCCTTCTCATCAGGAGTCGCCATGAAGGCCATCCAGTACACCGCGTTCGGGACGAGGCCCAAGGTCGTCGAGGTCGATCGCCCGAGTCCGGGGCCCGGGCAGGTGCTGCTGCGGATCACCGCCTCGGGCCTGTGCCACTCCGACGAGTTCGTGATGAGCATGCCGGAGGAGGGGTACCCCTACCCGATGCCGATGACCCTGGGCCACGAGCCGGCCGGGATCGTCGAGGAGTTGGGCGAGGGTGCGGTCGGGGTCTCGGTCGGCGACGCCGTCATCGTCTACGGCTGCTGGGGTTGCGGGGTGTGCGAGACGTGCGCCGACGGCAGCGAGAACCTCTGCCTGACCGGCATGGTCTCGCCCGGCCTGGGCGTGGACGGTGCGATGGCCGAGTACATGGTCGTCGACAGCGTCCGCCACCTCGTGCCGATCGGTGACCTCGACCCGGTGCGTGCGGCGTCGCTGACCGATGCGGCGCTGACGCCCTACCAGGCGATCAAGAAGGTGCTCCCACGGTTGGTGGGCGGCTCGACGACGGTGGTGATCGGCGCCGGCGGCCTGGGCCACGTGGCGATCCAGCTGCTGCGCGAGCTCACCCCGACCCGGGTCGTCGCCCTCGACATCGGTCAGGAGAAGCTCGACTTCGCCAAGGAGAACGGCGCCCACGAGGCGCTCACCTCCGACGCCTCCGCTGCCGCCACGATCAAGGAGCTGACCGGTGGTCGTGGCGCCACCGTCGTGCTCGACTTCGTCGGCGCCGACGTGACCGGGGAGCTGGCCGTGGCCTGTGCCGGGGTCGGCTCCGCGATCGTGGTCGTCGGCGCCGGGCTCGGTGGCGTGAAGGTCGGGCTGACCTCCGCCCCCTACGACATCAGCGTGCAGACGTCGCTGTGGGGCCGGCGCAAGGAGCTCCTGGAGCTCGTCGAGATGGCGAAGCGGGGACAGATCAAGATCCACACCACGACCTACTCGATCGACGACGGCGAGAAGGCCTACGACGACATGCACGCCGGCCGGATCACCGGGCGGGCCGTCGTCGTGCCCTGACCGCCGGAGCCCGTGGGCCCCGGGGTGTGAAGGGTCCGTGAGGGTTCGGTGCAGGGCGGCACCGAGGGCGTACGCCCGCCCTAGCGTCGGCGTCATGACCTCACTGCCGCCCCACCCCACCACCGTCGCCGACCACCGGACCGAGCGGCACCGCAGGAGGTGGCGGTGGGCGCTCGTCCTGACCGCCGTCCTCGCGGTGCTGGCGGTCGTGGCCGGGGTGCGCGCCCTGCTGCCGCCGGACCCGGAGGAGTGGTTCGCCGACCACCGCGCCGACTACGACGCGGCGGCCGCGTGGGCGCTGGAGCGGGGCTGCTGCACGAGCTACTACGGATTGCGGCTGCCGGAGTCGCTCCAGCACCTCTCGGAGACCGGCAAGGTGAGCGGGGAGGCGCCCTGGGAGGGCAGCAGCGAGGAGCGCGCGCTCTTCTTCCCGCAGTGGCTCGGGATCCCCGACGACGCCGGCGGCTACTGGTACTCGCCCAGCTCCAGCCCGGCGGGCCTGGACATGTACGGCATGTCCTGCCGGAGCCCCACGTCGCTCGGCGACGGGTGGTGGATGTGTGGGCTGTGATCAGTCCGCACTCGGGCGGCCTCGCAGCCGCTTCGTCTGACCGCGGGCCTTCTTCTGGTCCAGACGCCGGCGCTGGGAGCCCTTCGACGGCTTGGTCGCCACCCGCTTGCGTGGCGGCGGCGCGAGGGCACGCTCGAGGATCGCGGCGAGCCGCTCCTCCGCGGCGCTCCGGTTGCGGGCCTGGGAGCGGTGCTCGGAGGCTGTGACCGTGACCGTCGGCCCGAGACGGTCCAGCAGCCGCTGGCGCAGGTGCTCGGGGAAGGCCTGGGAGCTCGCCACGTCGAAGGTCAGCTGGACCCGGGTGTCGCTGGTGTTGACATGCTGCCCACCCGGCCCGGACGAGCGGGAGAAGCGCCAGGCCAGCTCGGAGTCGGTGACGACGTGACCGCTGACGACGATCACGGCACCGACCGCCGGTGCGCCGCACGAGGAGCCATCGTGAGAGCGTACCGACACTCCGTCGGAAGGCGCCCACGTCAGCCGCGACAACGAGCCTGCGACTCAGCCACCCACCCGGCGCACGGCAGACCCGTCGCGTCGTGCGGTGAGGGACCTCACGTCACGCCCGGGAAGCACGGTGGTCGCCAAGTTGTTTAAACCGCTATGACTGACGCTCTCGTGCTCTCGACCGAAGCCCAGGACCTGCTCTTCCGGGAGGCCCGCACCGCCAACGCCTTCACCGACGAGCCGGTGAGCGACGAGCAGGTCGCCGCCATCTACGACCTGGTGAAGTTCGGTCCCACCGCGATGAACACGCAGCCGCTGCGCGTCGTGCTGGTCCGCAGCGACGACGCCCGTCAGAAGCTGCTCAAGCACATGAGCGGCAACAACCGGGACAAGACCGAGTCGGCCCCGCTCGTGGCGATCCTCGCTGCCGACACCAACTTCCACGAGACCCTCCCGCGGACCTTTCCCCACTTCCCGGGTGCCAAGGACTTCTTCGCCGACGACGTCGCCCGCGAGCACGCGGCGCGCTTCAACGCCGGGCTCCAGATCGGCTACTTCATCGTGGGTGTGCGGGCCGCTGGCCTGGCCGCCGGTCCGATGACCGGGTTCGACGCCGCAGGCGTCGACGCCGACCTCCTGGAGGGCACCGGACTCAAGTCCGTCGTCGTGGTCAACGTCGGCCACCCCGCCGAGAACGCCTGGTTCGACCGCCTGCCGCGCCTCGAGCGCGCCGAGGCCGTCATCACCCTCTGACCCCCTTCTGGCAGACGCGTTTCGCGTGGTCCCGTGAGGTCGGCGGTGGCAGGCTGGAGGGGTGACCCCCGACGACCGACGCTTCCGGGTCAGTGACGTCCGCGAGGCCCAGAGCGACCGGCTGCGACGCCGGCGCCGGTGGTACTTCGCGCTCATGGGCACCTGCGTCGTGCTGGTCGTCCTGGCGTGGAACGTGGTGCGCCTCTGGTCGACCGACGTCGCGGTCTGGATGTCGGTCGTGGCGGCGGTGCTGCCGCCGGTGGCGGTGATCATCGCCAACTGGGGTGAGGACCGCTGACGCACGCGGTCCGGGCCGCCGTTCAGCAGTCGAGGTTGCCGAGCCTGGCCATTCCTTCGCGGTCGCCGGGGCCGTAGGTCCACCGCTGCAACGAGTCCTCGTGCATCAGCTCGTTGGGGTCGTCCACGTGGCCGAGGCCCACGAGGTGACCCAGTTCGTGGTCGACGACGGCCTGGGCCATCGGAAGGTCGGCGGGGCCCAGGGAGTCGAAGTAGTCCCGGTCGAGCGCCACGGTGCCGGTGACGTAGCGCATCTGCCCGGGCTGCCCCCACGAGACACTGCCGGCGAGACCGGCGATGTCGCCCGCCAGCTCCGGCACCTCGTCGAGGGTCGCCCACGCGATCAGCACCGGGCTCCGCCGCGGGCTCACGGTGTCGAAGGAGGGGCGTCGTCCGGTGGTGCCGACCCGCTCGAACCGCAGCCCAGTGGCGGCGCTGACCCGCGCCAGCCCGGTGTCCACCAAGGCGTCGTGCTGAGCCGGCGCGCCGTCCGGGTTGATCTCGACCTCGATCACCCGGCAGGGGTCGTAGCCCACGGGGTCGTCGCTGCCGCGCTGGGTCTGCATGAAGGCGTACGTCCCCACGCCCTCCGCGACGGCCGGAGGTGCGGGGACCGGTCCGTCGGGTGGAGCACGCCCCATTGTGACCCGGCCGCCCGCCCTCGAGCCGGACGACCCGCGCATGCTGCCGTGACCGGCGTACGCACCCTCCCGCGGGCGGCTTGAAAACCGTCGGGGGAGTGCTACAACGGAAATGGAAGTGTTCACAAGGCCCGAGGGTCTGGTGGCCCTCGTGATGAGACGTCAGGAGGACATCATGCTGCTCCGTTCTGCTGATCCGTTCCGTGATCTCGACCGCCTCGCCCAGCAGGTGCTGGGCACCACAAACCGTCCTGTGGTGATGCCCATGGACGCGTGGCGCGAGGGGGAGAGGTTCGTCATCGAGTTCGACCTGCCGGGGGTCTCGAAGGAGTCCATCGACCTGGACGTCGAACGCAACGTCCTCACCATCCGCGCCGAGCGGGTGGCGCGCAACGGTGACTGGGAGCCGTTGGCCACCGAGCGTCCGGTCGGTGCCTTCAGCCGCCAGTTGGTGCTGGGGGACAACCTCGACCTCGACGCGATCGAGGCGTCCTACGCCGACGGCGTGCTGCGGCTCGTCGTGCCGGTCGCGGAGAAGGCCAAGCCGCGCAAGATCCCGATCAGCGTCGAGCAGGACGACGGCGGCGGCGACCGCCGGGAGATCATGGCCTGACGGCACACCGTCACCCGTCGCGGCGGCCGCTCGCGCCTCGTACGCGGGCGGTCGCCGCGATCCTGCTGCCCGTGGCGGCTGGTTGTGCCATGCTCCCCTTGTGTCCTTGCCCTCCTCCCCGGCCCAGCCGACGTCACGGCGGGCCGCGCGTGTGCTGGGGTCGGTGGCTGCCCTGGCACTGATGGCCTACTGGGCGTTCTTCTCGTTCGTCATGCTGATGGTCCGGTGCGGCGACACCTGCTCCAACGACGCTGAGGCCGCGCACTGGCGCTACACCGCGCAGTTCGTCCTGGCGGCCGCATCCTGCCTGGCGGGGGTGGTGGGTGTCGCGCTGGGCTTCGCGCCGCGCTTCCGTCGCGCAGCCCTCGGCTTCGGCGCGGTCGCGCTGGCCGGTGCGCTCGCGTGGGTGCTCTGGGTGATCGGCTTCGGGGCGTTCTGAGGACCGGCGCTCCTGCGCGTCAGGAGCGAAGCTTGTCCGCGAAGAACTCGAGGACGCGCTCGACCCCGGCCTCCTGCCGGTGCTCGGTCAAGGTCGAGTGCTGGCGCCCGGGGAACTCGACGGCGATGAAGTTGTCGCCGAGCTCGCGACGCAGGGTGGCGAACCGGCTCCCGACCGCCATGTCGTCCTCGTAGCGCAGGCCGAGGATCTGGCACCCGCCGTCGACCTTGCGGCGGACCGAGTCGAGGTCCTCGGGGCTGAGCCCGAGGTCCGCGCGTCGGGCGCTGCCCAGCGGGAGCGGCACCGAGGGTTGCGCCACGACGGGCGCGGCGACGGGGGCGTTGGCGAGCATCGCGAGGGCGTACCCACCCGTCAGGCACATGCCGACGGCGCCCACTCCCGGGCCGCCCAGCTCCTCGTGCAGCGAGCGGGCCAGCGACCTCAACCAGAGGGTGACCGGGGCGGTCCGGTGAAGCGCGAAGAGGGTGAACTCCCGGCTCACGCAGACCTGGGCGAAGCTGCGCGCGACCTCGGCGGGCGCGAAGGGGGCGCCCGGGCGTCCGAAGAGCGAGGGCAGGACGACGGTGAACCCGCGACGCACCACGTCTTCGGCGAAGGCGAGCACCCTCGGCGTGATGCCGGGGACCTCGTGGATGACGATGACGCCAGGACCCTCGCCCTTGCGGTAGGTGGGGTGCGTGACGCCGTCATGGACGTGCTCGCCGAGGGTCCACGTGTCGAGGGAGGCCATGTGGTCACCCTAGGGAGGGACGGCGGTGGGCACTAGGGGAGGAGGGCCCGGGAGGCGTGGTCGACCCGGCAGCCGCGATGCAGTCACTCGGTGAGCCGTGACACCCGCGCCCGCTCGGCCCGGTGCTCATCCGCTTCGAGGATCCCGTGTGTCACCGCCTTGCGCACGACGACGTAGAAGACAAAGAGACCCAGAACTCCGAACACCAATTCCAGCATGGAAGGACGGTATACACGCACGGGGACTCCGGTTGGCTAACGGTGAACTGGTTCCCCAGACACCGCACCACTCTCCCGCTTGAGGACGCTGCGACCCGGGTGCACCACTACGGGCGTGAATCTCCGCAGTAGACACGGGGCAAAGGAGCCGCTCGGTCGGCGACTGGCTGCCACCATGTGGCTATGACTGCCAAGAAGGACGCCGCCCCACCTACGTGGGCGTTCGCGTACGCACTGGGCGGCACGGTCCTGCTCGCCATCGCCGGGCTGCTCTTCGCCAACCTTCACGAGTCAACTGAAGTCTTCATGGTGCTCACGGTTGTCTTCGCCGCACCCGGCGCGTTCCTGTTGATCGCGGGTGCCGTCGCGCGCGGCATCGAGATCACCCGCGGCTGAAGCGGCCCCTCGGCGATCGGGCTGCTCCGCGCATCGGTTTCAGTCCGACCTAGTCCGTTCCGCCGCGTGAGGGGGCGGCTTCGTCGGCCTCGCGTCAACGATGGACGAGGGAGCCGGTGACTTTCGCGGTTCCGCCTCGCGCCCGCGACTGCGTACCTGAGGATCGGCTTGGTACCCCGATTCTCTAGGACGCCATGAACCCCCTCTTCGTCTCCGCAGGCACCTCCCACACGGTGAGAGCCCGGATCTCGGTTCTCGCAGGAGCGCGAGCATGACGGTCGAACTCACGCCGTGGAAGCGTTTTGGCCACGACCGTCTCTATGTCACCGTCGATGACCGCAAGGTCGGCTATCGCGACTTGGCCACCGGCAAGGACCACCCCGAAGACCCGGGGGACGGTGCGCTGCTGGCAGCGGCCATTGACGGTGGCCTGGGAGAGACCGGGTCGACCTCTGCTGTCGTCGAACCGAATGTGCCAGTCGCGACTCCGCGACCCGTCGAGGAGACCTGGAGCGATCTCGCGACCAATCTCCCTGGCCAGGCTGCACGCGAGCAGGCGAAGGAGGAGTGGCGAACCCGTCGGGAGGAGAAGCCGGTGCGGGCCGTCCTGGGGCGGCTGTTGAACGTCCACACCGACGAACGAGCGTGGCGTATCGGTGCCGACGGCGAGGAAGCCGTCGGAGCTCAGCTGGAGAAGCTCGCCCGCAAGGACCCGCGGTGGCGCGTGCTGCACGCCGTCCCGGTGGGGGATCGTGGTTCCGACATCGATCACTTGGCCATCGGTCCGGCAGGCGTCTTCACGATCAACACCAAGCACCACCCGAGGGCGAAGATCTGGGTGGGGAAGGACCAGCTCCGAGTCAACGGCCACGTCCAGCCCTACATCCGCAACAGCCGGTTCGAGGCTCGGCGGGCCGCCCAGCTGCTGTCCGCCGCCTGCGGCTTCGACGTCCGCGCCGACGCCCTGCTCGTCTTCTTCGCCGTCGAGGAGATCACCGTCAAGACCGCACCCGGCGAGAAGGAGGGGAGCAGCGTCCACGTGAAGTACCGCAGACAAGCGATGCGGTGGCTGAGGAAGCAGCCCACCGCCCTGACCGACGAGCAGATCGAGAAGATCTACGAGCAGGCCCGGCGCTCCTCCACCTGGACGTGACCCACCAGCCCTGCCTCGGAGGGACGCCCTCGTCCGGTCTCTCCGAGGTCGCGTTCGAGCCGCACCCCGTCCGGCGCTCTCGCCGGGTCGGGCAGACTTCAGGCGTGTCCGACCCGCTGCGCCGCCTGCTCGCGTCACCGCCCGACCTCCCGGTCACCGCGGGCCTGGCCGCGCTCGGTGAGGCGCTGAGTACGCACGGGGTCGCCGTGGTCCACGCCCCTCCCGGCACCGGCAAGACGACCTTGGTGCCTCCCGCGGTCGCCGAGGTGGTCGAGGGGCGTGTCGTCGTCACGCAACCCAGCCGGATCGCGGCCCGCGCGGCGGCGCGTCGCCTGGCGCAGCTCCTGGGTGAGCCGGTGGGGGAGACGGTTGGCTACTCCGTGCGCGGCGACCGGCGCGTCAGCCGACGCACGCGCGTCGAGGTCGTCACGACCGGCCTCCTGCTCCGCCGCATCCAGCAGGACCCCGACCTCGCGGGCGTCGGCGCCGTCGTGCTCGACGAGGTCCACGAACGCCACCTCGACGCCGACCTGACGCTGGCGCTGCTCGTCGACATCCGCACCAATCTGCGCGACGACCTCGCCCTGGTGGCGATGTCGGCCACCATCGAGGCCGAACGGACCGCCGCACTGCTCGCCCACGAGCGCGCCGTGCCACAGGGGGCCAGTGCCCCGGTCATCAGCGTGCCGGGCGCCCTGCACCCGGTCGAGACACTCTGGTGCCCGCTGCCGCCGGGAAAGCGCCGCACCGATGACCGGGGCATCACGCCCGCCTTCCACGACCACGTCGCCGCGACCGTCCGCCGGGCTCTCGCCGAGCATGAGGGCGACGTCCTGGTCTTCGTGCCGGGCGTCGCCGAGGTGGAGGCGACCGTACGCCGCCTGGCCGGCGTGGACGCGGACGTCCACGCCCTGCACGGGCGGTTGCCCGGGGCCGACCAGGACCGTGCGCTCACCGAGGGGCCACGGCGTCGGGTCATCGTCTCGACGGCGGTCGCCGAGTCGTCGCTGACCGTGCCCGGCGTGCGGGTCGTCGTCGACGCCGGCTTCTCCCGCGAGCCACGCACCGACCACCGGCGAGGACTGGCGTCCCTGGTGACGGTCGCGGTGAGCCGGGCGTCGGCCGAGCAGCGGGCCGGCCGCGCCGGACGCCTCGGACCGGGGGTCGTGCTGCGTTGCTGGTCCGAGGCCGAGCACGCCCACCTCGCCGCCCACCCCGAGCCGGAGATCGCCACCGCCGACCTCACCGCCTTCGCGCTGGAGGTGGCCTGCTGGGGCAGCGACGACGTCAGCGACCTGGCGCTGCTCGACCAGCCGCCGGCGCACGCCCTGGCCGCCGCCCGCGAGGTGCTCGTCGAGCTGGGCGCCATCACCGACGACGGTCGGGCGACACCGCGTGGCCGGATGATCGCCGCCGTGCCGACCGACCCGCGGCTCGCGCGTGCCCTGATCGACGGCACGGAGCTCGTCGGCAGCCGGCGCGCCGCCGAGGTGGTGGCGATGCTGAGCGAGGACGTACGCGCGCCGGGCGGTGACCTCGTCGCCGCGCTGCGGTCGCTGCGGTCGGGACACCGGGCGGGCGCGTGGCGCAGCCAGGTCGCCCGTCTGCAGAGTGTGGCGCCGCAGCACGACGCGCGGGGGTCGCTGACCGACGACGTCGCCGTCGGCCTGGTGGTGGCGCTGGCGCACCCGGACCGGATCGCCCGCAAGCGCCCTGGGGCGTCGAACTACCTGATGACGTCAGGCACGGGCGCCGCGTTCGACCCGCGCGACCCCTCGCCGCTGGCGGGGCAGGAGTGGCTCGCGGTCGCCGACGCGGACCGTCGGGCTGGGCAGCGCGAGGCGCGGATCCGGGGTGCGGCGCCACTCACGGAGGACCTGGCGCTGGAGGCTGCGGGACCGTTGTGGACCGAGACCGACGAGGTGACGTGGACCGAGGGTCGGGTGCGGGCGCGGCGACGGACGTTGCTGGGCGCGATCGAGCTCGCCTCGGTGCCGTTGGCCGACCCGCCCGTGGAGGCCGTGACGGCCGCGATCCGGGACGCGCTGACGCGGGAAGGCATCGGCCTGCTCACGTGGTCGGAGTCGGCCACCGCCCTGCGCGCCCGACTCGACTTCCTGCACCGCGCGCTCGGCGACCCGTGGCCGGACGTCAGCGACGCGGCCCTCACGGAGAGGCTCGAGGAGTGGCTGGGGCCGCAGCTGGCCCGGGTCCGCTCGGCCGAGCACCTGCGCCGCATCGACGTCACCGCAGCGCTCCGCGCGCTCCTGCCCTGGCCCGAGGCCGGCAGGCTCGACGAGCTGGCGCCTGAGCGGGTCGAGGTGCCCAGTGGGTCGACCGTGCGGATCGACTACACCTCCGAGCAGCCGGTGCTGGCGGTGCGGCTGCAGGAGGTCTTCGGGTGGACGAACGTGCCGGCGCTCGCCGGCGGGAAGGTCCCGCTGCTGCTCCACCTACTGTCACCCGCTCGCCGACCGGCGGCGGTCACGGCCGACCTCGACTCCTTCTGGGACAACGGCTACCCGGGGGTGCGCGCCGACCTGCGCGGTCGCTACCCCAAGCACGCGTGGCCCGAGGATCCGCGCACGGCGCCGGCCACGCGGCGTACGAACGCAGGCCGGTCCCGCGGGTGAACGTGGAGCAGGTCTAGGCCACGCCCGCCATCGGCTCGGTGTCTGTCGCCGGGGCCAGCTCCGCCCGACGGTCGTGGGCCCATCCCGGGCCGCGCAGCAGGAAGGAGAACCGGTCACGCCACGTCGGGGCGATCGCGACGTCCTTCGCCATGTCGCGCCACTCGTGGGTGGCGATGGTGACCGGGTTGAAGGAGTCAAGGTTCGTGGTGAGGCCGTAGCGCACCCGCTCGTCCTCGGGCTCGAAGGTGCCGAACAGCTTGTCCCAGAGGATGAGGATCGAGCCGTGGTTGATGTCGAGGTACTGGCGCTGGCTGCCGTGGTGGGCGCGGTGGTGGCTCGGGGTGTTGAGGATCTTCTCGAGCCAGCCGATGGAGCGCACCGCCTCGGTGTGAATCCAGAACTGGTAGATGAGGTTGATCGCGCGCGCGTCCTCGATGTACTTCGGCGGGATGCCGGCGAGGGCGAGGAGTCCGTAGGGCACGGTGATGGTCCAGCCCTCGGCGACCGGCTGCCGCAGGGCCGTCGAGAGGTTGTAGCGCTCGCTGCTGTGGTGGACCACGTGCATGGCCCACAACCAGCGCGACTCGTGGGAGAGGCGGTGATTCCAGTAGTAGATGAAGTCCCAGCCGGCGATCGCGAGCAGGTAGGTGGCCGCTCCGCTCCGCATCGAGAAGGGTGAGCGCTGCGCCAGGCGCGTCGCCGAGGCCTCGGTGGCCCACACGGAGGCGGCGGCGACTGCGGTGGAGGCCACGGCGGCGACGGCCGAGGCGGAGGTGAGCAGGCCCAGGGCCTCGGCGCGGGAGCGTACGACCACGGGCGCGGGCTCGTCGTCAGGAAGCGTGCCGGCCTCGGGCAGGACGCCTCCGTGCTCGCGTCGGCGGCGCAGGACGTCGCCCACGGTCGTCACCACTCCGGCTGCGGCGCCGAGGGCGGGAAGGGCCGTGCCGGCCCTGGTCGTGCCGGGGGAGAGGCGGCGCACGATCGGCCCGGTGACGAAGGGGGCGATGAGGCTGCCGACGCCCATCGTCAGGCTGGCGATGGTGTCGTTGAGCTCGTAGTCACCGGGGCGCACCGTGCCGGGCTCCGCAGGGTGGCGGCGCTGCCACCAGAACTCGGCACCCATGGCCCCGACGAAGGCGGGGATGGCCAGAACGGTCAGATCGGGACGCGCCATGCTGGGCCCTCCTGCGGGGTCGGAGACGACTGACCCTACGGTCGACTGGGACGGTCCGCACCACTTTGCCGCCGGAGAATCGTCCAGCTCTTGCGTCATCGGAGGGTTCCGGTCACCTGGTGGCTGCAATCCTCCGATGACGCAAGGGCTGGCGCAGCGTGAGGGGGTGAAGCGAACGGGCCGGCCTGTAAGCCGGGTTCTGTCCCACCGAGGTGGGGGCGACCATCCATCTACGACGCCGGTTGCCCGACGCCTCCTGCGGTCTACCCGTGCACTCGGGCGGGCCGCCCTCGATCGTGCACGCACCACTCGCAAGCGAGTGGCTTCTTGACCTTGCTCCAGGTGGGGTTTACCTAGCTGGTCCGGTCGCCCGGACCACTGGTGGTCTCTTGCACCACCGTTTCACCCTTGCCGCTCCCGGAGGAGTGGCGGTCTGTTCTCTGTGGCACTGTCCCGCGGGTTGCCCCGGGTGGGCGTTACCCACCACCTTGCCCTGTGGAGCCCGGACTTTCCTCGGCACCCTCGGTCTCCCTCGGATGACGCGATCGCCCGGCCGGCCCGTTCGCCCGCCCAGTCTAGGCCGTCGTGGACGAGCCCGGAGACGCCTGGTCGACCCGGACGACCCGGCCTGAGGGTGCACCCGCGGAGAAACCTTGGTCAAACCTTGGTCAAACCTTTGACATACCTTGTACGTCCGCCCTAGTGTCCTCGTCATACCCCGGCGCTGGCCGGCGCTCACCACCCGCTCACCCAAGGAGCCGAGATGTCGTTCAGTCACAGTTGTCCCCGCGGAGTCCAGGACCAGATCGACCAGCTGGTCGCCCCCCGGCGCGGTCTGGGTGGCCTGCCCCTCGACCGTTCGATGCTGGGTATCGCCCTGCGCCTCGGCACCGAAGGGGGCAAGCGCTTCCGTCCCTGGCTGTTCACGGCGACCCACGAGCAGGTGCGGGCGACGCACGGCCGCGGGACCGCCGCTGGCCACCACACCCTGGACCGGGTCGCGGCCGCTCTGGAGCTGCTGCACACGGCCTTCGTCGCCCACGACGACGTCATCGATCACGACGACACCCGTCGTGGGCGCGTCAGCGTGCCCGGCTGGTTCAAGGAGTCGACCACCTCGGCATCGGAGACCTACCCCCGTGCCGGGGGCATCCTGGTCGGTGACCTGGCCCTGGCCGCGGCGGTGCGCGGCATCGCCACGTGTGGTGCCGACGTCAGGACGACCGAGACGCTGCTGGACCTGCTCGACGTCGCCCTGCACGACTCGGCCATCGGTGAGTTCGCGGACGTACGCTTCTCCCTGGGCACCGCCTCCGCGACCCTCGACGACGCCCTCTCGGTGGCGGAGCTGAAGACTGCTGCCTACTCCTTCGTGCTGCCGATGCAGGCCGCCGCGGTGCTGGCGGGGGCTCCGACCTCCGTGGTGGAGAAGGTGGGGGACGTCGGCCGCTCGCTCGGCATCGCCTTCCAGATGCGCGACGACCTCCTCGGCGCCTTCGCTCCGGCCGACGTTGTCGGCAAGGACCCTGACGGCGACCTGCGCGAGGGCAAGCGCACGGTCCTGGTCGTCCACGCCTCCACCACTCCGCAGTGGCGGCGCATCGAGGCTCACCTCGGTGACCCCGACCTCACGCCCGCCCAGGCCGACGAGGTGCGCCGGGCCCTCGTGGAGGCCGGGTCGGTGGCCCACGTGGAGCGGATCATCGCCCGCCACGTGCGCATCGCCCGCCGCCACGCAGAGGAGCTGGGACTCACCGCTGACGTGGTCGACCCGCTCATCGACTCGTGGGGCCTGGACCGCCTCGGGGCCCTCACCGCTCCGAGCCGGGCTGTCACGGATGTCAGCGGCCCCGCTCCGGTCACCGCGGACGTCGCGTGAGCGCCGTCGCCGAGGCCGGTGTCCCCGCGGCCAGGCGTGACGCCCTCCAGCCCCACGAGCTCTACGACGAGGTCGCCGAGGCCGCGGCCGGTGTCGTGATCCGGCGCTACTCCACGTCGTTCGGGCTGGCCTCGCGCCTGCTCGGCCGCGAGGTGCGTACGCACGTGCGCAACGTCTACGCGCTGGTGCGGGTGGCCGACGAGATCGTCGACGCCCCGCGGCCCGACGGCGACGCGGGCGTTCGTGCCCACCTCCTCGACGAGCTGCACGCCGAGGTGGTGCGCGCGGTCGGGGTCGGGCACAGCGCCAACCTGGTCGTGCACGCCTTCGCCCGCACGGCACGTACTGCCGGCATCGGCACCGACCTCATCGGCCCGTTCTTCGAGTCCATGCGGATGGACCTCGAACGGGTGGAGCACGACGCCACCAGCTTCGCCCGCTACGTGCACGGGTCGGCGGAGGTCGTGGGTCTCATGTGCCTGCGGATCTTCCTGCTCGAGTGCCGTGACGCCGACTCCCGCTACCAGCGACTCGCGCCCGGGGCCGCCCGGCTGGGCGCGGCCTTCCAGAAGGTCAACTTCCTGCGAGACCTCGCCACTGACGTCGACGACCTGGGCCGCACCTACTTCCCCGGACTCGACGTGGAGACGTTCGACGTGGCCGCCCGTGACCGCCTGCTCGACGACATCGACGCCGACCTGGCAGTCGCGGCAGTGGCGATCCCGCAGCTGCCCGCCAGCAGCCGTCGCGCCGTGCGCGCGGCCCACTCGCTCTACTCCGAGCTCTCCCGACGCCTGCGCCGCACCTCGCCGGCCTCCATCCGGTCGCACCGCGTCCGGGTGCCGGCCCCCCGCAAGGCGCAGCTGGTCGCGCTCGTGCTCGCCCAGGGGATGGGCAGGTGAGCGCCCGGGGTCGTGTCGTCGTCGTGGGCGGCGGAGTGGCCGGACTTGCCACGTCGGCGCTCCTCGCGGCCGACGGCTGGGAGGTCGAGCTGCTCGAGCAGCGCGAGGAACTGGGCGGGCGGGCCGGTTCCTGGAGCAAGGACGGCTTTCGCTTCGACACCGGCCCCTCGTGGTACCTCATGCCCGAAGTCTTCGACCACTTCTACCGCCTCCTGGGCACGTCGGCCGAGCACGAGCTCGACCTGAGGGTGCTCGATCCCGGTTACCGGGTCTACTTCGAGGGGGAGGCGACCCCGCTCGAGACCCGGGTCCGGCGTACGGACAACCGTGAGGTCTTCGAGCGTGTCGAGCCGGGCGCCGGCGCAGCGCTCGACGCCTACCTCGACCAGGCCGACGAGACCTACCGCCTGGCCGTGGACCACTTCCTCTACACGAGCTTCCAACGCCTCGACGACCTGCTCCACCGCGACGTGCTGCGCCGAGCCCCTCAGCTGGTGACGTTGCTGCTGCGCAGCCTGCGTCGCCACGTGGAGTCCTCCTTCAGCGATCGTCGTCTGCGCCAGGTGCTCGGCTACCCGGCCGTCTTCCTGGGGGGTTCACCGGAGCGGATCCCGGCGCTCTACAGCCTGATGAGCCGGATGGACCTCGACGACGGCGTGCTCTACCCGCAGGGTGGTTTCTCCGCCTTCGTCGACACGCTCGTGGCCCTCGCCGAGGCGCACGGGGTGACCATCCGCACCGGCGCGACGGTGACGTCGGTCGACACCGTGCCCCTGCCGCGTACGCGTCGTTGGTCGCGGCGTCGCGCCGAGGTCTGCGGCGTCGCCTACCGCACGGTCGACGGCACGGAGCACCGCACCCGCGCCGACGTGGTCGTGGGAGCGGCCGACCTGCACTACATGGAGACGCGCCTGCTCCCCAAGGACCTCCAGACCTACCCGGAGTCGTGGTGGCGTCGGCGTGACCCCGGGCCCGGCGCGGTGCTGCTCTACCTCGGCGTCGAGGGCGGCCTGCCCGAGCTGGCGCACCACACGATGTTCTTCACCGAGGACTGGGAGACGAACTTCAACGGTGTCCTGGGCGATGCCCGCGGACGGGGCAAGTACGTGCCCGACCCGGCGTCGTCGTACGTCTGCCGGCCGAGTGCCACCGACCCGTCGGTGGCGCCTGACGGCAGCGAGAACGTCTTCGTGCTGGTCCCGGTGCCGGCCGACGTGGAGCTCGGACGCGGCGGCCTCGACGGTGCCGGCGACCCGGCCGTCGAGAAGGTGGCGGACGCAGCGATCGCCCAGCTGGCCTCGTGGGCCGGTATCCCCGACCTGGCCGAGCGCATCGTGGTGCGCCGCACGGTGGGGCCGGGCGACTTCGCTGCCGACCTGAACGCCTGGTCGGGCACCATGCTCGGCCCCGGCCACCGCCTGTCACAGAGCGCCTTCTTCCGCGCCACCAATGCGTCGCGCCGGGTCGAGGGACTGCTCTACGCCGGCGGCAGCACCATGCCGGGGATCGGTCTGCCCATGTGCCTGATCAGCGCCGAGCTCGTGCTCAAGCGGCTGCGCGGCGACCGCCGTGGTGGGATGGTGACCACCCCGCTGCCCGGGGCCCGCACGCTTGCCGGAGCGGGAGCGGCACGATGAGCGCCGTGGGGGTGCCCGTCGGACTCGACCCCACCCCGGCGACCCGTGCCCTCCGCTCCCTGGCGGCGGTGCTCGGGTCGTCACGCCCGTTGTCGTGGGTCAACACCGCCTTCCCGTTCGGCGCCGCCTACCTGCTGGTCGGGGGAGGGCTCGACGTCGCCTTCTGGGTGGGCGTGCTCTTCTTCCTCGTGCCCTACAACGTGGCGATGTATGGCATCAACGACGTCTTCGACCACGAGTCCGACCTGCGCAACCCGCGCAAGGGCGGCGCTGAGGGCGTGGTGCTCGACCGTGCCGACCACCGCACCACGCTGTGGGCGGCTGCGTTGACGTCGGCGCCCTTCCTGGCCGGGTTGCTGCTCCTCGGCGGTCCCACGTCGGCCCTGGTGCTCGCGGTCAGCGTCGGCGCGGTGGTGGCCTACTCGGCGCCAGGACTGCGCTTCAAGGAGCAGCCCTTCCTCGACTCGATCACCTCGAGCACCCACTTCGTCAGTCCCGCGGTCCTGGGGTTGGTGCTCGCCGCTGACCGTGGGGCGACCGTCGCCTGGGACGGCGCCGTGACGGCCTACCTCGTGGCGTTCTTCCTGTGGGGCATGGGTTCGCACGCCTTCGGGGCCGTGCAGGACGTGCGGGCCGATCGGGAGGGTGGCCTTGCCTCGGTCGGCACCGTGCTGGGGGCGCGCGCGACCGTCTGGTTCGCGCTCCACTGCTACCTCGCCGCTGCCGTGGCCCTGGTGATGCTTCCGGGACGCGACTCCTGGTCGGCCCTGCTCGTGCTGCCGTACGTCCTCAACCTGGTGCCGCACCTCGCCGTCACCGACGCCGCCTGCGAGACGGCGAACGCCGGCTGGCGGCGCTTCCTGGTGCTCAACTTCGTCACCGGCTTCGTCGTCACCCAGTGGATGCTGGTGACCGCCCTCGTGTGACGTCCCGCTGTGCGCCTGGAAGGCGCTCAGAAATACGCCTTGAAATGCGCGAAGGGCGCCGACCGCAGTGCGGTCGGCGCCCTTCGGGTGAATCAGAGAGCGCGGACGTTCTCAGCCTGGGGACCCTTGGGGCCCTGGGCGAGGTCGAACTCGACCTTCTGGTTCTCGTCGAGCGACTTGTAGCCCTGCGTCTGGATCGCGGAGAAGTGGACGAACACGTCCTCGCCGCCACCGTCCTGCGCGATGAAGCCGAAGCCCTTGTCAGCGTTGAACCACTTGACAGTTCCCTGAGCCATGATGTGTTTCCTTTGATTCCGGTGCCGGGAACACCGTGTCCCCGTCGTGCTGAAGACATCCAACTGAGCTGAATTCCAGCGAACCGAAAACCAGGAGTTACGACATACGCCGCGACTACTTCGCGCGGCCAGGACGGCGGACCGTCCCTTCAACGTCAGCGACGCTACGCCATCGGCGGCGAAAACCACAACCGTCGAGCGTCCCGCGTGTCTGGGGCGGCGGCTCTCCCGCGCGCTGACCGCGCGGTGACCTGGGGTTCAGGGGTGGGTCAGGACCTCGGCGCCGTCGGAGGTGACCAGCAGCGTGTGCTCGAACTGGGCGGAACGCTTGCGGTCCTTGGTGACCACGGTCCAGCCGTCGGGCCACATCTCCCACTCGTGCGTCCCGAGATTGAGCATCGGCTCGATGGTGAACGTCATGCCCACCTCGATCGTCTCGGTGTAGAAGGTCTGGTCGTAGTGGGGGATCACCAGGCCGGAGTGGAAGGACGTGCCGATGCCGTGGCCGGTGAAGTCACGGACCACGCCGTAGCCGAAACGCTTGGCGTAGGACTCGATGACCCGGCCGATCACGGTGATGCTCCGACCGGGCTTGACCGCCTTGATGGCTCGGTCGAGCGACTCCTTGGTGCGCTCGACGAGCAGGCGTGACTCCTCGTCGACGTCGCCGGCCAGGTAGGTCGCGTTCGTGTCGCCGTGCACACCGCCGATGAAGGCCGTGATGTCGATGTTGACGATGTCGCCGTCCTCGATCACCCGGGCGTCGGGGATGCCGTGGCAGATGACCTCGTTGACGCTGCTGCACAACGACTTGGGGAAGCCGCGGTAGCCGAGCGTCGAGGGGTAGGCGCCGTGGTCGCAGAGGAACTCGTGGCCGATCCGGTCCAGCTCGTCGGTGGTGACTCCCGGCGCGACGTGGGAGCCCACCAGCTCGCGCGCCTGCGCCGCCAGGCGCCCGGCCACCCGCATCTTCTCGATCGTCTCGGCGTCCTTGACCTCGCGACCCTCGAACTTGGCCGGCGCCGGACGGTCCACGTACTCCGGGCGGGGGATCGACGAGGGCACCGGACGGCGGGGCGAGATGGCGGCAGCGGCTACGGGAGTCACGGGTTCGAGTGTAGTTTCGCGAGCATGAGCCACACGGAGCCGGAGTACTGGTACTGCCTGAAGCACCACGCCGTCGAGCCGCGTGAGGGGTGCAAGAACGCCGACCGGCTGGGCCCCTACCCGTCGTCGGCCGACGCCGCGCGGGCCCTGGAGCGGGTCGAGGAGCGCAACGAGGCCTGGGACAACGACCCGGCCTGGAACGACCCCGACGACGAGGACCCGCGCGGCGACGAGGACGTCGACCGCTCCTGACCTCTCGCGAGGGTCAGAAGGAGTGCTCCTCGCCCGGGAACGTACGGGCCTTGACGTCGTCGCGGTAGGCGCGGGCGCCGTCGAGCAGCACCTGGTGCACGTCGGCGTACTGCTTGACGAAGCGCGCCATCTTGCCGGTGCGCAGCCCGAAGGCGTCCTGCCAGACCAGGACCTGGCCGTCGCAGCCGTTGCCGGCGCCGATGCCGATGGTGGGAATGGTGAGCTCGGTGGAGATCCAGCGGGCGACGTCGGCCGGCACCATCTCCATGACGACCGCGAACGCGCCCGCCTCCTGCACCGCGTGGGCGTCGGCGACCACCCGGTCGGCGGCGTCGCCGCGGCCCTGGACGCGGTAACCGCCCAGGGTGTGCTCGCTCTGCGGGGTGAAGCCGATGTGGGCCACCACCGGAATGCCGCCCTGCACGCACTTCGAGATCACCGGGGCCATCTCGACACCGCCCTCCAGCTTCACGCAGTGGGCGCCGCCCTCCTTCATGAAGCGGACCGCGGTGAGGTAGCCCTGCTCCGGTGAGGCCTGGTAGGACCCGAACGGCAGGTCGCCCACGACCATCGCCCGACGCGCCGACCGGGCGACCGCCCGGGTGAGGGGCAGCAGCTCGTCGACGGTGACGGGCAGCGACGTCTCGTTGCCGAGGACGTTGTTGGAGGCGCTGTCGCCCACCAGCAGCATGTCGATCCCGGCCTCGTCGAAGGTCGCGGCGGTGAACATGTCGTAGGCGGTCAGCATCGTGATCGGCTCCCCGCGCTCCTTCATCTCGCGCAGGTGGTGCGTACGCACCTTGCGGACGGGGGCGGCCGGGGTCGCGCCCGAGCCGTAGGGGGCGGTCTCTTCGGACATGGGCTCTCCTCGTGCATCTCGCGGCTCCCGGATGGAGTCCACGGACACGACCAGCCTAGACGCGGCGCGCCCGGCTGGCGCGCCCTGTGGCGGTGCTCACGCCCGAGCCCGGTCTTGCCCCACCCCTAGACTCGCAGCGTGGACTTCTACTCGGCCTACGCCCACGGCTTCGTCCGCGTCGCTGCCTGCACCGTTCCGGTGTCGGTGGCCGACCCCGAGGCCAACGTCACCACCCTCGTCGAGCAGGTGCGCGCCTGCCACGAGGACGGCGTCGGTGTCGCCGTCTTCCCGGAGCTGGCCGTCAGCGGCTACTCGATCGACGACCTCTTCCTGCAGCAGACCTTGCTCGAAGCCGTGGAGGCCCAGCTGCAGCGGTTGGTCGCCGACACGGCCGACCTCATGCCGGTCGTCGTGGTCGGTGCCCCGTTGCGTCACGGTGGCCGGCTCTACAACTGCGCGGTGGTCCTCCACCGGGGTCGGGTGCTCGGCGTGGCACCGAAGTCGCACGTGCCGACCTACGGCGAGTTCTACGAGCGCCGTCACTTCGCTCCCGGTGACGACCAGCGTGGCGCCTCGATCCGTCTCGGTGGCGCCGAGGTGCCGTTCGGCCCGGACCTGATCTTCGCCGCGACCGACCAGCCGGCCCTGCGGCTGCACGTCGAGATCTGCGAGGACATGTGGGTGCCGGTGCCGCCCAGCGCCGAGGCCGCCCTGGCCGGCGCCACGGTGCTCGCCAACCTGTCGGGCAGTCCGATCACCATCGCCCGTGCCGAGGAGCGCCGCCGCCTCGTCGACGCCGCCAGCGCGCGGTGCTGCGCCGCGTACGTCTACGCGGCCTCGGGCCAGGGGGAGTCGACCACGGACCTGTCGTGGGACGGCCAGACGATGATCTACGAGGTCGGCGAGCTGCTCGCCGAGGGCGAACGTTTCCCGCAGCACGCGGTGCGCACCGTCGCCGACGTGGACGTCGACCGGATCAACCACGAGCGCTTCCGGCTCAACACCTTCGACGACAACCGTCGCGGCACCTCGACCGGTCCCGGCCGCGAGGGGCGCAGCTTCCGCACCGTCGAGTTCACCCTCGACCCGCCGGCAGGCGACATCGGCCTGCGGCGCAAGGTCGACCGCTTCCCGTTCGTGCCCGACGACCCGGCCCGGCTGGCCCTGGACTGCTTCGAGGGCTACAACATCCAGGTCAACGGTCTCGAGAAGCGCATCCAGTCGATCGGGTCGCCCAAGGCGGTGATCGGCGTGAGCGGCGGTCTCGACTCCACCCACGCGCTGGTCGTGATCGCCAAGGCGATGGACCGGCTGGGGCGTCCGCGCAGCGACGTGCTGGCCTACACGATGCCGGGATTCGCCACCGGTGACACCTCCAAGTCGCTGGCGACGCGCCTCGCGCACAGCCTGGGGGTCACCTTCGAGGAGATCGACATCCGTCCGGCCGCGGAGCAGATGCTCGCCGACCTCGGCCACCCCTACTCCCGGGGCGAGAAGGTCTACGACGTCACCTTCGAGAACGTGCAGGCAGGCCTGCGCTACGACTACCTCTTCCGCCTGGCCAACCACAACGGTGGTCTGGTCGTCGGCACCGGCGACCTGTCGGAGCTCGCTCTCGGCTGGTGCACCTACGGGGTGGGCGACCAGATGTCGCACTACAACGTCAACGCCGGGGTGCCCAAGACGCTGGTGCAGCACCTGATCCGGTGGGTCGCCGACTCCGGCGAGTTCGACGAGGAGACCAGCCAGATCCTCCACGAGGTGCTCGACCAGGAGATCACCCCCGAGCTGATCCCCGACGTCGAGGGCGTGAAGCCGCAGGCGACGCAGGACACCGTCGGCCCCTACAACCTGCAGGACTTCACCCTCTTCCACCTGGTGCGCCGAGGCCAGCGGCCCAGCAAGGTCGCCTTCCTGGCCCTGCACGCGTGGCGCGACGCCGAGGTGGGGGAGTGGCCGCCCGGCTACCCCGCCGACGACCGTCCGGCCTACGACCTCGCCCAGGTGCGCTTCTGGCTCGAGGTCTTCATCCGGCGCTTCTTCGCCAACCAGTTCAAGCGCAGCGCGCTGCCCAACGGGCCCAAGGTGAGCGCCGGCGGCACCATGTCGCCGCGCGGCGACTGGCGCATGCCGTCGGACGCGAGCCCCGCTGCCTGGCTCACCGAGATGGAGCGGATCCCGCAGGACTGAGCCCGGCTTTGGGGGGAAGTGCACGTGGCGCGACGCGGCGTGCGCCATAGTTGCTCCCATGGGCAAGCAGGAAGACTTCGTACTCCGCGCTCTCGAGGAGCGTGACGTCCGGTTCGTACGTCTGTGGTTCACCGACGTGCTCGGCTTCCTGAAGTCGGTGGCCATCGCGCCGGCGGAGCTGGAGAGCGCCTTCGGGGAGGGCATCGGGTTCGACGGGTCCGCGATCGAGGGCTTCGCCCGGGTGCAGGAGGCCGACATGCTGGCCAAGCCTGACCCGTCGACGTTCCAGATCCTCCCGTGGCGTGGCGACTCGCCGGCCACGGCGCGGATGTTCTGCGACATCGCGATGCCCGACGGCAGCCCTTCGTACGCCGACCCCCGCCACGTGCTCAAGCGGACCCTCGCCAAGGCGGCCGACAAGGGGTTCAGCTTCTACACCCACCCCGAGATCGAGTTCTACCTCTTCAAGGACACCCCGCAGCGGGGCGTGGAGCCGGTGCCGGTCGACCAGAGCGGATACTTCGACCACACCGCCCAGTCGTCGGGCGCCGACTTCCGCCGCGAGGCGATCACGATGCTGGAGACGATGGGCATCTCGGTGGAGTTCAGCCACCACGAGGCAGGACCGGGCCAGCAGGAGATCGACCTCCGCTACGCCGACGCGCTCACCACAGCCGACAACATCATGACCTTCCGCACGGTGATCCGTGAGGTCGCGCTGGGCCAGGGCGTCTGGGCCTCCTTCATGCCCAAGCCCTTCACCCAGCACCCGGGGTCGGGGATGCACACCCACCTCTCGCTCTTCGAGGGTGACCGCAACGCGTTCTTCGAGGCCGGCTCGCAGTACCAGCTCTCCACCACCGGTCGGCAGTTCATCGCGGGCCTGCTGACCCACGCCGCGGAGATCACCGCGGTCACCAACCAGTGGGTCAACTCCTACAAGCGCCTCATCGGCGGCGGCGAGGCGCCCACCTACATCTCGTGGGGCCACAACAACCGCTCCGCCATGATCCGCGTCCCGATGTACAAGCCCGGCAAGGGGCAATCGACGCGGATCGAGCTCCGCTCGCTCGACGCGGCCTGCAACCCCTACCTCGCCTTCGCGGTGACCCTCGCAGCCGGCATGAAGGGGATCGAGGAGGGCTACGAGCTGCCGCGTGAGGCCGAGGACGACGTCTGGTCGCTGACCGAGCGTGAGCGCCGCAGCCTGGGCATCCAGTCGTTGCCCCGCACGCTCTTCGAGGCCATCAACATCGCCGAGAGCTCCGAGCTCGTGGCCGAGACGCTGGGGGAGCACGTCTTCGACTTCTTCCTCCGCAACAAGCGCGCGGAGTGGGACGACTACCGGGGTCAGGTCTCCGTCTTCGAGCGGGACCAGATGCTGCCGGTGATCTGACATGACACGCTTCGAGAGCACGCAGGGCACGCGCCGCAAGGGGGGCGCGCGCCGCGCCGGGTTCCGCGCCGGGCCGGACGCCGACCCGGGGCAGGGGTACGACCGTGAGCTCGAGGCCGGGCACCACGCCCACGGAGAGCTCGACTCGACTCCCGTGCACCGGGGCCCGGTGCTCGACGAACGCAAGCGTCCCGTCTCGGTGCGGCGCAACAGCAAGCTGGGCCGGGAGGTCCGTGTCGACCCGACCCGGGTCAGCGGCCCCATCCGCGTCGTCCTGGAGCCCATGCTCTGGCTCGCCTTCCTCAGCGGACTGGCCTGGGTGCTGGTCGCCCTCGACCCGGGCGTGCGTGACACCGGCGAGGGGGAGGTGCTCTACGAGCACACGCTGCCGATGGCCATCATCGTCTCGGCGATCCTGCTCATCTCGACCATCAGCGCGTTGATGTGGTTGCCCGTCTCCACCTCGGCGACCCGGGCCCGGACCGCCTTCGCGGGGCTCGGCATGCTCGCCTCGGGCTGGCTCTTCGCAAAGCTTCGCCCCGTCGACACCCAGGACCTGCTGGGCATGTCGTGGCTCTCCATCGGGATCGGGGTCCTGCTCGTCGCGATCTGCGCCGTGCCGTGGCCGACGGCCCGCGCCCTCGTGCCGCGTCGGCCCACCGGCCCCGAGCGCCTCGCCCTCGGGTTCCTGCTGCTGTCGGCGCTGCTGGTGGGGTGGTTGGCGTGGGAGGCCGCCCAGGTCGGCCTGGTCGACATGGACGGAAGCGACCGGAGCGGATGGGACCAGGTGTTCCCGTTGCTCGGCCTCTTCGTCATCCTGCTCGGCAGCGCCCGCTTCCTGCTGCGCCGGCCCGACCGCTCCGAACGCGTCGCGTTGATCCCCCGTGCGGAGCTGCGGCCCGACGACCAGTACTGACCGATGCGCACGCCACCCAGCGCCACATACCTGGTCCGGGTCGGGTTCGAGGACCTCGAGTCAGCCAGGACGGGGGTCGAGGCCCTGGGCGCCGCCCGGGAGACGGTCGTCGGCGCGCTCGGCTTCGTCGCCGATCCCGACCTCGCGCTGCGCACCCTGCACGACCTCGCTGACGCCGTCGACGACCCCGACGCCTTCTGGACGGTGATGGCCGAGGACGCCGCCACCACCGCGCGCCTCGTCCACGTGCTCGGTGCGAGTCGCGCCCTCGGTGAGCACCTCGTGCGGCACCCCGAGCACTGGGTGGCGCTCTGCGACGACGACCTCTCGTGCACCCGTGCCACCGCCTGGGGCATGCGGGCGAGCCTGCTCGAGAGTGTGGGGGCCGACCCGGAGGCGGACCAGCCGGTGGCCACGGCGCCCGACGCCGAGGCGGTGGACGCCCTGCGGGTGCGCTACCGACGGCTCCTGCTGCCCCTCGTCGCGCGCGACCTGTGCCACGGTGAACGGGTCGACGACGTCGCCGCGGAGCTCTCCGACCTGGCGGCCGGCACGCTCGAGGCAGCCCTCGCGGTGGCCCGCGCGCGCGTCGGGGACGAGGCGTCGAGCGCCCGTCTGGCAGTGGTCGCGATGGGCAAGTGCGGCGGCCACGAGCTCAACTACGTCTCCGACGTCGACGTGATCTTCGTGCACGAGGGCGCCGACGGGGTCGACGACCACGACGCCACCCGGGCGGCCACCCAGCTGGCGGCGCAGATGATGCAGGTCTGCTCCGAGCACACCGCAGAGGGCACCATCTGGCCGGTCGACGCCGGCCTGAGGCCCGAGGGCAACCAGGGTCCGTTGGTGCGAACGCTTGCCAGCCACGAGGGCTACTACGAGCGGTGGGCGAAGACCTGGGAGTTCCAGGCGCTGCTGAAGGCCCGCCCGGTCGCCGGTGACCTCGACCTGGGAGCCCGCTTCGTCGAGATGGTGAGGCCGCTGGTCTGGTCGGTGGCCGAGCGCGAGGGCTTCGTCTCCGACGTCCGCGCGATGCGACGGCGGGTGGTCGACCACATCCCGACGAAGGAGGCGCCTCGCCAGCTGAAACTGGGGGCCGGGGGACTGCGCGACGTCGAGTTCGCCGTCCAGCTACTGCAGCTCGTGCACGGTCGGGCCGACGAGTCGGTGCGCGCACCCACGACGCTCAGCGCGTTGGCCACCCTGACCAGGGGCGGCTACGTGGGCCGCGAGGACGGCGAGGCGCTGCACGAGGCGTACGCCTTCCTTCGCTCGCTCGAGCACCGCATTCAGCTGCACCAGCTGCGCCGCACCCACGTCGTGCCCGACGACGACTCCGCGCTCCGCCGCCTCGGGCGTTCCATGGGCTTCTACCGCAACCCGGCGGCGACCCTGGAGAAGGAATGGCACCGACGACGTCGGCTCGTGCGGAGGCTGCACGAGAAGATCTTCTACCGTCCGCTGCTCGAAGCCGTCGCCCGCATCCCTGGACCGGACGCCCGGCTCACTCTTGCCCAGGCCGAGGACCGGCTCAGCGCCCTGGGCTACGCCGACCCGCGCGCCGCGCTGCGTCACCTCGAGGCACTGACGGCGGGCGTCTCCCGCAGCGCGCGGATCCAGCGGACCCTGCTGCCGGTGATGCTGGAGTGGTTCGCCGACTCCCCGGACCCGGACGCCGGCCTCTTTGGCTTTCGACGGATCAGTGAGGCGCTGGGGGACACCCCGTGGTACCTGCGCGCCCTGCGCGACGAGGGTCAGGTCGCGGAGCGACTTGCGCGCCTGCTCTCGACCTCACGCTTCGCCACCGACCTGCTCGAGCGTGAGCCCGAGGGGGTCAAGATCCTCGGTCAGGACCTCACCCCGCTTTCCCAGGAGGCACTCAGCGAGGAGATGATGGCCACCGTGCAGCGGCGCGCCGACGCCGCCGACGCGGTGCGGGGTGTGCGCGGCATCCGCCGGCGTGAGCTCTTTCGCATCGCGGTGGGCGAGCTCTTCGGCGAGACCGACGTGGAGCAGGCCGGGCAGGCGCTCACCTCCATGACCGACGCGACCCTGGAGGCCACCCTCCAGGCCGCCCTGCGCGACCGCGCGCGGGCGGAGGGGTTCGACACGCCTCCGGTGCGGATGGCGCTCATCGCGATGGGTCGCTACGGCGGGTGCGAGCTCTCCTACGCCAGCGATGCCGACGTGATGTTCGTGCACGAGGTGGTGGAGGGCGCCGACGTGCAGACCGCCTCCGCCTTCGCGATGGCGATCGCCAACGACGTACGCAGCCTGCTGGCCGCCCCCGGCTCGGATCCGGTACTGGAGGTTGACGCCGACCTCCGGCCCGAGGGACGCCAGGGACCGCTCACGCGCACGCTGGAGTCCTACGCCGCCTACTACGCGAAGTGGTCGGCGGTCTGGGAGGCGCAGGCGTTGCTGCGAGCCGAAGCGGTCGTGGGTGACGAGGGGCTCAGGCAGCGGTTCACCGCGCTCATCGACCCGTTGCGCTACCCCGCGGAGGGTTTGGCCGGGGACGAGGTCGTGGAGGTGCGGCGGATCAAGGCCCGGGTCGACACCGAGCGGCTGCCCCGGGGAGCCGACCAGCACACGCACTTCAAGCTGGGGCGGGGCGGGCTGACCGACATCGAGTGGACGGTGCAGTTGCTGCAGATGCAGTGGGCGGGGCGGGTGCCGGCCCTGCGCCACCCGGCCACGTTGCCCGCACTGACCGCGGCGGTGGAGGCCGACCTCGTCGCCGAGGAGGACGCGTCCGTACTCGCCGCGGCGTGGCGGTTGGTCAGCCGGATGCGCAACGCCGCGACGTTGGTGCGCGGCAAGGGCGCAGACGCGATGCCCGGCGACCCGGTCGAGCGGGCCTGCATGGCCAGTCTGCTCGGCTACGACGTCGGCGACACCGACCGCATGGTCAACGACTACCTGCGCACCACGCGGCGCGCCCACGCCGTCGTCGACCGCATCTTCTGGGGCTGAGCGGCCGAAGGGTCGAGCCGGCCGCGCCCAGTACGCCCTCAGTACCGGTACGCCCTCAGTACCGGTACGCCCTCAGTGCTGGGTGTGGGTGGGCGGCGGCACCTCGCCGCGGGAGAGCGCCTCGGAGTGGGCGACGCGGGCGCGGTCGATGAGCGTCATGAGCTTCTCGTCCTCGAGCGCGGGAGCCCGGTACTTCTCGTCGAGCTGCATCATCTGCTCGTGCCCGTGGACGAGGGCCTGGTAGAGGCGCTCGCGCTCGACCGGGTCGGCCGTGTGCTGCTCGTCGAGGTAGGCCACGGCGGTGCGGCGCGCGTTGGCCACCACGGAGTGGGCCTTGCCGGCGGGGCTGACCAGCGACGCCAGGACGGTGACGAGCAGGACGCCCAGGATCACGCTCAGGGAGACGCCGATGCTGACCTCGACGACCGGCACGTGCTCGCCGTCGTTGATGAACGGCAGGTTGTTCTCGTGCAGCGCGTGCAGGATGAGCTTGACGCCGATGAACGCGAGGATCGCGGCGAGGCCGTAGGAGAGGTAGATCAGGCGGTCGAGCAGGCCGTCGATGAGGAAGAAGAGCTGGCGCAGGCCCATGAGTGAGAACGCCGTCGCGGTGAACACGATGAAGGTGTTCTGGGTGAGCCCGAAGATCGCGGGGATCGAGTCGAGCGCGAAGAGGATGTCGGTGCCACCGATGGCCACCATCACGAGCAGCATCGGGGTCATGACCCGCTTGCCGTTCTCCATGGTGAAGAGCTTGTCGCCGTCGTAGCGGTCGGAGGTGTGGAAGAGCTTCTTGGCAGCCCGGATGATGAAGTTGTTGGCAGCGTCGTCGTCCTCGTCCTCGCCCTTGAGCAGGTTGCCAGCGGTGAGCAGCAGGATCAGGCCGAAGAGGTAGAAGATCCACGAGAACTCCTTGATCAGCGCCGCGCCCAACAGGATGAAGCCGGTGCGGGCGATGAGGGCGAAGACGATGCCGAAGAGCAGCACCTTCTGCTGGTCCTCGCGAGGCACCCGGAAGCTCGCCATGATGATGAGGAAGACGAAGAGGTTGTCGACGCTCAGAGCCTTCTCGGTGATGTAGCCGGCGAAGTACTCCGAGCCCATCTGGCCGCCGCCGAACCACAGCAAGCCGAGCCCGAAGACGATGGCGATGCCGACGTAGATCGCCGACCAGATCGCTGCCTCGCGCAACGTCGGCACGTGCGCCTGGCGCACGTGGAAGAAGAAGTCGAAGGCGAGCAGTCCGATGATGCCGACGATCGTCAGGCCCCATACGAGAGGGCTCACGTCCATGTACTTCTCCTGGTGATTCGAGTGGCAGTGCGAAGGCGCAACCCGAAGGCGCAGCGCGCGCAGGTGCAACGCAAGGGGGCGGTGCCCGAGGGGGCGGTGACCAGTTTGTCACGCACCCCCGAATGCCCCGCCGGGCGGGAGTCAGGTCGTCCGTCCCAGATTCGGAGAAGCCCGTTGTGCGTGACGTGGCTCACATGCTTCGGTGGACTGGCCGCCTCGGGAGTGGTTTCGTGACGCCGTCCGGGCTCCCGACGCGGGAGGGAGAAGCACCCGTGAGATCACACCTGTCCGCGCGCCCCCGCGCGCGCACCCTGCTGGCCGCCGCCGTGGCGGCCGTCGTCGTCCCGTTCACGACGGTGCCGACGGCCTCGGCCGAGGAGCCCCGTCCGGCCTTCTACGAAGCTCCGGCCACCCTGCCGAGCACCAACGGCGCGGTCATCCGCACCGAGAAGCTCAGCTTCCTGCTCGACCCGGCCGACCTGGCCGCCACCCAGTACGACGCCCACCGCGTCCTCTACCGCAGCACCAACCGCACCGGGAAGGCCATCGCGGTCTCGGGTTCGGTCATCGTGCCCAAGGCCAAGTGGCGCGGCCCGGGCTCTCGGCCGGTCCTCGGCTACGCCCCCGGCACCCAGGGCGTCGGTGACTCCTGTGCCCCGTCGCGCGTCTTCAGCGAGCTCTTCGAGTACGAGAGCATCTTCATGGCGGGCCTGCTCAAGCGTGGCTACGCGATCGCCATGACCGACTATGAGGGTCTCGGCACCGCCGGGATGCACACCTACATGGACCGGCTCTCCCAGGGTCGGGCCCTGATCGACGGAGTCCGTGCGGCGCAGCGCATGCCCAGCACCGGTCTCTCGCCCGCCAGCCCGGTCGGCTTCGTGGGCTACTCCCAGGGGGGTGCCGGCGCCGCCTCCGCCGCCGAGCTCGCCGGCTCCTACGGCAAGGAGCTCAAGGTCAAGGGCACTGCCGCCGGGGCGACACCCGCCGACCTGCGGGCCCTGCCCGGGGCCATCGACGGCAGCCTCTACGCCCTCTTCGGATGGTTCGCGATCGCCGGTCTCACCGCCAGCTACGACATCGACATGACGCCTCAGCTCAACGCCAAGGGGCTTCAGATGTACGAGCAGATCAAGGACGACTGCGTCTTCGACCTCTTCGGCGCGGCCTTCACGAAGTCGGGGGACTACACCGCCGACGGAGCGGACCTGGCCGAGCTGATCACGCGCGAACCCTTCAGGTCGATGATCGCCGACCAGAGGATCGGCACCATCAGGCCCAACGCCCCCGTGCTGGTCTCGCACAGCCTGTTGGACGACGTGGTCCCCCACCGCGTGGGCAAGCAGCTGGCCAAGGACTGGTGCGCCAAGGGTGCCTCGGTCCGGTTCAGCACCAACGCCACCCCGCTGCACGTGGGCGGCATGCTCAACCACGCCGCCGAGATGTACGCCTTCTTCGAGGCGCGGTTCGGCGGGGTGCCGGCCGTCTCGTCCTGCTGGCGTCTCTGAGGCGAGAGCCAGCCGACGGACCCGGCCGGCCGCCCTACGCGGTCGGCCGGGTCGCGCCGGCGCAGAGCAGGCACAGGCGCACGACGCGGGCGACGACCACGTCGTCCGACTCGTCAGCGCGCACCCGCAGCCGGCTGCAGGTGTCGCAGAGCGCCATCACCGCACGGGCGGTTCCCTCGGCCTCGGCCGGGTCGCCGAGCGCTGCGCAGAGGGAGACCAGGTAGGAACGGTAGGACTCCACCGCCGCCGTGAGCTCGGCCATCTGGGCGTCCTCGAGCACGTCGGTCATGCCCAGCCCGAAGTAGGCGGCGTCCCAGGCCAGTGACATGTCACCGCGCTCGAGTCGCCAGCGCACGTGACGCGTCACCACGTCGACGAGCTCCTCGCGCGGGCCCCGGTCGGTCGCGACCGGCGCGACCACGCAGACCAGGAAGTCGTCCAGGATGTCGAGCAGGCCGTCCATGAGCACCTGGCGCTTGCCCAACGGGAAGTGGCCGTAGATGCTCGCCGCCTGCATCCCCACCGCGGCGGCGATCTCGCGCATCGACGTGCCGCCGTAGCCCTTGCGGGCGAAGAGCGTCATCGCCTCGGTGGCCAGCCGCTGCCGCGTGGAGCCCTTCACCGGGTCGGTCAGGGCGCGGACCTGGGAGGTGAAGTGCGCGCGCCGGGCGTGGGTCTCCGGATGCGTGGCCTTCATGGGGTGAGCCTAGTGGGGGACAGGAAGCCCCGACGGGTCTCACCAGATGGTGGCGCGCGACGCTGGCACCGCGGTGAGCACGCGAACGGCCAGGTCGGTGGTGCCCGCCACGCCCAGGTGGCCCACGACGTGCTCCACCCGCGCCATCTCCAGCGGCAACAGGCCCGGTGTGCCGGGCACGTCGGGGGTGAGCCCGAGGTCGAGGTCGTCCTGCCCGGACATCACGGCCATGTTGAACTCGAACCTTTCCCGCGCACCGGGTGCGGCCAGCTTGCGGACCAGGCCGGCTCCGATGCGCCGTCCACCCGTCTCGGCGGCCCATCCGTCCAGGACGGCCACCAGGTTCGCGCCGCCGCAGTGGTCGATGTCGCTCCACACCGCGTCCATCGAGCCCATCAGCTCCAGGAGCAGCGGGGCGGTCTTCTCGCCGATGCCCGGCACGCCGGGCAGGTTGTCGGAGGCGTCGCCGCGCAGGGCGGCGAACTCGAGGTAGTGCTTCGCTGCCACTCCGTACATCAGGCGCAGGCTGCGAGGAGTGAGCAGCGGCGAGGCATGGATGCCGCCGTTGATCAACCGCAGCACCCGCGTGCGGTCGCTGATGTGGGCGAAGGAGTCGCGGTCGGAGGTGATGATCACGCAGTCCCAGTCGTGGGTGAGGGCCCACGTGGCGGCGGAGGCATTGACGTCGTCGGCCTCCAGCCCCGGCGGGGTCAGGGTGGCCAGCCCCAACGCGTCGAGCAGGGCGCCGGCCCTGTCGAGCTGCTCCACCAGGGCGGGGTCCTTCTCCGCGCGTCCCGCCTTGTAGTCGGGGTAGAACGAGGCACGCACCGAGGAGGTGCGGTCGTCGAGCCCGAAGATCACCGCGTCGGGGGCGAAACGGTCGATCGCCTCGATGATCTGGCGCAGCATGCCGTGCAGGGCCCAGGCCGGACGCCCCGACCGGTCCCGGTGCCGCGTGTGGGCCCGGGCGTGGTGGTTGCGGTGCAGGAGGGACGGGGCGTCGACGGCGAGCAGCAGTCGTCGCGGTGTCATCGGCTCCTCCACGGCTGCGATGATTCCACAGGCTGCGTGACGCCTGTTCGACGTCGGGGGACCTGCTCTGAGAGGCTGTGCCACGGCGCGTCGGTCGAGGTGGGCCGCGCGTCAGGAGGCACGGGAGCACATGAGTCAGATCGCAGGTGAGTGGGCCAAGGTCAACGGGGCCTTCGACCAACCCACCCTCACGCTGCTTCACCAGCGTCAGGCACCCGTGGTCATCACGCTCTTCCGGGCTGCGTTCGGGCGCGACAACACGCCCGTGCCCACGGCCAGGCTGCACGCCCAGGTCGAGGAGCACCTCGCGACTCTCGGGTCGTCGGACGACCTCGGGGGCGTCGAGGTGCCGACCGGCAGTGGTCGCGAGCTGTGCCACCGCTGGATGCGCGGCCAGTGGCTGGTGCGCTCCCTGGACGAGCGCGGCCACGAGGTCTACACCCTCACCTCGCACGCCCAGCAGGCCCTCGAGCTGGTCAAGACGCTCACCCGCGACCGGGCGACGCTCAGCGAGCACCGCATCGCCACGATCGTCGGCACGGTGCGCCGCTTCAACGCGGAGGCCAACCCGGACCGTACGACCCGGGTCACCCTGCTCAACGAGGAGATCGCCCGACTCCAGGCCGAGCGCGACCGCCTGGTCGACGGGGCCGAGATGGTCTCGGCGACCGAGGACTGGATGAGCGAGGGATTCACCGAGCTGATCTCCCTCGTCTCGGCGCTCCCCAGCGACTTCGCCCGGGTGGAGGAGCGGTTCGCGCAGATCCGCGCCGAGATCCTGGCCGCCTTCCGCGCCGAGGACAGACCGGCGGGCGAGGTGGTCGACGCCTACCTGGAGCGGGCCGACCGGCTGATGACCTCCACGCCCGAGGGACGTGCCTTCGAGGGCGCCTTCGGCCTGCTGCGCGACGACGCGCTGGTCGCCCAGCTGCGCGAGGACCTCAACGCGCTGCTGGAGCACCCGCTCGCCGACCGCATCCTCGGCGACGTCGACCGGTCGGAGCTGCGGGGCACGGTCAAGCTGGTGCGCGACGGGCTCGACCGCGTCCTGACCCAGCGTTCGCGGGTGACCGCGACGCTCAAGGACTACATCGTCTCCCACGACGCTGCCCGTGACCGGGAGCTCGAGCAGACGCTGCGCCACCTCGAGGCCGAGCTGACCACCTGGATGGGCGCCACCGGTCCTCGCGCCACCCTCGACGTCCCGTTGCTGCCGGCGCGTGCCGGCGTCGAGCACCTGCGCGAGAAGTTCTACGATCCTGCCGACGACGTCCTGCCCGAGCGCATCGAGCGCGACCCGGTGCCCGACGCCCCCAGCGTCGCGCTCGCCTCGCTGATGGCGCAGGGTGGTCCTCAGCTGCAGCTGCTGCGGCGCAGGCTCGACGAGGCGCTGGCCGGGCGTACGACCGCGTCGGCCGCCACGCTGGGCGAGTTCTTCGACGGGTTGGAGCCCTCCTTGCGGCGTCCTGTGGAGATCTTCGGCCTGTTGCACCTGGCTGCCGACCGGTCCTGGGCCGCGGACGCCGACGAGCCCCGCGAGCCGGGCGTCCAGGACACCGAGACCTACACCGCCGTACGCCCCGACGGCACGGCCCGCACGTTCACCGTGCCGCGCCTGGCGTTGCCCGACACCCACGAGAGCGAGACCTCGCAGTGAGCGACCTCGACATGACCGACCTCGACCCGTCCGACCTCGGGTCCACGGGTGCCGAGCTGGACCGCGGCGGCCACGACACCGCGTCAGTCTCGGTGTTCGAGGGCGACGAGGGCACCCTCGACTTCGCCCAGCGACGGGCGCTGGTCACCCTCCTGAAGCAGCGGTTCATCAGCGCCAGGACGCACCCGCGCGACTGGGAGGTGCTCGTCGACCACGAGCAGCTGCTGCGTTCGCGACTCAACGACGTCTTCCTCGACCTGCTGGTCGACCGCGAGCGTGAGGTGGCGTGGAAGCGGCAGGCCTCCTCCGAGACCGGTGGCCGCTTCCCGACGTTGCTCCACGACGTGCCGTGGTCGCGCGAGGAGACGATCCTCCTGGTGCACCTGCGCGACCGGCTGCGCGCAGGTCAGGCCGGCGGGGACGCCCGGGTCTTCGTCGACCGCGAGGACCTGGTGGCACACGTGGCCTCGTTCCGGCCGTTGCACGCGACCGACGGGGCCGGCGACGAGAAGCGGGCCCGCAACGCGGTGGCCAGCATCGTCAAGACCGGTCTGCTCATCGGCGCGGTCGGTGACGAGAGGTACGAGGTCAGCGGAGCCGTGGAGCCCCTGCTCCCGCTCGAGCTGTTGCAGGAGCTGCTGGAGGCCTTGCGCCGCTCGAACGCGGTCGAACCCCCTCCGGAGCGGGTGGAGGACCTCTTCGGCGAGCCAGCCGTCGAGGTCGTCGAGGGTGAGGAGCCGGCGAGCGACGAGGAAGGGGAGTGGGCATGAGCAACGACGTGCTGGAGGGCGCGGACGGGCTCTTCGACGCCGCCGTGGTCACCACCCCCAGCGACGACACGATGCAGTGGCGCGCTGCGCTGCTGCAGCTGGTCAACTGGGGTGGCTTCAGCGGACTGACCACGGTGCCGCTGCGCGGGGACACCACCATGATCTCGGGGGCCTCGGGAGCCGGGAAGAGCACGATCCTCGACGCCTACACCGCGCTGATGATGCCGTCGGACACGAAGTTCAACGGGGCCTCCAACGACGCCGTCTCCGGGCGGGCCCGCAGCGTCGGCCAGCGCAACCTGCTCTCCTACCTGCGTGGGGCCGTCGACGTGGTCGACGACCCGCGCACCGGTCGTCCGGTGGAGAAGCTGCTGCGTGGGCGCGGCAGCGACACCTGGGGTGCGGTGGCGATGACCTTCGTCAACGACCAGGGCGGACGCTTCACGGCGCTGCGCACCTACTACGTCCCGCGCCGTGCGACACGGTCGGCGGACGTGCAGATGCAGCTCGTCACGCACGAGGAGGCCCTGAGCCTGGAGGCGCTCGAGGCAGCCGTTCCGGAGCGCTTCCACGCCAACACCCTCAAGAAGCTCTTCCCGGGCATCCGGGTGCACCGCACCTACGCGGAGTTCGCCGCCGTGCTGCACGCCCGGCTGGGCATCGGGGCCAACTCCGACGGCGCCAGGGCGCTGCGCCTGCTGGCGCGGATCCAGGCCGGCAACCAGGTGCGTTCGGTCGACGAGCTCTACAAGGAGATGGTGCTCGAACGCCCCGCGACCTACGCCGCGGCCGACCGCGCGATCGCCCACTTCGACGACCTCGACGCCGCGCACTCGGCGATGCGCACCGAGGAGGCCAAGCTCGACCTGCTCGCGCCGATCACCGACCTGGACCAGCGCAGGGAGTCGGCTCGACGACGCCTCGCCGAGCTCGACGCCTTCGGCGTGACGCGCGTTGGCGACACCCCGTTGCGCACCTGGCTGCTGCGCACCCACCTGCGCCTGCTGGAGCGGGCGGTCGCGGAGAACCGCGACGCCCGGCGCTCCACCGCCGACGCCTTCGCGGCGGCCACCTCTGCCGAGGCAGCGCTGGTCGGCGACCTCGAGGCCGCCAAGGAGGCGCACCGCGCGGCCGGGGGCTCGACGTTGCAGTCGCTCGCCCTCGCCCTGGAGCAGGAACAGGTCGTCCGTCAGGACCGGGTGGGCCGGCGGGCCACCCTGCAGCAGCGACTGGTGCCGCTGCTCACCGTCACCGACCCCGGTCACGACACCGTCGAGGGCGTCGACGTCGGCGAGGCGTTGGAGTCGCCCGAGCTCTTCGCCGAGCTCCAGTCACGTGCCCGGGCATGGTTGGAGGGCTGGCAGGACCAGCACGCGGAGCTCAAGGCTGCCCGCGACGCCGCCCGCGACCGTCGCTACCCGATCAACGTGCGCCAGTCCGAGCTGCGCCAGGAGCGCGCCTCGCTGGAGCACCGAGCGGGCCGGATGCCGGTGCGGATGCACGAGATGCGAGCCGAGGTGGCGCGGGCCAGCGGGCTCTCCGTCGAGGAGCTGCCCTTTGTCGCCGAGCTCATCGACGTGGCTCCCGAGGAGTCGCGCTGGCGGCTGGCGGTGGAGACCGTGCTCGGCTCGTCGGCGCGCACCATGCTGGTGCCCCTCGAGCGGCTGGAGGAGTTCTCCGCCGCGATCGACGGGCTGCAGATGCGCGGTCGGCTCCACTTCGAGGGCGCCGAGACGGGGCTGCCCGATGCTGGCCCGTTGGACCCCGAGCGGGTGGCCGGCAAGCTCGTCTACAAGGAGTCGCCCTTCTCCGGCTGGGTCCAGGCGCACGTGAGTGACCCGGCCCGCAACGCGCTGTGCGTCGAGGCTCCTGAGGAGCTGGCCGGGGGCGAGGGGCTGCGGGTCACCCGCGCCGGGCAGACCCGTCAGGGACGGCGCGGCGCCCACGGTCTCGGTGACCTGCGCAACGTGATCGGTTTCTCCAACGACGACGCCCTCGGCGAGGTCGACGAGGAGCTGGCCGCGCTCGAGGCCGAGCTGGTGGCCATCGACGGGGAGGTCGCCGAGCTGGACCGACGCACCAGCGTCCTGGACCAGCGCCGTGCCGCCTACGAGGCCATCGCGGCGGCCCGCCACGACGACCTCGACGTCGGGGGCAGCGAGCGACGCATCGCCGACCTCGAGCGGCGCCGGGAGGAGATCCTCGGCGCCGACGACCAGCTGCAGGCCCTCCAGGGCCAGATCGAGGGGCTGGAGGCAGCCCTGGAGCAGACCCGCAAGCAGCGTTACGACCTGGAGCGCCGCCAGCGTGAGCTCGCTGCCGCGCATGCCGAGCACGTGGACTCCGAGGATCTCGTCAAGGACCGGTTGGAGGCTTTGGAGCGCAGCGGGTCCGGCGCGCTCGACCCCGATCGGGAGGCGGCACTGAGCGCCGAGTTCGCGGCCGCGGTGGCCCCGGCGGACCCTGACGACCTCGACCGCTTCGCGGAGCACTCCCAGCGCCTCCAGGAACGGTTGCGCGACGCGGTGGGTGACGCCGAGGCAGAGGTCCGCCGGGTCGAGGAGGAGCTCACCGCGACCTTCCGGATGTACAAGCTGCAGTGGGACTCGCCGAACCTGGGCACCACCGCCGACTCCTACCCCGACTACGCCCGCATCCTCGACGAGATCTGCGGCACCGGCCTGGCCGGCCGCCGCGACGAGTGGCGCCGTCGGCTGACCGAGTGGAGCGGCCAGGACCTCGTGCCCCTGGTCGGCGCGATGGCCTCCTCGATCGAGGAGATCGAGGACCGTCTCGAGCCCGTCAACGCCATCCTGCGGCGCCTGGAGTTCGGCGGGGAGGGCGACCGGCTGCGGATCCGCCTGCGCCGCCTCACCCCCGCGCACGTCCAGGCCTTCCTCAAGGACCTGCGTACGCTCGCCGGCGGCGGCACCGCGGAGCTCGACGAGGCCGGTCTCGAGCGGCGTTTCGCCGACCTGAGCCGCTTCATGAACCAGCTGCGCCGCACCGCCGACGTCGAGGGCGCCAGCGACCGGGACCGACTGCTCGACGTGCGTCGCCACGTGGAGATCAGCGCCGAGCGCTACGACCACGCCACCGGCGAGCTGCGCGCCACCTACCGCACGCTGGGGGAGAAGAGCGGTGGAGAGAGCCAGGAGCTCGTGGCCTTCATCGTCGGCTCGGCGCTGCGTTTCCGTCTCGGCGACGAGATGCGCTCCCGGCCGCGGTTCGCGCCGGTCTTCCTCGACGAAGGGTTCGTCAAGGCCGACTCGGAGTTCGCCGGTCGCGCGGTGCAGGCCTGGAAGGGCCTCGGCTTCCAGCTGATCGTCGGTGTCCCGCTCGACAAGGTGACCGGACTCGAGCCCCACGTGGACGACCTGCTCGCGATCACCAAGAATCCGCAGAGCCACCGGTCGTGGATCACCCCGATCCGTGACGAGGACAGGTCCTGACGCGAGAGGGTGGGGTCATGACAACCGACGTGCGCGAGGTCGACGTGCTGGTCGTGGGAGCTGGGCTCTCCGGCATCGGGGTCGCCCGACACCTGGTGGTCGACCGTCCGGGCACGACGTTCGTGGTGCTGGAGGCCCGGGACGCGATCGGTGGCACCTGGGACCTCTTCCGCTACCCCGGCATCCGGTCGGACTCCGACCTGCACACGTTCGGCTACGAGTTCAAGCCGTGGACCGACGACGACGCGATCGCCGACGGCCCCCGGATCCTCGACTACCTCCACGAGGTCGTCGCCGAGCACGACCTCGCCCGCCACGTCCGCCTGGGCCACCGGGTGGTCGCCGCCGACTTCGACGCCGACGCCGCCCGGTGGGCCGTCACGGTCGAGGTCGACGGGGGAGAGCTGCAGGAGTGGAGTGCCCGGTGGCTCTTCAGCGCCGGCGGCTACTACCGCTACGACCGTGGCCACTCCCCGGACTTCCCGGGCCTGGAGCAGTTCACCGGCCGGGTGGTGCACCCGCAGGTCTGGCCCGACGACCTCGACGTCTCCGGACAGCAGGTGGTCATCATCGGCAGTGGCGCCACCGCGATCACCCTCGTGCCCGCCCTGGCCACGGGGCCCACGGCGGCCGCGCACGTCACCATGCTGCAGCGCACCCCGACGTACGTGATGCCTCTCCCGCGCCGTGACCGGCTGGCCAACGCCGCGCGTCGGGTGCTGCCAGAGCGCGCCGCGTACGCCCTCACCCGCACGAAGAACATCGCCAAGGGCCAGTGGGTCTGGAACCTGAGCCGCAGCCGGCCGCAGGTGCTGCGTCGGGTCATCCGCGCCGCGATGGCGAAGCAGCTGCCCGAGGGGTACGACCTCGACACCCACTTCAACCCGCCCTACGACCCGTGGGACCAGCGGCTCTGCGCCGACCCCGACGGCCACTTCTTCCGGGCGATCCGCGACGGTCGCGCCAGCGTCGTGACCGACACCGTGGAGTCCTTCACGCCGCACGGGATCCGGTTGGCGTCGGGGCGTGAGCTGCCCGCCGCCCTGGTGGTGACCGCCACCGGGCTGGAGGTGCAGCTGATGGGCGGCATCGACCTCAGCGTCGACGGCAAGCCGGTGCACTGGCCCGACCACGTCGTCTACCGCGGTCTGATGGTCTCCGGGGTGCCCAACTTCGCCTTCGCGATGGGCTACACCAACCAGTCGTGGACGCTGCGCCTGAGCTTGGTCTGCGACTGGTTCACCCGGCTGCTGGCGCACATGGAGGCCGAGGGGCTCGACGGGGCGGTGCCGGAGTGGGACCCCGGCGCCGAGACCGCGCCGGCGTTGGACTTCCAGGCCGGGTACGTCCAGAGGGCGGCCGCCGACCTGCCCCGCCAGGGCGTCGAGGCGCCGTGGAAGGTGTCGATGGACTACTACGCCGACCGGCGTCAGCTGCGCCGCGGACCGCTGCTCGACGACGCGCTGACGCTCTGGCGTGGCTCCCGCCGCGTCTCCTGACCCCAGACAGCGAGCGTCGGCGTGAGTGCCTCGCGCTCGTCGAAGACGAAGCAGTCGCCGGTGAAGTGCTCGCCGCCGACCTCCTCGAAGTACTTCAGGATGCCGCCCTCGAGCTGGAGCACGTCGTCCAGGCCCAGCTCCTGCATGTGGAGCGCGGCCTTCTCGCACCGGATGCCGCCGGTGCAGAAGCTGACCACGGTCCTTCCGGCCAGGTCGTCACGGTGTGCCGCGACGGCCGCTGGGAACTCGGTGAACTTCTCGATCCGCCAGTCGATCGCCCCCGTGAAGGTGCCGTAGTCGACCTCGAACGCGTTGCGGGTGTCGAGCAGCACCACCTCACGCCCACGGTCGTCGTGGCCCTGGTCGAGCCACCGCTTGAGGGTGCGGGCATCCACCGACGGGGCCCGACCCTCGTGGGGACGGATGGTCGGGTGGTCCATCCGGATGATCTCGGACTTGAGCTTGACGAGCATCTTGCGGAAGGGCTGGGTGGGCGACCACGACTCCTTCGCCTCGAGCGCGGCGAACCGCGGGTCCTGGCGCAACGCGTCGAGCCACCCGCGCAACCCGGCGGCGTCACCGGCGAGGAAGAGGTTGATGCCCTCCGGCGCCAGCAGCACCGTGCCCCTCAGATCGGCGGCCTGCGCGCGCTCGAGCAGCGTCGTACGCAGCGTCTCCCGGTCGTCGATCGGCGTGAACAGGTAGGCCGAGACGTTGAGGACTTCTTCCACGGCGCCGGAGTCTAGGCCTGCGCCGAGGGGTGAGGGGTCACACCCGGCCGTAGAAGACGCTGGAGGTCCAGATCTTCGCCTTGCCCACCGGCACGCCCGGCCTCGAGGCATGGAAGACCTTGCCCTTCCCGGCGTAGAGGCCCACGTGGTAGACGCTGCCCCCGTTGTGGAAGAAGACGAGGTCGCCACGACGGGGCTTCTTGACCCGCTTCGCGGCCCGGGCCTGGGCGCTCGAGGTGCGGGGCAGCTTCTTGCCGGCCTTCTTGTAGGCCCAGCTGGTGAGGCCCGAGCAGTCGAAGGCGTTCGGACCGGTGGCGCCGTAGCGGTAGGGCTTGCCGGCGCGGGTGCGTGCCTTGGCCAGCGCGCGGCGCGCGAGCGGCTTCTTCTTCTTGATCTTGTGGCTCAGCACCGCGCCCTGCTGGACGTGCACCAGCTGACCCACCGTGGGGGTGGCGGCCGGGGCGGGCGCCGCCTGGACGGGCGTCGCGAGGGCAGAAGCCATCAGGAAGGTCACCAGGAACGTGACGACCATCGAGATGCGAAGGGTCAGTCGGGCGCTCGTCTGGGCGCCACGAACCGACGACAGGGTCTGTCGCATGGTGGAGTTCTCCGGCACGCGCCTGCGGCTGATGACCTGTCGGATTCGGGCTTGCCGTGCCCGGGCGATCTCTCGCCTTCACCCCGAGCCGTCCCCGTAGGACGGCAGTGCAGCTGGGTCAGCCGTGCTCGACACCACTCGATTCTTGCGTCTCGAGTCACCCCGGCGACGTGTCGAGCCTCGGCGCGGTCCGGGTGGCCCCGCCGTGGGGCGCGAGGACTTCGGCAGGTGAGTGCCTGCCCTCCACAGTGAGGGAGCCCGGGGGTCGAATGCACATCGGCGCGGGTGTGGAGTCCGCCACACCCGCGCCCGGACCCGGGTCAGCCGACGTCGCTGGTCTCCTCCGGCAGCTCCTCGTCGGCGTCGATGATCTCGGGGTAGTCGGCCTGCGCCTCCGGGTCCACGTCCGGGTGGTGGGCCTGCTCCTCCTCGTCCGGGTCGTGGTGGGCGGGAGCCTCCGGCTCCGCCATCAACGCCTCGGCCTCGGAGTGCTCGGGAAACTGCTCGCTCATCTCTGCTCCTCGTTCGCCGCGGATGGGTCCGACGTTCGTACCCTTGCGCCGGTGGCGTCAACCCCGGGTGTGCACACTGGATCGGTGAGTCCGACGCCCCCCGCCGATCCCGCCCGCTCCGCTGCCCGCCCTGAAGGCCGGCCCGTCGTGGCTCTGTTCGCGCTCGGCGGCACCGTGGCCAGCGCCCCCGCCACGGACGGCGGCGCCGGCACTGGCAGCGGCAGCACCGGTGCCGAGGTCGGTGTGGCGCCCCGTGTGGCAGCTGCCGACCTCGTCGCTGCCATGCCCCAGCTCTCCGACCTGGCGCAGGTGCAGGTCACCCAGGTGCGGCAGGTGCCGTCCTGCGAGGTCACCCTGGACGACGTGGTCGACCTCGTGTCCCGGCTCCGTGCGGCGGTGAGCGACGGCGCCCGGGGCCTCGTGGTCACCCAGGGCACCGACACCCTGGAGGAGACGGCGTTCGCGCTCGACCTGCTCTGGCCGGGCCCGGAGCCGGTCGTGGTGACCGGGGCGATGCGCCCTGCCTCGGCGCCCGGAGCAGACGGGCCGGCTCACCTCGTGGCTGCCACCCGGCTCGCCGCGGGTCCGGAGGCCCAGGGCGCCGGCGTCCTGGTCTGCCTGGGCGACGAGATCCACGCGGCTCGTCACGTGCGCAAGACCCACACGTCCGCGCCGTCGGCGTTCACCTCGCCGGGGCGGGGGCCCCTCGGCTGGTTCAGCGAGGGACGTCCCGTGCTCGCCTCCCTGCCTCCGCGGTTGCCGGAGCTGGACGTGGAGACCGGTACGCCCCTACCAGCCGTGGCGGTCCTCCGCATCGGCGTGGGGGAGGACCCGCGACTGCTGGAGGCGGTCGCCGACCTCGGCTACGACGGCGTCGTGGTCGAGGCTCTCGGTGGAGGCCACGTGCCGCAGGCGCTGCTGCCCGCCCTCGACGCCCTCGTACGCCGGGTGCCGGTGCTGTTGGCCTCCCGCACGGGCGCCGGTCGGGTGCTCGAGCAGACCTACGGCTACCCGGGTGGCGACATCGACCTGGTCGCGCGCGGCCTCGTGCCCGTCGGCACGCTGGACGCCCCCAAGGCCCGGGTCCTCCTCACCCTCGCGCTCGCCGCCGGGTTCCGCGGCGACGACCTCGCCGACCTCGTACGCCGCGTCGGCGGCTGAGGTCAGAGGTCCGGGTTCTCCTTCGTGAAGAACGAGAACTGTCCGTCGGGCTCCAGCACCGCCCACTCGATCTCGTCCAGGCTGCGGTGACCCTCCGCGCGCGCCGCCTCCCTGAGGTCGTCGACGGTGACGCGCTCCAGTCGCAACGCCTCGTGCAGGATCCGCCCGTGACTGATCAAAGGCGTGGGGATGCCCTCGAAGAACGCCCGCCGTCGCGGCCACCGCCACGAGGCCCACGACGCCGCGATCGTGAGGAGCGCGAAGACGGAGACGGCGGTGACCGCCGCTGTGAGCGAGGTGTCCTCGGCCAGCACCGACTCGGTCACGAGGTCACCCAGCACCACCACGAGGACGAGGTCGAAGGCCGACATCTGGCTCATCTCCCGCTTGCCCACGACGCGCATGAGGAGCCACAGGAAGGCGAAGACCGCTGCGGAGTGCAGCACCACCCCGATCACGGCAGCACCCACGTCGTCAGGTCGAGCTCGGCCGCCGGGCTGCGCTCCCCGGCGGGGGCGATGCCCACGGGCGTGTCGACGGGCCCGACCCGGGGATGGGTGGGCACCCGTCCGCTGAGCACCACGGTCTTGCCCGGGTGCTCGTCGAAGGTCAGCAGCCATGCGTCGGCGGTGGTCGACTCGGAGGTCGGCACGGGGGTGACCACCTCGATGCCGAGCTCCTCGACCCACCCCAGGCCCAGCAGCAGCGTGTAGCCGTCACCGGTGCGCGCGGGCCTGGGCGTGACGGAGACGGTCAGGTCCGTGCCGGCCCGCACCACCCGGGGGTGACTGACCTCCAGCTCGCCCCACGACGTCGCGCTCCGCTCCTGCGCCGTGCGGGGCCCGTAGAGACCGGTGACCGCACCCACGACCACCAGCAGGAGTGCCGAGGCGCCGATCCGGCGCCAGGCCCGTGCCCGCCTGGCCCGCCTCACGAGGTGGTCGACCTCCTCGGGGCGTCGGGCCAACGTCTCACTCACCGTTCCTCCTCATCGAGCTGCCGCTTGTCTCGACCCTCCTGACCCGTTACCCCGTTGCCTCGCTGGGCACGCCTGCGAGTATTGAGGCGTGTACGTGAAGATCTGTGGCCTCCGCACCGCCGAGCACGCGCAGGTCGCCGTCGAGGCGGGCGCCGACGCCGTCGGCGTGGTGATGAACCGCACCAGCGTGCGTCGGGCGAGCGAGGACGAGGCGCGCACGGTCGTCGACACGGTCTCCGGACGTCTCGACGCGGTGCTCGTCGTCAACGACCTGCCGGCTCTCGAGGCCGCACGCACGGCCGTACGCCTGGGCTTCGACGTGCTGCAGCTGCACGGTGCCGCCTACGGGCCGGACGACTTCGCGGCTGCGCTGGCGGTGCTCCCGCGGGTGTGGCGCGCCACGTCGCTCGACCTCGACCCGCCTCTCGAGGTGGGGGCCCACGGCGAGGAGGTGCTGCTGCTCGACGCGCCCCGACCCGGGTCAGGGGAGCGGTGGGACCTCTCTGCGCTGGCGATGCGCGCACCGAAGGGCCGGTGGATGGTGGCCGGGGGGCTTGCGCCCGGCAACGTCGCCGAAGCGGTGCAGGTGGTGCAGCCGTGGGGTGTGGACGTCTCCAGTGGTGTCGAGGTGGCGCCCGGCCAGAAGGACTCCGACCTGATGCGCAGCTTCGTGTCACGCGCTCGGCGCGCCTGAGGCTGGGCGGGACTGGTACGTTCCCCGCAACGGACTCGCAACGGACTCGCAACGGACTCGCAACGGACCCGCACGGGGGCTCCGGACGACGACGGCCTCCGGGCCAGGACGCGAAGGAGTGACGTGGACCACGGCGACGACGAGGACCTGGTGGTCCTGCTCGACGAGGCTCGACGACCCGTCGGTACCGCTCCGCGCGAGGGCGTGCACGGCACCGACACCCCCCTGCACCTGGCTTTCTCGTGCTGGTTGCTGGACGCCGACGGACGGATCCTCGTGACCCGCCGGGCCCTGGGCAAGCGCTCGTGGCCGGGCGTCTGGACGAACTCCTTCTGCGGGCACCCCCGCCCGGGCGAGGCACTCGAGGACGCTGTCGTGCGTCACGGTCGGCGCGAGCTCGGGGTGGAGGTCGCCGACGTCCGCCCCCTGCTGCCCGACTTCACCTACCGTGCCGTCGACGCCTCGGGCGTCGTCGAGCACGAGTTCTGCCCGGTCTTCGTGGCGCGCGCCGTCTCCACTGTCACGCCGGCACCCGACGAGGTGGCCGAGCACCACTGGATCACCCTGGACGACTACCGCGCCTCCCTCGCCACCGCCCCCTGGGCCCTGAGCCCCTGGATGGTCGAGCAGGCCAGACAGATCGACGCCGCTGACCTCTGGTCGCGGGTGGCACCGGGCGAGGGGTGAGCCACGTGTCGCACGGATGGCCCTCGCCGCGCCACCGGCAACGCCACGCGCCCACCGCTCCGCACGAGCTCTACGACCAGGTGGCCGAGGGCGCGGCCGACATCGTGATCCGCCGCTACTCGACGTCCTTCGGCATCGCCTCGCGGTTGCTCGCCGAACCGGTGCGCACCCACGTCCGCAACATCTACGCGCTGGTCCGGGTGGCTGACGAGATCGTGGACGCTCCCCGCCCCGAAGGGTCTCCCGTCGAGCAGGCGCGCCTCCTCGACGAGCTCGAGGCCCAGGTGGCCGAGGCGTTGCGCACCGGCCACAGCGCCAACCTGGTGGTGCATGCGTTCGCCCGCACCGCCCGTCACTGCGGCATCGAGATGGACCTGGTCGCTCCGTTCTTCGCCTCGATGCGCATGGACCTCGACTGCCCCGCGCACGACGAGGAGACCTTTGCCGCCTACGTCTACGGCTCGGCGGAGGTCGTCGGCCTCATGTGCCTGCGCACCTTCGTGATGGAGCTGGACGACCCGCAGGCGGCCTACGAGGAGATGTACGCGGGAGCGCGGGCGCTCGGCGCCGGCTTCCAGAAGGTCAACTTCCTGCGGGATCTCGCCGCCGACGTCGACACGTTGGGCCGCTGCTACTTCCCGGGCGTCGACGTGGAGTCGTTCGACCAGGAGACGAGGGACCGGTTGCTCGACGACATCGACGCCGACCTCGCGACCGCCGCCTCCGTCGTGCCGCAGCTGCCGGTCAACAGCCGCCGTGCGGTCAGGGCCGCGCACGCGCTCTTCGCCGAGCTCGCCCGCGAGCTGCGACGCACCCCGCCGGCGGTGATCCGCCGCCAGCGTGTCCGGGTCACGGGAGCGCGCAAGGCCCGGGTCCTGGCGCTGGCGATGGCCCGGCGGGACGCATGAGCACCGTCCGGAGCGACGCATGACCACAGACCGACGCATGACCACAGACCGATGCCCCCGACGGGTGGTCGTGGTCGGTGGGGGCGTCGCCGGTCTGGCGACCGCGGCCCTGCTGGCCGCCGACGGCCACGACGTCGAGCTGCTCGAGCGCGGCGACCAGCTCGGTGGGCGTGCCGGGTCCTGGGAGCGTGACGGCTTCCGCTTCGACACCGGCCCGTCGTGGTACCTGATGCCCGACGTCTTCGAGCACTTCTTCTCCCTGCTCGGCACCTCGGCCGGCGAGCAGCTCGACCTGCGCACTCTCGACCCGGGCTACCGGGTCTTCCACGAGGGCGCTGCCGACGTCCTCGACGTGCGGCAGGAGCGGGCCGCCAACGTGGCCCTCTTCGAGTCGGTGGAGCCGGGCGCCGGAGCGGCGCTGGAGCGCTACCTGGACTCCGCCCGGGAGGCGTACGACCTGGCCGTCGAGCACTTCCTCTACACCAGCTTCGAGTCCCCGCGGTCGCTGCTGGCGCCCGACGTGCTGCGCCGTGCACCGCGCCTGGGTGAGCTGCTGCTCCGCAGCCTGGAGTCGTTCGTGGCCCGGCGCTTCACCGACCGCCGGCTGCGCCAGGTGCTCGGCTACCCGGCCGTCTTCCTGGGGTCCTCGCCCGCGAAGGTGCCCGCGCTCTACCACCTGATGAGCAGCATGGACCTCGACGACGGGGTGCTCTACCCGCAGGGCGGCTTCACCACGCTGGTCGACTCGCTGGCGGGGCTGGCCCGGGCGGCCGGGGCACGCCTGACCACGGGGGCCGACGTGACAGCGGTCGAGACCCGGCCGCGGGGCGGAGGCGTACGCGTCTCCCGACGCCGCGCAGAGGTCACGGGCGTCACCTACCGCGACGCCGCCGGTGAGCGGCGCGTGGTGGAGGCCGACGTGGTGGTCGGGGCCTGCGACCTGCACCACCTGGAGACGCGGCTGCTGCCCGTCGACCTGCAGACCTACCCGGAGTCGTGGTGGCACCGACGGGACCCGGGCCCGGGTGCGGTCCTCGTCCACCTGGGCGTGCGCGGCGAGCTGCCCGAGCTGCTGCACCACTCGCTCTTCTTCACCGCGGACTGGACCCGCAACTTCGGCGACATCTTCTCCGGCCGGGTGCCAGACCCGGCGTCGGCCTACGTCTGCCGCCCCTCGGCCACCGACCCGTCCGTGGCCCCGGGGGGCGACGAGAACCTCTTCTTCCTGGTGCCCGTGCCGGCCGACGTCCAGCTGGGCCGCGGCGGTGTCGACGGCGCGGGCGACCCGGCCGTCGAGGCGGTGGCCGACGCCGCCATCGCCCAGGTCGCCGAGTGGGCCGGAGTGCCGGGCCTGGCCGAGCGCGTGGTGGTGCGCCGGACGGTCGGGCCCGGCGACTTCGCCGCCGACCTCAACGCCTGGTCCGGAGGCGTGCTGGGGCCCGGGCACACCCTGACCCAGAGCGCGTTCTTCCGCGCCGGCAACCGCTCGGCGAAGGTCGAGGGTCTCTACTACGCCGGCTCCAGCACGATCCCCGGCATCGGCCTGCCGATGTGCCTGATCAGCGCGGAGCTGGCGCTGAAGCGACTGCGCGGCGACCGCAGCACCGGCCGGGTGGACACGCCGCTGGCCGCTTGCGACGGATCCGCGCGAGGTGGCGCGTGAGCTGGCTCTACCTCGCTGCGATCGTCGCCTCCGGCTGCTGCATGGCGCTGGTCGACCACCGTTGGAAGCTCTTCGCCTTCGACCGCCCCCGGGTGGCGGCCACGGCGGTGGCCGTCGGCTTCGTGCTCTTTCTCGCCTGGGACCTCGTCGCCATCGAGCTCGCGGTCTACTCCAAGGGTGAGTCGCCCGGCATGAGCGGCATCGACGTCGCGCCCGAGCTGCCCCTCGAGGAGCTCTTCTTCATCACCTTCCTGAGCTACATCACCGGTGTCTTCCACGGTGCCTTCTCCCGACTGCTCGCCCGGTCGCCGGGAGCGTCGGCGGGGGGTGCACGGTGACCTACCTGGGCCTCGCCGCGTGCTTCGTCGCGGCCTGCGTACCGCTCTTCGCCGTCGCGGTGTGGCGACGCCGACCGGACCGCCGCTGGTGGGCCTCCACCGGGCTGACGTTGCTGGCCCTGGTGGTGCTGACCGCCGTCTTCGACACCGCGATGATCGCCGCCGACCTCTTCCGCTTCGACGAGTCGCGGCTGGCCGGCATCTTCGTGGGCCTGGCGCCGATCGAGGACTTCGCGTGGCCGGTCGCCGCGGTGCTGGTGGTTCCGGCAGTGGCCCTGTTGATGACCCGCGACAAGGAGGACCGGCCGTGACCACCGAGGCGCACACCGGGTCGACGACCTGGGCGACGACGCGCACGGTGCTGGGCTCCTCGCGACCGTTGTCGTGGGTCAACACCGCCTTCCCCTTCGGGGCGGCCTACCTCCTCGCCGGTGGCGGCACCGACGTCGCCTTCTGGGTGGGCTGTCTCTTCTTCCTGGTGCCCTACAACCTGCTGATGTACGGCATCAACGACGTCTTCGACTACGAGTCCGACCTGCGCAACCCTCGCAAGGGGGGTGTCGAGGGGGTCGTTCTCGACCGCACCCTCCACCGCGCCACGCTCTGGTCGGCGGTGCTGACGCCGGTGCCCTTCGTGGTGGCGTTGCTGGCCTGGGGCTCACCGCTGGCCGCCGGCGTGCTGGCGGGCAGCCTCTTCGCGGTGGTGGCCTACTCAGCCCCGGTGCTGCGCTTCAAGGAGCGGCCCTTCCTCGACTCGGTGACCTCCAGCACCCACTTTGTCTCCCCGGCGCTCTACGGCCTCGTGCTCGCCGACGTCCGCTCCGGCGAGGTCGCCTGGGACCTGGCGGTCTGGGCGGCGCTCGGGGGCTTCTTCCTGTGGGGCATGGGTTCGCACGCCTTCGGGGCGGTGCAGGACGTGCGCGCCGATCGGGAGGCCGGGATCGGCTCCGTCGGCACGGTGATGGGGGCGCGGGTGACGACGTGGTTAGCCGCCGCCTGCTACCTCGCCGGGGGAGCGGCGCTGCTGGTGCTGCCGTGGCCCGGGTGGCTGACGGCCTTCTTGGTGCTGCCGTACGTCGCCAACGTCGCGCCCTACCTGTCGATCACCGATGCCGACTGCGAGCGCGCCAACGACGGCTGGCGCCGCTTCCTCTGGCTCAACTTCCTGACCGGCTTCCTGGTGACCCAGGTCCTGATCCTGCACGCCCTCACCTGAGGCGATGCTGCCAGCGTTCCCAGGGCGGGCTGACGGTCCAGTTGAGGCGCAGGGTGGTGACCGCGCGTGCCATCCGGCGGCGCAGCTGCTGCGTGCCGACCAGCGAGCGGCCGGAGACGCCGACGCGCAGCGTACGCAGGTAGCGCACGCGGGCCCGCGGGCCGAGGACGAACGCCAGGTCCATGTCGTCGTGCACGTCGTCGTCGCGGTGCACGAGCGGACTCACTCGCTCCCACGCGGTGCGGCGCAGACCCATGGAGGAGCCCCACAGGGGAGTGTTGGCCAGCGCCAGCCAGGTCAGCACGAAGTACGCCCCCAGGTAGACCAGGCCCGCCAGACCACGCAGCGGCCAGGGCACGTCGTAAAAGCGTCCCGGTCCGGTCACGGCGTCGACGCCGTCGTCGGCGAGGGCAGCCGCCACCTGCGCCACCCAGTCCGGCCCGGGGCGGGAGTCGGCGTCCAGGCGTGCGATGACCTCACCCCGTGCCGCGTCGTAGCCGGTCGCGGCGGCGTGGGGGATCCCGGGGCGGGGCTCGGTGACCACCCGGGCGCCCGCGGCGTGGGCCACGACCGCCGAGTCGTCGGTCGAGCCGTTGTCGACCACCACCACCTCGAGCGGGGGGTGGCTCTGCTCGGCGAGCAACGCCAGGCAGACCTCGAGCTCGCGGGCGTCGTCACGCACCGGGATCACCACCGAGATCGACGGCAGGTCGGTCGTCATGGGCTCACACGTCGCCCCGGTGCAGGCTGACGGCCACCACGCCCGCGGCGAGCACCGCGCCGACGCACCCGGCCAGCAGGTCGCTGACGGTGTCGGTGTAGCCGACCTGGACACGGTCGTCGACGAAGGTGTGGCCCAGCCACTCGCCGATCTCCCAGAGCGCTGCGAGGGCGATCGCCGAGGTGGTGGCCACCACGCCCAGCGTGGTCGCGGCGCGACGACGCGCGGCGCTCGGGTCGAGGACACCCACCCGGTCGACGAGCACGGCCACAGCGGCGCCGATGAGGCCGGTCACGAACGCGTGCACGACGAGGTCGAGCCAGTCGATGCGTTCGTAGTAGTCGAGGAGGGCCGCCCAACCCGCGCCCACCAGGGCAGCGCAGAAGAGCGCATCGAACCACGCCGGGAACCCCCACCCGCGGGGCACCATGCAACCGCCCAGCACGAGGAGCATCAGCGCGAAGCCCACCCAGCCGTCGGTCACGGACGCTGCGACCACGCTGCCGGCGGCGAGCAGGCGCAGCGCGTCCGGCGCGATCAGCGGCATGCCGGGAGGGTATCCGACCCCGACGCACCGACGGGGACGGCCCGGGGCGAGCGACGGTAGGCCGAGACCGACGGCTCGCCGGCCACCCACCACCGCCACGGCACGTCGGCGGCCAGGGTCACCCCGACGCGCGGTCCGGAGGTCACCTCACTGGGCGGGGACGGTGCCGGCGCGAGCAGGAGCCGGGGGCCGTCCAGCGGGGTGCCGTCGTCCTCTCCTGTCAGCCCCAGGGCCCGGGCGAGGTTGCCCGGCCCCCGGGCCAGGGCCCGCTCGGCGACATCCGCACCCCGTCGCGAGCGGGCCAGGTCCTGGCCGTCGACGACCTGTCCCGCTCGCAGGAGGACGGCGCTGGCGACACCGTCGGGGCCGGTGACGACGTTGAGGCACCAATGGATCCCGTGCGAGCGGTAGACGTAGGCGTGGCCCGCTGGACCGAACATCACCGCGTTGCGCCGCGTGGAACCGCGGAACGCGTGGGAGGCGGGGTCGTCAGCCCCCTCGTACGCCTCCACCTCGGTGAGCGCGACGGTCACCTCGCCGTCGGGCGTACGGCTCGTCAGCAGGCACCCGAGCAGTTCGGGGGCGACCGCGACGGAGCGTCGAGTCAGGTCCAAGGGCATGGTGGCTCCGGGTCGAGGGGTGGTCGGGGACGGCAACGGCGCCCGACCGGGTGGTCGGGCGCCGTAGCGAGGCATCAGTAGTTGGCCGGCGGGTCGCTGGCCGGGAAGGACTGCTCGCTCTCCTGGTCGGCCTTGTCCTCCTTGGGCGACGTGTGGGGCGTCTCGGCGGCGCCCTTGTCGTCGTCCTGGGGGTCGCCGCCGACGGGAGCCTCGTGGTCGGGCTGGCTCTGCTGCTCTTCGGTCATGACGTCTCCTCGGTGCTGAGTGCCCGGTCGCGCGGGCTCACGGTGTGGTCTCGGACGTGTGGGTCGGACAGTCGGGGTTGGTGCAGACCCGGATGTCCACGGTGTCGTCGGCGCCGCCGACGACGTGGCCGGGGCCGACGGGGTGATCACCCGAGTCGGGTGCCGGGGGAGTGGTCCTCGCCCGCAGCTCCACCTCGGCCCCGCACTCCGCGCAGGGCCTGGAGTCGGAGTACACCGTCGGCTCCCCGCGTCACTTGCTGGTTGAGATGTTGCCGCCCTGGTCCTCCAGGTGGGCCCGGACGAACCAGTGGAAGAGCTCGAGGTCACTGGCCTGGCTGATGAGGAGGTCCTCGGTGATCGGGTCGAGGTCGCCGACCTCCTCGACCGCGTCGCGGTGCGAGCTGATCACGCCCTGGTAGACCACGTCGAGCGCAGCGAGGTGCTCCTGCGTGCCGGCGCGCAGGACGGAGTAGTCGTCCCACTCGCGGGCCTTCACCAGCGCACCCGGCGTGCCGTTGGGCGCGCCACCGAGGGTGGCGATGCGCTCGGCGGTGTCGTCGGCCATGGCGCGGACCTGGTCGACCTGCGGGTCGATCATCTCGTGCACCGCGATGAAGTGCGGACCGACGACGTTCCAGTGCACGTGCTTCAGCGTGAGCTGGAGGTCGTTGAGCGCGTGGAGGCGCATCTGGAGGATCTCGATCAGGCGGCTGGCGCTTGCGTCGTCCAGGCCGGGGATCGTGTACGGAAGCTTCTTCTGTGTCTTCTTAGCAGCCATGGCCTCTCGTTACCCGGTCCGAACCCGGGCTAACCGCCTCGGCTCTCAGTTCGCCTCCCGCTACGATGTCGAACATGCGTTCGACGCGTGATGCCTCGCAGCTCCCGCTCTGGGAGGACGACCCGGTGCGGGTGCTGCCTCCCGAGCGCCGCGCAGGCCGGGCACCGCAGCTCGACGGTGCCGTCGTGGTCGACGGACGGGAGTTCGCCAGCCGCGGCTGGGGGCCGGGCACCGTGCTGCTCACCCAGCCCGTCAGGCGAGCGGCCCGCGGGGAGATGGTGGTCGTGCGTGACGGCGACCGGGTGCTGGTGGGGGTGCTGGGTCTCGACGTCGGCCGACGAGCACTCTTCACCGACCACGGCGCCACGTGGCTTGCCGAGGGCGCGAGGGTCACCGGTGTGGTGGTCGCAGCGGAGCCCCCGCTGGCCTTCTGAGGCCACACGCGCTCTGTCAAGGACGTGTGGCCGGTCACTCCACCGGCCAGCGCTTGCGGAGCTTCACCGGCACCACCCACCACAGCAGCGCGAAGACGACCAGGGCCGTGCCCGCCGTCAGGGCGGCGGTGCCGACGCCGAGCACGACGTCGAAGACCAGGAAGAGCACGCCCGACAAGGTGAGGGCGAGCAGGCTGAGGCCGGCGATCACGCACTTGTTGCCGGCCTCGACGGTCCACAGCTTGGCGCCGCGGCGGAAGAGCATCCGGTGGAAGGCTGCCGGCGCCATGACCAAGGCGGTGGTGGCTGCGGCTCCCGAGAGCACGGCCAGGTAGACGCCGACCTGAAGGTCGTTCAGCTCGCCGAACCGCTGGGTGAAGGGCACCGTGAGCAGGAATCCGGTGAGGATCTGCACGCCGGTCTGGATGACCCGCACCTCCTGGATCAACTCGTTCCAGTTGAGGGAGAGCCGGTCGTAGTCGTCGGGATCAGGCAGGTCGGGCACGGCAGGGTCATGCCCCGAAGTGGGCTGCCTGAACCCTCGGAGGGGATGCTCGGTGCGGGGTCACGGCACGGTCAGCGCCAGCGCGCCAACCACTCGCCGGAGACCTTGGCCAGCGCCATCTGCCAGGTCGGGCCGAAGCTGATCCGGCCCGCGCCCGCACGGCGATACATCTCCAGGTCGTCGACGTCGGGTCGGGCGATCGCGTTGACCGGAAGCGGCAGCTCGCGGCAGAGCCGGGTCAGGGTCTCCTCGTCGTGGAAGCTGACCGGGTAGAGGGCGCTCGCCCCGGCCTCGGCGCAGAGCTGCATCCGGGAAATGGCGTCCTCCACCCGGGTGGCCTCGTCGCCGTGCTGGCCCTTGAACCAGTCGGTGCGGGCGTTGATGACCACCGGGACCCCGGCGGCGTCGGCGGCGGTGCGCAACCCCTGGACGTACGCCGCGTGCTCCTCGGCGCTGCGCAGCCGCCCGCCCTCGGAGTGGACGGTGTCCTCGATGTTGAGGCCCACGGCGCCGACGGCCAGCAGGCCCTGCACCAGGGCGGCCGGCTCGAGGCCGTAGCCGGCCTCCACGTCGACCGAGACGGGCACGTCGACGGCACCGGTGATCTGGGCGACGCGGGTGGTCACCTCGTCGAACGTCATGCCTTCGCCGTCGGGGCGACCGATGGAGTCGGCCATCGGGTGGCTGCCGACGGTGAGCCCCTCGAACCCGGCGTCGACGGCGACCTGGGCCGACCAGGCGTCCCAGACCGTGGGCAGCACGACGGGGTCACCGGGGCGGTGCGCCGCGGCCAGCTGCTCGGCCAGGCGGGAGAGGTGGGACATGTCAGGGGCAGTGGTGGAGTCGGTCATCCAGCCACCGTAGCCCCGCCGTGGTGGCCCATGGCTAGGGTGGCGAGGTGCCGGATTCTGCGGAGGTCGAGCGTACGGAGGACGGCCGTCACGTGGTCGTCGACGGCCGCCGGTGGCGCGCCTCCGACCCCGCCATCCCGGAGGCGCTGCGACAGGAGCTCGTCGACGAGCTGATGTCGGCCCGGCGCGCCGTGCGGACCACGGACGAGCAGGCCAAGGTGGCCGCGCGTGGTCGGGTGCAGGACGCCAAGGTTGCGCTGGGCGAGCGGGGTCACCCGTGGTGGGAAGCGCCGACCGACGAGGCGCGCACCGTCCGGATCACCGCGACCATCCGGGCCCTGCTGCGCAAGCGCGACGGCAAGTCGATCTGTCCCAGTGACGTCGCCCGGGTGGTCGGGGGCGAGGCGTGGCGCGAGGAGATGCCGCGGGTGAGGGCCGTCGCCGGAGACCTCGCGGCGCGGGGTGAGCTCACGGTGACGCAGAAGGGTCACACCGTGACGGTCGACGCCGGCGGGCCCATCAGGCTCGCTCGCGGACCTGGCTTCGACGCCTGACCAGCGAGCCCAAGTTCTTCGGTCTCACGGCGTCACAGGTCACGACCTCACAGGGTGGCGAGCAGCTCCCGGCACGCCTGGGCGCAGTGTCGGCAGGCCTCGGCGCAGACCTTGCAGTGCTCGTGCATCTCGGCGTGCTCGGCGCACTCGTCGGCGCAGGTCTCGCAGATGCTGATGCAGGCCTCCAGCACCGCCTTCACGATGTCGACGTTCCATGCGCTCTGGCGCGACAGGATCCGGGTGGTGGCGGCGCAGATGTCCGCGCAGTCCAGGTCGGTGCGTATGCAGCGGCGCATCTCCGCCACCATGTCCTCGGCCAGACAGGCGTCGGCACACGCCGTGCAGGTCTGGGCGCAGACGGACGCTGCTCGGACCGCCGCCGAGAGGAGTACCGGGTCGACCCCCACCGGTTCGGGGTGGCTGGTCGTCATGGCGTGGACAGACATGTTCAACTCCTGGGGGAAACGGCTCGCTGGACCCCGTTCTTCTACCCGGCGACGGCGGCTTCATGCGCGGGCGTTGCGTGCTCCGCCCCACGCGCCCAGCAGGCCGCCCACGGTCGCGGTGACGACAGGTAGGAACACGGGATCCATCCCGAGGTCCGTGGCGTCCGGCCAGCCGGTCAGGGCTCGCACGGCCAGGATCGCGACGCCGAAGACGAGACCCCCCAGGAGTGCCGGCCCCACAGCGGCGCGCGCGCCCATCTTCACGACGCCCACGGGTGTCAGCACGACGGCAAGCACCTGCACCATCCAGTACGCCGGACCGGCCCACCCCAGTGCCAACCCGGCGAGGACGCCCAGCACGACCGGGCCGGCAAGCAGCGCACCCAACGACTGACGTGGTTGCACCGGGCCCGGCAGTCGCACCGACAGTGGTGAGCGGGGGGTACGCATGGTGCGCGTGGAAGAGGAGGTGCTGGCGGGGCGGTCGCTGTCGAGTTGCTGCATGGTCGCTCCTGGCGTGGCCCGCGCCGCGAGGCGGGGGTAGACGGTGGGTAGGAGACGCTTCAGGCGCCAGTAGCGCCGGGCGTCGCGAGAGGGGAAGACGTAGAGGGTGCCGCGGTCGTGCTCGTCCAGGGCGGTCCGGGCGACGTCGGCAGCGGTGGTGCCGAGCGCGGCGGCTCGTTCCCGTACGTAGGCCGCCGAGGTCTCGTCCATCAGCTCGCCGTCGACGATCCCGGTCTCCACGAACGTGGGACAGACCACCGAGACGGCCAGTTCGTCGTCCCCCGGCTCGCCCCGGGCGAACTCGGCGGCCAACGTCTCGGAGAGTGCGAGCGCACCTGCCTTGCCGACGTTGTAGGCACCCATCCCCGGCGAGGCGGTGTAGCCAGCGGCGCTCACGACATTGATCACGCCGCGAGGACCGCCCGTGCGTCGCAGCAGGGGCACGAAGATCTCACAGCCGAGCACCACGCCCCACAGGTTCACCTCGGTGGCCCGTCGCCAGGTGTGCACGGGAGTCTCGCCCACCCGACGGCCTGCTGTCCCCACGCCGGCGTTGTTCACGACGAGCGTCGGTGCACCGAACCAACCGACACAGACATCGGCGAGGGCCCGAACGGAGTGCTCCGAGGTGACGTCGACCTGCACCGCGATGGCACGACCGCCCCGCCCGCGCACCTCCTCAGCCGTCGCCTCGGCGGCTGAGGCGTCGGTGTCGGCGCAGACGACTCGGCCACCTCGGGCGGCCAACTCCAGGGCGATCTCGCGACCGATCCCGCTGCCGGCACCGGTGACCACCGCCCGGGCGCCCCAGGTCCGACGCCCGGTCGCTTCCCGGTCCGTGTGCACCGGCTGGGCCAGCCCGCTGATCGAGCTCAACAGCGTGGGCACGTCGGGCTCCTCGCCCCGTACGTGTGCCCCGATCACCTGCCCCAAGGGCTCGGCCACGCTCGGGGAGAGGTGATGACCCAGACCTGGCACGACCAGCAGCCGGGCTCCCGGCACTGCCTCAGCCGTTGCCCGGCCACCACTCGGATCGACGACGAGGTCGCGGTCGCCGTGCACGACGAGGGTGGGCACCGTGATGCGCCGCAGGTCGTCGGTGCGGTCCCCTGAGGCCGCGATGGCCTGGATCTGACGCAGGGCCGCCTCGGGTCCGTGGGCCACTGCGCGGTCCCAGGTCTCGCAGCCCAAGATCCTCTCGGCCGCGGCGTCGACGCCGAACCGGGAGCCGGCCATGTGCCGGATGAACTGGACGTGACGCAGCACCGACTCACCACGATCGCGCGGAGGTCGCTGGAGCATCAGCCGGCGCGTCGACGGGTCCATGCCACCGACGTCCCGAGCACCGGTGGTCGACCAGAGCGACGTCAGGCTCAGCGCGCGGCCGGGGTGGTGGGCCGCGAGGCACTGCGCCACCATGCCGCCCATCGACATCCCCACCACGTGGGCTGCGGGCACCTGCAGGTGGTCGAGCACCGCCACCACGTCGTCGGCCATGTCCTCGAGGGCGTACGCATCATCCCGCGCGCGCCCACGCACTTGTTGCCAGAGGCTGGGGGGAGGCCGGTCCCCGGGCGTACTGCGCCCGGCGTCGCGGTTGTCGAGTCGCACGACTCGCAGCCCTTGGTCGACCAGGGCGTCGAGGAAACCGTCGGGCCAGCTGAGCAGGTCCTGGAGCAGCCCGGCCACCAGCACGACGACTGGGCCCTCGTTCCAGCCCTCCACGCGGTAACAGATCCGCCGGCCGTCCGGGGTGGGTGCGTAGCGGTCGTCCGGGTGCTGTCCGGCCACCGAGCTCTGCCCGGCGGTGAGCGGGGATGTCTCGATGGCGCTCATCGGGCCACCTCCACGAGGCGGGTTGCGACGCGGGGCTCGGCAGGCGGCGCGGCGGAGAAGTGCAGGTGACGATCGACCAACGGCTGCTCGTCGAGTAGTCGCCGGTCCTGACGGAAGCCTGTGACGCCGGCCCACGGGTAGGCCTCGCCCTGATCCGGCATGCGGCCTTGCGCACGCCGGACGTACCCAGCAGCGAACTCCGTCGGGCGTCGTGGCGTGTCCGGGTCGGGCAACGGCCGCACGACCGCGTGGCCACTGGCGTCCATGTGCTCGAGGAGGCGGCAGACGAACTCACAGACCAGGTCAACCTTCAGCGTCCAGGACGCGTTGGTGTACCCGAGCGCGAAGGCAAAGTTCGGTACGCCGCTGAGCATGGCCCCGCGGTAGGTGAGCAGCTGGCCGGGATCGACGGTTACCCCGTCGACGCGTAGGTCGACCCCGCCCACGAACTGCAACTCCAGTCCGGTCGCGGTGACGATCACGTCGGCGTCGAGGTGCGTGCCGGAGGCCAACCGCACCCCGGTGCGGGTGAAACGATCGACGTGGTCGGTGACCACGGCGGCCCTGTCGCTCGAGAGCGCCCGGAAGAGGTCGCCGTCGGGAACGAGGCACAACCGTTGGTCCCACGGGTCGTAGGGTGGATTGAAGTGGATGTCGACGTCCAGTGCCGACGGGAGGGCTCGCCGGGCTTCGGCGCGAAGGCGGCGGCGTGTGCCCTCGGGGTCACGCCTCGCTCTCTCCCACATCCAGTGCGCGTAGGCGATGTTGCGTCGACGCACTGCCGCCAAGCCGCGTCGCTCACCCAGCAGGCGGCGGATCCACAGGGCGCTGGTGTCCACCTGTGGCAGGGAGGTGACGTACGTCGGGGTGCGCTGCAGCATCGTGACGTGGCTGGCCGCTTCGGGTCCTCTGACCAAGGCCGGCACGAGCGTCACGGCGGTGGCTCCGCTCCCGATGACCACGACCCGTTTGCCCGAGTGGGTGAAGTCCTCGGGCCAGAGTTGGGGATGCACCACCTCACCCGCGAAGTCGTCGCGGCCCACGAAGACGGGATCGTGGCCCTGGTCGTGGCGGTAGTAGCCGGCAGCGCTGAAGAGCCATCGGGCGTGGAACGTCCGGGACGTGGTCGGACCCTCCTGCGGGTTCCCCACGGCAACATCCACCCGCCACCGCGCGGTGGCCGAGTCCCAGTCGGCGCTCACGACGCGGTGGTGCAGCCGCACGTGGGCGTCGGCGCCCGTCTCGGCCGCGGTCTCGCGCAGGTAGTCGAGAATGTCGCTGCCGGCTGCCATCGACTCCCGCCGGCGCCACGGACGCCAGCCGTAGCCGAGGGTGTACATGTCGGAGTCGGACCGGACGCCGGGGTAGCGGAACACGTCCCAGGTGCCACCCGTGGCGCCTCGTGCCTCGAGGATCGCGAAGGTCCGCCGAGGGTGGTGCACCCGCAACCACCGCCCCATGCCGAGACCCGAGAGTCCGGCCCCCACGACGAGCACGTCGAGCTCTTCCACGGTGGTCTCCTTTGGTGTGCCACATCTGCGCACGGAGCTCATCTCTCGTGCCAGGGCCACAGTGGCGTGCCATGGCACGTGAGCAACAGGTCCAAATGCACACACCTGGGGTGGCTCGTGGTGCAAGGTGTGCGCATGATGGGTGAGTGGCCGGTCGTCGACGACCGCGTGAAGGAGTTGTTCCGTCTGGGGGCTGAGTTCGCCCTGGCGCAACCGAACGAGTTGCTGGCGTCGATGACCGACGCCACCCTCAGCGGCATCGCTGCCTCATCGGTCTCACTCGACCGTGACCTCGTCGCGGCGGCGTCGGTGGCCAACGCCGCCAACCTGCGCCAGTGGGCGGCCGCCAACGTGCACCGACCCGCCGAGCGGGTGCGTGCCGAGCTGAGCGACGACGCGCTCCTGCTTACCCGGGACCTCGTGCGCCGAGGGCTGGAGACGTTCGCCGTCGACGCCTTCCGGGCGGCTCAGTCGGTGGCGTGGCGGATGTGGATGTTCGGCTGTTTCCAGTTGACCTCTGACGTGCGTGAGCTGCACCCGCTCCTCGACGTTTCGTCAGTCTCCATCTCGACTTTCATCGGCGACCTCCAGAAGGAGACGCTCCGGGCTGTGGAGGAGGAGCGCGATGCGTTGACGCGGGGTTCCGATGCCGAGCGGTTGGCTGCGGTGGTTCAGCTTCTCGAGGGAGTGCCCGGCCCCCGGGAGCGTGCGGAGCGGCGGTTGGGCCACAGCCTGCTGGGTCCCCACACCGCGGTCGTGCTGTGGACCGAGCAGGAGCACGCGGGGGCGGGCAGTGCGACCGTCCTGGCGGCCGCCGCCGACGCGGTGGCGCGTGCGGCGGGCGTCACCCGCCGGCTCGTGGTCCGCCCCTCTGCGGCGACGTGGTGGCTGTGGTTGCCGACGGCATGGTCGCCGCATGCCAGCGCGCTCGACCTGGCGTCTGCCGACTGGCCCGGAGTGCGGATCGCGGTCGGCCGACCGGGCAAGGGCGTCGACGGTTTTCGTAGGAGCCACGTGGACGCGACGGCCACGCAACGCTTGGCCGGCCGCATGGTCGACTGCCCAGTGCTGACTCGGCACACCGACGTGCACCTCTTGGGTCTGCTGGCAGGCGACCCGGATCGGGCACAGGAATTCGTCCGCGCGACGCTCGGACGTTTCGCCGACGCTTCGGACGAGGACCACGAGATGCTGCGGGTCTGGCTGCGCCACCAGTGCAACACCTCGGCCACGGCTGGTGCCCTCTTCGCCCACCGCAACAGTGTCCTGCGGCGCCTGGCCAGGGCCGATGCCATGATGCCGCGGCCGGTGGCGGAGCAGGTGGTCGAGGTCGGGGTGGCGCTGCAGCTGCTGAGACTGCGAGGGTGAGCCATGAGAATCGTGGTGGCGCTCGGAGGCAACGCTCTGCTGCGTCGTGGGGAGCCGGTGGAGCCGGAGATCCAACGTCGTCGGCTCCGTCCCGTCGCGTGGGCGATCGCCGCGCTGGCTGCCGACCACGAGGTGTTGCTGGTGCATGGCAACGGACCGCAGGTGGGACTGCTGGCGATGGAGAGTGGCGCCGACCCGGCCGTGAGTCGCCCCTACCCGTTGGGTGACCTGGTGGCAGAGACCCAGGGGCTGATCGGGTCGTGGATCCAGCAGGCGTTGCTCGACCACGGCTGCGACGCGGTGGCGTTGGTGACGCAGGTGGTGGTCGATGGTGACGACCCGACGTTCGACGACCCGCGCAAGCCGATCGGTCGGGTCGTCAACGAGGGGACCGCGCGTGCCTTGGCAGCGGATCGGGGTTGGGCGGTGAGGCCCGACGGTGCCGGGTGGCGCCGGGTGGTGCCGTCGCCCACTCCGGTCGACGTGCTGCACGTCCCGGCGGCTCGACGTCTGGCGAGCGACGGCTACGTCGTGGTGCTGGGCGGGGGCGGCGGGGTGCCGCTGCTGCGACACGGGGACACGGGCCATGGGGACACGCGTGAGTTCTACGAGCCCGTCGAGGTGGTCGTCGACAAGGACCTCGTCGCGGCCATCGTGGCCGACCGCGTCGAGGCCGACGCCCTGGTCGTCCTGACCGACGTCGATGGCGTGATGGCCGACTTCGGTACGCCCTCAGCGCGGCTGCTGGAACGTCTCTCGGTCGCGGAGGCCGAGGTGCTGGAGCTGGAGGCCGGCTCGATGGCACCCAAGGTGGAGGCCTGTGCCGACTTCGTGCGTGGCGCCCCCGGTCGCCGAGCAGTCATCGCTGCTCTTGAGCGGTTGACGGACGCGGTGGCCGGCGTTGCTGGCACGCAGTTCGTGCCAGGGCGCTGACGTCCCGGCGCTGCTACGCGCCGCCCGCCGGCAACGCCTCGAGCGTGATCTCGGGGTTGTCCCGGGCGGTGGCGTTGGCACGCCAGTTGTCGGTGAAGAGCACGACGTGGGTGCCGTCGCTGCGCTGCAGCACCTCGCAGCCACGCATCCCCTTGAGGGCCTCGGCGCCCGCGGGGTCGGTGAGGCGAGCCACCTGGTAGTCGAGCCGGGCGAAGCGGACGGGCGAGTTGAACTCGTTGACCATCCGGTCCTCGACGACCTCGAACTGCAGCGGCCCCACCGCGGCGAGGACGGGGTTCTGGTCGCCGCGGAGGTCGGAACGCAGGACCTGGACGACGCCTTCCTGGTCGAGCTGCTCGATGCCCTTGCGGAACTGCTTGAAGCGACCGATGTCGCCGGCGCTCACCGTCATGAAGTGCTCGGGCGCGAAGGACGGCACCTTGGGGTACTCAATCTTGGGGCCGGTGAAGATCGTGTCGCCGACCCGGAGCGCGTTGGCGTTGACGAGGCCGATGATGTCACCGGGGTAGGCGTGCTCGACCGACGTCGTCTCCCGGCCGAAGACGGTCTGGGCGAACTTGGTCGCGAACGGGCGTCCCGTGCCGGCGTGGGTCACCACCATGCCGCGCTCGAACTCGCCGGAGACGATGCGGGCGTACGCGAGCCGGTCGCGGTGGGCGCTGTTCATACCTGACTGGACCTTGAAGACGAAGGCGCTGAAGTCGTCGGTGGGCTGACGCACCGTGCCGTCGACTCCCTCCGTGGGCCCGGGGGCCGGGGCGAGCTCGAGCAGCAGGTCGAGCAGCTGGCCGACACCGAAGTTGAGCAGGGCGGAGGCGAACATCACGGGGGTGGTCTCCCCGGCCAGGAACCGTTCCTGGTCGTGGTCGGCGTCGTCGAGCGCCAGCAGCTCGTGCTCCTCCACCGCCTGCTCCCAGACAAGGCGGTCATCGTCGCTGACGTCGTCGGCGCCCAGCCGCTGCTCGGGGGCAATGGTGGCGCCACCGGCAGTCCGGGTGTACTTGATGAACTCCTCGTTGCGCCGGTCGAGGACTCCGCGGAAGTCGCCCGCCTCGCCGACGGGCCAGGTCAGGGGAGTGGGCCGGATCTTGATCTGCCGCTCGATCATGTCCATGAGCTCGAGCGGCGAGAGGCCCGGGCGGTCCCACTTGTTGATCACGGTGATGACCGGGATGCCGCGCAGCGCACACACCCGGAAGAGCTTGAGGGTCTGGGGCTCGAGGCCCTTTCCGGCGTCGACCAGCATCACGGCCGAGTCCACGGCGGAGAGCACGCGGTAGGTGTCTTCGGAGAAGTCGCTGTGACCGGGGGTGTCGACGAGGTTGATCACGTGGTCGCGGTAGTCGAACTGGAGCGCGGCGGAGGTGATGGAGATTCCGCGCGCCTTCTCCATCGACATCCAGTCGGAGACGGTCGCCTTCCGGTCGCCCTTGCCGTGCACCGCACCGGCCTCGTTGATGGCCCGCGCGTGGAGTGCGAGCGCCTCGGTGGTGGTGGACTTACCGGCGTCCGGGTGGCTGATGACGGCGAACGTACGGCGGGGGCGGGTGTCGAGCACCGCACGACGATAGCGCCGCGGAGCTCGATCCCGGGCCTCGGCGTCGGTGTGAACTCGCGCGCCCGGGGGCAGGAGAGACGGGTGCATCGAGTGCTGACTGCTGGTCACGGGACTGCGGGTCGAGAAGGCCTGACCGCTCTCTTCCTCGGGGCCGGCGTGGGTCGGGTCGTGGACGTACGCCGTTTCCCAGGCAGTCGACGCAACGCCGACGTTGGTTCGGAGGCAATGGCTGGGTGGCTTGCTGCTGCTGGCGTCGACTACGTCTGGGAGCCGCGACTGGGCGGGCGCAGGCGCTTGCCGAAAGGTCCCGACGTGGATCCTGACGCCGACGCCTGGTGGCGCGTGGAGGCGTTCCGCGCCTACGCCGCCCACACGCGCAGCGAGGAGTTCGCGCAGGGCCTGCGTGCCGTGCTCTCCGCGCCACCACCGCAGCGGGCGGCGCGGCAGGCCACGTTGTTGATGTGCAGCGAGTCGGTCTGGTGGCGCTGCCACAGACGGCTGATCTCCGATGTCCTGACCCTGGTGCACGGGACGCAGGTCCTCCACCTGGCGCACGACGGCAGGACCTCGGTGCATGAACCCTCCGAGGGCGCGGTGGTTGAGCACGGCCACGTTCGCTATCCGGCCAGCAGCTGATCGCCTGAGAAACGGATGCATGTCCTACCTCCGTCGGTGGAAGCGGTAGTCGCCGGAGGCGAGTCGGGTCATGTCGTAGGTGTCGTCGTGGGCGCGGTGGTGGTGCTTCGAGCAGAGCAGCAGTGCGTTGTCGAGATCGGTCATTCCTCCGTGTGACCAGGGCATGAGGTGGTGGGCTTCGGTCCAGGTGCCGGGGATCGTGCATCCCTCGGCGCGGCAGGTCTTGTCCCGTAGCAGCAGGGCCCGTCGTTGGGCTTTGGTGAACAACCGGGCGCCGCGGCCGAGGTCCAGGACCTCGGAGGCGGTGCCGAGCACGGCGGGGATGATCCGGGCGTTGCACGCGAGCCGGCGGGCCTGGGCGGCGGTGAGGGTGTCGAACCCGTCCCCGGGGGTGCCGTTGTCCAGCGACGCGACCCCGAGACCGGTCTTCAACGCGTCGAAGCTGATGGTGACGGTGACGTTGGTGGCGTCCCCGCCATGGAGCGGCAGCCGGGTCGGGTCGAGGGTCTCCAGCAGTTGTCCGAACGCTTCGGCGAGCCGACGCGGGTGGTTGACCACGAGCCCGGTGCCCTGCTGCCCGGTTCCCTGCTTCTCGGTGTCGCTTTGAGCATCGGTGGTACGGCGGACCGCGCCGTCGGACAGCCGCGGGTTCGTGAAGGCGTGCAGGTAGGTCGACAACCGTGCTGCGACCGCATCCGGGATGACACCGGAGATGCGAGTGAGTCCGTCGCCCAGGGCCCGCATCTTCAGGCGTTGCTTCTCAGCGGCGTGCTTCTCGGCCTCTTCGAGCTTGCGGCGTTCTTCGTCCTCGAACCGTTGTGGGTCGACCAGCTCCAGGATCCGGCGCCCGAGCTTGGCCAGGTCGGCCGGGTCGTGGGCCTCGGCGAGTCGCACGAGCTCGGCCTCCGCGAGCGCCGCGACCTCGGGCTCGATGCCGTCCGGTAGCTCACCCAACGCGCCAGCGATCACGCGCGCCTGAGCCACGTTGACCCGTGCCTCCCGCAGCCCGGCTGCCAGCACCGGCAGCTCTTCCAGCGCGACCGCGAGCTTCAGGTCGGTCGCGGCGTCGGCGCGGCGTACATGGGTGTGGTGGGCCAGCCACGGCGCAACCGAGTGGAACCCCTGGGCCTCGGCCACGTCCTGCGAGGACGCCATCAGCCGCAACCGCAGCTCCGTCAATTGGCTCTCCAGGGCCGCCGAGCGCTTCAGGGCCTCGGCCTTCTCCTCGGTGCTCATGAAGATCGGGTTCACCTCGGCCAACGACTTCAGCTCGGCCTCGATCACCGCACACGCAGCCAACACTCGCGACACCCGACCCACCCCCAGCACGCCTCGACGACACCGCCCCACAGCGGTCTGCACGTCGTTGCTCCTGGAGGCCCGGACACCCCGGACGATCACGTCACCCTCGCAACTGGCGCCACCGTCTCCGGATCCCCCACGCGAGCGGGAGCCGGTGTCCTGAGTGACGACCTACGCCCAACGTAGTCGAACGCCAGTTCGAACGCAAGGGCCCCGGGTGTCCGTCTTTCGTTCACGGGTATCCGCTCGGTCAGTCACACCTGCACAAACTTCTTCGACGTTTACACGGCTGAAACACAAGGTGCGTTTCCGGCTAACAGGAGATTCCTAGGCTCGCCGCCATCGAACATCGACGATTGCGAGCTGGAACATGACTGCCAACGAAGTGCGAAGCCAGGCCATCACCGAGGTGCTCAACCGTCCCGCTGCCGGGACCGAGGAGATCACGCCGCTCTGCGACACCTGGGCCACCGACGTCTTCAACCTGGCCAAGATGGAGGAGGCGCTCTCCAAGAACGCCTTCAAGGCCGTCAAGAAGACCGTCCAGACCGGTGAACCGCTCGACCCCGCGACCGCCGACATCGTCGCCGCGGCGATGAAGGACTGGGCGATGAGCAAGGGCGCCAAGTTCTTCTCCCATGTCTTCTTCCCGCTCACCAACATCACCGCGGAGAAGCACGACGGCTTCATCATCACCAACGGTGACGGCCACGCGATCACCGAGTTCACCGGCAGCCTGCTCATCAAGGGCGAGCCCGACGGCTCCTCCTTCCCCAACGGCAGCCTGCGCATGACCAACGCCGCGCGTGGCTACACCGCGTGGGACCCGACGAGCCCCGCCTACATCAAGCGCACCGCCAACGGCGCGACGCTCATGATCCCCAGTGTCTTCATGTCCTGGACCGGTGAGTCGCTCGACAAGAAGATCCCCCTGCTGCGCTCCAACGCTGCCATGGACGCCGCCGCGCGCCGGGTGCTGACGCTCATGGGAGAGACCGACATCGCCCCGCTCAACGCCAGCTGTGGCCCCGAGCAGGAGTACTTCCTCGTCGACGAGCACCTCGCGACGCGTCGCCCCGACCTCCTGCTCGCCGGGCGTACGCTCTTTGGCGCGCCGCCGGCGAAGGGCCAGGAGTTCGACGACCACTACTTCGGCGCCATCCCCGAGCGGGTCCAGAACTTCATGCAAGACGTGGAGGACAAGCTCTACCGCCTCGGCATCCCGGCCAAGACCCACCACAACGAGGTGGCGCCCGGCCAGTTCGAGATCGCGCCCTACCACGAGACCGCCAACATCGCGGCCGACCACCAGCAGATCGTGATGACCACGCTCAAGGCCACGGCTGCCGAGCACGGCTTCCTCTGCCTGCTCCACGAGAAGCCGTTCGCCGGCCTCAACGGCTCGGGCAAGCACGTCAACTGGTCGGTGGGCAACGAGACCCAGGGCAACCTGCTCGACCCCGGCACCTCGCCCGAGCACAACCTCAACTTCCTGCTCTTCTGCGGCGCCGTGATCCGCGGCGTCCACAAGTTCGGCCCGCTGCTGCGTGCCGTGATCGCGACCGCCTCCAACGACCATCGCCTCGGCGCCAACGAGGCCCCGCCGGCCATCCTCTCGGTCTACCTGGGTGACCAGCTCGAGGCCGTCTTCGAAAACATCAAGAACGGCAAGATCTCCGTCTCCAGTGACGGTGGCGAGATGGACCTCGGCCTGTCGCAGATCCTCAACTTCAAGCGCGACCCGGGCGACCGCAACCGCACCTCGCCCTTCGCGTTCACGGGCAACCGCTTCGAGTTCCGTGCCGTCGGCTCCTCGCAGTCGGTCTCGGGGCCGCTCGTCGCGATGAACACGATGCTGGCCGAGTCCCTCAACTGGATCGCTGACCAGCTGGAGGTCCAGCTGGGTCAGGGCAAGACGCACGCCGAGGCGGTTGCCGTCGTGCTCAAGGAACTGATGGAGGTCCACGGTTCCGCGGTCTTCGGTGGCGACGGGTACTCCTCGGAGTGGCACGAGGCGGCGGTCGCTGAGCGTGGCCTGCGCAACCTGCCCACCAGCGCCGACGCCCTGCCCGTCTTCACCGAGCCCGACGTGGTCGAGCTCTTCGAGTCGACCGGGGTGCTCTCGGCCGTCGAGCTCAACTCGCGCTACGAGGTCTACTCCGAGCAGTACATCAACTCGATCGCGGTGGAGGCCAAGCTCGTCATCGACCTGGCGAAGACGGTCATCTACCCGGCCGCGTTGAAGTACGCCTCCGAGCTCGCCACGACGTTCACGGCGGTGGAGTCGCTGGGTGCGTCGTTCGACGCCACCCAGGTGAAGGTCATCGCCGAGAACGCCAACCTCCTGCTGGCCACGGTCGGCGAGCTCTCGGCCGAGCTGGAGCGCCACGACTTCGCCGACACCAAGGCTCACATGGAGCACTGCGCGACGGTGATCCGTCCGCTCATGGAGAAGGCGCGTGGGTACGCCGACACGCTCGAGACCGAGGTCGACGACGCCGCTTGGCCGCTGCCGAAGTATCGCGAGCTGCTCTTCATCAAGTGACGCTGCCACGCTCGGGGTCCTGACCTCGTGCCTCGCCGCCGGCCCATCGGGTCGGCGGCGAGGTGCGTTGAACGCCCGAATCGCCCTTCCGTCCTGGTGTGTGACGCGTGACACTCGAGGGAAAGCGTGAGCGATCCGGATGCCCACGAGGAGAGGACGCAAGCAGCGTGGACGACGAGCTCCGACAACTCGCCCCCGAGGCAATCGCCCTGGTGCGGAAATGGTTGGACGTGAGCCGCGGCGAACCGGTCGATCCCGCGGCACAGCGCCTGGCCGACGTGCTCAAGGACCCCCACGGACTCGCCTTCACCGTCGGCTTCGTCGACGGAGTCATCCGGCCTGAGGATGCGGTCGCCGCTGCTCGCAACCTCGCCACACTCGTCCCGCTCACCCCCCGATTCCTGCCCCGGCCGCTGCGCACCGCTGTGCGGGCCGGCGCCGTGGTTGGCCGGGTCCTGCCGTGGGTCGTCGTCCCTGCCGCCCGGCTGGCGCTGCGTCGCATGGTGCGCCACCTCGTCATCGACGCCTCCGACCGCCGGCTCGCCTCGGCGATCCGTCGGATCAGGGCCGGGCAGCCCGGGGTCCGCCTCAACGTCAACCTGCTCGGCGAGGCGATCCTGGGGGAGCAGGAGGCGGCTCGGCGCATGGCTGGCACCCGGCGCCTCCTGGCTCGCGACGACGTCGACTACGTCTCGATCAAGGTCTCCTCGACGGTCGCCCCCCACAGCCCGTGGTCCTTCGACCAGGCGGTCGCCGACGCGGTCGAGGCCCTCCTGCCGCTTTATCGCGAGGCGCAGGGTGCGCCTGGCGGCGCCAAGTTCATCAACCTCGACATGGAGGAGTATAAGGACCTCGACCTCACCCTCGCCGTCTTCCGCACCCTCCTCGACCGCCCGGAGCTCCGTGACCTCGAGGCCGGCATCGTGCTGCAGGCCTACCTGCCCGACGCGTACGCCGTCATGGTCGAGCTGCAGGAGTGGGCGGCCGCACGCGTTGCTGCCGGGGGAGCGCCGATCAAGGTCCGGGTGGTGAAGGGCGCCAACCTGCCGATGGAGAGGGTTGACGCCGAGCTGCACGGCTGGCCACTCGCCACCTGGGCCACCAAGCAGGAGACCGATGCCTCCTACAAGGCCGTCCTCGACTACGCGCTGCGACCCGAGCACACGCACGCGGTGCGCGTCGGGGTCGCCGGACACAACCTCTTCGACGTCGCGCTGGCGTGGCTCCTGGCCCAGCGCCGCGGCTGCGCCGAGGGTGTCGACGTCGAGATGCTGCTCGGCATGGCGACGGCGCAGGCAGCGGCCGTACGCCAGGACGTCGGTTCGCTCCTGCTCTACACGCCGGTGGTGCACCCACGCGAGTTCGACGTCGCCATCGCCTACCTGGTCCGACGCCTCGAGGAGGGAGCGTCCCAGGACAACTTCATGTCCGCGGTCTTCGACCTTGACCACTCGCAGGAACTGTTCGAGCGCGAGCGCGACCGGTTCCTCGCCTCCCTCGACCTGGTGCCCGACTCGCCCCCGCCACCGCACCGCACGCAGGACCGCACGCAGGCCTCAACGCCCGCGCGACGCGACACGTTCGTCAACACGCCGGACACCGACACCTCCGTTGCGGCCAACCGGGCGTGGGGAGCCGACATCCGCGCCCGGATGGCCGACTCCGACCTGGGGGTGCGCACCGCCGAGGAGGGTGTCGTCACCACCGCCGAGGAGCTCGACGCCGTGATGACCCGCGCCGTGGCGGCCGGGCAGGTGTGGCGCGACCTCGGTGCCGACCGTCGCGCCGAGATCCTGCACGCCGCCGGCGACGCCCTCCAGTCCCGTCGCGCCGAGCTGCTCGAGGTGATGGGATCGGAGTGCGGCAAGGTGCTCGAGCAGGGTGACCCCGAGGTCAGCGAGGCCGTCGACTTCGCGCACTACTACGCCGAGGCCGGCCGGCAGCTCGAGACGGTCGAGGGAGCGGACTTCGTGCCCGCCCGGCTCACGGTGGTGACTCCGCCCTGGAATTTTCCGGTCGCCATCCCCGCCGGCTCCACCCTCTCTGCTCTGGCGGCTGGATCGCCCGTCGTCATTAAGCCCGCCGGGCCGGCGAGGCGCAGCGGTGCCGTGATGGTCGAGGCGTTGTGGGCCGCGCTCGACGACGCCGGGGTGACTCGCGACGTCCTGCAGTACGTCCAGGTCAGCGAGCGCGACCTCGGGTCCCAGCTCATCGCCCATCCCAGTGTCGACCGCGTCATCCTCACCGGCGCCTACGAGACCGCCGAGCTCTTCCGTTCCATGCGACGCGACCTGCCGCTGCTCGCCGAGACCAGCGGCAAGAACGCGATCGTCGTGACGCCCAGCGCCGACCTCGACCTGGCCGCGAAGGACGTCGCCCTCTCCGCCTTCGGCCACGCCGGGCAGAAGTGCTCCGCCGCGTCCCTGGTCGTGCTCGTCGGCACGGTGGCCACCTCGGAGCGCTTCCGCCGGCAGCTGGTCGACGCCGTCTCCTCGATGACGGTCGGTCGCCCGTGGGAGGAGACCGCCCAGGTCGGGCCGCTCATCGGGCCCGCGGAAGGCAAGCTGCTGCGGGCGCTCACCACTCTCGGGCCGGGGGAGAGGTGGGTGTTGGAGCCGCGGCGCCTCGACCCCTCCGGTGACCTGTGGAGCCCCGGCGTGCGCGAGGGCGTACGCCCCGGGTCGGAGTTCCACCGGGTCGAGTACTTCGGGCCCGTGCTCGGCATCATGACCGCCGAGACCCTCGACGAGGCCATCGACCTCGTCAACCAGGTCGACTTCGGCCTCACCTCCGGACTGCACTCCCTCGACGACGACGAGATCGCCACCTGGCTGGCGCGCGTCGAGGCCGGCAACCTCTACGTCAACCGCGGCATCACCGGTGCCATCGTGCAGCGCCAGCCCTTCGGCGGCTGGAAGCGGTCGTCCGTGGGCCCGGGCGCCAAGGCCGGTGGACCCCACTACCTCGTCGGTCTGGGGTCGTGGGCCGACCGCCCGGTCGAGGCGCAGGAACCCACGGACCCGGTGAGCCGTACGGCGCTTGTCGCCGCCCGGGCGGCGGGCGCCAGTGAGGCAGACCTGGGCTGGCTGGCCGGGGCGCTGCACACCGACGTGGTGGCGTGGGCCGAGGAGTTCGGCGTCGTACGCGACCGCACCGGCCTGACGGCCGAGCACAACGCGCTGCGTCACCACCCGGTGCCCGTCACGCTGCGCTTCGAGGGCACCCGGGTCGTCGAGCTCGTACGCCTCGTGGCCGCTGGCGCACGGGCCGGGTCGCCGATGACGGTGAGCGTGGCCGCGGCGCTGCCCGCCTCCGTGCAGGCACACCTGCGTGCGGTGGGTGCCGACCTCCGCCACGACGACCGGGAGGGGTGGCGGGCGTGCGCCCGCGAGCTGGCCGAGCAGGGTGGTCGCATCCGTCTCGTCGCGGATTCCGCCGACCGGGCAGAGCTGGCAGCCGATCTGGCCGAGGCGACCGACGGGTCACCGGCCCTGGCTGTCTTCGCCGGTGAGGTCGTCTCTGCGGGCCGGGTCGAGCTGCTGACCTTCCTGCGTGAGCAGGCCGTCTCGATCACCGCCCACCGCTTCGGCACGCCCCGCACCCACCCGATTCCTCCGGCCGTGCCTCACGTGGCCGTCCGTCGCCGGTAGCGTCAGCCACGGCGTGGCGAGCGACCACGTCAGTCGTGAGGAGTGCCCCCGTGCCAGGAGCGTACGTACGTGGCTACGGCATCAATGCGGCCACCGGCCGGCGGGGCCGGGGCGTGCCTGAGGTCTCTGCTGCCTACCGGTTCCAGCGGGCACTGACAATCCTCGCGGTCCTGGGCCTGGTGGCCGGGGTCGCGCTGTGGGCCCTCGGCCAACCGACCGCCCTGGCTGCGGTCGCCGTCGTCGTCCTCGGCGTGGTGATCGTCGCGACCGCCGTCGACATGGTCCGCGACCTCATGTCGGGCCACTGGGGCCTGGACATCCTGGCGCTGGTCGCCATGGGCGCGACGCTGGCGGTCGAGGAGTACGTCGCGGGGCTGATCATCGCGGTCATGCTCACCGGGGGCGAGGCGTTGGAGGCCTGGGCCGGGCGCCGCGCCAGCCGGGCGCTGGACACCCTGCTCAACCGGGCGCCGGTCTTCGCGCAACGCATCGACCCCGGCACCGGCCACGTCGTGCAGGTCCCGGTGGCGGAGGTGGAGGTCGGCGACGAGCTGCTGGTGCGCTCCTCGGAGATCCTGCCCGTCGACGGTGTGCTGCTCTCGCCTCGCGCCTCGATCGACGAGTCGTCGGTCACCGGCGAACCGCTGCCGGTTTCGTACGCCGCTGGTGCCGCTCTGCTGTCGGGCACCACGAACGGCACCGAGACCTTCACGATGAGGGCCACGCGGACCGCGCAGGAGTCGCAGTACGCGACGATCGTGCAGCTGGTCGAGGAGGCCGTGGGGTCCCGGGCGCCGATGATCCGGTTGGCCGACCGCTACGCCGTCCCCTTCACCGCGGTGTCGTTGGCCATCGCCGGGCTGGCCTGGTGGCTCAGCGGCGACCCGGTGCGGTTCGCCGAGGTGCTCGTCGTCGCCACTCCCTGCCCGCTGCTCATCGCGGCGCCGATCGCCTTCCTCGGCGGCATGAGCTCGGCGGCCCGGATCAACGTCATCATCAAGGAGGGCGGCACCCTCGAGACCCTGTCGCGGGTGCGGTCGGCAGCCTTCGACAAGACGGGCACCCTGACCCAGGGCAAGCCTGTCGTCGCCACGGTCCACCCCGGGGCGTGCTCGGAAGAGGAGACGCTGCTGCTGGCCGCCGCCGCGGAGCAGCACTCGGTGCACGTCTTCGCCCAACCGATCATCGACGCGGTCCGGCGGGCGGGGCAGGAGCTGCCGCACGTCGCCTCGGCCGAGGAGGTCGCCACCAACGGCGTACGCGCCACCCTGACCGACGGCAGGCAGGTCCGCGTCGGCAAGCCCGCCTTCGTCGAGGAGGTCGTGGGACGGGTGGAGCGGCCCACGCTCACCGCGGGGGAGACGGCCGTCTACGTCGCCCTCGACGACCAGCTCGCGGGTGTGGTCGTGCTGTCGGACCCGGTGCGCCCGCACGCAGCGCAGACGGTGGCGCGGATGCGTACGGCCGGGGTCACCCAGTTCGTGCTCGTCACCGGTGACGTCACCTCGACGGCCGATTCGGTGGCCGGCGAGGTGGGCATCGCTGGGGGCTCCGACAGCGTGCACGCCGAGACCACGCCGCAGGGCAAGGTCGAGATCGTGCGTGCGTTGCGTCCGCGTCCGGTGTTGATGGTCGGTGACGGGATCAACGACGCGCCGGTGCTCGCCGCTGCCGATGTCGGGATCGCTCTGGCGGGGCGTGGCGCGACGGCGGCCAGTGAGTCGGCCTCTGCCGTCGTCACCTCCGACGACGTGGGGCGGGTGGCCGACGTGATGGAGGTGTCGCGCCGCACCGTGTCGATCGCCCTGCAGTCGATCTGGCTGGGCATCGTGATCTCGATCGGACTCATGCTCGTGGCGGCCTTCGGCCACCTGCCGGCGGTGGCGGGAGCGCTGCTGCAGGAGGTCGTCGACCTGGTGGCCATCGCCTCGGCGTTGCGAGCGCTGGCGCTGCACCGGCGGTTCAGCCGCGAGCGAGCCTGAGTAGGCGAGCCCATGACAGCGGAGCACGCATCCTCCACGCTGGGGCGATGAAGACCTCACGCCTGTTCGTCGGACCTGTCGGACTCGGCGCCCTGGCGGCCGTGCTGGTGGGGTGCGCCGGCGCCGACCACTCGGCCGACGCCGATCGGCTGCGCAGCGACCTGGCGGCGCTGCCCGGCGTGGCGCAGGTCAAGCTCGACTACGCCGGTCCGATCGTGCTGGATTCGGCGAAGGTCGCGATCGAGGTCGAGATGACGGAAGAGGCCGAGACGTCCGACGCCGTCGCGGTGGTCGTGCGGGCCTACGAGGCGTTCTCCAGCACCCATGACCAGGAGGAGGGAGACGTGACCGTCCGCCTCGGTGACGACGTCGTCCACCTGCGCAGCTTCAAGCCGGACGCGGAGGTCACTGCGGTCGAGGAGGCCCTGGACCGGGCCGCAGAGGTCTTGCCGGAGGGGGTCGTGAGCGCTGATGTCAACACCCAGGACGTCACCAACTGGCCCCACGTCGAGACCACCTTCACGGTGACCCCGATGCCCGCGCGCCCCGGCGACGGGGCCGAGCGGGTGCTGGAGACGTTGACGCGTCTCGAGCAGGAGCACGGCGACATCGAGAGGGCCGGATGGCGGGTCGAGACGCGTCGTGCGCCCCGGTGGTCGTTGGGCGCCACCACCGGCTTCCCGGGGCCGAAGGACCGCCGGCTCTTCCGCCAGCTGGGCGACTCCGCAGCGCCGGGGGCGGGAGTCCAGGTCATCGAGGACTTCGTCGCGGTGGAGCTGCCCCGCGGCACTGACCCCCAGCGTGCCTCGGCGATGGCCGAGCAGCACCTCGCGCTGCTGGGCGGTGCGAGGAAGGCCTTCTACGACGTCAACGGCCGCCGCAGTTACCACGCGATGATGTCCGCCGGTGACTGCTACTTCTCGACCAGCGCCGTGGGGCGCCGTCTCCTCGACGACTTCGGGCAGCAGTGCCGCGAGGTGAACGACGACGCCGACCCCGGCGACACCGACCCCGGCGACACCGACGAGGCCGGCTGACGCTTGCTCGGAGGGGCTCCTCCGGGTCGCCGAGGTCACAGTCGGAACGAGCGACTTACCGAGGTCGCGGTGGGACGATGAAGGCACGACTCAAGGAGGTCGAACGCCATGTCTGCATCAGACGTCACGGTCAAGTCCCTCATGAAGTGGCCGGTGGCCGTGGTCGCCGAGTCCACGTCCCTGCGGCAGGTCGCCGAGGCGCTCGTCGCCGACGAAGTGGGTGCGCTCGCGGTCATGGAGGGCAGTCACCTCATCGGAGTGATCGCGGAGCGCGACGTGGTCCGCCAGGTCGCCGCCGGCGCGGACCCCGAGCACAAGCGTGCCGGCGACATGATGAGCACGCAGCCCGTCACGGTCACCCCCGAGGACACCGTGGAGCACGCCGCCGCGCTGATGCGCGAAGCCGCGGTGCGCCACCTGCCGGTGGTCGACCGGGCCGAGGTCGTCGGGTTCGTCTCGATCCGCGACGTCCTCGAGGCCCAGGCCGAGTCCACCTGCTGCTGATCAGCGCACCGGCTCCAGCGTCAGCTCGGCGGCCTCACCCACGGGTGCGGTCGTCGGGCGCGCGGGGCGTCGGCGGCGCAGGAGCCGCATCGCGTTGGCGATCACCAGCAGCACCGACGCCTCGTGCACCAGCATCCCGATCGCCATGGTGACGCCTCCGGCGAAGACCCCGGCGACCAGCGCCACCACGGTGACCAGGGCGATGGCGATGTTCTGACGCATCACCGCCACGGTCGACCGGGAGAGGTCGATGGCCTGCGGCAGTGCGAGCAGGTCGTCGCGCATGAGCGCGATGTCGGCGGTCTCGATGGCGACACCGGTGCCGGCGACACCCATCGACACCCCGATGTCGGCGGCGGCCAGGGCGGGGGCGTCGTTGACGCCGTCGCCGACCATGGCCACGGTGTGACCCTCGGCCTGCAGCTGGCGCACGACGGTGAGCTTGTCCTCGGGCAGCAGGTTGGCGCGTACGTCGTCGAGGCCGACGGCGGCTGCCACGGCGTCGGCGACCAGCTGGGTGTCGCCGGTGAGCATGACGACCTTGTCCACCCCGGCGGCGTGCAGCCGACTGACCATCTCGGCTGCGTCATCGCGCAACCGGTCGGCGACGGCCACGACACCGATCACGCGGCCGTCCAGGGCGACGACCATGGGCGTACGCCCCTGGGCGGCGAGCCGGTCGGCCTCGGCGCCAGCGCCCGCGTCGTCGGTGACGCCTGCGGCGGCGAGCAGCGGCAGGTTGCCGACGGCGACGCGGTGACCGTCGACGACGGCGACGATGCCCTTGCCGACGACCGGTTCGGTGGTCTCGGGCAGCCCGGCGACGTCCAGGCCCTCGGCGCGGGCGGCCTCGATGATCGGGCGGGCGAGGGGGTGCTCGGAGCCGGCTTCGGCGCGGGCAGCCCACCGCAGGACGTCGGCGCGGCCCAGCGCAGGATCCAGCACGCTCACGTCGGTCAGCTGAGGTGCGCCCTCGGTGAGGGTGCCGGTCTTGTCGAGCGCGACGGCGCTGATCTTGGCGCTGGTCTCGAGGTGTTCGCCGCCCTTGACGAGGATGCCGTCCTTGGCGCCGCGGCCGATGCCGGCGACCAGGGCGACGGGGATGGAGATCACCAGTGCACCGGGGCAGCCGATGACCAGCAGGGTCAGGGCGAGCACGACGTCACCGGTGACCAGACCGGTGACCAGGGCCAGGGCCATGACGCCGGGGGTGTACCAGGCGGAGAACTTCTCCAGGAACGACTGCGTCCTGGCCTTGGCGTCCTGGGCCTCCTCGACGCGGTGGATGATCCGGGCCAACGTGGTGTCCGCACCGATCCCGGTGGCGCGCACCTGCAGGAATCCGCCGGCGGAGATGGTGCCGGCGAACACCTGGTCGCCGGCCGACTTCTCGACCGGGATCGACTCTCCGGTCACCGATGCCTGGTCGAGTGCACCGGTGCCGTCGACGACGACGCCGTCGACGGGCACCTTGGCGCCGTTCTTGACGAGCACGATCTCGTCGGGGGTGACCTGGGCGGCCGGCACCTCGACCTGGTGGCCGTCGCGCATCACGACGGCCACGTCGGGGGCGACCGCGACCAGCTCGGCCAGCGCCGACCGGGTGCGGTCCATGGTGCGGGCCTCGAGGGCGTGGCCCACGGCAAAGAGGAAGGTGACCGCCGCGGCCTCCCAGTACTCACCGATCACGATGGCGCCGGAGGCGGCGATGGACACCAGGAGGTCGATGGAGATGTTCTTGACCTGCAGGGCCCGCACGGCGCTGAGGAGGATGGGCACTCCTGCCACGACGGCCGCGACGACCATGAGCAGGTCGGAGGCCATCAGGGCGGTGGAGGCCTCGGAGGGGAGGCCGACCTCGGCGTGCCCGCCCGAGAACGGGTTGACGCCTTGGGCGAAGGAGAGGGCGGCCGCGACGGCAATGAGCAGTCCGGCCACGGCCGGGGTGGACCACGGGCCGCGCAGCCAGTGGGTGAGGGGATTCATGGTGACGCCTTTCGAGGGGTGGTGAAGACGCTCAGGGATGGACTCGGGCCTGGAGACTCGGTGGACGAGTCGGAGCCCGCTCAGAAGGCAGCTCAGAAGGCGGAGGGTGCGGCCTTGTAGCCGGCCTTGGCGATCGCGGCGACGATGGCGTCGGTGCTGGCGCGCGAGGGGTCGTGGTCGACCTCGACGCGTCCGGAGGCGAACTTGACGCTGACCGCCTCGACGCCGTCGAGCCGGCCGACCTGCTTCTCGATCTTGCCGACGCAGGAGGGGCAGGAGAAGCCCTCGGCGCGGAAGACGGTGTGCACGGAGCTGGAGCTGGTGGTGTTCATGATGACCTTCCTTCGGGTGGTTTCTGAGGGGGTCTCCCTCAGTGCTTCCAACGTAGGAAGATCCGGCGTCCGGTCACATGACGGCCGTCAATCAACGGTCATGAGTTTTCTGTGGGGTTAGGGTCGGGCGGACGGAGCCGAGAAGGGGCCGAGAAGGAGGCGTGGATGGTGTCGCAGCGCGCGGAGGTGTCCTCCCCGAGCGCCGGTCACCGGCGCTCGATCCCGCTCGAGGAGATCACCCTCCCGCACGAGTGTCCGCGCCCGGTGCGGCTGCACGTGTTGTCCCGGGCGCCCTACTTTGTCGACCTCACCGAGCCGGAGCTCGACGCCGTCGACGCGTTGATGCGTACGTCCACCTACGCGGAGGGCGAGACGATCTTCCTGGCAGGCGACGTGGCTGATGCGTTGTACGTCGTCGCGGAGGGCCGCGTGAAGGTGTCGCAGTCCACGGCGGACGGCACGGAGACGGTCACCGACATCCTGGTGCCCGGCGAGGTGTGCGGCGCCGTGGGCGCGTCGGGGGAGCCGGAGCACCGGCAGAGCGCCACCGCGCTGGTCAACAGCTGTGTGCTGCGGATCGGGCAGGCCGACTTCCGCAAGGTGCTGGCCCGCGACGCCCGGGTCGGGTTGCGAGTGCTGGACGACGTGGCGGACCGGTTGGCGCGGGCGCAGGCCGACGTGGGGGAGACCACCGAGACCGTGGCGCAACGGGTCGCCTCGGTGCTGCTGCGTCTCGCGGACAAGCTCGGCAAGGACCGTGGCGCCGACGGCATCCTGCTGGAGGTGCCGCTGTCTCGGGCTGACCTGGCCGGGTTGGCGCGGTCGACACCGGAGTCGGTGTCGCGGGTGATGAGTCGGTGGAAGCGTGCGGGGATCGTCGACTCGGGGCGCCGGTGGACGGCCCTGCTGGATCGCGATGCCTTGGAGCAGGAGGCCTGGAGCTGACGGTTGGGCGTCAGCCCAACCGAGGTGGCTCCATGCCGCGGGTGATCTCTCGGGTCGCGTGCAGCGCGTCGTCGAGGGCGGCGGGGTCACCGTCGGGCGCCATCTGCAAGTCGCCGGCGTCGAGGTGACGTTGGGTCGCGGCCTCGAGCTCACGCTCGGCCTCGGCCAGCGCGACGGCCTTGGCAGCGGTCCGGTAGACCCACTGGCGTGAGGCGGCGTGCTCCTCGGTGTCGCGGTGGCCGGGTCGCGCCTCGGCGCGGGCCAACGTCATCACCAGCGCCTGCATCCGGGCCTCGTTGATGCTCAGCGCGGCTCGGGCCTGCGAGGCGTGGTCGAGCGCCTCGAGCTCGGTGCGTACCCGGACCCAGTCGCCCCAGGCGTCGGCGAGCCCCCCGCTGAGTGAGAGGTGGCGCTCCTCGGTGAGGCGGGAGAGCAGGCGTGAGTCGTGCGCGGCGAGGCCGAGGAGGGGCAGCACCAGTGCGGCGACGGTCAACTGGGCCGCCATCGGGTTGACGGCGATGGCGAGCAGGACGACCGCGGGGATCAGCAGCACGGCCAGGGCGAGCCGCCGGTTGACCTCCCGGTGACGCGCCTGCAGCGCCTCGTAGCGCGCCGGGGTCACCGACGGGTGGGGGAGGGCGACCTCCTTGCGCCGTGACTGCTGGTAGCGGCGTAGCGCCGCCTCCTCCGGCGTCGCGGGCACCCCGAGGCCGCGGGTCTGCTGCAGCCAGGCCCGCAGCTCCGCCGAGTCGCGCACCCACTTCTCCACGCGTCGCCCGAAGGCGGTCACCTGGGGGTGGTGCTCGGCTGCCATGCGTTTCAGTGTAGGCGCTGCACCCTCTTGCGGTGCTTGGTGACGTTGTTGCCCTTGACCTCGCTGCGGTCAGTGCCCTTGACGGTGTCGATCTTGCGGCCCTGACCGGTGACGGGCTGGGCCTTGATCAGCGTCTCCTTCTCGAAGGAGTGGGACTTGTCGGTGTTGCGGTAGTAGCGGAAGAGGCCCCAGTAGACCGCGCCGGCGCCAACCGGCCCGGCCAGCAGCAGCGCCCACGGACTGTCGGAGTCGGTCGACAGGGGGAGCAGGTGCGTCATCAGCGTGAGAGCGGTGTCGATCGTCAGCGGTGTCATGGTCACGAGACCCCCAGGATGGCCAGCGCGATGCCCTCGAGCACCGTGCCGGTGGTGAGTGCCGCGAGAGCGAGGCGCGGGTGCGAGACCGGGACGCTGCCCATCGTCTCCCCGGTACGCCCGTTGACGGCGATGTAGTGGACCATCGCCTTGCCCGCGCTCTGGTGGTAGTAGGAGTAGAGCCAGACCGGCAGGTACATCGAGACCCACCGGGTGCCGTGCACCTCCAGCCGCTCGGACTCCCAGCGCACGCCACGGTCGTACCGCTTGGTCGAAGCCTGCACCTCGGAACGCGTGATCGACATCAGCTGGTGCTCGAGAGCCGGCACCAGGGCGGAGACGTCGCTGTCGCGGCGCTCCGAGGTGTAGCCCACGAGGTAGTGGGCGTTCCACTGCACCGCGTTCTTCGTATCGAAGGGCAGGATCGTGTTGATCACGTTGTTGGTGTTGACGAAGGCGTTCATGGAGGCCCGCTCGCTGGAGGACTCCAAGGTCAGGTCGTCGACGGTGAAGTCGACGCGGCGCTCGACCCGATACACGTCGGCGTCGTAGACCGTCCGTTTGTTGTCGCCCGAGCCGCGGGTGTAGCGCCGGGTTTCGATCTCGCCGACGCCCTGCACGGAACCGCTGGCACGGCTGTCGACCACCATGTAGGGCAGGTAGACGCCGACGACGTTCTCCGGGGTGAACTCCTTGACGAAGCGGCGGTGGGCGAACAACCGCCGCTTGCCCGCGAACTCCTTGATGTGGGCCACGGCCTGGTCGCGGGTGACGCTGAAGGGCAGCACCGCGTCGGGCACGGCACCGTTGGGCACCTGCTCGTTGACGGTGAGGACGTGGCGGCACCAGTGGCAGCGCGACGAGGTCGCCTCGGCGACGTTGACCACCACGTCGGAGCCGCACCCGGAGCACTTCAAGGTGAGCATGCCGGCGTCGGCGGTGATGTCGGAGGCACCCGAGGAGATCACCGTGCCGGTGAGGTCGTCGAGAGCGACGTCGCCGGAGACGGTCGGCTCGATGGCCGCTTCGGCCCACTCGTGGCGGCAGAAGAGGCAGATCAACTTGGCGGTCGAGACCCGCAGTTGGATCTCGGTCGAGCCGCACTTGGGGCAACGGTTGACGCCGTCGTCGAGGCGCTCGTTCTGGGTGTCGATGACGGGGTCAGCCGCAGGGGCCTGCTCCCCGACCTGCAGGCCGGGGGCCTGCGGGTCGGGGGAGCGGAGGGGCTCCTGGGGTGCCGCCGGGGTCTCACTCATGGTGTCTCTCCCGTCAGCTGGCGGGTCAGAGACCCAGGGCCTTGGCCTTGGCCGCGTCGTAGTCCTCCTGGGTGATGAGACCGGCGTCGAGCATCTTCTTCGCCTTGGTCAGCATCTCCATCGGGTCCTCGGCCGCAGCAGCGGCCGGGGCGGCGGCAGCCGGGGCTGCAGGGGCCGGCTGCTGGGGAGCCTGCTGCGGCGTCGCCTGGCCGCCGACACCCGGCACGGGCTGCTGGAGGCCACCGATGCCGGCGCCGCCAGCGGCCATGCCCATGCCGATCAGGCCACCCGGTCCGGCGTTCTCTCCGGCCGACTCGAAGCCCGCAGCCACCGAGGCCTGCAGGTTGGAGTTGCCACGGGCACCGGAGAGCGCGTCGGCGCGCTGGACGTTGCGGAGCAGCTCACGGGAGTTCTCGTCGTACTCGATTGCGACGAGAGCGACCTTGACGATCTCCAGGCCACGGCCCGAGGACCACTGGTAGTTCTCCTCGACGGCCGCCGAGAGGCTCTGGGCGAAGCCGACGGAGTCCTGCTGGATCTTGGTGATCCGGTTTCCCTTGGCGGGGTCGTTGGTGTACATCGAGAAGGCCGGCGCGAGCGAGCCGACGACCTCGTTGAAGAGCTGGGAGGCGGCGTCGTTGTCGACGTCGGTGAAGTCGAAGACCTTGCCCGGCTCCAGGTAGGTGGCCGGCACGAACGCCTTGATGAAGAGAATCGGGTCGGCGATGTGCAGCGTGTAGGTGCCGCGGGTGACCGCGCCGACCTGGGCGTTCATGTAGGCGTCGTCCCAGTAGATCTCCGACTGGGTGCCGAAGCGGTTGTTGGGCAGCTCCTTGAGTGCCACGAAGTAGGCGCGCTGCTGCGAGCTGGGGCGGCCGCCGAACTTGAAGCGCTCCCACGAGGTGGTGACGGTGGGGCTGACGATGCCGTTGCCGGCGAAGATCGACTGCGAGTCCTGCGCCTCGGTGTTCCACTCGTAGGCGCCGGCCTCGGCGGCGAAACCGGTGATCGCGCCCTCCTGCATCAGGACCAGGCCGTAGCCCTCCGGCACGACGATCTTGCTGCCGTTGGTGATGACGCCCTCGGAGCCCTTGGAGTTGGAGCCCCGCCCGGCGTTGGTGCCCTGCGGCACGGCCGAGAACAGCGCCGCCGTGGGGGAGAGGCCGCTCGGGACCGTGTAGAAGTCCTTCCACTGGTCGGCCAGAGTGCCCCCGACGGAGCCGATCGCTGCCTGAATGAGTCCCATGACGTGCTCCCCATGTGTCCGGCTGTCACCGTGACTGACTTCACGGTGGACTGACGAGGCACACCCTAGCGGCACTCCACCGGCGGTGGGGCTGGGTACGGATGCTCATTCCTGCCGTGGGTCACAGCAGGACGATGCGGTCGTCGATGCGCTGGAAGGTGTCGAGGTCGAGGCCCGCCAGGGTCATCAGGTCGTCGAGGTGCTGGAAGCGACCCAGGCCCTCCCGCGCCTGCACGACCTGCGCGGCGAGCTCGGGGGAGAGCCCCAGGGCGGCGACGAGGGTCGCGGCCGGCACGTGGTTGACGTCGACGAGACCGCCGTCGTCGAAGTGGCGCGACAGGTCCGGGCGGCCGATGCGCAGCTCGCGGGCCATGTCGGGGTCGCGGTGCACGATCGCGAGGGCCTCGGCGCGCTTCTGCCGCGCGACCTGCACGCCGGCAATGGCGGCCGCGTTGGGGTCGTACGCCTGACGCACCCCCACCGGCGGCGGTGAGGCGGGCAGCGGCCCCGGGCCCCAGTCGACCTCGGGTGCTTTGACGACCGCGTAGACGGTGGATGCGAGGGCGCCCAGCAGGTAGAGGGCGGAGGCGAGGTAGGCCGCCGGGCTGTCGGACTCCGACTCGGGCAGGAGGCCCAGCACGGTGAAGGCCACGATCCAGGAGGCGGCGGAGCCGGCGAACCACGCCCACGCCTGGCGGCTGCCCGTCTTCACCGCGATGGCGAAGGGGCCTGCGGGCGCGAGGCATCCGCAGGTGAGGACCGGTAGGAGCCAGAGCCACACGGGAGTTCGGGAGCGCACGATCGCATCCTAGGGGTGGCGACCGGTCGCGAGCGGTCCCTGACCCGGCCCGGAGCCGGCGAGGAGCCGGTGAGGAGAGCGGTTCGTCGCCCAGGCCTCGCCGCCGCGACACCTCGAGGTCACCTCCCGGTCGCCCGCGTGCCTGACGCTCGGTCCGTCCGGCGTCCCGAGCGCCGGTTGTCCCGAACCCACGTGAGGAACCATGAGACGACTCCACCGTGCCCTGCCTGCGTTGGTGGCAGGCGCCGTCGCCGCCTCCGGCGCGGCCGCACTGCCCGCCCCGGCCACGGCCGCCCCGACCGCTGCGGCGGCCTCCGTCGCGACCGAGCTGAGGATCAACGAGGTCTACTCCGCCGGCGACGACTTCGTCGAGCTGGTCAACACCGGCACGGCGCCGGTCGACCTGACCGACCTGCGCTTCGTCGACGGCGACCCGGACCACGCCCCGGTCCCCTTCGCCACAGCGGGTGCGGTGCTCGCGCCGGGCGCCTTCGTCACCTTCGCGACCGACGCCATCAACGGCGGCAACGGCTACGGACTCGGCAAGGGTGACTCCGCGACGATCCTGACCGCCGACGGCGTCACGGTCATCGACACGGTGACCTGGCCCGCAGGCGAGCACGCCACTCCGTCCTACGGCCGCTGCGCCGACGGCACCGGCGCCTTCGTCATGAACCTCTCCGCCACCCCCGGGGCGGCCAACGACTGCCCGAGCCCCTACGCGGGGATCGTGGTCAACGAGCTGCGCAGCAGTGACGCAGCCGGTGGGGCGGACTTCGTCGAGGTGACCAACACGGGCACGACCGCGGTCGACGCCTCCGGGCTGACGTTCGTCGACGGCGACCCCACCCACGCGCCGCTGCCCTTCGCCGCGCCCGGGACGACGCTGGCGCCCGGCGCCTTCCTCTCCTTCGACACCGAGGACCTCGACGGCGGCCAGGGTTACGGGCTCGGCAAGGGCGACTCCGCCACCCTCCTCGACGGCACCGAGGTCGTCGACACCGTCACGATCCCGGCCGGGGAGCACGCCACGCCGTCGTTGGGACGCTGCCCCGACGGTGTGGGTGGCTTCGTCACCACCATCTCGGCGACCCCCGGCGCGGCCAACGACTGCCCCGCCACCCCGGGCGCCGACGCGATCCGGATCAACGAGGTCAATTCCGACCCCGAGGACTGGTTCGAGCTGACCAACACCGGTGCCAGCGCCGTCGACGTCTCCGGTTGGCGCTACTCCGACTCGACGACCAGCAGCACCCACCCGATCGCCGCGGGCACGGTCGTCCCGGCCGGTGGCTTCCTGCGCATCGCCTCCGCGGTTGGCCTGGGCAAGGGCGACGCCGTGCACCTCTACCTCGCCGACGGGGTCACCGAGGTCGACGCGACCACGTGGCCCGCCGGCGAGCACGCCACCTCGTGGGGTCGCTTGCCCGACGGCACCGGCACCTTCGGCGTGACCTCCCCGACGCCGGGCGCCGCCAACGGCGCGTCGGTGCCGGCCTTCGAGACGAAGGTCGTCGTCAACGAGGTCTCCAACGTGGCCGGCAAGGTCGAGCTGCTCAACACCGGTGCCGCCGCCGAGGACCTCTCCGGCTGGCAGCTGGTCGACGCCACGGGTGACGTCGCCTTCACGGTGCCTGCCGGTACGACCCTGGCCGCGGGCGGCTTCTACGTCGCCGACCCGGTGGTCGGTCTCGGCAGCGTCGACGCGATCGCGATCCGCCACCCCGATGGCGGACGGGTCCCCGGCCACGCGTGGAGCGAGGACGGCATGGAGTCCTACAGCCGCTGCGACGCCTTCGGCACGGTCTCCTACGTGGAGACGCCCACCGCCACGTGGGGTGCGGCGAACGCGTGCCCGACGCTGCAGGCGCAGGCGTGGCTTGGCCCGTCGGAGATCCGCACGGTCGACGCGGTGGACGCCTTCACCGACCTCGACGCCAACGACGAGGGCGACGTCTCCGGCGTCACCTTCGACCCCGCCGACCCGAGCGTCCTGTGGGCCGTGATGAACAAGGGGCGCCTCTTCAAGATGCGCCAGGTGGGGGAGCGGTACGAGACGTTCCCCGAGTGGGACGGCGGCATCCCGGTGCGCTTCACCGACGGTGGCGGAGAGCTCGACGCCGAGGGCGTCACCGTGGGTCCCGACGGTGCGGTCTACCTGACGTCGGAGCGTGACAACGCCCGCGCCAAGAAGATCTCCGACAACCGGGTCGCCCGCTTCGACGTGAGCGGCGTGACTGCGGCGACCACCGAGCTGGTCGCCACCCACGAGTGGGACGTCAACGCCCAGGTGCCGACCGGCACCAACCTGGGCCTGGAGGGCATCACCTACGTGCCCGACTCCTTCCTGGTCGAGTCCGGCTGGACGGTCGACGGCCGGGCCTACGGCGCGGGCGACCACGCCACGCCCGGTCTCTTCGTGACCGCGGTCGAGGGCACCGGCAACCTGCACTTCTTCTCGCTGGCCGCCGGTCAGGTGCCGGTCGAGGTGAAGGTGGAGGCCTCCGGCTTCCCGTATGCGATGGACGTCGCCTTCGACGCCGACCGCGACGTGTTGTGGGCGCTCTGCGACGACACCTGCGGGGGTGTCCACCACGTGCTCACCGTGCAGGACGGCGACTTCGCCGTGACGAGCTCGTACGCCCGTCCCGGCGGCATGCCGAACCTCAACAACGAGGGCATGGCGATCGCGCCGTGGAGCACCGCGGTGGACGGTCGCGTCGAGGTCATCTGGGCCGACGACGGTGACACCGATGGTCACTCGCTGCGTGCGGGTCACCTGACGCTGCCGGCGGTGGAGGGTCCGGAGCCGACCCCGGTTCCGGAGCCGACGCCGACTCCGGAGCCGACAGAGACCCCGGCTCCCACCCCGACGCCGACCCCGACCGAGACCCCGGCTCCCACCCCGACGCCGACCCCGACTGAGACGCCGACGCCTGCTCCGACGCCGGTTCCGACGCCGACGGCAAGCCCGACTCCGACGCCGGGTCCGACACCGACCCCGGCTCCGAGCCCGACTCCGGCCCCGACGCCGGAGACGAAGGTCGACTCCCGCGTCTCGGCCTCCCCGGTGCGGGTCGCCTACGGTCGGGCCGCGAAGGTGGCGGTTCGGGTGACGCCGGCTGCCTCCGGCACGGTCCAGCTGCGTCGCGGCGCCCAGGTCGTGGCCACGGGCACGGTCGCCTCGGGTGTGGCCACGCTCCGGATACCCGCGCGATCCTTCCGCCCGAGCGTCACCCAGCTCGACCTTGCTTACTCCGGTGACGCGACGACTCAAGCGTCCACCGGCACGGTCCGCCTCACGGTGCGCAAGGCCGGGGCGAGGATCGCCAAGGTCGTCGTCGCCAAGAAGAAGGCCGGCGGCGCGAAGGCGACCCGGGTCGTGCGGGTGAAGGTCAGGTCGACGACCGGCGTGCCGGTCACTGGCAGGGTCACGATCCGGATCGGTGCGAAGACCTACCGCGCCCAGGTCACGAAGGGTGTCTCAAAGGTCAAGGTCAAGGCGCCGAAGAAGAAGCGCCGCACCACCACGATCGTGGTCCGCTACCGCGGCTCGAAGACCGTCGCCACGGCAAAGGTCGTGAAGCGGGTGCGCCTGCGCTGAGCCGGCGAGCACCGACGTGCGGACGTCACACGGTCAGGGCGGGGGCCTGCCGTGTGGCGTCCGTGTCGTGTGCGCGGGAGCTCAGGCGAGGCTGCGCGTGGCCCGTGACCTCAACGGCGTCGGCTGCCACGATGGCCGGATGGACTCCCACGTGACGACCTACCGCACCGGTGACGTCGAGCGCGTCCTCGACCTCACCTCGGACGCTGCCGACTGGGTGGCCGGGCGCGGCGACGGCCTGCTGCACGTCTTCGTGCCCCACGCCACCGCCGGGATCGCGATCCTCGAGACCGGCGCCGGCTCCGACGACGACCTGCTCGCCGCCCTGCGCGACCTGCTGCCCGCCGACGACCGGTGGCGCCACCGCCACGGCTCCTTGGGCCACGGCCGCTCCCATGTGATGCCGGCGCTGATCCCGCCGTACGCCAGTGTGCCGGTGCTGGGTGGTCGGCTCGCGCTGGGCACGTGGCAGAGCATCTGCCTGGTCGACCTCAACGTGGACAACGCGGAGCGGGAGGTGCGGTTCTCGTTTGTGGGTGGGTGAGGCGCATCAACCGCCGAACTTGATCGAGCAACTCTCCACTGAGCGAGCCTTCGTGGATGTCGTTACAACGAGAACGGTGCTGCCTTGGTTGGTGGCGGACAGAATGACCTTCTGATGAGGGTGGCCGTAGAGTCCGTCAGCGCTCACAACACAGGTCGGCGGTGACGAAAAGCCGTTGAAGATGTCCTCGTTGTGGTTGTGTCGCGACCCGTGGTGCGGCAGGGTCAGGTATCCGGCATTGACCTTGAGATTGTCGAAGACTCGGTTGAACTCGGCGATCGCTCGCTCGCTCTTCAGGGGCGCGTCCCCCGTCCCGAGCCAGCCGGGCAGCAGCTGCCAGGAACCGACCTCGGGACGCTCCACGTGCTCGTGAATTCCGCGACTCCGAAAAGTGGAGTAGGAAGACGGTGACACGGCCGGTCCTGAGTACAGGCACAGGGAGGTGTCGTTTCGGCTTCCTAGCCCACGTAGTGCGTCGTAGGCCTCACGCAATTGATCCTGATAACTGGTGACCAACTCAAGGACGCAGTTGGGGTCCTGCAAGCAGTCAGCGGTCTCGGGAACGGTGAGTCCAAGTGAGACTCCAAGTTCTTCAACGAAGCGTGGTGCCTGTCGACGAACTCGCTGCAGGACGTAGTACCTAAAGGTCCAGAGGGCGGTGAAATTTTCCGGCTTGTCTGCGGGAGTGCCAGCTAGGTCAACAGAGCACATACCTGGCTTCAGCACTCGGTGAAGGTCCAGGTCGTTACCAGAAAAGGTCGACGCAAGAGTCTGACCAGCCAGTTCCCCGGTCGGCTCAGTCTGGCCTGGGGGCACGACCTCGACTTCCTCGCAAAGGTCTTGGAGAGTCGCTTCTGGGAACGCGACGAGGCGCCGATAGAAGTCTTCGTCCTCGTCATCAGACGCGCTTGTATCAGACTGAACGAGGCTCTTGGTGTAAGCAAGGATCCTTTCTTCGACAGGCAACAAGGGAGCGATCACCCGCGTGAACTGCACTCCTCTGTCCTTCAGCACTGGGAGTCCTGAGACGTGATCCTTGTCGAAGTGGGAGATAAATAGCAGGTCGTGCCTCTTGCCGTGTCTGCCCGTGAACGCATCGACCTCTCGTTCGATCACGCAGCGTTTGCGGTTCGTGCCACAGTCGTAGACGACCCGGAAGAATGGCTCCAGACGACCGTCGACTCGTGCGGCGAACTCTTGTGAATGAAAGAACCCTGCTCCCACCGCCCATTGCGAGTAGGTGACCGACCAGCGTGCTGATCCTCGCCTCAGGAGACGTCGACTCATGGACGTCCCGATTCGGTTCGGTGCTGCAGGGGTTGCTGCACGATCTGTGCGGCCCCCACCCGGTCGGTGAACCGCTCGGCCAGCACCCGCACCGCGTCCTCAGGCGGCAGCGCCGCGGAGAACTTCAGCTCCTCAGCCATCGCAGCCGGGATATCAGGCACCGCATCGGAGACGTCGGCATGGTTGATGGCAGCGGTGTCGTCGAGGTCGCGCAGGATCATCACGTCGTTGTAGGAAGTGCCTTCCGGGCCACCCAAGGCTGAGCGCAGCGTCTCGTTGGCCTTGAGACCGGCCCAGGTCCACAGGTGCACGTCGGGCCCGGTTCGTTCGACGACGAGCCCGGTGTCCGACACCTGGTGGCCCCGTCGCTCGCGGAGAGACGCGAGCCGCTGCTGGGCGCGCTGGGTGAGCGGGACGTCCGGAGTCTCGCCGAGCAGCACGTCGCGTTGGGCGCGCATCAGTTCGAAGGACAGCGCGATGGCCCCGCTCTGCCACCGGACGTCGGCCTTCTGGGAGACCTGGCTGACGTGCACGACGAAGCGCTGCCAGTCGACATGCTCGACGTGCCAGGCGCGCCCGTTCATGAGGATGGCCTTCTCTTCGCCCTTGTCGTCGGGTCGGGGGAGCGCCAGGGGGGAGATGAACCCGATCTCCTTGGTGCCGGCGACCACGCGCAGCTCGCGCTCGGCGGCGAAGGAGGACAGCAGGTCCATGAAGTGCCGGCGGCCGAACGCCTTCTCGGCCGCGGGACCGATCATCAACCGGCCCCCGTCCTCGACGAGGAAGCCGGCCGCCCGCAGGTGCGCGAGTACGCCCTCAGCCGCGGTCATCAGTCCGCTCGCGGCCGCTTCGCCACCCCACCACGACGGCCATGCGGTCGCGTCGAACGAGCTCTCCTGAATCGCGAGGGCCAGCAGCTGTTGGGCGACCAGGTGCTGGGGGTGTGGCGGCGGCAGCACCGGCTCCACGAACCCGCGCCGCCACAGCAGCAGCAGTCCCGCGGCTTCGAGGAAGGCGTCGGAGTCGGTGGCCAGGAAGAGCGTGTTGCGGACCGTCCCGGGTCGGCGTCCGGTCCGGCCGAGGCGTTGGAGGAAGGAGGCCACCGTTCGTGGGGCGTCCACCTGGATCACCCGGTCGAGGTCGCCGATGTCGATGCCGAGCTCGAGGGTGGAGGTGGCGACGATGACGGTGTTCTGCGCTTCGGCGAAGGCCTGTTCGCTGCGGCGACGTTCGTCCGCGGAGAGCGAGGAGTGCGACACGAAGGTCTCGACGCCCATGTCCCGCAACGCTCGGGCGATGTGTTCGCTCTTGCGCCGCGACTCGCAGAAGACCAGCCGTTTCTCGCCGCGGTGGAGGGCGGCGATGACCTTCGCAGCGTTGGCCTCGGACCCGACGAAGTCAAGGGTGACGTCGGGCTGTGCGGCGCCGGGCGGCGCTTCTTCGGTGACGACCCGCAGCTCCCGCGTCGGGTCACCCTGGAGCCACTGCCCGATCTGCTCGGGGTTGCCGACCGTGGCCGAGAGCCCGACCCGCTGGATGTCCCGTCCCGCGAGGCGTTCCAGCCGCGCCAGGACGCCGAGCAGGTGCCATCCGCGGTCGGAGGCGGCAAACGAGTGCAGTTCGTCGATGACGATGGTGCGCAGCTGGCCGAAGAACCGGTTGTGGTCGACGCGTCGCGACACCAGCATCGCCTCGAGCGACTCGGGCGTGGTCAGCAGGATGTCCGGGGGTTCGGCGAGGATGCGGCGTCGTGCACCGTCACCGATGTCGCCGTGCCACAACCCGACCGTACGTCCGAGCCACGCGCCGTACTTCTCGATGCGGGGGTGCAGGTTGTTCAGCAGCGCCCGCAGCGGGGTCACGTAGAGCACGGTGAGGCCGCGCCAGTCCTCCTCGACCATCGAGGAGAGCACCGGGAAGGTGGCGGCCTCGGTCTTGCCGCCCGCCGTGGGCGCGATCAGGATGCAGTCGGCCCCGGAGCGTACGGGCGCGATCGCCGCCTCCTGCAGGGGGCGCAACCGTGGCCACCCGAGGTCGTTGACGACGTGGAACTCGATGGCCGGGTTGAGCGCCGCCTCCGGGGCGACCATCAGACCTCCGGGTCGATCTCGAGGTCGATGTCGTCGGCGCTGCCGACCGGGTCGGGGCGGCGTCCCAACGCCGCCGCCTGGCGTTCGGCCGAGGTGAGCTCGAGGTCGCTGACGGTGAGCGCGTAGTCGCGGCGCGGGTCGAAGTCATCGAACTGGTCGACCCGGTCGAGCACGTCGGCGACCAGCTTCTTGAGGAAGAGTCGCGGCGCCACGCCGGTGCGTCCGCCGAGGTCGCCGGCCACCGCCCCGGCCAGCAGCGCGACGTAGGCGTCGTCGACCACGGCATTGATCCGGTCGGGGTCGGAGGCCCCGAGGGCGTAGATGTCACGGACCCGCAGGCCGAGCTCGACCAGGCTGTCGGGGGTGAAGCCGTGGAGCCGGATCTGCACGGCGCGGGGGTTGTCGAAGCGCGGGTCGTCGAAGTCGGTCTGCAACCGTTGGGCCAGTGGCGCGAGCCGCTGGATGCCCTGTTGACCGTCGTAGAAGGCCGGGGTGCCGGTCATCAGCAGGTAGAGCCCGGGGAAGCGACCCCCGTCGACCTCGTCCATGAGTTGGCGCAGCGCGTTGAGGGAGCGCTCCCTGATGTCGGAGCGGACCCGTTGGAGCGTCTCGACCTCGTCGAGCACGAGCACGAGCCCCTGGTAGTCGGAGTCCCGCAGCACGGTCAGCAGACCCTGCAGGAAGCCGAACGCCTGGAAGTGGTCGATGTCCCCGCGCACCCCGGCGGAGCGCCGGACGGCCGCGGAGACGTGCGGCTGGCCACCGAGCCAGGCGAGCAGCGCGTCGGCCTGGGCGCGGTCCCCCTGCGCTGCGGCGCGTCGGTAGGCCCGCAGCACCTGGGCGAACGCGGGCGCCTGCGCGCTCACCGCTGCCAGGCGCTTCTCCAGCAGCTCCTCGGTGGCTGCGTCGACGTCACCGGCGCCGGCCTCACGTGCGTCACCGTCGAGCACGAAGAACCAGCCGTCGACCACGTCGCGGAAGGAGGGCGAGAGTGAGTCGACGATCCGGCGGTAGACGGTCTCGAGCTTGTGCAGCGGCGTCTCGGACTCGGAGATCTGCACCTCGGCGGTCGCGAAGCCGGCGGCCTTGGCGCGCTCGGTCAGCCACCGCGAGAAGAAGGTCTTGCCGGATCCGTACTCACCGCGCACCGCCTTGAACTGCGCGCCCCCGGCGCCGACCGTGCGGAGCTCCTCGTCGATCGTGGTCTCGAACCGGTCGAGCCCCACGGCCATCACGTCGAGCCCCTGCTGCGGCACGGTCCCGCGGCGCAGGGCATCGACGATCTCCTGACGTCGGCGGGGGCTGATCTGCATCTCGTCTCCTCCCGTCAGATTCCGAACTGGTCGCGCAGCAGCGCCACGTCGAGCTTCACGCTCACCCGGTCCACATCGTCCTCCAGCACGGCGTATCCCTCGACGTTGAGGAGCCGCTTCACCGCTGCGAGGGTCGGCTCGACGTGGTGCACGGGGATGCCGGCCTCACTGGCCAGAGTGTCGCGGTGGGCGCGGTGGCCGCGGGCCAGCAGGGTCCGCACCACGGTGGCGACGACGGTGTCGTCGGGGCGCCGCCGTCCGGCGCGGGCCTTCTGCCCGGCGTACGCGGGGGAGGCCAGCAGAGCGTCGACGAGGTCGCCCGTCGACGACGCGGCCGCGGGGGCTGCGTCGGATTCCTCGGCAGGTGCCACGTCGAAGAGCGCGTCCTGCGACGGGTCGACAACGGCGGGACGAGCCGCCTTCGGCGCACTGGCCTTCCGTGCCGGTGCGCTGACCGTCTCCTCGGGCTCGGTCTGGCGGACCGGCTCGTTCCACCACTCGGGGGCCTGCGGCGGCGCCGGGACCCAGCCCTTGGCGCCGGCCGGCTGGGCGCCGGCGGTGACGAGGCGTTGCAGCACGATGACCGGGATCGTGACCTCGGCCAGGCTGGCGCCGCCGTGGTAGCCGGGGTGGCGGCGCCCGTAGTGGACGCTGGGGTCCCACAGCAGCACGGCTTCGCCGCCGGGGGCGAGCACGCGTGGCCCGCGGACCAGCACCTCGCCGTCGGTGACCTCACCGCTGTCGGGCGTACGCCACCGCGACGTGTCGCCGGGTCGGGCTTCGGTCGCCTGCTCCACGACGTGGCCGTGGTCGGCGGTGAGCACGACCGTACGCCCGGCGGCGCGCGCCGCGGTGAGCAGCGCGCGCAGTGGGGCGAGGCGGTCGAGCGTCCAGGTCATGGCGCTGACGTCCTGCTTGTGCAGGGTGTCGTCGATGGTGTTGAGCACGACCCCGACGACGGGCCGGCCAGCCACGTCGTCGATCGCGGCGGTCACGGAGGCCGGCAGCTGCTCGCCCGCGTCGGAACGCAGGTCGTCCTTGTGGAAGAGCGGGGCACCGGGGAACAGCGTGGCGAACCCCTTCTTCTCCACCGGCCCGGTGCCGGTGGTGAGGGCACCGCTGAGCAGGGAGGCCCGCGAGATCTCGGTCAGGGAGGGCAGCGCCGCGATGGCGCTCATCCGGGTGCCGGTGGCGGGCACCCACTCGACCAGGCCGAGCTCGCCGACGCTCTCGGCGATCTCGGTCGCCACCGCCAGGCTCATGGCGTCGAGCACGATCAGCAGGACGCCGTCCTGGAGGCGCCACGGCTGGACGACCTCCGCCAGGAGCCGCTCCACGGCGACGCTGCCCTCCACGGCGTGGGGTGCGGCGGCGTGGGCGGCGAGTTGCTGGGCGGCCACCTGGTCGCGGGCGTGGCGTCGGGCCGCGACCCGCGCCAGGAGCGCGGCGTAGTGCTGGGCGAGCACCCCGTCGTCGGAGCCGTTCCAGACGGCGTTGACGGCCCGGTCGACCCAGGCGCCGTCGCGCACCTGTCGGTGCAGGGAGTCGTGCAGTGTGGTGCAGGTCGTCTCCGGTGTCTCCAGCCACCGGGTGAGGCGCACGGCCATCCGGGCCGCGGCCAGGGTGGGCGTCTCGTGCTGGGCGAGCGCGTGGGCAGTGACGGTGGCCAGCGCCTGCTCGGCGGCCTCGGAGCCCTGCCCCAACGCCTCCCCGAGGGCGCGCATCCGGGCCGACAGACCAGCGGGCAGCAGGTCGGAGAGCTCGGCGCCCTCGGCCCAGCCCAGGTCGGCGAGCACGGCCTCGGCCTGGGCGAGGGTGTGGCGGGCCTCGACGGCCTGGACGGCGTTGACGGCGAGTCGCTGGCGGACGACCGCGGCGCAGGCCGCGCCGATCCGCGCGCCCGCCTCGACGGTGAGCTGGCGGCCATCCAAGTGGCGTTCGATGAGGATGCCAGTGGCCTGACCGCGGGCCATGCCGGTCGCTGCCGGGTCCCAGAGTGCGGCCATCGCGAGGCCGACGGCCAGCGGGGTGACGGGGCTGGGGTGCGCGCCGGCGCGCAGCGCGAAGCCGACCTCGACGCCGAGGTGTGCCTCGGCCCAGTCGGTCAGCTCGGCCCGCAGCGCCGGGTCGACGCCGCGCCACCGCGCCCGGGCGGCGGGGGAGTCGAGCGTGGTGAGCACCAGGGAGGCGTCGGGTGTCTCCGGCAGGGAGCGGCCGAGCAGGTGGGCCAGCAGGTTGCCCAGGGCGTGCGAGGCGGTGACCTCGACACCCCGGGCCGGCGGCCACCCGCCGGCGGGCGCGTGGCTCAGCAGGGCGGCGGGTGCCCAGGTGCCGACGCGGTGCAGGTCACGCGAGCAGCCGGTGGCGTTGAAAAGGGCCGGCACGGCCTGCCACAGGTCGGGCATCTCGATCCGCCGGCGCCAGGCGCGCAGCAGGACCGCGTCCCCGAGGTCCTGGGTGGTGCGGTCGGTCAGCACGACCAGGTAGTCGTCGGCGGGCAGCTGGGCGTACGCATCGAGCACCGCCAGCTGGGAGGCGCAGGGCCGCACGTGCACGACCCGGTCCTCGACGGTGAGCGTCGGATCGCCGGACCACTGCGGCAGGGCGTGCAGGATCAGCACGCGGGCGTGCGGGTCGTGCTGGCGCACCAGTGCCTTGGCCCGCTGCCGCACGTAGCCGGGTTCTGCGGGCGCGGTGGCGCCCGCCACGGTGGTGATCACGGTGTCACTCCCAGCCCCAGCGCACCCGGAAGGTCTTGCCGGGCTGCTTCTTCGCATACGCCGCCTTCACCTGGGCGGCCACGTCGCGCAGGTCGTCCTCGTCGGTGATCTCCAGCACGACGTCGTCGGGGTGGGTGGGCGCGGTGACGGACGGCGCCACCGGCTGCGCAGGGCCAGGCTGCACCGTGTTCGGCGGCACCGGCCGGTCGATCGGCGGCTGCGGGGCGACAGGCCCGGGCTGCGGTGCCTTCGGCAGCCGGGCCACGATCTCGGCGCGTGCCTGGGCCAGCGCGGGCGCCAACGCGGCGTGCAGCTCCTCCGCGCGGGCGGCGGCGTGCAGGCCGGCGGTGACGGTGCCGTCGGTGTCGAAGGCGTCGATCTGCTCCAACAGGTCCCAGGCAGCGCCACGCAGGGTGGCGACCAGGGTGTGCGCCGAGCCCAGTGACTTCGCGAGCGCCTGGGGTTCCTCGGGCAGGTCGAAGCCGCCGAGGGTCTCGATCACCACGGTGGGGTCGGTGCGCGACACGAGCGCCTCGACGAGGTCCCGGCCGCGGCGTGCGGTGGCGAGGCGCCCGGTGAGCGCAGCCGGGTCGAGGCCGAGCACGGCCGCGTGCTTCTCCAGCTCACGCACGAGGTCGGTCGCGGCGGCGCGCCACTCGGTGGCCTTCTGGCGCACGGCAGCGCCGTGGCGGGCGACGGCCGCGGCGTTCAGGGTGTGTTCGCGGGGGATGCCGAAGACCTTCTCGGCCCGCTCGAGGGCGGCGGCCCACAGGTCGGCGTCGGGGAGGACGGCAGGCACCAGCACCAGGTCGCCGGGCACCGAGGCGACGTCGGGGGTGGCGGCGGGCGCCTGGTGGCGCTGCCACTGCCGGTCGTCGAGAGCGGCCCAGGTCAGGATGACGAGGTTCTCGACCTCGGGCCGCATGCCGTGGGCCGCGAGTTGGGCCCGCAGCGTGGCCACGTCGGGGGAACCACCCGCGTTGGCGGCCCACTGGGTGAACTGGGTCCACCAGCGGAAGTTTTCCTTTTTCACCGCGAGCACATTTTCCCGCAGCTCGCCCAGCCCCAGGGCGGCCACGACGGGTCGTGCCGTGGTGGCCTTGCCGCGTTCGATGCCGTCGAGCCGCCCGCCGTTGTCGATGGCGCGGCGCACCAGGTCGAGGGTGTGGGCGAGGTGGGTGCGGGTGACCTCACGGTCGCTGGGCTCGAACTTCGGGTGGTCGGGATACTGCTGCTCCAACCCCTGGGCCAGCACCTCGTCGAGGCCGCCCTTGAGGTGGGTGGCCTGCGGGGTGCGGGGCCGGAAGCCGGGCAGCAGGCTGACGAAGGTGTCGCCGGCGTCGACCCGGGCGCCGAGGTTGTCGTCGCTGCCGGTCTGCACGGCGTACGCCTGACGCAGCGCGGTGCGCAGCTGCTCGCGCAGGTTCTTGCGCTGGTTGTCGAGCTGCATCCGGGCGGGTTCCCGGTCGGTCATCGGCAGGTGCTCGGAGTTCTGGGCGAACCGGTCGCCGGTCATCAGGTATTCGAGCAGCACCAGCTTGCCCAGGTCGTCCATTCGCTGCGTGGAGAGGTAGTGGGGGATCCAGGCGATGGTGGTGCTCTCGATGCGCTCCTTGGCCTCCGCCATGCGGACCACGTCGTCGTTGGGTCCGTGCTCGGGGGAGTCGTCGAAGGGATAGTCGATGACGACGCGCCAGCGGCCGCCCTCGGCGGTGAGCGCCTGGTCGCTGACGCTGTGCACGTCGCGGATGTTGCCGAAGACCAGGTCGGCCGTGCGCCGGGAGCCGCGCCACACGTGGTGGTGCTGGAACTCGGCCATCAGCCCGCCCTGCACGGTGACGCCGAGCTCCTCGATGAGCAGGTCACGCAGGAGCTTGCGGCGGTTGGCGGTGCTGTCCTCGTTGCGGACGTGCTCCAGCACGGAGTCGTAGTCGACGCCCGAGAGCTGGATGCTGATCAGCGGGTCGGCGCCCGCGCCGATGGTGACCTCACCGAACTCGCTGGTCCACTCCCGCACCCACGCCAGCACCTGCTGGTGCTCCTGGCCGGGCACGAAGGAGACGACGGTGCCGAAGTTGAGCGCGGCGAGCTTGGCGGCGGTCAGGTTCTTCAGCGAGGTGGCCTCGGGCACCAGCTCGGCGACGAGCAGGGTCTTGGCGAGCCGGTCCTCGGTCCGGAAGGGTGCCGTACGCGGCAGCGCGGCGGCCTCCTCCTCGGTCACGGAGTGCTTGTTGAGCAGGTAGGGCCGCATCTTGCGCAGGTAGAAGGTCTCGGCGTGCTGGAAGTGCCGCTTCATGGCGTCGGTCAGCGGCTTCGCGTCACCGAGCACGACCACGTCGAAGAGGTCGCCGACGGGGATGACGTCGCTGACGGTCAACTCGTCGCGGCCGGCGGCCAGCAGCTCACTCATGAGCTTCAGCGCGGTGCGTTCGCGCTGCATCAGCGACGACAGCGCCACCATCGCGTCGACGAGGGCAGGGGAGAAGGGGTAGACCTTCGCGAAGTCGACCTCCCCGGAGCCGGCCTCGTCCTCGAGCAGGTAGCGCCACGCCGCCGGGTTGGCCTTGACCCGGCTGATCGCTGCGGACAGCGAGACGCGGCCCTCGTCGCTCGTGGGCTGGAGGAGCCGCTTGTTGACGATCTCGGGCAGGTCGGTGGCCTGCAGGGTCAGCTTGTCGAACCGGTCCTCCCACCACTGGAACGACTGCCCGAGGGCCACCTGTTCGGCGCCGACGCCGCTGCCGCCGAGGAAGTCCTTGAGCTCGCGCTGGCGGGCGACGAACGAGATGAGCGGCACCGGCAGCACCCCCATCTCGGACTCCACCAGCTTGGCGACCTTGGAGGTCTCGGCCTGGATGAAGGCCATGTCGCCCAGGTGCTGACCGAGCCAGAGCACCAGCTCGTCGAGGAAGAGCACGACGCCGTCGTAGCCGAGCTCCTTGGCGTGGGCGGTCATCGCCCGCAGGCCCTGGGAGATCTCCAACCACTCCCGGGTGGCGACCGAGGACTTGTAGAAGGTCGCCACCAACGCCCGCACCAACCGCTCCCGGTCGGGGTGGTCGGCCGGCTGGGCCGCGGCGGCGTCGTAGGTCTCGGCGCTCCAGCCGGCGGCCCGTTTGCCCCACTTGGAGGCCCCGGCTTCGGCACCGCCGAGGCGGGCGAAGAAGGCGTCGTCGCCCAGGGTGGCGCGCAGGTCGGCGGCGTCCTCGAGGATGCCGTCGGACTTGTGCAGCACCGGCAGCGGCGCGTCCGGGTGCAGCCGGCTGACCGTCTGCTGGTAGCCGGTGAAGAGGGCTTCCTCGAACGACTTCTTGCCGAGCAGGTGGTAGTCGACGGCCAGCAGGTTCTTGTCGAGCACGGGCGCGTACTTCGCCACCGACGCCTGCAGGCCGGGCAGGGCCCGTGCGTCGGGGTTTCCGGTGAGCAGCAGGTGCATCACCGCCATGAAGTGCGACTTACCAGAACCGAACGACCCGTGGATGAAGGTGCCCTTCGAGGAGCTCTGGGTCAGCGCCGCCTGCACCAGCCCCAGTGCCTGGTCGAACGACGCGGCGATCGCCGGGGTGACGACGTAGTCGTCCAGCGTGCGCTGCGCGGCGTCGACACCACGGTGCAGCTGGAGCACGAAGTCGTCGGCGTGCACCTGCTCGGGCACGTCGATGGCGTCCTTGAGCAGGAGCGCGGGATTCGGGGTCACAGGGTGGTCCGCTGAGTCGGTCATTGGGTCTCCACGGTCGTCAGGTGGTGCGGCGGCGGCCACGGGTCGGTGCGGGCGGACGCCACGCGTCGAGGTCGGCGCGGGTGACGCCGACCTGCTGGGCCCAGCTGTCACTCATGGAGCGGATCACGGCGGCGGGACTCTGCCCGAAGCGGGGATCAATCTCGCTGTGCCACTGGTCCAGCCACGGCTGGAGCTCGGCGAGGCCAGCCAGCAGCGGGATGAGCTGCTCGGAGTCGGCGCCCAGCGCCTGCTGCTGGCCGAACTCCCGGGCGAGCGCCTGGGCCTGCTCGGCGTGGTCCCAGCCCGCCCACCCGATGACAGGCGTGCTGTCACCGGTGCGCTGCACCCCGGGATAGGCGATGAACCGCTCCTTGGGCACATCCAGCTTGCCCCGCGCCTGCCAGAAGGAGGTCTTGCGGAAGTCAGTCGGCTTGTACTTCGGCGGCACCGGGATCGTGACCTGCTCCCCGGCGTCCTCGCGCCGTTGGAGCTCCCACACCTCCTGCCAGGTCCGGTACTTCTCGATCCCGGGCTCCTTGTAGCGCAGGGCGGCCAGGTGGGGCACCGGCTCGTCCTTGAGCAGGTCACCGAGCACGGCCGTCAGGTCCACCACGTCGCTGCCCGCCAGCAGGAGCGCGCACTGGCTGAGGAACGCGTCGTGCCGCACCGCGTCCGCCAACTCGGCGATCGAGCGAGGCAGAGGGGCTCCGGTGGCGTCGAACCACAGCTCACGCTGCTCCAGCCGGTCGAGCATCGCGTCGCGCAACGCCTCCCTCAGCAGGGCGTCCCAGCCGGGCGTGGCCCAGCGACGCTTGAACTCGGGTCGCTCCAGCAGACCGATGGCCTTGTCGGAGGCGATCAGGTCGAGGCGGCGCTGCACCAGGTCGCGGTAGTCCGCCGGCCAGGGGTCGGGCAGGTCCGTCCGCGGCGTGGAGCCGTGACGGTCGAACCACGCGGTTTCCTCGCTGCCGTCGGCGACCTTGCGGGCCAGCGCGATCTCGAAGGCCCGCTCACCCAGTGCGAGCTGGCGCTCGTCCTCAGGCCAGGCGCCGGTGTAGGTCAGGTCGTCGTCGACCAGGCCGTAGAGCCGGTAGACCTCCCAGTCGAGTTCCTCCTGCTCGAAGATCATCCGCGCACGTGTCCCGGCCCACTCCGCTCGGCCACGAGCTACGGCCGCCGCCAGGTCCGGCGCGCTGGGGTCACTCAGGAGGGACCGAGGGCTGGTGGTGGTCAGCGCCGTGGCGAGCTCGTCCAGGCGACGTCCCGTGGCGCCAGGCAGGGCGGCCGGCAGCGGGAACTCCTTCAGCTTGGTGCCGGTGAACTCGTAGAAGTCCTCCCACGGCACCTGAGTCTGGCGGGCGCCCTTGGTGTCGACCGTAGAGCCCTTGTTGTGGCTCACCTGCTTGAGCCAGAAGCACGCCGTGGACGAGTTCAGGACGCCCAACAGGTCGAGGTGGTCCTGCTCCGTCGCCGACTCCGGCAACTTGATGACCGGTGCGGAACGGTTGAAGACCTTGCCGCCGCGGTCGAGCACGAAGTGGTTGTGGGTGGCGACGAAGGCGAAGGTGATGGCCCTGGCCGCCCTGACTGACCACCGCGTGAACTGCATGTACTCGGACCAGCGCAACCCAGCATCGGCCATGACACCCTGAAACGTGGAACGCGCGGCCAGGAAGGTCCGCCACTGCCAAAGCGTCTCATCTAGCCGCGTGGTGGGTGAGAGATCAGGTTCGTAGGGGAACACAATGCGTTGCTTGCCCGCGTCCACGTAGTCACGAATGCCATCGCCAACGACGAAGGGCCTCACGTAATCGAAAGCACTCTTTTCACGTGGCAAGGCACGCGGGCGCATGTAAACCTCGTCTGATCCGGCGCGAATCGCGCCGCCAATCCCTACCTCGAGGAGGGCGCCAAGACGCTTGGCGGCTCCTGCCTCCACCCGGCTTGTGACCAGCGATGATGCGCCGCCGGACAAGGACCAGGGATGGGACCGCAGGTCGTTCCGAGCGAGGTCAACCACGCTGACGTGCATGCCCTCCGTGCCGGGACTGTCGACGTGCTCCACGATCTCCCGCCAGACCAGACCACTGTTGGGATCGGAGGGCTGGCCGGGCTCACCGCGGACGCCAAGAATGGCCCGCACGGTCTCTGTCTGGGGACGCCTTCTGCGGCCCACCAAGATGACGGTCGGAGTGCCGTGCCCGGGGATGTAGGCACCTGAGGTGTCGATGACGTGGGTGAGGTCGACCGGGTTGCCGAGGTCGTGCCCGGCGAGCAGGGTCTCGGTCACCTTCTTGCCGAACTCGCGCTTCATGAAGGAGTTGGCGGTGATCTGTCCCGTGTAGCCGGCGGTCTGTCCGGCCTCCCCCTTGAGCAGCAGCTGGAAGAAAAGCTCCATGAATGGCACGGAGAGGGCGTACGTGCCGGAGCACATCTTGTACTGCTCGCGATAGGTCTGGTTGAGCACCTTGTCCTTGACGGTGATGTAGGGCGGGTTGCCCACCACGACGTGGTACTGGCCCGGCTTGAGGATGCCGTGGTAGTCGGAGAGGTCCTCGGTGTCGTACTCGTAGATCTCGTCGTCCTCGTCCAGACCCAGCGAGATCTCGAGCTGCGCTTCGTGGGTGCCCAGCAACGCATCACCCACCGCCAGTCGATAGGCGAAGTCGGGAGCCTCGACCAGCGACCGCGCCCCGACCGCCTTCAGGCCGGCGACGGTGAGGCGGAACCGGGCGATGGCCACGGCGAAGGGGTTGAGGTCGACGCCGTGGATGGAGCCCATCGCGCGTTGCACGCGCTCGCGCACGTCGAGGGCAGGCGCCTCCTGCGCCCAGAGGTCGTTGAGCCGGGCGAAGGCACCGAGCAGGAAGTGGCCGGACCCGCAGGTGGGGTCGATCAGCTTGAGCCCGGTCAACCCGAACTCCTCGACCGCGGGCGTCAGGGTGAGGGCGAGGATGAACTCCTCGACGAAGTCGGGTGTCTGGAGCAGGGCGTAGGTCTTCTTGGCGTGCTCGGAGAGCTCCTGGTAGAGGTCGCCGAGGAAGCGGGTGCCGAGATCGGGGTCGGTGAAGTCGTGCACCAGGTCGCCGTCGGTGTCGGTGGTGCGCCAGAAGGTGACCAGCCGGTCCGCGGCCTCCGCGCTGATCAGGGCCGACCAGACGGGAGAGTGGTCGCGGTCCACCAGTTCGTGGCCGGCCGGCTGGCTGGCGAGCACGGTGAAGGCCTGCTGCAACCAGTCGCGGCGGTTGGCCGAGGGGTCGGCGGTGAAGAAGGCGGTCTCGTGCTCCAACGCCCTGGTCAGCAGCACCCCGGGGCCGGCGATCCACGGCATGGCCACTGGGCGACCGGCGGCGTCGCGGGCGCCGGCCAGCAGGCCGTTGTCCTCGCAGAACCGGATGAACGTGGTTGCCACGATCCACGCCACCGCCGCCTGGTCGACCTCGTTGTCACGCCAGGTCACCCAGGCGTGGCCGGTGCGGCCACGCTCCAGCGCGGTGCGGTGCTGCTCGCGCAGTCGGGCACCCCAGGTGTCGGCCGTGTCGTCGGCCCGCTCACGCAGGTCGGCCTGGAGCAGCTTGAGCTGCGCCTTCAGGTCGGCAAGGAGGGCGGCGGAGTGGATCACGTTGATGCTCCCGTGTCGGTGGGTGAAGCGAAGTCGAGAAGAGCCGGCAGGTCGAGGACGCCCGAGGGGCCGAGTGGCACCGGTTGACCCTCCAGGTGGGGCACGGCCGTGGAGCCGTCGCGCGCCACCAGCAGCCAGCGGGTCGCCGGACGCGGGCTGCCGATGTCGAGCAGCTGTGAAAGGTCCTCCCGCATGCCGTACCGCGCCAACGGGCCGGCGTTGACCACCAGCAGCGGACGCGGGTCGGCCATCGCCTCGGCCCACCGGGGAGCCAATGCCTCCCGCACCAGCGAGGTGAGCTGCTCCCAGTCGTACGAGCCGCGCTGCGCCGCGTCGGCGTCCAGCACGACCTCCCACGGCACCTCCTGCTCCTCGGCCAGCGCCCGCGTGGCGTCGACCACGAGGCGGGAGACGTCGAGCAGCGCCACGTCGTAGGTGGCGACCAACGCAGTGATCGCCTGCTGGTAACGGTGCGGGGCCACGGCCAGGGTCAACGGGGCGTGCTGACGCAGCGAGGTCCGCAGCGTCCGGTCGACCTCACTGGTCGAGACGCCCGTGACGGTGGCGCCGTAGCCGGTGACCGACTGCGAGACGCCCGTGGAGTCGCGGGCAGCGTACTGCGTGCCATTCCAGGCCATGCCCGGCAGAGCCGCCAGCACCAGCGGGTCGAGCTCGGGGTGGCTGGGCACCGTCGCCTCCAGCTCCGGGAAGCGGGAAAACACTCGGCGGCGCACCCACATCTCCGAGATCACCCGGCCGGGGCGCCCGCGCAGGGCGTGGTCGATGGCGTCCGCGACCGGCAGGCTGCGGGGGTAGAGCTCCCCGAACCCGGAGACCGCGGCGGTGACCGACGTGGCCGCCGCAAGCCGCACCAGACGCTCGTCGGTCACGTCGGCGCTGCGCTCCGCACCGGTGGGCAGCAGGGCCCGCAGCTCCGCCCGGGCCCGCGCGGCCGGCACCACGCCGTCGACGACGAGGTCGTCGGCCCGCGCACCCAGCGCCACCGCCAGCTCGGTCAGGGCATCGGCGGACAGGTGGCTGCCCGCGGTCGTGAGCGCGTCGTCCGGTTGGGCGGTCTCCGTCAACGCCACCAGCGGTGTCGCACCCGCGGACGGGCGGCGGATCGTGACCCGGGGCTCGTCCTCGCGTTCCTCGACCTCCACCGCGGCCCGCACCAGCGCCACCGCGTGGTCGCGGCGTGCCGCGCCCTCCAGCTGGGAGCCGAGCCGGCCGGCCAGGGCCAACGCGACCTCGGCCAATGTCATCACCCGGCCCTCGGAGGCGAGGATCGCGACCAGGTCGTCGCGCACGTCACGCACCACGTCCAGTTTGGCCCACCGCTTCACGGCCCGGTTGAGCGCCGAGGTCAGCGCGTCCTGGCTGACACCGCTGCGCTCCGCCGCCTCCGCCACCGTCGGCCACGGCGCCTGGGGGCCGGGGGGCGTGTCGAGGCCGACGAGGGCGCGCAGCGGGGCCTCGTCGGCCCTGGAACTCGACGGCACGGCCAGGACCACCCGCACCACGCCCTCGACGCCGCGACCGGGCGTGACCTCCACCGCGGTCGTCTCGCTCAGGCGGGCCCGCCATTCGCGGATGCGGCGCTGGATCTCCTTGCGGTAGTGCTCACCCAGACCCCGCACGGCGTTGATGCTGCTCGGGGGGATGCCGAGCAGGTCACCCACCGTGAGCACGTCGAGGCGCAGCACACCGGAGAGGGCGCGGGCACTCAGACCCGCGTGGTTCAACGGGGTGGTCAGGGTGGCGGCCGCGGCGGCCGCGTCGTCCCCGTCGGCGCCGTCGCCAGCGGTATCGAGGTCCGCGAAGACCGCGGCCCACGCCTGCGCCATCTCGCCCAGGTCCGAGAAACGGTCACGCGCGTCGGGGGCCAGCGCACGACGGAAGAAGCCGGTCAGCGCGTCGGCGACCGCGTCCTCGAAGCTGGTCGCCATCACCACCGGCGCCTCGTCGACCGACAGCGGACCGTGGCTGCCCTCGGGCCACCACAACGGGTTGCCGGTCGCCATCTCGAAGAGCGTCGCCGCCACCGACCACAACTCCGCAGCACGGTCGTACTGCCGGCGCCCGGAGAGCGCCAGGTAGGGGTCGAGGTAGCCGGGGGTGCCGGAGGTGGTGTTGTCGAGCGGTTCGCGCGCCAGCGACAGGTCGAAGAGCGTCAGGCGCGGCTTGCGGGTGCCCGGGTCAGGGGAGATCGCCAGGTTGGCCGGCTTGATGTCGCGGTGGAACACGCCGCGCTCGTCGAGGTGGGCCACAGCCTCCAGCAGGTCGCGGCCGTAGCCCTCGAGCTGCTCGATGGTCGAGCGGCCCTCGCTGGCGATGCGGGTCGCCAACGTCTCCTTGCCGGCGTCGGAGAGCAGCAGCGCGTGGCGCCCGTCCAGCGGGATCGGGCCGCCGATGAGTCGCACCACCCGCGGGTGGTCGAGCTGGGCCAGCACCTCCGCCTCGACGGTGAGCCGCTGGGCGGCCGCATCGTTGCGGGCCACCTTCAGGATGATCGGACGCGTGTCGTCGCTGTCGTAGTCGACGGCCAGCAGGGCGGTGCCGGTCGAACCCTCGCCGCGCCGCTCCACCACGTCGAACCGGTCCGCGATGACCGAGCCGGCGCGGGCGTCCAACGGGTCCTGGACCGGTTGCGGGTTCCGCTCGTCCGGGCGCAGGTCCTGGGCTGCCTCGTCCAGCTGGGTGAGGAACGCCTCGACCGAGGCGGTGCGCTCGGGTTCGGCGAACGCCGTGGCGCGGCGTACGACGTCGGCGTACTGGTCGGGGATCTCCGGCACGACCGCGCTCGGGTCGAGACCCTCGTCGCGGCCGAAACGGGCCTGCAGCTCCGCCAGCGTGGTGGCCGGCGGCTCCCCGGTGAGGATGAGGTGGGCGAGGGCGCCGAGTCCGTAGACGTCGAGGGGGATGCTGGGCAGCTCCTCGGCGCCGTGCAGCGCCTCGCGGGCCAGGTAGACCCAGTCCTTCTCGTCGACCGCGCCGCGCACGTCGGTCAACCCCGCCGACAACGCAGTGACCTTGGTGCGGGTGCTGGCCTCGCGCTGGCCCGTGTACCAGTCGCGGATGCGGATCCGCGGACCCCGCCCGAGCTCGTCGCGCACCCACACCCGGCTGGGTGCCAGCGCCCGGTGGGCCAGGTGACGGTTGTGGGTGTAGCGCAGCACCTCGCCGATCTGCCGGATCAGCTGGAGCCGGGTGTCGAAGTCGAGGGAGTCGCCGCGCGCCGCGAGGTACTGGTCCAGCGGCTGGGCGTCCGGCCACACGTCGAAGAGCAGCGCCGGACCCGAGTCGGTGACCAGGTAGTCGAGGGGCCTGTCCACACCGTCGTGGTGCAGCGGCTCGGTCAACCGCAGCTCACGCCGGGCGCCCGCCTCGATCCGGGCCCGCTCGTCCGGGGAGCTCTGCGGAGGCACGTCGAAGAGCCGCAGGCGACGCTTGAGGTCCAACGCCGGGTGGGTGACCACGAAGTCCTGCCAGTCCTGTCCGACAGCGACCGGGTCACCGTCGTCGAGGACGTACTGCCCGATGCGACGCTGGCGCGGGGTGGCGACGAAACCGGCCTTCTCGCACGCCTTGCGGGCAGCGGTGGCCGTGGGTCGGTCCACCATGTGGTGCGGGTTGTCGGCCTGGCTGGTCAGGAACGAGCCGAGCGTCGGGAGCCCGCCCGCCAGCTGGTAGCCGTCGAGGGCGAGCACGTGCGTACGCCCCAGGTCGTCCAGCTCGATGGTGGAACCCTGACCGTGCATCACCACCAGAGCGCCCAGGTAAGGGACGGGGGCGTTGGGATGCACCTGCTGCAGCAGGCTCTTGAGTCGCTTCGCCTTGCTGATCGTCAGCTTCAACGGGTTGTCGTAGTGGCGGACCTGCCCGCTGGGCAGAATCTGGTGCCACGACTGCTGGTTGCCGCCTACGGTGCCGTGCCAGCCCTTCAGCTCGACCACGAAGAAGCCCCGCTTGGTCAGCAGGAGCACGTCGACCTCACCGGCGCGGCCGTCGAGGTCGAGGAAGGTGAGGTTGACCCAGGCCCGGGTGAGCCCGTCCTCCGGCAGGAGCTCACGGAACGTGTCGAGCGCCGCCTGCTCGGCCGGCGTTGCCGGCTCGCCCATGACGATCCAGTTCGGAGAATCTGGCTTCATCGGGGCGTGGTTCCTCTGCTGGTCATGGGCGTGCGCCAACCCTATCCAGATGGGACGGGTGGTGTGGGTGGTTCGACGGTGAATCGGCTCAGAGCCGGTCGATCCAGATGTCGTCCTCGCGCTCGTCCCAGAGGGAGCCTGCGTCCTTCTGCGGGGAACTGGCCCCCAGGGCGGTGATCACCCGCAGCGCCTCCTCCGAGGTGAGGTCACGCAAGGCGGTGAGCGGACGCCCCGCGTGTTGCTCGATGAGGGACTGGCGCTCCCGCTGGTCAGCCAGGCCCCGGGCATCCAGTGTCTTGCGGAGCAGGTCGACCTGCCAGTCCGCGACCGGTGTGGGCTTCGGGGTCGGGGGAGTAGGCGGAGTCGTGGGCACGTCGTCGCCGAAGAGAGGAGTGTCCATGGGTTTCTCCTATGTCAAGCGGCGGCTGCGAGTCCAGTCGCAGCGCGGGCTTGGTGGTCGGTGGTGAGGTGGTTGAACACGATCCGGGAGAGG
>NZ_JADCSA010000106.1 GCF_015070385.1 Nocardioides malaquae | reverse complement strand
AAGACATTTGAATCCCAAGAAGGGAAGGTGTACCAGATTGGCTGGATGTGGAAGAGTCATCATTGTTAGGACATGTGCCCATGTATCGGGGGCATGGCGGTGTAGTCGGTAGCGTTGTTGCCTCCCAGCTAAAAGGTCTTGGGTTCAATTCCTACCGGGTGACGCTGTGGGCACTGGGAGCGAGCCCTCTCCTCCGTGTCATCAGTTCCCATACCCTAGGTGGTATTAGCGAAAGGGCCTTTCTGTATGGAGTTTGCATGTTCTCCCTGTGTCTCCATGGGTACGTACCACGTACCCTCCACAAACATATCCAATGGGTGAAAGCTAAAATAGGTTACATTACAAACTCTAAAGGAATGTAAAATAATGTACAATACATATTAAAGATTGTATTTTTTTATCAATAACCCACCCCATGAAGTTTT
>NZ_JADCSA010001007.1 GCF_015070385.1 Nocardioides malaquae | reverse complement strand
GTTATATGAGGAGATCTAAGATCAAGAGTAAATTTACCTCCATTGATTCTGATAGGGCAGGGGTTCCCAAAGTTGGGGTCAGGACCCCAAATTATTTTGTGGGGTCCCCAGATGATTAGCTTGATGTCCATTTTTTTTCTCATTTTCTCACAAATAATCCAACATCCAGTATAAGTGTGTACAGGGAGTCCACTAGACATTTATAAAGTGACAATTTGAGGACTTTCAAGACCTTTTTAATAC
>NZ_JADCSA010001006.1 GCF_015070385.1 Nocardioides malaquae | reverse complement strand
AATCACATTCAGCAGGCTGGTGGAGCGCATACCGAATCGTTGCTCGTATTGATAAAACAGCTTCATGATCACCACAATCGATACCAGCGACAACAGCAGCGAGATAGTAAACAACCAGGCACCGACCGCCAGAACGGTAAGCAAAGAAGCCATCAGCAGATGGTGGCGCAACGGCACCTCTTTAACACAGGTCATTATTGTTGCGCCAAACCATGCGCCAAGGCTGTAATAAGGCAAATTGCG
>NZ_JADCSA010001005.1 GCF_015070385.1 Nocardioides malaquae | reverse complement strand
GCCAAAGTTTCGTTTTCCAGCGTGCGTTTCCCAGTGTGGCAGCAGCCAAGAGAGCATCAGCAAGCAACAAGCATGCATAATGATAAGATAATGATCTCCAGTCTGTTAAAAGTTGGAGATAATACTAGGCCTATGCTGCCCGTGGCTGTAAGTTAAACATGCAAAATACAGATGGAATGAGGAGTTTTCATGGAGAGGTTGTTGCATGGAATGAACATTTAGTTTTAAGTCGTTTACTGAATG
>NZ_JADCSA010001004.1 GCF_015070385.1 Nocardioides malaquae | reverse complement strand
TATTCTCTGTGTGTCACAAGGGTTTTGCTGGAAGCAAGCACTAATCCATTGTGGGACAGAAATGCATTAAAAGGAAAGAAAGACGCTAAAATATGTTTTCCAGCTTGAGAGATTCATAGCAAAGTGAAACAGACAAGCATAGCATGTATAGCGTGGTTTTGGATGCGACCTAAGTGACAATTATGTTTTATCATTTATCAGAGCGACTTCCAAGAATGAGATCGGCGTGAGCTTGAAGTCACG
>NZ_JADCSA010001003.1 GCF_015070385.1 Nocardioides malaquae | reverse complement strand
AGGCTGTCTATTGGAAAATCTCCTCTCAGTCTTGCCATTTTTTGTTCTTCAGTTCTGTTTATGTTCCCAGCATTTTCACCTCCTGGCAAAGGCTCAGTGTTTTTTGGGAAGGACTAAAGATAGGCTTTTGCTCCACAGAACGCTATTTAGTGGTTGGACAAGGTTGCAATTAGACGGTGTGGTCTTCGATTCCTCTGCAGACCCGTGATATCAAGCTTGCGGTGTGACCTAAAATACTATATT
>NZ_JADCSA010001002.1 GCF_015070385.1 Nocardioides malaquae | reverse complement strand
TGGTATTCTGGTCATAAACGTTTTGGTCAAATTGTAGAGCTGGAGACACATGGTGTCTTCTGTTACCGAACAAACACTCTTGCAAACCTGTCATTTCATCTGTTGAGCTAGAAATGTTTAAAAAAAATCACAAAGAACTGATTTACAAGCTCACAACGTTGCGAGCTTGCAGATTGTTTATTCGCTATGCCATGTCATGATGACACTCTTATGTGGTGTAAGGTCATTCGTTTATTAACGCAT
>NZ_JADCSA010001001.1 GCF_015070385.1 Nocardioides malaquae | reverse complement strand
GGGGGGGTATGGCCTCTCTAAATGAAAAAGGAAGGGAAACTAATCACAAAATGTGTCCAGAAACTCCAGACTCAAGAGTCCCGTGTCAGTCTGGTTATTTGATGAGTCATTTGATTTGAATTAACTAAGCCATTATATGAAATCACCAGCTCCGATATGATGGAGACGGTTTCCACAACGAGGAGTCAGTCAGAAGTCAGCAATGACAAAAGGTCTGGCTGTCTAAAAAGGAAAACGTGTAAG
>NZ_JADCSA010001000.1 GCF_015070385.1 Nocardioides malaquae | reverse complement strand
GTGAGTGTCTCGGCGGACAGAAAGCTTTCATATCCTTCCTGGATGGACAGAGGAAGGTCATGATGAAACACCTGCAGGCTTCCACATTCCATTAGGTACAGAGCCTCCTCCGGGAGCAGGTATTGCTTCCCGTTGGCAGAAAAGCCCATTGTCTGCCAGAACCTTCCAGCAGGAGACTGCAGCTCCACTATTCTCTCCCTTGGAAGCCACCGCGCTTTCACAAGGTTCCCATGTCTTTCCACC
>NZ_JADCSA010000999.1 GCF_015070385.1 Nocardioides malaquae | reverse complement strand
TGTTATAAATATTTCTGTAAAAGCCTGTATAGGGAAAACAAATTGGTTCACTTTAGTGGAATCAGTAAACCCCGCCCACTTGCCAACTTTTTAATAATAACAACAGCAGTAATAATAAGACGCTTTATTTCCCTTTTTTCCCTTTTAACTATTACAGGCTTGACACTGTGGGATACTGAAGCCATGGAAAAGGGCACAAGGAAAAGTCCAAAGCCCTACACTCAGTTTGACATAGTTGCATCT
>NZ_JADCSA010000105.1 GCF_015070385.1 Nocardioides malaquae | reverse complement strand
TTTTTATGACATCACAACAACAAGGGACGGCCTACCACAACTCACATTACATGGTGGGGTGTGGCTAACTCACATAGAATACCACCCACCTGACAACCATGCATACATAATGACCTGGTGGGTGTGGCCACATAAAAATCAAATTTTAGCTATTTCTGTACACTTTTTGGGGAAGATTCTTTCTCCTAGTATAATCATAATACCTGATCTAAATTTTTTCGGTAGAAAAAAAAAATCATGGCACTGCATCTTTAAACACGAGATAAATAGGCTATGCACGGAAGCGGATATTGGAAAGAAACTGGACCTCTTAGTTACTTCCTACTTACTGTAGGTGATTATACTAATCACTGCTACTGTTCCATTTAGTGTAGTACAGTGGTTCTAAAAACCTTTTAATTTCAAGGACCCCTATGACTCTGAGAGTGTA
>NZ_JADCSA010000998.1 GCF_015070385.1 Nocardioides malaquae | reverse complement strand
GCTTAGATATGATAGGAGCGCCGCTGAGTTTGGGTTCTGTGGTTGGGGGTCACACTGTGCAAGAGAGCAAACATGCAAGAGTCTCATCTCAGTCAGTCTTATTGCCGGAGAGCTTTACCCACAGAGGACGTGCAGCAACCATAACTCAAGTTGTATACTAGGTTTTATATGTTTAGTCTTAATTTGATATGGGACCAACGTGCAACCAACACCAAGGCTACGCATCCCCCAAACAAGAATCTC
>NZ_JADCSA010000997.1 GCF_015070385.1 Nocardioides malaquae | reverse complement strand
ATATGTATATGTATACTTTTATTTTTGCTGTAAAAGCTGCATAGAATGCCTTTAAGCTATCTGCAGACATGCCTGGGTAAATGTTCGATTAAGACCAGTGACACATTGACGCATTGGGACAAATTTACCCAGGCAATTCACAGAAAGAAGTCTGCTGGTCATAGCAGCTGGGGGCAGAAAGGCTAAACGCTGTCATAAACAACTCATCTCCTTTCTTGCTGCTAATTGGTATGTAATCAGCAT
>NZ_JADCSA010000996.1 GCF_015070385.1 Nocardioides malaquae | reverse complement strand
GCTAGGATGTCCTTTCCCTGAAAGAACTCTGAAGACCCACCCATGCTCCAAATTGTTTCCAACCAGTTTTAGTAATGAAAGTTGGGGAGATTGTCCCAGAATAGTCCTTAGAAGCCTTTAGTAGACTGATTTGTGAATCTGGCTGCAGATGATGCGGTAGAAGAAATTCATAGCTGAGGAGAGACATGGGATTTTTATCCAGGTGTAAAGAAGCCAACAGAGCGTGAAACAGTGAACTTTCAT
>NZ_JADCSA010000995.1 GCF_015070385.1 Nocardioides malaquae | reverse complement strand
GTGGTTACAACAGTCATGCTAGCATCGACTTCTTATGGTATATTCAAAGTTATAGCTGACTTAAGACATGCAAAATATGCATTTTAGAGGCAAATATCCACAGTATGATTTAAATTGGCTACAGATAAACATTTCTGTATGGTATGGATATCTAGCATTTTTGAATGAAACCCTTCATACCCTACATAGTACTCTAAAGCACAGCGGTAATATCGTACCTTGAAAAATCTACAAATGTGTGTA
>NZ_JADCSA010000994.1 GCF_015070385.1 Nocardioides malaquae | reverse complement strand
CACCTCCGTGGCACACAGCACGACATGGCTCCGGTCCGACTGCACGTGTGAGGTGAGCGAGGCCGGCTGCGCGGGAGCGCGTTGGCTGGTTTGATGTCCAAGAGAATTATACCAGCATCATATGGCCAGTGTGAAGAGAAACAGCGCCATCGGGTCATTGGCCACTAGCGGTAGCGCACCCTACACCCTACAGGCTACACATGAAGCCAGCCAGGTAGGGAGGCAGGTAGGCAGCCAGATACA
>NZ_JADCSA010000993.1 GCF_015070385.1 Nocardioides malaquae | reverse complement strand
GTATCAGTGATGTCAGAAATCTGGCCACTGTTTCATCCGTTTATGCCCATATATGGTGTTCCGTATTAAGGCAAGTCTGTGATGTCTGCACTATGATGTCAAAGTACTATGACATAAGAGTACTGTAGACAGACGGTGGACAGACAGACAGACATTTAAAAAATTCATAGTTATTTAGTATTAATATTAGTAATAACATTCAATAATTTTTCATAATATATGTGTCCAACAGGAACATGGTATT
>NZ_JADCSA010000992.1 GCF_015070385.1 Nocardioides malaquae | reverse complement strand
TGGCCACTTTGTTGCTCTTTTGCTGACCGACACCTGTTGCTTCTTGTCTGCTGAAGTTTTTCTAGCTTTTCTTGTTGCACCTTGTACTTTTTTATTTCTATTTATTTCTCCTTTCCCTCTTCCCTGCTGGACGACACTATGTTGCACAGGGGTTGCTGTTTTTTTTATGTATACTATGTTGCACAGAGATTGCTGATTTTTATGTAGCACACTTATGGAACACCCTTTTTACTGTTACTTACGT
>NZ_JADCSA010000991.1 GCF_015070385.1 Nocardioides malaquae | reverse complement strand
TAGTTTCCGCTGGGGGTGGGGGTGGAGGGTTTGCTCTCGGGTCGGTAGGGTATGGTAGGTTTGCAGTCGTACGTGTAGAGAGAGTATAGTAGGGGGCTCAGCACGCAGCCCTGTGGTGAGCCGGTGCTGAGGTTCAGTGGAGGTGACGTGTGGTTCCCCATCTTCACCCTCTGGGGGCGATCAGTCAGCTAGCAGGCGGACCGGAGCCATGGGGCTCTGTGGGGCAAGGAGGCCTGCCTGACGA
>NZ_JADCSA010000990.1 GCF_015070385.1 Nocardioides malaquae | reverse complement strand
TACAAGAAATGTCCCCAAATTTATAGCGTTTTCTTTGTTATTTTGTCACAGAAAGTCAAAATAAAAAATGTTACAAACTTATATGTCCTCCTAAACATTGGTATTCTTAACATTTTGAGGATCTCAGAAATGATGCAGACCCAACGGTTCAGAAGATAGAGCCATGTTGGGAGTTGTGGTCATTTTTAAAAGGGTGTGGTCATTTTCGGTCATTTCGCCCCGGATAGAGAATTTCTCACAGTTC
>NZ_JADCSA010000989.1 GCF_015070385.1 Nocardioides malaquae | reverse complement strand
ACGCTGGGATCATTTAGCCTTTACCTTCAATGAAGAGCTATATGGTGGTCGTAACGCTGACCAAACCTTCAATGATCTGTGGAAGTTCAGTCCAGAGACCTTCTCCTGGAAGAAGGTTGAGCCCAAGGGGAAAAGACCGCCTGAGACGTACGGGATGTGCTGTTGCATGCTGGGAGATCGTGTCATCTTCTTTGGAGGATACAAAGGAAACAGCATACGAGCTTATGACCTGTTGATCTTAGAC
>NZ_JADCSA010000104.1 GCF_015070385.1 Nocardioides malaquae | reverse complement strand
ACCCGTGAAGCAATTGTATAACAATTAAAACGCATTTTGGTATACCAGTGAGTATTTTAAATGACAGTTTTCAATCCAAGGGGCCGAGAAAATAAGCGGTCTGATCGACGGCTTCTCCCATTGTGTGCACTAGGGTTTGTTTACTGTCGGTTGGTGCATCGATATGACCGCTATGCTGGAAATGGGTCCGCTGAGAAAGGTTCTATGGTCCAAAAATTAGGAAATGTGTTCGGTGAGAAAGGTTCCATGGTCCAAAAACTTGAAAATGTGTCCAGTGGGAAAGGTTCTATGGTCCAAAAGCTATGTGCGATTAAAATGCGTTAAAATCTTTTTAACGCGTTAATATTTCTGTAATTAATTGATCGCAATTAATCAGTTAAATGCCCAGCTCTAAAAAAAAATACAAACAACAAGCAACAGCTGATGGGGGT
>NZ_JADCSA010000988.1 GCF_015070385.1 Nocardioides malaquae | reverse complement strand
CCGGTTGACTATATGAGGTTTCACTGGTTAATACCAGCAACATGACGAGGCGCCCGAGTGTCTATTATGCGCTGCCCATTCACGCCTGAAGTTGGAATATGTTTGGGTGTTTGGAAGCCTTTTGTTGGCAGAGTTCCTTACGTTTTCAGCTGGGATAAACTAAAACTTTTCAAATACAAAATAATGCATTTTATATAGTGAAAAATAGCCACCCCAAAGGTTGTCGCATCCTCACAAGTATAAC
>NZ_JADCSA010000987.1 GCF_015070385.1 Nocardioides malaquae | reverse complement strand
TGTTAACATTGTTTCACAACAACAGATGGAAAGATGTATCTTGAGTTGAGGGCAAAGGTGACCTTGGACCTGAAGCACACAGGCGTCCGCTGATGTACCCCATCCCGAGTGAATCCAGAACGACTTTGTAAAGGTTTGGAAAAGTAAAGTCCAAACCAGTGCATTGGGATAAAGAGAGTTTAATAGGGTAGAAAAGGAAGAGAAACAAACAAAATAATAAACAACGATATTTATACTTTGTAAT
>NZ_JADCSA010000986.1 GCF_015070385.1 Nocardioides malaquae | reverse complement strand
ATCTGAACCCATTTGATTAGGCGTTCACAAACAGTGTTTAATATCTCTGTTGTGATAGTAATCATTACTATGGGGTGTTTGTTCAGTAGCAGCATTAAATAGCTCTATATTTGGATAGTAATCATTGCTATAGACCGACTTCCCAAGAAGAAAGGCTATAAGCTGATTTCCTGAGAAGGGTGGGCATGGACTGGTTCACAATGTTCTATCTAACACTACAGTACTGTAGGCATACGGACATACA
>NZ_JADCSA010000985.1 GCF_015070385.1 Nocardioides malaquae | reverse complement strand
CAAGTCTAGGGTGGTCTGTAATGTATTATTAACAGTTTTGATCAAATTAATTGCCAAGGATAATTGGGGGTTTTAATTGTTTTTTGAGGGCTCCATGTAAACACCAGCCTCCATTATGTGACGTACGGTCACATAATCTTTAATGTGGAGAAGAAGAAGAAACCCACCCCCGAAAGTAAAATAGAATCCATTCAACTGAGTTTTCACCCAGAATATCAAGTTAGCAAAGTATAGAGGGTTTAAA
>NZ_JADCSA010000984.1 GCF_015070385.1 Nocardioides malaquae | reverse complement strand
AAGTGGTTAAATAAAAAGAAATGAAAAGTTGTTAATTAAAGTTAAATATTCTACGTGTTGACCTCCCCCAATCTCCCTGTTTCCTGTCAATCTAGTGTACATCTATCAGTAAAGGAAGAAAAAGCCCCCCAAAAATGTCGAAATGTAAACTATATCCAAAAGCAGTTTTCAAATTGATTAGAAGTGTTGTTACTACGGTAATACTAATAATAGCAATTTTCATTGGCAAAATAGCAGCTTTCAC
>NZ_JADCSA010000983.1 GCF_015070385.1 Nocardioides malaquae | reverse complement strand
GGAGGTGAGAGGAGAGACAAGGGAGATAGAAAAAAGAGAAACATGAAGGGAAACGGAAGGAAGCGGCTCATATGTGTTCTGCTGACCAGTCTATAGTGTTGTGTCCATCCCAGGTAGACTAAAGCGCGCAATGATGTCCTCTTCCAAGCCCCACGTTCATGCAGATCAGAGCTTGAGGCTCGGTTTCAGGCCCATCTGTATGATCTCGCAAGGTTAGGTTTTTTATTTGTGAAAACACCAGGAG
>NZ_JADCSA010000982.1 GCF_015070385.1 Nocardioides malaquae | reverse complement strand
GGTGTTGTACCTTCATCTTTTGATTGCGGCATTTTACTCACTAAAAATAGAACAAAGACCCCAATAATAACCAATCCTAAAATTACATAAGGATTTCTAATTACCATTAAATCGGAAGTTTTTATTAATATCTTTGACGCTTCATCAAGTGCGCTAAAATCTGAAATATCATCTGATTTTAAATTCTTTAACACGAATTGTTGAGCCACCAATAAACCAAAAATCAAACCTACTGGATTAAATG
>NZ_JADCSA010000981.1 GCF_015070385.1 Nocardioides malaquae | reverse complement strand
CATGTCTCTGTATGAGAGAGGGGTTGTCCCCCCTCTCTCATACAAGTTAATTGTCTGACTCTCTCCTTCTTTCTCTCTACTTTGTTTATCATTGGTACTAAAGTGTAAAACATGTAAAGACTGAATTGAATGTGTAGGAACATAAAGGTCATACGATGTAATATTTAAATTAAACAAAAGCTTTTTTGATACAATCTTTCACTAGTGTATTTTTCCACAATAATAATTCCACATGAATGTGTTT
>NZ_JADCSA010000980.1 GCF_015070385.1 Nocardioides malaquae | reverse complement strand
GGCAACGGGTACCACCACAGACTGTTTCCAAACAGCTGGTACTTTTTGCAGGGAGAGAGAAAGATTAAAAATGAAATTTAAAATTGGGCCTAACTGTTCAGCACAGGTTTTTAACAGGCGCCCACTCAGGTTGTCAGGGCCAGGACTTTTTTTGGGGTTACACCCCTTAAGGCACTTTGTTACATCTTGCTCAGTAAAGAAGGGGGAAATGGTAGGTGCTGATTTGAGACCAGTCCTTATTTCT
>NZ_JADCSA010000979.1 GCF_015070385.1 Nocardioides malaquae | reverse complement strand
GTATACTACAGTAGTCAGTGCAATTCAGCATTCAGAACTGCTCAATATAAAACGATTCAGTGTTGTACAGTACTAGAAGGAGGAGCGCCTTTGGCGCGCCTCTTCTAGGCTCGGCCGCGGCCGAGCAACCGTGCCCGCTTGGGAATGGTGTAAATAGGGAATGAATACCCCACCCAGTAATGCAAACTCCTGTGTCATAAGACTTTCATTAACCATCTGTATGATTGTATATGAAAATAGGATA
>NZ_JADCSA010000978.1 GCF_015070385.1 Nocardioides malaquae | reverse complement strand
AGAGGAAGTAAAAATCGTAATAAAATTTCTATTAATAAACTAGTAGAAGGATTATTATAAAATTGCAAAACTCCTATAAACTATCGCAAATCTTACCCGTACAATTACTTTAGCGCTAGTAGTCTAGAAACGCCTTTGGGCCCTCCCGGATCTTTAAATCTCCTACTTGCGGGAGGCTGCCCGCCGGAATGCCGAAATTAAACTATTAATATTTTATATCTCTTTAAGTAAACTTTTAAATAAAT
>NZ_JADCSA010000977.1 GCF_015070385.1 Nocardioides malaquae | reverse complement strand
CATGTTCGCCTCACCTCTATTCACACAAATGTGAGACTGGACGAGAGAAAGGATATCAATTACTATTAATGTCGGAATAATGCATCTGTAAACATCTTAGTATATGTCAGTGTGTATTTAGTGGAATATTTCACATAGATTCTTGTAAACCATTTTTCCCCGGTCCTAAAGACCCAGTAGAATACAAAAAATATGGTTTGCATTTTCTTAGCACTTTTTTTTCTTTTTTCCCCACCATGGCAATA
>NZ_JADCSA010000976.1 GCF_015070385.1 Nocardioides malaquae | reverse complement strand
GCACATCAACATATCATCATAGTTACATTTGGTTTTAGGCCATGGCTCCCCTTGTGGTAAAGTTCAAATCTGTATTTCTTTTACCAGGCTTTGTATTGTCTTTGTCTTTGAGTAGGCCTACTGTAGGACCAATTGTGTGTACTAAATGGGTGTCAAATGTAATTATGAATGTAAACATCACATGCATTCTTTTGAAAGATCATTCATAAAGTATTCAACACTTCAAACGTCTTACTGTTTAAGGA
>NZ_JADCSA010000975.1 GCF_015070385.1 Nocardioides malaquae | reverse complement strand
AAATATATATACAAATCCTCAAGACAAACCCCCTTGGAACATGAACTTTTTACAGGAAAAAGGGTTTGATCCCCTTACTACAGTGCTGATCAATGTTTTAAAAAAAGAGAAAAACAAAAAAGAAAAGAAAAAGATACCTCTCTGGATACCAAACATATGACTGTCAACACTTGTTATGTTATCCAGCATACTGCTAAATGTCAATAAACAAAAATTAGAGGGACAGAGAGAGAGAAGCTGCGATC
>NZ_JADCSA010000974.1 GCF_015070385.1 Nocardioides malaquae | reverse complement strand
CTTCGCGTGAATCAAAGAAGGTGTGTTCACGCGAAGGCGCGAAGAGGAGAAAAGGCCCCTTCTTCCCTCCCGCTTGCGGGAGGGGCTGGGGGAGGGCATGATCCAGCCAAACCGCACGGAGCGCCGGCCCCTGCCCGACCCCTCCCGCCTGGCGGGAGGGGAGAGACATGCGCGATTTCGACATCATCGTTTTCGGGGCGACCGGCTTTACCGGCCGTCTGGTCGCCGAATATCTCGCGCATAGC
>NZ_JADCSA010000973.1 GCF_015070385.1 Nocardioides malaquae | reverse complement strand
AAAACAAAAGGAGACGAAAACAATTGTCCGGGAACCAAAAATGGGTCCCGACCCACAGTTTGGGAACCAGTGTTCTAAAGAATGCCTGAAGACAAACGGGTGTTGAAGTGTATCGTGCCGTGCCACTCACCTCTAGTATGGGTGGTGTCCAGAGGCACTTTGCGGCTGCTGTCTGAGTCAGCGGAGCGCGGCACTGAAACGTAAACACTTAGAACAGTCATGAACACGCCCTGGCGTAAGACCTC
>NZ_JADCSA010000972.1 GCF_015070385.1 Nocardioides malaquae | reverse complement strand
GTAATAGCTACTCGTTAGAGTCTTAGCTCGGATTTCGAACCCCACTTAAGCTGTTGGGGGGGTGAGAGGGGTCTTTCTGTAGAGAATTTCACTTTTCGGTGTGGTTTGGATTCTATATTAAACTGTAAGTCCTGTTGCTGAATAACCACTAGTTCCATGCAGTGAAAAAGCACAATACAGTACAGTAGTCATTACACCGTAGGTCCCGTTGCTGAATAACCACCGGTTCCACGCAGTAGAAAAGC
>NZ_JADCSA010000103.1 GCF_015070385.1 Nocardioides malaquae | reverse complement strand
GTGAGCTATTTTTGATTACAAAATGTTTACCTATGAATGATCTTGTACATGGATTAAAGCATGAAATGTAGTTTAGATGCAGGTGTATGGCACTGGTTCTCAACCATTGGTCCTATGGGGCGTTCCAGGTGGTCCCCAGCTAAATGATGGAGATTTGGTAACCACATGAACTCTCATTGATCTTTAACTTGTGAGTTTGAAATGAAACCAAATGGAGCTTTTGGTTTAATTTCACTCTGTAAAAAGTTACATTATTATGAAACATCTGCATCACGCAATTAACGACACATCATTTCGATCACTGTTTGTATTGAATTGTGGACCAAATCTTATCCAAGGACGAGAAACTCTTACAGGTCGGATATACGTTTTGGGTCTGAGAGGCTACGTCTCATGAAATGGTGGAACGTGGTTCAAAAAATGCCCCAAAAACAATGGACCTAG
>NZ_JADCSA010000971.1 GCF_015070385.1 Nocardioides malaquae | reverse complement strand
CTCCCAATCTCAGGGCGGACACTCTAACCACAAGGCCACTAAACTGGTCAGGGACACTATAGAGTTATCAATAAATACAAGTACACGATCTACAGTATCAGCAGCGACTACAAAAAAAGGAAAAAAAGGGGAAAAAATCTATTGTATCTATCGCCAATGGATATATGAATAGAGACGATCAACAGTGACTATGAGACTGATGCAATGTCACCTATCTTGGAGCACAACAGTGTATCTGCATAATA
>NZ_JADCSA010000970.1 GCF_015070385.1 Nocardioides malaquae | reverse complement strand
ATGATGGCTCAAGTATATACAACCGTACTGTTTCCGCCTTGAAGAAGGATAAGGAAGGAAACATGTGGATTGGAACAAGTACTGGTTTAAATTATGTTAACCCGCGTGGTGAGCCCATAAAACTTCTGAGGAAACGAATAACAGGGAGCGGATTAAGTCACGATAGGATAGGCGCATTGGCCGAAAGTACCAATAGAAAGATTTATATTGGTACAGACGGGGCAGGTCTAGACGTGTTTGACCCA
>NZ_JADCSA010000969.1 GCF_015070385.1 Nocardioides malaquae | reverse complement strand
TGCTTCCCTTTGTAAGAAAGCTACCAAAACAAAACACACCAGAAATAACAGATAACATTCGTCTTTTCTTTTTTGTATCCATTTGACGTGATGTGATTATCAAGTACGCGTCGAGACCTGAGTGTATGATTGTTTTCTAACATTTACCCTTTTCTTCTCGTCTTCTCCACTGCACGCTGTATTATTCCCTCAGTCCAGCGGTGCCTCCCTCCAGTCGAGCCAAGTCGCTTCCTCAGGAGACTGTC
>NZ_JADCSA010000968.1 GCF_015070385.1 Nocardioides malaquae | reverse complement strand
CTCAAGCTCACGCTCCAGGATCAAGTTCAAGATGAAGAGCGACGCCTACGCTGCTGCGCGTCCAATCGGAAAAGCAACTGATTGTATAAAAGCCCTGTTCACCTGTCTGTCGGTGGCAGTCTGTTTCATGCACTCATCGTGTCACAGCCTGTCCATCAGTCGCCTCGGTACTCTTGTCGTGCCTCGGTGGGGCTCCCGCGGGCTCTAATTGTTTAGCAGCCCCTGGGACCCCACAATACGAGCAC
>NZ_JADCSA010000967.1 GCF_015070385.1 Nocardioides malaquae | reverse complement strand
ATGTTGCCCAGGGTAATATATCACAATATGGTTGTCTTTTGTGATATATTGTGCAGCCCTAAATCAAAGCGGGTCTGTGGAAAGCAATTGGTCACGTGACAGTTCCCCTTGTCCATAAACAGAGCCATGCCAAAATAATTGAATATTGTGTAAAAGTAAATTTTCTTCTGTAAAATATAAAATAAAATAAAATGAAACTTTCATATATTCGCGATTCATTGTGCATTCAGTGAAATACCATGGTC
>NZ_JADCSA010000966.1 GCF_015070385.1 Nocardioides malaquae | reverse complement strand
GCTGAAGTCCTGAACATCATGTCTGCCATGTCACATCTTTATCTCTATTTGTTCTTCTATTTAACCTGTTGTCTATGTCTTTCTAAGCTCTCACTCTACCTCCATCCTCTCTCTCCTCACTTACAAAATTATGGAGTATACAAAATAAGGGATTTAACCCACAATTTTACTTCTGTGTACAATTGACTGTGATGTACTGTATTTGATTCTGATTTGACCATTTGCAGTATATCCATTTATACCAT
>NZ_JADCSA010000965.1 GCF_015070385.1 Nocardioides malaquae | reverse complement strand
GTAGGTATATTCGCCATTCTTGATACGGTCCTGAATGTGCGGACGGCCTTCATGCACCTTGTTTACCAGACGCGGGTTGATACCTGCTTCGCCCAGCACAATCGCCGTGCCGTGGGTCGCATCCAGCTCGAAGCCCTGTTTCAGCAGTTTTGCCGCCAGGTCCACCACGCGTTCTTTATCGCCTTCGCGCACGGAAAGCAGCGCACGACCGTGTTTCTTCATGGTGGAGTTGCTGCCCAGCTGCG
>NZ_JADCSA010000964.1 GCF_015070385.1 Nocardioides malaquae | reverse complement strand
GATATCATTACTTTACTGAGTACTCCCTGACAAAAGTAACATATTACTTATTACTTATTACTCATTACTTTACGTATTACTTTTGTTCTCGCCCCCAGTGATTGCATATTTTGTCCCCAAAAGTCTTACTTTGCATTTTCAACATTAGCAGTTGTTTTGTTTGTTTTTTTCCTTTTCTGCAGCCACATTGTAAAATCCTAATTGTTTATTTAACTCTGATAAGTGTCTGTACACATGACACAATG
>NZ_JADCSA010000963.1 GCF_015070385.1 Nocardioides malaquae | reverse complement strand
GTTGTATCCCCCCTATATTGACAAATGGTAAAGTTCAGCAGGTCAGCCTGTCAAGTGTGACAGGCAGTTATTGTTAATAATACTAATAATACTATCCACTGAAGGTATGGTAACGTGACTGGACTGCAGTCCTGTTGCCATTCTTTAGCTCCTACTGAATGAGTGATTGACAGCGGGTCACTGTGTGTGTCTCAGGGGATGATGTACCTGGAGGAGTGCAGGCTGGTATACATTGACCTGGCGGC
>NZ_JADCSA010000102.1 GCF_015070385.1 Nocardioides malaquae | reverse complement strand
ATGTAGGCGTGACCCAGAGCGCCTTTTTAAGCGGTGCGTAAGCGACCAAACATTCTCCTATTTTCTTCCCAGGCAAACAGACACACGTCTTCGCTTAGTTGAAAATAATTCTAAACACCCTTACATCCAGACTCGCTACCCGGTTACAACGCTTCCAGTGGGCTGAGGCACGCTTACGCGTTGGGTAAAATAGACCGCGAGTCATTTTTCCTTTTGTTGTCCCCGGTTCTTTTCCTGCTTGCCGGCTCGCCTCGCCTCGGAGCCGCCTCCTGCCCTCCGACGGGCGCGGTGGACAGCTCGACCCAGGCAGCCCCTGCTACGCTGCCGAGCCCTCGACTGACGCTGGGTGCCCCCCCGGCCCCAGCACGCAATCGACCGCCAGCAGCTAACATGGTAAGCTACAGGGTTTGGAGGAAGCTCTCGCCCAGGATTACCCGCTGTTCG
>NZ_JADCSA010000962.1 GCF_015070385.1 Nocardioides malaquae | reverse complement strand
CTGATAATCAGAAGGTCACCGGTTCGACCTCCCAGTCCACCCAGTATATGACTGTCCAATTGTCCCTGAGCAAGACCCTTAACCCCACCACTCTGGTCGTCATAGAGCCATGACCAACCCTCTGCGTGGGAGAGTGCTAAAGTTAAATGGCTGACTGGAGACTATCTCTAACCTGTAGAGTTCAACAAAAACAGTTGTGGGTATAGCATTTTAGTTGGGAAATAGGCCATTTCATATTACAACAT
>NZ_JADCSA010000961.1 GCF_015070385.1 Nocardioides malaquae | reverse complement strand
CTTTGGGGTTCGACACCAGGCCTAAGCTGACACCCGCAGTGAGGGCGCCGGCGCGAAGCCATGGTAGAAGTGTCTGCATACAAGGTGCAGTCACTCTGACCAGCCTGTCCGTTTCGGTCGGAGTAATCCGAAGGGAGACCATCCACCGCGTAAACGGTCTGGCATAGAGCCTGCCCAGGCGCAACAGGTCCATGGCCGACGCCATGAACCCTGAAATGCGTTGGCAGGTTTGGTAAGGGACCATG
>NZ_JADCSA010000960.1 GCF_015070385.1 Nocardioides malaquae | reverse complement strand
CTTGTCAGCAGGGTGGAGTCCCCAGTTCAAATATGGTTATTTTGGTGGTGAAGAACCCTTGGCCTAAGGAGAACCCTTGGCCTAAGGCACTGCTCACTTCACACTGGGTGTGATCTAAATTATGTTCTCATTCTGGCCAGATTATTCCTCTTATGCCTCGCTGGGGCAGTAGGTTTACTTTACTGCAACTGAACATGGCTGAGTAGCACAGACAAAAAGGGGTGAGAATATGCAGCCCCGTGGTG
>NZ_JADCSA010000959.1 GCF_015070385.1 Nocardioides malaquae | reverse complement strand
AGTTTTGCCTCAGTGAACATATGAATAGACTGGGCCAGATGTTTCAAGTCATTGTGACGAATAACCCGGAACTCATATTCACAAAAGAATAGATAACACGCATCACAGACGAGACTGATCTTGGTCAGATCATAATCTGGTGATGCATCATCCATGATGTGAAAGTGGAAATCCAGACAGCTACAATCAGCAGGCTGGTATTTTATCATTGCCTTAGATCACAACAGTTAGTGATCACTGATCTG
>NZ_JADCSA010000958.1 GCF_015070385.1 Nocardioides malaquae | reverse complement strand
TATTCTGGCCTTGATAAATCCTTTTGAAGTTCCTCTTTGAAATTACTTTCTTGAGAGTTAGAAAATAAGTCTTTCATCCATTGTTCTTTTCTCTGTTTTAAACACCTTTGATGCACTGTGTTTATGTGTTCTATGGCCCTCCAAGGTGCAAGTGACTCGATGAAAATCTCAGCTTCAGGAGCTTCAGAGATATAGCTTTTGTCATAATAATAAATTCATTGATAAATGTTCACCTTGAAATTGCT
>NZ_JADCSA010000957.1 GCF_015070385.1 Nocardioides malaquae | reverse complement strand
TTAGGCCTGGTTGAAGTTGGCCAAAACCTAAAATTTTGTTACCATGCGCCAATAAACTCGTGATTTCTCAAAACCTATGGCAGATATTTAATTTCTGGTTGAGGGATGTGAAAGGTGAGTAAATTTACACTAGGAATATGTATATTTCAAAATAGTAACCTATCGTTGTGGTTACGTAAACCAGAAAACAAAACATACGTTTTTTTTCCGTTTGTAACTACCGCTAGCGTGCTTCTTTATACCAT
>NZ_JADCSA010000956.1 GCF_015070385.1 Nocardioides malaquae | reverse complement strand
GATAATTATCTGTGTATAGGCCTAGCGCAGGCAACACCAGAGCGTCAATTTGCCATGGTAAGGTACGGCAGCTGTCATGCCTTGTTCCAGGGGGGAAAAAATAAAATGCACTGCTTAAATTATATTCATGGACAGATCACTGAAGGTATGTTAACAGGCCTGGAGCGCTCATGCACACATGTGCATGAGTTCTCCACACCTGTTGACGGTAAAGTAGGCTATGGAAAAATCTCATCGCATATGGC
>NZ_JADCSA010000955.1 GCF_015070385.1 Nocardioides malaquae | reverse complement strand
GTGAGTCATTATTTGTTAGCCTACAGGTGATTATCTGGTCAATTGTCGTCGATCATATCAGTTCACTTTTAACGTATATGTTGAAATTAGATGACGGGTATCTTTTGATTTTTATGGGATTACAGCTGGTTGGTTTAATCACATTGAATCTGATTTTAATGAATACGCATATCCAGACGACATTCAATCGTCCCAGACTGAACCGGGTTACGGCCTTGCTGCTACTCGCCATCTATTTATACATT
>NZ_JADCSA010000954.1 GCF_015070385.1 Nocardioides malaquae | reverse complement strand
GCTAGGTGTCGCGTTCTCCGCATGGTTGCTATTACCAACTTTCTGGGCACTCATTCAAAGTAAGGCTCAATATAATGTGACCAAGGTTCATTGGAAACTTGAATACGCGCCCTGGAAGATGTTAGCTAAGTTCGTCACCGGTACTTTCAACTTCGATCAGATGCCATCCGGTCAACCAAACTTTTACGTGGCATGGTTAGCAGTTCTCGCCTTTGTGCTCTTCTTCTTACGGCGCCAGTTCAAAT
>NZ_JADCSA010000953.1 GCF_015070385.1 Nocardioides malaquae | reverse complement strand
GACGACAGCCCTCCTCCGGTAAGCCATCATCCACACAGCTGTTTGCATCAGTAGATGACAAGCCTAGGGCTGCACCTTTTTCGAAATTCAGACACCTATTCAGTCATTTCTAGAAAGATCCCGAGCTAAAATTTTTTGAACCCCATCCTTTTTGTGGGGAAGGCTTTCGCTGAAAATAGCAGCTCGACAAGCAGCTATTTTCAGCAAAAGGCTTTCCCCACAATAATATACGATAATATAAGAATA
>NZ_JADCSA010000101.1 GCF_015070385.1 Nocardioides malaquae | reverse complement strand
ATGTTGGCCGCGGACGTTGGTTTCTGTAATAACCTGATCAGGATTGTGATGCGGCCTTCAAGAAAGGAGACATTGTTTATTTTTTTAACAGTAGTCGGAGGCCAGGCGGTCTTAGGAAGACAAGAAGGCCTGCCAACTCCTTGGCCCACAGAACGACATGGCTCCGCTCCGACTTAAAATGTCTCCGTGCATCCTATTATTCCATGTGAACCTGAGTCAAGTCAACCCCAACAGTGACTTTTCTGCTGAACAAGAAGAACCCAAAACCATGGTATGCTATTTGAACAAGAAGAACACAAACCCATGGTATGTTCTCTACATGAATATCCATTGCATCATTATTCTTTATTTCTGCATCATTACATTTGACCTTATTATTTAGGGGACTGGCTTCTATCTTAATGTTTTTGCATGACTAGCAAGAGGGAGATGAGAAACTCATTAA
>NZ_JADCSA010000952.1 GCF_015070385.1 Nocardioides malaquae | reverse complement strand
CTAGGAACACAACCTATATGGACAACCTGGCCAATTTTTTGCTGGAAATCCAAAATGTCCGCCCCAATATTGGCCCCCTAACTTGGCGATAACTTTTGGACCAAATGGGCTAGAAATGCAAACTTGGTGTCTATTTCATGTTTTTTGACCATTTTAAACATGTTGGAAAGCTTATCATTAGGACTGGTTGTGTCTAGAACCCTAATTTGCATGTATGTGTTATGACTTAACTTTTAACACTTATGA
>NZ_JADCSA010000951.1 GCF_015070385.1 Nocardioides malaquae | reverse complement strand
CAACATGCAAACAAAATGCACATGGGATCATACTAAGCCTTATTTCTATAGTACGTTTCATACAAATTTGATTCTCAAAGTGTGCAATGAAAAAGGGAAATAAAATAAAGTCCAGATTAAGAGAAAGTAATAATAATAACAGATATGCTTTAATTAATAAGAGAGAGGAGAATAAAAGAACGGTACATCAAGGACAGTGCTTTGGGTTTAAGAAGGCACCATTTTATTTTTTGACAGTAAAAAGAG
>NZ_JADCSA010000950.1 GCF_015070385.1 Nocardioides malaquae | reverse complement strand
GGCAGGATATAGCTTGCAATGAGTCTTATAGTTGGGAGACTGCACCCTTGTCAAAATAGGGTAGCAGCAGAGGCCGTCAGATGTAGAGATACCCCTACCCAAGTTAGAACCAAACACAACTATGTTTTTTCTTATCTTTAGGGTCTCCCATTAATGAAATGGATGGTTGTGAAAGTTTATCTTTGGGGGAAATTCGTTTTTTGGGCTATTCTTTAGACCTCACCCAAGGAAAATCCGAATAGGGCA
>NZ_JADCSA010000949.1 GCF_015070385.1 Nocardioides malaquae | reverse complement strand
CTATGGGCATGCAGCAACGGTTCAGACAGAGAGGGTACCAACAGCGGACTCTCGATCAGGCTCATGACAGAGCCATGTCACTCGACAGAAGATATCTGCTCACTCCTAAACCAAAATAAGAGCTCTCACAGAAACCTTACTTTGTCACTCGCTACAGAAGCTCTCCAGATCAAACACGCCATTAACAAAAACTGGGACTTTATTGAAAGTGACAGCTCTCTACAGGAGGTATTCAGAGAACCCCCG
>NZ_JADCSA010000948.1 GCF_015070385.1 Nocardioides malaquae | reverse complement strand
TGAGACGTCGTTCACAGTCGGAATGAGGATATTCGGAATGATCAGAATATGCGTTGGCGCTTGCGGCGAAATATCGCGAAACGCCGTTACCAGATCATCCTGGTAGACGATATCGGAGGGGATCTCACGACGAATAATTTTGCTGAATATAGTTTGTTCTGCCACGACATTTTCCTTTTTCAAATAGCCATGCGTTGCGCCATGCTACGCCGCGCCACACTGCGAGTATAGAGTATGGTCGAGTTA
>NZ_JADCSA010000947.1 GCF_015070385.1 Nocardioides malaquae | reverse complement strand
ATATGATTCACTACGTCCAGAAAGTTGTATTTGAGCGGTTTGGCGTCCATCTTCAGACGGAAGTCCGAATCATTGGTGAAGACGTCGTTCAAGGTTAGTTATGTCAATTTAACAAAGGGGGCAACCACTAGATGCCGATTATCGAATTAGTGATTTTACTGGCATGTTTAGTGCTGCTGTCGAATGTATTGAGCCACTATCTAGTCGCAATCCCGGTCAGTTTAATTCAAGTCGGGCTGGGTCTAG
>NZ_JADCSA010000946.1 GCF_015070385.1 Nocardioides malaquae | reverse complement strand
CCGACATCCAGAAATACTTCCAACGAGCGATCAACCCTTTGGTGTCTTTACGCACCACTTTGCGATAATCATCAACAAAGCCAATAACACCGTAACCTACCAGCACCACCAACACGCACCAGACGTACGGATTGGACGGGTAAGCCCACAGCAGTACGGAGATCACAATCGCCGTCAGGATCATAATCCCGCCCATGGTCGGCGTACCGCGCTTGCTGAAGTGTGATTCAGGACCGTCGTTACGCA
>NZ_JADCSA010000945.1 GCF_015070385.1 Nocardioides malaquae | reverse complement strand
CTTTGTTTCAAAAAGCTTTACATATAGATAGCTATAAGCTATGTCAATGAGCTAATAGCAGTACATAAAATATGTAACGACACAATGTGACATAGCTCTGTTTAGACAATGCTGCACCCCCCTCATCTGTGTATAGGTTCCCCATTTTCAAAAGTTTTTTTTTTTTTTATCATACTTTGACACATGCTTGGGCAATGTAAACATGTTTTCTCATTCCAATACAGCTCCTTTCAATTGAAAATGTTA
>NZ_JADCSA010000944.1 GCF_015070385.1 Nocardioides malaquae | reverse complement strand
AACAAGCCGACGGTGAAAAAGTGATTCAGGTGCCTATCGATCTCTATACCAAAACGGAAGACGGTAAACAGTGGCTGGCAACGCACGTTGATGGTCTGCCCTAATCGCTGATTCGCAGAGGTCCCTATGTTCACGGCAACAGAGGCAGTCCCGGTAGCAAAAGTGGTGGCAGGAAATAAGCGTTATCCCGGCGTCGTTGCGCTGGATAACGTTAACTTCACGCTCAATAAAGGCGAAGTTCGTGCG
>NZ_JADCSA010000943.1 GCF_015070385.1 Nocardioides malaquae | reverse complement strand
CACAGCTGCATTGACAAAAGCCCAAGCAGAAAGGAGTCAAAAAGACCTCCTACTGGCCACCAAGGAGAAGGACGCTCAGCGTCAAGAAGTCAAGCCAACTCCAACTCTTCCAAGAAGAAAAGGCTGTGTTAAAGGTCTGAAAGCCTGTTCCCTGCTCAAATTGGTGACATTCATTGCCTGGGTCTGGTGGGCTGCCAAGCAGTGGCTCAAGAAAAAGACACATGTCCCTAAACAGTCAAAGTGGGA
>NZ_JADCSA010000100.1 GCF_015070385.1 Nocardioides malaquae | reverse complement strand
TGATTGCCAGCGCGCGGCGTTTTGAAATGCAGATGAAGGTGATCAGCAGCGTCGATGATAACGCAGGCCGTGCCAACCAACTGCTGTCGATGAGTTAATTGAAAGGATACATGACAAGTATAAGTTGCCCGATGCGCAAGTTTATCGGGTCTATGGGGGCAATCGCAATTTATCGATTTTGCGAGCACTTGTAGGCCGGATAAGGCGTTTACGCCGCATCCGGCAGTTTCACATCAGAAGAAATACTTCGTCCCGATACGGATCTGGTTTTGCTCGCGGTGGTACGGTTCGACGTTGCGGTCTAACCAGCGCAATTCGAAATAAGGGAGCCAGTGTTCATTAATACGGTAACGGAAGGTGTTAGTGATTTCCCAATGATGATCTTTCCCGTTGCTACTATTAAAGTCATTCACTCGCATGAAGTAATGTGGCTCAAATGTATAGGAAAAT
>NZ_JADCSA010000942.1 GCF_015070385.1 Nocardioides malaquae | reverse complement strand
CCTTGTTAAGAGCACAGGAATCATGACTCTCCCCAAGGAGATGAGCCCCAGTGAGGATAGACTCATATACACCCATGGAATGCCCAACCGCTCCCGTCCCGTCCCGCATACACCAGCAGCTGTAAACATAAGCCTGACACGAGTATCCCCTGCATAACCCTCCTCCCCTCACCCATTTAAATAAAATTCAAACTTACAGCAGGGAACAGCAACAGCTAAAAAACCGAGTCATGAGAGAGCGCGATG
>NZ_JADCSA010000941.1 GCF_015070385.1 Nocardioides malaquae | reverse complement strand
ATCAGTACCGTGACATTTCTATTTAATGCTCTTGGCTTTGCTTTTGTACCGCACCATTATGTACTGTGGGCTACGCCAAATAAAAGGTCCTTTTAAAATTGTTAAAGTGGCGATAAAAAGAAACAAAAAAACACATTTGTACTTACACTATATTTAATAACACCTTCTACACCGCAATGCAGATATTGTCCGACTTCATAAGCAATCACTTCCTGGGCAGTTGTAAAGCCAGAGCTCGTATTTTCT
>NZ_JADCSA010000940.1 GCF_015070385.1 Nocardioides malaquae | reverse complement strand
GGCACATGCTTATATACATACAAAGAGATAGCTACAAGAAAACCCTGAAAATAGATTTCCTTGTTGTTGTTGTCGTCATTGTCGACATCACAGGGCGGCATCATCATCATCATTCTGCGTCGCTGGTCCAGATGAGAAAGATATGATGGAAAAATACCACAATGGAAAAGAACGTAACAATGGACACCGACGGAGATTGTAATAATAAGAACAAAAGAGAGGAGGAGGGGGAGGGAGAGAGGGAGG
>NZ_JADCSA010000939.1 GCF_015070385.1 Nocardioides malaquae | reverse complement strand
TGTTCTGATCAGTTCCGCCCCAGCCCATAGGATTACATGGATGACCATTATCACCCTCCCGGCCCAGCTTCCTTCCCCCGAACATTTGTGTCAATTGTGTTCACGTACTGTAGTCTGTCTATGTTTATGATCATGGATTTCCATAACAAATACAAACCAAATATCCAAGATTACTTATCAGGGTGATGTACTAACTAAATAGTTCTATTGATGATGAATAGGCAATTTAAAATGCAGCTGGGATAC
>NZ_JADCSA010000938.1 GCF_015070385.1 Nocardioides malaquae | reverse complement strand
AGCACCTATTTCTGTTGCGCCTCAAACATCTAATGTGTTTACAGGTTTGGCTCCTGGAACTTATACGGTTCGTGTTGTTTCGGGAAGAAATTGTGAGGCACAGCAAGATGTTGTAGTAGGAGAACCAGATGCTATTGTGGTGCCATCTCCAACGGTTGTAGAATATGCTTGTACACCAGACACAAATGCGGTAAACTTTGCAAGCATAACAGTTTCAGGTGTAACCGGTGGCACAAACAATTATGT
>NZ_JADCSA010000937.1 GCF_015070385.1 Nocardioides malaquae | reverse complement strand
ATGGGGGGTCAGCTATACGGGGTCAGATAAAGGGGGGTGGTTAGGTAGGTGGTTAGGGGGTGTTCAGTGCCTTTCTGACTCTCGTGCTGTGCCAGGCTCTCTCTGTGTTGGTAGCCCAGGGTTAGGGTTAGGGCATAGGGTCAGGTATGTGGGGTCAGGTACAGGCGGGTCAGCTATAGGGGTATGGTTAGGGGTGTTCAGTGCCTTTCTGACTCTCGTGCTGTGCCAGGCTCTCTCTGTGTTGTG
>NZ_JADCSA010000936.1 GCF_015070385.1 Nocardioides malaquae | reverse complement strand
CTTTTATGCCTTTATTGATTGGACAGTAGGCCGACAGGAAATGAGGAAAGAGTGAGATTGGGAGAGACATGCAGCAAAGGTTGTTGGGGTTGGGACTCGAACCTGCGACACACTGTCAGGTACCAGAGCCTATGTGGTATGCGCCTGGACCGGTAGGTCCTTGAGCAAGGTTTAATTTTGTCGCGGAAATAGTGTGATTCGCTAGATGGTCCAGCCGATCGATCATGTAAACAGCCACGGTCTTTG
>NZ_JADCSA010000935.1 GCF_015070385.1 Nocardioides malaquae | reverse complement strand
GACTTGGTCTGTGTCTCATAGGATAGAAGGGCTCTGGGCAGTTCAGGAACCCGTCCACCAGTGACATTGTTGATAGGGAATCCAAGCTAATAGAAACTGCAGGCTTTCTATTCCTGAAAAGTTGCAATGTTATAATGGAAGCCATTCTCTCTCTCTCTCTCCGTGTGTCTCGCCTTCACCTCATTTCACTCTTGTTGTTTCTGCACGACATACCGGTCGCTTCTCGCCCTTAAAGGGGAAAACCAC
>NZ_JADCSA010000099.1 GCF_015070385.1 Nocardioides malaquae | reverse complement strand
GCCACCACACCCGCACCGGCCGGCCGAAGCACGGCGCGTCGTGGAGGACCTGGACCCGGCGGCCATGGCCCACCGCGGGCACGACGGCTCCGGGCAGCGCCAGATCCGCTTGCGCCACCACACCCGCACCGGCCGGCCGAAGCACGGCGCGTCGTGGAGGACCTGGACCCGGCGGCCATGGCCCACCGCGACCACTCCGCAGTCAGGGCAGCCGGTCAGGTCCACATCGGTTTCGACATCGACCCGCACGGTGCCCTCATCCAGGGTCGTCACACCGAGGAGGTGCATGCCCTCGACGCCGAACAGTTCATCTGCCCGCGGACACCAGCCGTCAGAGGCGGCAGCGAACGCAGGCGCACACGTACAGTGAGTCACGCGAGGCCTTCATTAGGTCAGGTTGCTTGGTCGCTCCTGATCCTTGAAGGCCTCGTGCTCTATCCAGCCCTCGCCA
>NZ_JADCSA010000934.1 GCF_015070385.1 Nocardioides malaquae | reverse complement strand
GATCGGGGTGTGGATGTGGTCGAACCGGCCGTCGTTGTCCTCATCCCGGGGTGGCTCCTGCGCCGCCGCCAGACCGTACAGCTCGTTCGCCTGCGCCACGATCCGCTCCATCTGCGCGCGACCGATCTTCTCCAGGGACGGCGCCATCTGCGCGTCGATCCACGCCATCGCCTCCGGCGTCAGGGCCGGGGCACAGTGGATCGTGGCCTCAGCCACCTGCTTGGCCCGCCATACCGGCACCAAGCC
>NZ_JADCSA010000933.1 GCF_015070385.1 Nocardioides malaquae | reverse complement strand
ACTGTGGATGAAACAGATGTCTTCAAGTCTTGATATTTTGGGAGAATCAACAGCTTTTGAGTGTGATAGCGCTTATATTGCTTCAGAGGAACAAACATGTCACAAAAAAGTCCAACCAATCATGAAGCGGATGGTTTGTGTCAGCCAATCAAAGAAGCATATGCTTGTTGGACTCCCTTATATGGCAAATTGATCACCAGCCAATCCCAGGTGAGAATATGATGATAAACGAGATTGCTTAATGTTA
>NZ_JADCSA010000932.1 GCF_015070385.1 Nocardioides malaquae | reverse complement strand
CATTAATTAGTTTCCCCTCTGTGCACAGCAAAAGTCCCCACAGTTAATGTAAAACTGCATGGCGTGTAAAATGAGCTGAGAGTTGAGAGAATAAATAAATAAATAATCAAATGGACCTGCCATTTGAGCCAATTTAACTGGGGACCCCCCCTCCCCTCCTCCCATATTCTGGGTGGACTGTGTCTTTGAACCAACCTGGCAAGGAGGGGTAGAGGCAGTGAGGAGGACACTGTAGGGTTTTACATCC
>NZ_JADCSA010000931.1 GCF_015070385.1 Nocardioides malaquae | reverse complement strand
CATTGTTCTGCGAGGCGGGCTGTGGGGCGGGTTAAGGTTTGGTGGTTGGCGGGCGGGGCGGGTCATGAAAAGGTTCGACCTGCGCATCACTAATGCTTATGAATTTTAATAACATACTTTGAAGGTTTGTGGAATTTTAAGTTACCTGAACAGATTATCTCCGGTGCCCCGGCAGCATATTGGTCTTCAGAAGACTGCTGAACACAATCCCTCAGTGAAGATTCTGACCCTTGACAAGAAGATGAAA
>NZ_JADCSA010000930.1 GCF_015070385.1 Nocardioides malaquae | reverse complement strand
CTGCAAAGAACCTTTGACGATAATCTCGATACCCTGCTGGGCAAATTCAGCGATTATATCTGGGACGAGCTGGCCTGACACGTATACACTTCATCCTTCAGGCTGCCTCTGCGTTGGCTGCGCTCGTTCACCCCGGTCACGTACTTCTGTACGCTCCCGGGGATTCACTCACTTGCCGCCTTGATGCAACCTGAATGATTTTGTGTATATTACCCTCGGCAATTTCTTCTTCTGCGGCTCGATGAAT
>NZ_JADCSA010000929.1 GCF_015070385.1 Nocardioides malaquae | reverse complement strand
CACCAGATCATCTGGGGAGCAAGTATCATATGATGAGAATGGAAATAATGCTTCACCGAACATGGATGTCCTGAACTGGGTGTGGCTCCCTGATGGAGGTCTAAAGGTTCAAAAGGTAGGAGTGTTCAAGACGTCCACCTCCGGAGGTGAAGAACTCATCCTTGATGAAGACAGAATATTCTGGAGCTTTGAATCCACAAAGGTCATTTCAGCGTTCTAAAATAACTAATGTTGATCTCATGATGTG
>NZ_JADCSA010000928.1 GCF_015070385.1 Nocardioides malaquae | reverse complement strand
CTTGATGTAGAATCTCTATTCACCAATGTCCCCGTAAATGAGACCATTGACCTTATATGTGACAGAGTATATAGAAATGACTCCACACCAAACTTAAATATACCAGAATCAGCTCTCCATAGCCTTCTTGAAACATGCACTAAAAAAGCCCCTTTTACCAACCACAAAGGTGAAATGTATGTGCAACAAGATGGTGTAGCAATGGGTTCCCCTTGGGAGTCCTTTTTGCTAATTTTTATATGGGCGT
>NZ_JADCSA010000927.1 GCF_015070385.1 Nocardioides malaquae | reverse complement strand
CAATCATACAAGCTTCCGATCGATAATGGTGTCTTTTGTGTCACTGGATCCCTCTTTTAATATGAGGAAAAGACCGCATCTAAAAAGATCACTCCAAGCCAGAGTTAGCCTAGCGATAATTTAACATTGGAGTCAACGGGGATGCTAGGCCAGTGTATGTACAAGATCCGCGTCGCGCCGTAATGACGTCATCACATTCGCCATTTCAGACCAACGAAGAAGAAGGCATACTAGACGGCACCATAAC
>NZ_JADCSA010000926.1 GCF_015070385.1 Nocardioides malaquae | reverse complement strand
TTCATCAGTTGTGTGATGACCAGGGTCAAACTTCGGGAACCCATGCATAGAGGGGTAGATTCCCCAAAATCTCTGGTTGGGGGTGTCTTCTCCAGTCATCTCCATCCTCCATACAGCTAGTTTGGGGTGTCTCCATCTCCAACCTTCTCATACATCTGGCTAGCCCACCAGTCCTTTCATCCCCTGCTGGGTGTCCCCTGTGTCAGAGGCAGTGACCGACCTAGCCTGGGACGCATTTTGATTCATG
>NZ_JADCSA010000925.1 GCF_015070385.1 Nocardioides malaquae | reverse complement strand
CTCTGACCAATGAAGGGGTCACAATCGGGGTAGAAGTGACCGGACTTGCCACCTGAACCAGGGGCTTCAACTGCTTGACACATTCCTGTACTAGCTCTTGGACAGAAGGTGCCTGCTTCTCTTCTTTCAGTTGTAGGACCTTGGTGGTACTGCCGTCCTCTTCATCCTGCACATCGATGAGGAACCTGGCCTCATCCAAAGCCTGCTTAACATTATCAAAGTGTTTCTTCCTAAGATCTCGCCTAAC
>NZ_JADCSA010000098.1 GCF_015070385.1 Nocardioides malaquae | reverse complement strand
ATTAGAGGAGTTGTGTGGGGATAAAAAGAGTTGTAGGAAATACAAAAAATCACACCTGGGGTGAACTGAGTGGTGCAGAAAAGTAAGTGTATTGGTCGCTATGTTTGTCAATTAAGTACAAGATGAAGAATAGTGTCCGAATTGCTATGCCTTACATGTTGATGTCATATATATCCCTCTGGAACAGCATGGTGCTATAATTCATCCTGATTGGCTGATAATGAAAAACATAGGGATACATGGGAAAATAAGAGTATAGCACCATGCTATTCCAGAGGGATATACATGACATCTGCACCGCTCAGTTCACACAGAGGAAAGGAATCACACCTGGTGCTATGCTATATGTCCTAATGTCATGTATACCCCTCTGGAACAACATGGTGCTATACTCCATCATGATTGGACAGGACGGAACGACAAACTCATTCATTGGTGCGGTACTTATCAGC
>NZ_JADCSA010000924.1 GCF_015070385.1 Nocardioides malaquae | reverse complement strand
GGTTGAGATTTGAAGCTTGAAAGCATTTCATCGCTCGCCGTCTGGCAAAAAACATTTTGGAGTGGTGCCTGCGCTCCCAATTCTTGACTTTGTCCCTAGCTATAGCGATGTCTAATATCTGTCTGTCTATCTGTCTACGCACGCACGCACGCACACAAACACGCACGCACGCACGCACTCTCCTCTGACACACAGGTTTTCAGCTTAATTAAATGAACTTTTTGACGACGACGTGGAAATGACGTCA
>NZ_JADCSA010000923.1 GCF_015070385.1 Nocardioides malaquae | reverse complement strand
GAAGCAAAAGTATCTCGCGCATTTAACACCTCAATGGAGGGTTTTATAGATGCCTGGATTGAAGATCGTCAATCTGGCGATCGAACTAAAGCCAATGAGGGGATATACACCTTTGTCGCTGTAGACGAAACTGGTCGTCCTGTTAAAATTCCTGAACTTATTCCTGAAACCGAATTAGAAAAACAACGTTACGATGCTGCCTTACGACGTAAACAACTAAGTTTACTGCTATCTGGCAAAATTAAAC
>NZ_JADCSA010000922.1 GCF_015070385.1 Nocardioides malaquae | reverse complement strand
TTAATATTTCTGTAATCCCCAGTGAGGAGGTGTGTAAGCGGGGCTTTACGGTCATCCTGGACATGCGGGGGTCCAAGTGGGACCTGATCAAACCTCTGCTGAAGACCCTCCAGGAGGTGTTCCCTGCAGAGATCCAGGTGGCCCTCATCATCAAACCAGACACCTTCTGGCAGAAGCAGAAGACCAACTTCGGCAGCGCCAAGTTCACCTTCGAGGTGGGGGCGCAAATCATCCTTTAATTCACTAG
>NZ_JADCSA010000921.1 GCF_015070385.1 Nocardioides malaquae | reverse complement strand
AGCCATAGACTGGAATGACCCACCAGAAATGTTAAATCTGGACTTTCTAAGTCTCTGTCTTACAGACATTCTTAAAGACAAATGCTGACTGGTAGCCCTTATTGTTGTTCGGCTCTGTAGGCCAATGCATTTTTTTGTATGCACGTCACGGCTGTGTTCTGTAACTTATTACATTGCGTTCTTATTGTGTATTTTTTTTATTGTTTTAACCTAACTATTGATTTATTTTAGCCCCCTTTCCCTTCTC
>NZ_JADCSA010000920.1 GCF_015070385.1 Nocardioides malaquae | reverse complement strand
GCATTGAGTGGTTTGTGCACCATTCTCCTCCAGTTTGAATTCTGACATAATTTTGCTTAAAATTCAGCAGTATTTTATCATATTTCCTTTCTCCCTTTGTTCTGTTTTGGAAAGTTTTGGTAGGGCAGAAAAGCATCAGTACACATGGTACCCATTTCTCTTCTTTCAATTGTATTCGCACGCATAAAAAAAGAAGAAGCTTTTCCAGTCGTCCACTTAGCATTTCCACACAATGCGGCCTGATGCT
>NZ_JADCSA010000919.1 GCF_015070385.1 Nocardioides malaquae | reverse complement strand
CTGGATAGCTGACTCTAAACTGCAACTAGACGTGTAACGATGCAGCAACTATCGATGCATCAATTTGAATTTCAATGATTGTATTGATATGCAAACAAAGAAATGTTGTATCATTTGACTTTGGATTCGTTTCGCGATGCAAATTTGTAATGATGCCAACTAAGTACTTGTGCTATACTATTTAGCAATTTTAAAGGTATATTAAGTGATTTAATTTACATTTATTTAAATAATGACAAATGGTTCT
>NZ_JADCSA010000918.1 GCF_015070385.1 Nocardioides malaquae | reverse complement strand
AATACATGATCTTGGCTGTCTGTAGCATATGGCAGCTTCAGGGTTCTCTTTTCTAACAGATCTTTTTGCTCTTTATGGTAACTAGGTTTTCAAACCACTATGCAGCCTTTAGACCTAGTCCTATGTCCACAGTGTTGCTGAGCCACTGTCACACAGACAGAACTATTTGGGTACGGCAGAGGAAGATTATGTGCCTTTCATGCCAATCCCCACATAGTCTTGCATCACCAGACAACTATTACACAAT
>NZ_JADCSA010000917.1 GCF_015070385.1 Nocardioides malaquae | reverse complement strand
AGTGTTGTGGGGAATCTCAACTTAATCAAAAATTTTAGGATGATGACGAGCCAATACATTTTGTAACTTTTATTCACCTTCACCAATCACCAAATGCAACGTTTCAAACGTACAACTGCGTTCATATTTCTATTTTTCTTTCACCTTTACTTACTGTATATATGTATATAAATGCCAGTTAAATAGTTTTAAATTCATCATTTTAACTTTGCGTTGAATCGAAATTCATTTTATTGTAATTTATCTT